>NZ_JAXCIL010000001.1:2419456-3629185 GCF_034387475.1 Pseudomonas sp. Teo4
GCCTGTCCTTGCCAGGTTCGCCGGGCAAATTTTCGACCGTGAGCTTACTCAGGTTGTCATGCATGTTGTTCCACTCCCATCGCCAGACAGATCATTGCGTGTTCTTCGATCGCGGCGCCGCGCAGCTCGCCGGCAACAGCGCCATCGCGCATCACCAGGACCCGGTCGCACATGCCGATCAATTCGGTCATTTCCGAGGACACCAGCACGATCGCCACGCCTGCCTCGGCCAGTTCATTGATTACCCGGTAGATCTCGATACGCGCACCGATGTCCACACCCCGGGTCGGCTCGTCGAGAATCAGCACCCTGCAGCCAGCGTCGACCCATTTCATCAGTGCCACCTTCTGCTGGTTGCCACCGGACAGGTCCCCCACCGCCTGTTCGATCGAGCCGGTTTTCAGCCGCAGCTGTCGGCGCAGCGCTTCGACCCCGGCCCGCTCGCGAGCGCCGTCGATCCAGCCGCCACGGCCGATGTAGGGCGAGCCGGGACGCAGCGCGGCGTTGACGCGAATCGACATCTCCAGCAAGACGCCTTGCTGCTTGCGATCTTCGGGCAGCAGGCCGATGCCGTTGCCGATCGCCTCGCGCGGGCTGCGGTTGCGCAATGCCCGGCCATCCAGGCGGATGCTGCCCGCACTGGCCGGGTCGGCGCCAAACAGGGCGCGCATGGTCTCGGTACGCCCGGAACCGACCAAACCGCCAAAACCCAGTACCTCACCCGCCCGCACGGTAAAGCCCACGTCACGCACCAGGGCCCCCGCGCACAACCCCTCCACCTGCAAACGCACCTCACCCAGGCTGGCCTGCCGTGGCGGAAACAGGTCGGACAGCTCACGGCCGATCATCATCCGCACCAGCCCCCGCTGGTCGATGTCCGCCAGGGCTACGGTGCCGACGGTGCGCCCGTCCTTGAGTACGGTGGCGCGGTCGCAGATGCGGAAGATTTCGTCCATGCGGTGTGACACGTAGATGATGCAGACCCCCTTGCGCCGCAGCTCTTCAAGAATGCGGAACAGTTGCTCGGTCTCATGGGCAGTCAGCACTGCGGTCGGTTCGTCGAACACCAGCACCGAAGCGTTGCGCGACAGTGCCTTGGCAATTTCCACCGCTTGCTGGTGGGCGACCGGCAGGTTTCCCACCGGCTGCGCCACGTCGATCTCGCCGAAGCCAAGTTCGGCCAGCACCGCCCGCGCCTTGTCGCGCAGCGCCGTGCGGCGCACCCAGCCACGGCCGTGGCCGAGGTCATCGATACAGATGTTCTCGGCCACCGACAAATGCGGGGCCAGGGCAAACTCCTGGTAGATCACCGATACGCCCAGGCTCAGGGCATCGGCCGGGCGCTCGATGCTCACCGGGCGCTCATCGAGCAGCACTTGGCCGGCATCACGCAGGTAAGCACCCGCCAGCACCTTCATCAGCGTCGATTTACCCGCGCCGTTCTCCCCCATCAGCGCGTGCACCTCACCGCGACGCGCACTGAAACTTGCACCGCTGAGCGCACTGATGCCACCGAAGGCCTTGTGGATGTCACGCAACTCCACGGCGGTCTTGTTGGATGCATTCATGAATAATCCCTCTGCAAGGCGGCGCCCCCTGGACGGGCGGCGCCGCTACGGCTGGCTCAGCGCACAGCGGCCTTGAGCTGCTCGATGGAGCGGAATGGCGGCACCCGGTCGGCGCTGGCGGGGGCGCCTTCCAAAGCAACGAAGTGCTCGACATTGGCCGGGGTGATCAGCTCCACCGGGAAGTACGAAGCCAACGGCAGGTTGTTGGCCTCAAGCCCCTGGTCGACGATCTGGTGAATCAGCTCCACCGCAGCCAGGCCGGTCTGCGAGCCACTGTTGGCGGTGCTGACCATCAGCTTGCCCTGGCGGATCAAGTCGAGGGCGACCTTGAAGCTGCCGGCCCCGGACGCCACCCTTATCTGCTGGGTTTTGCCGGCATTCTCCAAGGCGTTGATGGCCCCGATGGCAATGAAGTCGTTCTCCGCCAGAATCAGGTTCAAACGCTCACCATGGGCCGAGAGGATGTCCTCGGTGGCGGCCAGGCCACCTTCCTCGGTCCAATCGCCGCGCCCCCAGGCCAGTACGTTGAAGCCGCCTTCCGGCCAGTTGAAGCTGCCTTTGGCCTTGACCTGCTGGAACAGCTCGAAGCCCTTGAGCCAGGCATCTTCCTTCGACAACCCCAGCTTGCGCTGCTCAGCACGAGCCTGAACGATCCCGGAAATCATGCCGTTGAGCCGGCTTTCGGAAGTGGAATTGCCCATCACACCAATGACCATGGCGGCGTTGATCTCGCTGCCTGGGTCGGTGTGTTCGACAATGTAGCGCCCCGCCTCCACCCCGCTGCCGTAGGGGTTGCCCGTGCTGGTGGTCACCACCGGTGCACGGGCGTCGGGGGCGGTACCGACGGTGATCACCGGAATCCCGGCGGCCACCGCGCGCTCCACGTCGGCGACGGTACCGAGAATGTCGGTGGGGTCGATAACGATCACATCCACGCCCATGGTGATGAAGTTGTCGACCTGTGCGCTTTGCCGGGCCACGTCGCTGTCAGCCACTTGCACCTGCAGGTCATAACCATAGCGGTCGGCCAGGGTGCGGGCATCATCGATCATCGACACGAACCATGGGTTGCCAAGGGTGATCTCGCTCCAGCCGATGCGCAGGCGTTGGCCCTTCTTCTTCATCGGCAGGGCCTTGTCGATGGCCGCTCGGTCGGGCATCTGCGGGTCGACCAGGCCGGACAGCGCCGTGTTGGGAATCAACTGGTACAGCGGATGACGCGCCTCGGCGTTAGCCGTGCCGGCGAGCAGGCAGGCCAGCGCGGCGGCGCAGAGGCGACGGGCAACAATGTTTTTCATGTTGTTGTTCTCCAGGTTGCCGGGGTGCGGGGGTCAGAGTTCGATCCAGGTGGACTTGAGCTCGGAGTACTTGTCCAGCGCATGCAGCGAGCGGTCACGGCCATTGCCGGACTGCTTGAAGCCGCCGAAGGGCATGCTGATGTCGCCGCCATCGAAGCAGTTGACCCACACGCTGCCCGCCCGCAGGCCGCGCGCCATCTGGTGGGCACGGGACAGGTCACGGGTCCACAGGCTGGCCGCCAGGCCATAGTGTGTGTCGTTGGCAATACGCAGCGCATCGAGGTGGTCGCGGGCGGTGATCACCGACAGCACCGGGCCGAAGATTTCTTCGCGGGCGATGGTCATGTCGTTGCTGACCTCGTCGAAGATGGTGGGCGGCAGGTAGAAGCCCTCCGCGCCCAGGCCATGGCTGACCCGCTCGCCACCGAGAATCAACCGAGCGCCTTCCTGAACACCTTTGTCGATGTAGCCAAGCACCCGTTCAAGCTGGCCATGGTCGACCATCGCCCCCAACTGCGTGGTCGGGTCCAGTGGGTCGCCGGTGGTGATACCACGCGCCACCTTGAGCACTTCGGCGACGAACTCGCCGCGAATGCCAGCCTCGACAATCAGTCGGGACGGCGCCACGCAAACCTCGCCCTGGTTGAAGAACATCGAACGCGCTGCGGTGGTGGCGGCTTTCTCCAGGTCACGGCAGTCGTCGAGGATGATGTTCGGCGTCTTGCCACCGCACTCCAGCCAGACTCGTTTCATGTTGGACTGGCCGGCGTACTGCAGGAACAATTTGCCCACCTCGCCAGAGCCGGTGAACACCAGCGTGTCGACGTCCATGTGCAGGCCCAGCGCCTTGCCGGCAGTGGGCCCGAACCCCGGAAGCACGTTGAACACCCCGGCCGGAATGCCGGCCTCGGCGGCCAGTGCTGCCAGGCGCAAGGCAGTCAACGGCGACTGTTCAGCAGGCTTGAGCACCACCGAGTTGCCCATGGCCAAGGCCGGGGCGACCTTCCACATGGCCATCAACATGGGGAAGTTCCACGGCGTCACCGCGCCAACCACCCCGATGGCTTCACGGGTTACCAGGCCCAGCGCCGAAGGGCCGGAGGGCGCGACTTCGTCGTAAAGCTTGTCGCAGCTTTCGGCGTACCACTGCAGGCAGTCGTGCACGGCATGCACATCGAAGCCTGCGCTTTCGCTGATCGGCTTGCCCATGTCGAGGGTTTCCAGCAGCGCCAGTTCATCCATGTGTTGCTCGAACAGCGCGGCGAAACGCAGCATCACCTGCTTGCGCTCCTTGGGTGTGCGGCGCGACCAGACACCATCGTCGAACGCCCGACGCGCGGCCTTTACCGCCAGGTCAACGTCCTCGGCCTGGCACGAAGCAACCTGGTTCAGCACCCGACCGTCACGAGGCGAGACATTGGCGAAGGTCTGCCCGCTCAGGGCATCGACGAAACGCCCGTCGACGAAGGCCTGGCTCGGCAAGGCGAGCTTGGCTACCTGTTGCTGAACAGCGCTGAGGTCTACAAAGTTGGCAAGGCTCATGAATAGCTCCTTCATACATGATGCATCATTAAAATGACGACACGTCGGCCCGAAGGCACCGGCATCGCCGCTAGAAACTCACCTCGGTCTTCAAGCCCCACACCACCACGCTGCGGTCGTGGTCGAAGCCGCCAGGGTTGCGGGTGTATTGCACGTTCGGCCGCACGGTCAGCGCCGGGGTCAGGCGCACCCCGTAATACACTTCGAGCGGATACTCGACGTCGGCACGCTGGTCGGTGGTGCCGGATTGCTGGGCACGCCGCGCCGAGCGCGGGTTGACTTCAAGGCGCCCAAGCGCCACGCCGATTTCATCCTGCGGGCGAGCGGCGAATGGGCCGCTGATAAATGCCCCCAGGTGCCAGACCCGTTCAATGGCCGAGACATCACGGTCGGACTGGATGAAGTTGGCGAACAGGGTCAGGCCCCGCGCCGGGTCGGCCGCGGCCGAATAGACCCGCTGCTGGGCCATGGCGTACCAGCCGTGGGCCTGGTCGTGATGCTCGGGTGCATTGCCGGTCAGGCCGATCGGCTGTCCATCGACGTCCTGGTAGATATCGTCGAAATCACCGGTGTTGCGCCACACACCCACCCGGTAACTGCCCGGCAACCCGGCCAGCAGCGGTTTCCAGGCCAGCTCGCCGACGGCCAGGTGCCCTGTCGTGCCCGAAGGGCTGCCAAAATTCAGGCCTTGGCTGTTCTCGGTGAAACGCGGGTTGACCTGATAGATCGCAGTGTTCAGCCACCAGTCATCGGCCAGTTGCGCCTGCAACGCCGCTCCCCACTGGCTGACAGGCCAGGTGAACCAGTTGGGGGTGATGTACCCGGGCACCGTGCCGCAGAAGGTCAGGTTCTGGAAGGTGCAGGAAAACGGGAACACTTCCCCGCTCATGGGCAACCTGCCGACCTTGAGCAACAGACGCTCGTCGAGCAGGGCCTGTTGGTAATACAACTGCACCAGCCGCGTGACGCTGCCGTAGCCGTAGATTTCCTGGGCCGCCAGGAGTGTGCCGGTGTTGGCCTCCTGGGTCAGGCTCTGGCCGTTGCGATTGCTGAAGGTGATACGAAACGCCGCGCCTTGCCAGCCGAACAGACGCTGCAGGTCGAAGCGCGCGTCGGCCATCAACTGGTCGCTGTAGGTGCCCTTGTGGCTATCGCCGCCTTGGGTGTTGTAAGCCAGTTCGTTGACGTAGGTGAACTGAAAGTCCACGCCCTGCTCATGCAGGCGGGTGCGCTCACCGCTCCAGTCGCCGAGCAGGAATTGGTCGGGCGAATAACTCTGGGCGTGGGCACAGGGCAAGGCACAGGCGCCCAGCAGGCTGAGCCCAAGCAAAGTGGTTCTTGGCATGTTGAGGTGTTCCCGAAACTGTTTTTTGTGGTTGTTGTTCAGTGATTCGAGGGGCGGATTGGGCTTGCCAGAGGCCGCTGCGCGGGCCATCGCAGGCCCGCAGCTTTCACAGCTTCAACGCTGAACCTGTGAAAGCCACTGGGGCAGCGCGCTACAGGCACTGCCTGACGATTTCGGCTACCTCCTGCTGGTCGCGAATGGGTTTGGGGTGGCAGGCCAGGTCCTGGTTGAAGCTGGTCCACACCAGCTGGGCGAAAGCGTCGACCTGTTCGGGCTTGAGGCCATAGCTGCCGAAGGTGTCGCGAATGCCCAGGCGGGCGAAACGAGCACTGACGATATCGGGCAGGCGGGCGGCGCGCTCGGCCACCGACAGGGCCAGGGTGTCCGGGTCGAGGATCGCGGCGACGCGGGCGAACTTGTCTTCGGCCACCGGCAGGGTCCAGCGGATCACCTGGGGCGTGCTGGCCGCCACGGTGCCGCCGTGCGGCGCATCGGTCATCGCCCCGAGCGGCTGGCCGAGGGCGTGGGACACGGTCACCCCAGCACCGGCAATCGCCATGCCGCCCAGGGTCGAGGCAAAGGCCATGCGCGCCCTCGCCTCCAGGTTGCCCCCCTGCTCGACGCAGCACAGGGCGTTGTCGGCGAACAGGCGGATGGACTCCAGCGCAACCATTTCCACCCAGGGCGTGGCGTGAATGCTGATGAACGCCTCCAGCGCATGGCAGAAGGTGTCGACGGCGGTCAACGCGGTCAGGCGTGGTGGTTTGGACACCAGAACCTGCGGGTCGATCAACGCCACATCGGGGTAGATGTTGGGGTTGACGATGGCGCATTTGAGGCCCAACTCGGGGTTGTTGATGACCGCGAACGGCGTGGCCTCGGTGCCAGTGCCGGAGGTGGTCGGTACCACCAGCAGCGGCAAGCCGCGAGTTTGCGGGCGTGTCACCGCCTCACCCAGGCGCTCGGTGTAGTCCCAGCACTTGCCACCGTGCACGGCGACGAAAGCCACCGCCTTGGCCGAGTCGATGGCGCTGCCGCCGCCAATGGCCACCACGGCCTGGCAGCCGGTGTCGTGCACCAGCGTCACGGCACGGTCGATGGTGGTGTGCCGAGGGTTAGGGACGATGTCATGGAACGTTACCGCTTCGATTCCGTACTCGGCCAGGCTGCCAAGCACCTGCGCCTCCAGCGCACTGCCCTGCAGAAACGGGTCGATCATCAACAGCACTTTGTTGCCATAGGGCGCCACCCGCTCACCCATGCGCCGGATCGCGCCAACCTCGAAATCCAGTTTGACCGGCAGGCTTGCCTGAAATGCTTTCATCCCACTCATCCTCTGCTCGTGGCCGATGCGGGACACTGGCCACCCGATGTGGTCAGGACCGATCCGCCTTTCTTGTAGAATTCGCCCAGGTCGCTGGCCGCCAGCAGGGCAGCCCGCATTTCCCAAGTGGTCACCTCGAAGGGTTCGACACGGCTGGTCTGCTGCGGCGAAGCGGCGACTTCGGCCACCCGCTGCAACTCGTGGTCGCTGATGTCGGCCAGGCCAAGGTCGGCCAGGCACACCGGCAGGCCAACCGCCAGGCACAGGCGCAGCAATGCGTCCAGTTCCTGGGCCGGTGCGCCTTCGAGCACCAGCATCACTACGGTGCCGAAGGCCACATACTCACCATGGAACGCCGTGGCCCGTACGCCCAGTTCGCTGAAGCCGCAATACACGGCATGGGCGCTGGCCACGCCATTGCTTTCGAAACCGATGCCGCTCATCAAGGCGTTGGCCTCGATCACCCGGTTCAAGGCTTTGGTCACCACGTTGCGTTCGCAGGCTCGCACGGCCTGTACTGCGTCCTCGCACAACACGCGGTGGCATAGCTCGGCGATGGCCATGGACGTCAGGGTCGGCTTGCCGCCACCTGCGGTCGATTGCAGGCCGCCGCCCGCCAAGCCAAGGAAGTTGTCGTGCTGGCCTTGCACACAAGTGCGTGCTTCGTAGTAGGTGGCCAGGGCATCGCCGATGCCGGCCACCAGCAGGCGTACCGGCGCCTGGGCAATGACATGGGTGTCGACCACCACCACATCGGGGCTGCGTTCATGGAACAGAACATCATCGAAGCCACCCTCGGCGTGGTAGAGCACCGACAACGCGCTGGTCGGCGCGTCGTTGGAAACAACCGTGGGCACGATGCACAACGGCAGCCGGGCGCGGGCGGCCACCGCCTTGGCGGCGTCGAGCACTTTGCCGCCGCCGACGCCGATCACCCCGTCGCACGCCAACGTCTGCTGCAACTGATGCAGACGCTGGACTTCGGCACGGGTGACCTCACCGTCGAAGACGGCGTAATGCAGGCTCAGGTCGGGGCTGTCGAAACTCAGGGCCAGGGTCTGACGCAGGCTTTCCAGGCGGCCCTGCGTGGTGATCACCAGAAAGCGTTGGCCGAACCAGGCGATATGCCGGTACAGGCGCTGCAGCTCCTGGTAACCCTGAATGTAACGGCCGGGGGCGGCGAAGATCTGGGTCATCCTCGCCTCCGGCAATGGCATGGCAATACGCATAGCACTGCTTGCATGGGAATCATCCTCGCCCTGTGTTCAGGGCTTTTTTTGTTGTTGCTTTCAGGACGGCTCAGCGGGTCGAACAGCTCGGTTCCGCTGCGGAAGCATGATATATCATATTTATTTTTTCTTTGCTAAGCATCCGTTAACAGGCAATTAGCCTTATTAAACAAGGATTCATGCAAAATATATGATGTATAAAGCTGTCAGTTTTGCGACCCAGGCAACAATCGACATAGCCGCTCACCCACCCAGTGCACTCACCAGCACAGCCTGGTTCTGCCACTGCGCGGTCCTCACTCGCGCCAGCGCATCCTGCGCATCGAGGTGGCTGCGCTGGGCCTCCAGCACGTCGAGGAACGGCGCCTCGCCGGCTTGCCATGAACGGCGGATCTGCTGCAGCGCCAAATCGGCCTGCTGCGCGGCCCGTACGAGCAACACCTGACGCTCGCCATTGCGCCGGGCCGCAGCCAATGACGACTCCACCTCCGCCACGGCCTCCAGCACCGTCCGCCGATACGCCAGCAACGCTTCCTGGGCCTGGGCGTCACGCAGGGCCACCTGGGCCTTGCGCCGCCCACCATCGAACAGAGGCGCACTGGCATTCACGCCCGCCAGCCAGAAGGTCGAGCTGGCAAGGTTCGCCGCACTCATGCCGTCGATCAGCGAACCCAGTGCCGCCGACAGGCTCAGGCGTGGCATCAGCTCGGCCTTGGCCACGCCCAGGCGCGCATAGGCGGCAATCACCCGCGCCTCTACCGCCCGGACGTCCGGGCGACGGCGCAGCAGGTCTGCCGGGGTGCCGGCATCCTGCAGCGCCACCTCGGCCACTGCCGCCGGGCTTTCGCGCAACAGGCCGTACAGCGTCTCGCCGGGCATCGCCAGCACCACCGACAGCCGGTGCACGGCACGCTGCCATTGCAACTGCAACTCCGGTACCCGCGCCGAGGTGCTGTCGGCCTGGGTACGCGCACGCAGCAGGTCCGCTTCAGGGCTGCTGCCAGCGGCATACAACTGCTCGGTCAATTGCACGGTCTCGGTCTGGCTGGCGGCGCTCTCACGCACCAGCGCCAGGCGTTGCTCAAGGCCACGCGCCTGGGCATAGGCCTGTACCACCTCGCCCACCAGTGCCACGCGCACGGCGCGGGCCTGTTCTTCGCTGGCCAGCAGCGCCGCATCGCCTGCACGCACCCCTTCGCGTATACGGCCGAACAAATCGACCTCCCAGCTAGCGCCCAGGCCAAGCGAGACCGGCTCGTCGATCACCGCCTCGGTAAAGCCGGTCTGGTACGCCGACGTGCGCTGGCGAGCCGCGCCGGCTTGAAGGTCGAGCGTGGGGCTGCCGGCGGCACCGGCAACATCGCGCAGGGCGCGGGCGGCGTCGATTCGCGTCAGCGCGATGCGCAGGTCGAGGTTCTCGGCCAGGGCACGCTGGACCAGGCGGTCCAGCACAGGGTCCTGATAGCCACGCCACCACTGCTCCGTGACCGCATGGGTACCACCCGGCAGTGCGTTGACGAACTGCGCGGGCGGCTCGTCGCTGGGCGGTGGCAGGGTGGGCGCGGCACACGCGGCGAGCAGCGCGGCGCTGAACGCCAACACAGGTAGACGAAGGTTCATTGCAGTTGCTCCTGTACCGCAGAGGCCTGCCGAGCACCGGCCAACCGGCGCATCAGCACATAGAAAACCGGCGTGAACATCAGGCCGAACAGGGTCACGCCGATCATTCCGAAGAACACCCCCGAACCCACTGCCAGGCGCATCTCCGAACCCGCCCCTTCCGACAGCACCAGCGGCAGTACACCGAGGATGAAGGCCAGCGAGGTCATCAGGATCGGCCGCAGGCGCAGACGACAAGCCTCCACCACCGCCTCGACGATGCCCTGCCCTTCTTTCTCCAGCTGGCGAGCCACCTCGACGATCAAAATGGCGTTCTTCGCCGCCAGGCCCACCAGCACGATGAAGCCGATCTGCGTCAGGATGTTGATGTCCTGCCCCATCAGCCGCACACCGCCGACTGCGGCCAGCAGACACATCGGCACAATCAGCAGGATTGCCAGCGGAAGGCTCCAGCTGCCGTACTGCGCCGCCAGCACCAGGTAGACGAACACCACGCACAACGGGAAGACCAGCAGGCCCACATTCCCGGCAGTGGTCTGCTGGTAGCTCAGGTCGGTCCACTGGTACCCGATACCCGCTGGCAGGTGCTCCTGCGCCAGGCGCTCCATGGTCTCGATGGCATAGGTCGAGCCCAGCCCCGGCAAGGTGTCGCCGTTGATTTCAGCGGTCGGGTACAGGTTGTAGCGCGGGAAGCGCTCGACCCCGAGGCTTTCACGCAACTGGGTGACGCTGGCCAGCGGCACCATCTGCCCGTCAGCGTTGCGCACCTTGACCCTGGCCAGGTCCTGCGGCGTGACGCGATAGGGCAAGTCGGCCTGGGCCGTCACCCGGTAAGTACGCCCGACCAGGTTGAAGTCGTTGATGTAAGTGGAGCCGAAGTAGGTTTCGATGGCCTGGTTGATCTGGCTGTTGGACACCCCAAGCATTTCGGCGCGCTCGCGGTCCAGCTCGACGAATACCTGTGGCGTGTCGGCGGAAAACGGCGAGTAGACCCCGGTCATGCCAGGCGTGGCATTGGCGGCGGCGATCAGTTCGGCGGTCGCCTTGGCCAGTACTTCGCTGCCCAGCCCGGCGCGGTCTTGCAGGCGCATGGAAAAACCACCCGTGCTGCCCAGGCCCTGAACCGGTGGTGGCATGGCAACAATTACCGAGGCACCGCTGACCACCTTCAACCGCTCACGCAGGTCGGCGGCGATGCGCTCGGCGGTCAGCCCCTGCAACTTGCGCTTGGACCATGGCTCGAACACCGGGGCCAAGCCCGCCGAGTTCGATGAGTTGCTGCCGGTGACCATGGAGAAGCCCGAGAACGTCGGTACCCGATCCACCCCCGGCACTTGCAGGGCAATGGCCTCGATCTGCTGGGAGATGGCATTGGTGCGCTCAAGCGAAGCACCGTCAGGCAGCTGCACGATCACCACCAGGTAACCGCGGTCCTGGGCGGGAATGAAACCCTTGGGCGTGGACACCAGCAAGTAAGCAGTGGCAGCGATCAGCACGGCGTACACCGCCAGCATCAGCGGGGTTCTGGCCACCAGCACGCGAACGCTGCGGGCATAGCCCGCCGACAGCTGGGCGAAGCCGCGGTTGAACCCATCGGCGGCACGCCGGGGCAGTGCCATCAGTCCGTGAGGCTGGGGGGCGTGGCCGCCATGACGACGCAGGATCATCGCCGCCAGGGCCGGCGACAGGGTCAGGGAGTTGAACAGCGAGATCGCCGTGGCCACTGCGATGGTCACACCGAACTGGCGGAAGAACGCCCCGGAAATGCCCGGAATGAACGCGGTGGGAATGAACACCGCGCAAAGCACCAAGGTGATTGCCACCAGCGCACCGCCGATTTCCTGCATGGTGACGATGGTCGCCTGCAGCGGGGTCTTGCCTTCGGCCAGATGGCGCTCGACGTTCTCCACCACCACGATGGCGTTGTCGACCACGATGCCGACCGCCAGCACCAGGCCGAACAGGGTCAGGTTGTTGATCGAGTAGCCCAGCAGCGCCATCACCGCGAAGGTGCCCACCAGCGATACCGGAATGGCCAGGATCGGAATGATCGACGGCCGCCAGCCTTGTAGAAACACCAGCACCACCAGCACCACCAACACCACCGCTTCATAGATGGTCTTGCCCAGCTCGCCGATGCTGTCGGCGATGAATGCAGTGGGGTTGTAACCGATGCTGTATTCGATGCCCTCAGGAAACTCCTTGCTCAGCGCCTGCAGGGTCTTTTCCACCGTCTGCATGGTCGCCAGGGCGTTGGCGCCGGGACGCTGCAGCACCTGCAAGCCGATGGCCGGGTGCCGCAGGTAGTAGGTGTTGTTGACATAGGCCAGGCCGGCAATCTCCGTGCGCGCCACATCCTTCAGGCGAACCAGACGACCACCCTCGCCCGACTTGAGCACGATGTTGTCGAAATCTGCCGGTTCCTTCAGGCGGCCTTCGAAGATCAGGTTCGGCTGGAACGCCTGCGACGCCACCGGTGGCTGGGCGATGACACCGCCGGCAACCTGGGTGTTCTGCGAGCGCACGGCGGCAATGATGTCGGCGGGTGTCAGGTTGAAGGCGGCCACACGCTCAGGGTCGAGCCATATGCGCATGGAGTATTCACGGGCGCCCAGCGGGTTGATGTCACCCACGCCATCGATGCGCTTGAGCGTATCGGCAACGGTGCGGATGGCGAAGTTCGACACATAGAGTTGGTCGTAGGTGCCCTTGGGCGAGGAGATGAAGATGGTCGACAGCTGGGTGGGCGACGACTTGCGCACAGATACACCGCTGCGCTGCACAGGTTCCGGCAGGCGTGGCGTGGCCAGGGCGACCCGGTTCTGCACCAGCACCTGGGCCTTGTCGACGTCGGTACCGCTCTTGAAGGTCACGGTCAGGTTCAGACTGCCATCGGAGGTGGCCTGGCTGTACATGTAGAGCATGTCCTCAACGCCGTTGACCTCCTGCTCAAGCGGAATCGCCAGGGTCTCGGCCACGGTCTGCGCCGACGCCCCCGGATAGGTCGCCTGCACCACCACCGTTGGCGGCGCGATATCTGGGTACTCGGATGTCGGCAGCACCAGGTAGGCCAGGCCACCGACGATCAGCATCACCACCGAAAGCACTATCGCCAGCACCGGTTGTTCGATCGAAACTCGGCCAAGGTTCATAGCGCCGCCTCCCCTGCCTGCCGGGTGTCGGCCACCCGGGTCAGCTCATGCGACTCAGCAAGGGCGGTGTCACCGGGACGCACCCGCTGCAGGCCATCGACGATCACCCGATCCTCAGGCTGCAGGCCGCTGACGATTTCGCGCAGGCCGTCATGCAGCTTGCCCAGCTGTACCGGGCGCAGCTCCACACGGTTCTGCACATTGAGCACATGCAGCACCTTGCGCGTGGCATCCATGCCTACCGCGGTGTCCGGCACCAACAGCGCTTGGTAGGCGGGGCGCGCAGAGAACTGCACACGGCCGAACTGGCCAGGGCTCAGGGCGAAGTCCGGGTTGGCCACTCTGGCACGCTGACGCAAGGTGCCGGTGGAGGGATCGAGGCGGTTGTCGATGAAGTCCATGCGCCCGGCCAGCGAGGGTTGCGCCTGGCCAGGCAAAGCGATACGCACCTGGCTGCCGACAAGGCCGGCACTTGCCTGCTGGCGGTACTTCAAGTAGCTCTGCTCGTCGATGTCGAAGTAGATATCGATGGGGTCGAGCGAAACAATCGTGGTCAGCAGCGTGGCATTGCTGCTACCACCATTGACCAGGTTGCCTTCACTGATCAGCTTGCGGCTGATGCGCCCGCTCATGGGCGCGGTGATACGGGTGAACTCCAGGTCCAGCCGCGCGTTGGCCAGCACGCCCTCGGCGCTGAGCACCTGTGCCCGCGCCGCCTCCCGCGCCTGTTGACGCTGGTCGTAGAGGCTCTGGGCGATGGCCTTGGTGGCAATCAACGTCTTGGCCCGCGCGTACTCCTGTTCAGCCAGCGCCAGTTGCGAGCGGGCCTGGGCCAATTGGCCCTGGGCCTGGGTGACGGCAGCCTGGAAGCTGCGCGAGTCAATGACGAACAGCAGGTCGCCTTTTCTGACTATGGCGCCGTCCTGGAACGCAACCTTTTCGAGGTAGCCGCTGACACGCGAGCGCACTTGCACGGTGTCGGTGGCGTCGAAACGGCCGGTGAACGTGTCCCAGTCACTGACGGTCGATTTCAGCGGTGTGCTGACCGTCACATGGGGCGCGTCAGGCACCGCGCTCGCTGGTGCCTGGGGGCCGCAGCCGACCAGAATGGCAGCCAGCGTCAAGGCGAATGCCGAGGCGATGACGGATCGTGAGTGTTTCACTTGGAGTCCCCCGTCGGTGCCACACCTTGCGACTGCGCATGAGTACGGTTGACGAAGGCCGACGACTCTTCAGCCTGCACGCTCAGGGTAGCCAGGGTGGTCAGGGCAACGAACATCAGAAGGAAACGTTTGAAAGTGGTCATGGGACACGCCTCGGGTGTTGGACAGTGAGGCGGATTCTTGGCAAGCGCGCAGGGCGGAAAAATAGCCAGGGCAGCAAATGTTTTTTGTACGCCGGTCACGAATGCGAACGGGTCAACGGCAGTACCCGCAGGGCGGTCGATACAGCCTGCTCAGCCCTCTTTGCGCCAGGGTCAAAACTGCTTTTCCGCACGCATTGATAGCGCCGGGTGCCGGCCCTGCGGGCAAACGCAATAAGTGGCACACTGGCCGCCTGCCCGGTCATGCCCCTGGAGGCTTGACCACCATTGCCTGTATTCGCGCTCGATGGCCCCGCCGATGAATGTCAACGACAACAACTTCGAAGAACTGCTGAACGCTCTGCACGACGGTGTCTACATCACCGATGGCGAGGGCGTGACCTTGCTGGTCAACCGCGCCTATGAACGGCTCACCGGCCTTGAGAGCGCGCAACTGGTAGGCCGGCGCATGGATGACCTGGTCCGCGACGGGGTGATCTCACAGTCCGCCTCTTTGCGTGTGTTGCAGCAAGGCATGCCGATCTCGGTCATGCAGAGCCTGGGCAACGGCAAGAAACTGCTGGTGAGTGCGACGCCGATTTTCGCCAACAAACGGGTGAGCTACGTGGTCAGCGCCGTGCGCGACATGACCGAACTGCTGCGCATGAAGCACGAGCGTGACGAGCTGCAGCACTTGCGGCAATTGCGCAGCAGCACCGCACGTTTGCATGCCGGGCAGAACGATGCGCTGTTGCAGTCACCATTGGTGGCAGACCAGGCCGCCTCCGGGCGTGTCTTCGCCCAGGCCCGCCAAGTGGCGGACAGCCCGGTCAAGGTGCTGCTGCAAGGCGAGACCGGCGTCGGCAAATCGCTGGTCGCCCAGTACATTCACAACGCCAGCCCCCGCGCCAAAGAGCCCTTCATTGCACTCAACTGCGGCGCCATGCCGGAGAACCTCATCGAGGCCGAGCTGTTCGGCTATGCGCCCGGCGCCTTTACCGGCGCGGCGGCCAAGGGCAAGCGCGGGCTGCTGGAGCTGGCCAACCATGGCACCTTGTTCCTCGACGAAATCGGCGACCTGCCGCTGCCGCTGCAGGTAAAGCTGCTCAAGGTCATCGAGGAAAACCGCTTCATTGCCGTGGGCGGGCTGGAGCTCAAGGAAGTCGATGTGCGCATCATCAGCGCCACCCATCACGACCTGCGCCAGCGCGTCGCCGACGGGCTGTTCCGCGCCGACCTGTACTACCGACTCAACGTGGTGCCCATTCATATCCCCGCCCTTCGCGAGCGCAGCGAAGAAATCGCCCCGCTGCTGCAGCACTACCTCGCCCGCTTCAATCAGCAGTACCGGCGCCAGGTGCAACTGAGCCTGGAAGCCCTCGACCTGATGGTCGACTACAGCTGGCCAGGCAACATCCGCGAGTTGATGAACGTGATCGAGCGCCTGGTGGTGACCTGCCCCGGGGACACCATTGAAACCCTGCAACTGCCTGCGGAAATTCTCGACTTGCCCACCAGCAGCACCGACGACAGCCGCCTGACGCTGCGCCAGGTCATCGAGAATGCCGAGCGCAAGGCGATACGCCGCGCCATGCAGGTCCACCGCACCACTCGCCTGGCCGCCAAGGCACTCGGGGTCAGCCAGGCAACGATTGTGCAGAAGATGAAACGCTGGGAGCGGTCTGATTAGATTTCTGATCGGTTACGGCATTTCTGATTGAAATACTGATCGCCACTTAAGCAGAAAATCCGCAAAATCTTAGTCAAACCCCTCTATCATGGGCCTTTCACGAATCTGGCACGCCTTTTGTTGATACCTGGGCATCCCCAGCTCACAACAACCATAAAAGGATGAGCCGATGAGCATTTCTGCCTTCAAGATTGCCAGCAAACTTCTCACCGGGCCGGCGGCCATCGAGCAACTGGCCGCCGAACTTCGCCGCCTTCAGGTGCGCAACCCGCTGATCGTCACCGATGCCGTACTGGTTGCTTCAGGCACCGTGGCGCTGGCAGTGGAGCGACTCGACGGGCTGGCGCACGGTATCTACGACAAAGTCCAGCCAGAACCCGAAATCGCCATCGTCGAAGACTGCACCCGCGCCTTCCGCGAAGGCGGCCATGACGGCCTGATCGGCCTGGGTGGCGGCAGCGCCATCGACATCGCCAAAGGTGTGGCCGCCTTCGCCGGCCACGATGGCCCGCTGGCAGAACTGTTCGGTGTCGACCTGGTACCGCGCAAAGGGCCAGCCCTGGTGGTCATCCCCACCACCGCCGGCACCGGTTCGGAAGTCACCAACGTGGCGATTTTCTCCGACAAGCAAGCGCAACTTAAAAAGGGCATCGTCAGCGACTACCTGCTGCCAGATGTAGCCCTGGTCAGCCCACTGATGACCCGCACCTGCCCGCGTTCCGTGACCGCTGCCAGCGGTGTCGATGCGCTCGTGCATGCAATCGAGGCCTATCTGTCGGTGAACCGTTCGCCGATCACCGACGCCATCGCCCTGGGCGCGATCAAGCTGATCGCCCGCGCCCTGCCCAAGGCCTATGCCAACCCCGACGACCTGCAGGCCCGCGAAGACATGGCCACCGCCAGCCTGATGGGCGGGATGGCTTTCGGCAACGCCGGTGTCGGCGCCGTACATGCGCTGGCCTACCCGCTGGGTGGGCGCTTCAACATCGCCCACGGGGTGAGCAACGCCCTGCTGCTGCCCCATGTGATGCAGTGGAACAAGATGGCCTGCGTCGAACGCATGCGGGATATCGCCGAGGCCATGGGCGTGCGCGTTGCCCACCTGAGCGACAAGGACGCCGCCGATGCCGCGGTCCGGGCCATGGCTGAACTGTGCGAGGCCGTGGACATTCCCAAAGGCCTGCGCAGCTTCGATGTCCCGGAAGACGCCATCTGCACGATGGCCGAGGAAGCCAGCAAGATCGAGCGCCTGATGCGCAACAACCCACGCAAGCTCAGCGCCCGCGACATCGAACAGATCTACCGCGCAGCACTGTGACCCAGCCTGCTTACCACGACCTACAAGACCAACAAGACAGGTACTCCCATGTCCACAAACCACGATGCGCGGCAGGAAAGCCCGTACATACCGCTCGGCCCGTTCAAGGTCCGCCTGCCCTTCATCCACTACCGTTTCGAACTGCCCGATTACCTGCAAGGCCTGCTGATGTGCGCAGTGGACCTGGCCGCCATTCCACTGATGACCGAACTGTTGGGCATGCCCTTCGAAGTGGCGCTGGCCGTGGTGATGCTCAACGGCCTGCTGTACCTCACCCATCACCTGCTCGGCGACCCCACGGTGCCCGGCTGGATCACCCCGGCGGTGCCGCTGCTGATGGCCTACTGCGCTACCTTCCCGGAGGGCCCGGAGCGGGTGCATGCGCTAATTGCCTTCCAGCTGATGCTCGGGGTGTTCTCCATCGCGCTCGGGGCCACTGGCATGGCGAAGAAGGTATTCACCTACGTGCCCTCGGCGATCAAGTCGGGAATCATCGTCGGTGCCGGCCTTAGCGCGGTGATCTCGGTGTTCCAGGTAGGCGGTAAGTTCGACGTGCTGCCCTGGACCATTTCCATCACCATCGGCCTTGCGTTCTACCTGATCTTTTCCCAGCACTTCGCCCGGCTCAAGCAAAGCAACGCGTTCTGGTGGAACTTCGCCAAACTGGGGATCCTGCCGATCGTCCTGCTGGCGGTGGTGGTCGCCCCGCTGTTCAACGAAGCGCCATGGCCAACCATCCAATGGGGCATCAGCAAGCCGGACTTCGTCGGCCTGTGGAACAACTACACCGTGTTCGGCCTGGGGATGCCACCGCTATCGATGTTCATCTCGGCGATTCCGACCGTGCTGGCGGTGTACATCATCGTCTTCGGCGACGTGCTCAGCGCCAAGGTGCTGCTGGATGAGGCCGAGCAGATCCGTACCGACGAGCGCGTGGATTACAACCCCGACCGCGCGCACCTGATCTTCGGCGGACGCAACGCCTTCATGAGCATCTTCGGCCCGGACGTGGCCATGTGCGGGCCGAAGTGGGCGGCGATGCTGGTGGTCGTCATCGAACGCTTCAAGGGCGGGCCACGGGCGATGAAGTCGATCATCGGTGGTGTTGGTTCGTTCCGCTGGGGTACCAACACGGGGCTGCTGTTGCTGCCCGTGGTCACCCTGGTGCAGCCGATTCTCGGAGTGGCGCTGGCGCTTACCTTGCTGATCCAGGGTTATGTGAGCGTGCGTCTGGGTGTGCTCGAAGCGCGCAGCCAGCGTGACCTGGGTATCGCCGGCATCATCGGCGCGGTGCTGGCGATCAAGGGCGCCAGCTGGGCATTCGCCATCGGCGTGGTGCTGTGCCTGCTGATCTACGGCAAGAACTTCTTCCGTGGCGAGAACGACGGGACCTTCGCCAATGCCGTCGATCATCCGGTGCCTGAGCCATCGCCTGAGCCTGCCGAGGCAAAGCCGCTGGCTGGTAATGTCGCGGCCAGAACCTGATTCGAAGGTGGCTGTTCTGGCCCTATCGCGCTGCCTGTACCGGCCTCATCGCCGGCAAGCCAGCTCCCACAGGTACTGCAGTGATCTGAAGATCTGCGCGGTCCATGTGGGAGCCGGCTTGTCGTGGCGACGAACCGCGGCGATAGGGCCAGTAATACCAACCCACCCTCACAGTTCACGGCGATCCCTGAACATGATGTACAAGGGCGCCAGGCCAGACTCTGGCGCAAACACCACGATGTAGTCGTCAAACTGCACCTGTGCCAAGGTCGGGAAGCGCTCTATCTTCGGCACCTTCGGCATGCTCAGGAACCCTATGCTCGAGGGCCGCGAGAGATCCTTCCGTGCGTAGGGCACGCCACCTTTCTGCCACACCACCGTCACCGGCGCCCTGCCCTCGCTGGTGAACAAAAACGCTTGCCGCGCGTTGTCCCAGCGTGCCGCCCGCACCCGCACAGGCGAAGGGACGATGGCCCCCTGAGTCGAAGTCATGACGACGTGCAAGTAGCGCGTAAATGGCTTGACGCCCGTTACACTGCCTGCGCCAGCACCCCGGACCTGAGAACACAGACGCACCGGCAGGCTTACTTCGGCGCGCGCTTTTGCCAAGGCTGCCCAGTCCATAGGCTCGCTGTCGAACATTTCATACAGCGGCACCGTTACGGCAAACCGTGGATCATCGCTTGGGGTGCTCAGCACGAACTCAGCGACATCGGCATAGGTGCCTGGGTGGTCGCCTTGCAACGAGGTTGCCTGCCACGCCAACTCCGCCGTGGCGGAACGGAAGGTCTGGATCAAATGAT
Organism: Pseudomonas sp. Teo4; assembly: GCF_034387475.1. Lineage (NCBI taxonomy): Bacteria > Pseudomonadati > Pseudomonadota > Gammaproteobacteria > Pseudomonadales > Pseudomonadaceae > Pseudomonas > Pseudomonas sp. Teo4. The sequence continues at coordinate 2,439,134 of NZ_JAXCIL010000001.1, forward strand.
GCTGTTGCTCGGCAACCTCACGGCTCAGGCCCTGGGCCGTCAGCAAAGCCGGATGCAGACTCGCCGTATGGGCCGAAGCCATCAACGTCAGCGGACCATGGCCTGGGCCGGCGGCGGTGGCCTTGGCCAACTGGGCAACACGCGCTTCCAGGCCTTCGATCAGCTTCACGCCTCGCCCGTACAATGCGGGGTGGCGCGCCTGCGCTGCAGCCAGGGCAGCAGCATGTCGCTGGCTGCCTGCAGTGATTTCCCGCAGCACAATGGCCTGGGTCGCGGCGTTCAGAAATGGGCTGGTGGCATCGCGCTTGGCGGCATCCAATGACAACTTGACCGACATCTGCAAGCGCTTGAGCTGATCGACTGCACGCTTGGCCTGGTGCTGAGCCAATTCCAGAGCACGCAACGCAGCAAGGCTGGCGGCCAATTGCTGTGCTGGCGTGCCGCTGGCGGCGGGGTTGCGGGCCAATTGCTGCTCCAGCGCAGCGAGTTTTTGCTTGGTTTCTTGCTCTGACACCTGGATGTCGGCGACCAGTTTGCGCACTTTCTCGAGGTTGCGCGTGGAAGACTGGCTAGCCCGCTGCGCAGGGGTGAGGGTTTGCCTGGCTGGTGGCGGTTGCAGGGTCTGGCCTTTGAAGGCCGCACGGCCTTGTTTCTGGTGCCAGGATTTTATCGTGGCGACTATGTATTCCGGGGAGTTGGTGCTGCCGTTTTCATCGGCGTGTGAGTAGAACAGAAGATCACTGCCGGCAGGGTGGCCGGCTATCTTATCGAAATGGGCGATGAGCTGACTGTGTTCATTTTTATCAGACTCTACATCCCAGATTTTCTGTACAAAAGCCAAGAAAGATCGTTCATCATAATCAAACAGTTTATTTTCAAGCTTCATCGTCCCTAGCCCTCAAAACAACACCGGAAACACTTAACTCCGAAGTGTATTGAAATACGAGTTCGAGATTATCAAACCCTTGCGAGGTAAGTTCATATAGATCCCACCCCCCAGTTTTACCTATTGGCTGTGGCATCATCGATGGTCCCTTGGCGTTCAAGGGATTCCCCCATACCTCCCGAACCGCATTTTTTGTCAGGCAACCATAGGGTTGCGAAAGAGTTCCCTTGAACTCAGGCTGTGACTCGACCCGCTTGACGATGCTCACTATCACCGCATTCAGCACTTTGGTTTTCGCGTAAAACCTGTAACTCAACCCAGCTTCCGGCTCAAGGTAAAGCTCTGTTGCACCTGGATACAACCTTACAAGACGAAGATCAGGATCAAGCCCAAGCTCAACCAGTACAGCATGGGTCTTACCTATACTTTCCAGCCAACTTTCTACTTTCACAGCATCTCTCATATATCACCTATAAAATATACTGCTTGAGCAAACCTACAAGCTCTGCCTTTATTTCTTCGACCCTTTCAGTCGTAACACCATTCTCAATCAACCCCGGCCTCAACGCCTCAACATTGCTGGCTACGGCCGCTACCAAATCCGCAGCATCCCGAGCTTGCCTGGCCTTGGTGTTTCGCCCTCCGTATGTTTCACTATACTTCCGGTGAACTTTTGTGGGTATCACCACAGCGGGCGCACGCTTAATTAACGCGCTAATCTCATAAGGTGAAAGATCAGTGTAGTTCTTCTCAAACCACCGCTTAAGGGCCGCCTGCGCAGGTATATGGTCAACATCCATATCATCCTTGATGCTGCGGCGCTCTAAGTCATAATAACTTCCCGTTTCTCCATTCTCCGCTGGTTCATTATTGACTAGACCCGGTGCTGGTAAATCGCCCGAGCCACCAAACCCAGGAATTATGGCCCCTGTCCCGCCAGGGTTCTCCCCAGGAAGTATTTCAGAACTTGGCAGCACCGGATCTGCCGGCGCACCGGGCAGGATGCCGGGCAGCGGCGGTGCTTCCGGCAAACGCGTCGGCCCGAGCAACTCGGCGCCAGGTGCCGACAGCGGTGTCCATGTGCGCGGAGGCTGGCCCTGCACGATCGACGCATCGAATTCCAAGGCCACGCTGCTGGCGAACCAGGGTTTGAACGGCTGAACGACCGTCAAGACGCCCTGGGTGTTCGCAGGCTTGTGGATACGCAGTTGATCGAGGTTGTACAGCCCAGAACCGACACCGGCTGGTGCTGCATGGCGCAATTCGAACTCGCGTCGTGCTCCGCGCCAGCTCGCCTTGGGGGCGATGGGTGGGAAACCGCTGAGGATGCGTCGCTGATTCAGCTCGTCGAACTGCCCGAGCAGCCCCAGATCTGCCCCCACTGCCCGCCATACCGCACTTTCGAAGGCGGGCAAGCCCGTGAACACGCGGCCACGTAACTGGTTGCCGACCTGAGCGGGCACTGCCACACCCGTTGCGGCAGCGCTGGCGGACCACCACTTGGAATCGGCTACCTGGCCTTTGCCGCTGACGATGCCAGTACCCGCCGGCGGTACCGTGAACGAGAAGTACTGGGGTGGCTGGCCGGGGATACAGACAATGCAGTCATCGAAGCGCAGGTCGACACCGGCGCCAATGGCGGTCGCTTCCGGCACCAGCGCCAGCATCCTGCCGCCCGCCGGAGCCTCCCCCGGCACAGCGGCGCTGCCCAGCACGATGGATTTACCGGTGGGGGTTTCGGCTGCGACCCGGTAGGTCTCGGTGACCGGGTCGAAAATGCCATTCCTGACCCGGACTTCGGGTTTGACCTCTTCCCCGGTGCTGGTTACCGCGATCGCACTGCCGCCCGGCAGGTGCTCGATCTTGATGCGATGGCTGAGACGGGCCGAACCACCTGCGTTCGCGATTGCCTGCAAATTCTGGCCCGGCGCCACGCCCAGCAGATCGGCACGAACGCCCAGGCCTTCGAGGTGTCGCCTGCGCTGTGCGTCAGTCAACTCGCCATTGCCGAGGATGGGCGAGTACAGCATCGCATTGACAGTGATGCCACCTCGCCGCAGCGCAAGCAACCTGGCCCTCAACGACGCATTGAAAGCATCGGTAATGGCTTGCCCTATGACAGCCGCCAGGTCCACAGCAACCTGCGCACCCGCCTGGCTGAGCAGAACCCCACCCGCCGGCGCGGCCGCCACCGGTGCTGCAAGCGTGGCGGTCTCCTTCAGCCGTTGCAGACGCCGATCTTCGTCCGCCTGCTGCTTGAAGCGAACCCGCGCCTCCCGTTGCTCGGCGTACTGACGCTCACGCGCCCACCTGGCCTCTGTGGCGCGCCATTGCGCCCCCTGTTGCACATGCTCGGCAGCCAGTGCGGCAGCGCGCTGGGTCAACTGCTCGATTGCCGTGCCCAGCAGCCGCGCATCCTGGGCCGCCACGTAGGCCGCTTCCCAATCGCGATGCAGTTGCTGCATCTGTTCAGTGGAGGTGAGACTCGCCAGGCGCTTGGCGTAGGCATCCGCCGCCATGCCAACGTCGGCGAAGGCATTGGCCAGGGCCTGACGCTGCGCCCGTTCGAGCTGCTTCGCGGCAATCAGGCCGAGGGTTTCGTTACGCGCCTTGGTGATCTGGTAGAGCTGCCAGCGCTCGCTGCCGTCGTAATTCGGAACTTTGCGCGCGGCATTGATTTCGTTCTGAAGTGCCTGCGCCAAGCCTTTGGCCTGGCCGGTGAAGTGCGCGTCAAGCTGCGTGCGCCGACCCTCACGGGCCTGACTGTAGGCATCGACACGCTGCCGATGCGCCTGCGCCATCGCTTCGGCACGCGCCGCTGCAGCGGCGGCCTGACGTGCCTGCTCTGCAGCCTTTGCCTGCGCCAGAGCGGCGGCTCGCGCCCTGGCACGCTTCTTCCGGCGGCGTTGGCTGGAACTTCCGAAGCCTCCGCCAAAGCCGCCACCGCCGCCAATACTGAAAAATCCTCCTCCGCCACCGCTTGAACCGGAAGAGCCTGGAGTGATGACAACATCACCTGTGGAATTATCGCCAAGTATATTTTTAGCCATACAGATTCTCCTTTCTGTATGGCTCAGGCTGACGTGCAGGCAGCAACTAACTGCGCTATATATTTATTTGAGCGAGCGCCTGTTTTTTCAATATGTTTCAAATAGACAAAGAGAAATAATTCCAGGTAAGTAAGTTCAGCGCGGCACGCCAATTAGTTGATTTAACCCAACACGGGCGAGCAGATATTTTTATTTGGATAGTTTGGAGCGCATTAGGGCGGCAAGGTGCTCGCCATGGCATCTTCAGCGCTTACCAGATCGAGCGCCGCCCGCGCGGCGCATCGCGAGCAAGGCTCGCTCCTACGTTTGTTTCGGGCCAATTATGTCTGTGGCAGATGCGCGCGACCGCCTTGTTTGTACGACTTGATATCCCGCCATGCACAAAAGCGTTCGCGCGCAAATTTCACAGGAAAAACTGGCCCGAAACAAACGTAGGAGCGAGCCTTGCTCGCGATGCGCCGCGCGGGCGGCGCTCGATATACGCCACCCCTCAATAACCAAGACAGGCACCCATCAGCCCTCCCCCAATCTTCCTGCAGGTGCACCACAACTTCCGACCGATTAAACCTGCAAAAAACAACCCCATAATCTTTTCAGCCAACAAAAGAAAAGGCGCCTAAGCGCCTTTTCCATTTCATGCAACTACCCGCTGATCAATGAGCATGCCCCATCGACCCGCGCACTGCCTGCACCTGCGCAGCCGTCACCGCAGCCGCATGGTTCGACCATCCCTTACGCAGGAACGTAGCCAACTCGGCAACTTCCGCATCGTCCATGCGTTCGGCAAAGCCTGGCATCGGCAACACCGACGGCGCTCGCTCGGTAGAAGGTGTCTGCGCGCCGGCCAGGATCACGTGGATCAACGCCGCCGGGTTATCGGCATTGATCACCGAGGCACCGTCCAGACGCGGGAACACCTGCGCCGCACCTTCACCGGAAACGAAGTGGCACGCCCCGCAGTTGTCCACGTACAGGCGCTCACCCAAGGTCAGGTCCTTGGCCGCGGTCAGCTTGGCGGTGGTGGCTTCGCTGCCCTGCGACTTGGCCGCTGGCGCCTTGCCCCCATCCAGTGACTTGAGAAAAGCCGCCATGGCCTGCAGGTCGGTGATACGCGCATTCCGGAATGAAGCGCCATTGAGGTTGACCAAGGCTGCGGCGTCCCGAATCTCTTGCTCAAGCTTGCCGTGGTTATCGGATTTGGAGCGAGAGAGGATGGAGTCGACCTTGTCGTTGACGGCATCCACCACGAATCGCACTGCAGTGTCACGACGGTTTGCTTCCACGTAATCGCATGTCGCAGCCCTACCCGCCTTGACCATGAAGCGCGTGTAATCCCGAGCTGCTTTGAGCTTCTGGCCAGCTTCAGTGAAACCGAATTCTTCTGCGAGGTCATCCAGGAGGTTGTAGGTAGGCACGATGTACGCGTCGCCGTACCCTTCCACAACGTTTTTCATGGCCTGGGCGGCGTCAGCGAAGTGCTTGGCTTTGCCCATTGCAGCCAGGGTATCCCCAGCCAGCTGCTCAGCACGCCCCTGGGCTTCAGCAACAATCTTCGCGGAATCTGCAATGGCTTGCTTGAGTCGGGTTCTCACGGCTGACGGTCAGCTCCTCACCCATCACAGCAAGCTCGTTTTCGAGCAACAAGCACTGCTGCTCCAGCAACTCTTCCCGAGAAGCGATCATCAGCGATGTGTTCATGGTGAGCTTGCAAACAAGGAGGAGTACAAATGTTCTCCTTTCAAATTTAGCGGTATATACTGTATGCACCAACAGTATTTCAATGCATTGAAGCCCTCCGAATTGAGATATCTGAGTAGCCACTTAAGGTGCAAGCCCAAGGCCTGAAGGCCCCGTGATAGAGTGCTACCTGTCTAACACGCGCATGCGGGTATCGTCTCGCGGAGGTTGAGCCGACACGTGGAAATCACTGAGGGCAAGACAATTGAATAAGCACAGGTACTGCACATGACGCTGAAAACGTCGTTCGCCACAGTCCTCAAAGCTATTCGAAGCAAGCGAAATATTTCGCAGCGCGACTTCGGAGATACGAGTCGCACCTATCTGTCCAAGCTCGAAGGCGCTCGTAGCAGCATTACCTTGGACAAGCTAGAGCAGGTCAGTCAGCGGCTCGGCTTGAGTCCGCTGACGTTGATGACACTCACCCTATGTGCGGAAACAGGAAAACCGGCAATAGACCTCATCAGTCACCTTCGTGCAGAGATCGAAAGCCTGGAACGTGATGGGGGTTTGCCAGGACTGGAAATGGCGATGCAGGGCATCATTGCTCGAGCACCTCTTAAGCCGCAGGCGACTCAAACCCCGCCGGTTCAACAGACAGAACTCTCCTTCGCGGTGTCATAACCGCCGGCTGTAGTGCGCATGCTAGAGCCAGTAAGTGATGATCTATATGCGCAAGAAGACGCAATAAGGCATCGGCGATGCCAGCACCGCTCAAAACCTGAGCAATGAAAAGCAATTCTTAACCCATTAAGCGAAACGAGCTGAAGCATCGAACGCCCCCGAATGGAGTCATGATAATGGCTAGGCGAAAGCTGACGAGTCGACACCCCCTCGCGAAGCGATTCCCCCTGCTGGGAAAAGCAGTGCAACTGCTTCCGAAGACCTTGAGCTGGGCATCTGTAGCGACAACCCTCTTCATGGCTCCAGTTGCCTTCTATATGATCGGGCCAGATGATGTTTCCCGCTTTTTCAAGACGAGAGATACCTCTATGGAGGAGGTGATTCGCGCAGCTGAGGCAGATAGCATCAACTACCCTATTGTAAGCAGTGAAGGCGCTGTAGTTAAGGTGATGCATGGGGCAGCATTGAATGGTGATGTCCCGATCAGGGATCGAAACTTCCTGTTCTCCCTGGTCAGCCCATTCCGCCCGGCCACAATGAACACCATATTTCGAGGAGGCGACCGCTGCCGTTTCCTAGGCAAGGGGCAAGGTGTCTCAGAGAGCGCAAATGAAGGCTACATCGATATTGTAGGCATCAGCTGTGTAGACGATAGGGGCATGGCGTTCGAGATGTTCGCCAAGAGTGGAAGACGCCTTGGCTATGTCACCAATGTTGGCGACTTGGCTAGTACAGGGGTAAAAACTTCGAGCGAAGACGGTTTCCGCGTATTGCGCCAGTACGACAACGTCGCCATTCGCTTCGATGAGCCCATCATGGCGTTAGCAGAACAGGGCGCAGTTCGCTAGGTCACCAAAGCCAAAAACGGCCCCTTGGGCCGTTTTTGATAGTAAAGAGAAATGCTCAGGAAACCCAAGACTCAACCTCTTCAGCGCCGTACTGAGCTTTCCATGCTTTCAGACCGCTGTGATTGCCACCCTTGGTCTCGATAATTTCGCCGTTGTGTGGATTACGATAAGTCTTCACTTGACGTGGACGACGCGCCTGTTTTTCAGCGGCGACTGGTGCGCCAGCGCGACGGCCTGATTGTGGGTCGAGCAGGTTGATCACATCGCGCAGACTGTAGCCGTACTTGGCCAGCAGGTCACGCAGTTTGGTCTCAAACTCAATTTCTTTCTGCAGCTCAGAGCTGCCCTTTAGTGCTTCGAGCTCGGCGAGCTGTGCGGCTAGCTGCTGTTCGAGCTGACGGAATTCTGCCAAACGAGACATTGATTTTCCTCAGGGTAACAATGTAGATGAAGCGTCTATCTTACATCATCACCTTCCCCGAGATAAATCAATCTAGGAATGGAAACTTTCGCTGAGATGGCACTAACTACGCCGGCACCTCAGCATGGGCGTAGAGCGCTCCAAGGATAGCCAAGCTAGTGAGGTACCCGATTCGTCACCCGACCTACCGTCTGAGAAGGAAGCTCGCCGAAAAACTCCTGATAGTATTTCGAGAACCGCCCCAGATGACTGAACCCAGCATCCAATGCGGCTCCTTGAATTTTGTCATGCGGAGAAAGAAGCAAAAGTTTTCGCGCAATATTCAAACGTACCGTACGAACATAGTTCGACGGAGACATCCCCATAATCGACTCAAAACTATACTGAAGAGTTCGTCGGCTCACCTTAAGATGATTACACATCTCCAGCACACCAAACTCCTCATTAGAGAAGTTCTCAAACAACAACTCACAGCTTCGATCAACGATGTAGGCACGGGTACTAGGAGGCAACACCTGAAGACCTGCATCAGTCTCGCTTAGAGAAATCTCTTGAATAGACCCCATTAAACGCGCAACATCTGAGAGACCGACATCCAAGCCACGACCTTCAGTTAAACTTTGCAAAATTGTTTTTTGAAAGTCCAACACCGAGCCTTGGGACGGAGTTATGAATGCTTCAAAAGCCCCCTTGAAAGATGAAATCTTGGCACCTTCAGCTAGGTGTTCGTAAAAGAACCCCCTATCCAAAGTCACTATATAAGCGCATATAGTACTTTTCGAGACCGCGTGAATAGGCTTGCCTGATGAAAAATGAAAACTTCCCGAATTCACATATCGGCCATTTAAGAGAATATCACTATCACCCTGAATATTTATCAGCATGACCCTATCAGATGGCACATAGCCGATTTGCTCAACCAGTGGAGTATCGATTATCTCCTTGGTGATGCGCACCCGCTTGTCCAACAGAACGTCAGTGAGACTACCATGGAATCTCGCCTTCTTCTCCAATTGGTGGTAACGGTTATCGAGCCACTGGTCTAGGCCATTTGCGTGCTCGCAAACATCGTTGGAGACAGATACACGTACAGGGGAGGTACCAACAGCATTCATGATCGTTCACATCCAGGCACGGGAGCAACATCATTTGTCAGGCAATTAATGTGCCATCACAGGGGTGAAGCCACCACGTTTCACAATATATAATAACAATATACCAAAACCTGACAGGCGGGGAAAATCTTGAACGGATTCGATGAGTGGAGTAATAACTAGCCACCTTAATAATGATTTAGCTAACAAACAATCACCAAAATAACCAATTGGAATATGAAAGCAGCATAATTAAGCACCGTTTTCGCTCCTGCTTGCGAGAAAATGAGGCAGGAACAGAATGCTGTTACCGCGGCGTTACCGTTTAACACAAAAAGGGCGCCTTGGGCGCCCTTTTTTGTTACGGAAGCTTTTACTCAAAATGGCCAGCAGTAACGCCACCATCAATCGCGTAGATGATACCGTTAGTATATCCTGCATCCTCGGAAGACAAATGTTGAATTACCTTACCTACCTCTTCCGGGGCAGCGAAGCGACCAAGAGGAATTTCTTTCATATAGGAGAGCTTCTCCTCTTCCGGATTAGCCGACTCAGCAAATAACTGATCCATCATTTGGGTCTGGACAAAACCTGGGCAGACCGCGTTGGAACGAATTCCAAATTTTCCATAATCCAGTGCCAAACAACGAACCAAACCAATGACGCCATGTTTTGAGGCACAATACGCTGCGTAGCCCGAAGCACCGCGAACACCTGCGTCGGAGCTCACGGCAACGAAGCTACCACCCTTCTGCTCCATGAATACTTCCATGGCACTTTTTGCAAGAAGGTAGGTTCCAGTGAGGTTGACGGAGATCTGTAAATCCCAATCGCCTCGTGGCATTTGATCAATCCGACCTGTGCGAGCCACACCCGCACACGAAACAACAGCCGACACCCACCCGAAGCGCTCTTTGGTATAAGCTACTAGAGCACTGACTTCAGATTCGTTGGCGGCATCGACGGCACGATAATCAAAAACACCACCGATGGACTTGATTTTCTCAGCCGTTTGCTCCAGGCCCGCTAGGTCGCGGTCAGCACCCACAACTACGTATCCACGCTTGGCAAATACAAGCGATGTAGCCTGCCCGATACCGGAAGCTGCGCCAGTGATGATTGCTACGTTTTTCATGATTCTCTCCAATTTCTGACTCAGTTGCTTCGGCTTACTGAGCGAGGAAACCACCATCGATCACAAACTCAGCACCGGTAGCAAACTTAGACTCATCGGAGGCGAGGAACAGTGCCATATTGGCGATATCGATGGGCTCTCCCAAATGACCAATTGGGTGGAGTTTGGCCAAGCGCGCAAGTTCCACTGGGTCATCCCCTACCATCGGGGTTTTGATATAGCCCGGGTGGATACTGTTGACCCTGACCTTGTAGCCTTTGCGCCCGGCGTGAAGCGCGGCGGATTTCGTGAGGTTGCGAACACCAGCCTTCCCGGCGCTGTATGCGGCATAGGTATCGATACCAACGATACCCTCGATTGAGGACAAGTTGATGATCGATCCACCTAGTGCCTTCAGGGCTTTCATGCCGTGCTTGGTGCCGAAGAAGGTGCCATTGAGGTTAACGTCGAGCTCACGCTTCCAGTCCTCGAAGCTAACGTCCTCGACATTGCCAGGAACTGCAATGCCCGCACTGTTCATTACCACATCAACTTTGCCAAAACGGGCATGCGCCTGTTCGAACAGATCAACCCAGTTAGACTCCTCTCGGACGTCGAGCCGGACGAAAATGGCTTCACTACCTGCGGCAACAACCTCACCAATCAGCGAGGCGGCAGCTTGCTCGTTGATATCACCGAGGACGAGCTTGGCGCCCTCCTGAGCAAAGCGAAGTGCGGTTGCCCTTCCAAGTCCCGAGCATGCTCCGGAGATGACGGCGATTTTTCCTTCAAGGCGCATACCCGACCCCCTTACTTCTTGTTGATCTGCGCGAGGAATCTCTGCGCGACTGCTGCCGAAGAGGCGGGGTTCTGACCCGTAATGACCAAGCCATCCTGAACAGAGTAATCGCCCCAATCCGACGTTTTGGTGTAGTGGGCACCGAGCGCCTTCAGGTCGGTTTCAACGAGATACGGAACGTGCTCGACCATTGCTACAGCCGCCTCTTCGCTGTCGCTGAACGCGGTCACATTGAGACCCTTAACAAGCGGGCTGCCATCTGCCTTCTTGACCTCAAGCAGCGCGCAACCGGCATGGCAGATGGTGGCGACAGGTTTACCGGAGGCTAGCAATGACTCGATCAGGCGAATCGATGCCTGGTCATGACGCAGATCCCAGAGCGGGCCATGACCACCTGGGTAGATCGCACCGGCAACCGCTGCGGCGCTCACGCTCGACAGCTCGGCGGTGCTTTCCAAGTCATGGTGCAGCTCAGCATCCTTGGCAAAGCGAGCGTAAATCTCACTGCCCTTGAGAGCCTCGACCGACGCTGGGTCGATGGGCGCGTTACCACCCTTGGGCGTGGCCAGGAGAGTTGGCTGACCGGCGTCTTTCAACGCGTAGTAGGGAGCCAGGAACTCTTCGAGCCACAGGCCAGTGCTACGACCAGTATCACCGAGTACAGTGTGGGAAGTCAGGACGAATACGACGCTCATGTTTCAGCCTCAGGTAGTGAGAAAATGACAAGAACAAGGGCGAGCAATGGCCCACCCTTGTCGGCTTACTGGGTCTGCTCGCTCCAAAGTTTCTGGGCGTCGTAGCAGGTCTGGTTGAGCTGCGAGCCGTCCTTCAGCAGCCAGCTGATCGGGCCAACCATTTGAAGGATGAACGTGGTGTCGGCGAGCATTTTGGTTTCTTCATGCTCGGCACCCGTGGCCTCATACAGGTAGCCATCCTTGATGCACAGAGCGCCGCCATTCTCAGGGCCGCCGCGCAGCTCCAGGATGCCGTCGAAGACATAGCCCTCGGCTGGGCCGTGATGGATGTGGGGTGCCAGAATCGAGCCATTCGGGCAGAAGAACATGACCGTCCAGATACCGAATTCTGGGGCCACGTGCAGGAGCTTCCATTTAACGCCACCGGAGTGGAATTGCTCGGGGAAGTCTTGCCATTGGACTTCGTTGACTTGGACGTATGCGTCTTGTGGTTTTTGGACTTGCATCATCAGGCCTCGCTCTGGTCGTGCATTGAATTTCTGATGACCTCAAGCTAACACCCACCTCTGGAGCCCCCTATCCGGTTTTGGCAACCCATCACTGGCGAAGCAATGTCCTTTCCTGAGGGCAAAAAAATGCCGGCAACACCTTCCCAGCGCTGCCGGCCAACCAAAGAAATTAGGGCTGTAGAGGGATCACAGATGCTTCGCAAACCACTCGATAGCGTACTGGGAGGACTTGTCGAAGCCCGAGAGGTAAGGGTCGAAATGACCACCTTCCAGCAGTTCCAGGCGCTTAGGCTGCAGCGCCTGCTCGTAGGCTTTCAACGCAAGGTCGGTAACCGTCAGAGCGTCGTGTTTGGCCACCAGCATTAGCAACGGCGTTGGACTGATCCGGTCAATCACACTACCTGGCTCGTACTCATTGAGCATCTCGACACTGCGTAAGGTGACCTCATTGCGCCAGGCCGGTGCCCTCTCCTTCTGACTACCTACAAAGAAGTCGTAGGAGTCTTGGCCAGGCAGCGCGCAGTCACTTTTCGGGTCTTCGTTCACCACTTCAAGCATCACAGGTTCAGCACCTTGATACCGGGCGGCACGATCCTCTTCGAAGGCAGCAAACAGGCCAGGCAGAAGATCAGGCCGAACAGCCAGACGAAGATCCATAGAGCCACTAATGTCTGGAACCTGAGCCACCACGCATTTCACGCGTCGGTCGAAAGCGGCCACCTGCAGCACATGACCGCCACTGTAACTCGACCCCCAGACGCCAATGCGAGAAGGGTCTACCTGCTGTAGCGTGGCCGCAAAGGTAATCGCATCACGATAGTCACGGATCTGCAGGACAGGGTCGACTTCTTGACGAGGAAAGCCCTCGCTGGCACCGAAATTGCGATTGTCATAGATCAGAACCGCGAAACCAGCATCGGCGAACGCTTCGCCGTACTTGTCCAGGTACTGCTCTTTGACCGCAGTGAAGCCGTGAGCCATCACGATGGCAGGGAAGCGACCACTGCTACCAGGACTGAAGAGCCAGCCCGCCAGAGTCAAACCATCCTGTGTTTTGAACGCAATATCAGTACGCACCTGGAATTTCTCCTTAGAGGATGTCTTCAGCTTTGGTGTTCAGGACATCCGAGGCCACCAAATAATTGGGGTCACGCATTTCGATCCAGCCGCAGAATGGAGGGTTAGTGCTCCAGCCCAGCATGCGCTGAATGCGCTCTGGATACTCACGCACCCGGTCACGCGGCACTGCGATGTAGGCGTTCTCCTCCTGGCGCAGATAGCCGAGAACCAAGGTGGTTGCGATGGCAGTCCGAGGACGGTCAACAGTCGTGTTCTGACCGCCACCGTGGTAGGTCGAGCCCAGATAGATCAGGCCGTCGCCGGGGTTCATCTCAGCCGGCACAGACTCTTCATACGTAGGGGCCCGGTCATCGTCCCACTTATGGCTACCAGGGATGACACGGGTGGCACCATTGGCTTCGCTGTATTCGCTCAGTGCGTAGAGCACCTGGACTTGGCTGTCAGGGCCCGGGTGGCGGCGGTGGTGAGCAATATCGTCGCGATGCAAAGGCTGCAGCCCCTGCCCCGGCATGATCATGATCGCCTGGGTCAGCGAAACCTGCAGGGCGGGCAACGACTCGTACTGCTTGTCGTTCAGCCAGTACTTGAACGGCTTGCACAGCCAGCGCTCCGCTGAATCGTAGAAGTGCGGTTGGGTAACCAAGTCCTGCATGTGCTTCGAACGACTGAACAACCCCGATACACGTCGCGTCTGGTTACCGACGAAGTACCCCTCGCCGTTTGGTGTCACGTCCAGCTCAGCCCGCAGATCTTCCCAAAGACCGTCGAGGGTGGATTTCTGCAGCATGTTCTCGACGATGCAACCACCGTCGCGCTCAAAGCACTCCAGCACGTCATCGATGGTCGCCGTGTTGGGCAGCTTCGTCAGGCCTTTCTTGCTCATGGGGTACTCCGGGGGAATCAAATTTCGATTCCGTTATACAAGTGCCTCCCCGGAGCCCTTAGCCAGAATCGGCAACTCACAGCCGCATAGCCCCTTTCGAGTCAGGTTGCCAATTCTGGCTACGGGGAAACGCCCTACTTGCGTACTTTCCACCTAGGCCAATGGATCGGCCAACGTTCTCCTTCTCGCCAAAAAAAATGAAGGTCATGGCCGGCATACCGCCTGCTCCATTTTCGTAACTGCCTAGCCCTGCCAGAGGTGATCAATTGAGCATGCCCCAACGAGACCCAGTCGCCGTTTCCACTCAGCCCCCGATGAACCAACGGGCTACGTCTCGCGCGTGCCTGTACACCCCTATCACATCGGCGTACAGGCTGGATGAGTCCGCTGCTGTCGGAAGCTTGCTGTCCCAAGCCCAGCACCTGGAAGCGAGCAAAGCAGAGACCTATGGCCTGGCGCATCGAATCGCCTCGGCACTACGAAACCAAAAATCTTCGGGTGGAAAATCCGGAGTAGTTCAAGAGCTTCTTCAGGAATTCTCGCTGTCTTCCAAGGAAGGCATTGCACTGATGTGCCTGGCGGAAGCGTTGCTACGAATTCCAGACAACAAAACGCGCGATGCACTTATCCGCGACAAGGTGGCCGCTGGCGATTGGCAGCTGCACACCGGCAATGGCTCCTCTCTGTTCGTCAACGCTGCTTCCTGGGGGTTGCTGATCACTGGTCGCCTGACCGCTACGCGCAACGAGGCCGGATTGGGTGCAAGCCTTACCCGACTCATTGCCAAGGGTGGTGAGCCTCTGATCCGCAAAGGCGTGGATATGGCCATGCGCGTCATGGGTGGCCAATTCGTGACGGGTGAAACCATTTCCGAGGCGCTCAAAAACGCAGAGCGCCTGGAAAAAGAAGGTTTTCGCTACTCCTACGACATGCTCGGTGAAGCCGCTCTCACCGAGGAAGATGCCGTTCGCTACCTGAAGTCTTATGAGGATGCGATTCACACCATTGGCAAACGATCGGCTGGGCGCGGTATCTACGAGGGCCCAGGCATCTCGATCAAATTGTCGGCCCTGCACCCGCGCTATAACCGAGCCAAAATCGATCGTGTCGAAGACGAGCTCTACCCTCGCCTCTTTGCGCTCGTCATGCTGGCCAAGCACTACGATATCGGCCTGAACATCGACGCCGAGGAAGCTGACCGGCTGGAGATTTCTCTCGAACTGCTCGAACGCCTCTGCAATGAACCGAAGCTCTCTGGATGGAACGGTATCGGCTTCGTCATTCAGGCCTATCAGAAACGCTGCCCATTCGTGATTGACCTGGTCATCGACATTGCTCGCAAGACACAGCATCGCCTCATGATACGTTTGGTTAAAGGTGCGTACTGGGACAGCGAGATCAAACGCGCACAGGTAGACGGTCTTGAGGACTATCCGGTTTACACCCGGAAGGTGCACACCGACCTGGCCTACCTGGTATGCGCCAAGAAACTGCTTGATGCCCCCGATGCCATTTACCCGCAGTTCGCCACCCATAATGCCCACTCCCTGGCCGCCATCTACAAAATGGCTGGCAACAACTACTTCCCAGGGCAGTACGAGTTCCAGTGCCTCCACGGCATGGGTGAGCCTCTGTATCGTCAAGTCGTTGGCCCGGTGGCACAAGGTAAGCTGGATCGCCCGTGCCGTATTTACGCCCCCGTAGGCTCGCACGAAACACTTCTGGCCTACCTGGTTCGCCGTCTGTTGGAAAACGGTGCTAACACTTCATTCGTGAACCGCATCGCCGACGAAAGCCTCACCATCGACTCCCTGATCGAGGAGCCTATCGAGACCATTCGCAAGGCAGCCGATCAGGAAGGGATCCTGGGGCTTCCGCATCCGCAGATCGGTCTCCCAGCCACCATGTTTGGTCAGCACCGAGAGAACTCTCAGGGCTTGGATCTCAGCAATGAGTTCGTGCTGACCCGCCTCGAAGATAGCCGTATCGCAGCCGATTCGAAGACGTGGGCTGCCGGCCCAATTATCAGCGGTGAACGCCGCACCATGGCCACACGTTCGGTATTCAACCCCTCAACTCGGCAGACAGTCATCGGCCAGGTAGCTGAGGCGGGGCAACTAGAGGTCAGCGATGCCGTTACCGCCGCTGTTGAGTCCTTCGCCAGTTGGTCGGCCACAGCTCCTTCGATGCGTGCAGAGATCCTGAACAGAGCTGCCGATCTGATGGAAGATGAAATGGTCTCCTTGATCAGCTTGCTGACCAGGGAAGCCGGCAAAACCTACGCCAACGCCATTGCTGAAGTGCGGGAAGCCGTTGACTTCCTGCGCTATTACAGCACTCAAGTAGAAGAAGGTTTCAGCAACGATCAGCACAAGCCGCTGGGTGCGATTGTGTGCATCAGCCCATGGAACTTCCCGCTGGCGATCTTCACCGGCCAGGTGGCAGCAGCTCTGGCATCGGGTAACACCGTCCTGGCCAAGCCGGCAGAGCAGACGCCACTGATTGCATGTCGAGCCGTGCGAATTCTGCATGAGGCTGGCGTACCGGGTGCCGTCTTGCACCTGTTGCCTGGCCGAGGCGAGCTGACCGGCGCTGCATTGATCGCCGATCGCCGCATCAAGGGCGTTATGTTCACGGGCTCTACGGAAGTGGCCAAGCTCATTGCGGCCCAGATCGCTGGCCGTACCGATGCATCCGGGCAATTCATCCCACTGATCGCGGAAACTGGCGGCCAGAACGCTATGCTGGTGGATTCCTCTGCGCTGCCTGAGCAGGTCGTCAATGACGTGGTTGCATCCGCCTTCGACAGCGCAGGACAACGCTGCTCCGCACTGCGGATTCTGTGTGTACAGGAAGATATCGCTGACACTGTCATCCATATGCTGAAGGGAGCGATGAACGAGCTATCCATTGGTGATCCGAGCTTGCTCTCCACTGACATCGGCCCCGTGATTGACGAGGATGCCAAACAGATCATCGTTAATCACATCGTTAAGCTCAGCGCCGAAGGATGCCCGGTATTTCAGGCCGTACCTCAACCGGCGCTGGATAAATTGGGCGGCTCGTTCGTTGCCCCTACGTTGATCGAGCTCCGTCAGCTTTCCCAGCTCAAGCGCGAGGTGTTTGGCCCAGTCCTGCACGTCGTGCGTTATGCCCGCAAGGATCTGAAATCACTCCTGCGCCAAATCAACGAGCTGGGTTACGGCCTCACCATGGGCCTGCATACCCGGATTGATGAAACCATCAACCAGGTCATCGACTTGGCCAGGGTCGGTAACCTGTACGTGAACCGGAACATCGTCGGCGCCGTGGTCGGAGTGCAGCCCTTTGGTGGCGAGGGCCTCTCGGGCACCGGGCCAAAAGCAGGCGGCCCTCTGTACGCTTACCGGCTGCTGGCGGAGAAGCCATCAGTGGCCCCCTACGCCGGGATCAAGTCATCAAGCATCGCCGTTGCCGTAGATGAATCCGTGCGAGCTCGATTCACGGCTGATTTGGCTGACCTGCAAAACTGGGGTAAGCACCACAACCAGATCCATTTGAACGCCATCTGCCAGGACTTCGCAAAAACCACTCCCAGCGGCATGACTTGCACACTGCCAGGCCCAACCGGGGAACGTAACCTCTACTCCGTCCTGCCCCGCGAACTCGTGCTTTGCTTCGCGGAATCCGAGCAAGACTTGGCAACGCAATTGGCAGCAACAATCGCAGTGGGCAGCAACGCGGTGGTGCCTCGCCGATTCCAGTCGATGGTGGACTCATTGCCCATCAACCTGCGCGAGCGCATCAGCACGTTCGAGGAATGGCAAAACTTCCACTTCGATGCCGTCATCTACCACGGTCAGCGCTCCCAGGCTGAAGAGCTGGCGCAGCAAGTCATCAAGTGTCGTGACGAGATCATCTCTGTGATCTACCTGCCGAGCGGAAGCACCGATGTCCCCCTGGAACGCCTTGTGATCGAGCGCTCTATCAGCATCAACACCACCGCCGCTGGCGGCAACGCCAGCTTGATGACCATCGACTGATCAACCTCCGTGCTTGGGCGCCCTATGGGCGCCCTTTTTTTGGAGCATCTCCAGCGTGAAGTTCAAATCCGTACAGAGCTTTTTCGTCGTTCAAGCGGGATGCGCGATGCTTGTAGTCAGCGCAACGCTTCTTGGCATCAACTATTCATCGAGTGAGCGCAGCAATGGGTTTGTACGTGAATCGACCAATATCCAAGCGTCTGAAGGGGTAAAGGCTGAGTTGACGAGCCTCGCGCAGGCAAAGGCAGCCGAGATTGGAGCAAAGCTTAAGTCAGCACTTCAGATTGCCGAGCAGTTGGCTGTCGTCAACGCCTCAATCGGTAAACTCGGTGCCGATGGAAAGCCTCTTGTTAACCTACCACGGGAACAGCTCTCTAACCTGGCTCGCGAAACCCTCCTGGCCACACCCGACCTCCTGAGTGTCTACATCACTTGGGAGCCAAATGCTTTTGAGTCATCGGACAGTCATTACGCCGGCATTCAAACCAATGGCTATGACGGTACTGGCCGCTTCATTCCAACATGGTACCGTGGAACTGCTAAGGAAATTCTCCTGATGCCGTCTCCGAGCATAGAGAGCCAAAAGCGCCTTCCTACAGGGGTTCGTGAAGGTGAGTACTACCTTTGCGCACGTGAAACCCATAAGGCGTGTGCAACCGACCCCGCGCCGTATGATCTGGAAGGAGGAGGCCGAACGCTGCTTACCTCCTTTACTGCCCCAATCTTGGTTGACGGCAAGTTCCAAGGTATCGTTGGCGTCGACTACCCGCTGCGCTTTATTCAGCAGCTGTTAGAGACCAGCAATCGAAGCCTTTACTCTGGGGCAGGCAGCATGAGCCTGCTTTCAAGCAATGAACGGTACGTAGCCAGCACCCAAGCGCCTACTGAGCTGGGCGAACTGGCTTCGACCTCTCTCACTCCAGCAGACATGGCCCTGGTGCGCTCCACAGGGGATCGATCCTCAAAATATGAGGTCGATGAGGCCAACGACACAGTGCGTCTGGTGATTCCTATCAACATCGCCGGCACGGGCGTGTTCTGGAACCTGTTGGTGAAGGTGCCGTTGAGCACCGTGATGAGCCAGGCAAAGGAGTTTCAGGCCTCTCTCACGTCCAACAGCGAAACCAGTCTCCGATTCATGGGTATCGCGGGCGCCGCAGTAACCGCTATAGGCGTGCTCCTCTTGTGGCTCATCAGCTTCGGTGTCGGGAGGCCTTTGAAGCAGACAGCCAACCGTTTGCGCGACATCGCCGAAGGTGAAGGCGACCTGACGCGAGAGTTGAGCATTGGTCGTTCGGATGAGCTGGGCGCTATCGGCGCCGGCTTCAACAGTTTCCTCGGTAAGCTGCGCCTGCTGGTCAGCCAAATTGCATCGCTGTCTGGGGATATCGCTGAGGCCTCCGAAAAGACGCGCACGATCTCGACTCTCACGGAGACCAAAGTTCAACGTCAATTGTCTGCAATTGAGTTGATCGCCACAGCGGCCCAGGAGATGACCTCAACAGCCCAAGAGGTCTCTCGCAGTGCAGCAAAGGCCGCTGAAGCAGCCACCGAGGCTGACCGCTCTGTACAGTCCGGACAATCCGTCGTTCAGGCCAGCACCAAAACCACCCAGATGCTCCATGGCGACTTGATGCACGCCTCCGAGATGGTTCAAGCCCTCGCTTCTGACAGTGAAGACATCAACCAGATCCTGAACACCATCCGCTCCATCGCTGAGCAGACCAACCTCTTAGCCCTGAACGCTGCAATCGAGGCTGCTCGAGCCGGTGAGCAAGGGCGTGGCTTCGCCGTGGTCGCTGATGAAGTTCGAAATCTTGCGATGAAGACCCAGAGCTCGACCCTGGAAATCCACACAATGATCGAGAAGCTCAACGGAGGTATCCAGGAGGTTGTACAGGCCATGGATCGCAGTAGCAACCGCATGAGAGAAAGCGTTGAACACGCCGAAGGCACCACCAATGCGTTGAGCGCCATTACCGATGCCGTACTGCTGATTTCCGACATGAACATCCAAATCGCCAGTGCTGCAGAAGAACAAAGCATGGTTGCAGAAGACATCAGCAGGAACATCGAGAACATCAGTCTCGCTGCCGCTGAGGTGGCCAAGGAAGCGGAGCATACCGCTGCGGCAAGCGAGGCAATGACCCAGCTGAGTGCTCAGCAAAAAGAGCTGGTTCAGCAGTTCAAATACTAAGCGTGCAAAACAAAAACGGTGATTTTCAATGCAGGATCTAGGGAACTACGTTATCTACGTCATCATGTTTTTCGTTGGGGTTGGGGCCCTGGCGGCAATACGTGATGACAGACAGGGATTGGGGGCAGAGTTTGTAGCCGGCATTCACACCATAGGCCAACTGTTCATCCCTATCGCTGGAGTCATGGCTGCGGTGCCGTTTTTGACTGTGCTAATCGAAAAAACAGCAGGCCCTCTCTTCGGTGCAATGGGGGCTGATCCTGCCATGGCGGTAACGACCATGCTTTCTGTGGACATGGGCGGCTATCAGCTGACCCACGCCTTAGCGAATAGCAATGAATCCTGGATCATGGCTTCGATCAACGGCTTCATGCTCGGCCCGAATGTAGTGTTCACCATTCCAGTGGCGCTGGCGCTGCTGCCTAAGTCAGAACATAAGTACCTCGCGCTTGGAATGATGGCTGGCATCATCTCGATTCCGGTGGGCGTGCTTGCCGTTGTCTTCCTGATCGATGCCATGGGCACCCCTATTCGCGCGGAGATCTCCACAACCGCCGCATCGGATCTCCAGTTGCATTTCGACCTGGGCACGGTTGCAACCAACATCGCGCCACTGGTTATCGTTGTGCTGCTGCTCGCTGCGGGCCTGCGCTTTGCGCCGAATCTAATGATCAAGGGATTCATGGTTTTCGGACGCTGTGCCGATGCGGCCATGAAAATCGTACTGGCACTGTCGATCATCCAGCTATCGACGGGCGCATTCACGTCTCTGCTCGGCCAATGGGGCTTCGATCCGATCATTGCAGACGCCAAGGATCAGTTCCGAGCCTTGGAGATTTGCGGCTACATCGCCTTTATGCTGGCAGGCGCATTTCCCATGGTCTATTGCATACAGAAGTACCTCAGCAAACCGCTTGAGGTCGTGGGTTCGAAGCTTGGCCTCAGCGCCATCGGGAGCGCAGGCATCGTCGCAACTACTGCCAATCCGCTTGCCCTGCTCCGGCTGATTCCTGACATGAGCCCTCGCGACAAGGTCATGACCATTGCCTACACATGCTGCGGGGCTTGGGTTTTGGGTGACGCTTTGGCTTACATTGCGAACTTCCAGCCGACACTGATCGTCCCGCTCATGCTGGGCAAAATCTTCGGCGCGGTGGTCGGTCTAGGCCTGGCCACCTGGCTCTCTGTACCTCGTGCGATTGAGCTCGCTCAGGAAGATATGCCAGCCCGAGCAGAACCAGTGATGCTCGCCACAAGCTGATCACCGCATCAACTGGAAGGCTCCCTACAGGAGCCTTCTTCATTTTCCAGGGCCGAAAAATCCGGGCTCAGGTACTGCCTCAGCTTTGCCGAAATTGGCTAGGGGCCACCGTAAACCACTCTGATAATCGACTCGTAACTCGACGATTGAAACTAGGCACCAAATGCTTTGTTCGAGGTCGGGACGGGCCACAACTTTACTAATCAGAGGCTAATAAAATGAGTAAAACAGTTACCGTCATCGGTACCGGCCTGATGGGCTCCGCGTTCGCCAACACCCTGCTCAAAGCCGGCACCAAGGTGACCGTATGGGATGGCCGCCCAGCCACAGCTGCAGGTGTCGTAGCCAATGGCGCAACCCTGGCCTCCTCCTTCGCCGATGCTGTCAACGCCAGTGACGTCGTGCTGTCCATCATCAGCAGTGCTTCGGGTGGCGCCGCTCTGTTCCAGGAAAACGCCAGCAAGCTCGACCTGAGCAATCGCTATGTGATCAACCTGAGCACCGCAATGCCTGAAGATGGCGAGCTGTTCCGCTCGGTCGTAGAAGGCAACGGCGGCAACTTCATCAACGGTGCCATCACCTCTTACCCTGATCTCATCGGCGGCCCGTACACCATCGTCCAATACGCCGGTAATCCTGACGTATGGACACAGGTCGAGCAGACCATGAAGCCTGTTGCCCCGGAAGGCACCCTCTACACCGGCGAAGACCTGGCCGTCCCATGCACCGTCGACGCCGCCATGACTGGCAGCTTCTACGCAGTAGGCCTGGCCGGGTTCCTGGAGGCTGCAGCCTACGCCAAGACCCATGGTGTGAATGCCAGCCAGCTGGGTGATTTTGCCGACAAATGCATCGACCTGCTGCGTTACAAGGTCAAGAAAAGCATCAAGGAAATCGAGTCCAACGACTTCAGCACCATCCAGGCAACTGTCGACGTTTACCTCGATGCGGTTATTCAGTGGCGTGACGCTCTCCGTGCGTCCGGCCTGCGTGCAAGCCTGATTGCAGCGGTGGCTGATGACCTGACCGAGACCCAAAAGGCTGGCCACGGCGACCTGGGCTTCTGCGCCCAATACCTGACTGCCAAGAACCAATAATCAGCGTTGCTCAAGCCCCGGTACGTGCTGCATAGGCGTACCGGGGCTTTTTCGTTCGTATGCAGACCATTTGATCTTGCCACCAGACTTCAACAGTTACGTTGCCGATTTCGAAAAGTGCTACTAGCGCGGCCGAAGCGACCACATAATCGCCTCGCATCATCCTGATACTGCCCGATGTCCAAGCAACGTCGGATCTGCTCTTCAATCCGAATACAGCTCCTGCCCTGAGTGGGACATGCCTGCGGCAGGCGTTCTGAAGTGAATGTCACCGTCTACCCGGATCCGGTGAGAGGCCGGGAGGGACACTTCAACCCGGCTGCTATTTCAGAAGATGAGCCCGCCTGGAGGGCAATGTTCGAAAAGCTGGGCAAGCACGCGAACAACGTTGGGCCCGTTGGTAACGCACCATTGCCCGAGTCAGCAGCATGGTTGAGCTACATGTTCCATGCCGTGTCAGCTACTTATTCTGCAGCCGCATTTGAAAATGCTCGGTCTTCCATCCGGTGCACTGCTGTCGGCACTGACCGATATCCCCATGCTGCGCGTTACCGGTGCCGATGACATGCTCCCGCAAGAGGCTGATCGATGAAATACACGAACCGTTCTCCCAGGCCTCCCAGCTTGGGTATGGCTTCTCAGATGTTTCAGCCGTTAATGGACTCTCAGCATTGAGTTCTCGTGCCGAACTGGCCTTGCAAGTCCGGCATATTTGTTCAAAAGAGCCGATCTAAAGGCTGCTCACTCCCCAGACCAGCAAAAAAAGCCGCCCAGGAGGGCGGCGCAATGTTCGGCTGGTGAAACCGTAGACCAGTAAAAAGCGGGGCTAGATTAGGGCCAGCCCCCTGGATTACCTATCCAAAATGCGAAACCCGTATGGCGGGGAGATCAGAAGCTATATACCGCATACGCCTGGAATAGATGAGAGGTATCACGACTGCCGAATAGATCCTCTGCACCCTGCCCAGGCTTCGCGACACCAATCAGCCCGCCCACAATCCAATGAGCGTCCGGAGCCCAATCGACGTAGAGGTCAAGCTCCTTGGCGAAGTCCTTGCTGTTGACCCCGTCAGGCTTGTCTTTGAAATCGAACTTGTACAGCACGGCCCCCGCCGTCACAGTCTCAACCGGGTGGAGGGTGAGCTTGAACTGACTGGTGGTTTGGTTGTTATTGAACAACATGTACTCACCCACCACCTCGCCCTGAACCCACGTCCCCCACTCCCCTGAGGAGCCATAGAACAATGGGTCGTACCCGCGGGAAAACTCAGAGTACTTGTAGGCCACCTTCGGCTGCCAAGGGACTTGACTGAAGGTATAGCTAGCGCCGGCATACCAGCCGTGAGCCCGGGCATCGTCATTCTTTTGCCAGACGTATTCCGAAGAGAGCTTCAGGTCTGAGATACCAGGAACAGGCAGCCCAATCACCCGCACATCATCAACCTCCAGACCATCTCGGAGCTCAGAGGCATTGTCCGTTACGCGCATGTGCATGTAGCCAACTTGACCACCGCTCTCAAGGTTGTATTGGAGGTTTCCGCCCTTGATCTCCACACGCTCCTTGTAGTCGATCACGTCCACATCAGCTCGTGTACGCAGCGAGAATGCGTCAAAGTGGAAAGCACCATGATCAGCACTCAATACCAAGGTGTTATCGTAGGCTTTCCGGGCTCCGAACCAGTAGCCACCTTCATGCCCCTGCTCCGGATGTCCATCCGCGAGCAGAAAACCATCGCCAACGATAAAGTTCTGCCGGCCGTAGCTAATACCGACTTGATCCAGCCAACCAAGTTCCTTGGCTGTTAGCTTAAGATAACCGTCCTCCCAATCCGTGTACTCCGGATCATCACGCGTGGCCCCAAGACCATCAGTGTCGCCTCGACTGAGAGAAGAAATCGCGCTGACTTTCCCACTGAGCGTCAACTGCTCGGTCAGTGGGATAGAAAGCTCAACTCCGTATTTACCGTAGCCCTCGTATCGTTCGGCATCGCGATCAACTGGAAAGCCGAAGCTGCTTGTAGTGCCACCGAAAGCCTGGTTCTTGTGGGAAAACGCCGCTGCTCCGATTTCTAAGCTGGGCGTAAATGATACCGCCCCTACTTGAATGGGCTCTAACGCATAAGCGGAAACAGATAAGAGCGACACGATGGAACCCACCAAGCCAGTCACTTTTATTTTATTCAACTTCTTCTGCTCCTAATGTCTGGATTTACAGCTTGGATTTTTTATTTAGACAGGACACCCGAGCGAGAACACGCAAGAATACAAGCTGAGCCGTAGCCACTCACTGCTGCGCAGGAGTAAGTCAGCACTAGAAAGCATCCATGATTTCAAGACTTATATTGGGGATGCCTAGCAAAAACCTAGCACCGTGAAACTTTCGCCCCTATCCAAAATCGGCAACCCACTGGTGAGACCTGACAACGGCTGGCTACCTGGGATGCTGGTCACGACAGACAGAAGCGCCGGAGGACATCGGCGCTACCTCTCAGGGGCCTTGAGCCACACACGGCCACGCGCAAATACGCGTGCTTGAGAGCCTTAATTGAGATTGCCAATTCTGGATATTGGAGCAACCAAGGCGGGAGTAGCCTAGCTATCAAGGCCCGGATCCGACCATCCGACGCCCCCGTCCTAAACTTGAAAGCTGTGCACAATAAAGATTGGACTTTGCGTGTGAGGGATGATTGAAGGCACCTGCCTATCGAGCTACCCCTGAGTTTTCTGCCTCTCTATAACAAACACTACTGGCATACCTCCAAGAGCTGCCTAGAAGAGGGTCAAAATGAGCAAAACCGAAGTCGACGCTAGCTCAGGGATGATGCTGACTAGCCAAAGCCTGAACCAGGACTTGGTTCGCCAACTAAGCGCTTTGGCCACGGAAGAACACACTTCCTCCGATTGCTGGAGGTCAGCTCACCCGATGATCGTTGAAGCGACCGTGTGGATTCTGATCGCAGCGATCCTCTGGATCGGCACCTTGATGATCGTTGTGTAGGAGGCCAACCATGACCAAATCCAGTATCGAATTCAAAAACCATGTAGAGCAGGAGGCACTTGCAGGACGCCTTCCCGTGCTCGCCCGTGACCGTGTGTATAAGACATATGGCTCGTTTCTTTGGACATGCTGTGCATTCAGCGCAGCGACCTGGGCATTTCTGATCGGGAGCTACCTCCCATACGTTGGAGACTGGCGCCTTGGTGTGATGGGCTACGTAATCGGTCTTATGATCGGCATGGCCATTGTCACACTCGCCTCCGGCGTACCAAGCCACAAGTACGGCACCGATGTCATCGACAATGCCAAGTCATCTTTTGGCTATCGTGGAATTGTCGTTCCATTGTTCGGCCTGCTCGCCACGTTGGTTGGCTGGTCGTATGTCGTTGAAGCGCTTACCGCTCGCGGCGCAGCGAACATTGCCGCAACCATCACAGGAACCGAGGTAACCGGAACCTCTCATGAGCACCTGGTCATCGGTGTTGCTTTGGCAGCCTTGGTGCTGGTCTGGTTGATTGCAAGCAAAGGGCCCAAGCTCTTCGAGCGGCTCAATGGCTACATCGGCCCACTGCACATGTTCATCACCCTGGTGATGCTGGGCATTCTGATCCACAAGTTCGGCCTGCAGCACCTTTGGACGACACAGCTGCCTGCCGACCAGATGCTGAGCAAAGACCCTGTACAAGGGTTTGCCCTGGCGGTTGAGTTCGGCGTCTCGAACTCGATGACCTGGTGGCCCGTGATGGGTGGCCTGACCCGCCTCGTAGCGAAGCGCAAGCACGTAGTTGGCCCTTCCGTGGTTGGCGTTGGTGTCCTAGGCGCAGCGTTTGTGTCCACCGTCGCCGCCTTGGCAGCTATCAGTGCTGGCACCTATGACCCCACGATCTGGATGATCGCTGTAGGTGGCCCAATCTTCGGTTCGATCGTCATGGCAATTGTGCTGACTGCAAACATCGCAACCATGGTGGTCATGATCTACCTGGCCGGTGTGTCGGTTCAGCAGATCAAGATTTTCGCCCGACTGAAGTGGGAGCTCCTGCTGGCTGTGCTTTTGCTGCCAGGCGTCTACTTCGCCTTCAAAACCGAGTGGCTGCTCTCAGTAGTGATGAGCTGGCTGTCATACAACGGCGTCATGTTCGTCGGCATCACCGGCATCACACTCGTTGACTACTTCCTGCTTCGCCGCGAGAAGATCGATGTCACCAGCCTCTTCGCCCAAAAGGGTGGCAAGTACGAGTTCTGGGGGGGGGTGAACTGGATCGCAGTCATCATCACTATCGCCTCAACCTTCGGTTACCTGTGGCTCTACAACCCCGTCACCGTGGCCATGGCTGAACCCTTCCGCTACTTGGGCGCCTCGCTGCCAGTGATCCTGCTCTCCGGCGCGGCTTACTACCTCTGCGTTCGTCTGCTGATCGCTCCACTGCGCAAAGGTGATTACCAAGCAACCTCGGGCGCCATCAGTCGACCAAGCCTGGCCAGCCAGCAGGAAGCAGGCACCGTTCCGGTAAGCCTCTGAAGCAATCTTGAGGGGAGCTCCAACTCCCCTCTTCTCCCACCAACCGCGTTGCTAACTCGCGCTCATTTCAGGCGCACGATATTCATCGCCCATAGAAAATAAGGAGAAATACCGTGGGATTCGTTAAAACTGCCGAAGAAGTCAAAGAAATCCAGAAGCTCCTCGCCGATGGCAAGTTCACCACTGAAGGTGTGACAGTGGAGTTCGAGACAACGCCTGAATTCGTGCGCAGCGTCCTGGCTCCCTGCTTCGAACCCAGTGACACGCCTACCGCTTACGTGAACATTTCAAAATGGCAGAGCGCGATGTGCGGCGAGTTCGACTGCGCCATCGTCTTCCTGAAATGCCGCTACAAGGAGCACGAAGGCACCACCATGCTGTGGATCATCGTCAGCGGCGACATGCCCGTGACGATCGGACGCGAAATGTGGGGAGAGCCAAAGAAAACCGGCACTACCCAAGTCTACATGGACGGCCATCAGTTCTACGGCTTCGCTGAGCGGAACGGCCAGCGCCTGGTCGAGATCAGCGCCGAGTTTGGCGAAGACCAGGGCCCTGTCAGCTTCGAAGGCCTGGACTTCGAACTGAAAGCAAGCCCTCATGTGAAAGGCATCGGCCTGCAGGATAAGGTAATCCTCACCTGCATGAAGAATATGGAAAACTACCGGGTTCGCCGTGAAGGCACCGCCACACTGAAGCTGACCGGCAACGAGTTTGACCCACTGGATACCATCCCGGTCGTGTCGGTCGGTAAGGCCTACTACTCCCAGGGTGAATCGTCTTGGGTCGTCCCATGGTTTGACACGCTGGAAGATCCGGACGCCTACGTGCCTTTCATCTACGGCCAGAAATTCGACGACTTCCGGCACTTCCACAAGGCCAAGCGCTTCAAATAGAACCTGATCTAGCATGGGGCGCCGCGAGGCGCCTCACCTGCCAACTCCCCTCATCAAAAAGGGTTGAGGCTAGTGACTCAAACTGGCTCTTTGCCATTCGCTGCGAGAGGGCAGGTGTGGCATCAAGCAATCTTTCCGTCACTTACAGTAAACAGTCCAGAGCTCATCTACCCGCGTAGTGAGGCTTTGGCTCATCATCTCCCGGCGCATTGTCGCCCTGCCCCACCGACCGTTGACCGCATCGAGCACACTCATGAGCATTTCACTGGCCACCGGCTGGGTAGCTGCGAACAGGCCACCCGTGATCTCGCTCCGCTGGCTGAGGTCGAACAGAAGCACTTCAGCCTTGCTGTAGCGGAATGTGGCCGGGCTCCGCCTCAATGGAGCGGTCGATAATCACAAGGTCGCCTAGGTAGATGCCGGCGCCGATCATGCTGTCCCCTTCCACTCGCACCAGATAAATGTGAGGGGCCCTATCCGATACCCGGGATCCCAGCGGATCAACATGATGGCAAGGGTGTCGAGAGTACGTCTGTGACAGACCGTTTTGCAGACTGTCTCTAAAGCACTCGCTGTAGAGGGAAAGCGTCTGCGCCACTCCCTTCGATGCTGGAGGGGCGACTGAAAGCAGCCGCCCTGCTGCTGGACAGATTACTGCTTTGCAGCCCAAGAGTTAAAGCGCTGCTCCAGCTGATCTCCATGATCTGCCCAAAAGGATGCGCTGATAGCAACTTGGTGCGCCAGGTTCGCTTCGTCCGTTGGCATATTGCTTCGACGATTGGCATCCACCATGGACACAGCTGCACGGTTCACTGGGCCGTAGGCGATTTGCTGGGCATAGGCCTTCTGAGCCTCAGGCTGGAGAACCGACTGGATAAAGCGGAGACCCTCTTCGCGGTTCTTGGCACCCTTAGGAATGGTAAACGCGTCCATGTCATAGATCCCGCCATTCCACACAATGCGAAGATTGCTCTCCTTCTGCACCGCTGCGATGCGGCCATTGTAGGCAGAGCTCATGACGACATCGCCAGAGGCGAGAAATTGAGGTGGCTGGGCGCCCGCCTCCCACCACTGAATGTACGGTTTCAGTTTATCCAGCTTAGCGAACGCCCGATCTTGCCCCGCTTTACTTTCCAGTACGGAGTACACGTCCTTGGGCTCTACGCCATCGGCCATCAAAGCGAATTCCAGGGTGTATTTCGCACCCTTGCGCAGGCCACGCTTCCCTGGAATTTTTCCAACGTCCCAGAAGTCGGCCCACCCTTGAGGTGCTGTCTTGAGCTTTTCTGCGTTATAGGCGAGCACGGTCGACCATACAAAGAAGCCAACCCCGCAGGGCTGTACTGCCCCGTCGAGCAGATCTGGCGCCAGCCTGGAGATCGCGGGATCCTCGCCAACTTCCTCGAGCATTCCCTCATCGCAAGCGCGGGTCAGCTCAGGCATCTCCATTTCAACAACGTCCCACGCAACGTTCTTGGTATCGACCTGAACCTTAACCTTCGCCATTTCGCCATTGAACTCGTCGGCGATGATTTTCGTGCCTGTCGTTGCGGTATAGGGCTCGTAGAAGGCTTTGACTTGAGCAGCCTTATTGGCGCCGCCATGCGAGACCACAGTCAAATCAGCGTGCGCCTGCACTGCAATAGCAGAGCTGAAGACGAGTGTGAGACCGGTACTGAGGATTTTGGACATTATTATTGCCTCGGCTGGACATCGAAGTTTTAGACGATGGGAAACCCTAGGACTGCGGAAGCAGTGTCCACAGGCACCTAGGCATGTTTTAGAGTCTCCTCAAGACAGCGACAATCGGCCTTTCGCACAAATTGGCCAAAATGATTCATACAGAAGAATGAACGATTTCTGCCCCCCTTCACTAAACAGCACAAACACCTCAGCAAACCCCATTCCATAAGCTTCCCTGCGTCTCCCTTCCCCGCCCAGAATGCACACCGCCTGTTCCTCAAACGGCTAGAACGGAATCCAAAGGTGGTGCGTAGATGAAGGTGGTCACAGTCAAAGAAAACCCCTAGACCTGAGCTACTCAGTCCTTGCCCAAGGCGAGTACCGAGAGCAGTTCCTTGCCCAGCCTGAAGGCAAGAACCCGACAGTAAAGGTCACAGGGTGCGTATTGTTGGGGAGTGAAGAGCAGCTACAGCCAAGCGTTGTAACCTCAAAGATGCACCTTTAGGGTTTGCGCAAGGCGACGCGCCGTGTGATCCGTCGAGTGCTTCTTGATGAAGGCGTACCTCAGCCGCACTCCTTAGCAAAGTACGCGTCGGCCTGTTTTGAGATGTCTCGCTCTTCCGTCACGCGCTTGAATTCAGCACTTAGCTTGCGCTACTCGGCCTGCTGATAACAGCTCTTGAGTCCTGCTTTAGAGCTTGATCCAGGCGTAGAGGCTATGAACGGACATACCCAAGCGCTGGGAAGCATAGGCAACAGGTTTGCCGTTCTCGGTCACTTGCTAGACCAATTCGACCTTGAATTCTCTGGGGCACCGCTGACGACTCATGGCCCCTTCAAGCCTCGTTGTGAGGCTTAGAGGTAGCAACGAAAGCAGAAGTGGTTCATTGATTGGGTTACTCGTGATTTTGTAAAAAATCTAGTGATGCAGTGCAACCATCAACCTGCTCGACAAGTGACCTGTTGCAGGGAGAAAAGCTCAACGCCGACTAGCTAACGACCGTTCGTACGTCGTACCATGCAGTCAAACCGTAGTCATTGCCCATCCGCCTTGGAGAGTCATCGTGTACTTCTTAAGAAATTGGTCAATTAATGCGCGCATTGTGGTGCTTTCGGGCCTATGCATGAGCCTCATCGTCCTCCTGTTAGTCGGAGGCTCACAATACTCAGCGGAGCGGTCTTCCAGCTTAGCCGGGAATGTAGGAGCAGAACTTCTAGAGATTGGGGCAAATCGGCATTTGACTACTGTTGCCGAATCTACTGCTAGGCAAGCATCAGATTTTTTTATGAAAACTGTAAGCGCAGGAGAAAACCTCTCAAATCAACTAGTTTTACAGATTGTAGATCGGCGTACCCATCAAGATTCAGAAAGTCGGCTGCGCTCTATGCTCACTCAATCGATCGCAAAGCATGTTCAAAGTAACCCATCACTGTTTGGGGTTGGCCTTGCACTTGAGCAGGTTCCAGAAATAGATGCTCCCTTTCGAGATATGAGCTTCAAGGGAAATGAAAGTGGAAGATTCGCAATATACCAATCCAATAATATTTCCAGCTATACAATGCCAGAAAAAGAAATTATCTATAACGGAACTGCTGCAACGTTTTGGTATAAATGTGCGACAACCAATAAACGTACCTGTTTGGTAAACCCATTTTCGTACACTGACTTATCAGGGGGCACAACCCTGATGTCGACGGTGGCATTCCCCCTATTATCGGGAGAAAATGCTATCGGCAGCCTAAGCATAGATATAAGCCTTGCTGAACTCCAAACGCAAGCCAAGAAATCCTCTCAAAATATTTATAACGGACAAGCCAAAGTAATACTTGTGAGTGAGGATGGGACTATCGCAGCCAACAGCAGCGACTCAAATAGCCTTGGAAAAAAACTCGAAAAACTTGATCCAGCACTGAGTAAAATCCTGGCTACTAGAACACAGGACAAAACCACTGAAATAGTTAACTCAGATGGCAATACCATTGCAATTGCACAACTTAAAACTGGAGGTGGCGGTGAGTGGATGACGCTAATCTCTGTGCCGAGTTATATTGTCACAAAGCCAGCCGTAGAGTTAAACAGTCAGCTTGAGGAGCTTTATCGCGAGGGAAGACGTGATCAGTTGATTGTAGCAAGCGTAGTGTTTGCAATAGCCATCGCAGCGATTGCTCTGCTGGGCAGATCCATCACGACTCCGATAAACCGTGTATCGCTCTTGCTCAAGGAGATGGTGAGCGGAAATGGCGACCTAACTAAACGTCTGGTTCATCACCACAAGGATGAAGTAGGCACTCTGGTGGTTGGATTCAACCAATTTTTAGACAAGCTGCAACCAATTATTGGTGAAATTTCCCTATCAGTAGAGGAAACGAGACAGACCGCAGCAGACGCTGCAGCTATTGCTGAGTCTGGAAATGTTGGTATGCAACAGCAATTCAACGAGCTTGAACAGGTAGCCTCAGCATCACAAGAAATGAGTGCTACGTCCCATGACGTCGCACAAAATGCTGTGCGTGCAGCACAGGCCGCTGGGCTTGCAGAAAAAGCGACACAGAATGGCATGAGTTCTGTAAACGGAGCCTCTAAGTGTATTAATACTCTGGCTGAGCATATCGAAAAAGCCATGGAGGATGCGAGCCAATTAGCGGAAAGTAGTAAAAAAATAGGTGGAGTTCTAGATGTCATCAGATCCGTAGCAGATCAAACCAACCTTTTGGCTTTAAATGCCGCTATCGAAGCTGCTCGCGCAGGAGAGTCAGGTAGAGGCTTTGCGGTAGTAGCTGATGAAGTTCGGCATCTAGCTCAGCGCACTCAAAAATCTGTTGATGAAATCCGTATCGTAATTGAGCAACTACATCGTGACACTAAGTCGGTGCAGGAAGCAATGAACAGTAGCCATGACCAGATGACCAACAGTGTTGTCCAAGTGAGTGAGACCGCCGATTTACTTGGATCAATCAACCAGGCCGTTGAGGTCATCAATGAAATGAACATTCAGATTGCCAGCGCTGCCGAAGAGCAAAGTGTTGTTTCTGAAGAGGTGAGTAAAAATGTAGTGGCGATACGGGACGTGACGAGGCATTTAGCAGAAACATCTGAGCGATCGGCTAAGATTGCAGCAGACCTTAATAAGCTTGCCAACCACCAGCAACTTTTAATGTCCGAATTCACGATTTAGTTAATACAACAAATGAATGTATCCCTGCCAGGTTGTAGACCAACAGGGATACAGATTAGACTTAACAACCCCCTTAAGACATTAAAAGCATGAGTAACACACGCCAGATAGTCAAATGCCATCATATAACCAAGCCAACAAACGCCCGCAAACCAATAAAATTCAAAACTTTTTAAAATCGGCCAAGCGCCTACAAAAACACTGAAACTGACTACAAAACAACAACCTACTATTGACTAAAAATTTTACCTACCCCCAAAAAATCTCGATTAACTATTGGCGTGAGCAGAGAATTCACTCATCAATGAATGAGTGACTTTCTCCTTGGTAAGTTAAATCGAATAGTCGCGTCTGGCCACGCTTGCCCCCATGAGGCATCGGCACTCAGCGCGGTAAAAAAATCTGTTTTTTCTAGGGGGCGGGATTTCAGGTTGAGTGGGACATCCATGTCCTACGCTTATACGCTAAACTGCATTATCTATTACGTCCACCGCACTACCAAGAGCCGTATAATTAGATGGCTTGAAGCATCTGAAGTACGTCGCGATTATAACACCTAGCATAAACACACCAGCCATCATGACAATAACCCAGTCATTCTGCGATGGCTCTCCCCCTAAAATGACCTCTAGATGCACGCAAGCGAATATTGTAGTACCTATCAACATAATTGCGGAAAACCCTGGAGCCCAAAAAGTTTTAAACTTTGACACCCCTTTTGGTGTTCCATTTATCAAGAACCACGCCACGACTGCACAGCTAACCAAGCCCATTAAAAATATAACAGCAATAGCTCCGATGCCAGTGACAACACCATACAGCACCTCGCCCGGAATGCTACCCAGCCCAGGAATCATAGCGAGACCGACCACAACAGAAACCACTAGAGAAGCAATATATGGGGAGCAATGTTTTTTGTGAATTTTAGCTAACGACCTTGGAAGTACTTTGTCTACTGCCAAGCTGAAAACATAACGTGAAATGACGTTATGAATAGCGAGCACCGCTGCAAAAATTGATATAACCACCGATACATATGCTATTTGGGTAAACACAGGAGCAACGAAATGCCCTGCCGCCTGAGCAAACATCTCGGTAGGCCTATTTTTCGCCACCTCCCAAGCATCAACCCCGTATGCCGAAACTAATGAATACGTTGAAAATGTATAAAGGACGCCAATGAACAGGACGGCACCGTAGGTCGCCCTAGGAATCGTTTTATTAGGCTCCCTTACCTCATCCCTAAATAGAGCTGTCGCTTCAAAGCCCATAAAAACTAAAATTGCAAAAAGCAAAGTTGTCGCCATATTTCCTTGACTAAACGCAGACGGCGTAAATGGAGAAATCTGCAAACCTTCCGCTCCGCCTTTGCCCAGTACAAAGCAGTTAAAAATGACAACAATTAAAACTTCAAAAACCATCGCAACAGATAGAATCTTGGCAGATAGCTCAATATGAAAATAACCAAGCACCCCGACGACAGCCCATCCGAAAACGGCCCAAAAAACCCAAGAAGAATGGATTCCAACCATGCTCTCAATTAGATTTTCGATATTCAGCCCTAGAAAAATAAACGAACCACCAATTACACACATATACCCAAATACAGCTAGGAATGCCGCACCGAGGCCTGTAATCTTCCCAAGACCAGCGCTTATAAAGGCATAGAACGCCCCCGGCTTTGGAACATGTCTAGCCATCGTTACATATCCTGACGCAAATAGCAGCAGGACGATAGTTGTTATAAGTACAGCGAACACTGCTCCAGGCCCACCAAAGCCAATCGCTAGAGGAAGAAAGCCTTCGACGACAGACATAGGCGCCGAAAATGCCAGCACGGTGAGTACCAACGCAGGTACTCCCATAGATCCTATCAGCCTAACGTTTCGCGATTTTTCGCTCGCAGATCGATCTACATCATTACCAGTATCTACCTCTGACATTTGACACCTCATTATTTTGGCCTGCATCACAAGTAATGGCGACAACAAAAAAGTGCATCATTGCCTATCAAACGGAAAGCCTAACCAGAGCAAAACAAATAGAACCATGACATATGTTCACACAGCAAGTTCAAACCCCACCAGCAAAGCGCTCATAGGAAACGCTAAGCAATGAGACCCAAATCAAGTTAACAGCCATGAACACCAGCTAAGCTTTTTCCAACCCACTATAACCAGCCACACAACAATAAAACCCTTGAAAACAATTAAGCCATATCGTGCTACTCATAGCAAAAAGCATCAAACCCCTAAGCCCTGACCATAACGTAGCAAATGTTTCTCCAACGGCTTAATGGCTTTTCCGAACCCCTCACCGAGCCCCCGCCAAGCAGATGCGAACGCAGCTTCGTGCTCAAAAAGCTCAATACTCAACTCACTTCGCCCCAACAGTTCTTTTAATAGATTAAAATCGGACAACGCGATAAGGATTTGAGGAGCGACCCATTCACAATATGCAAAGTGAGGAGCACCGGAAAAAACACGAGCAGTCATCTGCCCTAGCACTTCATAGGTTTGCTCATCAGGTTGACTTAGTCCTATTTCAGCAACATAAGCCCTAAGTTTCTTGAGAGTCAGAAGTTCCACATCCCGAGAAGCTTCCCAAAATCGCTTCTCGTCAAAGTCTAAAGAGTCTGCGGCCAGACAATCAAATGAAGCCGAACCATATACCTCTCCTGCCAGAGCGTAACCTATACCCCCTTCAAATGTGCTCTTATCAAAAATCTTAAATGCCTGCTTAATAGCTGAGTCTAACTCCACAATCTTATGAGCATCATCGGACATAGTTATCGACCATCCATTAAGCGCGTTGAACACACCTTAGATTTATGGCAATCAAGAGATAATAAAATTCACACATTACACCTCTGCAGCCAAGAGCTAGCACGTACCTGTCATTCGCCCCATAACAATAGGGCAAAAGCCGCCACCTAGCTCTTTACAGCTTCAGTACAATGTCATTTTAAGTGGAAGGCGCACATAGGATGCTGCTCGATCACTATTTGCATAAACAGGCGAGCCGATTAACTCTATTTTCCTAACTCTTTCGGCTATAGTATTGAAAACTGCGTACACCTCAGCTTTTGATATTATCATTCCTGGGCACTGGTGAGCTCCGATGCCAAAGGTAAGATTTCCTGCCGAGTCGACTTCCCGTGTCAAATCAAAGCAATCTGGATTAGGAAAGACATCAGGATCTCTATTGGCAGATGCGATCATGAACCTAATCATTTTATTAGCAGGAATCTCGACACCAGATATTTCTAAAGGCTCTTTGGTAAAACGAGTGAAAGAAATTTCTGGATTATAGAGCCTTGCCAACTCATTTAAGATTGATTGATGTGCGTTTTTATCAGACTTCCAGAGTTCAAAGACCTCAGGATTCCGGGCAAATGTTTCAAGCCCACCGCTGATCAGATACGCTGCATTAGGAGTACCCGTAGCCCAAAAAAGCAAAACCCCCTCAAATAGCTCTTGCTCCGTCATTTCTCCATGTATCACGTCATCAATCCAAGACGATACCATTCCAGGCTCAGGGTAGTCTCTCCGGAGTTGAAGATGGCGCTTCACCCGATCCGTAAGGTACAAGAAAGCGGTCTTACAGCGTTCTTCCTCTGCATCTGTAACCGCTGCTCCTAAGCCAACCATCGCATCGTGCATCCAGGCAGATGCCGAATCGTATCCGTCATTAGGTAGTCCGAGGGCGGCGCACATTGCGTAGTGTGCAGGGAGCAACGCTAAGTTTCGATAGGCCTCAATTACACCATCAGGGCCCATGTCGTTGAGAGCGTAATTCACCGCCGCTGCCGTGTGCTGCGCATACTGGTTCGCGAGTTTTGGAGTAAACCACTTGTTAGACCTACGCCTTAGGGCTACATGCTCTTCACCGTCTTTGACAATCATACTAGCCTTGAAAAGACTCCACGGCCCTTTAGGTACCCAATCCGGAACAACTGATGATAGAGAATGATGTTTTCCATACTTAATCACATCTGCATATCGAGATATTACATAAGAATTTTCCTGGAGTGGATCCAAATAAACAGGTGAGTCTCGGCGGAGCACATCGTACCATGGATGCGGATTAGCACGAAAATCCTCGTCCGCCCAAGGCAAAAGTATCGAGGACTGCTGACTTGTATTCCCTTGACTATTAATGCTCACGTCGACTTCACAAACTGTCATTAAATATACTCCTACCAGAAACGATGAACAGGCATCCACCTCGCAAAACTCACCAATTGTAAAACTCTTCCACAGTACTGTTTACGAGGCAGATGCCACATCATAATCTCAAGAAAATTGATTATGGCTTTACTTAAATAAGTTAATAACTAAGGCCATCACTCACAACTTGATATTGAGGTGCCTTATGCTGGATCGAAGGTAGTGCCTGACGCGAAAAATTGAGATACACAACGCCACTGGTCATTGACCTTCTGCCAGACTAGTTGAATTTTGTACGAAAGCGTTTCACCACCTTTGACGGGTACGATACGACCGATCAGGAACTCGCTGATGCTGCCGTCGCTGAGTTGCACGAGATGCTTACGCTCAGTCTCCCACTCGTAAACCCCGACAACGGTTTCATAAAGAGCCAGAACCTCCCCGCGCCCCTTCCAGACCGCGCTCTCAGGGCCAACAACCCATGCGTCTTGGGAATAAAACTGATCGGCAATCATCACGGCATCGCCATTGGTATAGCCGACTTTCATGACCTCATGCAGTGCATCCAAGGCGCTGTTAACGTGTGCTGCTGTCATCACGAGCTCCAATTATCGGGTAACACATCGTTACCGCTCAGGTCTGAATGTGCGTTAATGCACCAATGCCCTCACTACGATACGCTCAGGGCCACCTTAGCGAACGTTAGTTAGGAAGCGTGATTTTCAAAGCATGCACCGTGCCAGGTTTTATAAGCCATTGAAATATATGAGCACTGGCAGAAATCAGGCCGAGATGTCGCACCATTTTAGTGGTAAAAAGTAACCTAACGCACAATAGGGTTGCGAAACCCGCTAATAGCTGAGGCATCCATACGTCCGTGGAACGCGTCTATCGCAGCCTCTATCGATTGATTTGACCAGTCCGAACGACGGCAGACGGTCTTAACCATACTGTAACTATGGGTAACCCCTAGGGGTGGCCAAGGGTGTCTTCAGCATCTTGATTGACCTCTAACCCCTTGAGTTCAAGGAAGCTTTCCCTTCACCGCGGGCCAAGTGATTTGGTATCGTTGTGCAAAATGGCATG
Source organism: Pseudomonas sp. Teo4 (assembly GCF_034387475.1). NCBI lineage: Bacteria > Pseudomonadati > Pseudomonadota > Gammaproteobacteria > Pseudomonadales > Pseudomonadaceae > Pseudomonas > Pseudomonas sp. Teo4. The sequence goes on from NZ_JAXCIL010000001.1 coordinate 2,476,978, forward strand.
CTCTGGAGAGGGGCGCTTCAGCATTTGCTGTCTCGCAGGTGGTACCTAGCGGCCTCCTCAAGGGCAGAGAATGCCGACTGATGTAGCAAGGAGAATTTATGGCGCTTTCAGTAGGGCTGCTCTTGGTACGACAAGAGCTTGAAAGACATCTAAACCAGTTCGATTGGACTGCCCTGACGCCTGGGCGCAAGAACATTCTGGGAGCTTTCTTACAGGTGGCGACCGCCGAGGGATACGCTGCTGTCACCATGCGCACTTTGGGCAATGCGCTCAACATCAAGCCTCCTAGCCTATATTCCCATTTCCCCGGTGGGCGGGATGAAATCGTCACAGAGAGCCTGAGGTGGCATTACTACAATTTCGGTATTTCGGTGCTCGAAGCCATCGAGTCCGCCACCACTGCCGAAGAGTTCCTGGATGCGTACATCATCGTCCACATCACTCATCAGATTCAACGGCCAGAAAACAACCTTTGGGACATTTTGATCGCGAGTGATCGGATCGGGAATTTCCTGCAGCCCGACATCCGCAATGAGGTGAACTACTGGATTTCCCTGTGTGCAAAGCTCTATCAGGCCGCTGCAGAAGCGTTTGGCGTCAAGGACAGCGTAGTCAAATCCAGAATGGCCTTAGCGTTCCTGGACAGTGCGTCATCCTGGAGTGACTGGAACGGCACGGCTAGCGACATGCCCAGGGTCTGTGAGCTCGCCAAGAAATCAGTGATGGCCCTTTTCAATATGGATATACATTCGCGCGTCTGATCAACCTAGACCACCCAATATCTCCCGCCCTCTTCAGCTTGGACGGCGGGCATCGCCCTTCCCTGCTCGCCACCCTCCTACCCCCTACTAGCACGCTAGTGCCCCCTGCTGGCCGCTTCAGATCGTACGTATCGTGCCACTGAGCTCTCCCCTGGCTTTGAAAGCGACCTATAAGAAGGGCCTACGAAGGCTATAGACATGCTAACGTCCGTTAGTTAGCATTGAGTTGCACCGACCACCACCACCTGGAGGGAAAGGGCCATTTCGATAGCAGAGGTCTATAGATCATGCCTGCTAGCACTTCAAGCTGCCGTTAAGGGTAATCCCTTATAACAAAAACTGCAGACCGGTAAGGAAGATCTACGTAAATCTCTTATTAAGGATTTGCTGGATTTTAGAACAACAACAATTTCTACGCCAAGGGTCTTGGTAAGCGAATATCGGAGAACGACCTTGAATAATTATTCAGATAAAGAAACGATGGAGAGCCGCGACATTAACTATGTCCTGCACTGCCATACCAACCATATCAAACACAAGGAAGTTGGGCCCATCATCATCGAGAAAGGTGATGGCGTTTTCGTTATCGATAACTACGGCAACCGCTACCTTGAAGGCATGTCCGGGATGTGGTCTGCAGGCCTTGGCTTCAGCGAGAAGCGATTAGGCGAAGCCGCGAAACGTCAATACGACACGCTACCCTTCTATCACGTGTTCTACCATCGCTCGACTCCGCCCACGATTGACCTGGCAGCCAAGCTCGTAGAAATGGCTCCGGTGCCGATGAGCAAAGCGTTCTTCAACGCTTCTGGTTCCGAAGCGATCGATACCGTGATTAAGTTTCTGTGGCATCGTTCAAACGCTCAAGGCGAACCGCAGCGTAAGAAGATCATTGCCCGCAAACGCGCATACCACGGAGCAACCATCGCGACAAACAATCTGACCGGATTGGACGGCAACCACCAGGGCCATGATTTGCTCATGCCCGTTGTCCGCGTGGGATGCCCCCACTTCTACCGTGAAGGCCGCCCAGGAGAGACCGAGGAGCAGTTCGCTACCCGTCTAGCGACCGAACTGGAAGATGCGATCCTGAGTGAGGGGCCTGAAACCATCTGCTGCTTCTTGGCCGAGCCGGTCAACGGCGGTGGTGGCGTTGTCGTGCCACCTGCGACCTACTGGGAAAAAATTCAGGCCGTCCTGAAAAAGTACGACATCCTCTTCGTTGCTGACGAAGTCATCACCGGCTTCGGTCGTACGGGGCAGATGTTTGGGTCGCAGACCTATAATCTGCAGCCAGACGTACTGGTTTACTCCAAGCAGCTCACCTCATCCTATATTCCCTTTGCCGCCTTCCTCATGAACGAAAAGGTTCTCGGCCCATTGGATGAAGCGTCGAAGAAATATGGTGGCCTGTGGCACGGTTTCACAACCTGCGGCCACCCGGTGGCTTCCGCTATTGCATTGGAAACCATTCGTATCATCGAGGAAGAAAACCTTCCCCAAAATACCCAAAAGATGGGTGAGCGCCTTCGCGAAGGCTTCCGCAAGCTTCTGGATCACCCCCTTGTCGGGGAGGTTCGAGGTGTTGGCTTGCTAGCCGGCGTTGAGCTGGTGATTGATAAAAAACAGAAGACAGCTCTGCCAGAGGTCGGCAAGCTAGGCAGCATGGCTGCCGAACGCATGCGAGCCAACGGCGTCATCACTCGACCAACCGATGACGCGCTGCTCTTTGCTCCCCCCATGATCATCAATGAACAGGAAGTCGATATGATCGTGGCAGCTCTGGCCAAGTCGCTTGATGAAGTGATGGCCGAACTGGAAGCCGAGAAGTAAGAACATAGGGGGCAGATTTTTCTGCTCCCTTTCTTTTTATCCAGACACTCTGGATTTAGCCATCCCCCTCTCGCAATGCATCACTACTAGGGTTTGCGCTTCCACCAAGAACTACTGGTCTGCCAGGCCGATAGCCTTTTGCTGAGCCACCGTGCGCACTCCCTGCATCTACCTCACGAGGATGTCTAATCCTCAGATCTCTCCATAACAAAAACGATGTATATACCGGAGATTAAAATGGATTACTCAAAAAAAGTTGTCATTATTACTGGAGCCGGCTCAGGCATGGGCCGCGCAATGGCAAAGGAATTCGTAAGTAGAGGCGCTTGCGTCGCTGCTGTTGGTCGCAATCTGGCAAAGCTCGCTGAGACCAGAGCAGGCGCAACAGGGCCCGGTGAGTGCAGAATTTACGCGAAGAACATCTCGTCGGAGACCGACGTAACTACTTTGATTTCCGAAGTGATGGCGGACTTTGGCAGAATCGACGTTCTAGTCAACAATGCAGGTGTACTAGATACCTACGAGACCGCACACAACGTCAGCCTTGAAGATTGGAATTCAGTACTGGCCATAAACCTGACTGGCCCGTTCCTGATGGCCAAGTACAGCATTCCGCACATGCTTTGCCAGAACAAGGGTGCGATCATCAACATCGCGTCTGTTTCAGCCTTCAGCGCGGCAGGTGGAGGTGCGGCTTACACTGCCTCCAAACACGGTCTCCAAGGCCTGACTCGCCAGCTCTGCTTTGAGTATGGCTCCAAGGGTATTCGCGTCAACACCATCTGCCCTGGTGCTACTGCCACTCCGATGGCAATACCCGAGACCAAGGGTGAACACTCTCCTGATATGGATGCGGCAGTTGAGAAAGTTCCTGCCAAGCGCTGGTGCGCACCTGAGGAAATCGCTAAGCTGACCGCCTTCTTGGCAAGTGATGATGCCGACTACATCCACGGGAGTGCTTACGTCATCGACGGTGGTTGGCTGACAGCGGCCAGGGATGCATTCTAAGCCTCTCCTGTACAACCAAGAAATTTATCTACCACTTGTGTAGATGCAGTCGTGTAGGCGACGGGGTTGCCCCCGTCGTCCTACCCAGAACCTTAATACAAAGGTACATAAAAAAACCCCGACCATCATCGATGACCGGGGCTCCGTCAAAACCTAATTGCCACTTACAGCGTGTTTTGGGCGCATGCCTTCAACATGTTGGTGTACTCTTGGCGCGTTGCTACGCGACGGCCCAACACGTCGGCGAGCTTAGCACCCAGCTGGAACGTTTGAACGTTCGACTGGATGCGATCGTCGCGGTGAGGCCACAGCCAGTAGGTGTCTTCCATGCCGACGCGGATGTGCAGGCCCATGGCAGCTGCCAAGGTAGCAACGTACATCGACGCCCGACCAGCTGCACAGACCATGATGGTGCCATCAGGATCTATGTCACGAATGGTGGTAACTGTCCGGGTCAGACCCTCAATCATTTGACGCGGGTTTTCCATCGGGCTGCAGCCAGGCAACGCCGGCAGGATCAGCCAGAACAGAGGGCCCTTGAGCAGTCCGCTCTTGATCAGGAAGCGATCTGCGTTGCCCACGTCCGCGTCGGTGTATACGGCAATCTCAGGGATGCCACCGGCTTCAACGATCAGACGCACCTTTTCAATCATGATCGGCGCAGGCTTGCTGAACAGAGAATCGCCAATGTAAGTGGTAGTGGTATTGATAGGCGCGCCATCAAGCAGGCCAGAACCCAGTACACGCTTCATTGCATCCCACTCGCCTTCCAAAGCCGGCACAAGGCAACCGTCAACGGAAAGATCAGGATAGTCTTTCTTCAGGGGCAGAATAACTTCTTCGAAGCGCTCCTGGGAGAGAACGTTGTAACCCTCATCATCACGGACATGGATATGCACGGTACTTGCACCGGCCTCCAGGCACTCACGTGCAGAGTTACGAATCTCAGTCGGGGTGATCGGCTGATTCGGGTTCTGGTTCTTGCGGAAGAATGCACCAGTGATAGCAACAGAGATCGCAATGGACTCTGGGATATCCCAAGGCACCGAGATAGGTGCATCATGGAATGCAGAATGCTCCAGATCCAGGACAGTAGGAGCCCCATAAGGACGCCAAATCATGCGACCCTTTTCACGCTCGACACCTTTACTTACTCGTTCCCAATCAATCTTAGCCATTCTATAACTCCTTCCTCAATACTCATTTTTATTGAACACATCTTGCATGATGAAAAAGCGGTCGCCACCAGTAACACTCAGCAGCTGGATTGAAAAATAAAAAGTCCGTTAGATAAGATCTCTAAGTGCGATCTACCTCGCGACCAAGCTGGGCACCCTAACTAACGGCAAGTGAAGTTTTGTTAACCGCAGCAACCGGATTGACACGCTTGCGGTGTTGCACCGATCCTTACATTTACATTCTTTATAACTTCTTCCAGCCGCTCACGCACGGGGTGCTCCGTTGAGTTAACCACGTCGCACTCAAGCTGAGTAACAGAGGCATGACCAGTGGCAACAGCAGTAGCATCTGTATTTGTTTGCATCTCAAACTGAGGAGCTTGGAGCGCGCTTCTTATAAACGTCACTCGCCCGGTCACCTCATCAACCGTGGACTGCCCGAGTTCAGCAGGATCCCAAACCCTTAAGGCCGGCTGAGTCAGTTTGAGACTTCGACTCTGCAAAATTGCAGGCACGTTGATGCTTATCGCACAACACATTGGCGGGGAACTCGCACCTAACCACGCGGCGATCTCTGCTGCCACCGTGCTGCACCAATCAAAGCCGACTGAGGCCCCCTCAATTACCTGCTGGAATACGGCCAGCGATGGATAACCCAAGCTCGTAGCCTCTCGAGCAGCAGCTGAGGTTCCGGAATACAACGATTGCTCACCCAAGCACAGCTGCCCGTAGATACCAGAAACAACCACCGAAACATCTCGGGCGAGGCCCGATAGCATTGCAATTCGAACACAATCGACAGGTGTCCCGTCGACCTGGTAGATAGGGTTCTTATCATCCCCTCCCACTTGCACGATTGAAATCGCGACATTGGGAGAAATCGAACACGCGACGTGTTCACTTTCGGTTTCCGGCACAACTGTAAGCACGTTAAAACCCGAAATGATCAAAGCCTGCCGCATAGCCATAAGACCTGGCGCTGTATGCTCAGCACCACCTGTGAGAAGCACATTCATAGTTACCGTCCTGTGTACTACTCAAGAGCAGACAATGGGCTTAAACAAAGCGACAGAAGCCTTTTGGCTCTGAAAGACCCCACGCCGTGCAAAAACTTAAAATGGAGCGTCGAGGGTGACGTCCAACTTACGAATACGCCAAACACCACCTTCCTGTTTGGCCACGATATCCAAGCGACCAACACTCAAAACCCGCGCCTGGCCATCAGAACCCATAAGAGTCAGGTAGGCCGACAGCGCCGCCTCGCCCTGGGTATTTGAACGGAAAAAAACATTGGTGATGCAATGGCGTGGCTGATGAGGAGCCATGCGCATATCCTTTAAGCCGGAGACGATCTGGTCACGACCGATCATTGGCCCCCAATGCGCTTCAGTATTAGAGATCTTCCCGCCGCTGGTAGCATCTTTACAAAAAGCATCAGCCAGCAAAACGAAGTCAGCCTCATCGTATCCCAACGCATACTTATTGACGGCATCTACAATCTGCTGACGATCTTCAAGAGAAAGGGTCATTTTAAAATTCCGAGAAGTGAGTTCAGTATGCTAATTGCTCGGCGGCGAAACCCGCCGAGCAATCTTTCACTGGCTTACAGTTCGACCAGAACTTTCTTGAGCCACTCCGCCGAAGCTTTGCCAATCTTGGCCAAATCTTCTGGCTTGGTGTAGAGACTCATGTGGTCTACACCACCAACAGACACGAAGGTCTTGTTTGGGCTCGGGATCGCATTGAACATGTCGATCTCAAGGTCGGACGAGGTGATGTTGTCACCCTTGGCAATTGCCACGAGAACAGGTTTCTCGTAGATACGAGCGGCATAAGGAATGGCCTGGTAACGCAGCAACCACTCAACCGACTCGATGGTCGTCCAGTGCTCGTGGGTCGGGGCTTCTTTCTCTTTAATAGACATGAAGCCGGAGTAGATGTGCGGGAACGGCCAGGCGGTCATTTCCTTGATCGGATCTGCCTTCGGCGATTGCGGGATGATGCCGCTCGGCTTGCCGCTGTAGCGCGCCTTGCGATCCGCCTCGACCACTTCCTGCAGCTGGGCGAATCGAGTTTCACCGTGGCAGCGGCGAGCAGTCTGCCATCCGTCAACCACTGGAACGGTGGAGATGATGAAGGCCAGCCGAGGTTCGATAGCGCCGGTGATGATCGCATGACCACCAGCGTACGAAATGCCCATCAGGCCGATACGTGCTGGATCAATGCCCTCTACAGTCTCGGCGAACGAGACGGCGTTACGGATGTCTTCGATCTGCTCCCAAGGATTCAGGTCTTGACGCGGCTCGCCCGAGCTCTCACCAAATTTACGATAGTCGAATGCCAGGGTCGCAACACCAATCTCGTGGAAAGCCTTGCCGTAGTGAGGCATCACGATTTCTTTGGTGTAGCACCAGCCACCTGCCATCACGACGAGAGGAATGTTTCCCTTAGCACCGTCTGGGATGGTGAGCACGCCCTTGAGCGAATAACCGCTGCTGTTGAATTCCACTTGTTTTTGCACGCCGATTCCTCCGCCGGTCAGTAAAAAAACGATGAAGCACCAAGCTATGGGGTGTTTCGCGAGCGCTACGAGTTACACCGGCTGATGCTCGTCTCGCCGAGCAAAACGTTACGCACACCTCCCCTGAGTCGCAGTCGCCAAGGGGCCAAAAAGTATGCGGAATGAGCCAACGTCACTCGAACCAAGCAGATCGCGCCCCACCCGACCAACGACGCTCCAGGTGCTTGCACAATCAGTCAATGCGTACTAATGTTCGTTAGGCGGAGTGAGGCAAAACCCCGTATTGGCAAGGCTCAATGCTCAGAGGGCCTGAGCGAGACTGTTTGGGAACAACAATAAGATCCGACAGCTCACGTAAGCCGGCTTGACACAAGCCAGATCGTTGCTGCGGGCAAACATAAATAAAACCTCCACGTACGAAGGGGGAGCCTATGCAAAATAATGAGATCGTGCATCACCGCGTAAAAATCACGCCTATTACATACTTTCCTGGCCAAACCACTGAGATGCATTGCCATCGACGCGGGCAGCTGGTTTATGCAGTCAGTGGCATCATGGATGTGAGTGCGCACAATAAATTGTGGCGCATCCCTCCGCAGCGCGCTGTATGGATCCCCCCACAAACGGCACATAGCATGATGGCCCACGGAACAGTGGAGCTGCGCACACTGTACACAGACCCTGAAACTGTATCTGAACGTTTTTGTATATCCCCTATCATGATTTCTGTCAGCCCACTACTGCGCGAGCTGGTATTGCGCGGAATAGACGGAGACAGTCAAATCGATAGAATTAAAGAGCAAGTTTCCGCCTTGGCATTAACAGAGCTTGAGCTATTGCTACAAGAAAGCCAAGGATCGCTCGATTACACCCTCCCGCTCCCAAGCGGAAACGATAAGCGCCTGGCCCAAATATGCAGTGCTATTCTCCGAGATCCTGGCCATCCGTATGGCTTGGAAGAATGGGCGCAAAAAGTATTTACCTCCCGGCGAACTTTAGCCAGGCGCTTCCAAGCCGAGTTCGGCATGTCATTCTTAAACTGGCGACAGCAAGTTAGGCTCGTAGCAGCATTAAGCAGATTGGATCAAGGCGATCCAGTCACAGTGATAGCCAACGACCTGGGCTACGAAACACCAGCTTCATTCTCTTTAATGTTCAGAAAGCTGACAGGGCGCTCCCCAAGCAGCTATGCGTCGGTCGCCCATAGCCACCACCACTAAGTTAAAAGCCCACATTTATTGTGTGCAGCAACACCTATCAAAACCTACTCAGCCAGGACTCAAGACAGAGCCCTGGCGTAGGGCCGTATTGTCTCGACACCATGGATAAGGCTAAAAAAATGTCCCATTCTGCATAGAGGTTGTCCCACTGCATCAGGGCGCAAGGATCCTCCAAAGAGTACCTTAAGGTTAGCCGCGTGCGACATTGAAGCGCTCTAAAAAATCGATTTAGCCTGGCGAGAATTGATTATCGAGAATCCGCAAGTATCTGGAATAAAACAGGTTGGCTAGCACACTAGTTCACCTAGCTGCCCGTCAGGTCAATTTTAATAACCTGGTTGCAGGCTCCTTTGCGAAATTCGACCGTGTGACCTAAGGGAAAGAATCATGAATTTCAAAGTAAACCCGGCGGATGGCATCCCAGCCGAGGGCGCGTTTAATAATTCCCCACGCGAGGAGAAAACTAAAAAGCCACTCGGTGAACACCGGGATGGCAGGTGGGTGACCCCAAGTCACCTCAATTCGACTTATGTAAGCCCCGTGCACCCGTTCCGAGCCTATCGTGAGCGCCCGGAGAATTACGACGCTTTTATCCGCCGTTCAGCCGCTCTTTACCCGAACAGAGAGGCGGTAGTTTGTGGCGAACGACGGGTCACCTGGGCCGAGTTCGACCTGCTCATTGAGAGAACTGCGTGCGGCTATACGCAAGCCGGCCTGACCCCTCAAGATCGCGTTGCCGTGATGCTCGACAACCGCCTGGAATACCTTGTAGCCATGATGGCCGCCATCCGCGCGGGCGCTATTGCTATTCCCCTGGGTACGCGCCTAGGTGCGATGGATGTTGATCACATTCTCAAAGACGCCCAGCCGAAAATTGCGGTCACCGCAGTTGAATGGCTGGAAAAATTCAAAACGGCTTCCTGCCCCGACCATCTTTACATCGTTGGTGAGGCCACCCCGGGCCAGCTCAGCTTTGAAAATCTACAAAAATCAACTTCACAGTCATTGCCAAAGCTCAACGTCAGCGATATAGCGATGATTGTCTACACCTCGGGTACCACAGGCAAACCCAAAGGTGCATGCCTCACTCATCTGAACTTTATTCATACCTGCCTGCACTATTTGTATGCGCTGGGCATTGATCAGCCGCTTAAAAGTCTTCTCGTAGTGCCGGGAACCCATATCGCGGGATTCGGCCCTCTAGTTTCAGTAACGATGGCCTCTGGTGGAACCGTTGTACTAAGCAAAGAGTTCAAGCCTACCGAAACTCTCGACCTCATCGTAAAGGAAAACGTGAATTACGCAGTTCTGGTACCAGCCATGTACCAACTGCTCGCCATGAAGGCGCCGGTCGAAGATTACGACCTGAGCTCTTGGGTATACGGTGTCTACGGCGGCGCGATAATGCCTCCAGCCACTATTGAGCGCTTCAGCCAAGTAGCTCCAGGCCTGCGCATGATCAACGCGTATGGCGCAACTGAGACCTGCGCCGTATGCACCATCATGCCTCCAGAACTGACGCGACTGTATCCTGCCAGTGTAGGGCTATCGTTGGAGTGTGATGATATTGAGATCATGGATGAAAATGGGGTTCCAGTCGCTCCAGGCGTAAGTGGTGAGTTGTGGATTCGCGGCCCAAATGTAAGCCCGGGTTACTGGAATAATACCCAAGCAACCGAACGTGAATTCCAGAACGGTTACTGGAAGAGTGGTGACGTAGGCCATCGAGATGAAAATGGTCTTATTTATGTAAGCGATCGTCTGAAAGACATGATCAACCGCGGCGGCTTCAAAGTCTTCAGTGCAGAGGTTGAAAATTCATTGATGTCCCACGAGGACATTGATGACTGCGCAGTTATTGGCGTTCCTGATTCAGTACTTGGTGAAAAAACATATGCCAAAATTTCAACACGTAATGACTCGCTCCGAGGTGAGGCGCTAAAAGCCTATCTGCTTGCACGTATTGCAGACTACAAAGTTCCAGACTTCTGGTCGATCTCTAGCGACCCCATTCCTAGAAACCAGAACGGAAAAGTACAAAAAGCCATCATCCGCGAAATAGCGAATATGGCGCTACAGAAGTAAAAGCAAAACCAATTATCCCCTTCAACAAGTACGACAATTAAGGTGGAATCATGAGTGGTATCGTAGAAGGCAAAGTAATCATTGTCACCGGCGCTGGCCGAGGCCTGGGTGCGAGCATGGCTCAGGATCTGGCCGAGAACGGAGCCTTGGTGGTAGTGGGCGACGTCAACAAAGACGGTGCTAACGAAGTGGCTGCTGCAATCCGTGACGCTGGTGGCCAGGCACTGAGCGTGGGTGTGGACGTCTCTGATCGTGCTGCCGTTAAATCGATGATCGCTGAGACAGTCAAAGCCTTTGGCCGACTGGATGTCCTGTTCAACAACGCTGGCATCAGCCAGACCTGCCCCTTCATGGAGGTTACGGAAGAGGACTTTAACCGCATCGTTAAAATCAACACTCTGGGTGTGCTGATCGGCACCCAGGAGGCCGCCAAGCAATTCATCGCTCAAGGAAACGGCGGTAAAGTCATCAATACTGCGTCCATCGCAGGTAAACAAGGCTGGCCTGACTACGCTCACTACTGTGTGTCGAAGTTTGGCGTGGTTTCGCTGACTCAGTCTGCAGCTCGATCGCTGGCCTCGCACAAAATCACCGTGAACTGCTTCGCCCCAGGCGTGGTTGCCACTGAACTGTGGAAAGCACTGGATGATGATGCTCGCCGCTACGGCGTCACCAAAAATCCTGATGACCTGATCAACAGCTTCACTCAGAACATTTTGCTGGGTCGTGCAGCCCTCCCAGATGACCTGGTAGGTGTCACTCGCTTCTTGGCGTCCGATGCGGCGTCTTACATCACCGGCCAAACCATTATGGTTGACGGCGGCATGGTGCTGATCTGATATCACCGAGTGGCCCGGTCTTCCGGGCCGCTCGGCTTTATCTGAGCCATTTTCCATCGACGAAATGCGAGCATAACCAGGAAGGCAGATACTCAGATAACAGGCAAACCAGTGCGATGATTACAAGATCCACAAGCATCAGCCTTATCGTACACACTGGCTTCAAGTCCTTTGAAGCGGTAGGCCTCATTACGGTGTTCGACTGTGCAAACCGGTACTGCAAGTCGAAAGGGATCGACCACCACTACGAGTTAACAACGCATTCAGAAAATGGCGGACTCATAAAATCTGATTCGATCGTCACATTGGATACTCAGCCACTTTCATCTTCCATACCAGACACTTGCCTGATTATCGGCTCCCCAGAAATTTCAGAGTCACTGGCTCATAATGCACAAACCGTCAACTGGCTCAGGCGGCATGCCGCTAAAGTCCGAAGATGTGCCGGCCTATGCACCGGGGCATTTTTTTCTGGCAGAAGCCGCACTGCTCAAGAATCAAAAGGCAACCACGCATTGGCGTTACGCGCCTGTCATGGAAGAACGCTATCCAGAAATCGCCGTCCTACCGGATTCAATTTTTATCCAGGCCGAAAATCTTTGGACGTCTGCCGGGGTCAGCGCCGTGATCGACCTATGCCTAGCCTTTGTCGAGCAGGACTGCGGACACGAGGTTGCACTCTACGTGGCCCGAGAACTGGTTATCTACCTCAGAAGACCTGGCGGACAGTCCCAGTTCGCTGGTGAGCTTACAGCCAAACCATCGAGCAAAAAAAACATCCTAGATACTCAGGCATGGATTCTGAACAATCTGGACAAAAAGCTGACGATTGATGACCTGTCCTCGATGTGCACTATGAGCGCGAGAACATTTCGCAGAACCTTTCAAAAAGAGGTCGGAAAATGTCCGACTGAATTTATCAGACAGGCGCGAATGGACAAAGCAAGAGCGCTACTGCGCGACAGCACATTGCCGATAAAAAGGATCGCATTCAATTGCGGATTTCCTTCAGACGATCAAACGCGCTCAACTTTCAAAGAGCTTTTAAAAATCACGCCAAGGGAGTACCGCGATCGTTTTAGCCGATACTAATTGATTTGGAAAATGACGGTGAGCTCCCTAATTAAATCAACGGTTTGTAGTGCAGGAGTCAATGAGCCTAGCCCTGTTACCATCAGTAGAGTTTTATATTCCAAGGTAACGATCGGTAACACTGAAAAGTGCAAGGTGACCAAGCTGAACGATTCCATGAGAGTTATCTATGTTGACTCAACGGGCAGCTTTCATATCCCATCATGTGCAGAACCGTAAGTAAAGAGACTACATCGAGTGCGATGACCCGCGCTAATCCGCAGGCTTCGGCCAAGCAGGCCATTTACTCTTCCGAGTATCGATCTGGTGCGTCGATCGTCAGCTTGCCCAGAGATGGAGCGCTTTAGCACCTCAGCACCCACGTAAGCCGGGGCAATGGACATTGGCATAAGACGTGCATTCATTTCAGCACAAGGCTAACGTTCGTTAGTTAGCAAGGGAGGAAGGAAGAATGGCTATAGCAAATCCCACCATCGCTGTTCTGGGCAGTGGCCCATCGGGCTGCTACACAGCCCAATTCTTGCGGAAGAAATGGCCAGACGCAGAGATTACCATTTTGGAAGCGCTTCCCGTGCCTTATGGACTCCTCCGCTATGGAGTGGCCACCGATCACCAGGGCACCAAAGCCATTGAGGCCCAGTTTGATCGCCTGTTCGAGCGAGACGGTGTCCAATTTGCTGGGAACGTCCATGTCGGACATGACATCAGTTTTGAGAGAATTGCCGACAGCTTTGACATCGTCGTACGTGCTACCGGATTGCGACATGACCGTAAGCTTTCAGTCGAGGCTGATGCTTGCTGCAATGTGATCGGCGCCGGCGCACTACTCAAGGCGTTGAACGGCTATCCAGCACTTGAACTGCCACTGACTGAGACAGGAGATCTGGCTCCTCTTGGAAGACACGTGGCGGTCATAGGTAACGGTAACGTTGCCATGGACGTTATCAGGCTGCTGTGCAAATCAGAGCCGGGCATGATCGGTTCTGACGTAGACGACCGACGCTTGTCTGCGCTCCGTGCAGACGGTGTGGAAAGCATTGAGGTCTTTGGACGCTCGCCTGCCGGGCAGGCCAAATTTGATCTATCGATGCTTAAAGAAGTCGTTGCGCTTGGAGGAGTTAGAATTGAGCTCACCGGAATTACTGAGTCCGACACCGGTAAGATCGTGGAAACTTTGCTGGAGGCCTCGAACTCTCGGGCCAGCGACAGCCAAATTATTGTCCGATTCCATTTTGGCGCAACGCCTAAAGCGATAGCGAATAACGGCTCGTCATTGCAACTTTCAATGAAAAGGGCAGAAACATCTGACCCTTCAGAGTTTTATGTTGACTCAATTATCTCAGCCACCGGCTTCACCAATGAAAGTCCCTGCGGAAGCCCCTGCACTGAATCAAACTGGATCGGGAAAAATGTTTTCAAGGTCGGTTGGTTAAACCGCGATGGAAAAGGTGCCATCGCTGAAAACAGAAAAGATGCAAAGCAAGTAGCTGAATTAATCTGTGAAATGTTCGATGCTGGCCGTCTATCATCCTCCAAACCTGGATTCAATGCCATCCGCAACGAACTGGCCAACCCAATGGTTGATTTCTCAGGCTGGAAGAAAATTGACAACTACGAAAAAGCGCTAGCGCCTGAGAGCCGCTGTCGGAAAAAAGTAACCGATATCGAAACTATGCTGGCAATCGCTAACGACCTGCATGCTCTGAACGAGTCGAGCTTCATTAAAAAAACAGATGAACTCGTTTTCCAAACCCAGCCTTGATAAGGGTGAAACACAATGATTAGTATCACTTTTGGCACTGAAAGCGGCAACTCCGAGATGGCAGCTGATGACATGGCAGCGTATATCCAGGAACGAGGCATTAACGCTGAAATTATTCCAATGGAAGATTTCAGCGTTAGCGACCTGCCAAACGCTCATAAATTGATTGTCATCACTTCAACTTATGGCGAGGGCGAGCTACCGGAAACGACGGCTCCATTTTATGCCGCGCTTCTTTCCGACTCACCTGACCTCTCGGCTGTTCAATTCGCTGCTTTTGGCCTGGGTGATAGCACCTATGAAACTTACGGCAACGGGATTGACTTGGTCGCGGCAAAATTGTCCGAATTGGGTGCACGCCAAGTTGGTGATACGGGCCGACATGATGCTGCAAAAGGTGAAGCGCTGTCGGACGTGGCGACGAATTGGATCGAGTGCATTCTCCCTCTACTTAATAAAGCTTGAAGGTTCGCTCGCAGCGAAATCGTCAAGCGCCGGGTAGTGGTTTAGAAATGTAATAGTATTCCATGAGCCACAATCCGCCTCTGACATGGCTGTATATGCTGAACGTCTCTACAGCACACTTGAGGAACAATGCCATGGACATTACCACTACCCAAGCTTTGCGTGATTTTAAGAGCTACCTTAACGAAGCAATCAATGGCTGCATGGTTTGGCTTGCGTCGATAACGGATAACGTTGGATAGCCCAAACTGTCTCCCGTGAAGTTATTTGGAGGTTTGTAATGAGCAAGGTTGTGCCCGAAACCGGTGATTTCTTACCCTGGAACGATCCGGCGTACATTGCCAATCCGTTCCCGTGGTACGAGGATGCACGCAAGAACCACCCTATCTACAGAAGCAGCGACGGCACTTACATCGTCACTCGCTACGAAGATATTGTTAAATACGGAAAACTGCCATCTTTAAGCATCGTGGATCCTGAATGGGTACCACCGGGGCCATGGAAGGTATTGTCGAAGACCGTCTTGTTCATGGATCCGCCCAAGCATACAGAAGTTCGACGCCGCACCAACAAATGGTTCACGCCAAAATTGGTGAACCGATGGGTGGAAGCCTCAAAAGACTTCGTGAATGATCGGCTGAATGAACTCCGTTCTGGGGAGACTTTTGATGCCAACATGCTATTAGGCGTCGGCCCCACCCATGCCGCGATGTGCAGTGCGCTCCAAGTGCCTCCTCATGGGTTTGAGCCCGTTATCTTCTCGATGCACAAAACCATGGCAGCTCTTGCTGCCAATGCCAGCGAGCGAGTGAATTTCGAAGCTGCTGAGGCGTTTGAGTACATGAGCAATCGTGTCTCGGAAATCATTGCCTACAAACGTGCCAATCCAGGGGATGGCATGGTCGATGCCCTGATCAAAGCGCAAGATGAAGGCGAAATCTCTGAAGACGAACTTTTCCAGTCACTCGTTCTGTTCTGGGGATCGGGGGGGCACAACCCTTCCTACATCGTAAGCTCAGGCATCGAATATTTCGCACGCCATCCAGAGGTGTACGAGATGTACCGAAGCCAACCAGAGCAGCGAACCGCGATCATTAACGAACTGTTCAGGCTGTATCCGCCCGAGTTGTCGTTCGCCCGCTACGCGACTGAGCCTTTCGAAATGCTCGGTGTGCAGATCAATCCTGGTGAACGGATTCGGTTCATCATCGATTCGGCAAATCGCGATGATGAGGTTTTCCCGAATCCGGAGGCGCTCGATCCAACCCGTCCGCCACAGGCGGCACAGAACATTTCGTTCGGGATGGGTGCGCATCAGTGCGCGGGTCAGGTGATCAGCCGGGCTGAAGTGGAGACCATTTTCAGAGTACTGACTGAGCGTGTCGCAAGCTTCAAGCTGGAGGGCACCCCTCTGATGGATAACTCTGACCGCTCCCGCGCCTATGTAAATCTTCCTGTATCCGTACAAAAGCTGTCCTGAAATCGGTTAGCCCACGCAGCTCGCCAATCGTCACACCCCCACCCTATCGGATGTTTTTCGATAGGGTGGATTTTTAAAGTACTGCCTGTCCGAAAGTCTTGACGCATTCGATCGACTTTTCGGTCGCCCTAGATCTAGCCATAATGCTTAGCTATGAGGTAACAGCGGTGACGCCAACAATAAATCAAGCCAACTATGCAGCCTTGCACAACAGTGTTTCACCGAATATCGGTGAGTCTGCACCAACCCTACACGGCAACATGGGTGTTTCATCACTCACGTTATCTGTACTTGCGTTCTCCGCCCCCATTGCGGTAGTCACAGGCTTCCTACCTCTGACCATTTCTTTCGGTGGACGAGGCACACCTGTCGCTTACTTTCTTGGCATCTTGATGGTTTTGGTATTTGCTATCGGATATATGGCCATGACACGCAATATGCCTAAGCCTGGTAGCTTTTACGTGTTCATCAGCAATGGGCTAGGCAATATTATGGGGCTTGGCGCAGCTTACCTGGCGACCTTCTCTTACCTTCTGTTGCTTTGCGGAAGCTATATATTCCTAGGCGTCTGTGCGAACGAACTCTACACCAGCCTCACCGGCATGGAGTCACCATGGTGGGTGTGGACTGCGCTTGTATGGGGCATTGTGACTACGTTCGGCTTCTTGCACATCGAATTTTCGGCTAAAGCGCTGAGTATCGCGATGGTTGGCGAAGTTCTAATCATCATGATTTTCAACGCAGCCGTTTTGTTTAAGAACGGCTTCTCGACGATGCCCATTGACCCGCTGATGCCCCAAACTCTCGTAGCCGGTAACATTCCAGTAGCTGTACTATTTGTGATTCTGGTGTTCATTGGCTTTGAAGCGACCGCACTTTACCGAGAAGAAGTTAAATCACCAGAAAAGACCATTCCACGCGCCACTTATACGTCGGTGTTGGCCATCGGTCTATTTTATGGCTTTACCTGCTACATGATGATCGCGGCTTACGGTGATAGCGCAGTTGACATTGCTACCAAAGAGCCTAGCATCATGTTCTCAAATGCGATTCACGCGTACCTTGGTCAGACCTTCACTCAAATCAAAAACTGCTTCGTCGTTTTCTCTCTTATCGCAGCCCTGATTTCAATTCATAACGTGCTTACACGTTACGTACTGAATATGGCGGTAGATGGCACGCTGCCTAAATCTCTGTCGAAAATTCACAAACAGCATCGCTCCCCTTACCGCTCCTCCTTTGCGGTGTCGCTTGTGGCTGCTGTCTTCCTCATCATTGCCATGGTGGCACCTAATGTCGATCCAATCGTCATCTATGGCCTGACTGGCGGGTTAGGTGCAGTGGGTATCATTTTCCTCATGGCATTGGTAAGTCTTGCAATCGTGGTTTGGTTCCTCAAATTGAAAAGACGTCGCCTCGAAAACCCTTGGAACAAGTACATATTCCCAACGCTCGCTGCGACTTCCTTTATGCTGACTGCAGTTTATTCAATTAAAAACTTTGAGATCGTTGCGGGCGGCGAAAAGGGTGAAAATATGATCTGGCTTGGGAGCCTGGCCGGCGTGTTTGCCTTGGGTGTTATGCTTGCGATTTACTTTAGGCTAGCCAAGCCTCAAATTTATAAGAGCATTGGCCGGTCAGAGACCATCTTCAACGAATAAACATCCGGCAGTGTGGAGTGCGCCACCATTATAAGCGCATTCTCTAACTCGCCTTAAAACATGGCGAAGCGCCTGCTTCGTCATGTCCAAATAGAACGACTTTTCGTTCTAATATTTTCTCGACATGCTAGAAGTCCATCCAGCACTGCCTAGGAGGTTTGACGTGCATATTGGTGTTCCTTTGGAATCACGTCTGGGAGAGACTAGGGTTTCTGCAACTCCGGAAACCGTCAAAAGGCTAATCGGCCAGGGACATAAAGTTACCGTCCAGTGTGGCGCCGGCATCCTTGCCAGTATTACTGATGCCGCCTACGAGTCTGTGGGGGCGACGATTGGAACCTTGGCAGATGCTTTCTCAGCCGAAGTCGTTCTCAAGGTTGTCGCTCCCGATAAGAATGAAATTGCCTTGCTCAAACCAGGCACTGCAGTGATTGGTATGTTGAACCCTTTCGACAATACATTGATCGAAACCTTAGCTAAGCAGCGCATTACGGCTTTTGCACTTGAAGCTGCTCCTCGGACATCCAGGGCTCAGAGCCTGGATGTGCTCTCATCCCAAGCCAACATTGCCGGCTATAAAGCAGTGCTTCTAGCTACAGAACATTATCCACGCTTCATGCCGATGCTGATGACGGCTGCTGGAACAGTGAAAGCTGCCCGTGTGCTTGTCTTGGGAGCAGGCGTTGCTGGTCTGCAAGCCATTGCGACAGCTAAACGACTGGGCGCGGTGATCGAGGCATCCGATGTACGTCCGGCAGTTAAAGAGCAGATCGAATCACTCGGGGCAAAATTCATCGATGTTCCGTATGAAACAGACGAGGAACGTGAATGCGCGCAGGGCGTCGGTGGCTATGCTCGCCCAATGCCTGCCAGCTGGATGAAACGGCAGGCGGAGGCCGTTCATGAGCGTGCAAGGCAGGCAGATATTGTGATTACTACGGCTTTGATACCTGGTCGCAAAGCACCAACACTGCTCAGCGCTGAAACTGTAGCCGAGATGAAACCTGGTTCTGTTGTCGTAGATTTGGCTGCAGCTCAAGGCGGCAACTGCCCGTTTACGGTAATAGACAGCGTCGTAGTCAAGCACGGCGTTACGATCATTGGAGAAACTAACCTTCCTGCCCTTCTCCCTGCAGATGCTTCAGCTCTGTACGCCCGTAACGTCCTGGATTTCATGAAGCTCATTGTCAACGACAAGAACGAGCTCACTGTAAATCTTGATGATGACATCGTTGCCGCATGCCTGATGTGCCTTGACGGCAAAATCTACCGTAAGAACGGATAAGGACTGAGAAGATGGAAGACATGATCACCTCCGGGGTGTACAACTTAATCATTTTTGTGTTGGCCATCTACGTCGGCTACCACGTTGTTTGGAACGTTACCCCTGCCCTGCACACTCCACTAATGGCGGTCACCAACGCGATTTCCGCCATTGTTATCGTTGGTGCAATGCTTGCAGCTGCACTTACTGTAACGCCCGCAGGCAAAGTCATGGGCACCCTCGCTGTCACACTCGCAGCTGTTAACGTATTCGGCGGCTTTTTGGTGACACGCCGTATGCTGGAAATGTTCAAGAAGAAAAATAAAAACGAGGGGCGTAACTAATCATGAGCATGAACTTCGTAACGCTGTCCTATTTGGTTGCCTCAATATGTTTTATCCAGGCACTTAAAGGGCTGTCGCATCCGACAACCTCACGCCGAGGCAACGTTTTCGGTATGCTGGGTATGACCATCGCCGTCGCAACCACTGTAGGGCTGATCTACAAGCTCGGCGCTGACCTGGCAACAGCCGGCATTGGCTATGTTGTGCTTGGTCTGCTCGTTGGTGGCACCGCTGGTTCGATCATGGCAAAGCGGGTAGAGATGACCAAGATGCCCGAATTGGTTGCCTTCATGCACAGCATGATTGGTATGGCAGCCGTCTTTATTGCCATCGCTGCGGTGCTTGAACCCCAGTCGCTGGGCATCGTCAGCTCCATCGGCATACCAATTCCGACGGGCAATCGCCTGGAGCTTTTCCTGGGCGCAGCGATCGGTGCAATCACCTTCTCTGGCTCCGTCATCGCTTTTGGCAAGCTCTCCGGGAAGTACAAATTCCGCCTCTTCCAAGGGGCACCCGTCCAGTTTCCTGGCCAGCACAAGCTCAACCTGCTCCTCGGCGTGTCTGCAGCCTTGCTCGGATTGTGGTTCACATTCACGGGCAACTACACCGCATTCGCAGTGATGGTCGCAATTGCCTTCGCATTGGGTGTGTTGATCATCATCCCGATTGGTGGGGCGGATATGCCGGTGGTAGTGTCCATGCTGAATAGCTATTCCGGCTGGGCCGCAGCGGGAATCGGTTTCTCGCTCAACAACTCGATGCTGATCATTGCTGGCTCTCTGGTTGGCTCGTCCGGTGCCATCCTCTCCTACATCATGTGTAAAGCGATGAACCGATCGTTCTTCAACGTGATCCTGGGGGGGTTCGGCTCGGAACCAGATGCCGGCGCTGCTTCGGGCTCCCAGGAACAACGGCCAGTGAAATCGGGCTCTGCTGATGACGCCACCTTCCTGCTGAGCAACGCTGACAATGTAATCATCGTACCGGGCTATGGCCTGGCAGTCGCGCGGGCTCAGCATGCTCTCAAAGAACTGACAGAGAAACTCACGGAAAACGGGGTCACCGTCAAATACGCCATTCACCCAGTGGCAGGACGTATGCCTGGGCACATGAACGTACTGCTGGCGGAAGCCGAGGTGCCCTACGACCATGTCTTCGAGATGGAGGACATTAACGCTGAGTTCGGTCAGGCGGATGTTGTACTGGTGCTGGGTGCCAACGACGTGGTCAACCCTGCGGCGAAAAACGATCCGAAGTCGCCGATCGCCGGCATGCCGATTCTTGAAGCATTCAAGGCGAAAACCATCATCGTCAACAAACGCTCCATGGCCAGCGGCTATGCAGGCCTCGACAATGAGTTGTTCTACCTAGACAAGACCATGATGGTATTCGGTGACGCCAAGAAAGTGGTGGAAGATATGGTCAAAGCCGTAGCCTAAATCCATCTCCCAGAACACGGCTAGCTGCCTTCGGTAGCTAGCCGTTTTTTATTTTTCTAAGACCACTGTTCGGCCTATGCACTTCAGGCCGCTGCGTTCCCATTGCGTGCTTTTTGCTTGGCCGATTAGCACGGTTTGATGGCCGATAATCATGGTCAAACAGCGCCTGCCCTGATGCCGAGACTAGTAAGGTAGAACCACGCTTTCAAACGGCAGGCCAATATGATCAAGTCCAGGGCAGCTGTAGCCTTCGGCCCAGAAAAGCCATTGCAAATCTTCGAAGTTGATGTTGAGCCCCCCAAGGCTGGCGAAGTCCTCGTCAAAATCGTGGCAAGTGGCGTCTGCCATACCGATGTCTATACCTTATCAGGCAACGCCCCTGAAGGCCTCTTCCCTGCCATTCTTGGCCATGAAGGCGGTGGCGTTGTCGCAGCTATCGGAGAAGGTGTCACGTCGGTATCTGTGGGCGATCACGTTATTCCGCTGTACACAGCGGAATGTGGAAAGTGCAAGTTCTGCACATCGGGAAAAACCAATCTGTGCCAAGCCGTCCGAGCGACGCAAGGCAAGGGGCTGATGCCAGATGGAACAAGTCGTTTTTCCTATCAGGGTCAACCCATTCACCACTACATGGGTACCTCGACCTTCTCAGAGTACACAGTTGTCCCTGATATTTCCCTGGCCAAGATCCCAAAAGAAGCGCCTCTAGAAAAGGTGTGCTTGCTAGGCTGCGGTGTGACCACCGGCATCGGCGCAGTACTCAACACTGCAAAGGTTGAAGAAGGTGCGACTGTCGCGATCTTTGGCTTAGGGGGAATCGGCTTGTCCGCCGTCATTGGAGCCAAGATGGCTAAAGCGAGCCGGATCATCGCCATCGACATCAACCCTGCGAAATTCGACATTGCACGTGAACTGGGCGCCACCGACTTCATCAATCCCAAGCAGCATGATCGTCCAATTCAGGAGGTCATTGTTGATCTGACTGATGGCGGTGTCGACTACTCGTTCGAATGCATCGGCAACGTGCAATTGATGCGTGCGGCACTGGAGTGCTGCCACAAGGGCTGGGGTGAATCGATCATCATCGGCGTCGCAGCAGCAGGCCAGGAAATCAGCACCCGCCCCTTCCAGCTAGTAACAGGCCGCGTCTGGAAAGGCAGCGCATTCGGCGGAGTCAAAGGGCGGACTGAACTGCCGAGCTATGTCGCAAAGGCTCAGCATGGCGAGATCCCCTTGGACAAGTTCGTCACACACACCATGGGACTGGATGATATTTATGAAGCTTTCGAACTTATGCGTAAAGGCGAAAGCATTCGCACAGTTATTAAGTTCTGAATTGAAGTCCATATCGGCATGCGCTGGACAAGCGCATGTTCTCTACTGCAAACCGAAGGAGGTTGAAATGTCTGTATTTACTCATGTGACCGTAGGTACTCAAGATCTGGCTCAAGCTCGGCAGTTCTACGACAAGGTGCTCGGCACCATCGGCCTGAAACGCGTAGCCGATCTTGGTGAAAATGGCTCGATCTGGGGTGAAGACAAACCGTCGTTCTTCGTTCTGAAACCTGCCAACGGCCAGCCTGCCTCTGTAGGTAACGTTGTGACCATCAGCTTCCAGGCGCCTAACCGTGCCGCTGTAAAAGCGTTCCATGAAGCTGCTCTGGCCCTCGGCGCCAAGGATGAAGGCGCAGTAGGCGAACGCGGCTGGGCACCTAACGCCTTTGCTGCGTATGCACGTGACTTAGACGGCAACAAGCTCGCCGTGTACAGCTTCACTGCTGAGTGAGGTGAGAGCTCCACGGTGCGCAGAGCACCGTGGAGCTGCTAGATCGCAGCGAAAAAAGTGTGGCGAAGAGGGCTAGAATAGCATTGATAGACGCTGCTAACGCTTACCGTTACAGTGTCACCCCATGATCGAAACAGTCTCCCCCTCCTGCTATGTTCCTGCGTTCAAAGCACCAGAGGAACGCCTCAGATCAGTCGCTCGCGACTACGCAGACAGCTATCGACTTCATGAGCACTGGCACGACGGAGCACAGCTCATCTACGCAACATCAGGCGTAATGGAGCTCACATGTGACGAGGGCTTCTGGATGATCTCCCCCCAGCAAGCTTTGTGGGTGCCGCCGGTGGTACAACATCAGCTCAAGGCACGTGGAAACGTTCACTTACGCACGGTCTACCTGCATGAATCGCTCCTCACTTCCGACTTCCCATCTGCACCACAAAGCTTGGTCGTAAGCCCTCTGCTTCGTGAACTCATTTTGCGGGCAGAACCAATATCCAGCTCTACCCTCCCGACAAGTCGCGAGTTTCATCACATGCAACTGCTATTGGATGAGATACGTTGGGTGTATGAGATCCCCCTCAAGCTACAGATGCCTAAGGATGGCCGCCTTCAAAAAATCTGCCTTTCGCTACTACAAAATCCAGGTGATCCGCGCAGCTTGGACGATTGGGGGCAATGGGTAGGAGCATCGACGCGGACTTTATCCCGCTTGTTCCAAGCGGAGCTCGGCATGTCTTTTCTTCTGTGGCGTCAGCGGGCCAGAGTATTCTCAGCCTTACCTCGCCTAAATCAGGGCGAGGCCATCATTCAAATTGCTGCAGACCTTGGGTATGACTCTGCAGGCGCTTTCTCCACGGCCTTCAGACGGCTGATGGGCAGCTCCCCGCGCGACTTCAAATCCACGCTTGGCTGATTGGCGAAAGAAGCTGGCTTACCTCAGGGAGAAGCCGTCTCGAGACGGATTTACGATCCTAGCCATATCCCAAGCTAGAGATCTTCATCATGCACAGCTACATCCGCCAGTCTCACAAAATTCCCGTCCATGACGTGGAGCTCGATGGATGGCTCTACCTGCCACAGACCGAAACACTGTCACCTGCCATCCTGATGAGCCACGGTTTCGCGGCAGTCAAGGAGCTTTATATCGATAAATTCGCAGAGACGTTCGCCGAAGCTGGCTATGTCGTAGTTCTCTACGATCACCGAAACTTTGGCAAGAGCGGCGGTCAGGTGCGCGGGGAAATCATCCCTCAGCAGCAGATTGAGGACATGAGGGAAGTGCTGACCTGGTTGACGCAGCGTCCCGAAGTCGATGCCTCTCGAATCGGCGTCTGGGGCTCCAGCTTCAGTGGCGGCCATGCCATCACAATGGGGGCTTTGGATCGCCGAGTGGGTTGTGTCGTATCTCAGGTGCCCACAATCAGCGGTTACCAAAACCTGTTACGACGTGCAGGAGTAAACATCCACTCGGTATTCCAAGCGTTCCAAGCCGATCGAGCGGCCCGCTATCAAGGCAAGGAGCCAAGATATCGCAAGGTCATTGCCCAGAACGGCGAACCAGGCATCTTTTCCAGTGATGGCGCGGAAGACTTCTTCAGCGCAGCATGGACGCTTGCAGAGGGCTGGGATAACCGCGTTACGCTGAGATCCAGCGAAAAAGCGAGTGAATACGAACCCGGTCAACTCATCGATCGAATCAGCCCTACTCCGTTGCTGATGCTGGTCGCAGAAAAGGACTCTGTCACCCCAACAGACTTGGCGATTGCAGCCTATAGCAGAGCCCTTGAACCCAAAAAGCTGGTCATGCTTCCCGATGCCCACTTCGACCCCTATGTAAAACATGCCGCGCAAGCGAAACGCGAGGCATTGGGCTGGTTCAATCAGCACCTTATGTAATCATACCGGACACCAGTATTCAGCACGTTGCAAATGAGAGACGCATACCACCGTATGCATCTCTCATTGCCCCTTTCGCTCAAGCTACTGTTGCAGATCTTCCCACCACGCACTATCAGGCACCATCTGTAACAAGCTGCCATTTCGCATACCACCCCAACAATACGACACGATCATCGGTCTATGGCAAAAAGCTGACCTGAGGTGTCTACACCGGCCGTCCCATGCATCCCACCACTAAATTGCGAGCGCTCTTCTGATTGGCACGATAAATGCCTTTTTAGATTGCTAACGCACATTTGTTAGGCGAGCGATGAGTTCAGCGTTTATACCCTGCCTATCGCTCAAACTTGCACACCATTCCAATATGAGGCAGTACCAATGCCAGGTAGACTCGAAGGGAAGAATATCATCGTTATAGGTGGGACAAGTGGTATGGGCGCTGCACAAGTTTCACGCTTTGTGCAGGAAGGTGCGAAAGTGATAGCCGCCAGTCGAAACGTCACCCGTGGGCAAGAGTTCGTCAATCAATTTGGCTCTGCAGCAAAGTATGTCGAACTCGATGTGGCTAACGAGCAAGGGTGGCGTCACCTCATCTCAGAAGCAGAGATTTTTTTTGAGGGCCCCGTGCATGGCTTGGTCAACAATGCGGGCGTTTTGCTTGAGATGGGAATTGAAGAGACGTCACTGCAGGCATTCCAAGAGCTCGTTGACATCATGCAAACCGGTGCATTTTTGGGCATGAAGAGTGTGAACCCTTCCATGAGACGCAATGGAGGGGGATCAATCATTACGGTTTCCTCCACAGCGGGGATCGTGGGGTACGCTAATTTCTTTGCCTACACGACCACCAAATTTGCAGTACGTGGCATGACGAAGGCCGCCGCCCTCGATTTGGCAAAGTATAAAATCCGAGTGAACAGTGTTCACCCTGGTGATACCGAAACACCAATGATAGCCGATAAGGGATATTCAGCGGACTCTGTACCACTTAAGCGGTTCGCGCAACCGGAAGAGATCGCATCACTCGTTCTCTTTCTACTTTCAGACGAGGCGGCTTACATTACAGGTGCCGAACACATAATTGATGGCGGATTCACTGCTCAATAGAGCAGATTCGACCTGCAACCATCCCCCAGTTAGCGGGGATGGTCTTACAGACCTCCCAAAAGGTCAAGGATACTAAAATACGCTATTAGATTAATCACTTAATTTGCCGATAGCCACACTAGGGTTGCTATCCCAGATCAGGCTTATAATCAAACATGGAATATACCTGACGGGACAAAAATTTACCTTTACCCATTAAAGGGGTATAACGGAGCGAGGGTAACGAAAGGTAACCTTCAATATTTTCAATGAAATAAATAACTGCATGAATAGTCCCAGTAGTTTGAATCGACAAATAATAGCTAGCTATCTATACAAAACACACTTGTAGTTTCTTGGGAATTAGACGGCCTGGGTGTCACGAGGTGATTATGCTTTTAGCTCTATCTATTGACAGTCACCCACGCTACGCGTCGTATTCTTTGTACCTTATCACAGACATCGGGCTGTCCAACTGGCTGTCTCGCACCCCGGCGATAAAAAGCGCCCAGAGTTTGACCATAGGCAATGTCGGCATGGTTCTATTAAGTTTTTTTCAGCGGGCGCTTTGCTAAGAATTTTAACTAACGGGAAATTGGCAGGAACCTATAAATTAGGTAGCGCTGCCCTTGCGGGACTTGTTCCTCTATGCTTTGGGGGGTTGTCTCTAGTTTCTGTAAGTGGCGCACTTGTAAATTCAACCTGAAATCCGGCATATTAACGAAAGCCATAAAATTTTGGCGCAGAACTCTAACAGAAAATACATACCCAGTTAAAAATAAAAGTCCGAATACTATTGATGCCAAAACAGGATCGCCTTCATCCACCTGCCCCAGCCGCAATGATCTTTAGGTCGGCACGTCCCTTAATATAATAGCAACGAGGACTTAGATGCCCGTTACGGTGAAGCAGCCAAGAAAAGCGTGTCGGCGCTTGAAAGGAGGCGACCACCTGCCTCCTTTCTCGAAGTAGACTGAGGAAATCAGCTAAGAGGCTGCTGAACACCTCATGATCCTTAGAAAGATTTGCTAACCCCGGCAACCACTGTGGCAGAGCAAATGTCATCAAACCCAGCGAAATTCATACACTCCGCTTTAGACAAATCGCTATCAGCGTAGCTGATCGACCACTTAACTCCTAGGAATTCCTTGTTGAATTCGACCTGCCACTCATTGTACTTATTGCGAGCGCTACCATCTCCAGAGACAAACACTGGATCCTTATAATCAGCCAGGCCATACCGAGACTTGAAGCCAACATCACCCGGCAACGTAGTCTCATACCCAACGAAACTATAGAGCATGCTCTGGTTGCTCCATAGGTCATCAGAGTAGTAACCACCAGCGATGAATCCATAAGCATTGAGCTTTGCATAATACTCGCTGTAATTCAGATCACCTTGCTTAGGATATTCGTACTCCAGATAAGTCAAATCCAAAGTCACTTTATCAGCAATTTGCCACGAATACCCCAGATAGTAGTCAATCTCCTGCCGGGCTTTGCTACCGTGCCCAAAATCAACATTGGAACTCCAAACCCCTGCATATAAGCCACTGGAATGAATCAGAGTAACTGCCCCTTGGATAGCGGGATCCCCCAGGGTCTGAGACATACCGCGAGACCAGTACTGGCTGTACAACCCAGCATCAACCGCTAGCGTGAAATCCTTGCTCAACTCAATCGCATTGCCTTCCGACCATGGCGCAACTGCCGCCAAAATAATAGACGCCATCTTAAAAGCATGCTTCATACATATCTCCAACTATAATTTTTGTTAGTTTTCAGAGAGCAATTACAACCACAGAAGCGACAACGCAAGCAAACAGACCAACTCCGAACCGACAGTTAATCCATCAGCAGTGGCCTTGAGCACCTAATCAGTGAATTGCTAAATGAGAGGCAAAAGACTCAAATAGTTTCTATTTTTATTTATACCAACTCCACAACCGAGGCATGAGGCCCAGCCAGGTCTGCATTATGACTACTTAGCTCTCGTGTTCTAACGCTTAGCCAAGGGAGCTGCCTACCGAATCGATAGACTATCCCCACATAGCGGACGTAACTGTGCCAAACTGAGACAGTGATCCCTCAAAACGTGCCAGCATGACCTGATTTCCGGTTCAGAGCATTGACCAGATCAGCAACGGGTTAAAAAACACGAGCGCCACAGTGAAAATGTGTCATACGGGATGACTGCCACGGCTCCTTATGAACCACGACCATCTTGTGCACTCTAGATGGCCCTGACTAGAGCTTTAAATATAGATAATATCCAGGACAAACATTCCAAGCTGATAACTTTTAGTTTTCACGACTTATAGAAAAATACGATTCGCCCGTGATAGTGCTCGCTGCCACTCTTCTTTCGCCGTCTTCAAATCAACAATCTACAAGACAGAGATAGCGATATGCTCAGAGTAGGTATTCTAGGATGCGGTCGAATCGGAAATGTCCACGCGGCAAGCCTAATGCAGATTGCATCCGCCAAGCTTGTAGCGGTAGCTGACGCCATCCCCGCAGCAGCTGACACATGTGCCAGCCGCTTCAATGTTGAAGCCAGGACAATCGAAGGAATCATTCGGGCAGAAGACATAGATGCGGTTGTGATAGCGACATCCTCCCCGACTCACTTCGATCTTATCCATGCTCTGGCAGACGCAGGAAAGTCTATTTTCTGTGAAAAGCCTATCGACATGTCTTCGGATCGGGTTCGTCAGTGCATCGCAAAGGTCTCAAGCACCGGCGTGCCGTTTATGACCGCATTCAATCAACGGTTCGATCCGCACTTTGGCGCATTGCAGAAACGCCTAGCTGCGGGTGAAATCGGCCAGCTGGAAACTGTCACCATCACGTCCCGCGACCCAGCTCCACCTCCGGTCGAGTACCTGAAAGGCTCTGGTGGGATCTTCAGAGACATGATGATCCATGATTTTGACCTGGCGCGTTTCTTATTAAGTGAAAATCCTACCAGGGTGTTTGCCACAGGATCAGCGCTGGTAGATCCAGCGGTTAAAGACGTGGGTGACGTTGACACCGCTGTAGCAATACTTATGACCAAGTCTGGAAAAATCTGTCAAATCTCCAACTCGAGACGTGCTAGCTATGGCTATGACCAAAGACTCGAAGCACATGGTTCCAAAGGTATGCTGAGAGTTACAAACATTCATGAAAGCCCAGTTGAAAGTGCGACAAGTGTAGGTTTCACCATGCCTGTCGCCAAGCCATTTTTCCTGGAGAGATTTGGCCCTGCATACCTCGCAGAAATGGAGCACTTTGTTCACTGCACGTCCACTGGTACATCGCCTACCCCGAACGCTGCTGATGGATTATTTGCTCAACTGATCGCGGATGCTGCCGCTGAATCTCTAGTATCTGACCAACCTGTCGACATCAAGTATTGAGAATAACAGATGAAAATCGGCATTATCGGTTTAGGCAACGTCGCAGAACTTCATGTCACTGCGCTGAAGGAAATTGACCCCACCGCCTACGTCGGCGGATGGGGTAGAACGCCCAGTAAAGCAGCTGTGTTCAAAGAGCGGTTTGGAGGTGTGCTTTACCCGACTCCGGAAGCCTTGCTTGATGATTCTGGCATCGATGCGGTTGTGATCTGTACCAACGCAGAAACGCACTTTCACTTCGCCAAGGAAGCTCTATTCGCGAGAAAGCATGTACTGATCGAAAAACCAATTTGCACGAATACTAATCAAATCCGCGAGCTGGAGATACTTTCGCGCAGCGTCAACCGCCTGTGCATACCGTCGCATAACTATGTCTATGCCGAAACAATGCAGCGTGTTCGCGCCCACATAGATGCCGGGCACCTCGGAGAAATCGTTAATTTCTGGGCAATCTATAACAAGCGTCATCCTGCTGAAATTGGCGCACCTGACTTGACCATGAGCGAACTCATGGTTCATCACATCTATTGTATGCTGTATTTCCTGGGACGACCGGAGCGAGTATTTGCCACAGGCTCTAATGTCCATTTCGATGACCCGCAAGCACACGATCAATTAATGATCATCGCAGAGTATCCAAATGGCAACATCGCGAATCTTTGGGGCAGCTTTTCAGCCGATGACTGTAGCCGTGACCCTTGGTCTGTATACTTCAAGATTATCGGCAAAAATGGTTCTTCAGTAGTGCCATGGGATACGACAAAATTTGTGAATGCAAGACTTCCGTTCTGGGATGACGGCACGTATTGGGATAGTTTCTACCAAATCCAAAAGTTCTTTATTGAGGAGTGCCTCACTGGCAAACGTGCACCGCTCTCGTCCCTGAGCGATGCTTATGACGCAGCTGTAATTATGGATGCAGCGCGCAAGTCCATTGAGGAGAGACGATCTATCGAACCCGAATACAGCTGACAATTAAACGAAACACCCCGAAGCAATTGGCCAACTAAACGTTTGCCGCAGTAGCACTCACACTACTGCAGCAAACTCATACATCATCTGCAACCAACACTTACGCTACACTCAATCTCTATTTCAGTGCAGCTTGAGCCTCGGCCGGGTCTTCCGCTGCAACAATTCAGAGAATGCCTTTAGCAGCATCCTTGGCGCACCAAACAGCGCTACCTGATGAAGCCGATAAAGTGACATATATAACATCCTTGCAAAAAGACCTTTGGTGAGCTTTTTCCGACCAAGCAGTCCAGTCAGCGTTCCTACTGCATTGAAGGACGCCATTGATATCAATGTCCCTCGGTCTTCATATCTGAATTTGAGCAGCGATTTGCCAGCAATCCGGAGGGCCAGGCTTCTGCTCAGCATCTCGGCTTGTTGATGGGCAGCCTGTGCTCGAGGAGGCACAGTGCCTGCTCCCTCATCGGATAATGGACAGGACGCACAATCACCTATGGCGAAGATTGAGTCATCCTCGGTTGTCTGGAGCGTACGCCGAACCAAAAGCTGGTTGATCCGATTCGTCTCAAGCCCGCTTAACTCCTTCAGAAATGCAGGTGCTTTGATACCGGCAGCCCAGATCGTCATGTCGGAGGCAATAGCTCCACCGTCCGCCAGCACTACACCATCAGCCTTCACCTCCTTTACCGCCGTGTTCACACGGACGTCAATCCCCAGCTGGGCTAGGCCTGAGTGAACAGTCTCGCTCACATCTTGATTCAAAACAGGCAGAATCCTCGGGCCAGCTTCTACCAGGGTCACTTGCAGGATGTCCGGGGATGCATGACGAAGCCCATATCCCTCAATGACACGGACGGCATGCTGCAGCTCTGCGCACAGCTCAACCCCGGTAGCACCGGCCCCTACAATAGCGATTCGGAGGGGGTTAGATGCATCTTCAGCATGCGCACGCATATAGCGTGCGAGAAGTTGTTTCTGAAGCTTTTCTGCTTGGATACGGCTATCCAGGAATTGGCAATGTTCTTGAACACCCACAGTGCCAAAATCATTGCACTGGCTACCAACAGCCATAACAAGCGTATCGTAAGGTACTTCCCGCAAGTCTCCGCCGGTGGACTTGAGCATCACTACTTTCCGCACACGATCCAGACCCACCATGCGACCATACTGAAATGAAAAATAATTCCATTTAGCTTGCGCGAAATAATTCACTTCATCAACACTGGGATCCAACGAACCCGCTGCAACTTCGTGAAGCAGCGGTTTCCAAATATGCGTTAAATTTGCATCTACTAATGTAATCGTCGCCTTCTTGCGCTTTCCGAGCACCTTACCAAGCCGAGTCGCCAACTCAATCCCGCCTGCGCCACCACCCACAATCAAAACCCTATGCTTCATTATTTCACCCCAGACTTAATACAAGCGGCACACACACGATAGCGGACTAGCGCAATCGAGCAAAAAAGGCAGGCAGCGACAAACCAAAGAACAATCAAATTTTTATTTAGCTTCACTACCAACCCTTTACTGAACCGCAGGGTTATCTAGCAATATTGAAACAATGAGCTTGATCAGTAATAAATCAAACCTGACCCAGGCTGTCGGCTCAAAAACTCGGATCCCGCCCTCACAGACGTCAAGAATATTTTGTTTTACTAGCACAACCAGCACATATAACCTGCTGGCTAACAGAGGGATCTGCATCCATTTCGATGGCACTATAAAAACGCTAACGAACATGTCGCTCTATCTGAGGAAACCATACATCAGGCGCCACATCCCTCGGATCTCGCAGCCGCACATCGGCCGTCACCTAACAAATTGAGTAATAAGCCAAAAGCTAGGAACCGCAGCAAATGAGACAAGCAGTGGGGCAAAATCCGCATTCCAGACGCCTCAAGATCACGCCGACGATCCTAAAGCAGTTAACAAGCCAATTTCTGCCCCATTTTGGTACACTCGACACAACTTCTCAGACAATCTGCGACCGCGCCTGCCCCATTCCCATATCTATTTTTAACCTTGTTGCGCACTGTCGAACGCCCGTTGCTCTTTTACCAACGGGCGAGAACCAAGCGGTTATTGGAATTGATGAAGCCAACGGATTGGCGCGCTAAGCGAGGTAGATGAAAGGAGCCTCTCATTTGAGAGGCTCATTCTTCTAGAATTACTTCAAGCGATCAAAGCCATGTTCAGCATTGGCAGCCGTTATCCCGCCATCAACGACCCAGAGCGCGCCGTCAACAAAACTCGCTAAATCACTGCACAAGAATGCGATGACGTTTGCAATTTCGCGCGGTTCTCCCAGACGCCCCACTGGGTACAAACTGGCCATCCGGCGCTCGCCATCACCATGATCAATCTCGGCATCCCAGGCCGCAGTCCCCATAGGCGTTCGTATAGAACCTGGGCATACGCCATTAACTCGAATCCGTCCTTCGAACTCTAGTGCGGCAGCACGCGTATAGTTAGCAATCGCAGCCTTGGTCGCTGCGTAGATCCCGGTGGATTTTTCAGCTGTAAAGCTCAAGATAGAGCCAACATTTACAATCGCGCCACCATGACCGCGCCTTGCAAACTCGGTGGTCAGTAACATCGGCGCAAAGAAATTCACTTCGAACACTTTGCGAGACATCTCTTCACTTGTCTCGGACAACGTTTTCTGCAGTACTATTCCCGCGTTATTCACCAAGATGGACTTCTTGGCTGCCTGTCCAAGCCGATCAAATACATCCTTCTGAACGGTAGAGTCAGTTATATCCCCACGGACGAATTCGTCGGCAGCAGCTACCTTCTCTGCAGCTAGATCAACACCGATAACGTAGGCACCGGCCTCTTTTAGAGCTGCGACCGTTGCCGCCCCAATACCCGAAGCAGCCCCTGTGACGATTGCTCGGTAACCTTGAAGATCAATAGCTATCATACGACACTCCCAGCATGGTTCTCGGAAACGGTTACCTCATCGACCTCGTTTGTATCTACCTGAGTGACGGTTAGGGTATTACGCCTAAACGCATACAGCCACCATCCCCAACCGCAGCCAATGAGTACAGAAATGACAGCGACACCGAATATCACAGCGGTGACAGGCCCAGGGCTTGGAGAACCTTGAGCATCCACCTCCCCTACCAACACCGGAAAGTTGACGATGATCAGGCCGACTAGAACAGCGAGAACCACCACCGATGTGAGTGGAGCAATCAACCTCACGATAATGCCGATTTTGTCGTGCAGAACCTTATTTTTGGCAAAAAACATCAATGTCGAGATCGAAACCACGAACATCATGAACACTACGCCGATAACGCCTACCGCTGAGAACCAGGAATACACCTGGCCGTAGGGGTCGAGGCCTGTTATCAACACCACGAGCGTCAGCAATGCAATCACCAACGAAGTAGCAAGAGACGCAACGCCTGGAGACCGGTGCTTCATGTGTTGGCGGCCCAGGAACTGTGGAAGCGCACCACTCCGACCATTGGTAAACAAATACCGTGCCGTCACGTTATGCCAGGAGAGGATGCACGCCAGAAGACTGGTAACCAACAGAACGTTGATAACGAGAGCCAACCAATCTCCGACATAGCGTGCAGCAGTCATTTGGTACATGTTGCCGGCTGACATTGATTCCAGCGCAGTAGAAACCGCGCGCGAGCCCCACCCCTCAACGAACGCCCAGGTAGCAAGCGTATACACGACGGTAACGATGAGCACTGCACCATAGGTGGCGCGAGGAATGGTTTTCGCGGGATCCTTGGCCTCGTCACGATACACAGCAGTCGACTCGAACCCCATAAAAGACGAGACGGCAAATGTCAATCCGAGTGCAAAATTTCCGGAAAACACGGCGTCGAAAGTAAACGGCTTAAGAGTCAGCCCCTCTTCTCCGCCCTGCCCTACAATCGCGACGCTCACAATCGTAACGACCACCAGTTCGGCAATCAGCAATACAGCGAGTACCTTTGCACTGAAGTCGATATTACGGTACCCAAGGTAACCGATCGTCGCGATCAATACTCCGGAGATCACCCACCAAGGAACACTGAGACCAAACACGCCGAGAAAATTGGAAATCAGCAGTCCCGCGAAAGGGTACATGCCGACTTGCATGGCGACATAGGCATAAACAGCCATGAACGTTGCGCCAACCCCGGCGGGGAATCCAAGTCCAGCCTGAATGTAGCTATAGAACCCGCCAGACTCTCGGACATAGGGCGTCATCGCCGTAAACCCAATGGAGAAAATCAAGAGAATCAGAGCGATTAAGATGAAGGTCGATGGAAAACCGATCCCGTTTCCCGTCGCGATGCCTACCGGCCCCAGGCCAGCCACCACTGACAACGGCGCCGCCGCAGCGAGAACCATAAAGATGATCGAACTAACACCTAACTGCGCAGACAGCGGTGCCTGCGATGAAACTTTATCTCTCGACGAACTTCCTACTGTAGTCATTTCGCCACGCCTCTGATTAATTATTGTTAAGGGGTGCTCACTAGCAGATCTAGCATTCACCAAACATAAAGGCAGATTACAACCAAGACACCCAAGACAGGTGCCAACTCAAAAGATTTAATAAATGACCGCAAGATCTCCATTACCCGCCTGCATTCTATCCAGCAGCAAATAGGGAGAAAAACCATAGTCGCTATTACCTTGGCAGCCACTCACACAGCAATGCCTTTTAACGGCCGATAATGAAACCAACTGATTGCCGGTTTTCGGGATAAAATATTCTTTTGGTAACATTTTGAACTGAAAGATTGATAATATCCAATTTCGATTGCAGATCGCCTAAGATAAAAAATCTTATCACCTGCTCACGCAGCGAGTGTCGGGGCTTCAAAATCAGCCCCGATAATCCAACGCGATCAATTGGAAGAGGCGCTTAGCACTTGACCTTAAGCGATGCTTGACTCAGTTCGACTCGACAGCGCCTGAGACTCCTGCTTGACCGCTTGCAGGAACGCATGATTGCCTTCTGCGCATCCTGTGCAGATAGCCTGCTGGCCAGCGGAGGGATCGCAATCCATTTCAATCGCAGTGTAAGACCGATCACAAACGTGGCATTTGATGTGCTGGCTCCATACGTCCACCACTTCACTTCTAGGATCTTCGGCACGGCGAATTGGCCGACCATGAACGGATTTGGCAATCAACCAGTAGCTCAATGCTGCGATTGCAGAAATGATGATGGGGGCGAACTCGACATACCACCCCCCCTTAGCGCCGAACTCGATGATGGAAATACCTACCGCCGTAGAGAACAAAATTGCCCACGCACCCGGCATGATTGCTTTGACCCTACCTGGACGGAACTCAGAATGCTGGGTGTCCTGATACAGCGCATAATGAGTCATCAGGATCGCGACCCAAGAAGTAACGGCTACGCCCTGCCAAGCTAGCGCTTTCAACAAATAACTGAACACGTTGGTGAGCATCAAAGAATAAACGCACGCCCCAACAAAGAGAACCCACACGGCCCGGGGCAACCGCAAACCAAAACCTCTAGCCGCGAAACCAGCCATATTCAACGAAGCCATATAGTAGTTGGCAGTGTTGATACGTGTTTGGCTGACGATGATGAACAACAGGCCGACCACACCTGACGACTTCAGCACGGCTTCCGCGATACCCTGCTCACTGGCCTTCAAACCAGGAAAAACAGTTTCCATGATAAAGATACCCGCTACGCCATTGATGACATAAAGGGCAAAATAGAAAAGCGGCCCAAAGGTAACGATACCATGAAATTTCGCATCCTGCGGTTTACCGAAGCGCGAAAATTCAGCGGTCACCATCATGTTGACGCAAATGCCCATGTACACAATAAATGCCCACAGCCAGCCTGGCATGGAAGTTTCAATGGATGGCTGAATAGACAAAAATCCAGCGGAAAAGCCAAACCGGTTACCGGCCATCAAGACAATCAGCAGCAGGCCGCCGATGTACAATGGCAACAACGCTCCATTGAGCTTATCCATCCATGCCTGGATGCCACCTACAACAAGCGGCATTGCATACAGGACTACCAATAAATACCACCAGCGGATGTCACTCTCAGGTGAAAAATACTGCTGCAGCGCGACAGCAATAATAGAGCCTTCGAATACCGCGTAGTACGTAGCGGTAACGGCGAAAAGTAAAGACGAGATAATTGCACCAACGTTGCCGAATATCCCTCTGGATAGCAATGCCACGGAGAGACCACTTTTGATAGATCGCTGACTAATGATGTAGTTTATCACTCCATAGAATACTACTGACAATCCGATACCGATGAGTGCACTACGTGAGCCTACCGCCTGCGCGACAGCAACACTGATGTAGAGATAAAACAATGCGCTCAGCACAGACCAGGATGCCATCGCCAGACTCCACCGACTGGAACGAGCGGCCAAAGGCACTACATGCCTTGAATAATCCTCGGCAGACTGCTCCTGTAATACGCGGGGATCATCCTTAGAACTGATTTCAAACTGACCTACATCTGCCATAGCCTTCTCTCTTATCTGTCTATCAGCCTTTACGCTGAGGCAGTCGCCCCGTTGCACTTGCCACCCTAGCCGCCAACTACTGACGAGATTCAACGCCCTTATTTAACACAACTAACAATCGGGCCAAATCGATGAAACGCTCTAATCTCCCGCACCAAAATTATGCAAAATGAAGGGCCTTGTCCTCTTTACGACCCAATTTCTACCACAAAAAAAAGCCAGGAGCCGCTTTCAGACAGCTCCTAGCAAACTAGGTACAAGCAGACACAACAAGAAGCCTACAAAACAGTAGCCATCGACAACCACTGGTTTGACTCCGCGTACGCACCGGGTATACCGGCGCCCGCTCACTTAACGATCGGCGAAAAACTTAAGCAATTCAGTTACCAATTGCTCGGGTTGTTCCTCAGGGATATAGTGACCGCTACTAACCATAGTTCCGGTAACGTCCGAAGCAATCTTCTTGAGTTCACCCACGAGGTCAGGCATTGAGCCCTGATCAGCACGAACGGCCAAGACAGGCATCTTTAGCATGCCCTTCTTCGCCAACTGCCGATTCTGCTCAGCAGAAAGAGTCATTGCGCGATAATAGGCAAGCCCCCCTTTCCAACCATTGAGTTTGAACACCCGCAGGTACTCTTCAAAGTCTTCCTGAGAGAAGACCTGAGGATTCGCCGACTTGCGTTGCAGGTACCATTCTAGGTAGATGTGCTCACGGCCTTCCAGAAGCGCCTCTGGCAGATCCGGAATGTTGTGGAACCCACAGTGCCAGGTGCGCCAAGCTGCATCGGCGGCCCATGGCAGGTTGTCAGGCAGGCTGATACCGGGAATGCCACAGTCCAAAATCGCCCACCCCGTCACTGTGTCGCCGTAATTCGCACAATAGGGGTAGCTCACCCAGGCACCGAGATCATGCGAGATAAGGGAGTGTTTCTTCACACCCACCTGATCCAGCATCCCACGCAGCAAACGAGCAATATTGGAGGTATCGCAAGATGCTGGGCGTTCGGAATCGCCTTGGCCTGGGAGGTCGGGGGCGATGACGCGGAAGTGTTTACCCAACGCCGGTAGAACCTTACGCCAGGCGTACCAACTCTGCGGGAAACCGCAGATGAGCACCATCACCTCACCGTCTTCAACGCCACCACTGACGTAGTGCATACGCGTGCCATCGACGGTCACAAAAGCACGCTCGAATCCTTCTACACCGCAATCCGGCCATTCACGCTTGCTAAACATCATGTCCACCCGTGCAAAGATGCTAGTAGAGACTCAATTTGATTAGAATGGATCTCGGGCAGCGGCCAGCCAACCGCCATCCATCACGTACTCACTGCCATGAACGAAGTCCGCCTCATCCCCACCGAGGAACGCTGCGAGTTTCGCGATCTCGCTAGGCTGGCACCAACGCCGGGCAGGGAATTTCTCAAGTGCCGCCAGCATATCGGGCGAGTGAGCGGTCACCGGGTCAGCCATCGCAAGTGGAGTAGCAGTTGCACCAGGGCAGATCGTGTTCACGCGAATGCCACTAGCTCCGTACTCAAATGTCAACTGACGAGTAAGACCAATTACGCCGTGTTTAGAAGCTGTATAAGCAGTACCACCACCAGCAGCACTGAAGCCTGAGGTCGAGGAGGTATTGATAATTGCACCTTTCTTCTGCTTAAGCATTTGAGGAATGACGGCACGCGCCATCAAGAAAGGCCCTGTCAGGTTGACCGCAATGACCTTGTTCCACTCTTCAACGGACACTTCATGCGCCGTAGCGTGCCCATCAAGGATACCGGCATTATTGCAAAGTAGGTCGATACGCCCCCATTTGGCAATGACTGCCTCGACCGCTTCCTTGACACTGGCTGGGTCGCTGACGTCTACACGATAGGCGAAGCCAGATTCAGGATTGGAAATTTTGGAAATCGATTCTTCAGCGGCTTTAAGGTTGATATCGAGAGCGACAACAAGGGCCTGACGGGCAGCAAATTCTTCAACCATTGCCCTCCCCATGCCAGAACCTGCACCAGTAATGATGACTACGCGACCATTGTAATTATTCATAACACACTCTTCTTTAGAAATTGTAACTGTGCATTGATATCTAGCGCCGCCAGATGTCTTCGATAATCAGCCATCCATCTGAACGCGTCCAATCGCCATTCACGATGGTTTTAGATAGGCTTTCCTTATCAGTCACGACGTTGCTACGCCGCGGCCTTGACCATCTCCTCAATGACCTTTTTCGCGTCGCCGAACACCATCATGGTCTTGTCGAGGTAGAACAATTCGTTGTCCAAACCGGCGTAGCCGCTAGCCATTGAACGCTTGTTGACAATGATGGTTTTGGCCTTGAAGGCCTCCAGGATCGGCATGCCAGCAATCGGTGATTTCGGATCGTTCTTTGCCGCTGGATTGACTACATCGTTGGCGCCCAGGACTAGCACAACGTCGGCCTGGCCGAATTCGGAGTTGATGTCGTCCATCTCGAATACCTGGTCGTATGGCACTTCGGCCTCGGCGAGCAGCACATTCATATGCCCAGGCATGCGCCCCGCCACCGGGTGGATCGCGTATTTCACGGTCACACCGCTGTGGGTCAGCTTCTCGGTCAGTTCCTTCAATGCATGCTGGGCCCGTGCCACCGCAAGACCATAGCCAGGAACGATAATCACGCTGTCAGCGTTGCTCAGCAGGAAGGTGGCATCGTCTGCCGAGCCGGACTTCACAGGGCGCTGCTCTTTGGATCCTTGCGTCGCGCCGACATCGGCATCGCCGCCAAAACCGCCAAGAATGACGCTGAAGAACGAACGGTTCATTGCCTTGCACATGATGTACGACAGGATAGCGCCGGACGAACCTACCAAAGAGCCAGCGATGATCAGCATCGAATTGTTCAGTGAGAAGCCGATACCTGCCGCCGCCCAGCCGGAGTAGCTATTGAGCATCGACACGACTACTGGCATGTCCGCCCCTCCGATTGGGATGATCAGAAGCACGCCCAGTACGAAAGCGAGTACCAGCATCAAGATGAAGGCGTCGATCAACCCTGTAGCGCTGTAGATGATGCCTACACCGAAGGTCGTGAACAGAACCAACATGTTGGTTTTGAATTGCCCTTGAAATACAAACGGAGCGCCTTGAAACAGTCGAAATTTGTACTTGCCTGACAGCTTACCAAACGCAATGACCGAGCCCGAGAAGGTGATTGCGCCGATAGCTGCGCCAAGGAACAGCTCTAGCCGGTTACCACCAGGAATCGGATCACCCATGGAAGCAACGATACCCAATGACTGAGGTTCGATTACGCCAGTGATGGCGATGAAAACAGCGGCCAAACCGATCATGCTATGCATGAAGGCGACCAGTTCCGGCATCTTGGTCATCTCAACGCGCTTGGCCATGACCGAACCAGCGGTGCCACCGACTAATAGGCCAACGAGGACGTAACCGATTCCTGTGCTGGCGATCTCTGCGCCAAGCTTGTAGATGAGGCCCACCGTAGTCAGCATGGCTATTCCCATGCCGATCATGCCGAACAGGTTTCCGCGTCGCGACGTGATTGGGTGTGACAGGCCTTTGAGCGCCTGGATAAAGCAAACCGAGGCGACGAGGTAGAGGAGCGTTACCAGATTCATGCTCATGGTTACTTCTGCGCCTCGTTCTTGGTTTTCTTCTTGAACATTTCCAGCATGCGTCGAGTGACCAGGAAGCCACCAAAGACGTTGACCGCAGCCAGCGCCACTGCCAGCGTTCCCATGGTTTTGCCCAGCGGCGTGACGGTAAGTGCGGCGGCCAGCATGGCGCCGACGATGACGATCGCCGAGATGGCGTTCGTTACCGCCATCAAGGGGGTGTGCAGAGCCGGAGTAACGTTCCACACCACGTGGTAGCCGACATAAATGGCCAGCACGAAAATGATCAGGTTATAGATGCCATGGGAAATCAGCATATCTTCCATAGTCGTGCTCCTTAGCCGTTTTTGCGGACAATTTGGCCGTCGCGGCACATCAGGCAGGCCGCGACGATGTCGTCTTCGAGGTTGATCAGCAGCGCGCCGTCCTTGTCGAACAGCAACTTCATGAAGTCCAGCAGGTTGCGCGCATACAGGGCCGAAGCATCGGCGCCCACCTGGGCCGGCAGGTTGGTCGGGCCGACGATGGTCACGCCATTGGTCTGTACCACCTGGTCGGCTACCGTCAGCGGGCAGTTGCCGCCCTGGGCTGCAGCCAGATCGATGACCACCGACCCAGGCTTCATTTCCGCCACAGTACCCTTGTGCAATAGAATCGGCGCCCGACGGCCGGGGATCAATGCTGTAGTGATAACGATGTCGGCTTGCTTGGCTCGGTCATGCACGGCTTGTGCTTGTCGGGCCATCCAGCTGGCCGGCATAGGTCGGGCATAGCCACCGACGCCCTCAGCGCACTCGCGCTCCTCGTCGGTCTCGTAGGGCACGTCAATGAACTTGGCGCCCAGCGACTCAATCTGCTCTTTCACGGCCGGGCGTACGTCGGACGCCTCGATCACCGCCCCCATGCGTTTGGCCGTCGCAATCGCCTGAAGGCCGGCAACGCCTGCGCCTAGGATCAGCACGCGCGCGGCCTTCACTGTACCGGCGGCGGTCATCAGCATGGGCATGAAACGTGGGTAGTAATGAGCAGCTAGCAACACCGCCTTGTAACCAGCGATGTTGGCCTGTGACGACAGTACGTCCAGGCTTTGTGCCCGAGAGGTGCGTGGCGCGGCTTCCAAGGCGAAAGCGGTAATGCCGCGCTCGGCCATCTTGCCAATCAACTCGCTGTTGAAGGGATTGAGCATGCCCACCAATAGACTGCCACTGTTGATCAGGGCCAATTCCTGGTCATTAGGCGCAACCACCTTCAGTACAATTTCTGCACCAAATGCGTCGCTCGCTTTACCTACCGTCGCTCCTGCTGCTTCGAATGCGCTATCAGTGATACAGGAGTTCACGCCGCAGTCTCGCTGGACTACAACTTGATGACCTGCTGCAACCAGGCGCTTGACTGTGTCTGGTGTCACCGCTACACGTGTCTCGCCATGTGCGGTTTCCGACGGTACTCCGATATACAAGGAACTTCTCCGTTTATTATTTGCTCAAAAACTTCATGTAATGAAGAGTAAGGATTAAGCAATCAACTTCTTAATGGTTCGCAACGTTTCGGATGATGGTCGCGGGCGACTTTTCCTCTCCGCTAGGGTTTGCGGCAGCCCTGATGCAGCTGCTCGCTCTATAGCGAAAAGAATCTCCAGATCTACCAGCCCTTCTTCACCGCAGGGTTGAGGCGGTCTACCTTGCTCAATACAGTCTGAGAAGTAAGAAATCTGTCCCGCAAAATGGTCATAATGAGGGAAATTGACGTACTCGTTTTCGTCTCGACTTTTTAACGACATTGACATCGACTGCTCGAAACGGAAGCCCGGATCCATGTTCAAAACGCCTTCAGTACCCACGACACGATAAGTGTCGACTGGATAAGCTCCAAAGCTGCAGTAGAATTGCGCCAGTCGATTTCCAGGGAAGCGTAATGTGACAGCTATCGAGTCATCGATATTAGAGAATCGGAGGTCTTCAGCCCGTCGGCTGCTCATCGCAGAGACGGCGATGGGGTCGGCCGCGAAGATGTGACGGGCAGCGTTAATGCAATAAATGCCGATATCCTGTAGGGGGCCACCCCAATGTTCTATATTTAAGCGATGATTTCCGATGTCACTCTGAAAGCTGAACGTCGCAGACATGAATACCGGATCGCCAATACGGCCATCGCGGATGGCATCCAATGCAGCAATTGTGCCGACGTCATGATGTAACCTGTAACTTGTCATCAGATAGACACCAGATTCTTTCGCCGTAGCAATCATGGCGTCAGCATCCGGCAACGAAGTGGCAATCGGCTTCTCGACCAATGCGTGCTTTCCAGCCTTGGCAGCCTGGATGGCAAACGAGGCATGAAGAGGATTCGGCAACGCGATATACACAGCGTCGACAAGGTCGCTATTCAGAAGCTCATCAAAATCTTCGTAAGCGTATACATGGCTGATACCATGCTGGTCGGCCAATTTCCGGGCACGTTCAGGACTGCCAGAAACAATCGCTGTAATCTGGGAGTTCTCCAACAAAGAAACGGCAGGAATGAATGCGGTCTGAGATATCCAGCCAGCGCCCACTACGGCATATCGAATCACTTTTAGACCCTCGAATAAATGCATAATACCGAGCGGCCGAACCGTTTAGTATTGACGCAACCTAGGTAGTCATATTTATCGGTACAGCAAAGGGCGGGGAGGTATTGCTAGTTCAATAGTACTATCTGTGGATACGCGTGCTGCTAACTGCTCAGCAATCAACGTAGTGATATATCCATCCCACGCAGTAGCACCATGACTCGGAACGCCTGTTGCCACACTGTTAACCCAGCTACGAGTTTGGCCTTGATAAGCAGCGGCGAAACGCGGCACCCAATTTCGAGGAACGTGAGCGCCTCGATGGTACGACTTGTTTACAATCGGAGCTGAAAACTCGGGTAGCGATACAGTACCCTCGTCCCCCACCAACTCAGCGTGCACTTGATAGCCGAACTTGCAATTCATATACAACTCGGTTGACGACATCGCGCCATTTGCTAGGCGCGCAACGATCATCATCGGGTCGCCTTTTTCAGCAACGGTGATCCGTACAGCTTCAAGTTCAGTGCCCAATAGCCAGCGCATCACATCAATTTCATGAACAAAAGCGTTCGTGATGAGCATGTCACCAGTCATCCAGTCCGGGGCGACCGGATTACGATGGAAGTTATGCAGAATTTCAGGTTTGCCAATAGCGTTTGCTTCGAAGAGCCTTTTTAACTCCTCGTACCCTGGATCAAACCTGCGCATGTAACCAACCTGAACATGGGCGCGGCCTTTCAAGCATTCAGCTTCAACGATTTGGTTCGCCTGATCAGCCGTCATAGCTAATGGCTTTTCACACAAAACAGGCTTGCCGGCTTCGATGCATGCTAAGACGAGTTCAGCGTGAGTTGAATCTGGAGATGCAATCAAAACTGCATCAATCTCGTTCGAGTTAATCAAATCGAAAGGATCCGAGTACACGCTAGCGTTGCCAGCTATAGCACGCGCCTTTTCTGGTTCATAGTCACAGACCCCTGCCAAATGCGCATTAGGTGTATGCGTGGAAAGAATCCTTCCATGCTCCTTACCCATCACTCCTGCACCAATCAGTCCAACCGCGACACTCATTTTAGAGTCTCCAGCAGAGGTAAATTTAGCAGTGGCAAAAATGGGCGTGACGAAGGTCACGCCCATTTTGGACTTACTTACATAATCAAGCAGGTTGCTCGATTTCTTCCCACTCGCCGCTTACACCAGAAGTCAAGATGGCATCGGCGATACGCTCGATCTGCAGACCATCGTCAAAGTTAGGCGAAGCCTGACCCTTCTCGGCGATCGCCTTCAGGAAGTTGTACCACTCGATCGATTTGATATCGATATAGCCTTGGCCCATGCCGGCAACAGGCCAGAGCTTGTCACCGAATGGCTGATGAGGGCCCGAGTAAATGGTACGGAAACCGAAAGCATCCTTCGGATCATCTGCGAAAGCAACACGCAGCTCATTAAGACGCTGGTAATCGAAAGCGATAGAGCCTTTGGTGCCAAAGATTTCAAAACCGAGTTGGTTATGGTGGCCCCACGCATTTCGAGTTACCTCGATGGTGCCGTACACACCATTTGCAAACTTGATCATGGTCAGAGCGGCGTCATCCACATCCACCTTGCCACGTTCGCTAGACGCTTGACCTGCTGGGCCGAAGAAACGACCGGCCGGCAGTGGGCGTTCTGGGATGAAGGTTTTGACGATCGAGTTCACCGAGGCGAACTCGCCCACCAGAAGTCGAGCAGCATCGATTACGTGGGTACCGATATCACCCAGGGTGCCCGAGCCAGCCTTGGCCTTATTGAAACGCCAGGACAGCGGCAGCTCAGGATCAGCGCCCCAATCTTGCAGGTAGTAGCCACGGAAGTTCAGGATCTCGCCGATACGGCCTTCCTCGATCAGACGCTTGGCCATCTGCACGGCTGGGGTGTGACGATAGTTGTAAGAAACCATGGTAACAACACCGGTTTTCCGCGCTGCTTCCTGCATGCGCTGAGCTTCTTCAACAGTCATCGACATCGGTTTTTCGCACATCACATGCTTGCCTGCCAGGGCCGCAGCAATGGCGATTTCGGCGTGAGTATCGTTTGGGGTACAGATATCGA
This sequence comes from Pseudomonas sp. Teo4, assembly GCF_034387475.1. Lineage (NCBI taxonomy): Bacteria > Pseudomonadati > Pseudomonadota > Gammaproteobacteria > Pseudomonadales > Pseudomonadaceae > Pseudomonas > Pseudomonas sp. Teo4. The sequence continues at coordinate 2,521,842 of NZ_JAXCIL010000001.1, forward strand.
TGATGTCGATATCTGGACGGTTAACAACATCACGCCAGTCGGTAGCGTATTCGGTGAAACCGTACTGCTTCGCCGCGTTTTGCGCTAGTTCTTCATCGATATCGACAATTACTTTACGCTCGATTTCGACTGGGGCACCGAACAGGATTGGAACAACTGCAGTGGCGATAGAATGGGCTTTGCCCATGAAGCCAGTGCCGATCAGTGCGACATTGTACTTTTTCACGATCCTTACTCCTTTAGGGCTGACCTTTTTGTCTCACCCTGCCTCTGTTAAACCAACCCCAGCTCTCAATCACTAGATGCTGGAAATTTCTTTCTCACCAATAAAACTGTCCTGCGTCCATCTACCCGACAGACGACTCCTAATTCGAATCGATTTTCGCAATCTCTTCACCCAGCGCTACAACAGATCCAACACCAACCAAAACCTTGAGCGTTCCATCCACCCTGGCAGTTACCTGAGTTTCCATCTTCATCGCTTCGACAAGAGCAATAACTTCACCTTTGCCAACAACAGCCCCATCTTCAACAAGCCATTGCTGTAAGGTTCCTGGGATCGGCGAGCTTACCGAACGAAGGTCATCCGACTTCACTACGACCGGAGCATCGTTACGAATATCACTAGTTGAAAACAGTGCAGACGGGACACCGAGACGATGAATTTTTCCGTCAATCTCGATAAGGCATCGAACGAGTTGATTCTCAGAGTAATTCACACGTTCTGCAGGAGGCAGCCCATGAAACTCTGTTTCAATCCAATTCGTGTAGACGCCGAATGGTTCGTGACCATTAAATTTTGGCTCGTCCATCACAGCACGATGGAAGGGAAGCACAGAAGCCACACCTTCGATTTGGAACTCTCCGAGAGCTCGTCGGGCGCGCTTAACTGCTTCTTCACGCGTTTCACCAAACACGATGAGTTTAGCCATCATGGAGTCATACAGGCCAGGAATGGTCGACCCACTCTCTACGCCAGTGTCAAGGCGAACACCTGGGCCAGATGGAGCACGGAATTTCTCAATATGTCCTGGCGTGGGCAAGAAGCCCCGCCCTGGATCCTCAGCATTGATACGAAACTCAAAAGCGTGCCCACGAGCAACCGGAGTCTCCAAGACTGACAACGGCAGCCCGTCAGCAATACGCAGCTGCTCAACCACGATATCGACGCCGGTGGTGACTTCAGTAACAGGGTGCTCAACTTGCAGTCGGGTGTTAACTTCCAGGAACGAGATCGTTCCGTTACGGGACAGCAGAAACTCCACTGTTCCGGCCCCAACATAACCGGCACGGCTGCAGATATCGCGGGCAGCTTTGTGAATGGCGGCGCGCTGCTCCTCAGTGATGAAAGGTGCCGGCGCCTCCTCTACCAATTTCTGATTACGACGTTGCAGAGAGCAGTCACGAGTACCCAGCACCACGGTGTTGCCATGAGTATCGGCAATAACCTGTGCTTCGATATGGCGAGGTTGCTCAAGGAACTGCTCGGCATAACACTCGCCGCGTCCGAAGGCCTCCGTCGCTTCACGTACCGCCGATTCAAACAACTGCCCCACTTCTTCTAGCTTATGGGCGACCTTCATACCACGACCGCCGCCACCGAAAGCCGCTTTGATAGCGAGTGGTAATCCCACCTCTTTGGCAAATGCGACCGCTTCTCGAGCATCTGCCAGCGGGCCAGGAGTGCCCTTCACCAATGGAGCGCCAACTGCTTGGGCAATGTATCGCGCTTCAACCTTGTCACCCAGTGCTCGGATGACCTCAGGAGACGGCCCTACCCAAGCCAGGCCGGCATCCAGCACCGCCTGTGCAAACTCTGCACGCTCAGACAAAAAGCCATAGCCTGGGTGAACTGCATCAGCGCCGGCACGCGTGGCTATATCAACGATCTTTTGGATGTTGAGATAGGTATCCGCTGGACGGCCAGGGCCAAGACCATAGGCTTCGTCTGCAAGTTCAACGTGAAGGGATGAAACATCGGCGTCCGAATAGATGGCAACGGAAGTCACACCATAATCCTTCGCTGCTCGAATAATTCGAATTGCGATTTCGCCTCGGTTGGCGATGAGTAACTTCTTCATCGATCGATTTCCTTTACTTGCGGATCAAAGCCAGCGATTGCGTTAAAGCGGATGCGTGCACCAATCGGGATCTGCGCCGCCAATGAGAGGTGATGCTCGGCTACTACGGCAATTACTGGGTAGCCGCCTGTGAGCGGATGATCAGCGAGGAATAGCACCGGCTGACCGTTGCGGGGAATTTGAATCGACCCGCGCGATGTACCTTCGGACGGGAGCTCGTCAGCACATTCACGGGACAGCGCACTGGCACCATTGAGTCGAACGCCCACGCGGTTAGACTCAGGAGTAACTGTCCAGGCCTGCTCTGTGAACGTACGAATTGCCTCAGGTGTAAACCAGTCAGTACGCGGGCCCATTACAACATCGAGCACGACGACATCGCCGCTTCCCGGCAGCCTGGGTTGCTCCGCTCCGTGCGCACAAACCGAGCCACGCGTGTCATTGGAGGGCAGCAGAACCATGCCTGCACTGATTGGATCCGGCCCTACTTTGGCAAGAGTGTCGGTCGAAGCCGATCCGAGGACTCTTGGTGCAGCGAATCCACCCCGAAGCGCTACATAGCTTCGTACGCCGTGCGCAGGCACGCCGAGTGTCAAGATGTCTCCTGCATCCAAAGCAATTGGAGCGATCGCCGAAGGTACGCTTGTACGGCCATCCGCAGTGGTAATAGTGAGTGGTGATGCAGCGCCAGTTACAGCTACAGTCAAAGGCATCTCGGCCTCGAAAACCGCACCACCATAGGTAACTTCAAGGGCAACAGCTGCGTCAGCATTCCCAAGCAAGTAGTTGGCATGACGCAGCGCCTGACGATCAGCCGCACCCGATTGTGAAACACCCTGGTGAGCATTACCTGCCCGGCCAAAATCCTGGAACAACAACGGTCTATCTGATCTAACAACCCTGAACCCTTTACCGCCTTGGTATGGATTCGAAGCAGGCTTCGTATCAACAGGCTGGATGGTTTTTATGCTATCAACGGCTTCGACGAAGCGAACCCGATCACCTGGCTTCAGCAACGCTGCCGGTTCACGGTTCACATCCCACATAGGAATCGAGGTTGTGCCGAGCAGTTGCCACCCGCCTGGAGTGTCAGATGGATAGACGCCACAGAAACGCCCAGCCAGCGAAACCGAACCTGCTGGGATACGTACGCGAGGGCTATCTCGACGAGGGACTTCCAAGTCAGGATCGTCGCATGTCATGTAGGCAAACCCAGGTGCAAAACCTGTGAATGCAACGGTGAAAGTTGCAGCGCGGTGTCGGCGAATCAGCTCATCTACAGACCATCCCAAGTACCCAGCGGCAAATGCTAGATCCTCACCGTCGTAGATCATGGGTATCTCAACCAGATCCCCAGAGCGGCCCTCACCTGCTTGAGGTCTTAAGGCCAAAATATGGGCATAGAGCTCTTGCGCAGTCGTCACGAATGGATCGAACGAAACATGAAGCGTGACAGCGCCTGGGACTACTTCAAGCACGCCTTCGATATGTGCCGCTTGAAGCGCATCACCAAGAGCGATCGTCGATTCCAAGTCATCCAGTTCTACTATGAAACGATTCGATCCTGCGGGAAGAAACTGCAGCGTCTTGGACATGCGGTCAATCCTCACTCACGGCTGCAAAACTACGCAGCAGCACATTATTTGCCTCGAACGCCTCTCGGAGTGCTTTAGCCGTAAGTACTGCAGCGGGGTTATCACCGTGAACGCAGATGGAATCAGCCTGCAAATGCACCGTGCGGCCATCTACTGCTTCAACGATACCCTCGCGCACTAAACGCAGCATTCGCTGAGTAATCACGTCTGGATCATGAAGCACCGCCCCAGGCAGGCGCCGGTTAACCAACGAGCCGTCACTGTTGTAGGCACGATCAGCGAACGCCTCGCAAACGACGCGCAACCCAGCTTCGCGAGCCTGCTCAACAATCGGCGCGCCTGCCAGCACAAGCAACATGAGCGCTGGGTTCACTGCCTTGATAGCCGCAATTACATCCGCCCCCTGGCGACGATCTTTGGCAATCGTGTTGTAAAGCGCGCCATGAGGTTTGACGTAACTGATGCTGGTACCAGCGGCTTTGGCCAAGCCCTCCAATGCACCGATTTGATAGATCACATCACCTATCAATTCAGAGCTAGAGGGTTCCATGACACGCCGACCAAAACCAACTAAATCACGGTAGCCAACGTGAGCTCCAATGGTGACCCCGCGAGCCACGGCTTCTTTGAGCACCGACAGAATCCCAGCGGGATCACCCGCATGAAAACCGCACGCGATATTCGCACTGGTGACGATGTTCAACATCGATGCATCGTCACCCATAGCCCATGGGCCGAAGCTTTCACCAAGATCACTGTTCAGGTCGATTCTAACCATTACCCTGCGCACTCACTGAAGATCACATTGACCAATTGAAGCAATTACGCCAAATCATACTTTCGAAGAGAAGTCGTCTTGATCAAATGACCATACTTCTCACCAAAGGCTTTCATATTAGCGGTATGCCCGTGCAGCTCTAGAGATTTTTCATCATCCCAGATCTCATAGAACAGGAACTCATCAGCGCTGTCCTGTGCAACATGAAGATCATATTTTACAAAGCCAGGCTCAGTTTTAGCGTACGCAACCAGCTCGAGCAGTGCTTCCTTAAGCTCGGCTCCTTTACCTGGCTGAGATTGAGTCACAGCAACAACATAGAGCTTGCCCATCTTCTTAACTCCTAGAGTTATTATTAAACGATCTCGACCTTAACAGCAGTTTTGATAGAGTTTGCGATGAAGCATCCCTTGTGAGCTCGATGATGCAGGCGCTCCAAGGTTTTATGATCAGGCTGCTTTTCCGAGCTGAACTCGACTCGAGGAGACAAAATAATTTCAGACACCCAGAACCCACCCTCTTCCCGCTTAGCAACTATACCTTTCGCATTGTCGCTGTAGCGAGAAACAACATACCCTTGACCCTCACAAATGGCCAAGAAATACAGCATATGGCAGCTTGCCAGAGCACTGACCAGCAATTGCTCAGGATCAGCCTTTTCTGCAGAGCCCAGGTAATCAGAGGCCGCGGAAGCTGCAACTTTTACCTGATCACTGAATACCACTTCCAGATCTCGACTGTAGGTACCTGGCTTTTCTTTATGATCAGCCGCAACCCAAAGAACTTTTGCAAAATGCTCCGACATCTCAAACACCCCGAAAATTGATACTAAGCGACAGAAAGATCTGGTGAATCTGCAGCGATATCAGTCAGAAGCATATAACCAGGGCGGCGGCAAAAACTGAGTGCAACACCTGACCTTTCCGGTAGGGTGTTGCCATGTCTTATCACGAACTCAGCGTTGAAGAACGCTCCGATATCCAGGTCAGTCTGCTGCGTGGCATGAGCCAGCGCGCCATTGCCCGAATGCTCAACCGCAGCCCCTCAACGATCAGTCGCGAGATCCGTCGCAATCGTGATGCCCGGGGTGAGTACACCACCCAGCATGCCCAACAAGCCATGCGCGATCGTCGATTGCCCTGCCGGCCCCGGCAAAAGCTGGTGCCCGGCAACGAATTGTTCGAGCTGGTCGCCCACCTGCTGCGACAGCGCTTTTCTCCCGAGCAGATTGCCGGCAAGCTGCGAACCATGAAATCCCCAAGCTTCGAAGACGCCTACGTCTGCCGCGAGACGATCTACAACGCGATCTATGCCCTGCCGGTCGGCGAACTGCGCAAGGAGCTGATCATCTGCCTGCGGCAAGGCAAAACCTCCCGCCGTCCGCGTTCTGGCGGCGTAGATCGCCGTGGCCAGATCCCGGACATGGTCAGCATCCATGTGCGTCCGCCGGAGATCGAGGATCGCGTGATGCCGGGACATTGGGAGGGCGACTTGATCAAGGGCAAAGCCAACGCATCGGCCGTGGGTACGCTAGTCGAACGCACCAGCGGCTACCTGATGCTGGTGAAGATGCAAGACGCGACGGCGACCTCGGCCGTGGAAGGCTTCAGTTCGGCGCTGAACCATATGCCGCTGGCGGCCCGCAAGAGCATGACCTACGACCAAGGGCGGGAGATGGCGCGTCACGCGGAAATCACCCAGAAGACCGGGGTGGCAATTTACTTCTGCGACCCGCACAGCCCCTGGCAGCGCGGCAGCAATGAGAACATCAACGGACTGATCCGCCAGTACCTGCCCAAGGGCACGGATCTGTCGGTGTGCAGCCAAGAGCAGTTGGATGCGATTGCCTACGAGTTGAACATCCGACCGCGTAAGCGCTTCGGTTTCAAGTGCCCCATCGAGGTCATGACCGAGCTGATGGCCAAGCATCACGAGGCTCCCGCCTCAATCCAGTAACTGTGTTGCACTCAGCTCCTGCAACCGCCCAGGCTCATGCGTGATGGCGATATCTACACCCGCTTGCTTAATCGCCATTTGTGGGGTCACCCCACACGCCCAGAAGCCCAGGATATCCCCTTCGCGATAAACGGGAGGATCACCAAAATCGGGATGGTCAATGTCCTTGATCCCGATTAGCGCAGGATCACCGATATGCACCGGTGCACCATGGGCAAGGGGGAAACGCTCAGACAGGACGATCGCCTTGATAGTGTCCTTCGGCCGGAAAGCGCGCATCGAAACCACCATCGATCCCTTGAAGGGCCCGTACTCTTCAGTCGGAAGGTTCGTGATGTACATAGGAACATTTCGATTCGCAGTGATGTGCCGAATCTCAATACCCGCGTTTAGGATGGCATTCTCGAAGGAGAACGAGCACCCCAAGGCGAACGTCACGAAGTCGTCCCGCCACAGCTCCGTCAGTGAGTCGACGGTTTCTGTATGAACGCCATTACGGTAAACACGGTATCGCGCAACATCAGTACGGATATCGATATCACCGGCCAATGGCAAGCTTGGGTCTCCCGGTTTTCCCATTGCAACCAAGGGGCAGCTCTTGGGGTTCAGATCGCAGAAAACTTTGAAGTCGTCCGCGAATCGCTTGGGCAGGATCATCAAGTTGGCTTGCATGTAGCCATCAGCGAAACCGCTCGTTGGCACCCGCAGGTTGCCAGCCCGGATCATCTGCCTTACTTCAGCAGCAGACTTCGCCTGCATTTCTTTTATTTGTTCCATTCTGGCACCTACGTGAACGAATCAATTCGCTTACTGAGCTTGCAGTACGTCGACCATCGCTTTTGCGATTTGAACGTCAGCATCTTCCGGCCCGCCTGAGACACCGACGCCGCCGACCACCTCGCCATTGATAGTGACCGGCAGGCCACCACCGAACACCACAAATGGACGTGCGCATGAGCGCTCAAGACCATACAGCTCTTGACCAGGCTGCGTGATCGCCATCCATGTGTCAGTCGACTTGCGCAATGCCGCAGCGGTGTATGCTTTGTTAGTTGCGACCTCAATCGTGCCGAATGCAGCGTCCTCGACTCGGATGAAGCCAACGAGATGGCCGCCAGCATCAACAATCGATAGGCACGAGCGCTGGTCAAGCTCTTTTGCTCGCTTAATGCCGGCTTCAAGTGCTGCCATTGCAAGTTCGTGTTTGATAAACATCCTAACTTCTCCTGTCGACTTAGCTGTAGACGCCACCACAAACATTAATTGCTTGCGCGGTTACGTAAGACGACTCATCAGAGGCCAGGAATACGAACAGCGGCGCCACTTCATCTGCGGTTGCTTGTCGACCGAGAGGGATAAGAGACTTAACAAGCTGCTCCTGCTTTTCTTTTCCGCCGATATAGTCGATCACCGGGCCATTGAACGGAGTATCTACCCAACCTGGACAAACCGCATTGACACGCACCCCATCTTTAGCAAGCTCGATCGCCATAGTCGTAGCCATACCGATGACCGCAGCCTTAGACGACGAATAGCAAGTCAAACCTGGCGCGCCACGCTTGCCAGCCAGAGAGGACATCATGACAACAGAAGACTTCTTCGCTTTCTGCAGGTGCGGCAGAGATTCTTGCACGAAGATAAAGTTTGCTCGGACATTGATATCAAAAACTTTATCCCACGCCTCAGTGGAAAAATGGGAAACATTGCCAGAAAGTTGAATACCAGCATTGAGGCACAATGTATTTATTCCCCCCAGCCAATCCGCAGCCTTGGCTACAACCGCACGAATGTCGGTTTCGCTACTTAGGTCAGCACGGAAAAACTTAACTGTTTTGGGAAACCGCTGTTCAACTTGAGCGCCGCGTTCCGAGTCAATATCCACGATGGCTACTTTTGCGCCTTCCTGAACGAAAGACTCCAAGATGGCGAGCCCAATATTAGCAACGCCACCTGAAAGCAGGACGAGCTTACCCGCCAAACGATCGGTCATATCAACCTCGTTTAATAATTTATTTAGTAAACGCCACCACCCTAAAGATGATGGCGCAAGGAATTACTTCGCCCGGGAAATATTTTCCAGCACAAGCGAATTAACTTCCGAGGCCGCTTCCATCTGAGGCATGTGGCCAACACCACGAATCACATTCAATTTTACTTGAGAAGGAACTTGCGATTCGCTCGGCAGCGGAACGATCTGATCATTCTCACCCCAAATCAGAGCAACGGGGCCTTTGAAATCGGCGACCGTGCCAGCGATCCAATGACGCTGCTGACCGCTCTCATCCACGATGGTGTCGCGAATCGCGGACAGTGCTTCTGGCACACCTTCCAGGCGCTTGAAACGCAGCGTCCCTTCGATCATGTCGTTGCTGATTTTGGAAGGGTCTGCCAGCAGGCGCTCCAAGACTTCCTTGAGAGGTCTACGGCGCTCAGCCGAAATGAAGTCATCAAGGAACGACTTGTTAATCTGCTTGCTAAGGCCAACAGGAGCAATTAGGGACAGCGATGCCACTCGACCTGACTGACGAGCCGCCAGCGCTGCGGCGACCGCACCACCGAATGAGTGGGCGACGATATGCATCCGACCTGGAGCAACAGACTCCAGTACGCGCTCAACTGCACCAACCAGATCGTCAAAGACGTTATTGCCTTGAATAGGCGTGGATGCACCGTGCCCTGGCAGATCGACCGCAACCACACGATGACCTTGCGCGAGCGTATCCTGGTTGAACAACCAAGTGGAAAGGTCACCGCCAAAGCCATGAACAAGCACTACGCTTTCATCGGTCTCGAGGCCCATTGTAAGCACATTCACTACACGACCATCGCCAATATCAACTGCCTTGACGCTTGGCGCGTTCAGGTCTTCTTCAGCCGCTGAATCATCGGCGCTAGCGAAGGAAGCGATAAATGCATCGATGTCAGCATCGCTCACCGAAGCATCAGCAATGACACCAACTAAGGCGCCAACCGGTGCAGTGTCACCAACTTGAACGACAATACGACGAAGGATACCGCTCGCAGCAGACTCTACCGAGTTGGTGGTTTTGGTCGACTCTACTTCAATGATTTCCTGACCACGGGAAACCTCGTCCCCCTCAGCGACCAGCCAATCTGCGACAACACCTTCAGTCATCGTCATCCCCCATTTGGGGATAGTTACAGCATCAATCGACATTGCTCTTACCTCTCGATGATCGACTTGACCGCCTTAACAACCGCATCAGCGTTTGGAACATAGGCGTCTTCCAGGTTTGGCGCATAAGGAACTGGCGTATGTGGCGCAGTGACCATTTTGATGGGCGCACGAAGGGAGTCGAAGCACTTGTCAACCAACATCGCAGAAATATCTGCTGCTATACCGCATCGAGGGTTAGCCTCATCAACGATAACAACTCGACCAATTTCTTCGGTGAACTCGATCAGCGTGTCCTCATCAAGAGGTGACGTTGTACGTGGATCGATTACACAAGCAGAAATGCCATCCGCTTGCAGCTTGCGTGCGGCGTCTTCCGCGACCTTTACCATCCGTCCGATAGCAACAATCATTACATCCTTGCCATCGCGAACGACCTTGGCTTCGCCAAATGGGACTGTATAAGAACCATCAGGTACTTCACCCATGGTGTCATACAACATCTTGTTTTCAAGGAAGATGACTGGATCATCATCTCTAATGGCTTCAAGCAACAGCCCCTTGGCATCATAGGGGTTGGACGGAACTACGACCTTCAAACCTGGGAAGTGAGTGAAAACCGGATAGAACGCTTGGGTGTGCTGCGCTGCAGAGCGAGTACCTGCACCATAGGTTGCGCGAATCACCACAGGGGTTTTGGCACGACCACCGAACATGTACCGGAATTTGGCGATCTGGTTCACGATCTGATCGAGACACACGCCAGAAAAGTCAACAAACATGAGTTCTGCAATTGGACGCATGCCAGTGAGTGCCGCACCCGCTGCAGCACCAATGAATGCAGTTTCACTGATCGGCGTATCGCGAACGCGTTCAGGGCCAAACTCACCAAGCAAGCCACGAGTGACACCAAAAGGGCCACCCCAAGCATCTTTTACGCCATTACCACCAGCACCACCGGTGAGGTCTTCGCCCATCATGATCACTCGTGGATCACGAGCCATCTCGAGATGGAGAGCATCATTCAATGCCTGACGGAAAGAAATTTTAGCCATTGAAGTGCTCCTTACAGATACTTAACGTAAACGTCAGTGGTGAGTGCAGATAGTGGCGGGAACTCCGATGCACGAGCGAACTTCACCGCCTCATCGACAGCAGCATTCACTTCGGCATCAACTACATCAAGCGCACCGGTCTCAACAAGCGACTCAGCAGTGACCTTATTACGGAACTTGATCAAGCAATCCTGTTCCTGGCGCATGCTTTTCTTTTCTTCAGGCGTGCGATAGGTATCTGGATCACCGCTGTAATGACCATAGTATCGAGGAACATGAACATGCAGTAGCGAGGGGCCGCCCCCAGCGCGAGCGCGCTGAATGGCTTCGCCGGCAGCGGTATAAACCTTGAAGACGTCCGTTCCATCTACTTCAACCGATGGAATATCGTAGCCTTCTGCACGACGCACGAAGCTACCAGCCGATACAAACTCATTGGCTGTAGCCTCACCAAATCCGTTGTCTTCAATAACGAAAATGATAGGAAGCATCCAGATCTTTGCCAGGTTAAGGCTCTCTGCCATGGCACCTTCGTTCATGGCACCATCACCTGCGAAAGCGATGGCGACGCGATCGGTCTTCAGTAGCTTTGCACTGAGCGCCGCTCCGCACGTAATTGGTGCACCTCCAGCAACAATCCCGTTAGCGCCCAACATACCTTTGCGAAGGTCTGCAATGTGCTGAGACCCACCCTTACCGCCGCAGGTGCCAGTCACTCGGCCAAAAATCTCAGCCATCATTGCGTCAATTTCACAACCCTTGGCAATGCAATGGCCATGACCGCGGTGGGTGGAGGAGATGTAGTCCTCATCCGAAAGATGCATGCAAACGCCTACAGCGCTAGCCTCTTGACCCGCATAGAGATGCGTATTACCGGGGATGTCCCCGGTGCCCATCTCGACCATAATGCGTTCTTCAAAAACACGAATGGTTTGCATCGTTCTGTATGCTTCGAGCAGTCGCTCGTGGGGCAAATGCAGCGAGAACATTCCACTTCTCCTCATTTGAAAACTGGTTGCTTATTATTTCTTTTGGTGTGGAAACTTTCCGAAAATATCCTTGAAAAGCTCCTGAACCCATCACGCATAGCCTGATTCGAGCGAGCTCCGGGTCACCTGCCTGGTGATATCAATCGTCTCTCGGTTGACTGATAACGTCCAATTGCAATTGCGGATTGTCACAGATAACGTCTTCTTATCGGTCGTGGCTCAGATCGGTTGCAAAAAACGCCTAGAGAAGCTCTCCTTTCCCTCGAATTCTGCTGTAACGTATTAGAGGGAGCAATCTGGAAACCTGTCTAGCACGGACGTTTTAACGCCTCCAACAAGCAAGAGAGATGCGGCATGATCGATCTACGAAGCCTTCAGACCTTCTACGCGGTTGCGCAGCTAGGTGGATTTCACAAAGCAGCGGATAAGCTTCACACCTCGCAGCCGGCAGTGTCGGCGCGCATTGCGCAGCTTGAGAGACAACTCAATGGCCGCTTGTTCGAAAGAGACAAACGCGGTTGTTTTCTGACTGCTCAGGGACGTGAACTACTCTCATACGCAGAGCGCATGATTGCGCTCGAAAGCGAAATGGTCGAAGCAGTAGCAGGTCGAAAAGGACTAAGCGGCAGCGTGAGCCTCGGAGCCTCCGATACCATCGTGCATACATGGCTATCAGACCTCCTAAAACAGCTCAACCTTGAATACCCCGAGATCACCCTAGATGTCGTGGTGGACAGCACAGCGAACATGATTACTGGCCTGGCAGACTGCACATTGGACGTCGCTCTTCTTATGGGCCCTGTGAACATCGGCAACGCTGAAAACCTGCCTCTGTGCAGCTACCCCATGAGCTGGATCAAATCACCCAAACTCGACCTCGGCAACAAGCCCGTGACGCTTGAAGAGATCGCTACTCACCCAGTTATCACTTACGCGCGAAATACCAGGCCGTACTGGCAGCTAAAAGACATGTTTGATCGTAAAGGCCTTCACAAGGTACGACTGTTCTCGAACTCATCGCTTTCGTCGATCGTCAGGATGACCATGGACGGCATAGGAATAGCTGCCATACCTGAACACGCAGTGTTTGATGAGCTCGCCAGCGGTAGGCTCCATACCATTGCCTCAACTCATGAAATGCCCGTCATGTCCTTTACGGCAAGCTTCATCGAACGCGCTGACATGCCCCTCAACAGGATGGTCGCTCAGTTAGCCCAAAAAGTGGCAGCAGAATATTGGCGGGTATAAAAAAACGGAGCCTTGGCTCCGTTTCTTTTGTCAGACTACAGGGTTCCGACCGAGTCGCTCATAGACTTCAGGACGCTTGATCTTGAAGTATCGAGCCAACCCCATGCCAGCAACAAGCACACCGATCAAGCAAAGCAGCATCCAGGTTCGCTCCCCAGGCTCACCGCCGGCTAGCAGGTTGAAATTGTAGGCGACTAATGTTACCAAACCGATAAAGAACACGCCCGAAATCGCCGGAGCCATGAAGGCTTTGACAAAGCTGACACCTTCATGGCGCCCCTTACGGAGATACCAGGTCAGAGCCGAGATGTTGACCACAGCCATAAGAATGATAACCCCTGAGGTTCCAACACCGGAGAGCTGACCATAGAGAAGTTCAGGCTTAGCGCCGATGACGATGAACGGCAGAAGCACACAAAGCACCATCGCAGACACAGCCATAGACGCTGCGAAAGGAGACGAATGCTTCACATGAATGTTGCTCAGGAACTTTGGCAGCGCACCATCGTTGCCCAGATTGAATAGGTATCGCGAAAGCACGTTATGAGTCGAAAGAGCAGAAGCAAAGGCCGACGTGAGCACCAACACAGTCACGATCATCTGGAGACGGACATCGATGTACTTACCAAACGCCAGTGAAAACATAGTGGCAGGCGAGTCGGTCGCCACCTGCTGAACATTGCTTCCGTAAGCGGTGACCAATGCGTAGGCACAGATGGTGTACATCGCACCGATGAAGATGATGGAGCCATAAGTGGCGCGACGGATGGTCTTGTCCGGGTCACGGACTTCATCTCGATACAGCGCGGTAGCTTCAAAACCCATGAAGAACGAAACGGCGAACAGCATCGAGAAAGGGATGTTCACGCCGTCTTTGGAGAGTTCACCAGTGCTGAAGGGAGCAGACGCAGCCATACCCGTGTCACCACCAATACTCAACACTCCGAAGGCAAAGCCTAAGCACACTACGATCTCAGCCAACATAACCCAAAGCAGCACCTTGGCCGAGAGTTCCACATGCAGGTACCCAAGAATACCCACCACCGCCCAGCAGCTCAGGGTGTAGAAATACCAAGGCAAAGCGCTACCGGTTAAGCTTCGATGAAACTCGGCGCAGGAAACGCCAAAGTAGGAAGTAACGCCGGCCAGAAGCACGAAATATGAAACTGCGGCGGTCAACCCCGCACCAAGCCCAGCTGACTTACCCAGGCCGTAAGTAATGAATGAATAGAAATCTCCCGACCTACGAACCACACTATTAAGCGTGACGTACCCTATACCGAACAAAAGCATTACAACAGATACAAGCACGAAGAGAAGCGGACTACCCACACCGCCAAACATTAACGACACAGGGATATAACCCGCCACTGTTGTCAGTGGAGCAGAGAATGCCAGCACCGTCATAGCCAGACTCAGAGCACCCATATTACCTGATAACTTTTTCTGACTGACTGTGGCGCCTGCGACGCTCTCTGAAGCCTCTATACTCATAGCCATTTTTCCTTTCTCCTCGACTCGTAAGCGCAACTTTTGTAAACGGCAGTAGTCATTACACAAGTAAAGCGCCACAATTTTTTGTTATGATGGATACTCGGCTTAGTGCACACAGATGCTGACGAACCACTCGATCAATTCAAGTGTGCCATCCAACATCCCAACATCGTGTTGAGCGTGCTCATCGCGCTGAGAGTTATCCTCGCCCTGCCCTTCGATAACGTCAAATTTTCATTACCTATTGTCTCTGATAAACGATGCTTATCAGCGTGAGCTGAACGTCCTATCAGAACCCTAAGCCCCTCTAGTCGAGCCATCTAACTCACTTTTCAAATAATCACTTTGTCGTTCCGATGCGACTATTGAGACCAGCTCGGCGACCTTGAGGGTGGCCGGGCCGGCATTAGTTAGATGCCACCGGTGGATGATCATGGGCGGTGGAGCTGTCACTGGAAGTATCATCAACTCACCATGAGCAAGGTGCTCCCTCACCAAAACGGCAGGCAGAACCCCAATACCAATACCGTTGCGAATCAATGTGATAAGAGCGGATATCGATGGCGAGCTCGACAGCTGAATAGTCGTCGGATTGATACCGTACTTGAAAGCGAGCTTCTGCACCGTTCGGGCTGCATCATCTGACGGCGTAGTATTGCTCATGGGAGTTAGGATCTGGTGAGCAAAAATGAACGACTCGTCATCAATGCTGATCGCCAAGCCGGACTTGCCTACCCAGCTGGTCGCCAGTGTAAGTAGCTTTTCCGACACTGAGTAAGGGTTTTGGGGCTGCTTGTCGAGCGACAGCACTAAATCAAGCTCACCTTTGTTGAGCTGTTCAAGGAGCTCAGCAGTAAGCCCTACAACCCAGGTCACGTTAACGTTCGGCAGTTCCGTTTTGGTGCGACGCACAAGCTCAGGCAATAGGGTGTAAACGGCAGCTTCGATAAGCCCAACTCGTACCACTCCCCCCATCCCGGACACTTGAGATGCCGCACTAAGGAATTCCTGTAGGGATGAAATTGCGGCTTCCGCATAAGGCAGCAATCGCCTCCCCTCTTCAGTAAGTGAAAGCGTTTTTTTATCAGTGCTGAAAAGCGCTACCCCTAACTGCTCCTCCAGGTTCTTCACTCTCATCGATAGCGCAGATGGCGTGGCATGAAGACGTTCGGCCAACTTTCGCAGGTGTGGTGTACGTGCCAGCTCGACAAATGTCTCAAGAAGCTTGGTATTCATAATCACCTCCAGCCATCTGTTCAGCTTCCCTTAACGCCCATGCACAATTTTTTTTAATTTACAGTCTTTGAATCACGTTCATACACTCTTTTCCAGCGTCAAGGCGAGCGCTGTTGCCACCAAATAAAAAGGTATTTATATGTCCAGTATTGAAAAAGGCGAACGACCGGTTCCTCCCACACTGAAAGACATTCAGGAGGCCGCAGCCCGAATTAAAGATTACGCGGCGCGAACGCCTCTGCTGGAAAACCCCGAGCTCAATGAGCTGTTAGGCGGGCGGTTGCTGTTTAAGCCGGAGGTATTGCAACGCACTGCATCCTTCAAGTTCCGTGGAGCGTGCAACCGCTTGCTTCAACTATCCGCAGAGCAACAGCGCGCAGGTGTGGTCGCGTTCTCGTCAGGCAACCACGCACTTGCAACATCGGCGGTCGGCCGAATCCTGAACATCCCCGCCACGATCATCATGCCGTCAGATGCACCTCAAGCCAAGATCAAAGGTGCACGAGCCAATGGCGCGACCGTCATCCTATACGATCGCCAGAAGGATGACCGTGAAGCCATCGGCGCTGAAATTGCGAACCGCACCGGCGCCACCATGGTTCCACCCTACAACGATCCATTCATCATCGCCGGCCAGGGCACCGTTGGCCTGGAGATCATGGAAGACCTTGAGCATCTGGGCATCAAGGCCGACAGCGTCCTCGCAGCATGCAGTGGCGGCGGCTTGATCGCAGGCGTTGCAACCGCCATACGCGCCAAAAGCGAAAGCACCCAGGTATTCGCCGTTGAACCTGCTGGATTCGATGAGCTCGCTCGGTCGCTGGCAAGCGGGAAACGTGAAAGCAATGCCCCTGGCGCCAAATCGATCTGCGACGCCCTGCAGGTCGTGACTCCAGGCGACCTCACCTTCGACATCAACCAACGGCTACTGGCAGGCAGCCTGGTAGTCACCGATGACGAAGTCCGCAAGGCCATGCGAGTGGCTTACGACAAGCTCAAGCTGATTCTCGAACCAGGTGGAGCTGTAGGCCTAGCCGCAGTGCTTGAAGGTCGTGTCGAAACCCGTGGCCGTACAACCGTGGTCGTGCTGAGCGGCGGCAACGTAGATCCCGCGCTCTACGCAGAAATCATTACTGCACAGTGAGCGTACACCTTCGAACTGAAAAGGGACTGATCATGCTCAAGCCTGATAGCGCTCAATTTCGACGAGTCGCGCAAACCATCGACGACTTCATGAAGATCGACTTCACCGGCGTCGGTCTGATTTCAAACCTGTATGCAGCCTTGCAGAAAAACCAACCAGGTTTCTGCTGCATGGGCGCCGCCGAGCGCCTCGTTGAAGCTGCTAAATCTCATCCTGATCGCCCGATTGCCATCCTGACCGGCTTCCCAGAAGGTGGCGGTGTTCCGGAAACTGACGGCCCCATCGGTGCAGCCCTTCTGGCCCGCGCCATCTTCCTGGGGCTCGGCGTCATGACAGTCATCGTGATTGACGAGGACTGGGTTGAGATGATGATGGCTACCTGCCGGGGTGCTGGCCTGGCCCCACGCCTGTTGCCAGAGTCGGGTAAAGCGGATGCGATTGAATACCTGCGTCCGGTTTACATCAAGCCTGTCTCCAAAGAAAAGGCAGCCTGCCATAAAGCCAGCGATGAGCTTTTGGAAATCACCCAGCCGTCCCTGCTGCTTTCAATTGAACGACCAGGCTGTAACGTCAATGGTCTTTATCACGGCCTGGGTGGTCGCCCACTCGACGGTATGGTCGGTGATCTGGATTACCTCTTCAACAAGGCGAAAAACCAAGGCCTCATGACCTTGGGTATCGGTGACGGCGGTAATGAGCTCGGAATGGGCGTCATTTCCAAAGAACTGCCGACCTTCTCCCCGAAAGCAGTGGACTGCGGAACTCCTGGCCGTGGAGGCGTGGGCGCAGTAACTGCTGCTGAGTGGCTCGTGATTTCGAACATCTCGAACTGGGGTGCCACCGGTATTGTCGCCGCCCTCTCAGCGTTGCTCGAGAACCCAGTGGTGTTCCATGAGCCCGAAATTGAAACCCGCAGCACTGAACTGTGTGTTGCTCACGGTGGTGTTGACGGCATGTTCATGGGCCCGGAGCCAGCTCATGACGGTATCGCGATGCGTGAATACGAAGGGATGGTCAGGGCGCTGCGCGGGAGCGTAATGCGTGCGCTGGGCCATTCGATCAACTGGCAAGGCCATCAAGGCGACTGGAGACAGCTTAAATGAGTTACCGCACTTTTACCGAAGCACTGAAAGAGTTGAACCTGGAACTGCCAGCTACCAACGCTCCTCGTGGCAGCTACGCTCCAGCCATCAAAGCTGGTGATCTGCTGTTCGTCGCCGGGCAGGCTCCACGAGTCAACGGTGAGCTGAAATTCTCTGGCCGTGTTGGGCACGAACTGACCATCGAGCAAGGCCGTGAAGCTGCTCAACTGTGCGCACTGAACGTATTGGGTCACCTCGCACATGCGACTGGCGACGATCCATCCAAGGTAGTGACCGCAGTAAGGCTGGCCGGCGTAGTAAATAGCGCCGAAGATTTCACTGCCCACTCCCAGGTTCTGGATGCTGCTTCGGATCTGATCGCCAAGGTACTGGGTACCGCAGGCCAGCATGCTCGAATCGCCACTGGCGCATCTTCGCTGCCGTCTGGAATGGCAGTTGAGATCGAAGCGATCTTCCAGCTGAAGTGACAAGGTGGGTGGTGGTCTGGGTCATGGCCAGCCCACCACCCTTCCGAGCTTAGTGGCTACAACCAGTAGTCCGGGCGTTGATAGACAGCCTTCAGGTAGTCAATGAAATGCCTCACCTTCGCCGGGAGAAATCTCTGCTGGGGGTAGACAGCCTGGATGTCATAGTCGGGCATAGCAAACTCATCCAGCACCGTGACGAGCTCTCCTGTCTCCAGCTCTTTGTGAATTTCCCATGTTGAGCGCCACCCGATACCCAGCCCTTGCCTCATCCAGGAGAAAAGCAGCTCACCGTCATTACAAGCCATGTTGCCACTGACTCGCATTGCAATCTGCTTCCCGTCTCGCTGGAACGTCCACCCTCGCGGTTGGCCACCCTGTGATGTGAAAGCCAAGCAGTTGTGATTTGACAGATCCTCCAAGCTCGTCGGACGGCCATGTTTGGC
This sequence comes from Pseudomonas sp. Teo4, assembly GCF_034387475.1. Classification (NCBI taxonomy): domain Bacteria; kingdom Pseudomonadati; phylum Pseudomonadota; class Gammaproteobacteria; order Pseudomonadales; family Pseudomonadaceae; genus Pseudomonas; species Pseudomonas sp. Teo4. The sequence continues at coordinate 2,540,567 of NZ_JAXCIL010000001.1, forward strand.
GAAGTAATCCGGCGTACCGCACACAACTCGCCGGTTAGAAAAAAGCTTCACGGCAACATAGTTCGGGTCGGTTACCCAGCCAATCCTGATGCTCAGATCGTATCCCTCCCCCACCAAGTCCACGAGGCTATCGGTGAGATTGAAAGACAGCTTGAGGTTCGGAAATTTCTCATGAAAACCAAGTGCGTGAGGAGCTACGTGCACCCGTCCAAAGGCAGCCGGTGCAGATACAAGCAGGTTTCCAGCGACGTGCCTCGCACTGTTGCTGATGCTCGCTTCCATATCATCGAATTCGCGCACCAGGTATTTCGCCCTCTCCAAAAGCTGCTCTCCAAGCTCAGTCAGATGGAGGCCTCGAGTCGAACGATGCATGAGTTTTACGCCCAACCGTTTCTCGAGCGAATCCAAACGGCGACCGAGCATTGCAGCCGTGACACCTTCGCTAACCGCAGCAGCGGCAAAGCTGCCTTTCTGGGCTATTTGAATGAAGCTTTGAAGCTCTGTAAGCCGCGCCATTCGATACCTTTTATATCGACAGAAACTAATTTATGGGGCTTCAAGCCCAATGTTCAGTGATCCAGACTGACGCCCAATACAAAAATATTGTTATTCCGGAGGAAATGCTATGCCTAAGATGAGAGCAATCGATGCAGCCGTTCAGGTCATGCGCCGTGAAGGTGTAGATACCGCATTCGGCATCCCAGGGGCTGCCATCAACCCGTTGTATTCAGCCCTGAGGAAAGTCGGTGGCATCGATCACGTCCTCGCTCGTCACGTCGAAGGCGCTTCGCACATGGCTGAGGGTTACACCCGCGCCAACCCTGGCAACATCGGCGTGTGCATCGGCACCTCCGGCCCTGCCGGCACCGACATGGTCACCGGCCTGTACAGTGCATCGGCCGACTCCATCCCAATTCTGTGCATCACCGGCCAGGCGCCGCGTGCCCGCCTGCACAAGGAAGACTTCCAGGCCGTCGACATCACCAGTATCGTCAAGCCGGTCACCAAGTGGGCCACCACCGTGCTGGAGCCGGGCCAGGTTCCCTACGCGTTCCAGAAGGCCTTCTATGAAATGCGCACCGGACGCCCAGGCCCGGTGCTAATCGACCTGCCGTTCGACGTGCAGATGGCTGAGATCGAATTCGACATCGACGCCTACGAGTCGATGCCGGTGCACAAGCCGTCCGCTACCCGCGTACAGGCCGAGAAAGCCCTGGCCCTGCTCAATGACGCCGAGCGCCCGCTGCTGGTGGCCGGTGGCGGTATCATCAATGCCGACGCCAGCGACAAACTGGTCGAGTTCGCCGAACTGACTGGCGTACCGGTCATCCCGACCCTGATGGGGTGGGGCACCATTCCCGACGACCACGCGCAGATGGTCGGCATGGTCGGTCTGCAGACCTCGCACCGCTACGGCAACGCTACCCTGCTTGAATCTGATTTGGTGTTTGGTATCGGCAATCGCTGGGCCAACCGCCACACCGGTTCTGTCGACGTCTACACAAAAGGCCGCAAGTTCGTGCACGTGGACATCGAGCCCACTCAGATTGGCCGTGTATTTACCCCGGATCTGGGTATCGTTTCCGACGCTGGTAAAGCGCTGGACGTGTTCCTCGAGGTGGCCCGGGAATGGAAAGCCGCTGGCAAGCTGAAATGCCGCCAAGCCTGGTTGGAGAGCTGCCAGCTTCGCAAGGCCACCCTGCAGCGCAAGACACACTTCGACAACGTGCCGGTCAAGCCGCAGCGCGTGTACGAAGAGATGAACCAGGTGTTCGGAAAGGACACCTGCTACATCAGCACCATCGGCCTGTCGCAGATTGCCGGCGCGCAATTCCTGCACGTGTACAAGCCACGCCATTGGATCAACTGTGGCCAGGCCGGCCCTCTTGGCTGGACGATTCCCGCCGCGCTGGGCGTTGTCAAAGCTGATCCAAGCCGGAATGTGGTCGCACTGTCGGGTGACTACGACTTCCAGTTCATGATCGAAGAACTGGCGGTGGGTGCACAGTTCAACCTGCCGTACGTCCACGTTTTGGTGAACAACGCCTACTTGGGCTTGATCCGCCAAGCCCAGCGCGGCTTCGACATGGACTACTGCGTGCAACTGGCGTTCGAGAACATCAACTCGAGCGAGGCCAGCAACTATGGCGTCGATCATGTCGCCGTTGTCGAGGGCTTGGGCTGCAAGGCCCTCCGCGTATCCGAGCCACATGAAATCGCTCCTGCTCTGCGTCAGGCACAACGAATGGCTCGCGAGTACCGCGTACCTGTAGTGGTTGAAGTGATTCTCGAGCGTGTGACCAACATTTCCATGGGCACCGAGATCGATGCAATCAACGAGTTCGAGGAGCTGGCAGTATTCGCTAGCGACGCCCCTACCTCGATTATCCCGCTGAGCAAATCCTGAGAATCTTGAGGGAATCAAAATGCCCCGTTTAGCAGCCAATCTTTCAATGTTGTTCACCGAGCATGATTTTCTTGCTCGCTTCGGTGCCGCCGCCAGTGCTGGCTTCAGCGGTGTTGAATATCTGTTCCCCTACGACTTCACTGCGGAACAGATTTGGCAGCAGCTCGAAAAGCATAACCTCTCTCAAGTGCTCTTCAACCTGCCAGCAGGTAATTGGGCCAATGGTGAGCGCGGCATTGCCTGCCTGCCAGATCGTGTCGAAGAGTTCCAATCAGGCGTAGAAAAGGCCATTGCTTACGCAAAGGTACTGGGCAATCGTCAGATCAATTGCCTGGCAGGAATTGCCCCTGCAGGTGTTGATGCGGAGCTTTTGGAAAAGACCTTCGTCAGCAATCTGAAGTACGCCGCAGACAAGCTGAAAGCTGCCGGAATCCGCCTGGTCATGGAGATGATCAACACCCGTGACATTCCGGGTTTCTATCTCAATACAACCAAGCAGGCCTTGGAGATCCAGGCAAAGGTTGGGAGCGACAACCTGTTCCTGCAGTACGACATCTACCACATGCAGATCATGGAGGGAGACCTGGCCCGCACCATGGAATCCAATCTCCAGCTGATCAATCACATCCAGCTCGCAGACAACCCGGGTCGACACGAACCGGGCACCGGCGAAATCAACTATCGCTTCCTGTTCGAGCACCTGGATCGAATCGGTTATCAAGGTTGGGTGGGGGCGGAGTACAAACCATTGACCACGACCGAAGCGGGTCTGGGCTGGCTCAAAACCCACAATGTGATCTAAGCACCTTAGTGCAAGTGCGATCTCTAAGGGATCGCACACCTAATTGCGGCAAAGCCGCAATCCGTAAGGAGTGAATCATGGCTAAAGTTGGCTTCATCGGCACAGGCATCATGGGTCGCCCCATGGCCTTGAACCTGCAGAAAGCAGGTCACCAAGTCTACGTTTCGACCCACCACAGCTCAGCACCAGATGACCTTGTCAACGCAGGTGCGATCAGCCTGGCTAACCCCAAAGAGGTTGCCCAGGAGACTGAAGTCATCATTGTGATGGTGCCAGACACCCCTCAAGTAGAGAGCGTTCTGTTTGGGGAAAATGGCGTTGCAGCAGGCATCGGCCCAAACAAGATCGTCATCGATATGAGCTCGATCTCGCCGACCGCCACCAAAGTGTTTGCAGAGAAGATTAATGCCACAGGTGCGAGCTACCTCGATGCACCGGTGTCTGGTGGTGAAGTGGGAGCCAAAGCCGGCACACTCAGCATCATGGTGGGCGGTTCTCAGGCAGCATTCGACCGTGCTTACCCTCTGTTCGAAGTGATGGGCAAAAACATCAATCGCGTGGGCGCCAATGGCGACGGCCAAACCGCCAAGGTGGCCAACCAGATCATCGTTGCTCTGAACATCCAGGCGGTCAGCGAAGCGCTGCTGTTCGCGTCCAAGAACGGAGCTGACCCAGCCAAGGTTCGCGAGGCGCTCATGGGTGGCTTCGCTTCCTCGAAGATTCTTGAGGTTCACGCAGAGCGCATGATAAAGGGAACCTTCGACCCAGGCTTCCGCATCAACCTGCACCAGAAAGATCTGAATCTAGCTCTGCTGGGCGCTAAGGAACTTGGGCTGAACCTGCCAAATACGTCGAACGCACAGCAGGTGTTTAGTACCTGTGTCGCCCTGGGGGGCGGTGAGTGGGATCATTCCGCGTTGATCAAAGGCTTGGAGCATATGGCGAATTTCTCGATTCGCGATAAGCGCTAAGGGACAGCTAGGCTGGGTAGTAGTCCGCGCTACTGCCTAGCCTAGCGACCTAATTTTCTTTCCATCTCCCCTTCTCCAAACCCTCCTCACTACATCGCCGACACTTCCAGTCGCCTTACGGCCCATCTGTCAGTGCCATCCCTCAAATCGCATCGTCGCTCGTACCAATCTTTGCTCTTCATCCTCGATATCTCGAAGACTGTCTCGAACACCATGAATGTGGTCGCGCGCAGCTCGCTGAGCCTGCTCGGGAAGCTGCTCCATCACCGCGTGATAAAGCCGTGAATGCTGCCTATCAATCTGACGCTTTTGCGCAGGACGACAGTAGAGATTGTTGACGGACGCGAAGACCGTACTCAGGGTTAGCTCGCTTAAGCCTTGCAGTGTGTGAACGAGGACGGGGTTGTGAGAGGCTTCACTGATGGATCTATGAAAAGCGTGATCTAGCCTAGCTTGTTCCTTCGCATCATGATGCTGAGGATCTGAATGCGCGGAGAGCATCTCTTCGTAACACTTACGAATCAGCAACCGATCGACATCCGTGGCCCTGAGCGCAGCAAGCCTTGCAGATTCACCTTCGAGCAAGGCTCTCACCTCGAGCAGATCGTAAAGGGTTCTTCGTTGAGAGCTAAAGAGATACATCATCGGCTGGGTGGCTTCGGTATTGGAAAGATCCGCCACGAACGAGCCACGGCCATGCTCGGTGTCGATAATCCCTCTACCACGAAGAATCCTGAGTCCTTCGCGAAGCGCTGAGCGTGAGCAGCCCATTTTGGCCATCAGACGTCGCTCAGAGGGTAGCGCCTGGCCAACCTTGATCACACCATCGACGATCAACCGCTCAATGCGTTCGGCTACCTGGTCAGCGACTTGGGTTTTTTCTTGTTTGCCCGAGTGCGAATTTTCCATCAAGACTCCTGAGGACTGGTACGACCAGCCGTAAATTGCAGGATGACGCGGCTTATTTTATCCCCCGCATGACCTGAGCCATAGGAACTTCGTTATCGAAGTCCTAAAAACTGGTCGTACCAGAGCGCGTGGTCGTCGACATGATGGAAACACCCGCTCAGTGTTGGATTCGCCCCTGGCTCCTGCCAGACGTAATCTATTTGAGACAGGGGCAAAGCACACAAGAATAAAAGCCTAACGCGAGAGCGCGATGAACATTCTCCATGATGAGCGTGTCGATGGTGCATTGCCCAACGTCGACAAAGACCACGTGTTAAATCAGCTATCAACCGCGATACCTGATCTTGAAATTCTGTCTTCCCCAGAAGAGCTCAGACCCTACGAATGCGATGGCCTGTCAGCCTATCGGGTCATGCCTCTGCTGGTCGTAATCCCGACCAGAATCGACCAAGTGCAAACCATCCTGAGAACCTGCTTTGAGCTCCGCGTCCCCGTGGTAGCTCGTGGCGCTGGGACAGGCCTGTCAGGTGGAGCTTTGCCTCACGAACGCGGCATTCTCCTCGTGATGGCAAGATTCAACCAGATCATTGAGGTGAATCCGCATGGTCGGTTTGCGAAGGTTCAGCCAGGCGTTCGCAACCTGGCTATCTCTCAAGCAGCAGCACCATTTGGCTTGTACTACGCGCCCGATCCGTCATCACAGATTGCGTGTTCCATCGGAGGGAACGTAGCTGAAAACGCAGGCGGTGTGCATTGCCTGAAATACGGACTGACTGTTAACAACATCCTGAAGGTCGACATCCTCACGATCGAGGGAGAGGCGATTACGCTGGGTAGCGATGCATTAGATTGCCCTGGTCTCGACCTGCTAGCCCTCTTCACAGGTTCTGAAGGAATGCTAGGCGTCATCACGGAAGTGACGGTTAAGCTTCTTCCGAAACCTCAGGTCGCGCGAGTACTACTTGCAAGCTTCGACTCAGTCAAAAAGGCAGGAGCAGCAGTCGCAGACATCATCGCCGCCGGCATCATCCCAGGTGGACTGGAGATGATGGACAACCTCTCTATTCGGGCAAGCGAGGACTTCATTCATGCAGGCTATCCCGTTGACGCCGCAGCCATGTTGCTTTGCGAGCTAGACGGCGTTGAAGAAGATGTGCAGGAAGATTGCGACCGAGTAAAAACACTACTGGAGCTAGCGGGAGCGACTGAAGTCCGAGTTGCACGCGATGAGGCAGAGCGCACGCGTTTTTGGGCCGGTAGGAAGAATGCCTTCCCTGCAGTGGGGCGTATCTCTCCCGACTACTACTGCATGGACGGCACTATTCCGCGTCGACAGCTCCCACGTGTACTCAACGGGATTGAGGAGCTGTCCAACGAGTACGGTCTACGAGTGGCCAACGTATTCCATGCGGGCGACGGAAACATGCATCCGCTGATCCTCTTCGATGCCAACCAGGAAGGCGAGCAGGAGCGAGCCGAAGCGCTCGGAGGAAAAATCCTTGAGCTCTGCGTTGAGGTGGGCGGGAGCATCACAGGCGAGCATGGCGTTGGACGAGAAAAAATCAACCAAATGTGCGCCCAGTTCAATGGTGACGAAATCACCCTGATGCACGCAGTGAAACATGCCTTCGATCAACACAATTTGCTCAATCCAGGAAAGAACATCCCAACACTCAATCGATGTGCTGAGTTCGGCTCAATGCACATCCACCACGGCAACCTGCCCTTTCCTGAGTTGGAGCGATTCTGATGCAATACGATCACGACAACAGCGCGGATCTGCTTGAGCAGGTCAACTACGCGCTAAACGAAGACATCCCCCTTCGCATCCAGGGCAGCAACAGCAAGCATATGCTGGGCGGCCATGTCTCAGGCGAAGTCTTGGACACACGCATTCATCGCGGCATCGTCAATTACGATCCGACCGAACTGGTCATCACAGCCCGCGCAGGCACGTCACTGTGGGAAATTGAAGCAGCACTGGATCACGCCGGTCAGATGCTTCCATTCGAGCCGCCACATTTCGGGCCTGAGGCGACAGTCGGCGGCATGGTGGCATCCGGGCTGTCGGGCCCACGTCGCCCTTGGGCCGGCGCAGTGAGAGATTACGTACTCGGTGTTCAAGTGATCATCGGCAACGGCAAACTCTTACGCTTCGGCGGTGAGGTCATGAAGAACGTCGCAGGGTATGACCTCTCCAGATTGATGGCAGGGAGCTTTGGCAGTCTTGGCGTCATCACCGAAGTCTCACTGAAAGTGCTGCCTAAACCTCGGGCATCTGCCAGTTTATCGCTGGAGATGGATCCCGCCCAAGCTCTGGCAAACCTGGCTCGATGGGGCCAGCAGCCTATCCCAATCAGCGCCGCATGCCATGATGGTACGCAGCTGCACCTACGTGTAGAAGGTGGAGACGGCTCTGTTAAATCGGCGCTAAGCATGCTCGGAGGTGAGCCCCTCGAAAATGACTTTTGGAGAGACCTACGCGAACACAACATTGATTTCTTTAAAAGCGAAGAACCGTTGTGGCGGGTATCTGTACCAAGCAATGTCTCCCCATACATGCTCCCCGGCAAGCAAATTCTTGATTGGGGAGGATGCCAACGCTGGCTCAAACTTTCTGAAAGCGCAGAGGAAATTCGTGAAGTTGTAGAGCACTTAGGTGGTCATGCAACTTGCTACTCCCAAAGCGAGTCATCCCTGCATCCGGTTTCCAAGGTACTGATGAAGTACCAGAAAATCCTGAAGAACCAGTTCGATCCTCAGAACATTTTCAACCCTGGCCGTATCAGTTCGGAGGCGTAAGGCATCATATGCAAACTTTACTTAGCCAAGATGCCAAGAACCTGCCAAGAGCTGAAGAGGCTGAAAAAATCCTGCGCTCCTGTGTGCATTGTGGTTTTTGCACAGCAACATGTCCGACCTATCAATTATTGGGTGATGAGCTTGACGGGCCGCGAGGTCGTATCTATCTCATCAAGCAAGTACTAGAAGGCAACGAGGTAACCGCTAAGACCCAAGCGCACCTGGATCGATGTTTGTCATGTCGAAACTGCGAAACGACCTGTCCCTCTGGTGTGCAATACCATAATCTGCTTGATATCGGTCGTAGCGTTGTGGAGGCCGAAGTACCACGACCTATCCTTGAGCAAGCTTTACGTGCGGGCATCCGTACAGTGATCCCCCGCCCAGCAATGTTCAAGGCCTTATGCTCGACAGGGATGGTGCTCAGACCATTGCTGCCCAAAGCATTGAAGCGCAAGATGCCTCTCTTACCCCCCCCCCCAAAACAACGACCTCGCGTACGTCACGAACGCAAGGTTTTGATATTGGAAGGCTGCGTTCAACCAACGCTATCACCGAACACAAATGCAGCCGCCGCCAGGGTGCTTGATAGACTGGATATCTCGGTTATTAACGCCACACAAGCAGGGTGCTGTGGTGCTGTTGACTATCACCTAAATGCTCAAGAAAAAGGTCTTGAACGGGCCAAAAGAAACATCGATGCATGGTGGCCCGCAATACAGAATGGGGTTGAAGCAATTGTTCAAACGGCGAGCGGATGCGGGGCATTCGTGCGTGACTACGGCCACTTGTTGGAGGGCGATGCCCTCTATGCAGAAAAAGCACGGATCGTAAGCTCTCTTGCCAAGGATCTTGCTGAGATCATTCGGGCGGAACCGATAGAAAGCTTGAAAATTAGCGCAAGCCAGCGCATCGCGTTCCACTGCCCTTGCACCCTTCAACATGCACAAAAATTGGGAGGCGCAGTGGAAGATATCCTCACCCGCGTGGGCTTCACAATGACAACTGTTCCAGATGGCCATCTATGCTGTGGGTCTGCGGGTACGTATTCGATCACACAACCCGAGATATCTATTCAGTTGCGCGATCAGAAACTCAAGGCATTGGAAAGTGGAAATCCCGACCAAATCGTCACAGCGAATATCGGCTGCCAAACCCACTTAAGTGGCGCCAGTAAAAAAACAGTAAAACATTGGATTGAGATCATCGAAGAAGGACTGAATCCAGAATCAATCACTCAAAAAATCAAGCCGGAGGAAATGTTCCCGCCTTTTAGCTAAACACACACAAGCAATGCAAGCCAAGAAAGCGGAATTAGTCACTGACGCCTTCAATCTTGGCTTGCACTAAGACTCGCAACAACAACCACTTGATAAAATTACATTATCAGCACTGAACAACAATGAAGTTCAATAGTAAATCCTGTACCTCTTTAAGACTGTGCACCCATGTGATAATTTTCGCCCGAGTCGAGGTCACAGGCACAAAACCCACAAAAGCCTTGAACACGCTTACCCAATCTTAGCCAGCTTTGAGCGCCTAAAACCAAACCGTACTCGTGGAGTTTTACCTCTGCAGTGCGGCTTTGTTCGTTACCTTGTGAGGTGTGTGCTTTGTCGATCTTCAGAAATCAAAAGGCCCTTGTAGAACTCGCCCTGATCCTTGGCGTGTTTTCGTTGTGTACGGGCGAATTCGCGGTAATGGGGTTGCTCTCTAACCTTTCCGCAGCTTTCACCATGCCCGAAACATCCGTCGCGCACCTGATCAGCGCTTACGCGCTGGGCGTGGTCATCGGTGCACCCATCATGGTATTTGTTGGCGTCTACCTAAAGAAACAGCATTTGATCCTGTTCCTGCTCGGGATCTACACCGTTTCAAACGCGCTCAGCCTGCTTGCACCGAACTACGAAACACTCTTGCTTTCACGCCTGATCGCGGGCTTCCCTCACGCTGCATACTTTGGCGTTGCCGCGACCATTGCTGCCTCGATGGCACCGTTTAACAAACGAGGAAAAGCGGTCAGTCGTATTTTGCTCGGCGTCACTGCAGCCATTTTGCTTGGAGCACCAGGGGCGACATACCTGGGCCAGGCGCTCGGCTGGCGCTGGGTATTTGGCAGCATCACTGTCTTGAGCGTTCTGAGCTTGGTCTTGCTCTACCGCCACGCCCCTAACGTGGAGAATGAAGCTCGGATGGATTTCAAGGCGGAGATCGCATCGTTCAAGAGCACCCAGGTATGGCTGGCTCTGGCTATTGGGGCCATCGGCTTCTCGGGCATGTTCGGGGTCTACAGCTACCTTGCACCAACCGTCCTGCATGTCACCGGACTCAGTGAAAACTGGATTGCGCCGATGCTTGCGGTCTTTGGCATCGGAACCATGATCGGCAACCTTGCCGGTGGCTGGCTATACGATAAATACAAATTCCTCGCTGTAAACCAAGTGATGATCTTCAGTGTTGTCGCACTGTTTGCATTCCCTTTGCTATCGAAGTCGATGACAGGGATCACGTTTGGCGCGCTAATGTTGGGCTGCATGGTGGCACTCACTCCCGCCCTTCAAATGAGACTCATGGATGTCAGCAAACACGGTCAATCGTTGGTTGCTGCTTCGAACCATGCCGCCCTCAATTTTGCAAACGCGCTTGGCCCATGGATCTGTGGGCTCGCCATCAACGCCGGCTGGGGTTGGACTTCGACAGGCTACGTTGGTGCAGCAATGGCACTTGCAGGATGTCTGATTTACGGGGTCGCCAGGATACTTGAGAAAAGGTCAACTGAAGCAGGGTAATAACCTGGGGATCACGAGTCATGATCTGAGGTGCAAGTCGACCAAGGCCGAGATCTCATCGGCCTTGCTGCATCCCAAATCATGATCACCTCCAGACAGGATATGCAGCTCTGACACAGGTATTAATGAGGCAAGCTTGCGTCCAACTGCCACCGGGCTGTATGGGTCTTGGTCACCCCAAAGCAGTAAGGTTCGAGCGCGAAGACGACTGATTTCCTCACTGAGATCAGATGAGAAACGTGTAAACCAGTCAGGAAAAAAATACTGCCCCGCGAAATCAGCTCGCCAGTCCCGAGCACCAAAAGCGCTCATGTCCAGCCCCCCGGATGTGACTGCTAGTACCAAGTGAGAGACCAGGCCTGGACGTGCATTGGCGGCTTGTACTGCAACCACACCACCCATGGATTGAGCGATCAGTGCGGTGGGTCTATCGATCAGTGATACAACTCTTTCGACGACATCAGAAAGCCCCTGAATTCCTGGGGCATCGGGCACGCCTCCAAATCCCGGATACCCCAAAAAAATCTGCTTTACTGGACACTCCAGTGCGTCAGCCAAGGGTTGCCAGAACTCAACTCGTCCCGATGCCCCTGGCAAAAAAATCAGCTGCTCAATTCCGGACATTTCTCACCTTTCCACTACTCCATGTGTTGGGCCGCCTGTCCACATCCTAGGCGCATATAACGAGCTGGCCGCAAATATTGAAGGCTCTATCGTAGCTTAAATTATCGGATCACATAAAAGAAACCAGGGATTGGAATGTCCGCACCCTGGCAAAATGTGAGTAAAGCGCAGTGTCTACTTCATGCATGGCCATAACATCCGTGATCCAGTGCATGAGGCGCACTGATGATAGTCGAATGAAGCGTGATAGAGTGTACCATTTTGACCCACCTACCGGGAAATTTTAACTAAGCCTGCTTAAGCTTCCAAGCACAACCTAACAGCCGAGAGCGCAATCCAAGAAAAATCTAAGCATTCACAAGGATCTTAATAAAAAAGCATAGCAATTCTCCGCCGACCAATTAACAGAGAGGTTGCTATGCAAAGAGGGTGAACATGCAAAAAAATAGCGAACAGACCAACACGCCATCAACCGCACTAGAACCATAGACGGGCGGCAACTAAACCCTGCCATCAGGATAGACGGCAGCACATCCCATTCACAATCAAAGACTAAGACCACAGAATACAAATCAACAAAATTCAATAACTTACTGCGCAGTCACACCACCATCAACAACCAGCTCGGCACCCGTCATGTATGAAGACTTGTCCGACAGAAGAAACGCTACAGCCTCAGATACTTCAGACGCTTGGCCAACACGCTTCAAAATACTTGCATTGACCAATAATTTTTCAGCCTCCGCATCCTCAAGATATTTCGCCACCATCGGTGTTTCGATTGTACCAGGATGAACCGAGTTCACTCGAATGCCGTAACCTGCATAATCCACGGCGACTGCCTTAGTAAAAAGCCGGACTGCCCCTTTTGTTGCACAATAGGCACTCAACCCAGGCAAATTAGCAACAACACCGGAAATGGAAGAAATATTTACAATGACTCCAGCTTTTGAAAGCTTGAGCGCTGGCAGCGCATGCTGGCATCCAAAAAAGGTACCTTTAATATTCACATCGATTATTAAATCGAGTTCTTGCGCAGTAATTTCTTCGACAGACTTAGACAGCACAACACCCGCGTTATTCACTAGACCATCAAGCCTGCCATAGTCAGCGATTACTTTTTCGATCAGCGACCGCCAGCTAGACGAGCAGGAAACATCCAGTTCATAAAATACAGCGCAACCGCCAGATACATTGATGATTTCTGCCACTTCATGTCCAGCTGGATCAAGGTCTGCCAGCACTACAACCGCACCATAAGCCGCACAGATACGTGCATGGGAAGCCCCCATACCCTTCGAAGCACCAGTAATAAGCACAATTTTATTATTTAACATTTGTATTGCCCCGGCATCCAATCAGGAGGGTGACGCTTGAAGGAGGCGCGCTGATCTACCAGCGCGCCTCCTTCAGAGGTCAGCTGACAACGTCAGGCAGTTGCTCACCAGTCAAGGCACGGCGTGCTCGATCAATCGCGCCATCCTGAAGCGCACCGATCGAGGTAGTGGATCGCCAGGCGATATGCGGAGTGATGATCAAGTTTGGTGCTCCACGCAGAGGGTTATCTTGCGGCAACGGCTCTTTTGCAAACACGTCCAGAGCCGCCCCTGCGATCTCGCCAGTGCGCAGTGCATGTGCCAATGCGGGTTCATCAATCAGGCCGCCACGCGAGACATTCACAATGACGGCGTTCTTTCGCATGCGCTTGAGAACGTCGGTCGAAATCATATCGCGCGTATCTGCATTGAGCGGCAGGTGCAACGAGACCACATCAGATTGCTCCAGGATGTCCTTCAGCGACGCCTGCTCGAAATCGTCAAACTTCGCGAACGGATCATACGCTTTCACCTTTACGCCCAAAGCAGCCCACCACTTGGCAGTCAGACGCCCGATACGCCCCATGCCAACGATACCAACCTCAAGGTTGGCGAACTTCGGTGTGTCGTAAGCAATAGTCCCTGCCCAACCGTTGTTCTCGATAGACGCTTGCCCATGGGGCAGACGACGAGACAGAGCGACCCCCATTGCTAGAGCATGGGCCGCAACTTCCTCCGAGGAAGCGTCTGGGACGATCGTGACCGGTACGCCGACCTTGGCAGCTGCTTTGACATCAATATTGTCATAACCGATGCCGTAGCGAACCACCGCCTTGCAACGCGTCATTTGAGCAAACTCGGTTTCGGTTACTTTGCCGTAGGGCGTAACCATGACGACTTCTGCATCCGCCATTCCAGCAGTAAATGCTTGTTGGTCAGCAGCAGCGACGAGTTTCATGCCAAACTCTTCGGCAAGTTTCTGCTCCCGTTCAAGATGTGGAAACTGGTGAGGAGCAATCAAAAGAGTGCCACGGCTAGACATAATCTACACCTATACTTAAACAATTAACCATTAGAAAGCTCCTCCCTGAGTCCATCTCAGGGAGGATGACAAGAAATTTCAGTCCACTCGACGCCCGATCCGCTCGTAGATTGCAGAACCACGCACCTGAAGAAAAATCGCAAGAATCACACCTACTCCAATTGACACATAGGTCATCGCAACCAGTGACCAGAGAACAGCAGGTGGCGCGTCAATCAAAAGTTCAATATTACGAGTAGCAGTAACAAGTACCGCTCCGATACCAATCGCAGCGATCAGGGGAGCCACAAAGGTTTTCCAGAAACAACTCGCTTGATCCTTTCTGCGGAAGAAAATCAATACCGCCACAGAGGTCAAGAACAACAACTGGAGCATTCCGTAGAACGCGATACCACCTGCTGCTCCATAAAGCGCAGTCTCCTTGGTTCCGGTCAGAACCAGAACAATAATTGCGACGAGAATTACACCACCCACAACTACCGCTGAAATATAAGGCGAGCCGTGTTTCGGATGCACTGCCGCCAGTGCTCGCGGGAAAATACCGTCCACACTCAAGGAGTGAGTGTATCGAGACAGAATATTTTGCAGTGACAGGGACGACGCAAACATACTGGTCAACAACAGCACGCCCACGATCTGGTTAGCCATGGCACCAAAATAACGCAGCAACGCATCTGGCATCATACCGGCGGGGTTAGCCTGAGCATTTGCTACCGCATTGGACGCACCAGCCGAAATGATCAGCGCGTACGACGAGATAGCGTAGAAGATCCCCAGGAACAGGATGGCGAGATAGGTTGCTCGCGGAATCGTATTAGAAGGATCACGCACTTCATCCCGGTAGATCGCTGTGGCTTCAAAGCCGTTGAACAGGCCGACACAGAACAGCAGAAGCAGACCAACCTTCGGCGCTATCAGGCTGGCTGGAGCCCAAGGCTCGAAAGTATGCCCCTCTGGGCCACCGTTAAAGAGAACAACAGTATCGAACACCACAATGGCAATGATTTCGAGCACCAGAAGCCGAGAAAGTAGCTTCGCCGAGAACTCTACGTTGAAATAACTCATGATCCAGACGACCGTTAGCATCACGATCGACCACACCCACCACGGTGTCACGCTAACTATGGAGAAGCTTGCAAGGAGGTTATTCACCGCCAAACCAGCCAACACAATTGCTGAAACGATGTTGAAACTGTAGGTAATTAGCGCAAGGAACGACGCGCCCAGTCCAATTTTTTTGCCCAGCCCTTCGGTGATGTAGGTATAGAACGCACCAGGACGCGGTACTCGGCGCGTCATATTGGTGAAGCCCAGTGCGAATAGAATCATAAGAACGGTGGCACCGAGGAATGCGATCGGGACACCAATACCGTAGCTGATGTTGTAGGACAGATAGCCGAATACCACCCCTAGCGGGGCGCTGAAGGCCAACACCGTGAATACGAGATCAAGGGTACCCATGTTGCCCTTGAGTTTGAAATCAGTTCGCGGTGCGTCCGTCACCTCAGAAGACAACTCCCCTGTCTGTTGTGGATGGTTCAGCACTGAGCTCATTTTCATTTACCTGTGAGAGTTTTTGTCACTTCGCCTTAAGACGGAGCGTTTTTATGGCAGGAAAACTGTTCAGGGAGGCCCATGTCGCACGCAGGCCTATGACTTATTTTTCTTCATCCTGAAGGCTTTACGAGAGCAGCATTCTCGCTAGCCTAGAAACTCTCTCGATCACTTGTTAGAGAGAGTGAGCTAGTTTCAGGCCAGGTGGAAGCCCTTCTTCCACCTGGTGTCAGGGTTACTCCCCGAGCAGCGATCCCAGCGCGGCTACGGTTTTTCGGCTTTGCTGACGAGCGAACTGCTGGACATACCACTTGCCCAGGGCCTGCTTGCCAGTGGAGCCGCTCGCTTTCCAGCCACCGAAGGCTTGTGCAACTGGCCACCAGCCGGTGGTTGCATGCCCAGGAACGTTCACGTTCACACAGCCTGCTTCAATCTCACGCAGGAAGGTGCGTGCTTCTTCGATGTCGCCGGTGTAGATACCAGCAGTGAGACCCATCGAGGTTGCGTTCGCAGCAGCCAATGCGGATTCAAAGTCTGGCACCACGCTGATCGATACCAGCGGCAGGAAGTACTCAGTGACCGCAAGCTCATGATCGACTGGAACGCCCGATATCACGGTAGCGTCAGCGAAATAGCCATCGAGATTCAGAACCTCACCGCCGTCAACGCGGAAACCACTTTTCTTCGCCTGCGCCACGACTTTCTCGAAGCGCTGCACGGCGCGACGCTCAACCAGGGGGCCACCGAAGCTGCCTTCTTCGATAGGGTCAGCAATCTTCAACTTCGCACGACGCTCTGCTACAAGCTCAACCAGTCGGTCGTAGGCTTTCGGAGTAGCAATCACGCGAGACAACGCACTGCACTTCTGACCGACCAAATCAAACGCCGAGAACACGATACCGTCGGCTGCCACTTCCAGGTCTGCAGTATCGGTAACGATGACGGGGTTCTTACCGCCCATCTCTGCAATGACTGGACGCGGGTAAGCACCGTTACTGAACTGACGGATTATTTCCTGGCCAACCGACACCGAACCGGTGAAGGACATGCCATCGACATTGCTGGCCACCAGAGCTCGCCCAGGCTCGTCTGCACCGTGAATGATGTTTACCAGACCAACCGGCAAGTCCATAGCCGCACACATTTCGTAGACCGCATGGCAAGACCATGGGCCATGGTGACTGGATTTGATCACCATGCCGTTACCGGCAATGATCGCAGCGATCGTTGGGCCGGCGGCTTGTACGATGGGGTAGTTGAACGGTGTGATGAAGCCGAACACACCATACGGGCGAAGCACCGAGGCGTTAGCAAGACCGGACAGATCATCCTCGCGCTCATCTTCGAATGCGCCTGGCTGGCTCGCGTACTGAACGTAGTACTTGAGCATTTCCAGGACTTCCAGAGGCTCTGCACGTGCACCGGATTGCGTTTTGCCGATTTCAACCGCTACTCGAACAGTCCAGTCATCTACCTTGCTTTGAACGTAGTCGTAGGCCTTGATCACACGAGCAAGACGCTCATGCAAAGGGACTTTCACCCACTCACGTTGTGCTTCACGACTCTTTTGAACAGCGAGGTTTACGAGATCAGCCGGCGCGTCGTAGCAACCAGAGACGATGACCGACGGATGGGCTGGATCTTCCCGCTGAATCAGATCGCCATGATAGTACTCTTTACCAGCAATCACGTGCGGAACGATCACAGGTCGGCGCTGACGTTGGGCCAATACGGCTTCAGCAAAATCTATATGGTTAGCAGTAGACATCTTATTCCTCGTACCAGTCAGGTGACACTCGGTCGAGTGCTCGCTTCGTGGACTAGGCTAACCTCGGACGCTTATTGCAACTGTGCCAACCTGATACACGCCCTCAAGTCATTGTTATTGCAAGTGCATTTGGGCTCCCCTATCCCTCACTTCTTCTGACTGAGCAGACAAACAAACGCTGCTAGTCGCTCCCACTGCCTTATTAAAAAGCAATGCCATTCCCTCTCCTCACTTGTCCCAAGTCGGCACAGTTTGACCTCCGATCTCGGGGATAGGCTAAGCCCACGATGACGACCCAATAGGTCATTCTTCCCGGAGACAGGCGCAACATGGCGATCGAAAACAAAAGCGACCAAGCTCGCAACGTGACTGAGGATCCACACATCCGTCGTGGCACGAAGGGTTTCCCTCTTCTCCCTGGCGGCTTTGGGCGATCCACTTACTACACTGGCGCACCTACTCCTTATGCCGTTCGCGGTGAAGGCTATAAGGTATGGGACGACCGGGGACGTGAGTTGATCGATGCCAACAACAACTTCACCACCTTGATCCACGGCAATGCGCACCCACAGCTGGTTGAAGCTGCCACCCGCGCAATCAAATCCGGCAGCTGCTGGGGCATTCCGAACACCCATGAATGGGATCACGCGGAACTGTTGCTTGCCCGCCTGCCTGGCCTTGACCAAGTGCGCTACAGCAACTCCGGTACCGAAGCTGTCATGACCGCTGTACGCGTTGCTCGTGGCGCTACTGGGCGCGACGGCGTGATCATGATGAAAAATGGTTACCACGGTTCGTCCGACCTGGCTCTTAGCACCGGTGGCCCGCAATACCGTCGCGGGATCCCTGAAGGCGTCACCAAAGATGTGACCCTGATCGACCTGAACGACCTGGCTGCGCTAGAGGAAGCAGTATCCTCGAAGCCGAGCTACTACGCAGCGATCATCATTGACGTGCTGCCAAACCGCGCAGGCCTGATCCCTGCTGAGCAGCAATTCGTTCGTGGTGCCCGTGATCTTGCCACGCGTTACGGCATTGCTCTGATCATTGACGAAGTCATCAGCTTCCGCCTTGGCTACAACGGCGCCTGTGCCGAATACGGCGTAACTCCAGACCTGCTGACCACCGGTAAATTGATTGGTGGCGGCTTCCCGGTCGGTGCTTTCGCGGGCCGCGAAGAGCTGATGCGCCACCTTGACCCACTGGGCCCGAACCCGCTGCCACAGGCAGGCACCTTCTCGGGCAACCCGGTCAGCATGGCTGCAGGTGCGGAATCTCTGCGACTGCTGACCCCGGAAGTCATCACCACGATGAACACCCTGGGCGACAACGCGCGCTTGTCGATCGCTCAGCGCGTAGCGTCCGTAGGCTGGGAAGTGCGTGGCAAAGGCTCGCTGCTTCGTCCATTCCCGAAAGCTGCCGGCGCATACACCACCGAGGTGCAACACAAACTTTGGTGGGCCGCCTATGAGCGTGGCGTCCTGCTCTCCCCGGCCAACCTGGTAGCACTTTCGTCGCCAATGACGATGCAAGTTGTAGCTGATATGGCCGAACGATTGACCGATGCAATTATCGCCGTAGCCAACGCCGATTAATCAATTTCGTCGAAAACCAGCCTTCTATTGGGCTGACTACGGTGGGTAGAACTTTCAATACGTCTTACACACGCATTGCTAATCACTGTTCTTAAATCACAAATACAACTTTGTTGGAGGTTCTCATGGATATCGGTATGTTTTTGGTGCCATTCCGTCTGCCACAAACTAGCCTGAAAGATGGTTATGACTGGGATATGCAAGTCATCCGCTGGGCTGATGAGTTTGGTCTGTCGGAAGTATGGGTTGCCGAACACAGCACTATGCGCTGGGAGCCTGTATGCAGCCCGGAACTTTACCTGGCAGCCGCACTGGCCCAAACCAAGCAGATCAAGCTGTGCACCGGCGCTAACGTCCCGGCGCACCACAACCCGGTCGCTCTGGCTCACCGCCTGATGCAGCTCGATCACATGTGCCAAGGCCGTCTGATCGTTGGCCTGGGTGCTGGCGCCTATCCGTCCGACCATAAAATTCACGGGAACTCCAATCCGCCTGAAAAGATGGCTGAAGCCGTGGACATCATGCGTAAGATCTGGGAAACAAAGGGCCCCTTCAAGTACGAAGGCAAGTACTGGCAGTTTGAAATCCCTGAGTACGACCCAGTACAACAGGGCCCATTCTTCGAACCGTTCCAACAGCCTGGCCCACCCCTGGCCATGGCGGGTCTCAGCCCAGCCTCCCGCACCCTCACTGAGGCCGGTCGCAACGGCTACCTGCCAATGAGCTTCAACGTGGGTCGTGAATACCTGGCCGGTCACTGGTACCGCTACATGCAGGGCGCCGAAGCCGCAGGCCATCAGGCCGACCGCAACCAATGGCGCGTAGCGCACAACATTCTGGTTGCCGACACCGATGAAGAAGCAATCGACCTGGCCGTCAATGGCGCCATGGGCCAAACCTACCGCGAGTGGCTGCTGCCAGGCTACGAGCGAGGCGGCTTCCTGCCAGTGATGGTGCCTGAGCTGGGCAAAGTCACCGCTGCTGATATCGACATCGAGTACCTTGCTCGTGAGAAGTGGCTGGTCGGCTCCCCTGACACCGTGATCAAGAAGCTGCAACGCGATCTCGACGCATCGGGCGGCTTCGGCACTCTGATCCACTTCGCGTTTGACTACCTGGATCAACGTGAACAGTACCGCCGTCACTTCGAACTGCTGGGTACTGAAGTCATCCCACGCATCAAAGGTCTTAAGCACAAGACCGAGACCTTGGCTGAGCTCAAGCGCCCTGCCGACGTTAAAGACTAAGCACTAAGGCTAACCGGATGATTGGGATCGATCATCCGGAAAGGCTTTATCCGTGGCTAAGCCATCTCGCGGGCGCTGCGTTGAAACCGATACCGATCCAGACCAGCACTCTCGAGAACGTGGACGTGTGATTTAGGCCACCACCGCAATCTATTCGATAGGCAGAACAATGAAACTCGTCAGCTACGAAAATCAAGGCAAGCTCCAGCCTGGTCTCCTCATCAACGATCAGGTATTTGATACCGCCAAACTGCTTTCTGCCATTGGCGAGAAAAACGTCACCGATCTGACCAACCGCAAGCTTCTGGAAAGCTGGCAGGGCAAACTTGCGAACCTTGAAGACTCGCTGATCAGCGCTGCGAAAGCTCGTCCTGATACCTCGGTTGGCACCCTTGCGCAGGTGCGCCTGGGCCCACCGCTGCATGATTCCCACAAAGTACTGTGCGTCGGCCTCAACTACCGTGATCACGTTGCAGAAACTGGTCGCAAACTGCCGACCGCACCCGACATTTTCTGCAAGTTCAATACCTCGCTCATTGGCCCAACAGACGATATCGCCTGCTCGAAACTGACCCCCAACCTCGACTTCGAAGGCGAACTGGCCATCGTCATCGGCAAGTCATGCCGCAACGTGCCAGCTGAGGATGCCCTGAACTACGTCGCGGGCCTGACCGTGTTCAACGACACCTCCGCTCGTGACCTGCAGCTGCGAGGCACTCAGTGGACGCCGGGTAAAGCCATCGATGGCTCAACCCCATGCGGCCCGGCTTTGGTGACTTTGAACGAAATCAGCAATCCGCAGAACCTGGACATTCAGACTCGCGTCAATGGCAACGTGATGCAGTCGTCGAACACCAGCTATCAGATCTTCACCATCGCTGATGTTGTAGCCTTCGTCTCGACATTCCTTGAGCTATCCCCTGGCGACATCATCGCCACCGGCACTCCAGAAGGCATCGGCAGCAAGCGCACGCCTCCGGTTTGGCTGCAACCTGGTGATGTGGTCGAGATCGAGATCAGTGAAGTTGGCAAACTGCGCAACGTCGTTCGCTAACTCGCTTACGCTCGATGAGAGCCCAAGCTTAAGCTTGGGCTTTTTGCTTTGAAACCGGAAAAGTTGACAGGTGTAGATGGCAAAAATTTGGGAGCATATGCCCCCAAATTTTTTCAACTCGCGCTGGCCATTGTTCACCCGTACAGCCACGCCCCTCATTTTTTGACGTAGTTATACACACTGCGCGCAATGTTGGAAAAGTGCGAACTTTTCTCTAACAACTCCATAAAGAACGTCTGATCGAAGGGTTCCTCAGGATAGAGTGCCACCCGTGGATCCTCGTACTCACGTACGTACCCTACACTGGCCCCACCCATTTCATACCCAATCAAACGCTGTAAGTCTGCAGGGAATGTCTTTGCCACTTCCAGCGGAATGGAGAGATATTGGTTTTCCTCCTGCCGCACCCAGCCCACACAATAATCGATATTGAGTGCACGACGACTGGCTCGCGACTTGTTCTCACCGCCACCATGAATCGTTTTGCCCGTATACACCAAAACAGATCCTTTTTTCATTTCTGCTGCAAGGGTGTCGGCCTGGGTGAAACCAAGAGGAAGCAAATTGTGTTTGTGACTACCAGGAATAACACGGGTGGCGCCGTTTTCTTCCGTGAAGTCATCCAAAGCCCAGATGGTGCTGACTTCAATATGAAAATTCACCGGAAAGTGATCGTACCAATCCCAAGCACCTTCGTCTCTATGAAGGAATTGGGCTTTTTGGCCAGGGTCAATGCAAATAACCTGCGTCAGATTCAACTGCACCGCTGAAGCGTTCCTACCTAGGAATTGCCTTGTCGCCCCGAGCACGGTTGGATGCATCACCATGGCGTGAGACGCCCAGGCACGGGCAGGCACAGCGCCGCAACGGCGAGTGAGCGTGCCAACCGCATTGTTCTCGCCTTCCGGGGTGCGCTCCAGATAGGGCTGAATTTGGTCATTTACAGCATCAATAACCTCATCACTGACTGCATTATCAATGATGCAGTATCCATCTGAGTCAAGGCAGGCAATGACCTCTTCGATGGAACAGTTGCTTGGGAGATGGATCAAGGACATATACCCTCCAAAAAAACCAAAAACACTGACTTTCACATTGAAAGCTCTCAGGCACGCTATCGAATTATGAAACCAGGCACATCAACCTTAAGGATGAGTACCTAACAATCGCTTCGAAAACGGTGGCATGCATTGTGCTAAAGGCTTGGAGAGCGCTTGACTGCTCACCCAGCAGCTTGATCTGCACCATGAAATGGCGAGAATAAAAACCACGCTATATTTTTGTGCACCGAAACACGAGGCGCTATTATGTATACCACAGAGTTAAGCAGCAAATGTCATGACTATGCGAGGAACACTACCGCCTTCCTGAAAAACACGACCGGTTGTTCAGCAGTGGTGTTCACCTGGTATCAAGGCGATTCAAGCCAGCCACCCCATTTCCAACTGGGTGCAGATGAACGCATGATTGCCGAGTATTATGATACCTACTACGAAGCCGACCCGCTCCGCGCCGACCGTCTTATTCAGAGCGAGACTTATTACGAGACGCTGTCTAATGCGAGAGAGAGACATGATCAGAACTTACTGGAGAGATACTACCCCTTCCTTCGAAAATACAAAATCCAGGAGGAGCTCGACTTGTTGTTTTGTGCGGGCGGAACTCCGGTTGCGTCAGCTGCATTACTTATGCAAAACAGAAAAACAGAAAGCCTACGAAATGGTGACCTACAGGAAGTGCACAGATACTTGCAGTATACTTTCTCAATACTGCCAGCGGTTAGGCTAATTGAGCTCAACACCGAATTGGAAAGCCGTTACAAACTTACCCCAAAAGAGCGTGCAGTCGCTGAACTCTTAGTCGCAGGCGAGTCGAACAAGTCCATAGCGGCGCTACTGGGTATGGAGCTACCAACGACCAAAACCCATGTGCTACACATTTTCGAAAAACTACAAGTAGAAAGCAGGGCAAAAATGATATCCCTTTTGGCGGGCATCCGCTAGACGCTACGCTGCCCAAACGCCCCTTGATGAGCCCTAGCAGGAGCCTTTACCCCAGATCCCTCTAATACCTTTGGTTGATGCGCACCGGTGACAGATCAGAGATAGTCGTGAAACGGCATGATGAGGCGCTAAAAAATATTACAAGTAAGCGACCCACTTCACATGCAGAAACTGCCGCCCGACGTCTATTACCTATGGTGATGCAATGAAAAACTTAGACGAGGCAGCAAAGCCTTCGCGCGCCTCCAGCAGTGATTGCTCTGAATTTGCTCCAGGCACACAGGCTCTGAAGGGAAAAATGAGCGGATGGGCGCTTCTTTTCTCAGTACTTGCATTTGCAGCCCCCGTCACCTCAGTAAGTAGCTTAATACCCTTCGTGATTCAAGGCGGGGGGATTGGAGCGCCACTGTTGATCTTGGCAGCCACCGGTTTGATGCTAGCCTTCAGTATCGGCTTCGTTACCATGTCAAAACACGTAACGAAACCCGGGGCATTTTATGCCTATGTCGCTGAAGCGTGCGGCATTAAGATTGGACAAGGAACAGCATTCGTTGCTGTCTTCGCTTATTTCACGCTTGGTTTTTGCACTATCGCATTAGTCGGCCCTGTTATTTCGAACTTCCTATCTGATGTTTTCAAGCTCACTAATGTACCTTGGTACGTAGGGAGCTTTATTGCTTTTGGCATAACCGGAACACTAGCCTACCTGCGCATCGATCTCTCCGCTAAAGTACTGACCCTGGTCATGTTTGCAGAGATAGGCGTCGTGCTTCTATTTAATTTGATAGTACCTATATCGACTGACAGCCAGCACCTATCCTTCGCGCCGCTTTCACCCACGCATTTTCTTGACGGCAACTTCACCGTAGCGTTCCTGTACAGCATCATAATATTCATCGGTTTCGAATCCACGGCTGTCTATCGAGACGAAGTAAAAAACCCCGAAAGATCGATACCTATCGTTACTTACTGCGCCGTGCTCTTCATTGGAATTTTCTACGCCTTCAGCGCCTGGATGACAATCACAGCTTACGGTATCGACTATGTCATGGCAGTTGCTGACAAGGACGCTGCCAGTCTATTCATGAACGCCATGGCTAACTACTTGGGCAAAACCAGCGTAGACATCACGCGAGGCATCCTGATTATTTCCGCCATCGCTTGCCTGCTTTCAGCGCACAATGCTCTCGCACGGTACATACATTCGCTCAGTCGCAACGGTGCGATTCCACCGACATTCTCTAAAATCCATCCAAAACATAAATCACCATACATTGCCAGCTTTACGTGCACCCTTGGGTGGGGCGTGGCCACTTTAGCCTTCATCAATTCAGATCCCAATGTACTCTATGCCAGAGTTGGCGGCGTGGGCACCTATGCAATGCTTATCTTAATGTCACTGACCGCCATTGCAGTATTGTATTTCTTTCTTCGACGAAAACAGTTTGGTTTCAAGATCACGGTTTGCCCTCTGGTCGCCGTGGCCGGAATTTTGAGCTTCACCGTGCTTACCACAATAGATTTCCACTACCTCACGGGTGGCGAACCCGGCTCTGGAGTATGGCTACAGCTGATTATCGTCGTCATGTTTGCCTATGGTTACCTTTCAGCATCGCTGAAGCCACAGCCAGCCCTGATGATGACATCTGACTAACAGACGAATTCATCTTACTCGTTTAATTGAGAACGAACGCCTCGACTGCCCATGACAAGCGCTTGAGGCGTTACTATTCAGCGTGATTACTCCACCCAATTACCCAACCACATCTCATCCATACTCCCCTTGGGAATAGACCGGGCGATTGATCTTGTGTTTAATCCGCCGAAAGCAGCCCAATAAAAAAGGCCACCCTACTGGGCAGCCTTATAGATACATGAGTCTACATTCAGCATTTTACGCCGATATCGAAGCCTCGGCTGGTATAAGAGTCAATCTTCCTATAGAGAGTCGATCGACCAATCCGAAGGATCTCAGCCGCCCGTAAACGGTTACCGCCGGCCTCGACTAAGGCTTCACGGATCTGATCCAGCTCAGCCTTCTGCAGTCGGCTCAGTCGGCTTCTCGCCAAGGCGCGACGGTGCAACTCGGTCAAGTCTTCGACTTTGACCTCACCGCCAGAAGCCTTGAGGGCCGCAGACTCCACCACCTCTTTCAATTGGCGGACATTTCCAGGCCACTCAGCTCCAACCAGGAGCTCCATCAGCCGTGCACCAGCGCGCCGTTTTTGCGGCAGCTGGCTAAGGAAATGCTCGACAAGCAGGGGGATATCCTCCCGACGAGTCCTCAACGGCGGCATTTGAATCTCAATGCCTTGCATACTTGAGATCAGTGGCAGCAGTTCATCTGTCACCTTTCTAGCTGTCATCACGATGCGTGGCTGGGCCTTGGAAGAGATCAAGTCGGCTAACTGGTCACGGAAGATTGCCGGCAAGCTCTCCACCTCATGCAGAATCAGCGCTGAGCCCTGATTCAGCTCATCGTCGATCTTCTGGAGATCCAATGGATTATCCAGACTTACTGCACTGCATTCGTAGGTCGAGATATCACTGGACAACTGGCCAGCTACTGCCTCCGCCAACAATCGCTTGCCGGTTCCGGCCTCTCCAACGATGTAGGCAGGGATTTCGCGGCTAGCAGCGGTAGCAGCACCTTCAACAGAACGCTTGAAAGTGGAGCTCTTACCAACGATATGCTCGAAGTATTCCTTGCTAGCGGAGGCCCTTGGCACTACTACCCGCGCGCGGGACTCAACCTTGCGTAGCCGGATTACCGAGCCCGCATCACTGTCGCCGGCGGATACAGGACGCACCTGGAGATGAAGGGTTCTGTCTGGGCCGCAGCAGATTTCACGCTCCATCGGACGGTCTGAAGCCTGAACCTCCTGAGCATACCCAGCCAAAACGGCATAGTCGCTCTGGTCAAGCAACTGCATGGCACCACGGCTGGCAATCGTCGTACGACCGTCCATCGCCACAACTGCTTCAGATCCACGCTTGCGCACCTCACGGAGGTACTCAGCAAGCAAGGACTGCTCCTTGGCTGCCAGGCGAGCAGCGAGCGCACTGGTAATCTCAGAAGCAGCGCCTTGTAGAATCAGCATGATCGAGCGGGGATCCATACCGACAACCAGGCGCTCTGGGAACGCAAGGCTCAGCACGCCTCTGATTGAACGTCGCAGCGGGTCTCGAATTGGCACCGAGGTGCAATACATGTCCTGGAGTGCATCATTAAAATGCTCAGCCCCCCAGACCTGTACAGCACCACCCTCCTCGATCGCAGTGCCTTCGGAGTTGGTGCCGACCTGATCTTCCGACATGCAGCCCCCCAAGATTGGGAAGCATTTTTCTGCACGCCGAACCATCTGGGGATCGCCACGAAAATCTGCGATCGTTCCCATTGAATCGGAAAGTGTAACAATGCCCTGAGAATCTATGCACAGACGCTCGAGCTCAGTAAGGATAGGGCTGGCGGAACGTAGAATTTGCTCGTCGATCTGAGGCTTGGCAATGAGATCCATCGCTTTCTGTGCCGGGCTCACCTGGCAGAGAACACTACGTTGCCATGAGCGGGCAATCA
The DNA here is from genome assembly GCF_034387475.1 of Pseudomonas sp. Teo4. Classification (NCBI taxonomy): domain Bacteria; kingdom Pseudomonadati; phylum Pseudomonadota; class Gammaproteobacteria; order Pseudomonadales; family Pseudomonadaceae; genus Pseudomonas; species Pseudomonas sp. Teo4. The sequence continues at coordinate 2,567,027 of NZ_JAXCIL010000001.1, forward strand.
CTGGCCTCAATGCGGACAGATCGGTATTGCGTGGGTCATCGAGAAACTGTTCTCGGAGTGAGATGATGGCAGATTTGCTGAGTGAACCTGCAGCAATTTCATGCTGTCTAGTTGTATTCGTTTGGTTCATGTCGATCCTCCACCCGGACAGGGTAGTAAGGCATAGCGGGCACATCGCACGCATGATCTGGCGCTGACAGCGAGCAAAGCTACGCAGCAGAGCGACAGTGACGGAATATCCGTTCTGCAACCTTACGTCAATTAGCAGAGCGTGCAGTCCGTCCGATGACCCTCCGCGCAGGGAGGCTCATCGAGGTTTGGAGCGTTAACCTTTAGCCGAGGCGAGCCCTGAAGGGCCCGCGCAACAAGCTGTTCGCAAATTACTGAGCGGTGTAACCACCATCGATGTAGAGCTCGGTACCAGTGACATAGCTGGACTCGTCACAGGCCAGGAACAGTACGCCGTAGCTGACTTCTTCAGAGCGAGCAGCACGCTTCATAGGCGTAGCGGCCACAAACGCTTTGACCGACTCTTCGCCTTCTTCTTCAGCCATAGGAGTGAGTACTTGGCCAGGGCAGACGGCGTTTACACGGATGTTGTCCACGACATACTCCATGGCTGCGGCCTTCGTCATCATGCGTACCGCCCCCTTGGAAGCCTGGTAGGAGAACGCGCCCGGGCCCGCGACGGCAGCATTGATAGAGCTGATGTTCACAATCGAGCCTCCGCCTGCACGGCGCATCGCTGGGACTGTGTGCTTGATGCCAAGGAAGACACCCTGCTGGTTGATAGAAATCAGCTTGTTCCAGGCACTCAAATCCTCTTGATCGGCGGGCTTCATGGTGCCGACGATGCCTGCGTTATTGACCAGAATATCGACTCGGCCCCAGCGACGCTCAGCTTCCGCAACTGCAGTGACCCAATCTGTTTCAGAGGTGACATCCATGTGTACGTAGTGAACATCATGGCCAGCATCACGCAGCTGTTGAGCTACCGCAGTACCAGCGGCATCAAGAACGTCAGTCATAAGGACTTTTGCACCTTCCGCTGCGAACAGACGGGTATGGGCTTCACCCTGACCACGTGCTGCACCAGTGATGATGGTGACTTTACCCAATACTCGATTCATTGCTTAACCTCGTCATTTTTGTTGGCTGGTGCCGTTTCTAAACCTACAGGGCCACATTAGCGTTGTGCAGCTCGCGTTACTGTGCCATTTAGGCACAGCACTGACCTGGTGCGAGACCACCATGCCGAGCACCAAAAAATGCCTCAAAAAGCATCCTTTTGGCCATACCCAACACTCCACAAATGAGTACTTTATTTATAGAAATCAGTTAGTTACGACTCCTATTACAGACATCAAACCCTGAAGTGATCCATGAGCCGCATCTGCTCCGCGGTGAGTGCGTTCAACTGTCCTGTCATTTGAGCCGATTGAGTAGCTTGGTTGGTCAGGGATTCAGTAACCGTCCTGATGTTGGCTACGTTGCGGTTCACCTCCTCCGCCACGGCACCCTGCTCCTCCGCTGCGCTCGCGATCTGCAAATTCATGCTCGTAATGACTGAAACCGCCTGTCCGATACGCTCCAACGCTGTGAGTGCTTCCTGAATGCTACGCGCATTGTCTTGAGCCTTTCCCTGACTGTTGTGCATCAGCGTAACAACGCTGCGCGTGTGACTTTGGATCTGCTCTACAACGTGACGTATCTCTTCGACGGAATCCTGAGTCCTGCGTGCCAGGGCCCTGACCTCATCTGCAACAACCGCAAATCCTCGGCCACTTTCTCCTGCCCTGGCAGCTTCGATAGCAGCATTCAAGGCCAAGAGATTGGTTTGCTCGGCAATTCCCCGTATCACATCGAGAACCGATCCGATCTGCTCGCTGCTGACGGCAAGTTCTTCGACCTGGATGACAGCCCGACTGACCTCCTCACAGAGATTGGCGATCTCTTCAGTGCTCTGCTGAATGATAGTCATGCCATCCTGAGCAGCCTCATCAGCGCCCTGCGCAGCGGTAGCAGCACTGGAAGCGTTACTGGCAACATCTTGGGCTGTTGCACTCATTTCATTTGAGGCAGTAGCGACCTGGTCGATCTCACGAAACTGGATTTGCATTCCCTCACTGGTGTCGCGCGCGATTGTCGATGACCGATCAGCCGTCTCTCGCGTCTCGATGATGCTCTGCTTGATTCGAGCAACGGTGGGCTGCAACTTATCCAGGAAGCGGTTGAACCAACCTGCCAGCTCACCTAGCTCATCGTGCTTTGAATATCCCAACCTACGCGTCAGATCACCATCCCCGGTAGCAATATCCTTGAGCATCTCCGCCACTGCATTGATCGGGCGAATCACGCCTGACGCAGTCAGCCATATCATCACCAAGCCAACGAGCGCAGCGGCAATTCCAACCAGAAGCGTGTCCCTCACGCCTTTTGATTGAGCTTCGTCTAATTGGCGCTGCATCGCCAGGGAGTCTTCCAGCAGGGCGTGGCGGGGCACGCCTAAAATGACATACCAAGGATCTGTCGACTCGGTCAGACGAACTGGGAAGACGGCTCGCACCTCGTCCTCGACCTCCTCTACACTTGGGGTGCTATGCGTAGATCTGCTATGCGCTTTACCTGCCTGCTCTAACCCAATGGCGGAAGGGTTCGCACTGTTCGCTGCCACAACCCCGTCATTGGAAGTAATGACGATATAACTTCGACCTTTGAAAAGCTCAGAAGCGCTTTTTTGAACGCCAGCCTGCAGCGCGGCCAAGGACAGATCCACCCCCACCACCGCAACGACAACACCATTAACCACGACCGGCATAGATAGCGATGTCAGCAACGCGGTCTCGCCATTCACGGTGTCCTTGAACGGAGGCTGGAGACATATGGATCGGGTTGTCTTGGGACACAGATACCAATTATTGTACGGAACACCACTGGCATTTAGGTCACCTCGCCCGAAGTCGGCCTCAGGAATTACCGAGTTGACCGAAGCTCCTCCGTACCTACTCCACTGAGAAGTGAAACGCCCTTTGTCGTTTCCGCTGTGTTTCTGATCGTTTCGGAAATTCGCATCTTGCCCATCCAGGCTATTGGGCTCAAAAACAATCCAGAGCCCCTGTAAACCTAGGGAAGCATTACGCTCATACAGTTTTTTCAAGGTCTGATTGAGAAGCTCACGTTGTGCTGCGGCGTCACCACCATGCTGCTCCCACCCCTCTCGCTGGGCCGTTACCTGGTCTGTGATAGAAGTGAGCAACATCAAGCTCTGTCCAAAGTGCCCGTCCAGAGACACAGCCTGCTCGCTGGCCTCAGACAGGAGCAAGCTCTTTGCATTCGCGATCATAATCTGCTCGCTTGACTGTGCGATCAGTAAGTTATTTCTCCCTGATATGTGGATATTCATGGATACCACAGCACCGACGATACCCAACAGGCAAAGACCCGCGAGGGCAACGATTTTAACGCGAATGGAAACAGTTTTGAGGGACATATCAGACCTAGTGACGGCAATCGAAAGGACGTTTTAATCACAGCCGCGCCGTCTTCAAACGGGCCAAAGCCTTGAAAGAACGTCTTTTAGCGCAAAAACTGAAGACTTCACCTTGAAAACTTCCAAGGCCGTACTGGCGGCCTCCATTCCTTTTAAAAATAACGCTTCAGCATCAAGGGGGCGATGATTGCTGTCAGTGCGAGCCGACGATTCGAAGATCAACGGCACTATCAACACGTCGGTATCTACACTTACTTTCGTCAGGCCTTCGAAAACACTTTTCACAAGGTGTTCCTGGTGCCAAGCCGCCTGTTCATTAACCAGCGCACAAGCAACAATGGCTTTGTAGCGACCTGTTTTGGCAAGCATCATTGCAACATATGGGATCGTAAATACATCCGAGATACCAAAGCAATCGACATGCTCTCTCTGAATCATCTCACAAAAGCCCTCATAGGACTCTTGCGTCAATTCCTTACTAGCTCCGGCCCTTAAAAAGGCATATCCGCCATTTCTCACGAGTCCAGCTCCTATTTATTCTTATGCGGGAATTCAAGTAGCCGGAAGCCCCAAAATGATTCGCTATACGGCAGTCCTGCTCGCTACTCGCATTCCCTAACCAAGGGTCTACGACAGGGCCAAGTCTTGCTCACACGTACAGCGCCGAACTGTCCCAGCTTGGGTCATTTTTTCCGCATGGCGGACACGCTGGGGCTGATGAGGACGTCGTACCTGGTTAACGAGCGTCTCCCCCTCCTCCCCAGTGCTCAAACCCGCTGATCACAGGCTTTTCCATGGGTTGGCTCAACTTGGGACAGTTCGCATGCACGCTAGTGAGAGAACCTGAGATCAGAGACAAGCCGCTCCCAAACGCAGCTATCTCAGATTGACGAATGCTTCGGCCGGGACATCGCTCCCTCCACCGAACCGGTTAACTGCCATAGGGCAGCAAGAAAACTCAAAGAAGAATGTGATTTCAGGCGGATTGATTGCGCTACGGCTGCGGAGCAAATCAAACCAGCCAAGTCTGCGGAGGTGAAAAATGTCTGTTGTAGAAAAGATTACCCAGGTGAGTGACGTGGTCGACAAGAATCTGTTCTTGCAAGCGATGTCGATCCTCCCCGGTGCCGTCTCCTTGGTCACCACGGGTCAAGGTGACAAGCGAATGGGGCTTACCGTTTCGGCACTCTGCAGCCTGTCTGCAGAACCGCCTTCGCTTATCGTATGCGTCAATAAAAACGCCAGCGCACACGACGAGCTACTCGCTCAAGGAACCTTTGGTGTAAATGTGCTCAAGCCACAGCAGACCGAATTCGCCACGTTATTCACCCAGCGAGGCGTTGACCGTTTCGCGAGTTCTGAGTGGGTGACGCGCGCCACCGGGGCTCCGCTTCTGAGCAGCGCTCTGATTGCCTTTGATTGCAAGCTAGAACGCGCTATTGATGGTTTTTCCCACACCATCCTCATCGGCACCATCTCCGACATCGTGATGACTCCAGATGAGCCGGCCGAGTGCTTGGTATGGCATCAACGCCGTTACCGCACCTCCGCTGAGATTGCTTGATAGATCAACATGCACCGGGCGCCCCCAGAGCGTCCGGTGATCAAAATCGTTCGGGATGTACAAGCGATAGGCAAACGTGTCCTGTTCCGTGATGGAAACGCTCGCGCCCAACAAAGGATTCCTCAACTCACCGCAGTCGGGGAATGCGTACAACAAGAGAGATGAGGTAAACAAAATGGTCGCCACTCGTTACGCTTTCATCAAAGCTGGCTGGCACAGCGACATCGTCGATCGTGCCTTGGAAGGTTTCTGTGAAGTCATCCCCGCCGATCAAATTGATGTGTTCGACGTTCCAGGGGCATTCGAAATGCCGCTGATGGCGCAGGAGCTCGCTTTGACTGGCCGTTATGCCGCCATCGCGGCAGCCGCGCTGGTGGTCGATGGCGGTATCTATCGTCATGACTTCGTTGCTCAGGCGGTGGTTGATGGGTTGATGCGCGTAGGTCTGGACACTCGGGTTCCAGTGCTTTCAGTCTCCCTCACGCCGCATCACTTCCAAGAAACCGATCATCACCGTGGCATTTTCAGCGCTCATTTCGTTGAGAAGGGCCGCGAGGCAGCTAATGCCGCACTCAAAATCACTGCTATCAGAAGTCAGGCGCTCGCCAAGCCACAACGCAAGTTGCAGTCGGCTAGCTAACGACCTACCTCGCTCAGAAGATCCATAGCCCTAAAAACTCCGCCTCTCCTGTGTACCTTGCCAATCTACGTAGAGGCCCTCAAAACCTCGGCAGCCAAAAGGAATAAAATGTCGATTCAGGTAGCCGTTCCTGCCACCCCCGATAAGCGCGCAGTTACCAAGATTCTTGGAGCTATGGCTCTGGGCGGCTTTGCCATAGGGACTGGTGAGTTTTCGGTCATGGGTCTCATGCCTAACATCGCAACTGACTTGGCATTGACTGAGCCGGAAGTTGGGTACGCTATCAGCGCCTATGCCGCAGGCGTAGTGGTTGGGGCTCCCGCGCTGGCAATTCTTGGCGCTAAGCTACGACGCAAAAACCTACTCATGCTACTGATGGCGCTTTATACGATCGGTAACGTGGCCAGCGCTCTGGCTCCAACCTTCGCAAGCATGGTGGCGTTCCGATTCATTAGTGGCATACCTCATGGCACCTACTTCGGCATCGCGGCGGTAGTCGCTTCGCAAGCCGTGCCGATTGACGAGCGGGCAAGCGCTGTATCGAAAATGATGCTGGGACTGACGCTAGCTATGCTCTTGGGCAATCCTCTAGCGACAGTCCTCGGGCAGTACTTTGGATGGCGCTCAGCATTCTTAGTAGTTGGACTGATAGCCTTGTGCACGATTGGAATGATTTGGAGGTTTATCGCTCACCCTCACCATGAAGTCGCGAGCAATCCTGCCAAAGAAATCAAAGCATTTTCCCAGTCCCAGGTTTGGTTTGCGCTGGCAATCGCGGCCATTGGATTTTCGGGCATGTTCTGCGTGTTCAGCTACCTAGCACCCACCATGCTCCAGATCACCATGGTTTCCCCTCAATGGATTCCTTTTGGCCTCGCAGCATTCGGGCTCGGTGGAATCATCGGCAATATCGTCGGCGGCAAGCTAGCGGATGCACTGCAATTCCGTGCAGTAGGATATGTGCTGGTTTGGTCTGTCGTGGTGATGCTGCTCTTTACTGTAGCTGCGAGCTCAATCTGGTCTGTGCTCCTCGGCTCTATGCTTGTGGGCACCATGATCGCCTTGACATCCCCACTCCAGATCAGATTGATGGATATTGCTCATGAAGCTCCTAGCCTGGCGGCAGCGTCGAACCATGCCGCATTGAATCTGGCCAATGCTCTGGGCCCTTGGCTCGGGGGGATGGCTATTACAGCCGGTATGGGTTGGACGATTACAGGCTACATCGGTGCAGCCACAGCCTTAGTGGGGCTGGGAATCTATTTGCTAGCTCGACGCTTGGAATTGAAGAGCTGAAAGCACAGTCTTCTACACGCCCTGTCTGCCCGAGCTGCTGTAAATATTACTGCAACAAGAGGCCAAACTCATGGAAAAGCATAGCGAAAACTGCAGTCGGCCAGCTGAACGCTACCGGCCCTGGCCATACAGAGTGTATCCCGTACGGCCCTATGGGAAATCCCGCTACACCAAGCACGCATCAAGTTATAATAATACGCTGAGCCAATTTTAAAGTGTATGCGACAGCTCCATCCAAGTCCGCCTCGCTCCCACTCCAAGACCACCAAGAATTAATAGAGTCAATTAGCTTACGCAAAGCTCTTGCCTCCAGCATTGATCCTTTCGCCCCCAAATCCTGGGCGATAGCAAAGTACATATAATCACAAAAGCTTTCCCAATCCTCGACTTCTCTCCGTAAGTCCTCAGGAAGGGTTTTCGCGATACGATCGGTTGCAACAAGTGCATCCCAGATGTCATTTTCGGGGCACTGCAGTTGCTGCCGAACGTGGAAGCCAATGAGAGACGACCAATAGGCGCCTGGTGTCCGACACTCAGCAAGCGCTCTTTTGAGTGCATGAGCGAAACTATTGTAATGCCAACGCATCGCAGCCGCGACAATTTGCTCACGCCCTTCAGGGAAGTGGAAATACATAGTCGGGGGCTTCACTCCAGCTGCTGCTGCCAGGCTGCGCATCGAAACATTTGCGATTCCCTCGCGAGTCGCTACAAGCAGGAACGATTCCAAAATCACCTGCTTGCCACGAGTCAACCCACTCCAGTCAAATGTGTCTAAATACTGCTCAAGGCGAACCAACATTGCCGTAGTGTTCTCGGATCCGGACATACTCTCGCAACCATCCATATAAAGCTCAAAATATGAATTACATAGCATATCACCCGCACAGCGTTGAACACTAAATTTTCTTGCAAAAAAATGGGTGGGAAATACCCACCCAAACGCCGAGCGATTAGCTCAGCTATGACTTCTACCAAGCTTCTCAAAAACATGTGGCTTGGCCACCCGATAGTAGCAGGCCAAACCCATACCCACTATTTGTACAACAGCAAGACTGTATAGCATCCAGGTTCTCTGCCCTGGTTCCCCACCCACAAGCAATTCAAAATTTTTGGCAACCAAAAAAACCAGGACAATAAAGAACACAGAAGAAACAGCTGGAGCCAATAGCGACTTAGTCCAACTCGCCCCCTCAAACCTCCCTTTGGTGAAAAACCAAGCCAAGGCGGAGAAATTGACAAAGGTCAGCAAAAATATGACGCCCGATGTGCCAACACCCGAGAGCTGACCATAGAGGATTTCCGGCTTAACTCCCAGCAAAATGAAAGGCATAAGTACAGCAAGAACCAAAAACGAGACGGTGATAGATGCTTTGTACGGAGACGCGTACCTCGGATGCACCTGTCTAAGAAACCCTGGCAACGCTCCATCAGTTCCCAAGTTATAGAGATAGCGAGAAAGCACATTATGAATTGAAAGAATACATGCGAATGCAGAAACGAGAATAAGACCTGAAACCAAAATTCGATATCGGCCACCTACAAACTTTTCGAAAGCAGATGAAAACATAGTTGCTGGAGAAGCAGATGCCACTTCCTGAGCACTCGAGCCGTAGGCCATGATCAATGCATAAGCGCAAACAGTGTAAATCAGCCCGATAAATACAATAGCTCCGTAGGTGGCCAATGGAATCGTTTGATCTGGCAGCCTAACTTCGTCGCGGAATAACGCCGTAGCTTCAAACCCCATGAAGAACGATACAACAAAGAGCATCGCAAATGGCAAATTCACATTCGACTTCGACAGTTCGCCAGGAGTGAACGGGACATCAGCCCCCAAAGAAGATACTCCTCCAGCGCCAAAAACACCAAACACAAAAAGCAGACAAACGACTATTTCAGCAACCATTACCCAAGTCAGAACTTTTGCTGACAGTTCGACATTCAAATAACCAAGAACACCTACCGCCAGCCAGCAGCCCAAAGAGTACCAGTACCATGGTAAAGCGTAACCAGAGATCTCCTTATGGAAATCAGCACATGAAACGCCAAAATAGGCCGCTACGCCAGTCAAGATAACGAAGTAGGACGCTGCCGCCATCAAGCCCGCCCCTAAACCAGCCTCCTTCCCTAGCCCGTAACTGATGAAGGAATAAAAATCACCCGGACGTTTGACAGCAGTATTTAGAGTCACGTAGCCAATCCCGAAAATCAGAATCATTGCTGTGACAAGTATAAAGGCCAAAGGACTAGCAACCCCACCAAAAGACAAGGCCACTGGAATGTAACCAGAGACCGTTGTAAGAGGTGCTGAGAATGCCAGCACAGTAAGAGCCAAACTGAATGCACCCATTTGACCTGTAAGCTTTGCATGCCCTGAGGAAGAAGTATGCTCTTCGACCTTGGCCTCCGCAGTACTCGCCATGCTTTAGTCTCCTGTGAGAACTGTCGTTAACATTTTCGGCAGAGGTGGGTTTCTAAGACTTTCTTATTTTCAATGTAGATTGGAGTAAATCTCAGCTACCAGGATCGACGCAGCCTGCTTAACGTATCGACCAACGTAGCTCTTACCCTTGCACGCATATATAAACAGATATTTCATAAGCCCCTCAAATACCCAATTAGACAGCTCAAGTCGACGCCTAACGCTACCATCTGTGCGCAAGGGTAAGAACCAACCTTTTAAAATGAGTTTTAATTATCTATTAAAAATCAACGGAAGCGTCAAGTAATTCCGAATGCGATCATCGTGCAAGGTGACCGGTTCCTCAGCCAACTCTATGCTGGAGTAATTTTCAGCAATCACATTCAGCGAGGCTTCAATTTCTGCCCTACTGATTACCTGACCAGCACAAGCGTGAACTCCAATACCGAAAGAGACATGCTGGCTCGCCTCTTGAGGGCGCGTGTGATCGAATTGGTTTGGTCGTTTGAACACTGCCTCGTCGCGATTAACTGCCGCAGTCATAAATCGAATACAAGAACCTGCAGGTATTTTCACACCTCGAATTTCTACTTCTTCAGTAGGGTAACGCGTGAATGACTGCTCCGGTGGATTCAATCGAATGAACTCGTTGATCATAGCCTGCCGAGACTCTGGCTCATTCCGATAAAGATCGAAAAGATGAGGTTCTCTGGCGAAATGCTCCAAAATCGACGCCAGAACATAAGCCGGATTTGGCGCACCTGAAAAATAGAAAAGCACCAGAGTCTGAATCACTTCCTCAGGACTCATGTCCCCGGACGCCTCCAGAGCCAACATCGCGTCCAGCAAACCATCACCTGGATTTTTTTTCTTCTCCTCAATCATGGCTTGACACTTGGAGAACAGCCAATCGAACCCTTCGCGTGCCCGATCCTTATCCGCCTGAGTTGCGGCTGGAGTCTGCATACCCACAATTTTAAGGGCATTGAGAGTAGCAATCTCGATGTCGTCTTCAGCAATACCTAGAACTCGGCACATCGTGATATGGGTCGGGACAACACAGATATGGTGATGTGCTTCAATGTATCCGTCAGCCTCAATTAGCTTCAGCGCTTCTCGAGTTACGTCCGTAGTATGTTTTACCCACTCTTTGACAAGCTTGGGTGTAAACCACTTATTTGTATGCCTACGAAGCGAGGTATGCTTGGGCGGATCGTAAAATAGTATGGTATCCAGAAACACGTGCCAATGGTGAGGCTTAACCCATTCGGGCTCTACCATACTCATAGCTGGGTGCCTCACAAACTCGATGTAATCATCGTATCGCGAGACGATATAAGTGCGCTCATTTTCTTTGTAGATTGGGTACTCTCGCTGCAAACGAGCGTACCAAGGATAAGGATTACGGCGAAAATCAGGATTTGCCCAAGGTAAAACTTCATGAGTAATGTTCACTTTTCTTTCCTACTCTTACTTATAGACCTTGTCAATCCAGGCTTGCGCCACGGACGTAACTGATTTTCCACTTGCCGCATCGTGCCGTCCCGTCTCACCCACCTGGCTTGCCCCCAGATCGATTAGCTTTGCAACCACAACATCAATCGCATTGTTAAACTTAGCGTAAGTGCTATCACCCAACCCAAAGGCGTAGAAGTCCACATTGCTCAAATCAGGTTGTGCCGCTACCAAGTCAGCAAAAAATGGCGCGGTGGTTTCGGGCAGCTCTCCCTCACCGTAGGTGGAGGTGACAACTAACAGTTCAGTTACGGCAGAGAGCTCATCTGCGGAAACATCTTCCATAGACTTCACCTCAGCCACCACACCACGCAAACTAAGCGATGATGCAATATCATCTGCCGCCATCTCGGCATTTCCACTTTCAGTACCAAAAACCACCAGAACATCAGACATTTTCTTACCTTTTAGGATCAAGAAACTTGGATAACAACTTCTTTAACCTTTGATGCACTATCAAAGGCATCGTCACCGCCCGCCACCCTGAGCATTCCACTAACATCAGTAATTTTTTTCCTGCATCGGCCTTGGCTCGCAGATCTCACTTCGTATTGATCAATCCGACGCCATCCTTGATGTTTAACAACACCGAGGGGTAACTCATGAGCAATTGAAGTAAGGCCAAGTTTCCTCGCCCCCAATAGCCCGGATTCGTAGTCCACTACAATCTGATCCGCAACTGCTTTAGCATCTTTTCTATTTTCAGCAACAGTGCCTTTAGGGCCTCGCTTGAGCCAGCCTACACGATAAATGTTCATGCCCGTCAAATCCTCAGGCGGAATCGTAGACTGATTTTTCTTCCCATTATTGAAACCGATGGCAGTCACCACAGTTTCAAATTCCATTTTACGCCCTACTCCTGTAAGCCGATCCACGATCGTCAATTTCGCCAAACCATTTTCTTCATCAACTTCCTTTGGAACCGAATTAAACATCAAGTTGACTAGCAAGCTAGATTTGCAGTCTGTACTTGCTGGCTCGGGGACAGACTGGAGTAGCTTTGCTACATAGCCTTGTTCGTGTGCCCCAACACCATGAACTCGAATACTCAGCCCTGGAAGACTTAGCAACTCAGCCATCATTGAAACATCACACTTTGCATCAGATGCACTTGATCTACTAATGAGGGTCAGAGACTCAACTCCCTGCGTATTCAGGGCTAGTCGAATCTCATCCGCGATATCTGAGCCAAGGAGATCGAAGTCCGTTTTTGCAACCATCCGAAGCACATCAACCGCAACATTCCCGCTGCCGATAACCGCGACATTTTTCCCGAGTTCCCTAACGGTGCCGTCCATAGCTTTAGGGAGATTAACTCTTGGATGCCCGTTCAACGCCTTAAGTACGCACCCAGCACCTACAACCGGCGCGAGAGGGTTAACAGGGATATCTAGAGAAGCATCATGATTCAGCCCAGTGGCCAGGACGACGATGTCGAAAGATTCGGTTAGTTTCGTATAGGCGATGTCTCGTCCAATGGTCACGTTCCCGCAGAACTCAACCCCACCTTTTTCGAACATACGCTCAAATTGCTGGATGACGGCCTTGCTGCCTTGATGATCTGCAGCAACCCCATAGCGTACCAAACCATAAGGTACGGGCAGGGCCTCAAAGATCGTGATCTGAGCCCCGTCCCATTTCTTCTGAAGGAACTGTGCAACGTAGCAGCCAGATGGGCCGCTTCCGACGATCGCTATGGTTGGAAACCTGGCTGACATGGTTGCTCCCCCTAAATTTCTGGCACCTCGGATGCCCGATTTATCAATCTACCTGGAAACCCGAAACCGCTCGAACATTCGTTCGGTTTTTAGAGATAAAGCAATACCTATGCCAACAAGGTCTATGCCGCCTTGTCTGCAAGCGTAGATGGTAGGCTGGGGTGATTTAGCCCCATATTCGGGCAAAATCACGTTTGGCAGTTCGGTTTTGGTGCAGGATTTTTCAGCGGTTCGCTGGGTGCTAGCGGGAGGTATGCAGGGTATGGAAGACCGGCACATATTGCTTTCTTTAGCGTGGTGGTTTTCCCAAGTCCTTGGCTTGAATAGCAGACAAGACTGACTGAACGAAGTGACCAGTCGATACATTCAGGACAGCGGCTATGACCCGCACACACTTGGCCACTTAACCTACAAGCGTTGGAGGCTTTGGGCGAGCGGGCATAGCAATTCCACGGAGATGGCTTAGCCCTCATGCTCCTGCGCGCCCAAACGCAGAGCCTGACTACAAACCTGGATTTTCTGGCTTTCGGCTACGAACGGCGACTGTATCCATTCAGTTTTAGTGGGCCGTGGAAGAGTTTTTTTATGCGCGCTTAGCTGCGCATACGCAGTCAATACAACCAAATAGAGACATCAAGTACGTCATGTCTTGGAGAAGACGCTACTGACTGTCCTTCATTTCAGCAGCTCACGTGGGTGAATGTACCATTTGTCTTAGCACCAGAATCCCACCCTTGACATATTCCCGAGCGGACTCATCGACCAAACGCCCATCGGATAGCTTGCTGTGGACAGTGCCGATCACTATTTGCGGATAGCGGGCCAAGTCAGCAGTAATGGCCCACAGAGTCTCATTCAACTGCTGCTGCGCTCGCACACCACCTGTAAACGCTGGCGAGGCAGTGAATGTCAGAACCGGCTTGGCTGCCAACACTGACTTGCCATGTGGTCTCGACAACCAATCCAGCGCATTCTTCAATACGCCTGAGATGCCATGGTTGTATTCAGGCGATCCGATGATTACGCCGTCCGCTGCGTTTACAACTTGCCTAAGCTCAAGCACAGCAGCTGGCGTCGCATCCCCATCCTGATCCTCGTTGTACGGCGGTATTTCATGCAACCTGAACAGCGCCAGGTGCGTATCTGACGGCAGAAGCTCTTGCGCCATGGTACGCAGTATCTGCTCATGCGCGGATTGCTTTCGGAGGCTCCCGCACAGCCCAACGAACTGGTAAAGCTTCATACTCACTCCTTGTTTCAACGCCTGTTGATCAAGCGTGTCTGGGCAAGACGACTAGCGTGCAGTAGCCGCTGCCCCCACCATGAAAAAGAGTGCCTTAGCTGGCTTCTCGGAGTGATTCCGCCAGGCGTGACGGGTACCTTGCTGGATAATCACATCACCCGCGCGCAGGAGGCGCTGCTCACCGTTGTCGAGCTCCAGCCACAACTCACCTTCAAGCAAGATGCCATAATCCAAAGTCGGCGAGCGGTGCATCGCAGGATCCTCTGCCTCGAAAACATCGATGAGCCCCGGCATGGACTCACGCATTTCGGCTAGTGCACGCTCGGGATTCCTCGGTGCCGCCATGACCGTGTCTGGAGGTAAGCTGACCATCAAAAGCGACGTGCCGCCAGGCCCTGGAATAAGCGAGCCGCCCGCAGTGGTCAGATCTGCGTCACGTTCACTTCCCGGTTGCGTCGCCCACAACTGGGCAATGCCGTAGCCCGGTAAGTCTTGGAAGTTTTTTGCACGGGGTGCATCAGCATCGGAGAGGAAAACTGAGCGACCGTGCTCATCGTGTCCCGTTACGACTCTTCGTACTTGCATTCAAAGCTCTCCAACATCCAGCGCAGGGAAGACTGGATGGTGCTAGGCCGCACACCACCCAGCGGGATGATTCAAGGACAGATGACGTAGTTGCCAAAGCCACCGTTGCGGTTTTCGATTCCGCTGATGGCATCATTTACTTGGTCAAGTGCGAAAACGCTGTGCTCGAAGAAGGACAAGTCAAGTGCGCCGGACTCCACCATATCCGCCATGGCCTGGCCTTGTCCTGTGGTGAACCAGGCAGACCCGCTAACCTGAATGTCGTTATCCATGAGCCAGTGCAAATCCAACGGGACAGGCCCCGCCACCGCACCAATGTTGACCAGGTGGCCGCCACGGTGAAGACCGTTAAGTGCGTCGATGAGGCTTTCTGCAGGAGCACCAGGGCCAAGGGCATCGATCACGACATCCAACCCTTCCCCCTGAGTCACCTCGTTTACCCACTGCGCAGTGCTGCCTTTACCTAATGTGTGAATCTGGATTCGCCCAGGTGCAGCGAGGTCTTTTACGCGCTGGAACAGCGATTCGTTCCTCGCGGTACCAAGAATACGCCGTACACCCATCGCCAACGCCAGCGCCACGGCACCGAGGCCAAGCGTGCCACTGATTCCGTTGATCAGAATGGTACTGCTCGGCCCCACATTGGCTTTGAGCAAGGCCCGATAGGCTGTCCCCAGATATCCAAGTCGCGCCGCAGTTTCGAACGCCATATTGTCGGGAATTTTGACCAGGCTGTATTGCGGTGCGGGCATGAACTCACACAACCCGCCATAGGGGTAGTCCTCGAACATCCTCGGACTACGCGCAGTGAAACCAAAGTAACCGTTGAAGGTGTACGCGGTGCACCCGGTGGAGTTGCCCGCGCGGCAGGCACGGCACGATCCACAATAGCGAGCTGGGTTCACATAGACACGATCACCAGGTTTGAAGTCATAGACCTGTTCACCCACCGTCTCAACGATGCCTGTCGGATCCAGACCAAAAATGGCCGGCAACTGTGGCAGGGGCAGATGAGGAAACCACGTTTTCCAGTTGGTCAGGATGTTATGCAAGTTCGGTACGATGCCGCAGGCTTTGACTCGAACCAGCACCTCTGTCGGACGGATTGAGGGAACCGGAACCTGCTCGATCTGCATAGGTTTGCCACCCTCATACATCCGTGCGGCACGCATCATCTTTGTCGTCATCATGTACTCCAGCTCTTGTTATTGTTTTTGCAGCTCGCCCTCACGGGTGTGTGGACGATGGATACTTGCGATCAGCGAAGCCCGTCTTCGCCTCTGACATCCGAAGCCGCCAGGCCACCCAGGCGGGCATGAATCCGCCCTCCCGTTGCCATTGCCAGGCTGAACGCAATTTCGTTTCGGCGCGGGCCGTCCCAAAGAGTTACCTCGGCGACACCAAAGTGACTACGCACATAAGCGGCATGAATATGACCTAGAGGCATCATGAGCCGGCATCCCGGGCCTCCTATGGTTTTTGCCGCAGGAACGATGGCTTTGGGTTCACCCAACAAAGCCCGCATAGCCCAACCGCCGGCCTCATGCCAGACCGCACCATGCTCAAGCTCCCCATCTTCTCCCACGATGGCGGCTTTGCCGTACGCCTGAACCTTGTCCGCGCCACCCAGTGCGTCGACCAGGCGTTGTGAAAGATCTGTTCCCAAACCACGCAGCTCGGCCATGAAAGGCAACAGATCTTCCTCATAGCGCCCAGCGTAAGGGTTCTCGATGACCGCCGTGGCCACAGCGACTCTCAAAGGTTCAACTGCCACAGGGCCTCGCTCATGGAGGACATCTTCGATATCCAGCTTGATCTTGCGGACTTTCACCAATGCCATTGCTAGCTCTCCTACTGGACGCCGGAAATAATTTTTGTTGGCGTGTTTGCATTATGCACCTTGCGCTTTATTGTGCAAGAAATTATGTTTTATGCACAAAACAACAGAGAGGTCACACCATGAAGCTCGTTTCCTTCCACCTCAACAACCGGCCCGGGTACGGTGCTGTCGTTGGCGATCGAGTCGTAGACCTGAGCAGTTACTTCAAGGACGTCCCGGATTTGGCGAGCCTGATCGCCGCCCCAGGCAAGCTTGAGCAGGCCAAAAAACTGGCCGCGGCCTCAGACGGCGAGCTTGTGCTTGCTGACCTGACACTGAGCCCAGTCATTCCATCCCCGGGCAAGATCATCTGCGTGGGCATCAATTACGTAGCCCATGCAGAAGAAGCGGGACGTAAAGTCGGACAGCACCCCGTAATCTTCCAACGCTTTGCCGAGACCCTGCAGGCACATGACGCTCCCCTGGTGCGCCCAAAAGTGTCGGATGAGTTCGACTTCGAAGCAGAACTGGCCGTAGTCATTGGCAAGGGGGGATCTCACATCGCACCGGAAAACGCGATGGAGCATGTCGCGGGATACACCTGCTTCAATGACGCCAGCGTGCGTGATTGGCAGTTCCACACCCACCAATACGGAATGGGCAAAACGTTCCGCTTTACTGGCGCCCTCGGCCCATGGCTGGTAACCGCCGACGAAATTGCCGATTACCGCGATATGCAGATTCGCGGCATCCTCAACGGGGAGCAGATGCAGGAGGGGAAGCTGTCCGAATTAGCTTTTGACATTCCGCATCTCATTTCCTATGTCTCCCAGGCCTTGGACTGGAACCCTGGCGACATTTTGGCTACTGGGACTCCGAGTGGTATTGGTTTCAAGCGAAACCCGCCGATTTTCCTCAAGCCAGGCGATATCTTTGAAGTGACTATCAGCCAGATCGGCACCTTGCGTAATCCAGTCATCGACGAAGCCTGAGCCCCCATCCTCAAACAATCACAACATCAGGAAAACGCCCATGGCCACCCTGCCCCGCATCAACTTCACCCACACCGGTACATTTTGCAGCGATCTGGACAATATGGTTGAGTTCTACTGCAGCAAGCTGGGCTTTGTCGTGAGTGACAAAGGCGTTGCTTCTACCGGCCATCGCTTGTTCTTCATGACACAGAATCCAGAGGTGCATCACCAATTGGTGCTCTTCGATGGCAAGCCAACCAACCTGCCATTCAACCCGATCAACCAACTGTCCTTCCTTCTGGATACGCTCGATGACCTCAAGGCGTTCTACGTATTCGCCAAGGAAAATGGCTTGGGTCCAATCGATCAGGTTGACCACGGCAATGCCTGGTCGATGTATTTCAAGGATCCGGAGGGCAACCCGATCGAGATGTATGTGGACGCCCCTTTCTACACCAATCAGCCCTGCCGCGAGCCTCTGGATCTGGAGCAAAGTACCGAGCAAATTCTCGCCACGACTGAAGCCATGTGCAGAAGGCGGCCAGGCTTCCAAACCCGTGAGCAATGGATGGAGTCGACCCGCCAACGTATCGCGCAGCAACGCGTGAGCTGGTGAGAGGCCATCGTGCGACCAGAAACGGTCGCACACCATTTCGGGTAGACGCCATTCAGAAACATCACGTTGACGGCGCCTGGTGCGAGAGTCCGTCAGCCGCTGGAAAACTATCCCTACTGAATGGGCAATCAGGGTGGTTTCTCACGCGCAAGGAAATACCCAGGATTGAAGCCACAGCTTGGTCACACAACAAGAAAGATGGAGAACATCTATGGAATATGACCTGATTATCGTCGGGTTAGGCCCGGTCGGCGTCACTGCTGCCAACCTTGCCGGTCAATGGGGATTGCGGACACTGGTTCTCGACAAGAGTGAATCCGTGTACCAAAACCCACGTGCGATGGGACTTGATCACGAGGCTATGCGCACCTTTGACAATATTGGTCTTGCTGATTCGGTTGCCGAGCATGTGATGCCTTATCGCGCCTCTCATTACCTGAATGCCGACGCGAAGTTGATCAAACACATCGACGCCTCCAAGCCCCCTTTTCTGTTGGGCTGGGCACCCAACTACGTATTTTCGCAGCCCCCATTGGAACGTGCTCTGCGCGCAAACCTTGACTCGCTGCCCCAGGTAGATGTGCTCTTGGGCCGAGAAGTCCTCAACGTCGAATCGACAGAAACAGGCGTATCGATCAGCTACCGCGATGCCACCGGATCAATAGGCCGAGCAAGCGCCAAGTACCTTCTGGCGTGCGATGGAGGCACCAGCCCGATTCGCACGAATCTTGGGCTTAACATGGAGGATCTGGCGTTCGACGAGCCTTGGCTGGTTGTCGACGTGATCCTGAGTGAAGGTGCTGGCAGCGCCCTTCCCGAGACCAATGTTCAATACTGTGAGACTGAACGCCCCAGCACCTTCGTAGTCGGGCCAGGTCGACACCGGCGCTGGGAGTTCATGATTAACGGAGACGAATCCCCGACCGAGATCATCCGTCCGGAATCCATTCAACGTTTGATCTCACGCTGGCTTCCTGCAGATGACTACCAGATCTGGCGAGCTTCTACCTACCGGTTCCATGCACTCATTCTTGAGCGCTGGAGGGTCGGCAATATCTTCTTCCTCGGTGACGCCGCTCACATGACGCCCCCCTTCCTCGCCCAAGGCATGTGCCAAGGTTTGCGTGATGCTATGAACCTGATCTGGAAACTGGCATTCGTACAACGTGGAATCGCATCGCCCCAGCTACTCGATAGCTACCAGACCGAACGCGCGCCGCATGTAAAACGAACGACTGAAGTCGCCAAGGAGTTCGGGCAGACGATCTGCGAGCGCGACCCGGTTCGTGCCGCCGAACGAGATAAACGATTGCTTGCCGCTGTGCAGGTATCCCCTGGGGGCACCATCCGCCAATCGCTGATACCGAGCCTTGAAAGTGGCTTCATCGGTTTGCACAAGGTCGCTGGGGTGCTCTTCCCGCAACCGAAGGTCACGACCGCTGAGCAGCAGGAAGACCTGCTGGATCGCTTTACCGGACAGAGCATTCGCCTGGTGATTGCCGACGGGTTTACTGCAACAGAGGCCTTGCTTGCAGCGTTTGACGATGCTTTACGCGGGGTTCAGTTGCCCACCAGCGTCGTGCAATTAAGTGCAACCCCGATGGCAAACTATCAGTATCGAGAACACAACGGCTTGCTAAAGGCCTGGTTACAAGAGCACGGATGCCAGGTGGTTCTGGTACGCCCTGATCACTACGTTTACGGGGGGGCCTCAACCCTGGATGAAGCCGTGCACCTTATTCAGGATTGTTTTGGCAGGTTGCGCAGCTGAGGCGGATCAAGCGGTTGGTCAGCCGACCGCTTTTTCGGCTTGAGTTGAGGCAAACCCGAGGACTCCCCCCCCGTGCATTTGAGGGAGCCCCTTGGGGTTACTGCAGTGTCGAATGCTGTTGACGAAGCACGTCCGTGACATGCTTGAGCGTTCCGCCAATGTGGTTACCGAGCAGCTCGACAGAAGCGTCTATATCGCGTGACAGCACCGCATCGACCAATTGCTGATGCTCATCACCCTTATGCCGCTCGACACTCCGATGCAGAGCCGAAAACCGACGATAACGTTCGGCCTGGTCGAACAGCGAATCAATCAGCCGCAACATCATGTCCGATGGGCAGGCCGAAAAGAGCGAAAAGTGAAATGCCTTGTGACGCTCTGACCAATCATCATCAAGGGCTACTGAAACGCTTCCAAGACGCTTTTCCACGACCTTGAGTCGATGGAAGGCACCGAGAACATCAGCTTCCCAAGCATCATCGCCATGACGAATAGCCTCGGCGAGCGCCTCACATTCCAGCAGACGCCGCAGTTGGGTGATCTGCTGGAAATCTTCGACGGACAGACGCGCAACACGAAATCCTTTGTTCTCGCTCGCTTCGACAATGCCTTCCTGAGCTAGCCGGTTCAGCGCCTCTCGAATCGGAGAGCTGCTCAATCC
The DNA here is from genome assembly GCF_034387475.1 of Pseudomonas sp. Teo4. Taxonomy (NCBI): domain Bacteria; kingdom Pseudomonadati; phylum Pseudomonadota; class Gammaproteobacteria; order Pseudomonadales; family Pseudomonadaceae; genus Pseudomonas; species Pseudomonas sp. Teo4. The sequence continues at coordinate 2,587,341 of NZ_JAXCIL010000001.1, forward strand.
ATAGCTCTGGGACAGTTCGGCCACCTTGAGCTTTTCGCCTGGTGCTAACTCACAACAGATGATCGATTTCTTCATCTGCTGCAGGGCGACCTCAATCAGGGATCCGCCTTGTTGATTTTGCATTTCACGGTTTCCATGGATGTTGCATGCTTTGTGATTTTATGCACAAAAAAATGTTTGTGCAAATTGCGCCGCTGACAAAAGCAAAACACCGCCCTTCACGTCCCCGCCGACTGAACCTGGCCTTCCGCTTGGGTCGCACGCTCTGGAAGCGCCTGATGTTTGTCGACGACCTACGCACCTCCAAACAGAAAGCGCTCGCCCCCCCTGGGCAATCCTGAAGCGATCACCAATCCAGCGTCCTTGCACAGTTGCCGGTCTGACGAGAAGACCGATTTCAGCAAGCTTCTTCTAGCCGAATCGTTCGCCGGATTGGCATTGCGGTGAAGGCCATCGCTTTTTTCCTTGACTTCCTCTTGGTCGCCAACCTATTTTTGTGCACAAAGCATCACATAACGCAAAATAACAACAACAATGCACAAACCGAGAGGCTAAAAATGCATAGCCGACAAACCCTCGATTTCAACGAAATCAGCACGTTGCTTGATGCAGCTATTGCTGAAGCGACCCGCCACGACTGGAAGGTTTCTGTAGCGGTCGTCGATGACGGCGGACACCTGGTGGCTTTTCGCAGGTTGGCCGGAGCAACGGCCTCGTCAGCTCAAATCGCCATTGATAAAGCCCGCAGCGCCGCGCTTACCCAGCGCCCTACCCGGTTCTTCGCCGAGATGTTGAACAGTGGCGTGGCCGGCACTGCCTCTTTGGCCGGAGTGATCCCAATGATCGGTGGCCTTCCGCTTCTACAGCGTGGTCAATGCCTCGGCGGCATAGCCGCCAGCGGCGTGAAGGCCCAGTTCGATGAACAGATTGCCGCTGCCGGCACGAAAGCGATTGGCTGTTTGGAGCACCCCAGCACCGGATCTAAGGAGAGCCAATAGCGCTGCCAAGCACAGCATCCGTCTCTACGGATGGAGCCCCCTGTAATAACAACAAGAATGCAGAAGAGGTATCCATGAACACCAAGCAACGCCGTCCTACTACACCGCTTCTTGCCCGCCATGGCGCCAAGGCCAGCACGCTCAGCATCGCCTTGGCATTGTGTTCGGCAGAGGTCATGGCTTTCCAGTTCGACACCGGAGTCGAGGGCCTCAAAACCAGCTGGGACAACACCATCAAGTACAGCAATGCCTGGCGCCTGAACGAGCGCGCCGACAACGTGATGGCGTCCTCACCGAACCCGAACAAGGATGACGGCGACCGCAACTTCAGCACCGGGTTGATCTCGAACCGCTTCGACCTGCTGTCCGAGCTTGATATCAAGTATGGCGATGTCGGTGCTCGGCTCAGCGGTGCTGCCTGGTACGACACGGTCTACAACGAAAACAACGACAACAACTCGCCCGCCACCGCCAACCCAGTGAGCGTTGACTACAACGAATTCACGGACAAGACCCGCGACCTGCATGGCCGGGATGCCGAGGTTCTTGACGCGTTCGTGTATGGCGCACGAGACATTGGCTCGACACGCCTGTCGGCACGGCTGGGGCAGTTCAACCAGATTTATGGTGAAAGCCTGTTCTTCGGCGCTAACGGCATCGCCAATGCACAGAGCACTGTTGACCTCGTCAAGCTGCAATCGGTGCCTGGCTCACAGTTCAAGGAAATCCTCCTTCCCACCGAGCAGTTCTCCTTCAACTGGCAGCTCACCGACACCGTCAGCGTCGGGGCTTACTATCAGTTCGAATGGAACAAAACGCGCCTGCCAGGTTCGGGGAGCTACTTCAGTGCAGGTGACTTTGTAGGGGAAGGCGCCGAGCGTGTGTTCTTTGCCGGTGGGCCTCTGCTACATGGCCACGACATTGATGCCAAAGACTCTGGCCAGTTCGGCGCCCAGATCCGCTTTGCCCTCGACGACTGGGAGTTCGGCCTGTACGCGGCGCGCTACCACGACAAGACGCCTATCTGGTATTTCCGTCCGACCTTCCTCGGCGGTGACGGCACCTTCGTCAATGTCTATCCCGAAGACATAAAGGTTTATGGCGCCAGTTTCAGTACCCTCGTAGGGGAAGCCAACGTCGCGGGTGAAATCTCCATGCGTGTCGACACCCCTCTTGCCCCGAATGGCGGAGTGGTGGTCACCGGCGACATGACCGCAGACAACAACAGCAATCCGCTCTACCCCATCGGCGACTCGCTCCATGCCCAATTGTCGATGGTCAACGTATACGGCGGCTCGGCGCTGTGGGACGGCGCGTCTCTGGTAGGCGAAGTTGCCTTTAACCGTCGTCTCAAGGTGAAGAAGAACGCTCAGAACCTCGATCCGAACACCACTCGCGACGCCTACTCCCTGCGCTTCACCTTTGAGCCCCAGTACTTCCAAGTGATACCTGGCGTCGATGTGCAAATGCCCATCACCGTTGGTTACACGCCGTATGGTCGCTCCTCGGTCACCCCCCAAGCGTTCTCTCCAGAACATGGCGGCGACATCACGCTCGCGCTCAAGGCCGACTACCAGAAGCAATGGTATGCGTCCCTCAGCTACACCAATTTCTTTGGCGATGGCGGCCCCATCATCGGCCCGGACAACAACTACTCCTTCGAGCAAACCCTGAAGGACAGGGACTTCATTGCCTTCTCGATCCAGCGCACCTTCTGATCTCCGGAGAACAATAAAATGAAAAGACACGCTCTGTTGATGACCGCCCTTGCTGCCAGCCTTGCAGTCAGCCACGTACTCGCCGCTGTCTCGCCCCAAGAGGCCGAAACACTGAAAAGCTCGCTCACTCCGCTGGGGGCAGAACGGGCGGGCAATGCCGATGGAAGCATCCCTGCCTGGAATGGCGGCCTCACCAAGGAAGTCTCGGGCGCGAAGTTCGGCGATGTAACAGCCGATCCGTTCCCGGGCGAGAAACCCGTACTGCGCATCACCGCAGCCAATGCCGGCCAATACGCCAATAAGCTCAGTGAAGGCACCCAGGCTTTGCTGAAGAAGTATCCGAATAGCTTCTTCCTGGATGTCTACCCGACGCACCGCACCGCCGCAGCCCCACAGTGGGTCTATGACAACACCCAGGCCAACGCCACGCGTTGCCAACTGACAGAGAACGGCCTGTCGGTGAAAGGCTGCTACGGCGGCATCCCGTTCCCGATTCCGAAATCCGGCAGCGAGCTGATCTGGAACTTCCTCCTGCGTGTCGAGGCCGAGTCCATCGAGATGGGCTACCGCAACACCATCGGCAATGCGGACGGTTCGCGCACGATGGCCAGTCGAGGCGTTGAGAACTGGCAATACCCCTACTACTACAAGGATGGCAACGCGGACAAATGGTCTGGGCAGTATGTGCTGCTGCGTTTTCTCACCAATGAACCACCATTCAAAGCCGGTGAATCACTGGTCACTCATGACAGCATCAACGCCGCCAGCCCACGGGACGCTTGGCAGTATCTGGTCGGCCAGCGCCGTGTTCGACGTGCGCCAACGGTAGGTTATGACACCCCGGACTTCGTGGCCTCTGGTGCCAACTACTTTGACGAGGTGCATGGCTTCATCGGCCACCCGGATCGTTACGAGTGGAAGCTGATTGGCAAGAAAGAAATGTACATCCCGTACAACCTCAACAATTTCCACTCGCTCAAGCCAGATGAAGTGAACACCAAGGACGTCCTCAACCCCGAAAAAATGCGTTGGGAGCTGCACCGCGTATGGGAGGTTGAAGCCACCGTCGCGCCTGGTAAGCGTCATGCCGTGCCGAAGCGTCGGTTCTTTATCGATGAGGACAGCTGGACGATCGCCTTGGCCGACGGCTACGACGCTCAAGGCAAGCTCTGGCGCGTCAATCAGGCACTGCCATTCGTGGTGCCATCCATCCCCGCCGTCGTGGTCAAACCGGTCGTGATCTACAACCTGCAGGCCGGCACCTACAGCGTGGTGCAAGGGCTCAATGGAGAGCGCTATTCGGTCGTGCCGCGCAAGGCCGAAAACTTCTTCACCGGCAACGCGGTTGCATCTGATTCCGCACGCTGATCCCAGGCCTTAAGGGCGGGCGAATCGAGCCCGCCTTTCTTCGAGGTATCCTTCGATGCAACGAATATTGATTGGCGGGCTTGCCCTGACCCTGAGCCTTGGCATGACGGGCGTCAGCGTGGCGGATGAATCGGTGCTGACCGAACCGTTACAACAGTCATCGCTGCACAGTGCATTAGCCCAACGCTCCTTGATGCTTGATGTCACTCATGCGGGCAATGCGTTGGTGGCTGTCGGCGAGCGTGGTTTCGTCCTTCGCTCCGAAGATGGAGGGCAGTCTTGGCAGCAGGTCGATACACCCGTCAGCGTCACTCTTACCCGTGTGGTTTTTCCGACTCCCGAGCAAGGTTGGGCCGTAGGTCACGCGGGCGTTGTGCTTCACACCGGTGATGGGGGGCGCAGCTGGAAGCTGCAACTGGAGGGGCGGCAGGCATCCCAATTGGTCGTAGAGGCCGCTCAAAAGCGGTTTGAGCTTGAGCCAAACGCGCTCAATGAAAAGCGCGCTTCCAGCGCACGCAGCCTGCTCGAAGACGGCCCTGACAAGCCCTTCCTGGATGTGCACTTTTTCGACGATGCGCACGGTATTGTCGTGGGTGCCTACGGCTTGGCATTCGCCACCGACAATGGCGGGAACAGCTGGCACCCCATCGACCAACGCCTCGAAAACCCTGGCGCTATGCACTTGTATGGCATCCAGCAGATCGATGACAAGCTGTTCATCGTCGGCGAACAAGGTTTGCTGCTGCGCTCGAGCGATCAAGGCGCCACGTTTGAAACGCTGACCTCTCCTGCCACCGGCACGTTGTTCGGCTTAGTCCCTACGGGCCAGCACGGCCTGCTCGCATTCGGCCTTCGCGGCAAGAGCTATTTTTCCAACGATGCCGGTGACAGCTGGCAACCCGTTGCCAACCCAAGCCCCATAACCATCACCGCCGGAACGCTCCTCAGCGATGGGAGCACGTTGCTGGTCGACGAGTCTGGTCGGCTCTTGACGAGCAAAGATCCGAAACACGGCTTTACCGCTATCACGCTTCCGGAGCCGAGCTATCTCACAGGATTAATTGAGCTAGGCGCTGGCAAACTCGTACTGAGCAGTGCACGTGGCGTGTCGCGCATTAACCTTGATGAGCTGAATCGGAGCGCCACTCGTGAACAGTAAAGTAACCGCCCCACAGTCCGGTGCAGAAAACGCGATTGCGCTTTTTGATCCTCGCTCAGGAAGCTTGCCCGAGCGATTGCTGTTCCGGTACCGCCGGATGATCGTCTTGCTCTGCCTGCTGGTAAGCGCCAGCCTTGCCTGGCAAGCGCAGCACCTGCGTTTAAGCGCTGCGTTCGAGAGCATGATCCCGATCGATCATCCCTATATTCAAAACTACTTCCAATTCCGCGGGCAGCTCGGTGAAGGCGGCAATACGCTACGAATCGCTGTGAAAAGCAACGACGGCTCCATCTACAACGCCGCTTACCTGGAATCACTGAAGCAGCTTAACGACGAGCTCTTCCTGCTGACGGGGGTAGATCGCCCCTACATGAAGTCGCTGTGGACGCCGGCCACTCGATGGATTGGGGTCACTGAAGAGGGGTTCGACGGCGGCCCCGTCATTCCGGAAAACTATGACGGGTCGGCGACAAGTATCGAGCAGGTGCGACAGAACGTTGAGCGCTCTGGTGAGATCGGCAGACTGGTAGCGCCGAACTTGCAATCGAGCGTCATTATCCTCCCACTTCAGGATGCGGCCACTGCAGGTTCCGATAGCGCCTTGGACTATCGAGCCCTCTCCCAGCAACTCGACAAGCTGCGCGAAAAATACAGCAACGAACACACCAGCATCGCCATCACCGGCTTTGCCAAAGTGGTGGGCGACCTCATGGATGGCCTGGCACTGATGCAGTTGTTCTTCGCCGGCACCCTGATCATCTGTGCCTTGGTGCTCTATTGGTATACCCGCTGCCTGCGCAGCACCCTGCTGGTACTGCTGTGCTCGGTGATTGCCGTCGTGTGGTTGCTCGGCCTGTTAGCCTCACTGGGCTACAACCTGGATCCCTACTCGATTCTGGTGCCATTCCTGATCTTTGCCATCGGTCTGTCCCATGGCGCGCAAAAAATGAACGGCATCATGCAGGACATCGGTCGTGGTGCAGACAAACTCACTGCGGCGCGCCTGACTTTCCGCAGGCTGTTCCTGACCGGTGCAATGGCGTTGCTGGCTGACGCGGTCGGCTTTGCCGTGTTGATGATCATCAATATCCCGGTCATCCAGGATCTGGCGGTTACCGCCACTATCGGTGTGCTTGTGCTGGTTCTGACCAACCTTGTATTGCTACCTGTGCTGCTCTCCTACACAGGTGTGAGCAAGACTGCTGCACGCCGCGAGGCAGAGTCGGAACAAAAGGCACACGATCAACGGGAAGCCCGGCATTCGCTGTGGAGTTTTTTGGATCGTTTCACCCGTCCAGGTCGTTGGAGTAATGGCGCACTGATCATCGCAAGTGCGCTGGCAGCCACGGGCTTTGCCGTCAGCCTGCACCTCAAGGTCGGTGATCTTGATCCAGGTGCGCCGGAGCTGCGTGCGGAGTCTCGCTACAACCAGGACAATGCCTTCATGGTCAGCAACTATGCGGCGAGCAGCGATAAGTACGTCGTCATGGTCAAGACACCACAGTACTACTGCGCCAACTACGAAACCCTGGTCAAAGTCGATGCGCTTGAGGCCCGATTGCAGCAGCTCCCTGGAGTCGTCTCGACATCTTCCCTGGCAGCACTGAGTAAACAGGCCGCAGCCGGGATGAACGAGGGCAGCCTCACCTGGTACGAAATCCCCCGCAACCAGGGCTTGCTTAACGCCATCATCACGCGGGCCCCACGAGAGCTGTTCAATCAGAACTGTGACCTTCTGACCATCAACGTGTTCCTCGCCGACCACAAAGCCGACACCCTCACCCGCGTAGTCAACACAGTCGAAGCATTCGCAGCGGCGAACAACAGTGAGAGCCTTCAGTTCATGTCGGCAGCCGGCAACGCGGGGATTGAAGCCGCAACCAACATCGTCGTGAAGAAAGCGAACTTGCAAATGCTGGTGATGGTTTACGCGGCGGTGACCATCCTCTGTTTCATCACCTTCCGCTCATGGCGCGCAGTGGTCTGCACCGTTCTCCCTCTGATGCTCACCTCTATCCTGTGTGAAGCGCTGATGGTTGGCCTAGGGATCGGCCTGAAGGTCGCAACCCTTCCTGTGATCGCCTTGGGCGTGGGGATTGGCGTCGACTATTCGCTATACATTCTTAGCGTAACGCTAGCCAATCTTCGGACAGGCCAGTCCTTGTCCCGGGCTTACTACCTGGCCTTGTTGTCTACCGGCAAAGTGGTGATCTTGACCGGTGTAACGCTCGGCATCGCAGTGGCCACCTGGGCGTTTTCTCCCATCAAATTCCAAGCGGACATGGGCATCCTGCTGGCCTTCATGTTCATCTGGAACATGCTTGGAGCGCTCATCCTTACCCCCGCGTTGGCCAGGCTTTTCCTTCCAAAACATCACATCCATCCACTGTCCGACCGCATACAGGCAGCACGCTGATCAGCAAGGACAAATGCACTCCGCCGACCCGCTTCAGAGCAGGTCGGTGTGATACAGCCGCATCCTAGCCGCCTCTCAAGAGTAGAAGACCCGATTGGCGTCCATTAATCAGGCCTTCGATCATGTTGACGACGAGGCCTGACCGACATAAGCACACCCTATGTTGTCGAACATGCGAAACAGGGCTTATGCGTCGAGAGAGTTAGAGGCACAGGCGGCGGCCTACCGCAAAGCAAGCGACCGCAAGTAACGTATTTTTGGGGAGCCTTCAGGCTCACTCCTCACCGTTGGCTAACAACATGCAGGTCTACCTATGACTAATCACTAAGACCCGTGAGCAGACCGTTAACGCGCTTCGCCTGCTGTATGACAACCTCACACAGTGGCTAACCATCCCTCGGGGTACGACGCGACACAGTAGCGGATGCCCCTGCCTTTGCCGAAGCCTGCAAGAACACAAAAAACTGTCTACAAAGCACACTCCAGCACTGCCATTGCTCTTGAGGCACGCAGGCAGGCCGACGATATTCAGCGAATCATCATCTTGTCATTTATATGAATGACATCGTACATCACGGATGAAAAATGATAGCAGGCTACCAAATTTGATACAAAATATTTTGTCGCGGCTTGTCAATGACACGATTGTCGCAGGGCGGCCTGAAGAGCAGACGCCGGCTTGCGCAGAACCAAGCCGACGCCTGACACGGCCCTAACCGCGGGTCAGTCCTGCCCTGCTCCACGCCCCGTCCACCAGGCGTTCGATACCCAGCGGGTTGGCGTCTTTGAGCGCATCCGGCAACCACGCATCCGGGTAGTTCTGGTAACACACCGGGCGCAGGAAACGGTCGATCGCCAAGCTCCCTACCGAGGTGCCGCGGGCGTCCGACGTGGCCGGGTAAGGCCCTCCGTGAACCATTGCATCGCACACTTCCACACCGGTCGGGTAACCGTTGAGCAACAAGCGGCCGGCCTTGCGTTCAAGCTCGGGAACCAGCATGGCGAATCGGCTCAGGTCGCCCGGCTCGGCAATCAAGGTGGCGGTCAGTTGCCCATGCAGCGCGCGCAGTACCTGAAGCAACGCGTGCTCATCCGCAACCTCGACCACAATGGTGCAAGGGCCGAACACCTCTTCCTGCAGCAGCTCGTTGCCGGCAAGCAACAACTCGGCATCGGCCTGGAACAGCTGCGGTTGTGCCTGCTGGCCCTGTTGCGGGCTGCCGGCCAGGTGGCGAATGCCCGCTTGGGCTTGCAGCGCCGCCACACCCTTGGCGTAGCTTTGCAGGGTGCCAGCATTGAGCATGGTTTGCGCCGGTTGGTCGGCCATACGCGCCGCGAACTGCTCGACAAAGTGCGAGAACACCGGCCCACGCAGACCAATGATCAGCCCTGGGTTGGTACAGAACTGCCCGCAGCCCTGCACCACCGATGCGGTCAATTCCGTCGCGATGGCATCACCCCGCTGCTCGAGCGCTGCAGGCAACAGCAGCACCGGGTTGATGCTGCTCATTTCGGCGAACACGGGAATTGGCTGCGCTCGCGCCGCCGCCATGTCGCACAGGGCGCGGCCACCTTTGAGCGACCCGGTGAAACCCACCGCCTGGATGGCGGGGTGTTTGACCAACTGCTCGCCCACGCCACCGCCATAGATCATGTTGAAGGTGCCATTGGGCATGCCCGTGCGCTGGGCGGCACGCACGATGGCATCGGCGACCATTTCGGCCGTGGCCATATGACCCGAGTGCGCCTTGAACACCACCGGGCAACCGGCCGCCAGTGCGGCTGCCGTGTCGCCACCGGCGGTCGAGAACGCCAGCGGGAAATTGCTGGCACCGAACACCGCCACCGGTCCTACGCCGATGCGGCATTGCCGCAGGTCAACGCGTGGCAGTGGCTGGCGCTCGGGCTGGGCGCGGTCGATACGCGCACCCAGCCAGTCGCCGCGGCGCAGCACCTGGGCGAACAGGCGCATCTGCCCGCTGGTACGTGCCCGCTCGCCTTTGATGCGCACTTCAGGCAGCGCGGTTTCACGGCAGACCAGGGCGACGAAGGTGTCATCCAGCAGATCGATTTCTTCGGCAATGGCATCCAGAAACGCGGCGCGGCGCTCGGGCGACAGGCTGCGGTAGGTAACGAACGCGGCCTCTGCCGCCTGCGCAGCCGCTTCCACTTCAGCAGGAGTGGCCTGGGTAAAACGGTACGGCAGCGCTTCGCCCGTGCGCGCATCGAAGCTTTGCAGCACCACGGAGCCCGCCGCGCTACGGGCGCCGGCAATGTAGTTGTAACCAAGCAAATTAGGCATGACGACCTCTTGAGCCTCAGAGAATGGCGACAGACCCCGGCACCAATGGTGCGTGCTGCGCGACGATGCCGTTGCGCAGGGGGGCTCCGAATTCAGTGACGGCGATCTCGAAGGTATCGCCCGGTGCGGCCTTGATGCCGTCGGCGAATGACAAGGTGGCAGTGCCGAAGTAATGCACATGGACATCGCCCGGGCGCAGGAACTGGCCGTACTTGAAGTGGTGGAACTCCAGGTTTTCCAGGCTGTGGCACATGTTCTGCTCACCCGACAGGAACTCACGCTCCCACAGCACTTCGCCATTGCGCAGGATGCGGCTGCGCCCTTCCAGATGGGCCGGCAGCTCGCCCACGCGCAGCTCTGGGCCATAGGCGCAGGCGCGCAACTTGGAATGAGCCAGGTACAGGTAATTGCGCCGCTCCATCACATGGTCGGAGTACTCGTTGCCCAGGGCATAGCCCAGGCGATAGGGCACACCGTCTTCGCCGATGACATACAGGCCCACCAGCTCCGGCTCTTCACCGGCATCTTCGGCGAAGGCCGGCAGCGGCAGGTCGGCACCGGGGCGCACGACGATGCTGCCGTCACCCTTGTAGAACCATTCCGGCTGCGCCCCGACCTCGCCGGCCTGCGGCTTGCCACCCTCAAGGCCCCACTTGAAGACGCGCATGGTGTCGGTCAAGGCCGCTTCGTCCTGATCGCCCTGCTGGTGCATCTTGTCGCGGGTCGCCGCACTGCCCAGGTGGGTCAGGCCTGTTCCGCTGACCAGGCAGTGGGCCGGGTCTTCGTGGTCCAGTGGCGGCAGCACCCTGCCCGCCTCCAGCAACCCGGCGTACTCCGGGCCGGCCTCGGTGCCGCGGGCCAGTACTTCCTGCACCAGGCCATGGCCGGCGCGAATTGCCGCCAGGGCCAGCTCACGGGTGCTGACAGTGCCAAGCACCGTGTGTACCTGAGCGCCTTCCACCACCCCGACCCGTCGCTGGCCAGCCACGTCTTCGAATTGAATCAACCGCATGTGTCGTTCTCCTTGCCAGGCCGGGCACCACCGCGCGGTGGTGCCCCGCGCACTCATTCGATGATGTTGAAGTCCTTGAGGTATTCCTCGGAGATCTCAAGGCCCAGGCCCGGCAGGTTGTCATCCAGCTGGATGTAGCCATTCACCGGTTGCGGCTCGCCCTTGAACACGTAGTAGAACAACTCGTTGCCGACCTCGACGTCGAACACCGGGAAGAACTCGGCCATCGGCGACGCGGTGCTGGCCATGGTCAGGTGATAGTTGTGCATCTGGCCGGCATGGGGGATGACCGGCACCGACCAGGCCTCGGCCATGGCGTTGATCTTGCGTGCGGCGGTGATGCCACCGACACGGTTGGTGTCGTACTGGATCACGTCCACCGCTCGGCGCTCCAGCAGGTCCTTGAAACCATGCCCGGTGAATTCGTGCTCGCCGCCGGAGATCGGCATGATGCCCATCTTCTTCAGCTCGATATAACCTTCGATGTCATCGGCAATCACCGGCTCTTCCAGCCAGCGCGGCTCGAACTCGGCGAGTTTTGGCAGCATCCGGCGGGCGTACTCCAGGGTCCAGCCCATGTAGCACTCGAGCATGATGTCGACATCCGGGCCAGCCAGCTCACGCAGTGCACGGACCTGCTCGATGTTGCGGCGCATGCCGGCCGGGCCGTCCTTGGGGCCATAGCCGAAGCGCATCTTCAGTGCGGTGAAACCTTGGTTGAGGTAGCCCTGGGCTTCTTCCAGGAACAGGTCGAGGTTGTCGTTGGCGTACAGCTTGGAGGCGTAGGTCCAGATCTTTTCCTTGGTGCGCCCGCCCAGCAGCTTGAACACCGGCTTGTTCACCGCCTTGCCCATGATGTCCCAGATCGCCAGGTCGACCGCCGAGATGGCCGCCATGCCGATGCCCTTGCGCCCCCAGGCATGGGTGCGGCGGTACATTTTCTGCCAGATGTACTCGTTGTCGAAGGGGTCTTCGCCAATGCAGATCGGCGCCAGGTACAGGTCGATGATTTCCTTGGCCACCCGCGGTGCCAGGGCGCAGTTGCCGATGCCGACGATGCCGGTGTCGGTCTCGATCTCGACCACCAGCCAGCCGTGGAAGCGGAACGAGCCCATGGCATCGCCACGTTCGAACAGGATGTCGCTGGCGTTGGTGCAAAAATGCGCCTGGGGCGGTACGACCTTGCCTTTCCATTCGAAGACGCGGGTACGGACAGATTTGATTTTCATGCTTGAAGTTCCTCTCACTGCAATGTGTTGATCAGCCAACCTGCGCAGGTTCCAGCGCGGTGGGCGTGGTTCGGGAAGACTTGAGTCGGGACAACAACCAGGCGCCCAGCACACCCACCACGGCCAGGGCGAACATGCCAGCGCGCGGGTCGGCGAACAGGGTTTCGGTGAGGGTCTTGAGGTTCGGCGCGACGAAGCCGCCGAGGTTGCCCAAGGAGTTGATCAGGGCGATGCCACTGGCTGCGGCGGCGCCGCTCAGGTAACCGGTGGGCAAGGTCCAGAACAGCGGCTGCACGGCGACGAAACCGGCAGCAGCGAAACAGAACGCCAGCACCACCAGGGCCAGGCTGCCAGCCAGTGCCGAGGCCGCGATGCCCAGCGCGGCCATCGCCAGCATGGCCACCGCCAGCTGACGGTGCAGCCCGGTGCGGTCGGCGTAGCGCGTCACCAGGCGGGTCACCACCAGGGCACAGGTCCAAGGGATGGCGGTATAGAGGCCGACATTCAGGCCCACCTGGCCATCGAGGAAGCTGGCGATGCGCGTCGGCAGGTAGAACACCACGCCGTACACACTCATCTGCACGGTGAAGTACACCAGGCAGAACTTCATCACCTGGCCGTTGCGCAGCGCACCGAGGAAGCCATGGGGGCCCTGGGCCTGCTTCTGCGCATCTTCCGCGGCGATCTGGCCTTCCAGCGCCTGTTTCTGCGCATCGCTCAGCCAACGGGCATGGCGTGGGCGGTCAACCAGGTAGAAGTAGGCGGCGATACCCACCAGCGAAGCCAGCAGCCCTTCGACGACGAACAGCCACTGCCAGTTGCGCAGGCCGAACACGTCATGGAACTCCAGCAACCAGCCCGACAACGGGCCACCCAACACCAGCGCCAGTGGCAGGCCGAAGTAGAACAGGCCCAGCGCCTGGGCGCGGCTGCGTGCCGGGAACCAGTAGGTGAGGTAGAGGATGATGCCGGGGAAGAAGCCCGCTTCGGCGATGCCCAGCAAGAAGCGCAGCACGTAGAAGGTGGTGGCGTTGTCGGCGAACATCATCGCCGAGCTGACCAGGCCCCAGGTAACCATGATCCGGCACAGCCAGACGCGGGCGCCCAGGCGGTGCAGCATGAGGTTGCTGGGTACTTCGAAGCAGGCGTAGCCAATGAAGAAGATGCTTGCGCCGAACGCGAAGGCGGCGTCGCTCAAGCCCGTGTCGGCCTGCAGGAAGGCACGGGCGTAACCGACGTTGGCGCGGTCGATGAAGGCCAGGACGTACATCAGAATCAGGAAGGGCAGTAGCCGCGCGCGGCTGGTGGAAATGGCCGAAGCCAAAGAGCTGGCGTGATCGCTCATGGAGGTTTCCCCGTTTTTGCCTTGATCGCCCGGTGAAGCGTTGGGGCGGGCTTTTTGTTGTTGGTGTAGGGGCGACTTTAGAGGGGGGCGGCTCGGGTGGATAATCACTTATGCGTATCCATCGATAGCCTGGGGTAATACCTTTTGCTGCTTCGTTGGCTCTGGAGTTATCGCCTGGGCATGGCATTCAAGGGGCCTGTACGGGCCCTATCGCCGGCAAGCCGGCTCCTACATGGACCGCGTCGGCCTTAAGATCACTGCAATACATGTGGGAGTCGGCTTGCCGGCGATGAGGCCATCGAATCGCTTACAACAACTTCAGCGTGTAAGTCAGGATCAGCCGGTTCTCATCCACATCGGCCACATGGTTGGAACGCACCGCCGCATTGCGCCAGCGCACGCCCAGATTCTTCAGCGGCCCATCCTGAATCACGTAGGTGATATCCAGGTCGCGCTCCCAGGCCTGGCCGTCGTTACCGCCAGCAACCTGAGCATGGTCGCCGCTGGCATAGCGGGCCATCAGCGCCAGGCCTGGAATGCCCAGAGCGACGAAATCGTAGTCGTAGCGCGCCTGCCAGGAGCGCTCCCCTGCCGTGGTGAAGTTGCGCACCTGGATGTCGTTGATCAAGGGCGTGCTGGTGCCAGCGATGTAGATCATGCCGTCGTCGCCATACATGCGCTGGTACCCCGCGCCAAAGGTATGTCCGCCGCGTTTGGCACTGACGAAGCTGGTGAAAGCACGGTTGTCCAGGTCGCCCAGGTCGGCGCTACCCTCCTCCTCGGTGGTAAACAACCCGACATTGGCGCCCAGGGTCCAGTCCCCCACCTTCTGCTTGTGGCTGACGCTGTAGTAGGTCTGCCGGTAGATGTCCTGCAGTCGGGCCTGCCACAGCCCTACCTGGGTACGCTCGGCATTGAAGCGATAGTCACCGCCCAGGTAGTCGAAGCGGTCGGCGAACACGCCGCCTCGGCCGTCCACCGACAGGTCCTCATGGTCGGTGGAGTTACGCTGGCTCAGCGAACGCATCTGCCCGGCCTGCAGGGTCAGGCCGACAATTTCTTTCGAGCTGAGCATGCCGCCCTGGAACGTCTGCGGCAGCAGGCGCCCGTCGTTGCGCAGCAGTATCGGCAACTCGGGCATCAGCTCGCCGACCTTGAGTTCGGTCTTCGAAAACCGCAGTTTGGGTGCCAGACCCACCCGCGAGAACTCATCCGCGGCCCGTCCATCGGCGTGCCGAGGCAGCAGCCCTGAGCCGCTGCGCTCCGGGCTGCTGTCGAGCTTCACGCCCAACTGGCCAAGCAGGTCGACCCCCACACCCAACGGCCCGGCGGTATAGCCCGAGTTGGCTTGCAGGAGAAAACCCTGGGCCCACTCTTCCTGCTTCGATTGCGCGGCACCGGGCTGGCGGAAATCGCGATTGAAGTACAGGTTGCGCAGGCCAAGGGTGACGCTGGCGTCGTCGACAAACCCCTCGGCATTGGCCATTTGCGGCAGGCAGGCCAGCAGCAGCGGCGTCATGGCGCTGGCGGTCAGCAGGTGGGAAAAGGCTTTTGTCATTGTTGTTTTTCCTTTTTGCAGGGTTATGCGAGCCATGGAGCCAATAGGCTCCAGGCGCGGTTGAAAGCAGGAAGAAGCGGCCCCGGACGAGGCCGCCAGGCACTCAGCGGGCGTTGCGCCCCATGCGGCAGGCAATCTCGAAGGCTTGCCGGGTTGCACCGACATTGGCCTTGCCCTGGCCCGCGATGTCGAACGCAGTGCCGTGGGCCGGGGTGGTAATCGGAATCGGCAAGCCGCCCTGTACGGTGACGCCACGGGAGAAGCCCATCAGCTTGATGGCGATCTGGCCCTGGTCGTGATACATGGTCACCACCGCATCGAAGGCCTGGGCATCGCCCTGCACTTTCAGGAAGATGGTGTCACCTGGGTAAGGGCCGTCGGCATCGATCCCACGCTCACGGGCCACCTGCACCGCCGGGCCGATGATGTCCAGTTCTTCGCGGCCAAAGCTGCCGTTGTCACCGTTGTGCGGGTTCAGGCCGCACACACCGATGCGTGGACGCTCAAGGCCGCTGCGCTTGAGCGCGGTGTCGATCAGGCCGATGGCTTCGAGCACCCGCGCCTGGCTGAGCATGCCCGGCACCTCGGCCAGGGCCACGTGGGAGGTGACCCGCGAGGTCCACAGGGCATCGAGCACGTTGAACTCGCAGAACGGGCCAGTGAAGTTCAAGCGTTCGGCAAACCAGTGCAGCTCGTCGCTGTGGCCCATGCCGGCCATGTGCAACGAGGTCTTGTTCAACGGGCCGAACAGGATGGCGTCGGTCTTGCCCGACTGGGTGAGTTCCAGTGCCACGGCCAGGGTGTCGAGGCTGTAGCGCCCGCCAATCACGCTGGCTTCGCTGCGAGGGAAGTCGCCCTCGGCGGCGCCGCGATAGGGGAACAGCAACGGCGTGTCGTCGGCAAAATCCAGCTCGTCGAGCGTGGCGATGCGCCGATAGGGGAATTCGCAGCCAGCAATCTGCATGCCGCGGCGCATTTCCTGTTCGTCGGCGATCAGCACCACCTGCGCCTTGCCCCGCACCTCGGGTTCGGCCAGCAGGCGGGCGATCAGCTCGGGGCCGATACCGGCCGGGTCACCGAGTACCATGGCCAGGCGTGGGAGGGGTTGCTTGCTCATGCGGGGGTCCTCATGTCGGGCGACACCTGGGCATGGCGCAGGGTGTCGGGCACGGTGCGGTAGATGCGCCGCGCGTTACGGTAGAAAAGCTGTTCCTGGGCCGCATGCGGCAGGTCGGCGACAATGCGTTTGAAGCCGCCATAGATGTCGTCGAAGCTGCCGCACAGGCCATCGACCGGGAAGTTGCTGGCAAACATCGCCCGCTCGCTGCCGAACAGGTCGATGACCTGGCGCACGATCCAGGCATTGTCCTCGGCACGCCACGGCCTGCCGGCCTGGCCGATGCCGGAGATTTTCACCACGGCGTTCTCGCACTGGGCGAATCGCGCCATCGCCGCCTGCCAGTCGGCCAGGCCCTGGGCACTACGGTCCGACGGCAGCCCGGCGTGGTTGAGAATCAGCAAGGTGCCCGGAAAGTCCTGCGCCAAGCGGGCCGCCTCATCGAGGTTCCACCAAGGTGTCTGCAAGTCGAAGTGCAGGCCATGGCGCCCCAATTCGGCATAACCCTGGCGCCACTGCACATCACTCATCAGGCTGTGTGAGCGCCCCACCTCGTCGGGCCGGGTCGGGCCGCCCGGTTTGTGGCGCACGCTGCGAACCCGCTGGAAGCCCGCTTGGGCCGCCAGTACCTCGGCGGCATCCGGGGCATCAAGCCAGGCCTGGGCCACCACGGCGTTGGGCGCACCGTAACGCGCCGCCAGCTCATGGATGAAACGGGTTTCGCCCACCGGGTCGCGCGGGTCCCATTCGGTCTCCACGTACACCGTCTCGACCACCTGATGCCGGCCGGCATCGGCGAAATAGTCCTCGGGGAAATAACGGCGCTTGATGGCGCTGTAGTCACCGTAGCGGAACGGGATGTTCTCACTGCCCGACAGCCACGGGTGGGGGTTGTTCACGGGGTCCCAGAAATGATGATGGGCATCGACGATTGGCCCGTCGTAGATCTCAGCCATGGTTTACCTCAGTCTTGTCCAGCGCGATCAACAATGTGCCGACGATGAACAGCGCCGAGCACAGGGCAAAGAAGCCAAGCACTGCCGGGTAGCCACCCAGGTGCTGCAGCAGCACACCGACCAGAATCGGCACGACAATGCCGCCCAGGCTGCCGGCCATGTTCATCACCCCGCCGATCAGCCCCACCCGCGACGGGGCGGCCAGCAGCGCGGGGAAGCTCCAGTACAGGCTGCCCCACATCAGGAAGAAGGCGGTCAGCGACAGCAACGCCACCGCCGCATAGGCATTAGCAAGGCCAGGCAACAGCAGGAATGCGCACAGCGCCACCAGCCCCGAGACCGTCAGCAGGCCCTTGGCCGCCAGACCACGGCGCACGCCCTTGCGGATCAAGGTGTCGCAAAGGAAGCCACCGACCAGCGACCCCACCGCGCCGCACAGGAAGATGATGAACGTGGCGGCGCCGATGCCCTTGATATCGAAGCCACGGGCATGGGCCAGGTAGCTCGGCCCCCAGGTCAACAGGCCGAAAAACACCATCGCCCAGCTGGCGCGGCCCAGCAGGATGCCGGTCAGCGAGCGTGGTGCGATGCCAAGGCCCTTGGCCGATTGCCGCGCGGCTTCGGCCACCGGCACGGCACGGCCGTCGTTGATTTTCTCAAGCTCGGCGGCGTTGACCGCGGCATGCTCGGCGGGGTTGTCACGCAGGTAATGCCAGGCCAGCCAGGCCATGGCCAGGGTGGCGAGGCCGGCAACGAAGAAGGCGATGCGCCAAGAGCCGAGCACCGCGATCAAATAGGCGATGATCAGCCCGCCCAGCGCCGCCCCCAGCGGCCCGCCGCAATCCATCAGCACGGCGCCACGGCTGCGTTCGCTGGCACCCAGCCACAACGAATTGAGCTTGCCGCCCGAGGGGAACAACGGCGCCTCCGCCGCACCCAGGGCAACCCGGGCGAACATCAGCGACAAGCCGCCGGTGGCGAAGGCCGCCAGGGTCTGGAAGGCCCCCCACAGGCCGGTCGACCAGCCAATCACCCGACGCGGGCCGAAGCGGTCGATCAGCCAGCCGCCGGGAATCTGCAACAAGGCGTAGGCCCAGAAGAAACTGCTGAGGATCAAACCCTGCATGCTGGGCGAAAGCTCGAACTCCGCGGCAATGGTGGGCATGGCGATGGACAACGAGACACGGTCGATCAGGTTGATCACCGTCAGGGCAAAGATGATGGCGAAGATGCGCCAGCGCACGTTGCTGGCCTTCAGCGCGACGGTATGGTCGGCTGAGTGCCCCGCGTGCAGCACAGGGGGATGTGCCTGAGCCATGGGAGGTACCTCTGCTTGTTATTGTTGTGATCCGGTGATGTCCGGTAGCGCCACTATGGCCACGGAAACGATAACCGTCTAATCAAAGCTGCTCATACAGCCATTGCCTGGGGTTATCGCTCAGGTATAACCCTGGGCTATCGATGTATGCGTAACTTTGAGTAGACGCTTATCGGTTCCCTTCGCACACTTCGGTGACCCATAACAAAGACAACAAAGAGGTCACCCATGCGAAACGCCTACGCGCGTCATCTTTCGTCGTTCCTGGCCGGCTGCAGCTTGCTCTGCGCCACCGCCCTGCCCGCCCTCGCCGACACCTGGAAACCCGAGAAGAACGTCGAGATCGTCGTCGCCGGTGGCCCGGGCGGCGGCACCGATCAGCTGGCTCGACTGATCCAGCAAGCGATCAGCCAGCATCACCTGCTGGACGTCAACACCGTGGTCCTCAACAAAGGTGGCGGCAACGGTGCCGAAGCCTTCCTCGACATGAAGCTGGCACAGGGCGATGCGCACAAGCTGGTGATCGGCACCAACAACGTGTACCTGCTGCCGCTGGTGGCGAAGCTGGGCTACCAATGGACCGACCTGACCCCGGTGGCCGCTGTCGCCGAGGACGATTTCATCCTCTGGACCTACCAGGATGCCCCATGGAACGACGCCGCCGCGTTCAAGGGCGCACTGGCCGGCAATGCCGGCAAGATGCGCTTCGGCGGCAGCCAGTCCAAGGACGTCGACCAGACCCTGGCCTTGCTGATTGGCCAGCAGGTCGGCAGCAAGCTCACCTACATTCCCTTCAAGAGCGGCAGCGAGGCCTCGATCCAGCTGGCCGGCAAACACATCGCCGCCAACCTCAACAACCCTGCCGAAAGCCTCAGCCAGTGGCGCGGTGGCCAGGTTCGGCCGCTGTGCGTGTTCAGCCGCGAGCGCATGATCTACCGCGAAAAGGTCGCCGCAGAACAGTCCTGGGCCGACATCCCCACCTGCCATGAACAGGGCCTGGCCATCGAGCAATACCGGTTCCCGCGCACCGTGTTCCTGCCTGGCGCAATCAGCGACGAGCAGCGCGCGTTCTATGTCGATCTGCTGCGCAAGGTCAGCCAGACCCCCGAGTTCAAGGCCTACATCGAGCGCTCGGCGCTGGCCCCGACCTTCCTCGAAGGCCAGGCGTTGGTGAGTTATATCGAGCAGGACCGTGAGCGGGTGATCCCGCTGTTCAAGGACGCCGGCTGGCTGCGCCAGTGACTGCCGCGAGGGAAAACACCATGTCCACCACTGCAGATACGCCGCTGGTTGCCACCCGCTGGGTGGAAATCGGCCTGGCCCTGTTCACCGCCGCACTGGGCGGCACGTTGATGTACGGCAGCCTGGCCATCGGCATCGGCTGGGGCGATGCCGGCCCGGAAGCGGGCTACTTCCCGTTCTATATCGGCCTGCTGCTCAGTGCCGCCAGCGTCGGCAACCTGCTGCTGGCCCTGGTGCGACGCCAGGCCATGGCCGAAGCCTTCGTCGGGCGCCAGGCGTTTCGCCAGGTGCTGGCCGTGTTCGTGCCGATTGCCCTGTACGTGGCCGCCATGCCCTTCACCGGCATCTACCTGGCCTCGGTGCTGTTCATCGCCTGGTTCATGTGGCGTGCGCGCAAGGCCGGCCAGGGCCACCGCTGGCTGACCATCGCGGTGGTCTCCTGTGGCGCGGCACTGGCCAGTTACCTGATCTTCGCCCTGTGGTTCAAGGTGCCGCTGCAGGCCGGCGTGCTGGGTGACCTGGCGAGCTACCTGGGAGGGCTGCGGCCATGAGTGAAATCGACTCGTTGATGCAGGGCATGAGCCTGATCCTCACCGCCCACCACCTGGGCTTGATGGTGGTTGGCGTGCTGCTGGGCATTCTGGTCGGCGTGCTGCCGGGGCTGGGTGCGCCCAATGGCGTTGCCCTGCTGTTGCCCCTGACTTTCACCATGGAGCCGGTGTCGGCGATCATCCTGCTGTCGTGCATGTACTGGGGGGCCTTGTTCGGCGGGTCGATCACCTCGATCCTGTTCAACATCCCCGGCGAGCCTTCATCGGTGGCGACCACCTTCGACGGCTACCCGATGGCCCGCAACGGCCAGGCCGGCGAGGCCCTGACAGCTGCCTTCACCTCGGCGCTGCTCGGTGCCCTGGTAGGCGTACTGCTGCTCACCTTCCTGTCCACCCACATCGCCAAGTTCGCCATGGAGTTCAGCTCGCCGGAGTTCTTCGCGGTCTACCTGCTGGCGTTCTGCACCTTCATCGGCCTGAGCAAGAACCCGCCGTTGAAGACAGTGGTGGCGATGATGATCGGTTTCGGCATGGCGGCGGTCGGCATGGACACCGTCTCCGGCGAGCTGCGCCTGACCTTCGAGCAACCCTGGCTGCTGTCGGGGCTGAGCTTCGAGGTTGCGGTGATCGGCCTGTTCGGCATCGGCGAAATCCTCTGCACCGTGGAGGAAGGCCTGGTGTTTCGCGGCGAACGGGCACGCATCACGCCGATGGTGATCCTGCGTACCTGGGCCAAGTTGCCGCGCTACTGGCTGACCTGGTTGCGCAGCGCGCTGGTCGGCTGCTGGATGGGCGTGACCCCTGGCGGGCCAACCGCTGCGTCGTTCATGAGCTACAGCCTGGCCCGGCGCTTCTCGAAGAACCGCGAGCGCTTCGGCAGTGGCGAAGTGGAAGGTGTGATCGCTCCGGAAACCGCCGACCACAGCGCCGGCACCAGCGCGCTGCTGCCGATGCTGACCCTGGGTATTCCCGGCTCGGCAACGGCGGCGGTGATGCTCGGTGGGCTGATGATCTGGGGCCTGCATCCTGGGCCAACCTTGTTCGTCGAGCAGCACGACTTCGTCTGGGGCCTGATCGCCAGCATGTACCTGGGCAACGTCGTCAGCCTGATCGTGGTGTTGGCCACGGTGCCGCTGTTCGCCTCGATCCTGCGCATTCCGTTCTCGATCATTGCGCCGATCATCATCATGGTCTGCGCCATCGGCGCCTACTCGGTGCACAACTCTATGACCGACGTCGGCCTGATGCTGGTGTTCGGCGCCCTGGGTTATCTGTTCAAGAAGCTCGGCTACCCGATTGCCCCGCTGGTGCTGGCTGCCGTGCTGGGTGACAAGGCCGAGGATGCGTTCCGCCAGTCGATGCTGTTCTCCGACGGGCAGTTGTCGATTTTCTGGTCCAACCCGCTGGTGGGCAGCCTGACCTGCGCGGCCCTGGTGATGCTGTTCTGGCCGCTGCTGGCCAAAGGTGTCGCGGGCCTGCGCAGCGTGCTCGGGCGCAAGCCGGCACGCCACATCGCCTGACCCCAACGCCGTGCGGAGGGTATCCCGCCGCACGGCTGGCGCCCTCCTCCGTTTCTTGTCAATCTTGGGTCCCCCCATGACCATGAGCCAGACCATGTCCCGCATCCCCGACGCCAACATCATCCACAGCCGCCTGCGCTTGCGGCAACTGCGCCTGATGCTGGCACTGGATGAATTGGGATCGTTGCGCCGCGCCGCCGAAGAGATCGGCATGACCCAACCCGCCGCCACCAAGATGCTGCACGAAGCCGAAGACCTGCTCGGGGTCGAGCTGTTCGAGCGCTTGGCCCGCGGCATGCGCCCCACGCCGTTCGGCGAGACGCTGATCTACTATGCGCGGATGATCTTCGCCGAGCTGTCGGGCATGCGTGAGGAAATGGTCGCCCTGGAGTCCGGCAACCTGGGCCGGGTCACCATCGGCGCCATTCCGGCGTTGGCCTCCGGGCTGCTGACCCGCACCATCGCCACCCTGAAGCAAAGCCACCCGCGCCTGTCGATGAGCCTGCAGGTCGACACCAGCGATGTGCTGGTGCAAGCCCTTCAACAAGACCAGCTGGATGTGGTGCTGGGGCGCATCCCCAGCAATGCGCGTACTGATGACTTGCAGTTCGACAGCCTGGGCGAAGAAGAACTGTGCGTGATCACCGGCGCCCAGCACCCGTTGGCCAAAGCGAAGAAACTCGTCTGGACCGAGTTGCAGGACATGACCTGGGTGCTGCAGCAGCACCCAAGCCCGATGCGCACCATCGTCAACCAGGCGTTCCATAATGCCCGAATCGACCTGCCCAGCAGCATCGTCGAGACCACCTCGATCATGACCTTGCTGTCTCTGTTGCAGCAGACCGACATGATCGGCATCACACCGCGTTCGGTGGTCGATGACTACCCGGGGCGTCACTTGCTGGCGGTATTACCCATTCAACTTGAGCCGCGGCTGCCGCCGTATGGCCTGATTACCCGACGCAACCGCGTGCATTCGTCGGCGATGCAGACGTTCATGGCAGCGGTGCATGCGGAGCAGGAACGGTCGGTGTGAGCGACGATACTGTTCACTCGGCCTTGGGCAATTGCCCCTTCAGGAAGGTCATCAAGGCCTGTGCCGCAGGCGACAGGCTCCGCCCTTTTCGTGCCAGCATCCCGATGCGCCGCTCCACCTTGGGTTCGGCCAGCGGCAGAAAGGCGAGTTTCTTGTTCTCCTGGGGAAACGCCAGGTAAGGCAAGGTACTGACCCCTACGCCCTGCTCCAACATCGCGATCAGCGAAATCATGTTGGAGACGAACAGCCGGCTGTGCTCCAGCAAGCCCTCTGCGTCAGTGCCTTCAAGCAGCCGTGAAGTACCATTGCGGATCATCGGCATACCCTGCAACTGCGGCCAGTGCAGCGCCGCGCCCTGCTGCACCAGCGGATGATCGACGCGGCACACCACGCCCACCTGGTCATTGAGCATTGGCCAGAACTCGACCTGCTCGTCGGCCACCCACAGGCTGCTGATGGCAAAGTCCACCTGCCCCTGCGCCAACAGTTGCTGGACGCTCTCTGCCGTGCCGTCCTGGATACTCACTTGCACGTTCGGGTGTTCGGCCACGAAACGCGCCAGCGGTTCAGGCAGCAACCGGCTGGCCACCGAAGGCACGGTGGCAATGCTGACCTGACCGATTTCATGCCGGGCCAGCATAGTGGTCTCGCGGGAAATACGGTCGTGATGCTCGACCAGGCCTCGGAACAACGGCAGGCAATGCTCGCCGAACGGCGTCAGCTCGACCCGCCCGCCGCCCTTCTCCACCAGCGCCTGGCCCAGTTTCTGTTCCAGCTCACGCACCGCCAGCGACACCGCCGGCTGGGTACGACAGGCCTGGCGGGCCGCAGCGTGGAAGCTCTTGAGTTCGGCAACCAGCACGAAGTAGCGCAGTTGGGTGATCTTCAACTCGGGCAACATGGTTAGCGTTCCTTATCAAAGCATTTTTTTTATTAATTTTATTTTGCACCATATTGCTAGCAAGATGACAGCCAGGCAATCAGAGGCTTCATCCATGTCACTCAATACCTACAAGAACTACATCGATGGCCAGTGGTGCGAAGGTCACGCCACGGTCGCCAACCACAGCCCCTCGGACACCCGCGACCTGATCGGCAACTACCACCAGGCCAGCGCCGAGCAGACCCGCCAGGCCATCCAGGCCGCCCGTGCCGCGCAACCGCGTTGGGCCAGCACTGGCCTTGAGGCGCGCCAGCAAGTGCTGATGGCCATCGGTGACGAGCTGATCGCCCGCAAGGAAGAACTCGGCCAGTTGCTCTCGCGTGAAGAAGGCAAACCCTTGGCCGAAGGCATCGGCGAAGTCGCCCGCAGCGGCCAGTTCTTCCACTACTACGCCGCCGAAGTGCTGCGCCAGATGGGCGAAACCGCTGCCTCCGTGCGCCCCGGCATCGACATCGAAGTGCATCGCGAACCGGTGGGTGTGGTGGGTATCGTCACACCTTGGAACTTCCCCATGGCCACTGCTGCGTGGAAGATCGCCCCGGCCCTGGCCTTCGGCAACGCCGTGGTGTTCAAACCGGCCAACCTGGTGCCGGCCAGCGCCTGGGCACTGACCGAAATCATCAGCCGCCAAGGCCTGCCCAACGGCACCTTCAACCTGGTAATGGGCAGCGGCGCCAGCGTCGGCGAAACCCTGGTGAACTCGGCCGAGATCGACGCCCTGACCTTTACCGGCTCACTGGCCACCGGCCGTCAGGTGGCGGTCGCCACCGCAGGCAATCTGGTGCGCTGCCAGCTGGAGATGGGCAGCAAGAATGCCCTGGTGGTGATGGACGACGCCGACCTCGACCTGGCCGTGGAGTGCGCACTCAATGGCGCTTTCTTCGGCACCGGCCAGAAGTGCACCGCGTCTTCTCGGCTGATCGTCTGCGACGCCATTCATGACCGCTTCGTCGAAGCCTTGCGCCTGCGCATGCGCCAGCTCAAGGTCGGCCATGCCCTGGAACCCGGCGTGCAGATCGGCCCGGTGGCCGAGGCCCGCCAGCTGGAGCAGAACCTCGAGTACCTGCGCCTGGCCCAGGCCGAAGGCGCCACCCTGGTCGAGGGCGGCGAACGCTTGCAGCTTGAAACCGACGGTTTCTACATGCGCCCGGCACTGTTCATCGACAGCCGCAACGACATGCGCATCAACCGCGAGGAAGTGTTCGGGCCAATCGCCTGCGTGATCCGCGTGAGCGACTTCGAAGAGGCACTGGCGACGCTCAACGACACTCAGTACGGCCTCACCGCCGGCATCATCACCCAGTCCCTGCGCCACGCCAGCGAGTTCAAGCGCCGTGCCCAGACCGGCTGCGTGATGGTCAACCTGCCCACCGCCGGCACCGATTACCACGTGCCGTTCGGCGGCCGCAAAGCCTCCAGCTTCGGCCCTCGGGAACAGGGGCAGTACGCCCGCGATTTCTACACCGTGGTCAAGACCACCTACGTGCGGCCTTGAAGGAGTGCGCGCCATGCAAGACTTACTGATGATCGATGGCTTGCAGTACTCCAACTGGAGCCCGGAAATCTTCCAGCAGATGCAGGCTGGGGGCCTGAGCGCGGTGCACGCCACCATCGCCTACCACGAGAACGCCCGCGAGACCCTCTCGCGTCTCGGCGAATGGAACCGCCGCTTCGAGACCTGGCCGCAGTTTATCCGTCCGGTGCGTTCGGCCAGCGATATCCGCCTGGCCCAGGAAGAAGGCCGGGTGGGGATTTTCTTCGGTTTCCAGAACTGCTCGCCGATCGAAGATGACATCGCCCTGGTGGAAGTGTTCCGCCAGCTGGGTGTGTTCGTCATGCAGCTCACCTATAACAACCAGAGCCTGCTGGCCAGCGGTTGCTACGAACAGGAAGACAATGGCATCAGCCGTTTCGGCCGTCAGGTGATTGCCGAGATGAACCGGGTGGGCATGCTCATCGACATGTCCCACAGCGCCGAGCGCAGCACCCTGGAAGCCATCGAGCTGTCCACACGGCCGGTGATCGTTTCGCACGCCAACCCGTCGAGTTTCCATGCCGCCAAGCGCAACAAGTCCGACGCGGTGCTGCGTGGCATCGCCGAGTCCGGCGGGCTGCTGGGTTTCAGCACCTACCCCTTCCACCTCAAAGGGGCCTCGGAGTGCAGCCTGGAGAGCTTCTGCGACATGGTCGCGCGCACTGCCGACCTGATGGGCGTCGAACACATCGGCATCGGCACCGACCTGTGCCAGGCGCAGCCGCTGTCGGTACTGGAGTGGATGCGCAACGGCCGCTGGAGCAAAGACAAAGACTATGGCGAAGGCAGCAAGGACAACGCCAACTGGCCGGCACCGCTGCAGTGGTTCCGCGACAGCCGCGACTTCCCCAACATCGCCCAGGGCCTGCGCGCTCGCGGCTTTGCCGAAGACGATGTACGCAAGATCATGGGACTGAACTGGTTGCGCCTGCTGGAGACCGCCACCCCGGCGCAGGCCTGACACTTTCCTGCACGGACAGCATGAACAATAACAACAATCGCAGGTTCCGGAGGCTTCATGAAAAACCCAACCACCCTGCAGGCTGAAGGCCAGGCCATGGGCCTGCCGCTGGCGCGGGACATCGACTGGCCGCTGTTCGTGATCAGCGGCGGTTTCCTCGGCGCGTTCCTGGTTGCCGCCCTGGTCGACATCGACGCGGTGTCGGCGCTGGTCAACACCCTGTTCGCCTGGTCAACCAAGGCCTTTGGCCTGTACTGGCAAGTCCTGATGCTGGCGACCTTCGTGGTGAGCCTGGCCATCGGTTTCTCGAAATGCGGCCGGGTGCGCCTCGGCGGCGTGACGCAGCGCCCGGACATCAGCACCTTCAACTGGATCGCGGTGATCATGTGCGCGCTGCTGGCCGGGGGTGGTGCCTTCTGGGCCGCCGCCGAGCCCTTGATGCACTTCGCCAGCCCACCGCCGTTCTTCGCCGGCGTGCAGCCACACAGCGAAGCCGCAGCCACCGCAGCCCTGGCGCAGTCCTTCGTGCACTGGGGGTTCCTGGCCTGGGCGGTGCTCGGCAGCCTGTTGGCCATCGTGCTGATGCACCTGCACTACGACAAGGGCCTGCCCCTGGCCCCGCGTACTCTGCTCTACCCGCTGTTCGGTGAACGCGCCCTCAAGGGGCCGATCGGCACCCTGGCCGACGCCACCTCGATCATCGCGGTGGTCGCCGGCACCATCGGCCCGATCGGTTTCCTCGGCCTGCAGATCAGCAGCGCCCTGCATGCGGTATGGGGCCTGCCCAACGACCTGGTCACCCAGTCGCTGACCATCGTCCTGGTCACCCTGATGTACACCGTCTCCTGCCTGGTGGGCCTCAAGGGCATCCGCTTCGTTAGCGAGATCAACGTCTGGCTGATGCTTGGCCTGGCACTGTTCATGGTGGTGTTCGGGCCGACCCTGTTCATTCTCGGCGGCTTCCCGTCGGCCTTCGCCCTGCATGTGGAGCACTTCATCCCGCTGGCGATGTTCCGCGCCGACCCCAAGTGGCTGGACTGGTGGACGGTGTTCTACTGGGGCTGGTTCATCGGCTATGCGCCCATGGTCGCGCTGTATGTCGCCCGCATCTCGCGTGGCCGCACCATTCGCGAGATCATCATGACGCTGTCGATCATCGCGCCGCTGGTGACCATGTTCTGGTTCACCGTGGTCGGTGGTACCGGAATCGGCCTTGAGCTGCAAACGCCCGGCATCGTCACCGCCCATGGCGCCCAGCCGGAAGACCTGCTGCTGGGTGTGACGCAGAACCTGCCGCTGGGCGGCCTGATCAGCGCGCTGTTCCTGTTCCTGAGTTTCATCTCGGTGGCCACCAACGGCGATGCCATGGCCTTCACCGTGGCGCTGGCGA
This sequence comes from Pseudomonas sp. Teo4, assembly GCF_034387475.1. NCBI lineage: Bacteria > Pseudomonadati > Pseudomonadota > Gammaproteobacteria > Pseudomonadales > Pseudomonadaceae > Pseudomonas > Pseudomonas sp. Teo4. The sequence goes on from NZ_JAXCIL010000001.1 coordinate 2,615,014, forward strand.
TGTCCAGCAGCGACAAACCGAAAAAATGGCTGTGCGGCTTCTGGGCCATCGGCATGGGCCTGGCGGCGGTGGTGCTGATCACCATCGGTGCGGGCGGTGTGACGGCCCTGCAGTCCTTCATTGTCATCACCGCGGTGCCGGTGTCGCTGGTGATACTGCCGGCGTTGTGGGATGCGGTGCGCATCGCCCGGCACATGGCCCGCGAACAAGGCGTCTGAACAACATGCATCCAGGTATAACAACAATGTCCGACACCGTGCCTGCAACGCCTGCGTTGCGCCCTGCCTGCCAGGTCATGGACCTGGCCCGGCTGGGCAGCCACTTCCAGAGCCCGCTGAGCTTCGTGCGCAGCAGCATGCGGCGGATGATGAACCAGCGCTGGCAGATCCAGCGCAGCCGCTTCGACCTCGATGGCGAGGGCTTCGGCACCGCCATCTACCGCATCGACACGCCGAATGCCCATTACCACTGCGTGATCTTCTCGGCCTACCTGCCGCCGGAAAAACGCAGTGACCGGGTCATCGCCGACCAGTGGGACGTGACGTTCGTGCTGGTCGCCGGTGATGTCGACGCGGCGCAGCTGGCCGACCTGCAGCGCAACGTGCCGCTGCAAGAGGCCGGCCGCTTCGATGCCCGCGTGCTGGTGCTGTCCCGGGCCAATCGCAGCCTGCGCAACTTCGACCGGTTTCTGGCCGCTTTGGCCGAAGGCAACCAGCCAGACCCGCACCAGCTGGCCGAGGTGGGCTACCTGTATCGCACCACCGCCGTCTATGGCAACGGCAAGTTTGGCATCGCCGATTTCGGCTGCCTGCAGGGCAACGATGATTTCAGCCAGCCGTTCAGCGCGCAGATGTTCACCGTGTACCTGCTGCGGCACTTCAGTATCGAGCAGATCGAGCACATGGCCCATGCCCTTGCCCCACAACGGGCAGTGAAGCTGGCCCCGGCGCTGCAACGCTACCTGGGGGTCGGCAACGCCACCGGGTTGGGCATGGCGCCGTTTCTGATCAATCACCCGCAACTGGTGGAGCGCTGGGTCAGCACCCGGGAAACCGCCCTGGCCCTGGCCTTGGCGCAACCGGCCGAACCCACGCGCCTGGCCCGCCTTCATACCTTGCTGGCACGCGCCCGCCAGCACCTGAGCCAAAGCCAGACCGAAGACCAACGTCAGCATGACCAGAACCAGCAGACGCTGGCTGAAATGGACGCCCTGGCGGCCTGGCTGGAAGGCCAGCCCTGCCGGGTTAACCTCTGGCAGACCCTGTTTGCCTGGAGCGAGACGCACGCTGGCGTGGGCTGCCAGGAATTACTGGCGAGCGTGCTGCTGGAGCTGTATCCCGAACACGTCACACCGCTGGCCGAGCAGATGGGGGTGGTCGAAAGCTGGCACCTGGACGCACAGATGCCGTTGACGCAATTGCGTGAACTGATCGAGCACCAGTATGACTGGGCGCTGGCCCATGACTTCAGCGATGTGCAGGCCGAGCACTTCTTCTGGTATCGCTCGGCCGAAAAGGAAGAACCCCGCCTGGGCATGCGTGCCGAGGAACCGGGCGCCGAAAAGGAGATGCAACTGGGTATCGCCCGCAACATTCAACGTTGCCATGCTGCCGTGCTTGCGCACCTGCGCCTGCAGCCACAGGCCTTGACCGCGCACTTCTTGATTGCGCAGCCGGCGCTCAAAGGCACGGTACGCCGCCTGCAAGGCATGGCGCTGTCCCACTACGGCGAGATCCGCGCCAACCTGCTGGCCCACGACATGCTGCCGATCCACCTGCTGCGCTGCAAACTGGCGTTCTTCGGCGCCGGCAAGTTCGACCCCAAATCCAGCCGCTGGGTACGCATCACGCTGTTCCAGGGGGCTCCACTGGTCAGCGACATAGGTCAGCCGTTCGCGGATGACTGGAACTTTGCGGTCATGCCGACGGGAGATCAATGACCATGCGCATCTCGCTCAACGAAATTCAGGTGATGTGTCGCAAGGCCTTCGAAGGCATGGGCTTTGCCGCTGGCGACTGCGAGGATGCCGCCGAGCTGGTGGGCTGGTTGCAACTGCAAGGGCTCGATGGCATCGGCACCCTGGAGAAGGCGCTGGACTACCTGCAGCGCGAAGCGGATCAGTCCTTCAGCCTGAGCTACGAGGATGACAGCCTGCTGGTGATCGACGCCAACGGCCAAAGCGTGTTGCGCTGCGCCGCCACCGCGGTGGAACTGGCGCTGGCCAAGGCCCTGCAAAGTGGGCAGGCGCTACTGCGGATCCGCCATTGCCACAACCGCGTGTTGTTGCTGGGCCAACTGAGCCGTGCCGCCGAGCTGGGCCTGGATGTCCAGGCCCACTGGGGCGATGCCCGCCTGCGCCACATCGCCACCTTCAACGCGGGTGCCAACCGCCCCACGCTGCATTGCGAAGAACAACCCTGCACTGACGACGCCGTCGAGCAAGGCATCAGCGTGTCGTTCAGCCGCCCGGCCCGGTGCGTCAGCACGACGTCGCCTGCCAATGCCCAGGCCACGCTGGCCGAGGGTTTCACCATCAGCGAGCAGACCTGGCAACGGCTCAAGCAGCTGGCCGACAACATCCTGGTCGAAAGCACCGATGCCTCCCGCCGCCATGGCGCCGGTGCCGGCAACGACGCCGACTGACCCGCCCCGCTTACTCAGGAACCCACTCATGAAGTACGCCATCAAGACCGAGCTGTTCGCCTCCAAGGCCCCGCTGGAATGGGCCGTCGTCGGCAACGGCACGCTCTACACCGCACAGATTCCCATCGACGCCCAGGGCCAGGTGGTGCCCGGTGGCATCGAGGCCCAGACACGCCAGACCCTGGACAACCTGTGCCATACCCTGCAAGCCGCAGGCAGTTCGCTGGATGCCGTGACCCAGGTGCTGATCTATGTAACCGACCGTAGCTACCTGGCGGCGGTCAATGCCGTCTATGCCGAGTATTTCCAGGCGCCCTACCCCAACCGCGCGGCCGTCGTGGTCGCCGGGCTGGCCCGGGAAGAGATGCTGGTGGAGCTGGTGGTCTACGCCTGCATTCCGTTGAGCGAACCCAGTTGATCAGCGCGACCTAGGTGCTCATGGCCGCCGTGCTGCAAAACTCAAAGGCATGTGCGGCACATGTGTGCTGAGCAGGCGTGGTGAATCAATCGACAGCGGACACATATGCCAATTGAGCATAAAGAACTAAATTAAAATTAATTATCGTGCTTATGCACAGTGTCAATTTAGGCACTCCGGTAAGGCTCGTTATGCTTTTCAGGCATATCCAAACGCCTGATTTTGAGCTGTAAGGAGTTCTCGAATGGTCCCTGTTCTACGCTTTTTCCAACCTGGCCGCCTGCTGGTTGCAGCCACCCTCGCCACCAGCGTGCTGTCGATGTCCGTCCACGCGGCGACGCTGACCCGCGACAGCGGTGCTCCGGTGGGTGACAACCAGAACTCGCAGACTGCAGGCCCCAACGGCGCGGTGCTGCTGCAAGACGCCAACCTGCTGCAAAAGCTCCAGCGCTTCGACCGCGAACGCATTCCAGAGCGCGTGGTACACGCCCGTGGCACCGGGGCACATGGTGAGTTCACCGCCAGCGCCGACATCAGCGACCTGAGCATCGCCAAAGTCTTCCGCCAGGGTGAAAAGACCCCCGTCTTCGTCCGATTCTCTTCCGTGGTTCACGGCACCCACTCGCCGGAAACCCTGCGCGACCCGCGTGGCTTTGCCACCAAGTTCTACACCGCAGAAGGCAACTGGGACCTGGTTGGCAACAACTTCCCGACCTTCTTCATTCGCGACGCCATCAAGTTCCCGGACATGGTCCACGCCTTCAAGCCGGACCCGCGCACCAACCTCGATGACGACTCCCGTCGCTTCGACTTCTTCTCCCATGTGCCAGAAGCCACCCGCACCCTGACCCTGCTGTACTCCAACGAGGGCACACCGGCCAGCTACCGCGAAATGGATGGCAACAGCGTGCATGCCTACAAGCTTGTCAACAGCCAGGGCGAAGTGCACTACGTGAAGTTCCACTGGAAGAGCCTGCAAGGTCAGAAGAACCTCGACCCGAAAGAAGTCGAAAAGATTCAGGGCCGCGACTACAGCCACATGACCAACGACCTGGTCAGCGCAATCAACAAAGGCCAGTTCCCCAAGTGGGACCTGTACATTCAGGTGCTCAAACCTGAAGACCTGGCCAAGTTCGACTTCGACCCGCTGGATGCCACCAAGATCTGGCCGAACGTACCCGAGCGCAAGATCGGTCAGATGGTGCTGAACCGCAATGTCGGCAACTTCTTCCAGGAAACCGAGCAGGTGGCGATGGCGCCGTCGAATCTGGTGCCTGGCATCGAGCCTTCCGAGGACCGCCTGCTGCAAGGCCGCCTGTTTGCCTATGCCGACACCCAGATGTACCGCATCGGCGTCAACGGCCTGAGCCTGCCGGTCAACCAGCCACGCATCCCGGTGAACAACATCAACCAGGACGGCCAAGCCAACGCCGGTCATGCAACCAGCGGTGTGAACTACCAGCCAAGCCGCCTGCAACCGCGTGAAGAGCAAGCCAGCGCCCGCTACGTTTCCACCCCGCTGGTCGGCAGCACCCAGCAGGTGAAGATCCAGCGTGAGCAGAACTTCAAGCAGACCGGCGAACTGTTCCGCTCCTACAGCAGGAAGGAACAGACCGACCTGATCAACAGCCTGGGTGAATCGCTGGCCGTTACTGATGAAGAGAGCCGCTACATCATGCTGTCTTTCTTCTACAAGGCCGATAGCGACTATGGCACCGGCTTGGCCAAAGTGGCCAAGGCAGACCTCAAACGCGTTCAACAGCTGGCAGCCAAGCTGCAGGACTGATCGCATCAATTGAGCGGGCTTGAGGGCTAATGCCTGTCAGTTAAGGTAATTGGGCTGCTCTGCAGCCCATCGCAGGCTTCGCCAGCTCCCACAGATGAGATGCATGTTTCAAGAAGCGCACTCAATCCGTGGGAGCTGGCGAAGCCTGCGATGGACCGCAAAGCGGTCCCACTGACTTAACTGACAAGCATTAGGTTTGGGGGCCCGCTTTTCATTCGAATTGAGGTAATCGCCATGTACAAATGGCTGTTCGCGGCCTTCATCGGCCTGCCAAGCCTAGCGGCCCTGGCAGTGGAACCGCAGCCGCTGCAAGTACAGCAAAGTGACGTCGAGCATCGCTTGCGCGACTATTTTTTCGACGCGTCGCGCCGGGGTGATCAGGCGATGCTCAACGAATTCATCCAGGCGGGCTACCCACTGGATACCCGCGATGAAAAGGGCTACACCGGCCTGATCCTGGCGGCCTATCACGGCCAGCGCGACGCGGTTGAACAATTGCTGGCAGCAGGCGCGGACGCTTGCGCCCAGGACCGTCGGGGCAACACCGCACTGATGGGGGCGATATTCAAAGGCGAGCTGCAGATTGCCCGGCGCCTGCTCGATGCCAAGTGCAACCCTGACCAGCGCAATGCCTCAGGGCAGACCGCCGCCATGTATGCGGCCCTGTTCCAGCGCACGGCATTGCTGGACACCCTGAAGGCACAGGGCGCAGACCTTGAGGCCAAAGACGCCATGGGCAACAGCGTGCAAAGCCTTCGCCAAGGTGAAGTCATCGGTACGGCGGCGCCCCACTGACAGGCGTATGTGGGGCGCCATGCCCTCGTTGCAAACTTGCTTATGGATTACCGCCCACAGAGACCAAGCCGCTCACCTGAGGCGCTTTCAACCTGTGCTTCAGACACCGTGAACTGACGCTGCTCGCCAAGGCCTTCGATACCCAGCCGCATGACCTGCCCCGGGCGCAGGAACACCGGCACCGGTTTGATCCCCATGCCGACACCCGGCGGAGTGCCGGTGGAAATCACATCGCCCGGTTGCAAGCTCATGCAGCGGCTCAGGTAGGCGATGATCTGTGGAATACGGAAGATCAAGGTTCGGGTGTTGCCTTGCTGATAGCGCTTGCCGTCCACCTCCAGCCATAGGTCGAGATTGTGCGGGTCGGCCACTTCATCACGGGTCACCAGCCAGGGCCCGATTGGCCCGAAGGTGTCGAACCCCTTGCCCTTGTCCCAAGTCCCGCCGCGCTCCAGTTGCCACTCACGTTCCGACACATCGTTGATCACGCAGTAACCGGCGACGTGCTCCAGGGCATTGGCTTCATCGATGTAGCGCCCGCCCTTGCCGATCACCACGCCCAACTCCACTTCCCAGTCGGTCTTGCTCGAGCCACGGGGAATCTCGACATCATCGTTCGGCCCGCACACCGCGCTGGTCCATTTGTTGAAAATGATCGGCTCGCTGGGCACCGCCATGCCCGCCTCGGCGGCATGGTCTGCGTAGTTCAGGCCAATGCAGATGAACTTGCCGATCTGCCCGACACAGGCGCCGATACGCGGGTTGCCCGGCACCAGCGGCAGGCTGGCAGGGTCGAGGCTGGCCAGGCGGGCAAGGCCCTCGGGCGTCAGCGCAGCACCGGCGATGTCCGTCACCTGCTCGCCAAGGTCGCGAATGCGCCCCTGGGTGTCCAGCATGCCGGGACGTTCATTGCCTTTTTCGCCGTATCGCAACAACTTCATGGGTAGCTCCAGTTTCAATTCAAAAGGGTCAAAGGCTCATGCCGCCATCGATCAGGTGCACGCCACCGGTGGTATAGGCCGAAGCATCACTTCCCAGGTACACCGCCAACTGGGCGATCTCCTCGGCGCTGCCAAGGCGCCCCATGGGTTGGCGAGCGATGAACTGTCCATAGACCTCGTCGGTGGTGCGGTCCTGGGCAAGTGCCTGGGCGGCGATGCGCTGGTGCAGCGAGGGCGAGTCGACCGTGCCGGGGCAGATTGCATTGCAGCGAATGCCCTGACCAATGTAGTCGGCCGCCACGGCTTTGGTCAGGCCAATGACCGCCGCCTTGCTGGCACCGTAGGCGAAGCGGTTGGGCACCGCCTTGACGCTGGAAACCACCGAGGACATGTTGATGATCGAGCCACCACCACGGCGCAACATGCCCGGCAGAAACGCGCGAATCGTGCGGTACATCGCCGTGACATTGATCGCCAGCGAACGCTCCCAGGCCGACTCGTCGCAATCGAGAATCGCGCCGCTGTGCACGAAGCCCGCGCAGTTGAACAACACATCGATATCACCCAGTTCGTCGCGCAGCCCCTCGATGGCCGACGTCGACGTCACGTCGAGCAGCCGGGCCTCGATGCCAGGCTGTTGCAACAGGTTGTCGATGGCGATGTCGCTGCCGACCACTTCGGCACCGGCGGCGGCGAAGGCCTGGGCGCTGGCAAGGCCAATGCCCTGCCCCGCTGCCGTAATGAGTACACGCTTGCCCGCAAGGTTCATGCGGCCTCCAGTTTCAGTTTCGGCTCGGCCGCATCTTGCTTGCGGCCGAGCATGGCGGCCGGAATGGCCATGATCAGCAAGGCGCTGGCGAACAGGCACAGGCCCAGCACGTAGGTGCCGTTGTTGATGTTGCCGGTGAGGTTCTCGGCCACTGCCGTGATCATCGAGCCGGTGAAGCCAGAGAGGTTACCGAACGCGTTGATCATGCCAATCCCGGCGGCGGCCGCCACGCCCGACAACACCGTGCCCGGCAAGGTCCAGAAGATCGGCATCAGGCTCAACACACCCGAAGCGGCCACCGTCAGGAACAGCACCGACAACACCAGGTTGCTGGAGAACCACGCACTGAGGATCAGCCCACAACCGCCGATCAAAGCCGGTATCGCAGCATGCAGGCGACGCTCGCCGGTGCGGTTGGAATGGCGCGCGTTGAGCAGCATGGCAATCACCGCCACACCATAGGGAATCGCGGTCAGCAGGCCGATCTCGAAGGTGCTGGTGATGCCTGCGCTCTTGATGATCGACGGCATCCAGAAGGCCAGGCCGTAGAACCCGGTATTGAAGGTCAGCAGGATGAACACCAGCAGCCACACCCGTGGGTTGAAGAACACCTCGCTCAGGCGCGATACCTTGCCCTCGCCGTCCTGTTGCAGGTTGGCCTTGAGCAGCTGTTTTTCCTCGGCCGACAGCCAGTGCGCCTTGTCGATGTTGTCGCACAGGCAGGTGAAGACGATCACCGCCATCACCACCGAAGGCAGGCCTTCGATCAACAGCATCCATTGCCAGCCGGCCAGGCCGTGCCAACCGTTGAAGCTGGTCATCAGCCAGCCTGACAGCACGCCACCGAGGGTCAGGCTGACCGGCATGGCCATCAGGAACCCGGACATCACCCGGCTTTGCCGGTGGGTGGGGAACCAGTAGTTGAGGTACAGGATCACCCCAGGGAAAAACCCGGCTTCACAGATGCCCAGCAGAAAACGCAGCGCGTAGAACATCGTGCTGGCTTCGACATGGAAGAAGGTGGCCAGGGGCACGGTGAAGGCCACAGCCATGGAAATGATGGCCCAGCTCAGCATGATGCGGGCAATCCAGAAGCGCGCACCGTAGCGATGCAGCAATAGGTTGCTCGGCACTTCGAACAGGAAATAGCCCCAGAAGAACACGCTGGCCCCCAGGGCGTAGACGGTATTGCTGAACTGCAGGTCGTTGAGCATGTCCAGCTTGGCGAAGCCGATGTTGACCCGGTCAAGGTAGGCCGCCATGTAACACAACAGCAGAATCGGCAGGATACGCAGGATCACCTTGCGGTAGGTACGGTCTTCGAAGTCCGGCGCGGCGGCCGGCGATGTGGATGGGTTGTGCATGGTTGTAGCCCCTCGGCATGTCGAGCATGCCTGATTGTTGTTATCGACAGGGCACCGGGCGCGCCACGCCCGGTGGTGGAGCAGTACGGCGGTTCAGCGAATCGGGTCGCGGCTTGGCTGGCCATCGACCAGGCGCAGCAGGCCCAGCGGGTTGCTGTCGCGCAGGGCTTCTGGCAAAAGCGCATCAGGGAAGTTCTGGTAGCACACAGGCCGCAGGAAGCGGTCGATGGCCAGGCTGCCGACCGAGGTGCCACGGCTGTCGGAAGTGGCCGGATAAGGCCCGCCGTGCACCATCGCGTCACACACCTCGACGCCAGTTGGGTAACCGTTGACCAGCAGGCGCCCCGCCTTGTGTTCGAGCAGCGCCACCAGGTCGGTCGCACAAGCCAGTTCGTGCGGCTCGGCGATCAGGGTGGCGGTAAGCTGCCCGCCCAATGCCGCAAGCGCTGCCAACAGTTGATCGTGATCTGCGAGTTCGACCACCACCGTGGCGGGCCCGAATACTTCCTCCTGCAACAGTGGCTCGCCGTTGAGCAGCAGGCTGGCATCGGCCTGGAACAGCTGTGGCCAGGCCTGCTCACCGGTTTGTTCGGTACCGGCCAGATGGCGGATGCCGGCATGCCCCTTGAGTGCGGCGACCCCCTTGGCATAGCTGCGCAGCGTGCCGGCATTGAGCATGGTTTGCGAAGGCTGGTCGGCCATGCGCGCCTGCAGCTGTTCGACGAATGCGCCAAACGCCTGCGAACGCACGCCAAGCACCAACCCCGGGTTGGTGCAGAACTGGCCGCAGCCGAGCACCACCGAGGCGGCCAGCTCGCCCGCAATCACCTCGCCACGGGCAGCCAGCGCCTGCGGCAGGACGATTACCGGGTTGATGCTGCTCATCTCGGCGAACACCGGAATCGGCTGCGGCCGCGCCGCCGCCATGTCGCATAGCGCCCGCCCGCCTTTGAGCGAACCGGTGAAGCCCACGGCCTGGATCGCAGGGTGCTTGACCAGCGCTTCGCCAACGCCCGCGCCAAAGATCATGTTGAACACACCCGCTGGCATCTGGCAGCGCTCGGCAGCCCGGACAATCGCCTCGGCGACCTTTTCGGCAGTGGCCATGTGGCCGCTGTGCGCCTTGAATACCACCGGGCAACCGGCCGCCAATGCGGCAGCGGTATCGCCGCCAGCGGTAGAGAATGCCAGGGGGAAGTTGCTGGCGCCGAATACCGCGACCGGCCCCAGGCCCATGCGGCACTGACGAATATCGAGACGCGGCTGAGGGGTGCGCTGGGGTTGTGCCCGGTCGATTCGTGCACCGTGGAAATCACCCCGACGCAACACCTGGGCAAATAGCCGCAGCTGGCCGCTGGTGCGTGCCCGCTCCCCCTGGATGCGCGCCGTTGGCAACGCTGTTTCGCGGCTGACCAGGGCAATGAAGTCCTCACCGAGCGTATCGAGTTCTTCGGCAATGGTTTCAAGAAACTCGGCCCGGCGCTGCCCCGACAGCGCCCGATAGGCGGGGTAGGCCTGGGCAGCGGCTTGCGCGGCGGCGTCGACCTCGCCCTCGCTGGCCTGGTAGAACGCGCCGGGCAGTGCTTGGCCGGTACGGGCGTCGACACTGTGCAAATTCGCTTGGCCAGCGCCGCTACGGGCGCCGCCGATAAATTGCTGACCTGCGTTTGAAGTCATGGACGTTCCTTGGCAATGCGGGAATAAACACTGGTCGCTAATCTAGGCCGGCAAGCGATTCTTTCCCAATGGCATTTGTGGATCATTCGATAACGGTTGGTTATCGAGATTCCCGTGCCTTACGCGCATCGGCTAGCAGAATCTGCGCGAACTCCAGGGTCGCGCCGGTGAGTTCCTCGCCTTTGCGGGTGAGGATGCCGTAGTCCTGTGGCTCCAGGTGCAGCGGGGTGTCCAGACTGCGCAGCCTGCCGCTGGCCAGGTGCGGCTCGACCATGGCCTGGGGCAGCATGCCGACCATCGGGCCGCCCTGGAGCACCTTGAGGAAGGTCTGCATCGAGATGGTGTCGATGGTGTTGCGCGGAACGGCAACGCCGGCTTCGGCGAAAGCTCGTTCCATCCTGGCGCGGATCGGCGTGCCTTTGGGGTAGAGAATCCACGGCCATTCCAACAGTTGCTGCAAGGTGACAGGCCCCTGGTCGCATAGCGGGTGCTGGTCATTGACCACAAAGCAGAACGGTTCAGGCGCCACCGGCTGGAAGTCGAAGCGCTGGCGCTGGGCATCGTCGGTGAACCGCGCCACCGCCAGGTGCAAGGTCTTCTCGTCGAGCATCTCCATCAGGTGGTCGCTGGTCTGCTCCACCACTTCGATCGACAGCAACGGCCAGCGCTGCTTGATCTGCACGATGGCATCCGGCAGCGCGACCGCCGTGGCGGCGAAGATGCCGCCCACCCGCAAGTGACCATGCCCGCCCTGGCGCAGGCTGTCGATCTGGTCGACGAAATTGCGCGCATCGTTGAGTGCGACCTGGGCATAGCGCAGCACCTGCTCACCCAGCGCAGTGGGCGGCATGCTGCGCGGTTGGCGCTCGAACAGGGCGAAGCCGAGCAGGCTCTCGATTTCCTTGAGCATCTTGCTGATGGCCGGCTGGCTCAGGTTCATCTGCTGCGCGGCCAGGTGCATGTTGCGGGTGCGGCCCAAGGTGTCGACCAGCAGCAGGTGGCGAAACTTGAGCCAGTTGCATACATGGGAGAACGACAGGTCGGACATGGTGGCTAGCCTTCTTCTGCGATAACCCACTGTTATCGATTAGTGAAAATATGCCATTGGAGTTTATCGCGGTGCGACCTTAGCGTGCAGCTTTCAGCACTCAAAGGATCCATTGCGATGCCACTGTCCCTGACGCCCGCCAATACCCTGCCCGACGATGGCCTGACCGGTACCCTGATCGGCCGCGCCTGGATCCCCGGTGACATAGCCGGCCCCTCTCCCATCGCGTTGCGCGCAGACGGCGTTTTCGACCTTTCCGAGCACTTCGCCACCCTGAGTGAACTGCTCGAAAGCGAACATCCGCTGCAGGCCGTACGGGCCGCCCCTGGCCGCTTCGTCGGCAGCCTCGAAGCATTGCTGGCCAACAGCACCGGGCAGCCGGACCCGACGCGTGCATACCTGCTGCCACCGCTCGACCTGCAAGTGATCAAGGCCGCCGGGGTGACCTTCGCCGCCAGCATGATCGAGCGGGTGATAGAAGAGCAGGCCGGTGGCGACGCCGCCCGTGCCGAAGCCGTGCGCGCCACCGTGTGCGCGGTCATCGGCGACAACCTGCGCGCGGTCAAGCCAGGTTCCGAGCAGGCCATGGCGCTCAAGGCCCTGCTGATCGAGCAAGGCCTGTGGTCGCAATACCTGGAGGTGGGCATCGGCCCGGACGCCGAGATCTTCACCAAGGCCCCGGTGCTGGCGGGCGTGGGCAGCGGCAGCCAGATCGGCGTGCACCCCGGCTCGCAATGGAACAACCCCGAACCTGAAATCGTTCTGGCGGTGGACAGCCGTGGGCGTATCCACGGTGCGACGTTGGGCAACGACGTCAACTTGCGCGACTTCGAAGGGCGTAGCGCGCTGTTGCTGAGCAAAGCCAAGGACAACAACGCGTCCTGCGCCATCGGCCCATTCATCCGCCTGTTCGATGAAGCCTTCGACCTGGACGCCGTGCGCAACTGCGTGGTGCGCCTCGAAGTGCATGGCACCGATGGCTTCGTGCTCAACGGCACCAGCTCGATGAACCAGATCAGCCGCGACCCCGAAGACCTGGTGCGCCAGACCCTCAACGGCAACCACCAATACCCCGACGGTTTCCTGCTGTTCCTCGGCACGCTGTTCGCGCCCACCGAGGACCGCGACCACCCTGGCGCAGGTTTCACCCACAAGGCAGGTGACCGGGTTAGTATCTCCAGCCCCCTGCTTGGCGCCTTGCACAATGAGGTGAGCCACAGCGACAAGGCCACGCCCTGGACCTTTGGGGTAGGTGCGCTGATGCGCAACCTCGCTGCCCGAGGTTTGCTGTAACGCTGTGCCCGGCAACACCAAGATGCGCCCTATAAAGACAAGAGAGAGCCAGACATGAGCCATATTCCCAAGCGCCACCTGCGCAGCCAGCAGTGGTTCGATGACCCGAGCCATGCGGACATGACCGCGCTTTATGTCGAGCGCTACATGAACTACGGCCTGACCCGTGAAGAACTGCAATCGGGCCGGCCGATCATCGGCATCGCCCAGACTGGCAGCGACCTGACCCCGTGCAACCGCCACCACATCGAGTTGGCTCAGCGGGTGAAGGCTGGCATTCGCGATGCCGGTGGCATCCCCATGGAATTCCCGGTGCACCCGATCGCCGAACAGAGCCGCCGCCCCACCGCTGCGCTGGACCGCAACCTGGCTTACCTGGGGCTGGTGGAGATTCTGCACGGCTACCCGCTCGATGGCGTGGTGCTGACCACCGGATGCGACAAGACCACCCCCGCCTGCCTGATGGCCGCGGCCACCACCGACCTGCCGGCCATCGTGCTGTCGGGTGGGCCGATGCTCGATGGCCACCACAAAGGCCAGCTGATCGGCTCGGGCACCGTGCTGTGGCATGCCCGTAACCTGCTGGCCGCCGGCGACATCGACTACGAAGGCTTCATGGAAATGACCACGGCCGCTTCGCCGTCGGTGGGCCACTGCAACACCATGGGTACGGCGCTGTCGATGAACGCGCTGGCCGAGGCGCTGGGCATGTCCTTGCCAGGCTGCGCGAGCATTCCTGCGCCGTATCGCGAGCGCGGGCAAATGGCCTATGCCACTGGCAAGCGCATCTGCGAACTGGTTCTGCAGGACATCCGGCCTTCATCGATCATGACCCGCCCTGCCTTCGAGAACGCCATTGCCGTGGCTTCCGCCCTCGGCGCCTCAAGCAACTGCCCGCCGCACCTGATCGCCATCGCCCGGCACATGGGTATCGAGCTGTCGCTGGACGACTGGCAGCGTGTGGGCGAAAGCGTGCCATTGCTGGTCAACTGCATGCCGGCCGGCAAATACCTAGGCGAAGGCTTCCACCGCGCAGGCGGCGTACCGGCGGTAATGCACGAGTTGCAGAAGGCTGGCCGCCTGCACGAAGACTGCGCCACGGTCAGCGGCAAAAGCATCGGCGAAATCGTCAGCGCCGCGCTCACCAGCAACCGTGACGTGATCCTGCCCTATGACGCCCCGCTCAAGCACGGCGCCGGCTTCATCGTGCTCAGCGGCAACTTCTTCGACAGTGCGATCATGAAAATGTCGGTGGTCGGGGAAGCGTTCCGCCAGACCTACCTGTCCGAACCCGGCAAGGAGAACAGCTTCGAAGCCAGGGCAATCGTCTTCGAGGGGCCTGAGGACTACCACGCCCGTATCGACGACCCGTCGCTGGATATCGACGAACGCTGCATCCTGGTGATCCGCGGCGCTGGCACGGTGGGCTACCCTGGCAGCGCCGAAGTGGTGAACATGGCCCCGCCAGCGGCCTTGATCAAGCGTGGCGTCGACTCGCTGCCCTGCCTGGGGGATGGCCGCCAGAGCGGTACTTCAGCCAGCCCGTCGATCCTCAACATGTCCCCGGAGGCAGCAGTGGGCGGTGGCCTGGCGCTGCTGCAGACCAACGACCTGCTGCGCGTCGACCTGAACAACCGGCGCGTCGACCTGCTGGTGGACGAGGCCGAGCTCGCGCGCCGCCGTGCGTTGTGGAAGCCGAATATCCCGGCCTCGCAAACGCCCTGGCAGGAGCTGTATCGGCAATTGGTGGGGCAACTGTCTACCGGTGGTTGCCTGGAGCCTGCGACGCTGCACATGAAAGTGATCGCCCGCGAAGGCGGCATGCCGCGTCATTCGCATTGATCCTTGCAGGCTCAGGTACCACAGGGGCTGCGCTGCAGCCCCCTTCCGAGCAAACCACAGGCCGGAAGCCGCCTATCTACCGGCTCAGTACCTGCTCCCCCGCATTACCGGGCAAACGTACCGCATCCAGCAGTGCAACCAACGCAATGACCGCTACACCGATCAATGCCCAGTGGAAGTCACCCACCGTCATCCCGCCCTCACCTCCCCGCGCCACCATCGCCACCCTCAACAACAGCGCCACCACCGCCACGCCCAACGCCATCGCCAGCTGGAAGAACATGCTGAACAGCGTCGACGCCTCGCCCATCTGCGACTTGGGCACCTCGGAAAACCCAACGGCGTTGTAGGTGGTGAACTGCATCGAGCGCGATAAGCCTCCTACGAAAAGCACCAGTGCCATCCAGTGCCAGGGCATGCCCTGGTGCAGGCCCAGGCACGCCAGGATGCTGCCAACGCCGATCAGGCCGTTGACCAGCAGCACCCGGCGAAAACCATGACGGCGCAGCAGGCCGGTGGTGAACGGTTTCATCAACAGGTTACCCGCGAAGATCGCCAGCACCAGCAGCCCCGCATCTACCGGCGACAGCCCGAAGCCGATCTGCAGCAATAGTGGAATCAGAAATGGCAAGGCGCTGATCGACAAACGGAACAACGTGCCGCCGACAATGCTGGCCCTGAACGTGGCGATGCCCAAGGTCGAAAGCGGCAACAAAGGTGCCGGGTGGCGCTGGCAGTGCCAGACCGAAAGCCAGGTCAGCAGCGCACCCGCGGCAACCAAGGCCGCCCCCCAACCCAGGCTGCCGCCTGCCAGCGAACCGAGCATCTCCAGGCCGACCAGCCATGCCGCACAGGCCGAAGCGAGGAAGACGAAACCCAGCAGGTCAAAACTGCGCGACTGGCTGGAACAGGTATTGGGAATCAGCCACCACGCTGCCGCCAGGGCCAATACGCCAAGCGGGATATTCAGATAGAAGATCCAGGGCCAGGACAAATGAGTGACGATCAGGCCACCTACAGGGGGGCCAAGCACGGGCGCCACCAGCCCGGGCCAGGTAATCACCGCGAGCATCTTCACCAGGTCTTTCTTCTCGGTGGTACGCAACACCACCAGCCGCCCGACCGGCACCATCAGCGCGCCGCCAATGCCCTGCAACACCCGCGCTGCAACGAAGCTTTCAAGGGTGGTGGCCAACCCGCAGAGCCAGGAGGCCAGGGTAAACAGGCCGATGGCGCCAGCGAACACATTGCGCGCGCCGAAACGGTCCGCCACCCAGCCGCTGAGTGGAATGAACACGGCCACCGCCAGCAGGTAGGCACTGATGCCGATGTTCAGACTGACGGGGTTTTCGGCGAAGTCGCTGGCCATCTGTGGCAGCGCTGTGGCGATTACCGTGGCGTCGAGGTTTTCCATGAAGAAGGTGATGGCGACCAGCAAGGCGATGCAGGTGGCCTGGCGCGAGGTGCTGGTAACGTCTGGAGTAGCCAAGGCTTGAGGTCCTTCTGATTGGGGGTGGATCACCTGTGGGAGATAGCGTCTTGTGCGGCCTGTACCGGCCCCATCGCCGGCAAGCCGGCTCCCACAGGGATCGCGCAGCTTGGTTAGAAACTGAGCAAGACAGTTGCTCCCACAGGTACTGCAGTGTTCTCAAGATCGTCGCGATAGATGTGGGAGCCGGCTTGCCGGCGATACAGGCAACGCGGTGCCTCGACAAGCCAGCCCCCACAGGTTCCCTTTGATTCAAGGCGTTGCGTGCATTTCCATGAGCACTGCCCTGTCAGATCATCTTCAGCGCAGCGCGTAGCGCCAGCAGGTAGGTCTCGACACCAAACCCGCAAATCTGCCCGCGCACTACTTCGGCAAACACCGAATGGTGCCTGAACGGTTCTCTAGCATGGATGTTCGACATATGCACTTCAACCACCGGCACCTCGACAATCGCCAGCGCATCGCGAATGCCATAGCTGTAGTGTGTCCAGGCGCCAGCGTTGATCAGCACAGCATCCACTCGCTCTTCCAAGGCCTGGTGGATACGCTCGCACATGGCCCCTTCGTAGTTGGTCTGGAAGCTTTCGACCCGCGCCCCCAGCTGCTCACCCAGCGCCTGCAACGCGCGATCAATGTCGGCCAGAGTCGCGGTGCCATACTGGCGCGGGTCGCGCTTGCCGAACATATTGTGGTTGATGCCGTGCAGCATCAGGACATTGGCAAGCATGGGCCTACTCCAGCGGGATGGTCAGTTGGGCGATCACGGCGCGTGTGTCCGGCCGCACCCCGCGCCACCAGGCGAACGCCTCCGCCGCCTGCTCGACCAGCATGCCGACACCATCGGCCAGGCGCGCCACGCCTTGCTCCCGGGCCAGGCGCAGGAAGGGCGTAAGGCCTTTGCCATAGGCCAGTTCGTAGGCCAGGCGCGTCTCGCCCAGCGCCCCGCCAGGCAACGGCGGCAATTCGCCGGTCAGGCTCGCGGACGTGGCATTGACCACGATGTCGAAAGCCTGCCCCTCCAGTTCCTCGTAACGGCTGATGCGCAACCGCGGATGGTCCAGCTCGTTGCGCAGTGTCACGGCCTTGGCCATGTCACGGTTGGCGACCACCAGCTCGCGGGGGCCCGCCTGCAGGAATGGCAGCAACGCCCCACGCACCGCGCCACCGGCGCCGAGCAACAGCACGCGGCGGTTGCGCAGTGGTTCGCCGAGATTGTCTTCGATATCCCGCAGCAGGCCGATGCCATCGAAGTTCTCGGCAACGATGCGGCCATCCTCGAACTTCAGCGCATTGGCCGCCCGCGCCAGTTGCGCCCGCTCGCTGCGCCGGTCGGCCAGCTCGAAAGCGCGCAGTTTGAACGGAGCGGTGATGTTCATGCCCAGCCCGCCGTCACTGCGAAACTGCAGCACCTGGGCCTCGAAGTCTTCCAGCGAGCCTTCGATGGCTCCATATTCCAAGGTCTGGCCGCTGGCCTGGGCGAACAGGCCATGAATCAGGGGTGACTTGGTATGGTTGATCGGCCGGCCGATCACTGCATAGCGGTCGTTCATCGTGCATCTCCGTGGGTGAAGAACACACCCTCTGTTTGCATGGCGGTGACTTCTTCAGGGCTGAAACCGAGCCCGGCGGCCACTTCGACGTTGTGCTGGCCGAGGTCAGGGGCCACCTGATGGATCGTGGTATCGCACTCAGAGAAGCGAAACGGCAGGTTGGGCAGGCGCAAGGTGCCGTAGCGCGGGTGCTGCTGCTCGATGAGCATGTTGCGCGCCTGGATCTGCGGGTCAGCCAGCACTTCGTCGATGCGCTGCACCTTGGCGCTGGGGATGTCGATGCCATCGAGCAGGTGCAGGATGTCGGCCACCTTGCGCCCGCCGACCCAGTCGCGGACCACGGCCAGAATCGCCTGGCGGTGGGCATTACGGCCATTGAGGCGGTGGTAACGACTGTCGCTGCCGAACCCGGGTGGGCCGCCATTGGCTTCGAGCATGACGGCAAAGCGTTGCCATGCATCGTCGACCTGGGCAGCGATCACCAGGTCACCGTCGGCAGCGCGGAACACGCCATAAAGGGTCGAGGTGGGCATGTCATGGCCGGTCTGCTCTGGCAGCACGGCGCCGTCGGACAGCGTGTAGCACTGCACGGCGTATTCATGCATCGACACCAGGGTGTCGTACAGCGCCATATCGATATGCTGGCCGCGGCCGCTGTTCACCCGGCCCAGGAGCGCCGCATTGATCGCCGCCACCGCATGGATGCCGGTGTACATATCACCCAGTGAGATACGCAGCAGCGGCGGCGCCTCGCCCGGCACGCCGACCATCTGCATGATTCCGCTCTTGGCCTCGGCGATCAGTCCGAAGCCGGCGCGGTGGGCGTCCGGCCCGGTGTGGCCATAGGCGGAAATCGAGCAGTACACCAGGCGCGGGTTACGTGCCGACAGTTCGGCATAGCCCAGGCCGAGCTTGTCCAGCGCGCCGGGGCGGTAGTTTTCGATGAACACGTCGGCCGAATCGGTCAGGCGCTGCATGAAAGCCTTGCCGCGTGGGTCCTTCATGTTCACGCTGACGCCCTGTTTGCCCATGTTCAATTGCAGGAAGTAACCGCTCTGCTGCTCATCCAGGGTGAACGCATGTTGGCGGCCGGCATCGCCGCTGCCTGGGCGTTCCACCTTGATCACCTCGGCGCCCAGCGCCGCCAGGCAGCGGCCCACATAGGGCCCGGCAAGGAAGTGGCTGTAATCGACCACGCGGATACCCGCAAGAGGCAATGCCTGGCTCATGCCTGCACCCTCCTGGGCACCATCAGCCGGTGCTCGCCACGTTGCACGACTTCGCCATGCTGGTTGATCAGTTCCGACGGCAGCACCACGATGCCCCAACCCGGACGGCTGTTGCTCGGGCGCATCGCCCCCACCCGCATGCGCACGTGCAATACATCGTTGACCTTGATCGGCAGCACGAAGTCCCAGGTCCAGCCCAGCGACATGCCCGGCAGGAAGCGGTAGTCGCACTGGGTCTTCAAACCGTCGGCAATCGACAACCCGAACAGGCCGTGGGCGACCAGGCAGCCGAAGTGGCTGGCGTTGGCATACGCCTCATCGACATGCACAGGGGTGTGGTCACCCGTGAGGTCGGCATAGGCCAGGATACGCTCGCGTGTCACGGTGTAGGTGGGGCTGATGCATTCATCGCCTTCTCGGGCATCGTCCCAGTATTTTTCCATTACGCTCATGCCAGCACCTGCGCGCGTGGGTCGATGGCCAGCACCTGGGCGACGCTGGCCGCCGGCAGTGCCTGGATGAACTCCACCGCCAGGCCATCCGGCAAGCGAAGCCAGTTGCGGCCCTGGGGCATTTCACTGACGGCAAAGCGCTGGGCCGCGGCCAAGGTGGCTTCGAGGTCTTCGCACATGATGCCCAGATGCGCCATGCGCCCTTCAGGCCCGGCGAAGTCCGGTTGGTGGATGAACTGCAGGCCACCCAAGGTCCAGTACTGCGCCGGCTGCTCGACACTGCCCTGCACTTCACGCATGGTCATGCCGCACACTTCGTTGAAGAAACGGATATGCCACTGGATGTCTTTGACCCAGAACGCCACGTGTTCGAGGTAGGCTTTCGGCTGGCTCATTTGTTGTCCCTTTTCTGGTAATCGGCCATGGCGCGTTCGATGCCCTTGATGCAGGCCACCAGGGTCGCGTTGACCGGCGTGGCCACACCATGGCGCTGACCCCAGCGCACGACGGAGCCGTTGATGAAGTCGATTTCGGTGATCGAGCCCTTTTCCAGGCTCTGCAGCATCGAGGTGCGAAAGCTCGCAGGCAGTCCTTCGGCAGCCAGCTGCCAGGCCGCGTCGGGGCTGGTCAGGCTCAGGCGGATACCTGCGCTCTCGGCCACGGCGATGGCCTCGGCCACTGCGGCCTTGGCGGTGGTTTCCAGCAGCGGCTCGCTGTACAGCTGGCCGTAACTGAGCATGGTGATGCCACTGAGTGCGCCGGTGGCGACGTTTACCAGCAGCTTGTCCCACATGGTGCCGAGGATGTTGTCGCTGACCGTGGTGGCCAGCCCCGCGTTGTTGAAGGCTTCGGCAATCGCCTGAATACGCGGCGTCAGCTGGCCGTCGAGCTCACCGATGAAGGTCTGCTTGCCCGCCACGCCTGCGCGGATCGAACCCGGCGCCAGCAGCACGCCGCCGACGTAGGTCTTGCCCGCCAGTACCCGATCCCGCCCCACCGCTTGCGCCAGCAGATCCTCATGGCCCAGGCCGTTCTGCAGTGACAGCACCAACGTGTGTGGTCCGATCAACGCGCCGGCTCCGGCGATGGCCTCGGCGGTGTGGAACGACTTGACCAGCACTATCACCAGGTCGGCCACGCCCACATCTTCGGCATCGATGGCCGCATTGACCCGCACCTGACGCTCGCCACGCTCGTCCTGCACCTGCAGCCCGTGCTGGTTGATCGCCTCCACATGCGTGCGGCCACGGTTCAACAGCCACGTTTCATGCCCTGCCTCGCTCAAGGCCGCGCCAATGGCGCAACCCAGCGCACCGGCACCCAGAATGCAGATTTTCACGTCGCAGACCTCCTGTGGTTTGCGACTACCTTATGCAGCGGGGTTTATTTGGGCTATACAATGACCTCAATAGAGCTATTGAGATTTACAATAATGAATGCACTGGAGGCTCTGCCTGAACCCAAGCTGCTGCAATTGTTCGATCTGCTGTACGACTGTCGCAGCGTCACCCGCGCCGCCGAGCAATTGGGGCAGAGCCAACCGACCATCAGTATCTGGCTGGCGCGGTTGCGTGAGCAGTTGAACGATCCGCTGTTCGTGCGCACGCCAAGCGGTATGGCCCCTACCCCGCGGGCCGACCAATTGATCGGACCTTGCCGTGAGGTACTGGAATCGCTGCGCCGGCTGACGGCCTTGGAGCCGCAGTTCATTCCGGCCACGGCTCAGCGGCGTTTTCGCCTGTGTGTCAGTGATGCCAGCCACATCACGCTGCTGCCCAGCATCCTCAACCACTTGCGCACGCATGCGCCGGGCATTCGCCTGGAAGCGGCGAGAATTGATGGAAACACCGAGCGCGCGCTGGAGTCGGGTGAGGCTGACCTGGCCATTGGTTTCGTGCCATGGCTGGGTGGGGGTATGTATCAGCAGATGTTGTTCGAGCAGGACTGGGTTTGCCTGAGTAACCTGCAGCATCCGCGGCTGACCAAGGGAATGAGCCTGGCGCACTATCGCGCCGAAGGCCACGTGCAGGTCAGTGCTGGAACTGGCCAGAAGTTGCTTGAGGCCGGTTTGGCTCGCGAGGGAATCGAGCGCAGGATCATGCTTGAGCTACCGGCGTTTCTCGGGCTGGGGACGATTGTCGGCTCGACCGACCTGGTGGCGACGTTGCCACGGCATATCGGCCAGACGCTTGCCGACATCCATGGCCTGAAAGTGCACGATTGCCCGTTTGCCGTGGAGGGGTTCACGGTCAAGCAACACTGGCATGCACGCTACCACCAGGACCAAGGCAATCGCTGGCTCAGGGAAGTGGTGAGGCAGTTGTTCGCAGAAGGCCAGTCGGCCAACCGATGACTCATCGCCAGCGCACTCGACCAGCAGCACTGGCAAAGGTGCCTTGGCCTACGGCGCTATGCGCTTGAGGTCGTTCAACAGCGCCAACAGTTGCTGAAGTTTTTCTTCACCGAACTGTGCCTGGATCTTCAGGTAGTTGGCCTCCATGCCTTCTCTCATCGATTCGAAGCACGCTTCACCGCTCGCAGTGAGTGAAACGAACACCCTTCGCTGGTCCTGTGCGGTCTTCTGGCGGCGCACCAGGCCATCTCGCTCAAGACGGCTCAGCACACCGGTCATGCTCGGTTTGAGAATACAGGCCTGATGGGCGAGCTGATGGCTCTCCAGCTCACCCTGCTGCTTGAGAATGCGGATGACCCGCCACTGCTGCTCGGTCAGGTCGTGTTCATTCAACAACGGCCTGAAAAATGCCATCGCCGCCTCTCTGGCCTGCAGCAGAGTCAGCGTGAGCGAGGGTTGCGTCTTGGTCATGAGGGGGCCTGCCTTGCTTTTACAGCGCCCAAGATTAGGGGCATTGGCTGAAACGGACAAGACGTGTGCAGGCAATCGCCTGGCGGGGCCGCCAGCCCGGCTGGATGAACGGCCTCACCTCCCGGCCTTTACGATGGAAAGTGCAATCTCTTCCATGGAAAACCCATTCAAGGCCAAGCCCCAAGCTGCGACCATCCGGATCAAACAAGTACAACGAACTCCGGGCGACTCGACGTGGCCACTTCACTGCAACTCCACCTGCCGCTGCCGATACTCACCAGGCGTGAGCTTGGCATAACGGTTGAAAAAACGGCTGAAATAGGCCGGGTCCTTGAAACCGAGCTGGTAGGAGATCTCGTTCGCCGTACCGCCGGAAAACAACAGCAAGCGCTTGGCCTCCTGCATCAACCGCTCAAGCACCAGGCGCTTGGAAGGCAAGTCGGCGATTCGCCGGCAGACATCGTTGAGCCGCGCCTCGGTCACGCCAATCTGCTGCGCGTAGCGGGCCAGCGGCCAGTGCTCAAGGTAGTGCGCTTCGATCAACGCATTGAAGCGGTGGAAAATCTTCAAGTCTTCGTGCCGCGCCGGGGTGGACTCCAGCGAGTTGGGGCACAAGCGCAACAAGCTGATCATGATCAACCGGGTCAGCGACTGCAGCGCCGCCTCGCGCCCCGGGTGCGGCGTGGCGAACTCTTCGCTGAGCGCTTCCAGCCAACGCTCCAGGCGCCCTGCTTCGGCCTTGTATTCAGCCGGCACATTGGCCAGCGCCACACAGGCTGGCCGCACCTGCACACCCGCCGGAAGCAGGCTGGCATCCGCTTCGATCAGTTGCCAGACCAGTTGCTGACGCACCGTCAGCACATGCCCGTCGCTGTCGGGCTCGGTGACGAAGGAGTGCGTGACCGTGGGTGGCGTGAGGAAGAACACCGGCCCGGACTCGATGTACTGCTGGTCGTCCAGATACACCCGCACCGTGCCCGACTTGACGTAGTGCACCTGAAAAAAACGGTCGTGCCGATGCACGGGCATGTTGCGCCCGAAGAACCCGGCCAGGTTGCCGAGGCGGTCGTAGTGCACCTCGCTGTCGCTGTAGCGCTGGTCGTAGACCTGACCGATGTTGATGTTCGGGATGGGATGCCGATTGCTCATGACTGCTTACCCGCAAATCGCTTGACCGTGTTGACCACGACACATGGTGCACCGGCTGCGCGCCGGATGCCACCAGGTGAAGTATTGACCTTCGTTAACATATTAATTATAACGTTAACACATTAACAATCTAGGCGGACGACCTCCGCCCTGCACTGCCTGGAGAAAAGCATGAGCCATGCCCTGCATGACGTTGCGACCGGCACCCTGTTCGGCGTTGCGCTGAACTATCAGGGTCTGCTGCAACAGCACCTGGCGGCGTTCCACGAAGCGCCCTACAAGCAACCACCCGTCAAGCCGGTGCTGTTCGTCAAGACCCCCAACACCCGCAACGTTCATGAGGGCAACGTGGTGTTCCCGGGCGGTGTCGAGCGCCTGCAGCCCGGCCCGGCCCTGGGCGTGGTCATCGGCAAGGATGCCAGCCGGGTCAGCGAGGAAAACGCGCTGGACTACGTGGCCGGCTACACCATCGTCAACGAGGTCAGCCTGCCCGAGGACAGCTACTACCGCCCCGCCGTCAAGGCCAAGTGCCGCGATGGCTTCTGCCCGGTCGGCCCCGCACTGGTGCCGGCCGCCCAAGTCGCCAACCCGGACGCACTGGGCCTGCGGCTGTGGGTAAACGGTGAGTTGCGCCAGCAGAACAACACCGCCAACTGCGTGCGCTCGGTCGCCCGGCTGATCGCCGAAATCAGCGAATTCATGACCCTACACGCCGGCGACATCCTGATTACCGGCACCCCCGAAGGCCGTGTCGATGTAAAGCCAGGTGATCGCGTCGACATCGAGATCGACGGCCTGGGCAAGCTGACCAACCACATCGTCGCCGAATGAGGAACGCTACTGTGAAACACGCCCGTATCCAGTTCGACGGCCAGACTCATCAGGTTACCGTCGAAGACGACCACCTGCGCCTGGCCGACGGCCGCCTGGTCCATGAAGACCAGGTGACCTGGCTGCCACCGGCCACCGGCAGCATGTTCGCCCTGGGCCTGAACTACGCCGACCACGCCGCCGAGCTGGCCTTCACGCCGCCCACCGAACCCCTGGCGTTCATCAAGTCGCCCGGCACCTACACCGGCCACAAGCAGGTCACCTGGCGCCCGGACAACGTCAAGTACATGCACTACGAGTGCGAACTGGTGGCGGTGATCGGCAAGCCCGCGCGCAACGTCAAGCGCGAAGACGCGCTGCAATACCTGGCCGGCTACACCGTGTGCAACGACTACGCCATCCGCGACTACCTGGAAAACTACTACCGCCCCAACCTGCGGGTGAAGAACCGCGACGCCACCACCCCGGTCGGCCCGTGGATCGTCGATGCCGCCGAGGTCCCCGACCCGTCCAACCTGAAGCTGCGCACCTGGATCAACGGTGAGCTGAAGCAGGAAGGCACCACCGCGGACATGATCTTCGACATCCCGTTCCTCATCGAATACTTCTCCAGCTTCATGACCCTGCAGCCGGGCGACATGATCGCCACCGGCACGCCTGAGGGCCTGGCCGATGTGGTGCCGGGCGATGAAGTGGTGGTGGAAGTGGAAGGCGTCGGTCGCCTGGTCAACCGTATCGTCAGCGAAGCTGACTTCTTCAAGAACAACAAGGCGTGAGCGAGATGATCAAGCACTGGATCAACGGCCGTGAGGTCGAAAGCAAAGACACCTTCGTCAACTACAACCCGGCCACCGGCGACGCCATTGGCGAAGTCGCCAGCGGCGGTGCCGAGGAAGTGGCCCAGGCCGTTGCCGCGGCCAAGGAAGCCTTCCCGAAATGGGCCAACACCCCGGCCAAGGAACGTGCCCGCCTGATGCGCAAGCTGGGTGAGCTGATCGACCAGAACGTGCCAAAGCTGGCCGAGCTGGAAACCCTCGACACCGGCCTGCCGATCCACCAGACCCGCAACGTGCTGATCCCGCGTGCTTCGCACAACTTCGAGTTCTTCGCCGAAGTCTGCACGCGCATGGACGGCCACACCTACCCGGTCGACGACCAGATGCTCAACTACACCCTGTACCAGCCGGTGGGTGTGTGTGGCCTGGTGTCGCCGTGGAACGTCCCGTTCATGACCGCTACCTGGAAGACCGCTCCGTGCCTGGCCCTGGGCAACACCGCGGTGCTGAAGATGAGCGAACTGTCGCCATTGACCGCCAACGAGCTGGGCCGCCTGGCCGTTGAGGCCGGCATTCCCAACGGCGTGCTCAACGTGATCCAGGGCTACGGCGCCACCGCCGGCGACGCACTGGTTCGTCACCCGGATGTGCGTGCGATCTCCTTTACCGGCGGCACCGCCACCGGCAAGAAAATCATGCAGACCGCGGGCCTGAAAAAGTACTCCATGGAGCTGGGCGGCAAGTCGCCGGTGCTGATCTTCGAAGACGCCGACCTGGAGCGCGCCCTGGATGCGGCGCTGTTCACCATCTTCTCGCTCAACGGCGAGCGCTGCACCGCCGGCAGCCGCATCTTCATCCAGGAAAGCGTGTACCCGCAGTTCGTCGCCGAATTCGCCGCCCGCGCCAAACGCCTGATCGTCGGTGACCCGACCGACCCGAAAACCCAGGTCGGCTCGATGATCACCCAGCAGCACTACGACAAGGTCACCGGCTACATCCGCATCGGCATCGAGGAAGGCGCACGCCTGGTGGCGGGCGGCCTGGAACGCCCGGCCAACCTGCCGGCGCATTTGTCCAAAGGCCAGTTCATCCAGCCGACCGTGTTCGCCGATGTGAACAACAGCATGCGCATCGCCCAGGAAGAAATCTTCGGCCCGGTGGTCTGCCTGATTCCGTTCAAGGACGAAGCCGAAGCGCTGCGCCTGGCCAACGATACCGAGTACGGCCTGGCCTCGTACATCTGGACCCAGGACATCGGCAAGGCTCATCGCCTGGCGCGCGGTATCGAAGCGGGCATGGTATTCATCAACAGTCAGAACGTGCGCGACCTGCGTCAACCGTTCGGTGGCGTGAAAGGCTCGGGCACCGGCCGCGAAGGCGGGCAGTACAGCTTCGAAGTGTTCGCCGAGATCAAGAACGTCTGTATCTCGATGGGCAGCCACCACATCCCTCGCTGGGGGGTGTAAACCTTCGTTCAGCGGGTCGGCGCCCCAGGCCTCTCTGACGGATAGCCTGGGCACCGGCCCGATGGCCTCACAACAATAAGGAGCTTCATCATGGGCAAGCTGGCACTTGCAGCCAAGATCACTCATGTTCCCTCCATGTACCTGTCCGAACTGCCCGGACCGCGCCAAGGCTTTCGCCAGGCGGCCATCGACGGCCACTACGAAATCAGCCGCCGTTGCCGTGAGCTGGGCGTGGACACCATCGTGGTGTTCGACACCCACTGGCTGGTCAACGCCAATTACCACGTGTTGTGCGCCCCCCACTTCGAGGGCGTCTACACCAGTAACGAGCTGCCGCATTTCATCAGCAACATGCCATACGCCTTCCCCGGCAACACCGAGCTTGGCCTGCTGCTGGCAGAGGAATGCAACCGCTTCAATGTCGAGACCATGGCGCACCACGCCACCACCCTCGGCCCTGAGTACGGCACCCTGGTGCCGATGCGCTACATGAACCAGGACCAGCACTTCAAGGTGGTCTCGGTCTCGGCGCTGTGCACCTCCCATTACCTGGCCGACAGCGCCCGCCTCGGCTGGGCCATGCGCAAGGCTATCGAGGACCATTACGACGGCACCGTGGCGTTCCTGGCCAGCGGCTCGCTGTCACACCGTTTTGCCCAGAACGGGCAGGCACCTGAGTTCGCCACCAAGGTCTGGAGCCCGTTCCTGGAAACGCTGGACAACCGTGTGGTGGCGATGTGGGAAAACGCCGAGTGGGAAGCCTTCTGCGGGATGCTTCCGGAGTACGCCGCCAAAGGCCACGGCGAGGGTTTCATGCACGACACCGCCATGCTGCTCGGTGCGCTGGGCTGGTCGAACTACGACGGCAAGGCCGAGGTGGTGACGCCTTACTTCGGCTCGTCGGGCACCGGCCAGATCAATGCGATCTTCCCGGTCACCCCGCAGGATGGCAGCGCCATTCCCCCGGCTCAGGCAGCCAACCCGGCAGCGGTCGCTTCCACCAGCCGCCTGTGACTTCCCTTGCGTCTGGTCGCACCGTGCGGGCGATCAGACCCCTTACCCGAGGATGCGCCAGATGCCCCACCTGGTTCTGCTCTACACACCCGACCTGGAAACCGACGCTGATATTCCAAGCCTGTGTCGCGCCCTGGCCGACACCATGCTCGAACAGCGCGATCAGGCCGGCAAAGCGGTCTTTCCCACCGGTGGCACCCGCGTGCTGGCCTACCCGGCGGCGCATTGCGCGGTGGCCGACGGCAAAGGCCCGTACGGTTTCCTGTACGCCAACCTGCGCATGGGCAGCGGCCGCTCCGAACAGGTGCACAAAGCCGTCGGCGACAGTCTTCTGCAGGTGCTGAAACGCCACCTGGACGCGCTGCTGCAGCAACGCCCGATCGGTATCACCGTGCAGATCGACGAAAGCCAGGCGCAGGTCTACGACGCCAAGCACAGCAGCTTGCACCCGCTGTTCAACCGGCCGGCCTGACGCCGGCAACGGCCCGTTCGCCTCATTCCACAACAAGTACAAGAATATGAGCACTCTAGAGCATGCCTCGCAAAACCCGGCGCACGCCGAGCTGATCGACAGCACCCACCGCACCGTCACCTGGCGGCTGATGCCGCTGTTGCTGGTGTGCTACCTGTTCGCCCACCTGGACCGCATCAACATCGGCTTCGCCAAGATGCAGATGAGCCAGGACCTGCACCTGTCCGACACGGTGTACGGATTGGGTGCCGGGCTGTTCTTCATTGCCTATGCCCTGTTCGGCGTGCCGAGCAACCTGATGCTCGACCGCCTGGGGCCACGGCGCTGGATCGCGACCCTGATGGTGGTGTGGGGCGCACTGTCGACCAGCATGCTGCTGGTGGAGAGCAGCAGCGCGTTCTATCTGCTGCGCTTTCTGCTGGGCGCTGCCGAAGCCGGTTTCTTCCCGGGCATTCTGGTCTACCTCAACCGTTGGTATCCGGCTGGCCGCCGTGCCCAGATCACCGCATTGTTCGCCATCGCCGTGCCGCTGGCCGGGGTGATTGGCGGCCCCGTGTCCGGCGCCATCCTGACCTTCATGCACGACGCGGCGGGGCTGCGGGGCTGGCAATGGATGTTCCTGCTCGAAGGCGCACCAGTGATGCTGCTTGGCCTGTTGGTGCTGGCCAGCCTGCCGGAACACTTCGAGCGTGTGCACTGGCTCGATGAACCCCAGAAGGCGGCCCTGCGCGCCCAGTTCGGGCAGGAGGAACAGCGCAAGTCGGTGACGTCCTTTTCCGCCATTCTCACCAGCCCTGCCGTGTGGTTGCTGGTGACGGTGTACTGCGCGGTCATGCTGGCAGTGAACACTTTGGCGTTCTGGATGCCCAGCCTGATTCACGCCGCTGGCATCGGCAGCGATGCCAGTGTCGGTCTGCTCAGTGCCCTGCCCTACCTGGCCGGCTGCGTGTTCATGCTGGCCTGCGGGCGCTCGTCCGACCGCCATCGCGAACGCCGCTGGCACCTCAGTGTTCCCCTGCTGATGGCGGCCGCCGGTATCGCGATCACCGGCCTTGCGCCGCAGCAACCACTGCCGGTACTGGCCGGCCTGGTGCTGGCCGGAATGGGCGCCAGCGCAGCCTTGCCGATGTTCTGGCAACTGCCACCGGCCTTTCTCAATGACCGCACCCAGGCGGCCGGCATCGCCCTGATCAGCTCGCTGGGCAGCATTGCTTCATTCGCCGCGCCGTACTTCATCGGCTGGGTGCGCGACACCACGCAAAGCGCCAGCCTCGCACTGTTCGTGCTGGCGGTCTTCATCACCCTCGGCGGCTTGCTGGTGCTGCGCACCCAGGCCGCCATCGTCAACCCATGAACTTCGAGATCATCCCCATGCTTGATAACGCTTTCATCCAGCAAGCGGCCGAACGCCTCGACCAGGCCGAGCGCTCCCGCGAGCAGGTGCGCCAGTTTTCACTGGACCACCCGTCGATCACCATTGACGACGCCTACGCCATCCAGCGTGCCTGGGTCGCGAAGAAAATCGCCTCCGGCCGCAAGCTGGTCGGCCACAAGATCGGCCTGACGTCCCGCGCCATGCAGGTGTCGTCGAACATCACCGAACCCGACTACGGCGCCCTGCTGGACGATATGCTGTTCGACGAGGGCACCGACATCCCCTTCGAGCGCT
Organism: Pseudomonas sp. Teo4; assembly: GCF_034387475.1. NCBI lineage: Bacteria > Pseudomonadati > Pseudomonadota > Gammaproteobacteria > Pseudomonadales > Pseudomonadaceae > Pseudomonas > Pseudomonas sp. Teo4. The sequence continues at coordinate 2,644,511 of NZ_JAXCIL010000001.1, forward strand.
TCATCGTGCCGCGTGTCGAGGTCGAACTCGCGTTCATCCTTGGCAAGCCGTTGAAAGGCCCCAACGTCACCGTGTTCGACGTGCTGGAGGCCACCGAGTGGGTCATCCCTGCCTTGGAGATCATCGACGCACGTATTCAGCAGGTCGACCCGGTCACCCAGGCCACGCGCAAAGTGTTCGACACCATCTCCGACAACGCGGCCAATGCGGGTGTGGTCATGGGCGGCCGTGCCGTGCGCCCGACCGAAATCGACCTGCGCAAGGTGCCGGCGGTGCTGTACCGCAACGGTATGATCGAGGAGTCCGGTGTCAGCGCCGCGGTGCTCAACCACCCCGCCAAAGGTGTCGCCTGGCTGGCCAACAAACTGGCCCCGTACGACGTCACCCTCGAGCCAGGCCAGATCATCCTAGGCGGCTCCTTCACCCGCCCGGTGGCGGCCAAGCCAGGCGACACCTTCCATGTCGACTACGACATGCTCGGTTCGATCGCCTGCCGTTTCGTTTGAGGAGTTGCCCATGGACATGCCCATCAATAGCTTCAAGCAACGCCTGCGCAGTGGCCAGGCGCAAATTGGCCTGTGGCTTGGCCTGGCCGACGCCTATTGCGCAGAGCTGGCGGCCAACGCCGGCTTCGACTGGCTGCTGATCGACGGCGAACACGCCCCGAACGACCTGCGCGGCATGCTCGCGCAGTTGCAGGCCATTGCGCCGTACCCGAGCCAGCCAGTAATCCGCCCGGTCATCGGCGATACCGCGTTGATCAAGCAGGTGCTGGATATCGGCGCGCAGACCCTGTTGGTACCCATGGTGGAAAGCGCCGAACAGGCGCGCCAGCTGGTCAAGGCCGTGCACTACCCACCCAAGGGCGTGCGCGGCGTGGGCAGCGCACTGGCGCGGGCATCGCGCTGGAACAGCATTCCTGGCTACCTCGACCAGGCCGATGAGCAGATGTGCCTGCTGGTGCAGATCGAGAACAAGGAAGGCCTGGCCAACCTGGATGAGATCGTCGCCGTCGAGGGTGTCGATGGCGTGTTCATCGGCCCGGCGGACCTGAGCGCGGCAATGGGCCACCGAGGCAACCCAGGGCATCCTGAGGTGCAAGCGGCGATCGAAGATGCGATCGTGCGTATCGCCAAGGCGGGCAAGGCCGCAGGCATTTTGAGTGCGGACGAGAAGCTGGCACGCCGTTACATCGAGCTGGGCGCGGCGTTCGTGGCCGTTGGTGTCGATACCACCGTGCTGATGCGCGGGCTAAGGGATCTGGCAGGCAAATTCAAGGATACGCCAGCGTTCAGCAGTAGCGGTGGCGGGGTTTACTGAAGCAGATCTGTACTGGCCCAATCGCCGCGGTTCGTCGCCACGACAAGCCGGCTCCTATCAAACAAAGGCTATCTCATTGATTTGGTGAGATATCCGTGGGAGCTGGCGCCCCGACTGCGCCAGCTCCCACTGGGTAGCGGTGATTCCACAAATGTTTGCTGCGCGACAACGCAGCCCAAGGGCTGGGTAATCTCTCATCTTTCATGGGAACTACGTGGGAGCTGGCGTAGCCTGCGATCAAGGGCGCAGCCCTTGCCTGGTCGTATATTGGGGCTGCTACGCAGCCATCGCAGGCTTCGCCAGCTCCCACGGATATCTCACCAAATCAATGAGATAGCCTTTGTTTGATAGGAGCCGGCTTGCTGGCGATTAGGCCAGTGGTCACATCCCGATAATCGTCTTCAACACCGTCTTGAAGGTGTCCAGTTGCTCATCGCTGAACTGGCCAAACACCTTGTCCTGCTGCTCCTTGGCAATGGTCCACAACGCTTCGGTCTCGTCGATGCCTTTGACCGACAGGCGCACGCGGCCCTCGTCGTCGGCAATCAAACCCTTGCGCTTGAGGTTGGCCACCGCCTCTTCGATCTCTCGGGCCGGCATCGCCACCTCACGCTGCAGATCGTTGAGGCTCAGCCCCGCATCGCTCTCCAGCACCATCAGCATGCGCGCTTCGCTGGTGCGCAAACCCGTGCACAACTGGCGCGGCTGGTAGTCGGCCTGATAGGCACGCAGCGCCTGGGTCATCAGGTAGTACAGGTTGTGTTGTAGGCGGCCCTGGAAGTGGCTGCTCGGCGGCTGCCCTTCCGCACGCTGGGTCATGCGGGTGTGAGGCAGCACCATGGAGTAGGCCCCTTGGTGATACAGCAGCGGCGAACGACCGAAATCATCGAAGGCCACTACCTTACCGACCAGAATCCAGTGGTCGCCACCATCGAGCTGCTGGAATTTCTCGCACTGGAACCGCGCCGAGCAGTCCTCGAACAACGGCGCACCGCCCGCGCCCGTCTGGTACTCGATGCCGGCAAAGCGATCTTCCTTGGGCCTGGCGAAGTTGTTCGACAGGTCGATCTGGTCGGCCGCCAGGATGTTCACGGCGAAGTGGGAGGCTTCCTCGAACACCTCATGGCTGGTGGAACGTTTGTCGATGCTCCACAGAATCAAAGCGGGGTCGAGCGACACCGAGTTGAAGCTGTTGGCGGTAACGCCCACCTTGCGACCACTGGGCCCGGCAGCAGTGACCACGGTGACGCCAGTGGCGAAATTGCCCAGGGCACGGCGGAAGGCGCGGGTATCGAAGCCTGGGGCGGATAGGTTTTCGTTGGACATGCAAGACTCCCGGACAGGCCAAGGGCCTGCCCTGATTGTTGTTGTGGTTGTCGGGTGAGTCAGCCGGTCGGCTGCTCAGACCATCGCTGGGTCAGGCTCCAGGCCCATCAGCTCACGGCCAAGGATTTGCGCGCAAACATCGTAGTCGGTGTAGGCATGGGCACCGGTCATGTGCGAGTCGCGGAACAAGCGCTGCATCTCGTTGCTCTCGAACCAGGCGCCGCCGCCTGCCGCTTCCATCAGACGGTCCACGGCCTGGATGCACATCTTCACCGCATAGCCCTGGTTGGTACGCCAGAACGCCAGCGTCGCACGCGAGGGGTATTCGTGGCGTTCGCTGTACTCGGCGATCTCGTCCCAGCTTTTTTCCAGCAGCGCCCGTGCGGCGGCTACCTGGTGGGTGGACTCGGCCAGGCGCATGAGTGCTGGCGTGGCGGCACCGACCGCGGCACCGGTGTAGGCGCGGACGCGGTTGCGGGTCTTCTCGCGGAACACCTCGAGCATGCGCTCGGCCACGCCGAGGCTGACAGTGGAGAAGCCACTGGCGAAGTACGGGCGGTACGGCGCGAAGAAGATCTTGCTGTCCGGGTAGAGACCGAAGCCCGCCGACTTGCCTTCCATCATGTCCTTGGCTTTCTGGATGCGATGCTCGGGCACGAAGGCGTCTCGCACGATCAGGGTCTTGCTGCCACTGCCACGCATACCGACGGCGTACCAGTCGTCACGGATTTCATAATCGCTGCGCGGCAGGATCGCGAAGCAGTAGTCCTGGGTGCCTTCGGCGTTGTTGCGGCGAAAGCCGAGAATCGCCCACTCGGCGTGATCGCAGCCGGAGCTCCAACCCATCTCACCGCTGAAACTGACGCCCCCTTCGACCTCTTGGGTACGGCCGAACGGTGCAATGCTGCTGCTGGCCGTCGCATCCGGGTCATTGCCCCAGACATCGGCCTGCAGTTTGGCCGAGAACATCGCCATCTGATGGCTGTGGGTGCACAGCAGGCTCATCGCCCAGGCAGTGCTGGCACACGACCCCGCCAGCAGCGCGATGCACTGGGCGAATTCAGGAAGGGAAATCTCCATACCGCCGAACTGTTTGGGCAGGAAAGCACGGTGCATGCCGATGCTTTTCAACAGGGCGATATTTTCAGCGGGGACGCTGCGGTCCTGCTCGGCGCGAACGGCGTTGGCAGCAATGGTCGGCAGGATGGACTTCAAATCTTCCAGCAGCGGATTTGGCTTTTTCATGGACGGTCTCTTTATTTTTGGATATCCAGCGTCCGGCTGCCCCACTTGTCTCACGCCTGCGCATGACCCGTGATGGCGGCCGGAAAGTCTTGATGACCGGTCCAGTATGTGATGCGTGCCTGCTCGGCGAAATGCACGTTACAGGGGGAAAATTGTACTTTCCATGAGCTGTCGTTCGTGCGCTGAGCAGGCATTGCAGCCCCCGCGCTAGGGCTTGATCTTCTTCATTTCGTTGAGCAGTTGCATCAGTTGCTCGAGCTTGTCCTCGCCGAACTGGCTGAGGATCTTGTCGTAGTTGCGGCCCATTTCTTCACTCATCGCCTGGAACGCCTGCTGGCCCTTGTCCGTGAGGTCAATGAACACACGGCGCTGGTCCTCCGGCGATTTGCGCCTGGCAACCAGCCCATCGCGCTCCAGTCGCTTGAGCACACCACTCATGCTTGGCTTGAGAATGCAGGCCAGTTCCGCCAGTTGATGGCTTTCCAGTTCGCCCTGTTGGCGCAGGATGCGGATCACCCGCCATTGCTGCTCGGTCAGGTCATGGGCGTTCAATGCTGGCCGGAAGAACGCCATGGTGGCTTCGCGAGCCTGCAACAGGGTGAGCGTCAGAGAAGGTCTTGGTGTGGACATGCGTATCGGGAAGATCCAGGTCAAAAAACGATAGGGCAAGTATGCCAGCGCACAGTCATTAATACATTAATCAAATTTTGGGGTGTTGGCAGCCTGGTTAAACTCAAAGGCAGGCAAGGGCAAGACATCTACCGACCGTAAGGTGCTCAATAGCCATTTGTGCCAGCGGCGCTAAGAAACGGCCCCTCACACCTTCAATCCCTGCAGACTGCGTCATGATCACCCGCGAAACCCTGCCGGCAAGACCGCGCATCAGCTGTCCGGTTTCTTCAACGGCCGCCGTTGAACCTTTCCTCTACTCCACTGGAGCACTGCCATGACCCTCACCGCCGCCAAACAAGGCGTACAGCTGTCCGACCTCGACGCCTGGGGCTCCGTAGCCGACCTGGGCTCGGAAATTCTCGAAGGCGAAGTGAACGCGTTCGGCAGGATGACCCACGGCGCCCCGACCGACCCGGTCAACAGCGCCTACTTCGGCACCACACGCGGCAAATTCCGCATGGTCTACCCGTTCGACGAGCAGGCCGTGATCGTCACTGGCGAAATCCAGCTGACCGATGAGTCCACCGGCCTGGTCACCCGTTACAAAGCCGGCGATGCCTGGTTCGTCACCAAAGGCACGCCGGTGCTGTGGGAAGTGTTGAGCGAGTCGTTCGTAAAGCACTACCTGGCCGTCGCCTGAGGCGAGCCGGCCACCAAAACGCCGCCTGCGCCCAAGCGCCGGCGGCGTTTCCGTTGGTGCAGGTTTTTCCTCAGGCCATGGCCTGGGCGCGAAAGTCCTTGGGCGACTGCTCGTACTGCTTCTTGAACGAGCGGCTGAAATGCGCCGAATCGGTGAACCCCCACTTGTAGGCGATCGAGGTAATGGATTCGCGCTTGAAGAACGGGTTGGCCAGGTCGTCGGCGCTGCGCTTGAGGCGCGCCCGCTGGATGTAGCGGCAGACGCTGTCGCCCTCCTCTTCGAACAGCCGATACAGGTGCCGCACCGAAATGTTCAGCCGCCCCGCCAGGTTGGCCGGCGTGAGGCCAGGCTGAGACAACGACTCATCGATCACCTGTTGCACGTAACCGCGCAGGTTCGCACCACTCAGGCCACCGAAATTGCAGGGTGTTTCGCCACTGCGCTCGAAGCCCGGTTCGAGCAGCGCGACGAATGCGCTCTGCAAGGCATCGCCCTGGGCGCCATCGGCATTGCTGTTGTTCTCCTTGCACAGTTGGTCCATCAGCACATGGAGCATGCGTCCGCAGGCGTTGGTCGAGGAGATTTTGCCGAACATCACGCCATTGCCCTGCACATGCTTACGCACCTGCTCGCGCGAGAGCGCCAGCGAGACGTGCTCGATCAAGCCATTGGGGGTGATTTCACAACGCCCGACCGAGTCCATCAACAACAGTTCGCCCGGCGCCAGGCTTACGCTCACCCCAGCCTGCGCAATGCTCGCGGACCCCATGCGCTGGCTGACCAGAAAGCAATACTGGTCATCATCGAGCATGGGGTTTTCACCCAGGCGGCGGATGGTTCCGGCGTTGGTGCGCAGGTTGGCCAATGGCAGCCCCGCACGGGAGAAGCTGGATATCTCACCGATGAACAAGGAGTGATTGGACGCAAGCTCGGTCTCGAAACGGCCGCAGGCTTGCTGTATGGCCGTGGTCCAGCGTTCCAGCCCCTGATGGTTGGGATGTTGAGTATGCATGGATGCCCTCGACGCAGGATTTGTTGTTATGCGCTCATTGATAACATGTTAACAATGAGCGCACAACTGTCATGATTCGCCGATAACACCAGCAAGGCATATGCCAACCAGGGGTCAGAGTTGCGCGAGCAATTCGCTGAACAGGGCCAGGCTGGCCAACAGGTGATCACGCTGCTCTGGACTGATCTTGATGTAACGCCGAAACGCCGGCATGCGGTTGACCACCTCACTACCGCCCATGTGCTCAAGCGTCAGGTACCAGCGGCTGTCGCGCCATTCCAGGGTCAGGCGCTTGAAGTCCAGGGGCATCAGTGCGGCGAGCAAAGGCGCGTCGTTCAAAAGCTGCTCCCGTATCTGGGCAAAGCGCGCCTTGTCGCCACTGCGATGCACACACGCCAGACCGGTTCGGCGAATTGCACCCGTGTGGCGCATTTCGAGCTTCAGCTCGCCCTGTTGCCGGGCAGCGATGCACAGCTGGAACTCGCACGTCACCACATGCATCAGCAGGTGTGCCTCGACCCGCTCGCGAACCTCGGCACTCCAGCCTGGCGCCGGGCCGCCGATCACCCCGGCGGCGGGTTCGAGCAGGCGTATGCCGGCCTGCCCAAGGTTGCGCGACAGATGATCGAGGGTGACCCCAGGCCGGTAGCCGGCCGGGGCACGTGGCGCCAGCAGGCGCTCACGCAAACTTCTGATCATGGTGCAGGTGCTCCACGGTGTGGCCAGGTTCGGCAGCGAATTCCTTCTCCAGCACGTCCTCGACCCGCGCCGGCCTGAACGGGTTGACCTTCTGCACCACTAAAGTCCAGAACAGCGCATAGGCGGCCGTTGCGCCCAGCATGATGGCGAACGGCACGTAGATGTCGGACGGGTTCATTCCCGGCGGGGTGATGAACGACATGCCGATGACGATCCCGATGCTGGAGACGATCTGCGGCAAGGGGAACAGCGGCGAACGGTAGGCACGCGGCAGGTCGGGACGACGGATACGCAGGATCACCACCGACAGCGTCACCAGCAGGTACGCGGTGCTCCAGGCGCACACGGCCGCCAGCACCAGGTGCAGGATGTTGTCCGGGTTGCCACCCAGGTACCAGGCATGCAGGCATGGGATCAGGGCAACCACCAGGATGCACAGCAAAGGTGTCTTGAAGCGTGGGTGCAGATAGGTGAAGACTTTCGGTAGCGCGCCGTCGACCGCCATGCCGTAGAGAATGCGCGGCACCCCGGCCATCAGGGTGTTGATGGTGGCGGCGCCAGCGAACAGAAAACCGATACCCAGCCAGACCGGGCCGATATCGCCCATCACCTGCTCGGCGAAGCGCGGAATGGCCATGGGGGTGTCGAGCAGGTGCACGCCCGTAGCGGCATCGAGCACCACGTTCTCGACCTGGCGCTTCATCGCCGCGCCGTAGATGAACATGCAGCTGGCCACGCCGAACAGGCCCAGTGCCATCGCCTTCGGCAATACCCATGACGCGCGGCGCAGCTCTGGGGCCAACGGCGTGACGAACTCGCAGCCGACGAACATGAACATGGCCATGCCGATCAGCGACAGGATGGTCATCAGGTCGGTGCCCACCAAAGACGTGCCGAAGGGGCCGTCCAGCTCCACTGCCGGTGCGGCGATCAAGCCCAGCACGCCAAACACCATCAACGTGGTCCACATGCCGAAGGTGAGGATCACTTCCGCGCGGCTGAAGGCACTGACACCGAACGCATTGAGCACGGCGAACGACAGCACGAAGCACACGCCAAGCAGCCATGCCCCGCCAGCGGACTCGGCCAGGGTATTGAGGTGCTCGAAGTTCACCAGCGCCATGACCCCGGAGAGGATGGTCTCGGCGGTGCCGGCGAACACATGCACGATCAGGTAGGCCGACAGCGTGCCGGTGATGGCGAAGAAGCGGCCCATGCCACAGTTGATGTAGTCGTACACCGAACCCGTGGTCGGCAAGATCGAAGCGGCTTCGGCGAAAGTCGTCGACTGCGCGAGCATCATCAGTGCGGCGATGACCATGGCGACGGCGAACGCGCTGCCGCCGATGCCAAAGCCCATGGTCGCGGTGAGGATCACCGGGCTTGCCATGATCAGGCCGACGGTGCTGGCCAGCGCGGTGGGGAAACCGACAGTGCCCCGGTTGAGATGCTCGGTGAGCTTGTTGTTGAGTGACATTGTTATGCCCCGGCTTTTTTTGGCGTTGAGCGCGGCAGGCGAACCTGCACGCACGGCTGTTGTGTGCCTCCCTGCCCGATTACTGTGCGCTGCAGGTGGCATGCCGTCTTGCCCATGGCTGCCGCCGCCCTTGTAGCTGCCTGCCATCGTCACGATGGCAGTTACCGCCGTTGCTACGCCAGCCCATCCAGCATTGCCTGGATCTGCTGCGTTGCCTGCCGGGTGCTTTCGGCGAGTTTCTTCACCTCGTCGGCAACCACGGAAAACCCACGCCCCACCTCGCCCGCCCTCGCCGCCTCGATGGCCGCATTCAAGGCCAGCAGATTGGTCTGCTCGGCGATGGCCCGTATCACATTGACCATCCGTGCAATCTGTTCGTAGCTGGCCTGGTTCTGCTGACGCATTTGCGCATGGCTCTCTTGCACGCCGCGCTCGTCGCTGATGTCGCGCACTGCGCCAATCACCCGCACCAGCACCCCTTGCCCATCACGCACCGCCCGTCCACGCTCACGGCACCAGATGTAGCCCCGCTGCTTGTGGCGCATGCGGTACTCGAACACGTACTCCGCCTTGCCCGTGGGCGCGACAATCTCGGCATCGAAGATGCTCATGATGCCCGGCAGGTCATCCGGGTGCGTGATGTCGACCTGAGACTGCCAGCCGTCGGGCAATTCGCTTGGCGAGTACCCCATCAAGGCCCTGAACTGGTCGGAGAGCCGCATGCAACTGGCCGGATGAGCAACATCTCCCTGGGCAACGCTGATATCCCACGTACCCTCGGTGAGCGTGGTTTGCAACAGTGCCCAGACCTGCTGCTGACTGGACAGTGACTGCACGTGCTGCGCCATGGCAACCAGTCGCGAATCCAACTCGCGGTTGCGCTCGATCAGCTCCGTTTCACGGGCCTGTGCGGCCCGCAAACTGCCCTGCACGGCGTCCAGCTCATTATCCCGAGCCGCGCCGAGCGCCTGCAGCCGCTGCGTCTCGCCGGCTTCGCGCTGCTGCGCCAACACCAGTTCTCCCATGGCCTGCAGCAACTCGGGGAAGCGTTCGAGCGACGGATATCGAAGCGCCTGGGGAACCTGGCCGTCCTGCACCAGGGCCAATGCCTGGGTAACCTCCTGGGCCCAGTGGGCCTTGCTGAAAAACATGCGCCATCACCTGCTGTGCTGTTCGGCCCATGAGTTGACGCCAGCGGCGCAAGGTCGTCTTGCCTGGCCATGCCAGGCCGGTTGACGCTCGCTGCCAGATGCCCTGCCGCTGGCCAAGGCGTGCAAGCGCCTTGGCAGCCACGAACAAGACCCCGCCCCACCAGACACGCACTAATAGGCCGTCGCTGCCAACCGCGACGGCCTCTCCCGTTCACGAGAGCGCCCCCGTAAAACAAAGGCCGCCTTGCAAGGCGCCGAGAACGAACCGAGGGAAGTGCAATGGTCAAACCGCAAACGCTGTCCGCCCTGGCCCTGGCCACGCTGATGGCCAGCCAGGCCGCTGGGGCCTACGAGTTGTACGCCGACGACGACAGCCACCTGAATGCCGACATGCTCGCGGTCTGGGGAATGTTCAACAGCCGCAAGAACTACGACGGCACCACGGGCGGCTCGACCTGGCGCGAGGGTTTCATCAAATATGGCCTGAGCGGCGACCAGGGCCTGGCGGGCAACGGCAGCCTCTACGGCGCCCTGAACTGGGTAAGCTCCGCCACCTGGGGCGACGGTGATGCAGGCGGCTTCACCGATGGCTCCGAACGCACCACCAAGATCGAAGACGCCTACCTGGGCTGGCGCTCGGGCGACCTTTTCCCTGTACTGGGCAAGGATGGCGTGGACGTTTCCGCAGGCCGGCAGACCATTCGCCTGGGCAGCGGCTTCCTGATCAACGACGATGGCCCGAACCTGGGCAACGGCGTGGCCGACGGCGCCCTGGACCGCGGCGGCGCCTACTACCTGGCAGCCCGCCACGCCTTCGACCGCACCGCCATGCTGCGCCTGGGCGGCCAGGACGGCCTGCATGGCAGCCTGCTGTGGCTCAAATCCGACAACCGCGCCCAGGCCGAAACCGAGCTGGCAGCGGGCACCGTCGACTACACCCACGCCCTCGGTACCCTGGGGCTGACCTGGATCCACGGGATCGACGTCACCGACCAATGGGCCAGCGAGTTCCAGAAGGAACGTGAAGGCATGGACGTGTACAGCCTTCGCGGCGAAGGCAACGCCGGTATCGATAACGCCAGTTTCGCCTTCGAGTATGCCTGGCAGGACAAGCAAAGCGGGCCGGAAAAAGCCTGGTACGCGCAAGCCGGCTATACCTTCGCCGACCTGCCCTGGAAGCCCCAGGTCACCTACCGCTACACCCGCTACAGCGCAGGCTGGGACTCGCTCTTCAGTGGCCTCTCCAGTGGCTATGGCACCTGGTTCCAGGGCGAGGTCGCGGCGAACTACGCCGGCCCGTTCAACAGCAACACCGGCATCCATCATGTCGGCCTGAAAGCCAACCCACTGGATAACGTCACCGTCGGCGCCCTGTACTTCGATTTCGATACGGTGCGCACCCGCGACAGCCTGAACCTGGATGCCCGGGAACTCGACCTCTATGTGGAATGGGCCGTCAACGACCACCTGATCATCAGTCCGCTGGTGGGGCTGTATCAGCCACGCAAGGACGAGAGCAACGGGGGTAACCAAGTGGGGGGCAACGGCATCAACGTCTATAGCCAGCTGACCGTGGCCGTACCGTTCTGAAAAAAACCGCCGGCGCAAGGCCGGCGGTCAAAGGCTGCATCTATGAAGTATGAGGATCGCCTGGTGAGGCGGCTTCACTATCCACGTTTCCAGTTCTGATTGCTTGCCTGCGCCTGCCAAGTGATTGTCTCTGCGTGCTCATCGCACCCTGGCACGGGCGGTCAACGGGGCTGGCAGGCTGAAGCAAGACGACCTGCCGGTCGTTGGCGAAACTGGATGCCTGACGACAATAAAACCCAAAAGCGCCACCTTTGCAGGCATTGGCGGCGCGGTGAGACCCGCTATGACTTTCGATACCAGAATTGACTTCATCTACCTGTCCGAACAGGACATGATCCGCGCCGGCGTGACCGACATGCCGGCCTGCGTCGACACCATGGAAGAGATGTTCGGCCTGCTCTACCAGGGCGACTACCGCATGGCTGGCCCGAACAGCGACTCCCACGGCGCGATGATCACCTTCCCCGAAAGCTCGCCGTTCCCGACCATGCCCAAGCCCACCGCCGACCGTCGGATGATGGCCATGCCCGCCTACCTGGGTGGCAACTTCCAGACCGCAGGCGCGAAGTGGTACGGCTCGAACATCGCCAACCGCGAGAAAGGCCTGCCGCGCTCGATCCTGATGCTCACCCTGAACGACGCCGATACCGGCGCGCCACTGGCGCACATGTCGGCCAACCTGCTGTCGGCCTACCGCACCGGTGCCATTCCAGGTGTGGGCGCCCGCCATCTGGCCCGCAAAGACTCAAAAGTCATCGGCCTGGCTGGGCCGGGCGTGATGGGCAAGACCACGGTCGCCGCCTTCATGGCCGTGTGCCCGCAGGTCGACACGATCAAGATCAAGGGCCGTGGCCAGAAGAACCTCGACGACTTCGTCGCCTGGGTGAAAGCGACCTTCCCGCAGATCGTCAACATCCACGTGGTGCAGACCCTCGAAGAAGTGGTACGCGGCGCCGACCTGGTCAGCTACTGCAGCTCTGGCGAAGTCGGCGACCCGTCCAAGTACCCGCTGGTCCGGCGCGAATGGGTCAAGCCGGGCGCGTTCCTGGCCATGCCCGCCCCGTGCAGCATCGATGAGGGCATGGAGCAGTCCGATGTGCGCAAGGTGGTGGACAACACCGGCCTGTACGAAGCCTGGTTCGAAGAACTGCCAAAGCCTGCGCACAATCATGTGCCACTGGTGGGCGTGCGCTTCATGGACATGATCGCCGAAGGCACGCTCGACGCCGCGCAACTGGAAGACATCGGCAAGATCATCAGCGGTGAATCCCCGGGTCGTCTGAACGACGACGAAATCATCCTCATGTCGGTCGGTGGCATGCCGGTGGAGGACGTCGCCTGGGGCACCGTGGTGTACCGCAACGCCATCGAAAAAGGCATCGGCGTGAAGCTCAACCTCTGGGACAAACCCGTTCTCAGCTGACCCTCCCGCAACCGGACCACAAGGCTACCCCATGACCCAGATCACCAAACTCAAGACCGGCTCCAAATTCGAAGACATGGCCAGCTATTCCCGCCTGGTGGCGGTGGACAACTGGATTCACGTATCCAACACCGCTGGGCGCAACCCGCAGACCCAGGTGATTCCAGAAGACGTCATCGAACAGACCCATCAGGTGTTCGCCAATATCGAAGCGGCACTGGCCGCTGTCGACTCGTCGCTGGCCGATGTCATCTGCTCGCGCGTGTTCATCCAGGACCCGAGCGATGTGCCACGGGTGATGGATGTGATCGGCGCGAAGTTTCGCGGCATCGACCCGGCCATGACCGCCACCTGCCCGCCGTTGGGTTCGACCGTCTACAAAGTCGAACTGGAAGTCACCGCCTACCGCGGCGCTTCACAGGCCCAGGTGAAGATGATCCGCCTCGGCCAGTGATGGCCTCGATCGCCCTTGTGCAACCCCCTGTTCCAACAGCCGTTGAGTAAAGCCATGTCTCCCACGATCGACCCTGTGCACACCAGCCCCCGCCACCCCGAAGCGACCACCGTCGTGATCATCGGCGGCGGCATCATCGGCCTTACCGCCGCGTTGACGCTTGCCGAGCGCAACATCCCGGTGGTGGTGCTGGAAAAGGGCCGCATCGCGGGCGAGCAGTCCTCGCGCAACCTCGGCTGGGTGCGCAAGACCAACCGGCATGCCCACGACATCCCCCTGGCACTGGCGGCCGACCGGCTCTGGGCGCAGATGCCGGAACGCGTGGGCTGCGATGTGGGCTACCGGCAGGCCGGCATCATGTTCATCGGCCGCAACGACACCCAGATGGGCATGCACGAAGGCTGGCTCAAGAGCGTCGAGGCACTGGGCCTCGACTCGCGGCTGCTGAGTAACCGTGAGATCGCCCAGATGGTGCCCGGCGGCCGTGCGGATTGGGCTGGCGGCATCTACACCCCTTCGGACGCCCGCGCAGAACCTACCCTGGCCTCCAGTGCGATTGCCCGTGCGGCGATCGCCAAGGGTGCCGTGATCGTGGAAAACTGCGCGGTGCGCACCTTGGTGACAGCCGCCGGACGCGTCAGCGGCGTGGTCACCGAACAAAGCGAAATCCGCTGCGACCAGGTATTGCTGGCGGGTGGCCTGTGGTCACGCAAGTTCCTGGGTAACCTGGGTATCGACTTGCCCACCCTGCCCCTGACTTGTTCGGTGTTGCGTACAGAGCCGATGCAAGGCCCGACGGAGATCGCCGTGGGTGCGCCGGACTTTTCCTTCCGCAAGCACAAGGACGGCGGTTTCATCATCACCCAGCGCGGCGCGCTGGACGCGTTCCTGACCCTGGACCACCTGCTGCTGGGCACGCGCTACCTGCCCCAGCTACGGGCGCAGCGTGATTTCCTGCGCATCAGCTTCGGCAAGTACTTCTTCAAGGACCTGGCCTTGGCACGGCGCTGGAAGGCCACGCAAGTGTCGCCGTTCGAGCGCGTCAGAATCCAGAACCCGAACGCCAACCCGGCACTCAACGATGAGGCGATGCGAAACCTGAAAGCGGCCTGGCCCGTGTTCGAGCAGGCACGCATCGCCAGTGCCTGGGCAGGGACAATCGACGTGACCCCGGACTCCAACCCGGTGATCGGCCCCGTTCACCAGATTCCCGGGCTGACCTTGGCAACCGGCTTTTCCGGGCATGGTTTTGGCACCTCGCCAGCCGCGGGCCAATTGGCGGCGGACCTGGTTGCGCAGGCCCCGACGCTGATCGATCCGGCGCCTTACCGGTTTGACCGGTTCGCGTGATGTGAACGCCTGGCGCACCTTGTGCTTGGCCGATATGAACTACTGAGGGAGGTTGCGCAAACGGAGGGCAATTCATGCCCACCCAGCCGAACCAGCAACTTTCCGAAGTCACCCCCAACAACAGAGCAATCATCGAACCCGGATTATTAAGCAGACTGAAACAATGAGTTAGCTGACAGCACATTTACATAACACGCGAGAAACATAGAATTAGCCTTACCTAAGCCAAGCAGTTCCAGCAACTTCTGGGCCGGCAGGAAAATATGTTCCCCAGCGTGGAGATGTAAAGTGAAATACCTGTTTGCAATAATCGCCCTTACGGTTGCCAGCCATTCATTCGCCGCACAAACCAGCGATGAGGCCAGCCAACACGAATCAACTACTGTCGAGAGCTATCATTACGGAATGGCGATGGACATCGCCCATGTCATTTCGATGACCAACAACGATGAGCGTGGATGCGGTGTGGTGCCTGCCAGCATCACTTATGTTGACCACCAGGGTGTAACCCATACCATCGACTACCTCAAGGTTTCAAACCTGAGCCAGTGTGACAATGGTTAATCTAATGGCCTGGAGCGAGCCTGCCACTCGCTCCGGCTTGCAATGCCGCCTCATCACCCTCTAGCCGTGTTGGAAGTTGCCCCTTCAAGAATTCGACCCAGGTTCTGACCTTGGCATCCAGAAAGTGCCGTGAAGGATAAATCACCGAAATACTTCTCTGATTGGCCTTTACCGTGGGCAACACCCTGATCAAGTCACCTCTGGCGATTGAACTCGCAGCCACATAGCTGGGTATGAGGCAAACGCCCATGTTTTCCTTTGCCGCTTGAGCGATTGACCCAGCCACGTTGACCGTGAACGTTTGCCTGGGAGAAATCACTTCATCCATGTCATACCCATCAATTTCCCAACCCTTCGGAAAACTGGGGTCATGAAGCCTGAGGCAGGTATGGTCTTTCAATTGGTCAATTTCCTCCGGCAACCCATGTTCCTGGATATAAGCCGGGCCTGCGCAAAAAACGCTGTAGGTCTCTCCCAGTTCTCTGGCAATGAAACTGGAATCAGAAACCCGGCTGTCCGCCGAAATGACCAGATCATAACCTTCGGCAAGCAAGTCCGGTGAGGCTTGCGACAGGTTGAGTTCAAAGTCTACATTGGGCTGCAGCTGAGAATACTTGGCGATCAACGGAATAATATGATAATGGCCGATGCCGTTCGGCGAGTGCATGCGCAATTTGCCAAAGGCTTCCAGATGCGCCCCCGCCGCTTCGAGCTCCGCAAGTTTCAGGTCCTCCAGCAGCACTTTGCAGCGTTCGAGATAACGGTAGCCGGCTTCAGTCAACGCCACCTTTCGTGTCGTTCTGTTTATCAGTTTTGCCCGCAGATGAACTTCAAGATCTGAAATACTTCGCGAGACATGTGGGGTCGAATACCCCAACGACTCCGCGGCGGCGGTGAAGCTGTTGAACTCCGCTACCCGAACAAAAATATGCATGGCATGTACAATATCCATTTCCTGATCCTGATCAAGGTTCTACAAGCGCGAACGCCAACTAAAATCGACGTCAACTTTCCCGACGCATCACGCGAAGGCCTGCGCCAGATGCTCAATGACAAAGCGGATACGCGCAGTGTGTCTGAGGTCCTTGTGGGTGACCATCCAGACGTCATAAGGCTTGGCTCTTACCCGATCGGGCCACACTCTTTGAAGCCCGTCACGGATTCCCATTTCAATCGGAATTTCTCCGATGCCCAGGCCTTCTTTTATCGAACGCCGCACCATCATGCTGGTGTTGGCGGCCACCACTACCCGGCCTTGCTCAATGCTTTCATCGACCAGCCTGGGGTGGCCCCGGTCTCTCCAGTAAGGCTCATACATGACCAGGTCGTGCCCCTCAAACCCTGTGCCAGGCTCCGGCTCGCCATGTTTCTCTATGTATTGCGCAGATGCGAACAACCCCATCGGCCACTCGGCCAGCTTTCGCAGTATTAAATCAGGGTTCTCCGGACGCTGATTTCGCAGTGCGATATCAGTCTCTCGCTTTGACAAATTCACAATTTCCGATGTGCTGTTCAAGACAACACGTATGTCGGGGTGCGTAATGTGCAACTGCTTCAATGCCGGTATTACAAAGTCATAGGCCAGCGAGTCCGTTGTAGATAAGCGCACTTCCCCCGCTTGCTCCTGGTCGGCTCCGCGTGTTCGGCGAGCCAACTCCATGGCGGCGCTTTCCATTTTCTCCGCCATTTCGAATGCCACTTCTCCGATGGCGGTCAGTTGATAACCCGTGGGCGTGCGCAGAAACAGGGTAGATCCCAGATCTTCCTCCATCGCGGCAATCCGCCTTCCCACCGTCGCTTGGTCAATCCGAAGCACGCGCCCCGCGCGGCGCAACGTCAACTCTCGCCCAAGCGCCAGCAAGACCCGTGCATCATCCCAGTTCATAAGCTTTTTTCCTTGAAGAACAACTGCAACAGAGCGTCGCAAAAACGCCGCGCGCCCCAGGTTCAACACTTTCGTACCCTTGAGTTCACGCTAGCCGTGTTGGCTGGCTTTCACTCTTTTTCAGGAATATTCCATGAGCATAACCAACAGCAAGCCGTCCGCTGAGATGACGGCTATTGAAATTACCCGGCCTGGTGGCCCGGAGGTTTTGAAAGCGACCCGGCGAGCGGTCCCGACGCTGGGTCCTCGTGATGTCCTGATCGAAGTTCATGCAGCGGGCGTAAACGGACCAGACCTTCTTCAGCGCAAAGGGCTCTACGACCCGCCCGCCGGTGCCTCCGACATTCCTGGCCTGGAGATCTCAGGCGTGGTCGCGGTGGTAGGCAATGAAGTCACGCGCTTCTCTGCCGGCGACAAGGTCATGGCGCTGGTTCCAGGCGGTGGATATGCCGAGTACGCCGTGTCGGATGAGCGGACGGTTGTACATTTGCCAGCTGGGCTTTCCATGCAGGAAGCTGCGGCTGTTCCTGAAACCTTCATGACGGTATGGGTCAATCTCTTTCAACGCGGTCAGTTCAAAGCAGGCGATTCGGTACTCATCCACGGAGGCGCCTCCGGCATCGGCACCACCGCAACCATGCTGGCCAAGGCTTTTGGCGCCTCTAAAGTGTTCACAACCGTCGCAAATAAAGAGCAGCAGGTTGCAAGCCAGAACCTGGGGGCCGATGTGGCGATAAATTACAACGAACAGGACTTCGTCGATGAAGTCATGCAGGGCACTAACGGCCAGGGCGTTGACGTCATTGTCGATATCATTGCCGGCGACTATGTCTCGCGAAACTTCCAGGTCGCTGCCATGAACGGTCGAATCGTGCAAATTGGTGTCATCAAAGGCGCCGCAACCAACGTCGATCTTTTTCCAATGCTTGTCAAACGCCTGACTCATATCGGTTCGACCTTGCGCTCAAGAACCCATGACGACAAGGCCAGCATTCTGGCGGAGCTTGAGCAGCACGTCTGGCCACACCTCAAGAACAACACCATAAAGCCGCTGCTTTATAAAGAATTTCCACTTTCGGACGCTGACAAGGCCCATGCCCTCATGGAGTCTGGACAACACATCGGCAAGGTTGTCTTGAACGTGTCAATTAAAAGCTGACTCAAGCATGACGCTGCCTTCAAGGCAGCGTCATCTTTTTTAGCTGAGCCTCTACGCAACCACCACCTTGTTCAATAGATTGTCTACGACCACCGGGGTTTCGAACAACTCAACGCTCGGCGGTGTTCCGTATTTGCCCTCAACAAAAGCTTTCCACTCATCTGTGTATTGCGCCAGCGCCTGTTCTCGCGACTCCCACAAATAGACCCCACCCACAGAGCGGCCATCTTCAGACAATAAATAGTATTTCCTGACAAGCCCGGGCACAGCTTGGTATTGCACTGCTGTGCTTTTGAAAATGTCCTTGGCTGCCGCCAGCTCAAGCCCTTCAGGAAGGCGAATGCGCACTACTGCCGTAATCATCGTAGCAACCTCTTTTAAAGACCCGCGCAGGCGTGACCGCCATCGACAATGATCTCTGCGCCCGTCATGCCTCGCCCAGCTTCAGAGGCCAGGAGCAACAGGGCACCATCAAGATCACTGCTCGTGCAAAAACGACGGCTGGGTATACGCGCACGCAAGCGTTCGCCGGCGTCACTGGAAAGAAACGCGTCGTTGATTTCCGTAGCGATGTACCCAGGCGCAAGCGCGTTCACCCGTATTCCGTGACGTGCCAGCTCCAACGCGAGTGACCGGGTTAAATGGCTAAGCCCTGCCTTGGCCGCACAATAAGGCCCTACACCTCCTCCGGTGCGGCTTGCGAGGATCGAGGTGATATTGATCACACTCCCCCCCTGCCCGGCCTTGACCATCCGTTTGGCCGATTCTTGCGCCACGATCCACGCGCCTTTGAGGTTGGTATCCACAATGGCTTGCCAATCTTGGTCGTCGTAATCGAGCACGCGTTTGGTATCGCTTACGCCGGCATTGTTGACCACGATATCCAGCCCACCAAAATCCGCTTCGATGGCGTCGATGCACTCGATCACCGATTGGCGCGAAGTCACATCCAGTGCGTAGGCTCTTGCGTCGTGCCCCTCGAAACGCAAGCCGCTTACCAGGTCATGAAGGCGATCGACGCGCCGAGCCGCAACCGCAACACGAGCACCTGCAGAAGCCAAGGTCTTGGCAAAATGCAAACCCAGGCCACTGGATGCACCGGTCACGAGCACACGTTTACCGGTCAGGTCAAAGAGCTTGGAGACGAGAGCGCTCACTGTTCACCTCCAACGACACGATCCAGGATTTTTCGCGCAAGGCTCATGCGATGGACTTCGTTAGGGCCGTCATAGATGCGGAAACCGCGGGCGTCTCGGAAAATCCGATCGACGATCGCCTCGCTGGTAACCCCTTGCCCGCCCAGAACCTGCACGCTGCGGTCAATCACTCGCCAAATACCCTCCGAGCTCACCACCTTGGCAATGCTCGACTCGAAATTGCCACGTGCGCCCTGGTCCAGCACCCAGGCGCAGTTCCAGATGGTCAGGCGTGTGGTAAGCAGGTCCATTTCGTTGTCGGCGAGCATGAAGCCCACCCCCTGGTGGTCGCCCAGCCGCTTGCCAAAGGACTCGCGCCGCTTGGCGTAGGCGCAGGCCACATCATGAGCACGACGCGCTTGGCCCAGCCAACGCATGCAGTGGGTCAGGCGCGCTGGCGCCAGTCGCACCTGGGCATAACGGAAGCCCTTGCCGACTTCACCTAGAACGTGGGTAGCGGGCACGCGAAGGTTTTCAAAACGCAGCACCGCATGGCCACCGGTGAAACAGCTGTCCAGGGAGTCCATCATTCGCTCGAGAATGAAACCTGGCTGGTTCGTATCGGTGAGGAACATCGTGGCATTACCGTCTTCGGTTCGGGCCATGATGATGGCGAAGCCTGCCCCCTCAGCGCCGGTAATCAGCCACTTCTGGCCATTGATGATGTAATCATCACCGTCTCGGACGGCCGTGGTGGCAAGCATGGAAGGGTCAGAACCTGCCCCGGGCGCAGGTTCGGTCATGGCGAAGCAGGAGCGAATGTGCCCTTGCACAAGGGGCCTCAACCAGCGGTCTTTCTGCGCTTCGGTGGCGACAACTTCCATCAGGTGGATGTTACCTTCGTCGGGCGCATGGATGTTCATCGCCGTGGGGCCCAAGGGTGAGTAGGCGGCCTCCTCGAAGATCACGGCCTTTTCAACGTGACTCAGGCCCTGCCCACCCATCTCGCGGGAAGCGTGCAGGGTCAGCAGGCCCTTGGCACGAGCCTTTTCGACGAGCGCGTGGCGAAGTTCTTCCGACGGGCCATGGGGGCTTTGTCGAGGGTCAGTTTCCATGGGGATGATGTCGTTGAGGATGAATTCTCGGACACGCGACTGCAGCGCAACCAGATCATCGGGAAGTGCGAAGTTCATTGTTGTTTCCTCGGATAGTCCTGAGTCAGGCCAATGGCTTGCCCGGGCGAATGTGGCGATAAAGGTTCTCCAGGACGGTGTCGCGAATACCTGCCTTGCCTGGGTCGTAGGGCGTGACATTGAGCGCGCGGATGATCGCGGCGAATGAGCCATCGCCCTCCGTGTCGATGTCGATGACATTGAGACACGCGGTGTCCTGTTCGAAGGCCGCAATCCCTGGCAGGCCTGTACCCGCGGCCCATGCCAGGAGGATGCGGTTGACGGCGTCATGGGCAACGATCAGCAGCGACTCCCAGCCATCCTCGTTCAGCACTGCGTGAAACTTGCCCAGTACGCGTTGGCTGAAATCGCTCCAGCGTTCGCCGCCCAGGAACGTGGCATCAGGCTCGGCGGCATTGCGATAGGCGCCCACGATGGCGTCTTGCATGGATGGCTCAGGTATCTCACGCAAACGGCCGGCTCTGATCTCGCGTAACGCGGGCGTGGATTCACCCTCCAGCACTCGCCCCATCAGCACGAGGTCGAGTGTTTGCTGCGCCCGCGGATAATCGGAAACCAGTACGCGATCCAACGCAGTTGCGCGCATCACCTCGCCAAGCGCGCTTGCCTGCAAAGCACCTTGGTCGGAGAGACTCACCGAGCGCGGGTCCAGAGGACGGCCTTGTGCGTCGAAATAATCGACATGGCCATGACGCACCAGATAACAGCGTCGTCGTTTGACCCCGATGCTATTTGCCATGGCACGCAACCTTCGGATTACTGATGGCCAGTCGTGCATGGGTAATCTGTCTCAGGGCTTCAAGCATGCTGGACTGAGCAGAATCGGCATTATCGAAAACGCCTTTTCTGATGAAACCGACCAGCAAGTGGCGCGCATGGGCCGGTGTCAGCTTCAACAGCCCATGACGCCCCATGACTTCGCCCAGGACATTCGATTCAAGTGCGCTGACTTCTGCGCGCAACTCGATCTCTCGGGCAGCGATTGACATGGCCCGGGCAATCATTCTGCATTCGTAGTGGTTCGCCTCACCCAGCAAGGGCAAAAGGTCGTCGATCAGGACATGTCTGGCCGTGTTCAACAGGTCAATCGCGCTGACGTTGCTAGCGTTCATACGGTCTCTCCACTGAGGGCCAGGATTTCATGTTCGAGTTCGGGCAGCAGATGGCCAGTCAGCGCCAATTCAAGAGAGGGCTGCTGGCCGGAGATATGCCGCTGCACTTGCTGCAGCGCCACGACCGCCCAACGTAGATGAGCCATCAGTTGCCAGTACCGCAGCTCTTCATGACTCACCCAGTAACCGGATACAGACGCGTAGCCGGCCAGGAAGGCGTCGATGTCCCCTATACCGCCCGCCTCACGGTCTCGCCGGGCAAAGCGCCAACAACGGGCGGTGAACCAGCCAATATCCTCACGGGGGTCTCCCCAGCCAGTGAATTCCCAATCCAGGATGCCACTGAGCTGGCCTTGCTCGACCATGAAGTTGCCAGTGCGGTAATCACGATGGATCAGCCCGGCAGGCAACGGTGCGGGCTTGTTGAGTTCACACCATCGAAGCCCCCATTCGATGACCGGATGGTTGTCGGGCAATGCATCCAGAAACCGCCGGTACTGGTCGATGCTGGCCTGTATGGGGTCAGCGGCCGGTGGCGCCAGAAACGCCAGCATTGGGTGGTGCGGACGGATCTGATGCAGTTGGGCGAGATTCAGACCAAGCGATCTGCACAGTTCGTCGCGCTTCGGATCAAGGCCTGGATCTGATGTCAGCCGATGGCCGTTGGTAATGCCGTTCAACTTACGCATGATGAAGAACGGGCGGCCTATGACCGAGGCGTCTTCGCATAACCAAAGTGGCTCTGGTACGCGGACTCCAGCAGTGTGAACGGCGGCCAACACCGCAAACTCTTCCGCGCGGCTCATGCTGACGGCCACGGACGAAGCGGCATCGGTTCGCAGCACCCAGCTGTCGACGAATGTCTTTGTCCCAAACTGGACTGTGCCATTCAGTAGCCAATTTTCCTGAATGGCGCCACCTGAAAGGCGCTGGCCCTGATCTATGTTCACCAGATCGGCGCCGAGTTGTTGCTGCAAATATCGCGCAAGTGCCGGGTACGCATCTGGGATGCTGACCCGAACATCTGCGGGGCCTGGGTTGGGAATGCTGTTCATCGCAATATCGAACTCGCTCTAATGACTCAAAGCCACTGAGCAAGAGCTGGGCCAGATGACGATATCTTTTAATTTCTTCTTTTAAATCAATTAGTTATTGCGCTTATTGATTGAATCAGCAGTTGTCGAAGCATGTCCCTCGTTGCAGACCTGAAATTTCTGTTTCAACATGGAAAAAATTGTCGAGTGTTCAATCATGCGTGGTCGAGAGTACCTTCCCAAGGTGGTTGCCCTGATTACCCACCTTCGTCTGCCTGAGGGGCTCAGCCGCATGGCGCGAATAGTCGAACAGGTGATTCCCGACTATGCCGGCCGTGCGCGCGTCGAAATTGTCGAAACCACGGTCGGCGAACTGCGCAACACAGGCCTTGAGTTGGAGGCCAGAGGGGATGTGGACGTCATCATCTGCTCGGGCGCAACCTCCGAGTACCTGAGGCAGCACATCGCGACGGCCATCCTGTCGATTCGCATGGGCGAGTACGACCTGATCCGAGCCTTGGACCTCGCCCGCGCCCGAGCCACCCAGGTCGGCATCCTCAGTTTCCAGCACGCTCATCCAGAGCTTGAGGCGATGTCGTCGCTTTTTACCGTCGATATCCGCCAGGCTACCTACACCAGCTATGAAGAGGCCCGCCAGCAGGTACACCGCCTGGTCGATGATGGTTACCGTGTGGTTGTAGGGTCATCCACCGCCGTTGAACTTGCCGAGTCGGTGGGCGCACAGGGTGTACTGGCGCTGAACACCGACACCGTGCGGCGCGCCATGGAAGATGCATTGGCCATCTGCCGCAGTCGCCAGCAGAGCCTGGTTCAGCAACAGCGCCTCAATTCGATACTGCGCAACTTGTCCGATGGCGTAATCGCGGTGGACGCTGAAGGGCTCGTTCAGTCCCTGAACCCACGCATGGCCGCACTTCTCGGTATTTCCAGCGAGTGGGCACGCGCACGCCCGCTCGCCGAGGTCATCCCGGGCCTGGATATAACGGCGGTTCTTCGCAGTGGTGAAAGTGAGGAAAACCGGATTCTGAAAGCAGCGGGCCGGACACTGGCGGCGAACATCACGCCCATCATCGAAAACGACAAGCCCGACGGTGTCGTCATCACCTGTCAGGAAGCCAATGCAATCCAACGCGCGGACCGGCGTATCCGCAGTCAGGTGAAGCCCAAGCAGTTCACGGCTCGCTATCACTTTGAACAAATGCTTGGAGACACAGCCGGGTTCCAGGCCATGCTGGGGCTTGCCCGCCACTACGCGGGGGCCGACGCCACTGTGTTGATTCATGGAGAGAGCGGGACGGGCAAGGAGCTACTGGCACAAAGCATACATAACGCCAGCCAACGCCAGGCAGGCCCTTTCGTTGCAATCAACTGCGCAGCCTTCCCTGAAACATTGCTCGAAAGTGAGCTGTTCGGTTACGAGGAAGGTGCCTTCACCGGTTCGCGCAAGGGTGGCAAGGCTGGCTTGATAGAAAACGCCCACACCGGGACCCTGTTCCTCGATGAAATCGGTGATATGCCGGTCACCTTGCAGACGCGCTTGCTACGCGTACTTCAAGAACGTGAGGTGTTACGCCTGGGGGCGGCAGAACCGACACCGGTAGACATCCGGGTAATCGCTGCCACGCACCGGGACCTTCGCCAACGCATCACCGAAGGTTGTTTCCGCGAAGATCTCTACTATCGCCTCAACATCCTGCGCTTGACCATGCCACCCCTGCGCGAACGCTCCCGCGACATTCCAATGCTTGCCAGGTCGATTCTGGACAAACTGACGGCACACAGCTCGGCCAGTGAACCGTCCAGCAGCCTGCTCGAGAGGCTCATGCCTCAACTGGAGCGGCACAGTTGGCCAGGAAACATCCGAGAGCTGGAAAACATCGTCGAGCGTGCGGCGCTGTCGGCAAGTGCTCTGCAAGGCCAGGACAACCCTCGGTTGTTACAGGCCTTGTTCGACGAACTGTTCGAGCCGGCCCCGCATGCGACATTGCAAGGCATGACAGGCCAGGACCTGCGCAGCCACAGTCGCGCCGAAGAAGTAAGGCGAGTTCGGGAAGTGCTGGCTCATTGCGCGGGTGACATGGATGAAGCCGCCAAGCGACTTGGCATCAGCCGCACGACCCTGTGGCGGCGCCTCAAGGATGAAAAAAGTTAAGCGTCTGCGCCTTTGCAACCTTGAAATCCGATTCAATTCTGAAATCCGGTTACCAGGACCTGCCGAGCCCAGCAAAACCAACGAAAATCATAACTAAATGATTTTTATAGATTTTTTCTCAAACCTAGATTGATCTGAAAATTGGCACACCCCTTGCTCCTTGCTCATTCCAAGCTCGGCGCCCTCGCGCGCCCAGCCTAGAACCTCAAGAAGAACAAGGCTGGAGGTGCCTGTGCAAGGCATGATGATGAACTTCAACCTGAGTATCGCCGCGGTCATGCGGCAGGCACTCATGGTTGCTGCCGATACCGAGATTGTCTCTCTCTTCGCCGATGGCCGAGTACATCGATACACGTACTCCAACGCCTTTGCCAGAGCACGACGATTAGCCGATGGGCTGGACGCACTGGGTTGCCCTGACGATGCGAGGGTGGGCACCCTGGCCTGGAACGATCATCGACACTTCGAACTGCATTACGCGATTCCATGCTCGGGGCGAATCTGCCATACCATCAACCCCAAATTGTCCCCAGAACAGATCAGCTACATCATTCGCCACGCTGAAGATGATGTGTTGTTCGTCGATCCGCAGTTCATTCCTTTGCTGGAAAGCATTCAACCCGAGCTGGATCGCGTACGCTGGTACGTTGCCCTGTGCGCTTGGGACGAGATACCGGACAGCACCCTCCCTAACCTGCTCAGTTACGAAACGCTGATTGCAGACGCCAATGATGACTACAGCTGGCCAGAGCTGGATGAGAACCGCGCCAGCGGGCTTTGCTACACCTCCGGGACTACGGGAAACCCCAAAGGCGTGCTGGCAAGCCACCGCAGTACCGTCCTGCACGGCATGGCGCAAAACATGGCGGACAATGTTGGTTTGCGTGCCCTCGATGTTGTAATGCCGATGGTCCCCATGTTCCACGTCAATGCCTGGGGCATGCCATACAACGCCGCAATGGTGGGAGCGAAACTGGTACTGCCGGGGCCAAGAGTCGGCGATGCTGCAGCCATGGTCAGGCTGGTCAATCAGGAGCACGTGAGTTTCTCCCTGGCTGTACCCACTTTGTGGTCCAACATCTCGACGTATCTCGATGCCCAGGGCGAGCGTATTCCTACTTTGAAACGTGCCGTCAGCGGTGGCGCGGCGTGTCCACTTTCGCTGATTCATGCCATGGGGCGTCACGGTGTGGCCTTGGAAAATGGTTGGGGCATGACCGAGCTGAGCCCGATGGGCAGCTACAACCGCCATCAGCCATGGTACGACGCGTTGCCAGAAGAGCCCCGTAGCCAGCAAGTGCTCAAGTCAGGCCGGGCATTGTTCGGCGTCGAGATGCGCATCGTCGATGAGGCCGGCAATGCGCTGATCCACGACG
The DNA here is from genome assembly GCF_034387475.1 of Pseudomonas sp. Teo4. NCBI lineage: Bacteria > Pseudomonadati > Pseudomonadota > Gammaproteobacteria > Pseudomonadales > Pseudomonadaceae > Pseudomonas > Pseudomonas sp. Teo4. Next base: position 2,670,502 of record NZ_JAXCIL010000001.1, read on the forward strand.
GCCAGTCCTCCGGTTCATTGCAGGTACGTGGCCCTTGGGTATGCAGTGGCTACTTCGGCCAGCCTGCTTCGCACGTATGGTTCGATACCGGCGATGTGGCAACCATTGACCGCCGCGGGTACCTGCTGATCACCGACCGCATCAAGGACGTCATCAAGTCTGGCGGCGAGTGGATCTCCTCTGTCGAAATCGAGAACGCGATAACGGCCCATCCGTTGATCGCGGAGGCGGCCGTCATTGGTGTACCGCATGCGCGTTGGAGCGAACGTCCTTTGCTGATCGTTGTGCCGAAGCATCCCGAAAAAGTCCCTCGACACGATGAGCTCATCGCATTCCTGGAAGGGCGAATTCCCAAATGGTGGCTGCCCGATGCAAGCGAGTACCTGAACGAACTGCCCCATACCGCTACTGGCAAGGTGAGTAAAAAGACCTTGCGCGAGCAATTCGACCATTACGTCTGGCCTTGACCCGACACCCTGTTACGCACAGCGCTAATTGGCTCGCCTGCCGGTGAGCCAACAGGTAGCCCTACAACAAAAAAACGGAGGCGCCATGAACAAGGTCACTGTCTCACAGGCCGAGCACTACCAACGAATCCGGGAAAACCCTGGGTTCATCGCGTTGATCAATGCCCGCTCAAGACTCACATGGGGGCTGAGTGCGCTGGTGCTCTGTTCCTATTTCTCGTTCATGGCCATTGCCGCCTGCCGGCCGCAGCTACTGCAGATACCCCTGCATCAAAGCAGCCACCTGTCGTCAGGTATCCCCATTGCGATCTTGCTGATCGTGATGGCCTGGTTGCTGACCGGTTGGTACGTGCACCGTGCCAACACGCACTTCGACAAACTCAGTGCGAAGATCGTCGAGGAGTGCCAGTGATGAAGGCCATCCATGCCTTGCTTGCCGCCATTGCCTTGCCTTGGCAACCCGCGTACGCGTCCACCGTTGTCGCTACAGAACCCGGTGTGAACCTGAATGCGATCGGCATGTTCCTGCTGTTCGTATCCATTACGCTGGTCATCACGTGGTGGGCAGCCAGAAGAACCCAATCGACCCGCGACTTCTACACAGCAGGCGGAGGCATCAGCGGCCTGCAAAATGGCTTGGCAATTGCCGGTGACTACATGTCGGCATCGACCCTGCTGGGCTTATCCAGCATGGTGTTCAGCAAAGGCTACGACGGCATCATCTACATGACCGGCTTCTTCGTCGGTTGGCCAATCCTGACGTTCCTGATGGCTGAGCGCCTGCGCAACCTCGGCCGTTTCACCTTCGCGGACATCGTTTCATTCCGCCTGGATCAACGTCGAATACGTGTGCTTGCAGCCTGCGGCTCATTGACGGTGGTGTGTTGCTACCTGCTATTGCAGATGGTGGGCGCAGGTCAGCTGATCAAACTGCTGTTTGGCCTGGACTACTCCGTGGCGGTGGTCATCGTCGGGCTGCTGATGCTGGTGTATGTCATCTTCGGCGGCATGCTGGCAACGACATGGGTGCAGATCACCAAGGCGATCCTGCTGTTGGTGGGCGGGACCCTGCTCATGTTGCTGGCCTTGGCGCCCTTCGACTTCAGCCTGGAGCAACTGGCGCGCCGCGCAATAGAAAGCCACTCCGGCGGCTGGGCCATCATGGCGCCCGGCGGCATGTTGGCGAACCCCCTGAATGTCGCCTCCATGGCATTGGGCTTGGTGTTTGGCCTTGCGGGCCTGCCGCATATCCTGATGCGTTTCTTCACCGTGCCCGATGCCCGTGAAGCACGAAAATCGGTGTTCTACGCATCCGGTTTCATCGGCTACTTCTTCGTGGTGGTCTGTGTGCTGGGCTTCGCCGCCATCGTCATCGTCGGTACAGACCCTGCCTACTATGTCGACGGCAAGATTGGCGGAGCGATCCTGGGCGGAAACAACATGGTGGCCATGCACCTTGCCAAGGCTGTTGGCGGCAATCTGTTTTTTGGCTTCTTGTCCGCTGTTGCCTTCGCCACCATTCTGGCGGTGGTCGCAGGGCTGACATTGGCCGGGGCATCCGCCATTTCCCACGACCTCTATGCCATGGTCATCAAGCGCGGCGTCGCCGATGAAGCGCGGGAGATGCTGGTTTCACGGGCGGCGGTGGTCGCTCTGGGCGTGCTCGCGATCGCGCTCGGCATCCTGTTCGAGCAAGTGAACATCGCATTTCTGGTCGGCCTGACGTTCGGCATTGCCGCCTCGGCCAATTTCCCTGTGCTGCTCATGGCGATGTACTGGAAGGGGCTGACCACGCGAGGCGCCATCTGCGGCGGCGTGACAGGCCTGCTCAGCGCGCTGGGCCTGGTGATCTTGTCGCCGACAGTTTGGGTCACTGTTCTAGGGCACGAACACGCCATCTTCCCTTACGACCACCCTGCACTGTTCGCCATGCCATTGACGTTCCTGGTCATCGTGCTGGTTTCAAAGCTCGACCGCAGCGCCAGAGCAGCGCTCGATCATCAGGGCTTCGACGATCAAATGGTCCGCGCCCAGACTGGCGTGGGCATCGCTGGCGCCAGCGAACACTGACTCATCGGGTAAGCGTTGCCGCAAAGGCCCTACCCGCCACCGCAACAAGAGGTCCAATCAATGCCCGAATACAATGCCCCACTGCGCGACATGCGCTTTCTGCTCAACGAGGTATTTGACGCGCCCGCACTGTGGCAACGGCTACCCGCCTTGGCCGAACGCATCGACGCCGATATCGCCGACGCGGTTCTTGAAGAAGCGGCAAAGATCAGCCGTGAACTGGTTGCCCCACTCAACCGCAGTGGCGATGAGCAAGGTGTGCAGTGGAACAACGGCGAAGTCACTACCCCCAACGGCTTTCGCGATGCCTACGGCATCTATGGCGAGGGTGGTTGGGTCGGGTTGGCGGGCAATCCGCAGTATGGCGGCATGGGCATGCCGAAAATGCTCTCTGTGCAGTTCGAAGAAATGATGTACGGCGCGAATGCCAGCTTCGCCCTTTACTCCACGCTATCTGCAGGTGCCTGCCTGGCAATCGACGCGCATGCCAGCGAAGCACTGAAGGCAACCTATCTACCGGCCATGTACGAAGGACGCTGGGCCGGGTCGATGTGCCTCACCGAAGCTCACGCCGGCAGCGACCTCGGGCTGATTCGAACCCGGGCCGAACCGAACGCAGACGGCAGCTACGCCATCACCGGCACCAAGATCTTCATTACCGGTGGGGAGCAGGACCTTACCGAAAACATCATCCACCTGGTGTTGGCCAAACTGCCCGACGCTCCGGCCGGCTCCCGCGGCATCTCGCTATTTCTGGTGCCCAAGGTGCTGGTCAATGCGGACCAATCACTGGGTGAGCGCAACCAGGTCCATTGCGGCTCCATCGAACACAAAATGGGCATCAAGGCCTCGGCCACCTGTGTGATGAACTTCGACGGTGCGGTCGGCTGGCTGGTGGGCGAACCCAACAAAGGCCTTGCGGCAATGTTCACCATGATGAACTACGAACGGCTGTCCATAGGCGTTCAAGGCATAGGCTGCGCCGAGAACTCCTACCAGAATGCAGTGAGTTATGCCCGTGAGCGGCTGCAAAGTCGCGCACCTGGCGGGCCGCAACAACATGACCAGGCCGCCGACCCGATCATCGTCCACCCTGACGTGCGGCGCATGCTGCTGACCATGAAGGCGCTGACTGAAGGGGGGCGTGCATTCGCCACCTATCTTGGTCAACACCTGGACATTGCCAAATATTCCGAAGTGGCGACGGAGCGCGCCCGCTCGGAAGGATTGGTCGCTTTGCTCACCCCGATCGCAAAAGCGTTTTTTACCGACACCGGTTTGGAAAGCTGCGTACACGGCCAGCAAGTCTTCGGCGGGCATGGGTATATCCGCGAGTGGGGCCAGGAACAGCTTGTTCGGGATGTACGCATTGCGCAGATTTACGAGGGTACCAACGGCATCCAGGCCCTGGACTTGCTGGGGCGCAAAGTGCTGGCCAATGAAGGTGCGCTATTCAGGATATTCGCCGAGGAAGTACGCGCCTTCTTGAACACTGTCCCCGTTGACGAGTTCAGTGCCCCACTGGAACAAGCGCTGGATCAACTGGAGATGTTGACTGAAGAACTACGCGAGCGCACGAGCGTGGACCCGCTGGTAACCGGTGCCGTAGCAACCGATTACCTGCATCTGTTCGGTTACACCGCCTATGCCTACATGTGGGCTCGAATGGCGCACTGTGCCATTGCCCATAGCGATGAATTCCATCGCGGCAAATTGGCCACCGCCCAATTTTTCTATGCGCGCTTGCTACCGAGAAACCACTCTTTGATGAGTGCTGTGCGAGCGGGAAGCACGAGCCTCTACACGCTGGAGGCAGAACAGTTCTGAGTCTTTCCTGAGTAACAGAGCGTGGTGCATGCCCCTGTGAACCACGCTCTTTTTCCTCCAGCCCGCAGCCAATGGCGATGGTGAGCTGGCCTCAGATTCATGCAACTAGAGTTTCGTGCCATACAAGAAGCAGGCGTCCTCATCTCCGCGCGATGCATACCCTTCCAGCAGATTGTCAAAATCCAGCTCCCTGAAGCTTCCAGCCAGAAAATCCAACAGTTTCCTGACGGCCGGCATCAGCCCTCGTCGTGAAGGGAAAACGGCATGGACGACGCCCCCTTTTGGGTTCCACCCATCCAGTACCGAAACAAGACCACCGCTGTGCAGGTCCTTGAAAACCACAAGCCTCGGAAGTTGCACTAACCCCCCGCCTTCAAGTGCTACTCGACGTAGAGTGATTACATCGTCCGTCACCAGGCGTGGAGTATGCTCGACCGTCGCTTGCACACCCTCTGGCCCTTCCATGCTCCACAGATAATGACGGGTACAAGCCCCCATGTGCAGACTGGGAAACTTTTGCAGATCGGCCAACGTCTGGACCGGGCCTAAACGCTCAAAAAGCCGTGGACTCGCGACCAGGTGTTGTGGGCTTTGGGACAGCACCTTCATGGTCAGGCCGCTATCTTCGAACGGAGGAAACCCAACCCGCAAGGCAACATCAATGCCTTCCCTCAACGGGTCGACTACACGGTTGGTACTATCAATATGCACTTCAACTTCCGGATAGCGCTGCATGAATCGCGCAACCATTCCCGCCACGAGAAAGTTAAGAAGTGCTGTAGGACACGATATTCGGACAATACCTCGCGGCACGACGGTGTTTTGTTCAATGACCAATTGTGCCGTTTCTGCTGCTTCCAGCATTGCCTGACACTGCTGGTAATACTCCATACCGAGATCAGTCACGGCAAACTGCCGCGTCGATCTGTTGATCAGGCGAACGCCCAGGCGCTCCTCCAATTTTGAAAGATGCCTGCTCAACTTTGATTTCGGGATACCCAGCGCTGCACTGGCTGCACCAATGCCCTGATGTTCAACGATTTGGGCATAAAGGTGAAGTTCGTTCAAGTCGTACATCGAATACTGTTCCAAAAATGAAATTATCATTTCCGGGCGACGGTCTACCGTCAGCGGGAGCCCCGGATTAAGGTAAGTGCTCTCAAGACGCGGCAGCCCTGCTGCTCGATGGTGCGAGGTGAAATGTGAAAACAGCCGTAGAGGTCGCACAACAGTTTTTTGAAAGATACGGTGCACATGACCTGAATGGCATGATCGCATGCTTTTCTACCGAGGGGCAGATCGAATACCTCCCCATGCAGCTGTCGGGGCCTGCAAGCGCGGCGGGGGTTGGTGTGTGGTCCACTTTGATCGATGCTTTTCCTGACCTGAGTAACGAGATAACCAGCACTTACTTCGATGCGCACGCCAGCGCAGCGGTCATTGAAGTCACCATCAGCGGCACCCAGGCAAAGGATGCATTCGGAATTGCCAATCGGGGCCAGCACTTCAAGCTACCCCATGTCTTTATCGTGAAGACGTATGACAGCGGGCTCATTTATTCGATGAAGGCCTATTGGGACAACCAACAACTGATCGAGTCCCTCACTCGCAGCAGCACCGCCTGTAACGATAAGGCATAGCCCCACCGGATAAGGACATCCCTACCGAGTTGGCCCCGTCAGGGGCTGCAAGATTACCTGCAACCTGAAAAATAGGTGTCACATGAAAAAGAAAGTATTAGTGGTACTGACAAGTGTACCCAAATACCCAAACCTGGACCGTGCTACAGGTCTTTGGCTGGGCGAAGCCGTGCACTTCGTGAAGAAAATGGAAGCCGCAGGGTATCAAGTTGACTATGTCAGCCCGAAAGGCGGTTATACCCCGATTGATCCGCACAGTTTGGCAATGGCGGATGCAACCGATTGGCAATGGTATCAGGACGCTGCATTCATGGCGCGACTTGGCGCTACTTCCAAGCCTGAACAAATCAATCCGGATGACTACTCGGTTATTTATTATGCCGGCGGTCACGGAGTGGTCTGGGACTTCCCCGACAACGAGGCATTGCAGGGTATCAGTCGGCGCATCTATGAGAATGGCGGTATCGTTTCGTCGGTCTGCCATGGCGCGGTGGGTTTGCTGAACATCAAGCTTTCCGACGGTTCGTTGCTTATCAAAGGCAAGGAAGTCACTGGCTTCTCCAATGAAGAGGAACGCCTGGCGGAGCTGGACAAGTATGTCCCTTACCTGACCGAAGATGAGATGGTAAAGCGCGGAGCCATTTACAAAAAAGCCGCCGAACCCTGGCACGCCTTTGCTGTGACTGATCAACGGGTCGTCACCGGACAGAACCCTGCATCCGGTGGCCCCGTCGCCGAACAGGTTCTTCAGGTGCTGGCCAACTAGCTGGCGCCTGCCTGGCTGCTCATTTCACCTCCACGCAAGGTCGTGAGCAGCCATATCCACTTCAGGCTGGCAGTGTATGTGCCCATAAAACCTGAACATCATGACCTGTTCATCTGCACGCCAGGAGAAACGGCAATGAGCTGTCCTATCGATATTTCCCGTAGAAAAATGCTCTTGGCATCCGGTATTGGGCTTGCGGCACTCTCGACGTCATCCCTGGCCAGAACGCTCGGTGGTTCGCCGAATGCTAGCCTCAGCAGCGGAGGGCTCTATTTGCCAAACTCTCCCGCTGAAGGCGTGCTTACTTCTGATGCAGTCAGGCAGCGGGCATATGCGATGCCGCTGATTTCGCCAGCTTACGCGCAACCTCCCAGCTGGTTCCTGGATCGCCCTTCGCTGACCATCAGCTACCGGACCGACATCGAGGCGGCGCGCGCGATGGTGCCGGAACCGCTGGTGGTAAAAGACCCGATCGTCAGCTTGTCGTTTCTTTGGATGGTTGCGCCTGGAATCGGCGATTACTACGAATTCGCCCAGAGCATTTCCTGCTTTCTGGGTGATGAAGCCGTCAGTTACAGGCCACTGATGGTGGCCGAGAACATGACGGCAATCATGCTCGGGCGCGAGGTTTGGGGGCTACCGAAAAAGTTCGGCCACCCACATATTGGCGCCAACAATGAATCGTACGTCGGGACACTTGAATATGATGGCTCATTGGTTGCCCGGGCGAGCATGGCCTATAAATTCAAAGCAGTCGACTTGGCAGAAGCCACAAAGTCGATGCAGGTACCTGGCGTGGTGCTGAAGATCATTCCAGACGTGGATGGCAAGACGCCTCGTATCGCCGAACTGGTGAGATTCGAATATTCCACCGTTGAACTTAAAGAGGCTTGGACGGGTGCCGCCAGCCTTGAACTGTTCGATCATGAGGCAGTTCCCGTTTCCGCCTTGCCGGTACGAGAGATTGTTTCCGTACGGCATACATTGGGGAACTTCGAGCTGGCACCAGGCAAGGTGGTTCACGACTACCTGAACCCGAACAAACCCTGAGAAAAACTGCACTGTTGAAGCGGAGTAGACCTCTGCTTTGTTTCAGTCTGCAAATGGAGCGTCCACCGTGCAAGCCACACTGTACACCCTCGCCAAATTCAAGGTGAAAGACGACTCACTACCAGAGGTCATCGGCATATTGACAGCGCTCACACGTGAAACCAGAAGAGAACCAGGCTGTATAGAGTACGGTTATTTCCAGGACTTGGAAGACTCTTCGCAATTCACCTCTTTTGAAGCATGGGAAAGCGAAGAAGCGGAAGCCAGACACTGGGCGTCCGCACACCTGAAATCCGCCCTCTCAAACATTGAAAACTTGCTCGTGGAAAGCCCGATAGTTAACAAGTACCGCAAAACATGCTGAACGGCCCTTCAGGAGTGCTGCACTCCCCCTGCCCCCGAGAACAAGGCAAACAGCTGACTGCGAAAATTGATCCCAAGCCGCTCGAATGCCCGATTGCGGTAGGTCTTCACCGTACTTTCCTTGATGTTCAGGTCGGCGGCGATGCCGGCATGGGTCATCCCCCGCAGCAACCGACAGCAGATGTTCAATTCCTGGGTGGTGAGGTCTGGGCATCGTTGCAGCAACTGCTGGTAGTGATCATCGGTGCGGTTCAAACCGATCAGCGCCAGGTGACCACGCAATAGCTGCAGCAACGCAGGGCTCAGCGCCTCGCACATCTGCAATTCACGTTCGCTGAAAAAGCCCTGGTCGCGGTGCCGATAGAGGTTGAACAGCACCGGGCGTTGCTGCTCATCGAGGTACAGGCTCGATAACCGTTCGATCATGTCGTTGCGCTGGTAGATCGCCTCGCGGTACGGCATGAAGCGGATGTCCTGGGCCAGCAAGTGGCCAACCTGCCCTGGGGCGGCGCGCAAGGGTTCGAACAACGGGTCGTGTTGGTAGTAGCGCTCGATATAGGCCTGACCGCAGCGCAGCACCAGGCTGGCGTCCGGGTGGCGAGTGCCGGCCGCCAGCAGCTGTGGCCGCTCGCCGGCCATGCGCAACACAGAAAAGTGCTGACAATCCGCCCACTGCCCCAGGCAATCGAGCAAGGCGCCAGGAAAACCAGGCGTACCCAGGGTACAGGCCAGCTCGCTGAAGTGGCGGATGTCAGGCGGCAAGGCCGTGGTCTGCGGTGTACTGAGACGGATCATGGCGGTCATCGGCTGATTATTGTTGTTATGGGCTCGGGCGGCGTTTGCAGCACGCCCACATAGTTAACTTGTTAACAACCAGTCTGACTTCAATCCCTCGTCTTGTCCACCTCACGGAGGACAGCCCCAGCGCACGGCCGTCCGTAAGCTGGAGCCCACAACAACAAAGACCGGAAATGCCCATGGACCTCCACCCTCTGAACCTGCGCGTGACCCACTACGCCGCGCAAGCCAAGGACGTCGTGCTGATTGAACTGCGAGCAGTCGATGGTCGGTCGCTGCCACCATTCAGCGCTGGGGCGCACCTGGAAATCCTCGTTCCGGGCAACCTGCCCCGCCACTACTCGCTGCTCAATGCACCCGATGAGCGTGAGCGCTACGTGATCGCCGTGGGCCTGGCACCCGAGAGCCGCGGTGGCTCACGTTACCTGCATCAGCAGCTGCGCCTGGGCGACACCCTCGCCTGCAGCCTGCCACGCAACCATTTCCCGCTGAACGAGCAGCTGGAGCGGTACTGCCTGGTGGCTGGCGGCATCGGCATTACTCCGATCCTGGCGATGCTGCGCTGGTGCCAGGCCAACGGCAAGGACTGGCGCCTGGTGTACAGCGCCCGCAATCGCCAGCGCGCCGCGTTCTACGAGACCCTGTGCGAGCTGGACCCTGTGCGGGTGCGGATGCACTTCGACGACGAGGCTGGCGGGCATCTGGATACCGCTCAACTGCTCGACTCCCTGCGCGACGGCGAGCACCTGTATGCCTGTGGGCCGGCGCCGATGCTCGATGCCCTGCAAGGCGCCGCCGGGCCGCGTGCCGAGCGCCTGCATATCGAGCGCTTCGGCGCCGCCCCCGTCAGCACCGCCAGCGACACAGGCTTCACCGTGCACCTGCAACGCAGCGACCGCAGCCTCTGGGTGGCCCCTGACCAAAGCATCCTCGAAGCCCTCGAGGCCCACGATATCCAGCTGCCGTTCTCGTGCCGCTCCGGCATCTGCGGCAGTTGCGAAACCACCGTCTGCGCCGGGGTTCCAGACCACCGCGACTTGATCCTTTCGGATGCCGAGAAGGCCGACGGACGCAGCCTGATGATCTGCGTCTCGCGTGCCCTTGGCGACAGCCTGGTGCTGGACCTCTGAACCGCCACAACTTTTCATGAAGGAGCCTTCCGATGTCACTGCCAACCAGCCATCTCATCGCCCATGCCCGCAAGGCCAGCGAACCCATGGCCAACCGCGAGACACCGTTCATCTACAACGAGTGGTATGTCGCCGCCTTTGACGAAGAAGTGGGCCGCCACTTGCTGGCCCGCCGCCTGCTCGACCGTCGAGTGGTGATGTACCGCACCGAAGCGGGCGAACCGATAGCACTGGAGGATCGCTGCGCACACCGCTCGTTCCCGCTCTCGCGCAGCCACCTGGAAGGCGACACCATCGTCTGTGGCTACCATGGCTTTCGCTACGACCAGTCCGGCGACCTGACCGAGGTTCCCTCGCAGAAAAACTGCCCGCGAGGCATTGGCGTACGCCGTTATCCCCTGGTTCGCCAAGGGCCGCTGCTGTGGATCTGGCTGGGTGAGGAAGCCCTCGCCGATGCGACGCGGATTCCACATCAACCGTGGATCGAAGACCCGGCCTGGGCCTGCACCTCCGGCTATTTCCATCACCCAGGCAACTACGTCAGCCTGCATGAAAACCTCATGGACCTGACGCACCTGAGCTTTCTGCACGCCAACACCATCGGCACCCCGGACTATGCCAGCGCGCCGTACAAGCTCGACCTCAAGGAAGGCCACTACACCCTGATTCGCGAAGTGGTCCCCACGACGCTGTCTCCCGTATGGGGCAAGACCACCGGGCTCGACGGCTGCGCCAGCGCGGCACGCATCGCTACTTCGGAGTTTCTCTCGCCGGGCTTGCACCGGGTCAGCGTGACGTTCTACGACAGCGCGCAGCCGATCGAACAGCGCCAGCAGTTCCACATTCGCACCGCGCATATTCTGACGCCGGAAACCGCCAACAGCCTGCACTACTTCATCGTCCACGGCCGCGACTTCGCGCAACAGGACGAAGCCCTCGGCGAGTTCATGCATGAGCAGTTGTTCGCCGCCTTCAACGAGGATGTCGAGGGCCTTGGGGCGCTGGAGGATGCGCTCGACGACCGCGACGAACACCACTACGAAATTTCCGTGGCCAGTGACGCACCGGCTGTTGCCACGCGCATCTACCTGAAAAAACGCGCCGACGCAGAACGCCAGCAATACGAGCGCCAGGTCGGCTGACACCGCTGGCCCAACCGCCGTCCATAACAACAACAAAAGGGACATCACATGTTCAAGCCTGAACCGGGTATCACCTGCCTGCGCCTGGCGCTGGCGGCAGGGCTGGCCTTGCCCCTGCTGGCCCGCGCCGACTTCGTCGACGACAGCCAGGGCAGCCTGGAGTTGCGCAACTTCTACCAGAACCGGGATTTTCGCCAGACCGGCGCCGCCAAATCGCAAGTCGGCAACTGGTCGCAGGCCTTCATGCTGCGGATGCAGTCGGGCTTCACCGAAGGCCCCGTCGGTTTCGGCCTCGACTACCTGGGCCTGCTGGGGGTCAAGCTCGACTCCGGGCGCGGCCGCAGCGGGGACGGCACCCTGCCCTTCGGTGCGCAGTCGGGCAGGCCGGTGGACGACTTCAGCCACATGGGTGTCACCGGCAAAGTGCGGGTGTCGAAGACCCGCCTGGATGTCGGCATCCTGACCCCAACCCTGCCCGTGGTCTTTCGCGATGACATGCGGCTGATGCCGCAGACGTTCGACGGGGCGCTGGTCGAATCGCGGGAAATCGACCGACTGACCCTGACCGCCGGGCAACTCTGGCGCTCACGCACCCGCGAGTCCTCAGGCAGCGATCGCATGTACCTGGCCGGGCGCAGCGCCGACTTCGACAGCGGCGCCTTCGATGTGCTGGGCGCGAGCTACGACGTTGGCCATGGCCTGGTCGCCAGCGTCTTTCGCGGCGAACTGCACGACGTCTACCGGCAAGACTTCTACGGCCTGGTGCACACGCTGCCACTGGCGACGGGCATGTCGCTGCTCACCGACATGCGCTACTTCGACAGCAACAGCGCCGGCACCGCCAAAGCCGGGAGCGTCGACAACCGCAACTTCAACATGATGAGCACCCTGACCCTGGGCGCGCACAAGGTGGGGGTGGGCTACCAGCGCATGTACGGCAACGATGCCTTCCCCACCCTGAACGGCTACACCCCGCCCTACACCGTCAACCTGGTCACGATCGGCACCTTCACCAGCGCCGAAGAGGTCTCCTGGCAGGCCCGTTACGACTACAACTTCGCGGCACTGGGCCTCCCCGGCCTGAGCTTCATGACGCGCTACGTGCGTGGCGATGACATTCGCACCAGCACGGGTAGCGGCCATGAATGGGAGCGTGACACCGACCTCACCTATGTCATTCAGAGCGGTGCTTTACAGGGCCTGGCCGTGCGTTGGCGAAACGCCGCCTACCGCTCCAGCTACGCCAGCGACATGGACGAGAACCGCCTGATCCTCAGCTACACCCTGAAACTCTGGTGATCCCCTTCACGCCTGCCCTTCGAGGTATACCCATGAGCCAGACCTACGAATCCCTGCAACTCGCGCAGAACCACGCCAGCACCCATCGCCAGATCGCCTGGCGGATGATGCCACTGCTGCTGATCAGCTACGTCTTCGCCCACCTGGACCGCATCAACATCGGCTTCGCCAAACTGCAGATGAGTGCCGACCTGCAGTTCTCCGACACCGTTTATGGCCTGGGCGCCGGCCTGTTCTTCGTCGCCTATGCGATGTTCGGCGTGCCCGCCAACCTGATTCTCGACAAGCTCGGACCACGCCGCTGGATCGCCCTGATGATGGTGACCTGGGGGCTGTTGTCCAGCGGCATGCTGCTGATCGAAAGCGCCCACGGTTTCTACGCCCTGCGCTTTGGCCTGGGCGTGGCCGAAGCCGGCTTCTTCCCAGGCATTCTGGTCTACCTCTACCGCTGGTTCCCGGCCGGGCGCAGGGCGTCTATCACTGCGCTGTTCACCATTGCCGTGCCCATGGCCGGCGTGGTCGGTGGGCCGGTGTCGGGGTGGATTCTGGAACACATGCAAGGCACCGCCGGGCTGCGCGGCTGGCAGTGGATGTTCCTCATCGAAGGCCTGCCAGTGGTGGCGCTGGGCTTGGTGATACTGGCGCGGCTGGATGACCGGATCGAGGATGCTCGCTGGCTCAGCGACGAGCAGAAGCAGGCGCTGCGCGAAGCGCTGGCCGGCGAAGAGGCGCGCAAGCAGATCAATTCCTGGCGCGGCATCTTCGGCAATGGCCAGGTCTGGTTGCTGGTGGCGATCTATTTCGCCGTCATGCTGGCGGTCAATACCCTGGCGTTCTGGATGCCTGCGCTGATCCATGGTTCGGGCATTGCCCACGACAGCCAGGTCGGCTTGCTCAGTGCCCTGCCCTACCTGGCAGGCTGCTTCTTCATGATTGCCGTGGGCCGCTCCTCTGACCACCACAAGGAGCGCCGCTGGCACCTGAGCGTGCCGATCCTGATGTGCGCACTGGGCTTGACGCTGACGGGCCTGCAACCGCAGTCTCCAACGCTGGTCATGACCGGGCTGGCCATTGCTGGCATGGGCGCCAGCAGCGCGTTGCCGATGTTCTGGCAGCTGCCGCCGGCCTACCTGGCCGGCCCGATCCTGGCTCCAGGAATTGCCCTGGTCAGCTCGCTGGGCAGCGTCGCGGCCTTCGTCGCACCCTACTTGATCGGCTGGATGCGTGATAACACCAACAGCGCAAGCCTTGCCCTCTACCTGTTGTCGCTGGCGATCGCGCTGGGCGCACTGCTGGTGCTGCGTACCCCGGCGGCAGTGGTCAATCCCCGCTGACGAAGTCGATCCTGAGCGACTGAAGCTACAGGCCGCGCACCCGGTCACAGTGCGCGGCAACACAATCAACAGCGCACAGGACTGTCTGAACTACCGCGCGCTGTCCTCGATGATCAGGTCGGCGGCCCGCTCGGCCACCGCCATAACAGCCCCCTGAATGTTGCCCGAGACCATCGACGGCATGACCGAGGCATCCACCACCCTGAGCCCCTGCAAGCCATGCACCTTGAGCCGCGAATCGACCACAGCGGCTGGATCTTCGCCCATCCTGCAAGTGCCGATAGGGTGATAGATGGTCTGCCCGGTGCGGCGTGCGAACTCCAACCATTGCTCGTCGCTCTGCGCGCCCTGCCCGGGGCTGGTTTCCGCTTCGACATAGCGCGCCATCGCCGGCTGCATCACGATCCGACGGGCGATCTTCATGCCCTCGACGATGCACTGCTGGTCCTCTGGCTCGGCCAGCATGTTGGGGCGGATAGCCGGCATCGCATGGCGGTCGCTGCTTTCTATATGCACCGAACCCATCGACTTGGGCCGCAGCTGGCTGACGCCAATGGTCATGCCAGGATGGCGGTCGAGCACCCGGTTCGCCGCATTGGCGTAACTGGCGTGCACGAAGAAGTACTGCACGTCCGGTGTCGGCAGCTGCGGGTCGGTCTTGACGAAGCCGTGGACCAGGCCGGTGCCCAACGTCAGGATGCCCGTACGCCGGGTGTAGTACTCGGTCACCGCCAACCCCAGGCGCCAACCACGGGCAAGCTGGTTGAGCGTCACCACATCCTTCATGCGCCAGTTCATGCGGGTGGCGAAATGGTCGATGTAGTTCTCCCCGACCCCACGTAACTCATGCCGCACCGGCACCCCGGCAGCCCTCAGCACCGCGGCATTGCCGATGCCGGACAACTCCAGCAGCTGCGGTGACTGAATGGCACCCGCACACAGGATGACTTCGACGTTGGCCTTGACCGTGACTTCGCGAGGGCCTTGCTGATAAGTCACGCCAACACACCGCTTGCCCTGCATGTCGATACGCAGCACGTGCGCGTGGGTGACGACGCTAAGGTTCGCCCGGGCACGGGCGGGCTTGAGATAGCCATCCACTACGCTCCAGCGCCGCCCGTCCTTCTGCGCCACCTGGTAATAGCCAAAGCCAGCTTGGTCCTGCCCGTTGTAATCGTCGTTGTAAGGCTGGCCGTCCTGCGCGGCAGCCTCGAGAAAAGCACTGGACAACGCAAAGCGCTCGCTGACCTTGTGGATATGCATGGGGCCTTCATGCCCACGGCTGGCATCCCCCTGCGCATAGTTCTCGAAGCGGGTGAAGTACGGCTTTAGGGTTTCGAAGTTCCAGCCTTTGACGCCTGTCGCGGCCCAGGCATCGTAATCGCCGGGCTGGCCGCGCACGTAGATCATGCCGTTGATCAGCGTTGAGCCGCCCAAGCCGCGCCCGCGCGGCACAGCGATCTCACGGTCGTAGGTACCGGCCTCCGGCTTGGTCTTGAAGTTCCAGTTGAAGCGTTTGTCGACCATCAGCTTGCTGAACCCTGCCGGGATCGGGATCCAGCGCCCATTGGGTTCACCGCCGGCTTCCAGTACCAGCACGCTGTGCTTGCCCGAAGCGCTCAAGCGGTTGGCGAGAATGCAACCGGCCGTGCCACCGCCAACGATGACATAGTCATGGTTTTGCATGGGCTGCCTCCCCGACTTCGTTTGCCGCGCTCATGGCCGCAGCCATCAGCTCGACCTGGCACTGCAGCATGGGGCGGCCCTGGTGCACGCGGCAACCGCGTTCGGCAGCCGCTTTCAGCAAGGGGGTGTGCTCAGGCTGCATGATGATTTCCGCCACGATCTGCTCGCGGCTCAGGCGCGCCACATCACAGGGGTAGTCATCACCCTCACGCAACCCCATGGACGTGGCATTGACCACCAGCGCGTGGCCGGAGGGGTCGGGCGAGCCTACTTCGAATGTGACAGCAGGGAACAGGCCGGCAAGCCGGCTGACCAGATGCTCGGCCTTGTCCCGAGTGCGGTTGGCGATGGTGAGCCTGGCAACGCCGGCCTCGGCCAGGGCAAACGCGATGGCCTGCGCCGCCCCGCCAGCGCCCGCCAGGTACACCGTCATGCCAGCGGGTTCGATGGCGGCCCGACGCAAGCCGGCGACAAAGCCCACGCCATCGAGCATGTCGCCGTGCAGCCTGCCATCGGCCTGACGGCGCACTACGTTGACCGCGCCGACCTGCTGCGCAGCCGCAGACAAGCTGTCACACAGGTGCACGATGGCGCCCTTGTGCGGCACCGTCACGACAAAGCCATCCAGATTGCGCATGGCGCGCAGGCCCTGCACGGCATCGGCCAGCTGGTCAGGGCTGACATGCAGCGGCACCATCACCCGGTCATCACCGCGTGCGGCCATGAGGGCGTTGATTTCTTCCGGGGTCTTAACATGCTGGATCGGCTCGGCGACGATGGCGAACAGCCGCGTGTGCCCACTGATCGCATGGGGTTGTGCTGGTTTGTTCATGGGTTTTACGCCTGGGTGTAGGTGGTCTTGATCGCGGTGTAGAACTCGCGTGCGTACGGGCCTTGTTCGCGGGCGCCGTAGCTTGAGCCCTTGCGCCCGCCAAAGGGGGCGTTGTAGTCGACCCCGGCCGTGGGCACGTTGACCATGACCATGCCGGCCGTGGAGCGGGCCTTGAAATCGCTTGCGTGCTTGAGCGAAGTGGTGCAGATGCCGGATGACAGACCGAACTCGGTGTCGTTGGCCAGCTGCAGCGCATGCTCGTAATCCGTGGCACGCAGCACGCTGGCGACCGGGCCGAACACCTCCTCGCGATTGATACGCATGTGGATGTCGGTATCGACGATCAGCGCCGGGGTCAGGTAATGCCCCGGTGTGGCGCGTTCGACGCGCTCGCCCCCGGCCAGCAGCCGCCCGCCTTCGCGTTGGGCAATGTCGATGTAGTCGCAGTCCTGCTGCAGCTGGCTGGCGGACACCACCGGGCCGATGTCGGTACCCGCCTTGAGCGCGTGATCGACCTTCAGCGCGGCCAGCCGCTCGACCACCGCCGCGACAAAGCGGTCGTGCATGGCGTCCTCCACGATAAGCCGGCTGGATGCCGTGCAGCGTTGGCCGGTAGAGAAGAACGCCCCCTGCACCGCCACCTCGACAGCCTGTTCGAGGTTGGCATCATTGAGCACCACCAGCGGGTTCTTGCCGCCCATTTCCAACTGCACCTTGGCGCCGCGGCTCATGCAGGCGATACCCACCGCACGTCCGGTTTGCGTTGAACCGGTAAACGAAACGGCACGGACCTTGGGGTGGCGGGCGAACACTTCACCCACCTGCGAGCCCGGCCCCATCACCAGGTTGAACACCCCAGCCGGCAACTGCCCGGCGCGGACGATGATCTCGGCCAAGGCCCAGGCACTGCCGGGCACCAGGTCGGCCGGCTTGAACACCACCGCATTACCGTAGGCCAGCGCCGGTGCGATTTTCCAGGCGGGAATGGCGATGGGGAAGTTCCACGGGGTGATGATGCCGACCACACCCTCGGGCTCGCGCCGCACCTCTGCCTCCACACCAGGGCGGATGCTGGCCAGGCGCTCACCCGACAGGCGCAGTGCCTCACCTGCGAAAAACTTGAACACCCGCCCGGCCCGCGTGGCCTCGCCAACACCTTCGGCCAGGGTCTTGCCCTCCTCACGCGCCAGCAGGTAGCCCAGCTCACCCTTGCGAGCGAGAATTTCAGTACCGATCCGGTCCAGCGCATCGGCACGCTGCTCCGCCGTCATCCGCGCCCAGCCGGCCTGGGCGTCGTGGGCCGCGTCCACGGCCTGCTCGGCCTGTTGCGCACTGGCCCTGGCGTACTCACCCACAACGTCGTTCGTATCCGAAGGGTTGATATTGCGGTTGATGCTGCTTCCTTGGACCCATTCGCCAGCGATGTAATTGTTGTTCATGGCTTTTTCCGAAAACAGAGTGTCGAGACTGATACGGCGGCGGCTCACGCTGTCACGTGTTCCGCGTCCGTCCGTGCAGACACCATAATCGGGCAAGGCCAAGCGAAGGTATGACCTCCAGGCAAAGCAGGCTTGCCTGGAAATCAACGCGAGGTTTCACAGACCCCAGGGGTGCTTGGCGATGTGCTGTTCGATGGCGCGAATGAACGCCTTGATGCGCGGGCTGAGGTTCTTGCGGTTGGGGTACACCAGGTAGATGGGCTGGGCGATGCCGGGGCGGTAGTCCTCCAGCACCGGCACCAGCCTGCCAGCCTTGAGGTCGTCGCCGATGTGAAAGTCCGCCAGGCGCACGATACCGCCGCCGTTCAGGGCAATGGAGCGCAGCAGGTCGCCCTGGGTGAAGGTCGAACGGGGTTGCACCGGCACAGTGGTGGTCTCCCCCAGGTGCTCGTAGCCCCAGGTGTTCCAGGGGCTGTCGAAGGCGAAATGGTAGCAGTCGTGCCCGAGCAGGTCCGACGGCTGTTGTGGATACCCGCGCTGCGCCAGGTATTCAGGTGCCGCGCAGGTGATCCAGTGGGCTTCACCGATACGCCGTGCCACGCGCGACGAATCGGGCAGCACACCGCTGTGGATGGCGATGTCCAGGCCCTGGTCGAACTGGTCGACGTACTGCGCGCCCACTTCGATCTGCACCGACAAACCGGGGTTGGCCGCCAGAAACTGCGGCAGCCAGGGGATGATCTGGTGCTTGGCGAAGGTGGCCATGGTGTGGATCCGCAACGTGCCGCTAAGCCGCGCCGGGAAGGCCTCGGCCAGCGAATCGGCCTCGGCCATCGCGTCCATCACGGCACGCGCACTGCGCAGGTAGACCTTGCCCTCCTCGGTCAGGGTCAGGTTGCGGGTGCCGCGCTGGAACAGCCGCACCGCCAGACGGTCCTCAAGCCGGGTGACCAGCTTGCTTACGGCCGAGGGCGTAAGGTCGTTGGCGCGGGCGGCCGCCGAGAAGCTGCCGTGTTCCGTGGCCCAGAGAAAGGCCAGCATCTGCGCATAGTTTTCTTTGTTCACAGTCAGTCATCCAGGCGCTTGCTCGGCGCGAGCCTGGCGCTGCTTTGCCGGGCAACCAAGGCGATGTCCAGTTCGGTGACGCGTGCCACCTCGGCGCCCTCGATCTGCGCGATCAGGGTGTCGGCGCTGATACGGCCGATCTCGAAAATCGGGATACTCACCGAGGTCAGGCTGGGCGAGGCGATGGCGCTGAAGCTGATGTCGTCGAAGCCGGTGATGGAGATGTCCGCCGGCACCTCGATGCCACAGCGCTTGGCCTGCTCACTGGCGCCCAGCGCCAGCAGGTCGGTGGTGCAGATCAGCGCTGTCGGCCGGGGCGACATCTGCAACAGCTGCTCGAAGCCCGCCCGGCCACCGTCGATGCTGAACGGCTGCTCGATGACGCGGCTTTCCGGTACGTCCAGGCCGTGTTCGGCAAAGCGCTGACGCACGCCCTGGATACGATAGCGGGCACGCTCGTTGTACTGGCGATGACCGGTGAGGATGGCGACATCCCGATGGCCCAGGGCAAGCAGGTGATCGGCCACCAGTTCGCCCCCTCTGACGTTGCAGAACCCAACCGCGCAGTGCTCGTGGCAGTCGTCCACCGACCACATCAGCACGTACGGCCGTTGCGAGACTTGCAGCAGCTCGAAAACGGCCGGGTCATGGTCGGTTCCAACCAGGAAGATGCCCTCCACGCCGCGCTCGATGAGGTTGCGCACGCTGGATATTTCACGTTCGCGATCGTATTCGTGGGAAGCGATGATCAGTTGGTAGCCGAAGGCGTTCAGGCGCTGCTGCAGTGCCTGGATCGAATCGGCGTAGATGGGGTTGTTGAGCGTGGGGAAGATCGCCGCGACGCTGAAGGTGCGGCGCAGGGCCAAGGCCCTGGCGGCGCCGTCCATCACGTATTGCAACTGGCGTACAGCGTCATCGACTTTGGCCAACGTGGCCGGTTTCACCTGGTCGGGGTTGGACAGTGCACGGGACGCACTGCCCAGCGAAACGCCGGCCAGGCGAGCAACATCGCGCAACGTCGGTTTGTGGTTTTTTGTCATAGGTGTTGAGGCTCCTGCTTGACAGCAGTATATCACCGTGCTTAAAAATGAACCGGTTCATATTTTGAACCCGGTCATGCCTAAACCAACAAGAAAGCGACCGTCAGGCCCAATACACCCACCGAGGTGTTTTTTTTGAACGCAAACTTGAACCGGTTCATTTTTGCCTGACGCCGCACGACATACCAGGAGGCAACACAATGAAAACAATGCCTTGGACCCTCAGTAGCCTCGCTGCGCTGACCCTCTGCGCCTCGCTGACTGCCCATGCCGATGTAACAATCGGCGCGCTCTACCCACTCAGTGGAGCCCTTGCCCTGCTCGGAGACGAGAGTTACCGCGGTGTAGAACTGGCGGTGGCCGAGCGCAACGCCGCCGGTGGCCTCAAGGGTGAGCCGGTCAAGCTGGTCAAGGCCGATGCAGTGGACGCGGCCCAGGCAGTCAGCGCCGCGCGCCGACTGACCTCCAGCGACAACGTCTCGGCAGTGTTTGGCAGCTATTCTTCCGCCCTTTCCTTCGCCGCCACCCAGGTCACCGAACTGGCCGGCATCCCCTACTTCGAACTGGGCGCCGTCGCCGACAACATCACCGACCGCGGCCTGCAGAACGTGTACCGCAGCAACCCCACCGCCAGGAACTTCGCCGAGGGCACCATCACTGCGATCACCCAGCTGGTGGCCCCCCAGCTGAAGGTGGACGCGAAAAGCCTGAAGATCGCGATCATCCACGAGGACGCCCTGTACGGCACCACCATCGCCAACTTCCAGAAGGAACTCGCCGCCAGCCAGGGCCTCAATGTGGTCGAGGTACTGCCCTACTCGGCCAAGGCGGTCGACCTGTCATCGCTGATCCTGCGCCTCAAAGGCGCTGGCGCCGATGTGGTGCTGCAAACCTCCTACCAGAACGACACCACCCTGTTCTTCCGGCAAATCCGCGAGGCCGGCTTTGCGCCCAAGGCCATCATCGGCGCCGGCGGCGGCTATTCGATGCAGGACACCATGAAAGTGGTGGGCGCGCAGAACATCGAGGGCGTGCTGGACGTGGACTTCCCACAGTTCCAGACCAACGAGGCCGGCGCCCCCGGCATCGCCGCCTTCGCCGACGCCTACCGTGCCCGATACGGCAGCGAGCCACGCTCCGGGCACAGCCTGATCAACTACGTGGGGGCCAAGGTGTTCCTCGACGCCATGGCCAATGCCAAGTCGTACGATGCCGACGACATCCGCAAGGCGGTGCAGGCCATCGACATCCCGGTCGGCCAGACCGCTGCGAACATCGGTGCCAAGTTCGGCGAGAACGGGCAGAACCAGCGGGCGCAGACCACCATCATGCAGTGGCAGCAAGGCGTGCTGAAGACCGTCTACCCGCAAGAAGCCGCCGTGGCCCAGGCCAGCCTGGCCAGCCAGCCCTGACCCTACCGCCAACACCCAGGCAGCGCGCCCCTCAGGGGGCGTGCGGCCTGTGCACGAGGACCTTTCATGGACATCTTCCTGCAACTTCTGCTTAACGGCGTGTTGCTCGGCGGCACGTTGGCCATTATCAGCATCGGCCTGACGCTGATCTTCGGCATCGTCAGGGTGGTCAACTTCGCCCACGGCGAGTTCCTGATGATCGGCATGTATGCCGTGTACCTGATGAACCAGCATTTCGGCTTGCACCCCTACGCCACAATCATTCCGGCGGTCGCCCTGCTGTTCGTGCTGGGTGCCGGCATGCAGCGCTTCATCATCCAACCGCTGCTGGCCGCCGAAGGGCACATTCAGATTTTCGCCACGGTCGGGGTATCCATTGCCTTGATGAACGCCGCACTGCTGGTGTTCGGCGCCGACATGCTCACCGTGAGCAACCCCAGCGGCCTGGGCACCGGCAGCGTGGCGGTCGGCCCACTGCGCGCCAACAGCGGCCAATTGATGACCTTTGCGGTCTCACTGGCACTGGTCGGCGGCCTGCACTGGTTCCTGCACAACACGTTCCTCGGCCGTGCAGTACGGGCCACGGCGCAGCATCGCAATGCCGCCCTGTTGATGGGGGTGAACGTCAACCGCATCTACATCTTCGCCTTTGGCCTGGGCTGCGCCTGCCTGGGCCTGGCGGCGGGCATGATCGCACCACAGTACCCAGTGTTCCCCACCTTCGGCACGTTCTTCGTGCTGACCGCCTTCGTCATCGTGGTGCTCGGTGGCCTTGGCAGCCTGTCGGGGGCGCTGGTGGGTTCGATCCTGATCGGTGTGGTGGACAGCCTGGCGGGCTACTACATCGCCCCCGACCTCAAGGAGGTGGTGTATTTCCTGATCTTCCTGGCGATCCTCATTTTCCGCCCCACCGGCCTGTTCGGTGCCGGGCGCGGCTCAGAGTAGGAGCTTAGCGATGAACCTTCTTCACCCCCGCGTCTACCTGAGCCTGGCGGCGCTGTCGCTGCTGTTGATCATTCCGTTCGCGGCAGGCTCCAACTTCGTCTTTCACCTGTTCATCCTGATCTGCAGCTATGCGGCGCTGGCCAGCGCCTGGAACATCGTCGGCGGCTTTGCCGGCCAGTTGTCGCTGGGCCATGCCGTGTTCTATGGCACAGGCGCCTACGTCAGCACCCTGCTGTTGCTTCACCTCAACCTCAGCCCCTGGCTGGGCATGCTGATCGGCGCGGCAGCCAGCACAGTGCTGGCCGTGCTCATCAGCTGGCCGTGCTTCCGCTTGCGCGGGCCGTTCTTCGCCCTGGCGACCATCGCCGTGCTCGAAGTCGTGCGCCTGTTGGTGATCAACCAACATGACCTGACCGGCGGCGCCACCGGCCTTGCCGTGCCGCTGAAGCTCGGCGCCGAATGGATGCTGTTCCGCGCCCGCTGGCCGTACCTGTTGATCGCCTTCGGCTTCCTGGCAATCACCTTGCTGGTGTCGTGGAAGCTCAAGCATTCGCGCCTGGGCTACTACCTGATCGCGGTGCGCGAGCGCGAGGACGCCGCCCAGGCCGTTGGCGTCAATGCGGTCAAGGTGAAGCTGATTGCGGTGGTGCTGTCGGCGGCCCTGACCAGCCTGGTCGGCAGCTTCCACGCCATGTACCTGACCTTCATCGAGCCAGGGGCGATGTTCTCGCTGGAGCTGTCGATCCAGATCGCCATGTTCGCTTTGATCGGTGGGCTTGGCACCTTGTCCGGCCCGCTGATCGGCACGGTCATCGTGCTGCCCCTGGCCGAGCTGGCGCGGGGTTGGTTGGGCGATGCCGGCAGCGGCGTGCACGGCCTGGTCTATGGCCTGGTGCTGGTGGCTTTCGTGCTGACCATTCCGCAAGGCCTGGTCGGACGCTTCGGGCCGCGTGTCAGCGCCTGGGTCGACCGGCTGCCCGGCGGCAAGCCCGCAGCGGCCAGCCCCACAGCACCGGCACCGGCAGACAAGCCATTGTCCAAAGTGGGCGAGCCGATTCTGGTCGCCGAGCATCTGCACAAGTATTTCGGCGGCCTGCACGCCACCAACGACGTGTCACTGACCTTGAACGAAGGCGAGATCGTCGGCGTGATCGGCCCCAACGGTGCGGGCAAGACGACCGTGTTCAACCAGCTGTCCGGGTTCATCCAGCCGTCATCCGGCAGCGTCAAGGTGCGCAGTGCCACGGGCCAGTGGATCAGCCCCGCCACCCCGGCGCAATTCGCCGTGGCCGGCATTGGCCGCACCTTCCAGATCGTGCAGCCGTTCGCCGACCTCAGCGTGTGCGAAAACATCATGCTCGGTGCTTTCATGCACACCCGCGACCCGGCCGAAGCACGGCAGATCGCCACGCAGGTGGCCGCTCTCACCGACCTTGGACCACTGCTCGACACCCGCGCCCGCAACCTCACGGTCGGTGGCATGAAGCGCCTGGAAATGGCCCGCGCACTGGCCACCCGGCCACGTGTGTTGCTGCTGGACGAAGTCATGGCCGGGCTCAACCCCACCGACGTGGCCAAGGCCATCGAAATCATCCGCCGCGTGCGCGACACCGGGGTCAGCGTGCTGATGATCGAACACATCATGCAGGCGACCATGACCCTGTCCGACCGCATCGTGGTGATCAGCACCGGCTCGGTGCTGATGGATGGCGACCCACAGGCGGTGGTCAGCAACCCGCAGGTCATCGAAGCTTACCTGGGCAAGGAGTACGACCATGCTGCAGCTTGACAACATCCATGCAGGCTACGGCAACACCGAAGTGCTGCGCGGCGTATCGCTTGAGGTCAAGGCCGGCGAGGTGGTGACCCTGGTGGGTGCCAACGGCGCTGGCAAGACCACCACCCTGCGCAGTCTGTGCGGCCTGATCAAGCCCAGCCAGGGCAGCATCAGCTTCGATGGGCGGCGCCTGGACGGCAGCCGGCCGGACGAAATCGTCGATGCTGGCATCACCCTGGTACCCGAAGGCCGCCAACTGTTCCCGTTCATCAGCGTGCGCGACAACCTGCTGATGGGCGCCTACAAAAAGGCCGCACGAGCGGCCGTGAAACAACGCCTGGAGCAGGTACTTGAGCTGTTCCCGCGGGTGCGCGAACGGTTGGAGCAACATGCCGGCTCGCTGTCGGGCGGGGAGCAACAGATGGTGGCGATTGCCCGTGGGCTGATGGCCGACCCCAAGTTGCTGATCTTCGACGAACCATCGCTGGGGTTGTCGCCCCTGTTGGTGTCGCAGGTGTTCGGGATCATCGACAAGATCCTGGCCCTGGGCACCACGGTACTGATCGTCGAGCAGAACATCGTCCACACCCTGCGCGTCGCGCACCGCGGCTACGTGCTGGAGAACGGCGCCATAACCCTCACCGGCAGTGGCCAGGAACTGTTGGACAACCCGCATGTGAAGCGGGCTTACCTCGGCCTGTAAGGAGCGTTTAATACCATGGCCAACACCATGCATCTGATTGACCACCGCCCGGGCGGCAGCGCCGACTGCCTGCGACTGACCCAGGCCGCCATCCCCACGCCAGCCGACGATGAAGTACTGATCAAGGTGGCGTACGCCGGCGTCAACCGCCCGGACGTGTTGCAACGCTCAGGCAATTACCCACCGCCAGCGGGGGCATCGCCCTTCCTTGGGCTAGAGGTGTCCGGCGAGGTGGTTGCCGTGGGCAGCGCCGTTCGCGACCTCAAGCCGGGCAGCCAGGTCTGCGCGCTCACACCCGGCGGCGGCTACGCAGAATTCTGCTGCGTACCCGCCGCGCACTGCCTGCCCGTGCCGCACGGCCTGTCGCTGCTACAGGCTGCCGCCCTGCCGGAAAACTACTTCACCGTGTGGACCAACCTGTTCGAGCGCGGCCGCCTGACCCGCGGTGAAACCCTGCTGGTCCACGGCGGCTCCAGCGGCATCGGCCTGACTGCGATCCAGCTCGCCAGCCAGTTCGGCGCCACGGTAATGGCCACCGCCGGCAACGCCGAAAAGCTCGACGCCTGCCGCCAGGCCGGCGCCAGCCTGGCGATCAACTACCGCGAAGAGGACTTCGTCGAAGTGCTCAAGGCACACACCGACGGGCGTGGCGTTGACCTGATCCTCGACATGGTCGGCGGCAGCTACATGCAACGCAACATCGACGCGCTCGCCCTTGAAGGCCGGCTGGTGCAGATCGCCTTCCTCGAGGGCAGCCAGGCCGAACTGAACGTGATGCCGATCATGCTCAAACGCCTGACCTTCACCGGCTCCACCCTGCGCGCCCGGCCCAAGGCAGAAAAGGCGGCCATCGCAGCCGCGCTGCAGCAGCACGTCTGGCCGCTGCTGAGCGCCGGGGCCTGCCTGCCGGTGATCCATGCCACCTTCCCTTTGGCGCAAGCCGCCCAAGCCCACGCACTGATGGAAAGCAGCCGTCATATCGGCAAGATAATGTTGGAGATCAACCCATGATTGAAGGTCGTCACAACGGCAGGAACGTTCTGGTTTCAGGGGCTGCCAGCGGCATCGGCGCGGCGATCGCACTGCGCTACTGCGAAGAGGGGGCGACGGTTGCGCTACTCGACCTCAACCCGCAGGCGCTGCACGAACAAGGCGAGGCCCTGCGCGCCAAGGGCTACAAAGTGGCCTGGCAGGCGGCGGACGTCGGCGACTTCAGCCAGTGCCAGCAAGCCTGCTCGCGGCTGGCCGATGAGCTTGGCACCATCGACACGCTGATCAACAACGCCGGCATCTCCCCCAAGCATGACGGCCAGCCGGCGCCGATCTGGCAGATGAGTGCCGAAGAATGGCAACGGGTGGTGGCAGTCAACCTCAACGGCGCCTTCAACCTCACCCGCTTGCTTTCGCCATCGATGGTCGAGCAACGCTTTGGGCGTATCATCAGCATGTCGTCGGTGGCCGGCAGCGCCTACCTGCCCCTGGTCGCCGCCCATTACAGCGCCACCAAGGCTGCGATCATCGGCTTCACGCGACACCTGGCCGGCGAACTAGGCGAATATGGCATCACCGCCAACGCACTGGCGCCGGGGCGCATCGAGACCCCACTGCTGAAAACCGTGGCGTCGGCAGCCAACGAGGCGGTCATCGCGCAGACCCCCTTGCTCAGGTTGGGGCAGCCTTGGGAGGTGGCAGATGCCGCGTGCTATTTGAGTTCTCCGGAAAGTGCGTTCATCACCGGCCAGGTGCTGGATGTGGCAGGTGGATGGTTGATGCGCTGATCCCGCCATGCACGGGCCAGGCTGGCAGCTCTGCCGCCGGCCCGTGGTTCCCATCGCTGAGGCGAGCATCAGCCTATTGCCGAGAGAAGCGGCCACGAGTAGGTTTCGACACCCAAGCGCGGCGATCATCACAGCAAACGTAAAGGCAGCACCAAGATCTCCAACCGTCAGCGGGAAACCTGAACATGCAGACCCTCCTCAACGCAGACCTTCAGGCGATAGCCCTGATGCATGCAGATGAACAACCCTGGATCAAGAGCCCGCAAGCAGGCGTGGAGCGATGCCAGTTGTTTCGCGTGGGTGCAGAACAGGCCAGGGCTACCTCCCTGGTCCGCTACAGCGCAGGAAGTGCATTCACCCCGCATGTGCATTCAGGGGGCGAAGAGTTTCTGGTGCTGTCCGGGGTTTTCGAGGATGAATGGGGAAGCTACCCGGCCGGCAGCTATGTCAGAAACCCGCCTGGCAGCCAACACACTCCAGGCTCACCTGCTGGCTGCATCATCTTCGTCAAGCTACGCCAGTTCCACCCCGAGGATGATCAACGTGTAGTCGCACAGCTGCCAGCGCAAGGCAGCACGCTGCTTTTCAAAAACGCTCACGAGCATGTCCATCTACATGACATATCGCCAGCGATGGCTCTGGATCTGCACAACGACCAAGGGCTGGAGCTGTTCGTCCTCGACGGCACTCTGCGCGGCGACGATTTCGAGCTACGCCCATGGAGCTGGATGCGGCTGCCACCCGCTACGCCACTGCATGTTGTTGCAGGGGAAGCAGGGGCGAAAGTCTGGGTGAAGGCCGCACCGCTGGACCTGGGTTTCTGAGGGTTGGCAACTGGATCAGACTGGATTCGACTGCCTGTCGCGCAGCATTTTCTCTATTGAGCGGGGCGACAAGGTGCGACTACCTTGCGTCCTCGCAAAAGCGGTGAATGGCCTGGCAAGCCGCACGCAGCGACTCGTCATCCAGAGCATAGGCAATGCGCAGGTAGCCTGGAAGACCGAAAGCGCTGCCCTGTACGACCGCGACGTTGGCTTCCTCTAGCAACGCCAAAGCCACCGCCTCATCATTGAGCAACTCACGACCACGTGGAGAGCGCTTGCCAATCAGGCCAGAACAGTCGGCAAAAGCGTAAAAGGCACCACCTGGGACTACGCAACTGATACCCGGCACCTCGTTGAGCAACTCGACCATGAAATCGCGGCGCCGCTGGAATACTTCGCGGCTGTGGGCGATGAAGTCTTTCGGTCCGTCCAGAGCAGCGATTGCAGCGTGCTGCGAGATGGAACAGGCGCCTGAGGTCTGTTGCCCCTGCAGCTTCTCCATCGCGTCGAGCAGCCAGCGAGGACCTGTGGCGAACCCGATTCGCCAGCCCGTCATGGCATAGGCCTTGGACACGCCGTTCATGGTCAAGGTCCGTGCAGCCAGCCGTGGTTCAACCTGGGCGAGCGTAAGGAAATCACGACCGTCGAAGATCAGGTGCTCATAGATATCGTCCGCCAGAATCAGCACCTGTGGGTGGGCAAGCAACACCTCGGCCAAAGCTTGTAGCTCGTTGCGCTCGTACACCGCGCCCGTGGGGTTGGAAGGCGAATTGAGGATCAGCCAGCGAGTCTTCGGCCCGATGACCTCAGCCAGCGCGTTCGGGGTCAACTTGAAGTTCGACTCGGCGCCACAAGCGACAATCCGTGACTCGCCACCACACAGCTCAACCATTTCTGGATAGCTGACCCAGTACGGGGCGGGGATCACAACCTCGTCGCCTTCGTTCAGGGTCGCGGCCAGGGCATTGAAGATGACCTGCTTGCCGCCGCTGCACACCAGCGTGTCCTGCCAGCTGACGTCGAGACCGTTCTCGCGCTGGTATTTGCGTGCGATGGCTTCACGCAGCGCGCGAAGGCCGGCCACCTGGGTGTAACGGGTGTGACCATTGTTGATCGCACTGATGGCTGCGGCACGGATGTGCTCAGGCGTGTCGAAGTCCGGCTCACCCGCACAGAGCGAAATGATCTTCGCGCCTTCTGCGCGGCGCGCAGCAACACGGTCGATGATCTTGTAGGTCGCCGAAGGTTTGGCAGCTTCCAGGCGACGGTTCAGCGTTTCAAGGCTCACGCGCACTCCTCCGGGTAAGAAAGGCCCATCAGTTCCAGGGTGCTTTTGCCTTCGCGCAGCTTGCCCATGAACACGGCTTCTTTGTCGGCGCGCTTCTGCCCCTCACGCAGCGTATGTTCAGCCGCGTCGGCCGGGATGATGATCACACCATCCTCATCCGCGACGACCAGGTCGCCAGCGCTGACCTGGGCGCCGCTAAAGTCGAACGGCTTGCCTACCGAAGGCGTGGTCGCCTTGACGGTCCCTTTGACGCAGATGCCCCGCGCAAACACCGGGAAGCCATGCGCTTCAAGCGCGGCGATGTCGCGCACGCCGCCATTGATCACAAGGCCAACGATGCCCGCGGTTTCAGCGGCCACGGTAAGCACTTCCCCCCAGTAACCGGCGACGAAATCGGCGGTATCACAAACCAGGACGCTACCACGCGGTGCTTTGGCCACGGCCAGATGCAAGCCCAGGTTGTCACCTGGCGAGCACTGCAACGGGTAAGCTGGCGCGGCGATGAATGCACCTTTCCAGACAGCACGAATCTCACGGTCGACCGCGCAAGGCAGGCCGGATGCCTCATATAGGGTGGAGGTGCCGAGGACCTTTGCAATGTTCTGATAGTCGTGAGGAAGGCTCATGGTCGTTTGCTCTGCAGGGAGTGGTAACCGAGGGCGGCACGGGCTTCTTTGAGGCTCTTGCCAGTGGTGATTTGTTCGCGGATCTGCGCTTCAACGTGTTCGATGCGTCGCGCGGTTTCTGCCACATCCCGAGCACGGTCGCGCGGCACGATGACCACGCCATTGGCATCAGCGACGACGATGTCGCGAGCACAAACCCGGGCATGGCCAACCGACACCGGCTGATTGACGGCCACGACTTCCACGCGGTCCTTGCCGGTACGCATGAAGCGGCCTTTGCTGAACAGCGGGTAGCCTTCGCCCAGCGCCTTGTTCACATCACGGCAGACACCGTCAATGACCGTGCCAGCGATGCCACGCGCCAAGGCATACTGGGTCATGATGTCGCCCCACACTGTGCAATCGGTGCGGCCTTCGTTGGCGATAACCACAACGTCGCCGGGTGCAACGTCATCAATGAAGTCGCCGACAGTGCCAGGCGGGGTGCTGGCGCTGACGTACTGCACAGTGAAGGCCGGGCCGACCACGACCTGGCCGTAGTTGGCCAGTGGGACAATACCGAACGCTTGGCCTGGCAGGCCGAGTTTGTCCATCGCGTCGGATACACCGGGGGTATCCAGGCCTTCAAACAAGGCGACAAGGTCTTTATCGAAAAGGCTCATGTCAGTGCTCCACCTTGATGGCTTCGAATTGGCTGTCGTGCATGACCTCTTCGACCGAACGACCGGCGCGGACGGCGTCAACCATGCCGGCTTGACGGCGGTCGATGCGCTCGGCCAGGTCCAGCACCTGCTCGATGGCTTGGGCCTGAACGAAAACGGTGCCGCATTCGTCGGCGATTACGTAGTCGCCCTCTTCCACCTCCACGCCAGCCATGCTCACTCTGACGGCGGCATCGACCTGGATGAGCCGGTTGCGCGCACTGATCATGGTCACGCCGCGGCCATAGACCGGATAACCGATATCGGCACTGCCGCGGATGTCGCGACTGAATCCGTCGATGATCGAACCACGAATGCCTTTGCGTCGAGCCGCATTGGCCAGGATGTCGCCCCAGCTGGAGATTCCATCGACGCCACCGGCGATCACCAGCACGCGATCATCGGTGCCGATCTTTTCCACCACCGGGGTAATCAGGTGAACGGTGGGCGCCATGTCCTGCTTGGGGGCCAACTGCACGGTGCTGGCTCGACCGACAATTTTTGGGCAGTTCCAGAGCGGCATGAGGCCATTGGTGGCGCCTGGGAGTTGGAGGAAGTCCAGCGCGTCCGACACCGTATTGGTGTCGAGCGCGGCCAGGCGCTCAAGCGGGGCTTTCAAGCTCATCGGTTGCAGACCTCTTGTAGGTGAGGCTTGAGTATCTGCGCCGAGGTTTGATACGTATATTACGAAGAAGCTAAGCTTGTCATATCCCAAACCTATGGAAGAGCGCCGTGATCAACTTTCGCTTGATACGCCACCTCTGGCTGTTCCTGGCTGTTGCCGAGGACCAGAACTTCAGCCGCGCGGCCAAGCGCCTGGGCATGTCGCAGCCGCCGTTGACCGAGCAGATCCAGGCCCTCGAGCAATCCCTGCGGGTTCAACTGTTCACGCGTTCTCGCCGTGGTGCACAACTGACGGCTGCCGGGGCGGCCATCCTTCCCGCAGTCCGCAAGTTTGCCGATCAACTGGAGCGACTTGAGTTGGCGGTACACGAAGCGGTCGCAGGCCACGCAGGCGTGGTGACCATTGGTGCGATTACATCGGCCATGATCGATGTGCTGCCGCCGCTGATCGAGCGGTTCAAGCAGGATCACCCGTTGATCACGGTTTCGGTTCGGGAAATTGATAGCGCAGAGGCGATTCCCGCGCTTGAGGCAGGTGATATCGATATCGCGTTCGCACGCCTGGAAGGCAATCTCGGCCGGCATATTCAATCCCTGCCGTTGTCCGAGGATCGACTGGCAGTAGCGCTGCCCAACGACCATCCTTTGGCCGCCAGCGAGTCGATTTCCCTCAAGGCGCTCGCCGATGAGACCTTGGTCATGGCATCGAGGGATGTAAGCCCGGTGTATTTCGATTACCTGGTCGGACAGTGCAAAGCCAGCGGCTTCGCACCGCGCATCGTGCATCAGGTCCGTTCGGTCTCCTCACAAGTTGCCTTTGTCAGCTGCGGCCAGGGCATCGCTCTGGTACCAACGTCGATGGACAGACTCGCCCCCGAAAACGTCCTCATTCGCCCCCTGCAACCCGAGGTGAAAGTGGTCACCACGGCCATGGCTTGGCATGGCGAGCACAAAAACCCGCTGGTAGAGGCAATGATCGATCAGGCAAAGCAAAAACTCGCTGTCATAGGCTAGGCATATAACAGGGTTCGTGGCTTCGTATTTTACAAATCATCGGGTGGGCTCGACATTGGGGAATTGTAATAGGAGCCCCCATCCGTGTCCCACCCAGCTCGCTTCACCCACGAGAACATCCCGCTGAACATCGACGGTGTGCAACTCGACCTGGCGGTGCTACACCGCACCGGGCCGAAAGCGCCCATCCTGTTCCTCCACGGCTTCGGTTCCACCAAAGAAGACTACGCCGATATCACGCTGCAACACGCTTTCGATGGGCATACCTTCATTGCCTACGATGCGCCAGGTTGCGGTGAAACCGCGTGCACCGACCTCTCGCGCATCAACATCCCTTTGCTGGTAAAAACAGCGCAGGCCGTGCTCAAGCATTTCGAGATCGACAAGTTCCATCTTGTGGGCCATTCGATGGGGGGACTTACCGGTCTGATGCTGGCTCATGGGGAGCCACAGCGGGTGCTGAGCTTCGTCGATATCGAGGGCAACATTGCCCCGGAAGACTGCTTCCTCAGTCGCCAAATTCATGATCATCGTCGCGAAGATGACGAACGCTTCTTTCACGACTTTATCGAGCGCACTCGATTAGCCTCGGACCCCGCGAGCGCCCTGTATGCCGCGAGCCTCGTGCACAAAGTACGTACTGGCGCAGTGCGCGGCATTTTCGAGTCGATGGTGGAGTTCTCCGACAACGGCGAGCTCATGGACAAGTTCCTGGCACTGCCATTCCCGCGCCAATACATGTACGGGGTGACCAACTCACACCTGTCCTACCTCGGGCACATCGCAGCCCAGGGCGTGCAACTGGCGTGCATCCCGGACTGCGGCCATTTCCCGATGTACTCCAACCCCGTCCTGATGTGGCAACACATCAAGGCTCTGCAAGACCGCGCCTAAGCGAATCGAACTACCGAAGCGCGGCTGCGCTGGCCGCGTGAGGCTCGAACTACCCCAGTAAAAATAACAATGAGGTTGCGCCATGCTCGAAGCCATCAATGGTTTTCTCTCGGGAAAGCTGCTCATCGTCCTGGTCGTCGGACTGGGCGCCTATTTCACAATCAAGACACGCTTTGTGCAGCTTCGCTACTTCCTGCACATGTTCAAGGTCTTCAAAGACAGCCTCACCAGCAGTTCTACCCAGATCAGCTCGTTTCAGGCGCTCATGCTCAGCCTTGCAGGCCGGGTAGGTGCGGGCAACATCGCGGGCGTTGGCGTGGCGGTAACGCTGGGCGGCCCAGGCGCTGTCTTCTGGATGTGGGTCACCGCGTTGGTGGGGATGGCGACAACGCTGATGGAGTGTAGCCTGGCCCAACTGTACAAACGCAGAGATGCCAGTGGCCAGTTCCATGGTGGCCCCTCCTTCTACATCGAGCACGGTCTGAAAATGCGCTGGCTTGGTGTGGTCATGGCCGTTCTGCTTGTCGTCACCTTCGGCTTCTCGTTCAACGGCCTGCAATCGCATGCCGTGACCCATTCCCTGCAGAATGCCTTCGGTATCAACCCTACCTATTCAGGCATTGTTCTGGCCGGGGTGCTGGGGCTGGTCTTCGTCGGAGGTATCAAGCGAATCGCCAAAGTGGCAGACCTTTTGGTACCGGTCAAAACACTGGCCTACATCGGCGTGACCCTGTACGTGATCGTCCTTCAGTTCGATCATGTGCCGATGATGCTTTTGACCATCATAAAAAGTGCGTTTGGGCTGGATCAGGCCTTCGGTGGCCTCATAGGCAGCGCCATAGTGATGGGGGTCAAACGTGGGGTGTTCGCCAATGAAGCAGGTCTGGGCAGTGCACCCAACGTGGCCGCAGTGGCCGAGGTCAAGCACCCGATCTCTCAAGGTGTGGTGCAGGCGTTCAGTGTGTTCTTCGATACGTTCGTGATTTGTACCTGCACAGCGCTGCTAATCCTGCTTTCTGGCTTTTACACCGCCGGGTTTGCCGGTGACGGCCTGGTACTGACCCAGAACTCGCTGGCTGCGGTGGTGGGCGACTGGGGACGCGTGTTCATCAGCGTCGCGCTTGCGTTGTTCGTGTTCACCTCGATTCTTTACAACTACTACCTCGGCGAGAACAACCTCAAGTTCATCCTCGGTGAAAGCCGCAAGGTGCTGCTGGGCTACCGCACGCTCGTGCTGGCCTTGATCCTTTGGGGATCGGTACAAGACCTCTCGACGGTATTTGCCTTCGCCGACATCACCATGACGCTTTGCGCGCTGGTGAACCTGATCGCCCTGACACTGCTGTACAAGGTTGGCCTCAGGTTACTCGCGGACTACGACAAACAGCGCAAGGCAGGCATTGCCGAGCCCGTCCTGACTGCCACTGCGTTTGAGGACGTGAACATCGACAAGGGTATCTGGTCGACACCGAACCCAGAGACCGTAGACAACCCAGCGATAGTGGTTGGCCATCGCTGAAACGCGTGGTGTTGATGGGGCCGGTTGCGTGGCCCCATTCAGTTGCATTGCCTTGAAACGCCCGGCCACTAGCAGTTTTCGGTTGTTTCAGCCGAAACGAAAAAAGGGCCCGAAGGCCCTTTTTCACGACTTGCCTCGATTCACTCTCCCATCTGCAGCTCGGGCAATTTGACTCGGAATGCCCGAGTCATCAAAAGCAGACACAGGACCCCAGCACCCATCCAGCACAAACCGATGGTGAAGGACATTGACGATAGGCTGGTCCATAGCCAGATAGTGGTGAGGAAGCCAAGCCCAGGCAGTACTCCGTACAGCACCAGGTTATGTAAACCACGCAATTGCTGGTCGAGCAGGTAATGCTTGACCACCGCCAGGTTCACCGCCGAGAAAGCGAACAGTGCTCCAAAACTGATCATGTTGGCGACCGTGTCCAGCGTGATGAACAGGGCGATCAGCGAGAGCACACTGACCAACATAATGGCGGTAGCCGGCACTCGTTTGGTGGACACCAGCTTGCCAAACACCCTCGGCAGCGCACCATCACGCCCCATCGCAAAGAGTACCCGGGACACACTAGCTTGAGACACCATCGCCGAAGCGAAGCATCCGGCCACGTAGGTTGCGGTAAAGGCACTCACGAGCAGCTCGCCCCCAACCCTTCGCATCACGTCCACCGAAGCCGAATCCGGATCGTTGAAGGTACTCCATTCCGGAAAAACCATCTGCGCGCACCAGGACACCAACAGGAACAACAGGCCGCCGACCAGCGTTACCGCCATGATCGCCTGAGGGATACGGCGTTTCGGTTCAGGGGTTTCCTCGGCCATGGTCGATACCGCGTCGAAACCCAGGAACGACAGGCACAGCACCGCTGCGCCTGTCATGATCAGCGGCATGTTGAAGCCTTGGTGGTGAAATGGCGCCAGTAGCGAGAGCGGCTGGGCTTGCTGCCCCACGTGCTTGATGGACAGGGCCACAAACACCACGATGAACACCAACTGCCCGACGACCAGTATCCAGTTCATTCTGGTGATCGATTCAATGCCGATCAGGTTGAGGAACGTGACAAGGGCGATGGAACCAAACACCCAGACCCATGCGTGAACTTCGGGGAAGTACTCGGACATGTAGATGCCGATCAGCAGGTAACTCAGCAGCGGCAGGAAGATGTAGTCCAATAGCAGAGTCCAGCCGGCGATAAAACCGAAGTAACTGCCAAAGGCTTTGCGCGTGTAGGTATAGACCGAGCCCGAAAATGGATGAGCCTGGACCATGCGACCGTAGCTGTAGGCGGTGAAGAGCATGGCGACCAGGGTGATGATATAGGCGATGGGCAGGTGCCCTTTGGTCATTTGAGTGACCAGCCCGTAAGTGGTGAATACCGCCAGCGGCACCATGTAGGCCAGGCCGAACAGCACTAGCGCGGTGAGGCTCATGGACTGGCGGAAGCGCCGGGGTGTACCGCTTTGTGACGGTGAATGGTGAGCGGGAGTATCGGCTGCGTTTATTGTTGTATTCATTGCGGACTCCAGGAAACTTGCCTGCAAGGTGCCGCAGCATCAAGGATGCCTGATGCTGTTGATGGCGCTTCTTCGGAGGGGTTGCTGCCCACCCGCGGATAGGATGGGCAGCAGGTACATCACAGCTTGCCGACAAGCCGTGCAGTACGATCAACAGCGATTCGAGTTTTCTCGACCAGTTCGTCGAGTTCACCGCGAGTGGCCACCAAGGCAGGCGCCATGATCATACGGCCCAAGGTGGAGCGGATGATGACGCCCTCCTCGAAACCGAAGGTACGGCACTGCCAGGCCAGGTCGTTCTCGTTGGCAAAACGCTTGCGGCTGGGCTTGTGTTCGGCGAACTGCAGCGCCGCCACCAACCCGGTACCCTGCACCTGGCCGATCAGTGGGTGGTCGGAGAACACCTCGCGCAGGATACGCTGCAGATAAGGACCGGTCTCTTCCTTGACCTGGCGCACGATACCTTCATCACGCAGCGCCTTGAGGTTGGCGATCGCCACCGCCGCCGCCACTGGATGCCCGGAATAGGTCAGACCGTGGGCGAACACCCCGCCACGCTCGACCAGTGCCTCGGCGATGCGCTTGCTCAGCACCAAGCCACCCATCGGTACATAGCCCGAGGTCAGGCCCTTGGCGATCGACAAGGTGTCGGGTTCGAAACCGAAGTACTCGTGGGCGAACCATTCGCCGGTGCGGCCAAAGCCACCGATCACTTCGTCGGCGCACAGCAGCACGTCGTACTGACGGCAGATACGCTGGATTTCCGGCCAGTAGCTTTCCGGTGGGAAGATCATCCCGCCGGCGCCCTGGAACGGCTCGGCGATGAAGCCGGCGACATTCTCGGCGCCCAGTTCGAGAATCTTCTCTTCCAGTTGCAGGGCGCAGCGGCGGCCGAACTCGGCCGGCGACAGCTCGCCGCCAGCGGCGTACCAATATGGCTCGTCGATGTGGGCCACGTCCGGGATCATCCCGCCCATCTCATGCATGAATTTCATGCCGCCCAGCGCGGTGGCTGCCAGAGTCGAGCCGTGGTAACCGTTCCAACGACCGATCATGATCTTCTTGCTCGGCTGGCCAACCACCTGCCAGTAACGGCGCACGGTGCGGATCAGCACCTCGTTGGCCTCGGAACCGGAGTTGGTGTAGATGGCGTGGCTGTAGTGGCCCGGCAGCAGGCTGAACAGCAGCTCGGACAGTTCGATCACAGCCGGGTGGGTGGTGTGGAAGAACATGTTGTAATAGGCCAGCTGGTCCATCTGCGTGGCAGCGGCGGCAGTCAGGTCCTTACGGCCGTAGCCGAGCTGGGTGCACCACAGGCCCGACATGCCGTCCAGGTAGCGCTTGCCGTCGCTGTCCCACAGGTGCAGCCGCTCGCCACCGACGATCACCCGCGGGCCTTCGGCGTTCAGCGCTTTCTGGTCGAGGAAGGCGTGAATGTGGTGCGCGGCGTCGCTGCTTTGATAATCGCGGGTTGCACGCTGCGAAGTATTGAGAGGCGCGTTCATACTGATTTATTCCTGTATTTATTATTTCAGGGACGACAGTGCCCGCGGCAGCAAACTTTGCCACCCGGACCAACAAAAAGACCAGTTGAAAGAGATTATTGTCGGCGAAGGTAACTTTCCAAGGGATCCTTGGTCAGCCCCTCTTGAGCTTGCGCAACCGAATCAATGAATAATGTAAACAGTTCCGACTGCTTTGAAATATCGAGTTTGGCGTAAAGATGCTTTCGATGTGTTTTTACCGTGTCCTCGCTAATTCCAAGACGCTCCGCCAACGAGCGAATGGAATGACCGCGAAGCATGTACTGGGCAATCAAACACTCCCGTTCCGTCAACAAGGATGAACCAAAATTTGTAAGCGCGGCACTGATCTGGCGCCCGAAAGCGCTCTCAAAACGCCGCCCGGGCGATTCGACATCCAAGTTCCCCCAATGACGGCGAACGACGGCCAATACCCATGGCGCGATGCACTTGAGATTCTCAACCTGAACTTTGGTAAGCCGAGCAGTGCTGGCCACTGCGACCGCGATGGTAAGTTTTGGCCCCAACGGAACGATGTAGTTCAACTCATCCTCCAGCCGCGCATGCTGGTAGAACGACAGGTAATACTCACTTCGTCTGAAATGATCAGGGGCCACATCGCTGAGCCGATAACACCCCGGCTCGATACCTTCTAAACTGGCGCGATAGAATGGGCACAGCAAGTAAAAGCCTTCAAGATACTTTTTGATATTCCCTTCGGGCATCCATGGCCCCTCCTCGTCTCGCTCAAATAGCGCCGAGGGCAAACCTTCATGAGGAAATAGAAATACGGTTAGCGCCTGAGAGGGAGCCAGATGATTCAAAGCAGCAAACAACGCCTCGACGAATGCTGACGATCCTATGCCATCGACAACGTGGGCCATCTGTTGGTACCACGCTTCGGATGTCAGGCGGTCTCTTTCCATCGCTTTCGTCTCGTTTAAGACATTGGAAGTGCCTCGGCTCAATGGCTTGGGCGTTAAGGGATTGTTTCACGAGCGCCGCTCGGCCACCATCACCCTTTTGGGTGAGCGGGCGGCCTATCCAAGCGGGCCGCCTTCCGACAGTGATTCAGCTTCAGGCCTGAATTTCATGCGCTCAACGACGGCTCGGATGCTTCCCTGAAGCCGAGCCATCACCTGGTGAATTTCACTTATGCAGTCCTGAGCATGCTTGGCCAAGTGTCTTACTTCATCGGCCACAACGGCGACGCGTAGATTTCAGCTTGCACGCCAAGTAGGCTCAACGAGCCGCCCAAGCATTGAAGCGTTCTTCCAACTCTTCACCGTGATCAACCCAAAACTCCGCATTGACTAGCTGCGCCTCTGCCAGATTTGATGGAGCCGTCGGTAATTGCTGTTGGACATCGGCCGGTAATTGGCCCAATGCGTCCTGGCGAATAGGGCCATAAGGGATCTGGCTGGAGAAAGTTCTTTGAGGTTCCGGCTGGCTGGCAAAGGCGATGAACTGTTCCGCCAATGCCTTGTTTTTTGACCCTTTCACGATCGCCCAGTGGTCAGGATCATACAAACTCCCTTGCCAAACGATCCCGAGCTTCGCCCCTTCCTTCTGAGCGGCGGCTACCCGGCCGTTATAGGCAGCGGACATCACGACATCTCCGGCGACGAGCCATTGCGGCGGTTGAGCGCCTGCCTCCCACCACTGGATCGAAGGCTTGATCTGGTCAAGCTTCTTGAAGGCGCGGCTCACCCCTTCCGGTGTGCCGAGTACCTTGTAAAGTTCCTCCCGTGAAACACCGTCCGCAAGCAGCGCTACCTCGAGCGTGTACTTGGCACCTTTACGAAGGCCTCGCTTACCAGGAAAACGCTTCGTATCCCAGAAATCGGCCCACGAGGTCGGGCCCTGGGTGAGCTTGGCCGCGTTGAACGCAAGCACCATCGACCAGACGTAACTGGCCACACCGCACTCACTGAGGGTTCCCGGCAAATAGTTCGACTGCTCACCGATTATGGCCGGATCAATTTTCTCGAAAAGCCCATCCTCGCAACCCCGAATGAGCTCTGGGCTTTCGACTTCGACAACATCCCAGGACACATGACCAACCTCGACCATGGCTTTGATCTTCGAAAGTTCACCGTTATATTCACCGGCAATAACTTTTCCGACGCCACGCTGATCGAATGGCTGAAAATAAGCCGTTTGCTGGGCTGCCTTGGTGGCGCCACCGAAAGAAATCACGGTAAGTTGAGATTCTTCGGCGACTGCAGAAAAGCTCATGACACTGAACAACGCAACGCTAAGTGACGCAGAGACGATACGCATTGAAACGCCCTCACTGTTGTATTTGTCGTGGTGTTGAGGCAGTTGTGGGAAAGGCCAAAAGGCCAAAGTCGAAAGCACTCAGACCCTTTGAAAGTTATTATTATCAAAGGCCGTGCATTGCGTGGATGCACGGCCGGATGGGAGCCAATCTTTAGCGCAGTTGGAACCAGGTAGTTTTCAACTGGGTATATTTATCGAAGGCGTGCATTGACAGGTCGCGACCAAAGCCGGATTGCTTGCCACCACCGAAAGGAACTGTCACATCCAGTGCGTCCATGGTATTCACCGAGACAGTGCCAGCATTCAAAGCACGGGCCACTCGGTGCGCGCGGTTCAAATCATCACTCCAAACAGAAGCAGCCAATCCATAGATGCTGTCGTTGGCCAACTGCACGGCCTCTTCTTCGGAATCGAAAGCACTGATGGCCAAGACCGGACCAAAAACTTCTTCACGTGCAATGCTGCTGGCATTGGTGACGTTGCCGAAGATGGTCGGCTGAATGAAGTTCGACGAGCCATTGATCGACATCTGCTCACCGCCGCTCAGCAGCTTGGCGCCTTCGCCTTGAGCCTGATCGATGGCACTCATGATGCGACGGGTCTGTTCACTGTCAACGATTGCGCCTGCAGCGCTGCGAGGGTTCAGCGGGTCACCAGGCAGCCAATTATGCGATTTGGCGATGACCCGCTCCACGAACTCCTCGTGAATAGAACGCTGCACGTACAGACGAGAATTCGCGGAGCACACTTCACCTTGGTTGAAGAAGATACCAAAGGCGGCTTTCTCTGCAGCCAGGTCGAGATCCTGGCAATCATCGAATACCAGGTTGGGGCTCTTGCCGCCGCACTCCAGCCATACCTGCTTGAGGTTCGACTGAGCGGAGTACTGCATGAAGAATTTTCCGACCTGAGTAGAACCCGTGAACACCAGGCAGTCGACATCGGGGTGCAGACCCAGCGCTTTGCCCGCATGCTCGCCGAGGCCTGGCACTACGTTCAGTACCCCTTCTGGTATTCCGGCTTCAAGCGCAAGTTGGCCCAGGCGCAAGGCAGAGAACGGAGACTGCTCAGCGGGTTTCAACACAACGCTATTACCCGCCGCCAGTGCTGGCGCCAGCTTCCAGGCAGCCATATCAAGCGGGAAGTTCCAGGGCACCACCGCAGCGACTACACCCAAGGCCTCTCGCGTAATCGTCGCCAACGCATTAGGGGCGGTTGGAGCCACTTGGTCGTAGACCTTGTCCAGCGCCTCGCCGTACCAGGCAAATACACCTGCAGCCCCAGGAACATCGATGTTATAGGCATCCATCACGGGTTTGCCCATATTCAACGAGTCCAGAAGCGCCAGCTCTTCACGGTGAGCCAACAGCAACTCGGACAGTTTGATGAGGATCTTCTTGCGCTCAGCAGGTGCCATGCGCGCCCACGGGCCGTCATTGAAGGCACGGCGAGCACTGCTCACCGCCAAGTCGACCTCCTCGGCACCACACGCAGCTACACGAGCGAGCAGTTGGTTGGTAGCCGGGTTCATGGCATCGAAGGTGGCCCCGGAACAGGCTGCCAATTGCTTGCCGCCAATCAGCGCCTTATCAATGAAATTTTGGCGGGCTGCGCGCTGCTGCCAGTAGTTAAGGTCGAACACACTGTACTCCCACATCGACCGCTGCTACGGTCAGTTTGTTATTCAGGTGAGAGGATGGTGCGCCACTATTGCGGCGAGGAAAATTAGTAAAAATATGCTCCAGTCATATGAAAAAGCTCTGCAAGACCAGGGGCAAGCGCTGTCATTCCTGAGGTAATGTGCTACTGAACCCCTAGGGTCTGTATGAAAAGTCTTGAGACGAAGGTCAGGCAAGGCGAAAACAGCCGAGGAAGCGGAGTTTACGGGTTGTAAATGAGCATTCCGAGGCTGTTTTCAACGCAGCATCACCGAGTATCAAGGCTTTTCGTACAGAGCCTAAATGTGTGACGGCGCCGGTGGGCAATAGCTTGTCGGCCAAGCAACCGAGGTAACCGTGGCGTCCTATACCTTGCGGCAACTGAAATACTTCGTGACGACCGTCGAGGCCGGCAGCGTCGCCGAAGCTTCGCGTCAGCTGTACATCGCGCAGCCATCGATCTCGACCGCGATCAAGAGCCTGGAAGAAAATTTTGGCGTCCAACTCTTCATTCGCCACCACGCCCAAGGGGTGTCACTGACCCCTAGCGGAAAGAGGTTCTATCACAAGGCTCAGGAGCTGCTCCGGCTATCCCATGAATTCGAGCAGAACGCCCTCGCTGACAATGACGTAGTGGCCGGGCAGATCGATATCGGCTGTTTCGAAACAGTCGCTCCGCTCTACCTGCCGCAGCTCATTGCCGAGTTCTGTCAGATCTATCCGGGCGTGAACATACGGCTACGTGACGGCGACCAGCAGGAGCTCGTTCAGGGGCTCACTGCCGGGACATTCGATGTCGCATTCCTGTACGAGCATGAGCTGGATAGCACGATCGTCACCGAGCCATTGATGCCACCGCAAAAACCGTATGTGCTGCTTGCGGCCAACCATCGCTACGCGGGGCAATCGCAGGTATCACTCCGTGATTTGGCCAGAGAGCCGATGATTCTGCTCGACGTTCTCCCCAGCCGCACCTACTTCGTGAGCTTGTTCCACGAGCTTGGGCTTACACCCAATATTGTGTTCGGCTCACCCTCAATCGAAATGGTCCGCGGCATGGTAGGACAGGGATTCGGTTTCTCTTTGTTGGTCACACGGCCGCACTCGACCTGCACCTATGATGGGAAGCAAGTCGTGACGCTCGAAGTGGCAGAGCCGGTGACGACTTCGGGATTGGTGAGCGCGCGATTGCGCAAAGGGCAACTCACCAAACCGGCGCAATTGTTCGTCGACTTCTGCCGTGAACGCCTGACAGCAATGAGCCAATAGCCTGCACGAAGCAACCGGCTCCTGTGGGAGCCGGGCTTGCAACATTGCAGGTTCGATATCAAAGGCTGAGGTAATCGCCCAAGCGAACCATCATCGCATCACAGCTTTCGAGCTGCTCAAGGGTGACGAATTCGTCGGGCTTGTGGCCTTGGTCCATGCTACCGGGCCCGCACACCACTGTCGGGATGCCCGCCGCATCAAAAAGGCCACCCTCAGTACCGAAGGCGACAGTCCCAAAGTCAGTGGACCCGCAAAGATGTGACAACACCCGTGCAGCTTCACTGTTCGGTGAAGTGGCCAAACCCGGGTAGGCACTCAGTGGCTTGAGCTGGATCCCACTTTCCGCCTTCACCGCCTGCATGCGCGGAACCAACTCGGTCGACGCATAGGCTTCCAACTGCACCGCAACCTGGTTGGCATCAAAACCTGGCAACGCACGCACCTCGAAATCAAACTCACACTCGGCCGGAACTATGTTGAGCGCTCGGCCGCCGCGGATAACTCCGGTCTGGATCGTAGAGAAAGGTGGGTCGAAGCGCTCGTCGTGGTTTTCAGGCTTGGCGAGTTCCTCGCCAAGCTCGCCCAGCCGACCAATGAGTTTTGCCGCATATTCGATCGCATTCACACCATAGGGCGCGTATGCAGAGTGGCACGCGGCGCCTTTGACCTGGCAGCGCATGGCGAGCTTTCCCTTGTGCCCCAGCACGGGTTTGAGCTCGGTTGGCTCACCAATCAGACAGAGCCTGGGTTTGTTTGGGCGTTTTTCCAGCTCAGCCAACATCGAACGCACACCGAGGCAGCCGACTTCTTCATCATATGAGAAAGCCAGATGGACAGGCACGCGCAGCGAACGCAACAGGAACACCGGCACTGCGGCTAACGTGCAGGCGATGAAGCCCTTCATGTCGGCAGCGCCGCGACCGTAAAGGCGGCCGTCAGACTCAGACATCCTGAAGGGTTCCACCGTCCACGCCTGCCCCTCTACCGGAACCACATCGGTGTGCCCGGAAAGTACGACTCCACCTTCGACATCAGGGCCGATAGTGGCAAACAAGTTGGCCTTCGTTCGCTCCTCATTGAGGAACAGCTCGCTGGAA
The DNA here is from genome assembly GCF_034387475.1 of Pseudomonas sp. Teo4. Classification (NCBI taxonomy): domain Bacteria; kingdom Pseudomonadati; phylum Pseudomonadota; class Gammaproteobacteria; order Pseudomonadales; family Pseudomonadaceae; genus Pseudomonas; species Pseudomonas sp. Teo4. The sequence goes on from NZ_JAXCIL010000001.1 coordinate 2,713,905, forward strand.
ACGCCGTAACTTTCCAGATAATCGCGGATGAAGTAGATCAGTTCCAGATTGGAGTCGCGACTTACCGTAGGAAAACCTATCAGCCGCTCCAGCAGATCGCGGCTGGACTGATTATTCATCGCCTGGCACTCCGTAGCTTGGAGCGGCAGTGGGGTCAAGAGCACGGGTCAGGTAATCCTGCATTTGTGGCTTGTAGGCCTGCCACAAGGCGTCCAAATGACCAATCGGATTTGTATCAGCCCAGTCTACCCGCAGATCGACGATCGGCCAGATGAGGTCTCCGACAATCTTGATAGCAGCAGAATGCACAGGCCCGGCTTCCCCACCAGCAGCCATCGCAGCATGCATGGCAGCGAGCAAGCGATCAGCAAGCTGACCCGGTGCGTCTTCAAAGGCCTGAACCATTGCCGGGATGACGTCGACACTGGACAACAGGTTTCCAGCCGCAGCGCATTGATCACCGGCGACCGCGTTATAGACGCCCAATGACTCCTTGCCGCTGAACAACGCGATACGACCGCTGCCATCGATGACGGTCACCTGCCGGTACTGGCTCCATCCATTGGCATTCAGTGCCCTGTCAAGCGCAGCGGCGGGATCCAGATTGTCGCTCTCCAACAAGTCCAGAATGTGTGGCCCCAGGGCAGGCAGCGTGACGTTCTGGGTGGCAACGGCGCCGACGCCCGCACGTACCCAAGGGCAGCGAGCACCGACGGCGATGCTGGAGGAACTGATGGCAATGCCGAGCTGACCTGTCTCAGCGCAGCGGCCAATGATGGAAAAGGTCATGTACTGCTCCCTGGTTTTTGCCTTGAGGATTGAAAGTAGCAATGCGATTACTGCGTCTGCCAGTCGTCCGGAATGACCGCGATCACATCAATCTCCATCAGCCACTGCGGCTGCGCGAGGCCAGAGACGACGAGTCCGGTGGAGATAGGGAACACACCTTTGAGCCACTTGCCAACGACTTGGTAAACCGGCTCACGGTAGCGCGGATCAATGATGTAGGTCGTGGTTTTGACGATGTGGGACAGGTCGCTGCCGGCCTCTTCCAGGAGCTGCTTGACGTTCTTCATCGCCTGCTCGGTCTGGGCGGCAGGATCGCCCAAGCCAACCAGACGCCCCTCGAAGTCGGTACCTACCTGGCCACGAACATAGACGGTATTGCCGGCACGAACGGCTTGGCACAGGTCATTGTCCAGTGTCTGGTTCGGGTAGGTGGCTTTGGTATTGAACATCCGGATGCGGGTATGAGTCGCCATCTTCTTCGGTCCTGTGATTATCTTGAGTTTTGCGATCTGAAAATCGTCAACACGCTTGTATGCGAAGACTTATTGGTCGCGCTTGCGCTGATCCGCATCGCGGTAGGACAGATAGGTGCGCTGGGTGGCGATGTGGCCGGCCACATGTTTGGCGTCATGCCATACACCCCAAATGAAGCTGGAGCCGCGGCGGGAGAGCCAAGGCAAACCCAGGAAGTACACGCCCGGCTCGCTCGATACGCCGCGCTGGTGTTTCGGCTTACCGTTTTCATTGAAGGCGTTGACCTTCAGCCAGCTGTAGTCGACGGAGTAGCCAGTAGCCCAGATGATCGTGTTGATGCCTGCTTCGGCCAGGTTCAACTCGAGAATCGGGTCGGTGACGCATTCAGGGTCCGGATACTTCGCGCGCGCTTCCGGCTCCTCCGGCAGGTCCAGGCCATTGCTTTCGATGTAGGCATCGGCAGCATCCAGGAGCCACAGGTAATTCTCGTCACCAGCCGCCAAGTTGGCGCAAAGGTCGCTATGGAACGACACCACACCGTTCTCAACGGATTTGGTCAGGCCGACCAGCGTCATGCCTTGGTGCGCCAAGCCGCGGAAGTCGATGGTGTTACCACCACGTGCACCGCTCACCGCGATGGTGACATGCTCCCGCCCCTTCTTGACGGTTTCAGCATCCCACTCGCCCAGAACGCCTAACCACCAGCAGAAGTCGCGTTTACGATAAGCGCGCGGTGGACGGTCATGCGGACCTACGGACAAATAGACCTTACGGCCAGCACGCTGAAGCTCGTCGGCGATCTGAACGCCCGAAGAGCCGGCCCCGACAACGAGCACTGCACCCTCAGGCAGTTGCTCTGGGTTGTAATAAGCCGCGGAGTGGATCTGGTGAATGCTGCCGTCTTCAGGCGCGATTGGGGGGATCACAGGTTTCTGGAAAGGGCCCGTGGCAACCACTACCCGGTTCGCCTCGATCACACCCTCAGACGTTTCGACGGTGAAACCTGGGCGACCAGCGTTGCGCACGACGCTCTTGACCTCAACACCCGTGCGAATTGGCGCGTTGAATTTCTTGGCATAGGCCTCAAAGTAGTCGGCAACACGGTCTTTCGATGCGAAATCATCTGGACCGACATCATCGAATTCCAGCCCAGGGAAGCGGTCATGCCACGCCGGACCGTTCGCAACCAGTGAGTCCCAGCGGCCAGTGCGCCACGCTTGCGCAATGCGGTTACGCTCCAGCACGAGGTGAGGAACGCCGAGACTGCTCAAGTGCTCGCTCGCGGCAACGCCAGCTTGGCCGGCGCCAACAACGAGCGTATCGATTTCTATTTTTTGTTCTGGCATTTCTGGGTCCTTCGAGAGGCAGATGTGAATCAGGTCGGCCTGAGCCTTGCTGTCCGGGCACATCCCTTACCTGTTTGAGATAGGCACTGCCGCAGACAGCGCAGCGCACCACAAGGTGGGATGGGTCACATTCTGTTCAGGAGCTGAGAAATGCGAAATTATGATTTTTGTGGTCGTTAGCTAGGAAAAAGCTTGGTCCTGTGAAGCGCGCTTGCCGGTGCAGGCAATTCGGACAAGGCACGGAAAGGTCTGCCATCGGCTGACCTTTAATGGGTTGTGCTCCATAGGCGGCTTGGGCACCGCCACCACATCGAGATCTGCGACAGCGTGCTCTACCGGCCCGCTTTCAGACTCAACCTGCGAAAGGCGATGCATTGATTGAACTCAGCATCGAATGTCTGATCTCGGGCATGCCGGATCGCCATTTCCGCAAGAGACATGGTGACCTCTTGAACCTGCCGCAAGCCAAATGTTCATCTCGCCCACGGTCCTGCCTCATCGAAAAACCGAATTGGGGTCTATCCCAGTCTGGACTCAAATCTGGCCTTGAAATGCCCGGCCACTAGCGATCTACGATGGCAACTATGCTGGCGACCCGGCCGAGATGATTGCCAGCCTGAGCGTGAAATTTCGACCGCGCCGAGCCCCCCACCCGAACATGAAACGCTTTACCGCGCCTGGCGCGGCATGCAGCGATGGCGCCTGTAGATCTGCGCCCAGGGGGCAGCGCCGCATTCGCCCTGCTCGAAGTGCTGCGAGCCCCATGGCCTGGCTTACTCGGGCGGGAAGGCGATGGGGGAATATGGACGTATGGTGTGATACCGCTGAATTACTACAAATTCGCTCTCTCACATGTTTCTGCGAAAGGACACACGCACCACTTTGTTTCTGTGCGCAACACCTCTGGGCTTTTTTGGTGCAGATCGTAGGGCGAAGTAAGTTTACATGCCGCAAATTAAAACATTGGCATAAATATTGTTATCACCACTTGCATCGATTGTTGAACAATCATCAGTGGAGCGTCCCCCCTATGTCTCGCGCAGCAGCCCTCACCCTCCCCCTAATTCTTGCAGCTACAGCGCACGCCGCCGACGGCACCTTGCAGCCCGAGCACCTGAGTATCGGCTCGGACTTGACCTACCCACCTTACACGTACCTTGCCCAGGGTAAGCCAGCCGGCTTCGACCCTGAGTTCATGACCCTGCTCGGCCAGCAACTCAAGCTCACGCCGCAGTTCCATGACACTCGCTTCGCCAACCTTGTAATGGGTGTGAATGCACGCCGTTTCGATGTGGTCGCCTCGGCCCTGTACGTCACCCCCGAGCGCGCCGCCCAAGTTGACTTCGTGCCCTACCTGAAAAGTGGCGCCTCGCTGATGGTGCGTACCGACGATAACTTCCGCCCGCAAAGCCCCGAAGACCTTTGCGGCAAACGCGTCGGCTCGATCAAGGGCGGCTCGTGGATTCCCAAGCTCATGGCCCTGTCCAAAAGCTACTGCCAAGCCAACGGCCAGGCACCGATCGACTCCCGCGAGTTCCCGACCTCCCCTGAAGCCGCTCAGGCCCTGCTAGCCAACGCCGTGGACGTGCAGTTCGAAGACGCTGCCGTGGCCGCCATCACCGCTGACAAACTCAAGGGCCGTGTCACCCTCAGCTCAAAGACGCTGATCTACCCAGTGGTCATCGGCCTGGCCGTACGCAAGGGCAACGACGCGCTACTCAAGCAAATCGATCAAGGCCTGGCCGCCATGAAAGCAAGCGGCGACTACCAGACGCTGCTCAACCGGTACAACCTGGGCGAACCCACCCCAACCGACGTTGCCCAGGCCCTGGGCAAAGCGCCTCAAGCGGTTTCGCAATAATCCGGAGTACACAGCATGCAATTTGATTGGCATTACACCGCAAGCCTGCTGGTCAACGGTGACTTCTGGAAAGCGGTCGGCACGGTCGTCGAACTGAGCGTCGAAACCTGGCTGGCAGGCATTGTGCTTGGCTTTATCCTGGCCCTGGCCCGACAGTCGCGTCACCGCACCGTCAACCGCGCCGCAGCGCTGTACATCTGGTTCTTCCGCAGCCTTCCGCTGCTGGTGCTGTTGATCTTCGTCTACAACCTGCCCCAGGTTTTCCCAGCGACCAGCGTGCTGCTCTCCAATCCCTATGCGGCAGGCCTTATCGCCTTGGTGCTGAGCGAAGCGGCGTATATCGCGGAAATTCATCGGGGCGGGCTGCTGGCCGTGGCCAAAGGCCAACTCGAGGCTGGAAAGGCACTGGGTATCGGCTACACCGGCACTCAGCGATTGATCGTGATCCCTCAGGCGCTGCGGGTGGCACTGCCGACCCTGGCCAATGAATACATCACCATCGTCAAGCTGACGTCACTGGTATCGGTGATCTCGCTGTCGGAGATTCTGCTGGTGGGCCAACAGCTCTATACCCAGAATTTTCTGGTAATGGAAACCATGCTGGCGGTCGCGTTCTACTACGTGCTGATCGTTACGGTGTTCAGCTACCTGCTCAAACGCCTGGAACGCCACTTGGACGTCAGCCAGCGCACCCCGCGCCCCGTCCCGGACAGCCACGCCCTCCTGCCGACCGCCCCTCTGGCCCCGTGCCGGGGCAATTTCGCGCTGCGCGTATTGGGAGCACGCAAGCACTATGGCGAGCTCGAGGTGCTCAAGGGTATCGACCTGGACATCCGCTTCGGCGAGGTAGTTTCTATCATCGGCCCGTCAGGCTCCGGCAAGACCACCCTCATCCGCACCCTCAATGGCTTGGAAGGCCTCGACCGCGGCCAGGTCGAACTGTGCGGCACGCCGTTCCTGCGCGGCCGCCTGGAAGACGGCGGCAGCTTGTCCAGCCGCTTGCACCTGGAAGGAATCGTCCAGGTCGGCATGGTGTTCCAGGGGTTCAACCTGTTCCCGCACAAGACGGTACTTGAGAACGTCGTGCTCGCGCCCCGCCATCACGGCCACGCCAATGAAGCCGAACTGCGCACCCTGGGCCTCTCGCTGCTGGCCAAGGTGGGATTGCGGGATCACGCCGGCAAATACCCACACCAACTCTCCGGCGGCCAGCAACAGCGCGTGGCCATTGCCCGGGCGCTGGCCATGCGCCCGCGGGTGATGCTGTTCGACGAGCCCACCTCGGCCCTCGATCCGGAACTGGTAGGCGACGTGCTCAAGGTGATCGAAGAGCTGGCCCGCGAAGGCATGACCATGGTTATCGTCACTCACGAAATGAAGTTTGCCTTCCAAGTCTCCGACCGCGTGGTGTTCATGGAGCGCGGGCAAATCGTCCAGGCCGGCGCCCCGCGCGACCTGCTCGACAACCGCAGCGAACGCATGGGTCGCTTCTTGAAGGACGTACAGCTGGCATGAACAACAAACTCCCCACAGAGCAAGTGCTGTCGTTGGCGGACCAGGTGGCCTGCGAACTGCGCGAGGACATCATCGGTGGACGCTTGCTGCCCGGCATGGCCCTGATCGAGGCCGATCTGACTAGCCGTTACAACGCTTCACGTAACACCGTGCGAGAGGCCCTGCACCAACTCGGCAGAGAGGGACTGACCAGCTACGTGCGCAACAAGGGCGTGATGGTCCGCCGCATAGGTCTGGCTGAAGTGCGCGACCTGTTCCTGGTGCGCCGCACTCTGGAGATCCAGGCCATCCTGGGCAGCAAGCCGCTGCGGGAGTACCAGTCCGACTCGATGCTCGACGCTATCGAGGCAGCCGAGCTGGCCCGCGACCGCGAAGATTGGCAGGCTTTTGGCACCCACAGCCTGCGCTTTCACCAGCACATCGTCGGGCTGTTACGCAGCCCGCTGCTGGACGCTTTCTTCACCAACATCGCCGCGCAGATGCGCCTGGTATTCGCCGTGGCCCCTGACGAAGAAAATTTCCAGCGCCCATGGCTGGAACGAGACTGCGAGATCCACGACCTGCTTGCTGCTGGCCGTCGCCATGAGGCAGCCGAAGCCATGACTCGTTACTTGGACGATTCCGAGCATGCCCTGCTCGACCTACTGAGCCACCCTGCCCGCGGGTAACCCGCAGACATGGCCACGCACACCCCAAAGGAGAAACGCATGAAGCCCACCCCTCTATCCAAAGCCCCGAATGACGCTGCACAGCGCAAGTCAATCAAGCCGGTACTCTGCTACCCGGTCGAGACATTACCCCGTCCGGACATTGGTACTTACCGCGCGTTGCGCGACGGACTCAAGCATGTCAGAACCGTAATAGTGCCGGCCCGCGATGCAGCAACTTTCACCGTTCCAGCTGGATGTTTTTTTCGCATTGTCTCGACCGAGGGGCCGCAGGTCGGCGATCTGAACCTCTTTAACCAACATGACCTCACAGAGCGGTTTTATACAGGCAAGACCCGAGCATTGAATGGCACACACTTGGGCGTCGGCGATCAATTGTTCTCCAGCTTTCCCTATCTGCGCCCCATGGCGACAATCACCCATGACACGCTCGACTGGTATGGGTTTGATGAATACGGCGGTTCAGTCCACGACGTGATCGGTACACGCTGCGATCCTTACACCCACAATCTGCTCAGTCATGGCGGCCAGTATCACCACTGCTGCCATTCCAACCTGACCCGCGCACTGTCTGCATCAACAGGACTGGCGCCGCATGACGCCGAGCCACATGTGCATGATGTTCTGAACGTGTTCATGTGCACCGGCTTCACCCGAGACACGGGCCAATACTTCATGAAGGCCAGCCCAGTGCAACCTGGCGATTATCTCGAGTTTTTTGCAGAAATCGACCTGCTCGGCTGCCTCTCGGCCTGCCCAGGCGGTGACTGCTCAGCCGAGCACTCGTCAGACACCGCGAAATGCTATCCACTACTGGTGGAAATCTACGAAGCAGAGCAGCGGCCTGAAGGGTGGATCGCGCCAGGAGTCAGTGGGTACGATCGAACTCATGGGATCGGTCAATAGCTATATCAAGTTATCGTCCACGAGGGCAGCTACGGGCCGAAAGAAGAAATCCAGAAGGACGTGGCATATTCCGCGCAACTGCCAATCAGTGAGTTGTTCCGCCGCCACGTCCAAAGGCTCTGTTTTGATAGTCAGTTACAGCTTGGTACAGAGCTTCGTGGCACCGGCGCATTGCGTCAATAGAAACGACAAAGCCCGTCTAGGACGGGCTTTGTCTGGAAAAATATGGCGGAATTCAAACTTTCTCGATTACAACGCATGATCTGTCCCTGGTGAGTGTTCGCTATCGACCCATAGCGGCAATTGCGAAAGCAATGGTCTTGCTCATTTTCCAAGGCTGTCGCGAACTCTGTGGGAGCGGGTTTATCGAGGCGTCGAACCGCCGCGAAGCAGGCAGCGCGGAGGATGGCACGGGCTACGCCCGTGTTCGCGGGTGAACCCGCTCCCACAAAGATCACCTCTGACACGACTGGCAGCTTCACGCCCTGTGGAAGTCAGTCCACCCAAATCGATGGTCCTGAGCAGCCCTACTTACGGATTCTGATGTGCTAACCAGCACGCGACATTCAATCGACATCCCGGCGGGGCAAAAAGCGGGGCAAAATTGCTAACCAGTTAAAATCGATCAGGCATAAAAAAATCCAGCCACCGCTAAGTGACTGGATGCTTTGGAGTTATTTGGTCGGGACGGAGTAATTCGAACACTCGCCCCCCTTGCACCCCATGCAGGGAGAGAATGGACAAGTGGCCAGCTACGCCGTCCTTGCCGGTGACTCGGACATGCCGAATCGCCATTTCCGAAAGAGCCATGGTGACCTCCTGAACCTGCCGGAAGCCAAATGCTCATCTCGTCACCGATCGTGCTCCATCGAAAAACCGAATTGGGGTCTATCCCATTCTGGCCTCAAATCTGGCCTTAAAATGGCCGGCTACCACCGGTTTTCAGTGGTTTTCGCTGGAACGAAAAAAGGGCCTTTCGGCCCTTTTTTCAACGACTTACAGACTTCCGTGGAACTCTGTAGATCTATAACTGGAGCGGGAAACGAGACTCGAACTCGCGACCCCGACCTTGGCAAGGTCGTGCTCTACCAACTGAGCTATTCCCGCGTCGTGATGGGTGCCATTCTAGCGATATCTAAAACGGCGTCAACCCCTTGATTCAAAAAAACTTTTATTTCTGTTCCGAGCCTTCGCGCAGATGCGGCCAGGCAGCCAGCAGGTAATGCGCCATCGACCACAGGGTCAAGGCGGCAGCCACCAGCAGCAGAGCGTAGCCCAGAATCACCCAGAAGGTCATTGCCGGTGGGTTGGCCAGCAGGATCACCAGCGCCAGCATCTGCGCAGCCGTCTTCCATTTGCCCAGGTTCGACACCGCCACATGCGCCCTCGCCCCCAGCTCGGCCATCCACTCACGCAGGGCCGACACCACGATTTCACGGCCGATGATCACCGCCGCCGGCAGGGTCAGCCAGAAGTTGGCGTGCACTTGCACCAGCAGCACCAGGGCCACGGCCACCATCAGCTTGTCGGCCACGGGGTCGAGGAAGGCGCCAAACGGCGTGCTCTGCTGCAGTCGACGGGCCAGGTAGCCGTCCAGCCAGTCGGTGGCGGCGGCGATGGCGAACACACTGCTGGCGGCTGCATAGCTCCAGTGATAGGGCATGTAGAACAGCAGAATGAAGATCGGAATGAGCAGGACGCGTAGAACGGTGAGCAGGTTTGGAATATTCATCGGTACGACTGGCTGCGGGTTGAGCCCGGCATTCTACTCGCTATGCAGGCTGGCATAAATCGACTCGGCAAGCTTTTTACTGATGCCGGGCGCTTTGGCGATTTCATCGATACTGGCGCGGTTGAGCTCCTGCAGCCCGCCGAAATGCTTCAGCAGGTCGCGGCGCCGCTTTGGCCCTACCCCGGCCACGTCTTCCAGGCTCGACACGCGACGGGCCTTGCCGCGGCGGGCGCGATGGCCAGTGATCGCGAAACGGTGGGCTTCGTCGCGAATCTGCTGAATCAGATGCAGCGCCGGGTTGTCGCCCTTGAGGGTGAATTCGTGGGCCACGTCGTTCAGGTACAGGGTCTCGAAACCGGCCTTGCGGGTCACGCCCTTGGCCACGCCAAGCAGGGTCAGGTCGGTGAAGGCCAGTTCCTGCATCACTTCGCGGGCCATGTTCAACTGGCCTTTGCCGCCGTCCACCAGCAACACGTCGGGCAGTTTGCCTTCACCGTCCTTGATGCGGCCATAGCGACGGGTCAGGGCCTGGTGCATGGCGGCATAGTCGTCGCCTGCGGTGACGCCTTCGATGTTGAAGCGGCGGTAGTCGGATTTGAGCGGGCCTTCCGGGCCGAACACCACGCAGCTGGCCACGGTGGCCTCACCGCTGGAGTGGCTGATGTCGTAGCATTCCAGGCGCTGCGGTACTTCATCGAGGCCCAGCACCTGGGCCAGGGCCTCGAAGCGCGCAGCCATGTGCTGGCGGTTGGCCAGGCGGGCATTGAGCGCCTGTTCGGCGTTGGTCACCGCCAACTGCTGCCAGCGGGCGCGGGTTCCGCGCACGCGGTGGCTGATGGTCAGCTCGCGGCCACGCAAGGTGTGCAGCGCTTCAGTGATGGCCTCGAAGTCTTCATGCACGACGTTGACGATCAGTTCACCCGGCAGTTCGCGTTCGGCGTTGCCCAGGTAGTACTGGGACAGGAAGGCGGCCATGACTTCGGCCACCTCTTCCTCGATGCCCACCTGCGGGAAGAAGTTCTTGCTACCCAGCACCCGCCCGCCGCGCACGCTGATCAGGTGCACACAGGCACCGCCCGGGTTGACGAAGGCGGCGACCACATCGACATCACCGGTACCGCCTTCCATGTATTGCTGGTCCTGGACCCGACGCAACAGGGCAATCTGATCACGCAACTCGGCGGCCTTTTCGAAATTCAGGGCCATGGCGGCCTTTTCCATCTCGGCACTGAGCTCATTACCCAGTTGCTGGCTGCGGCCTTCGAGGAACATCACCGAGTGGCGTACATCCTCGGCATATTCCTGCGCATCGACCAGGCCGACGCACGGCCCTTTGCAGCGTTTGATCTGGTACTGCAGGCATGGCCGGGTACGGTTGGCGTAGTAACTGTCTTCGCACTGGCGTACCGAAAAGGCCTTCTGCAGCAGGCTCAGGCTTTCACGAATGGCGCCCGCACTGGGGTATGGGCCGAAATAGCGCCCTTTGGCCTTTTTCGCCCCCCGGTGTATTCCTAAACGTGGGAATTCGCCGTCAGATAGAAACACGTAGGGGTAGGATTTGTCGTCGCGCAACAGAATGTTGTAAGGCGGCCGCCACTCCTTGATCAGGGTCTGCTCCAGCAACAGCGCCTCGGTTTCGTTGGCGGTGATGGTGGTTTCGACCTGGGCGATGCGGCCCACCAGGGCGGCGGTCTTCGGCGCCAGCCCGGTCTTGCGGAAGTAGCTGGCAAGGCGCTTCTTGAGGTTCTTGGCCTTGCCTACATAAAGCAGGCGTGCTTCGGCATCGAACATCCGGTACACGCCCGGACGGCCGCTGCAGGTTGCCAGGAACGCGCTGGCATCAAATTCTTGGGACATGAGGTTTTACAGGCTTGCGTCGACCATACCGTGGCGAACGGCCAGCAAGGTCAACTCGACATCGCTGGTGACCGAGAGTTTTTCAAAGATCCGATAACGGTAAGTATTGACGGTCTTGGGCGACAGGCACAACTTGTCGGAGATGATCTGCACCTTCTGGCAACCAACGATCATCAGGGCGATCTGGATTTCCCGCTCCGACAGGGCGTCGAAAGGCGAACCCTGTGGCTGGAACGACTTGAGCGCCAACTGCTGGGCAATCTGCGGGCTGATGTAACGCTGCCCGGCGAACGTCAGCCGAATGGCCTGGACCATCTCGTCCAGCCCTGCCCCTTTGGTCAGGTAACCGGCGGCGCCGGCCTGCATCAGGCGGGTGGGGAACGGGTCTTCCTCGCACACGGTCACTGCCACAACCTTGATGTCCGGGTGGCTGCGCAGCAGTTTGCGGGTGGCCTCCAGGCCACCGATTCCGGGCATTTTCACGTCCATCAGGACGACATCCGGCTTGAGTTCGCGGACCAGCTTGAGCGCCGACTCGCCCGAATCCGCTTCGCCCACCACCTGCAGGCCATCGATGTCGGCCAGCATGCGGGTAATACCGGTTCGTACCAGATCGTGATCGTCGACCACTAGGACCCTAATCAAGCACACACCTCGTCAACAGGGCGATTGGATCCCGCCACCTTAACAAAATTTTTCGTGGCGGACCTAGCGTAAAACTTCTGTCAGAAACGTCTGGCGATGCTCCGGGGATGACCCTGCTGTTTTCTGTTCACAGTCCTCACCCAGCAAACGCCTCAGCAAGTGTCCGAAGGCCGTCCGGTCTGCCTCTGGCAGTCGCCGAAACGCACTGAGCAGTGTGTGTTCCTCGGTGCTCAGACTGTGAGCCCATAACGGCATGCGGGTGCCATTGAGCACATAAAGAGCATCCACGCCCCTCGATGCCAGCGCGGCCAGGTAATCAACCCGCGGCGCACGCTCGCCACTTTCGTATTTGCCCTGAGCGTTGGGCTCGACCCCACCGATGTCGCCAAATACCCGCTGAGTCATTCCCAAGCGCTCGCGCTCTTCCCTCAAGCGCGGACCGAATCCATTCATTGACTGCCTCTCCATTCTTTCTTGTCGCGAGCAAGTAGATATCTAAAGGCCACTATGCCGCTGACCTCTCATTGCCGCAACCTGGGTTTTATCCATCGCCGGCGCCTTGAAACAGCAGGCGTGGCGGCAGCAACCCCCGGAAAAACAACTGAAAAAATGGAAAAACATAAACCCACCAGTCAAACCAAAGATACTGACAGAGTAGACGACAATGCCGAAAAAACCCGAAAAGACATAGAATTGACGCCATTTTGCCGTCAATCAAGGCAAATCATTTTTTTGACGCCCAACTAATATCAAACTTTAACCTATTGATTTATAAGTGTTTTTTAACTTTAACAAGCACTTTTAAAGTTATTTTCAACTTTAAGAAGATCAACGCTTGCGACAAAAATAAAAACACCCTTAGGATGTAAATAGACAACTAAGAAACAGCCTGTTACGCCACTTCTGAGCGCGGCTTACTTCTGCGCGTCTGCCTATTTAAAAACTAACCAAACTGAGTTTCTCGGCCGGCTTTGCCGCGCCCGAGGGAGAGGGATCTATGAACATCAGTATCTTTGGACTTGGCTATGTGGGCGCGGTCTGCGCAGCTTGCCTGTCGGCCCGCGGCCACACGGTGTTGGGGGTGGACATCTCGCCGGCAAAAATCGACCTGATCAACCAGGGCAAATCGCCCATCGTCGAGCCGGGCCTGGAAGAGCTGCTGCTCGACGGCGTGCGCAAAGGCCGCCTGCGGGGCACCACCGATGTGCAGGCGGCGATTCTCGCCACTGACCTGTCGCTGCTGTGCGTCGGCACACCGAGCAAGAAAAACGGCGACCTGGACCTGGTGTACATGGAAGCGGTCTGCCGCGAAATCGGCACGGCCCTGCGCGACAAGGGTAGCCGTCACACCGTGGTGGTGCGCAGCACCGTGCTGCCCGGCACCGTGAAGAACGTGGTGATCCCGCTGCTGGAAGCCGCCTCGGGCAAAAAGGCCGGTGAAGACTTCGGTGTCGCGGTCAACCCCGAGTTCCTGCGCGAAAGCACCGCCATCAAGGACTACGACTTCCCTGCCATGACCGTGATCGGCGAGCTGGACAGCCAGTCAGGCGACCTGCTTGCATCGCTGTACGAGGGCCTGGACGCCCCGGTGATTCGCAAGTCGGTGGAAGTCGCCGAGATGATCAAGTACACCTGCAACGTCTGGCACGCCACCAAGGTCAGTTTCGCCAACGAGATCGGCAACATCGCCAAGGCTTCGGGCGTCGATGGCCGCGAGGTGATGGACGTGGTCTGCCAGGACTACAAGCTCAACCTGTCGCGCTACTACCTGCGCCCGGGCTTCGCCTTCGGCGGCTCGTGCCTGCCCAAGGACGTGCGCGCCCTCACCTACCGCGCCAGCCAGCTGGACGTGGAGCATCCGCTGCTGGCGTCGATCATGGCCAGCAACCGCAACCAGGTACAAACCGCCTTCGACCTCATCGAGCGCCAGGACAAACGCAAGATCGCCCTGCTCGGCCTGGCCTTCAAGGCCGGTAGCGACGACCTGCGCGAAAGCCCGCTGGTGGAGCTGGCCGAGCGCCTGATCGGCAAAGGGTACGACCTGCGCATCTACGACGCCAACGTCGAGTACGCCCGCGTGTTCGGGGCCAACCGCGAGTACATCGAGTCGAAGATTCCACATGTGTCCTCGTTGCTGCACAGCAACCTGGATCAGGTGATCGACGAGGCTGACGTGATCGTGCTGGGCAACAACGACGAGCGTTTTGCCCAGGCCCTCGAGGCCGGTAGCGGCAAGCGGGTGATCGACCTGGTCGGCTTCATGGCGGACACCAGCGACACCCAGCGCCAGGGTATCTGCTGGTAACCGACAGCGTCCCTACCCCCCGCCGCTCCGTGGAAGCTGGCGAGGTCTGCGATCGATGTCATCGCAGGCTTCGCCAGCTCCCACGGCGTCCGGCCGAACCGATGAAACAGCGTTTCGTCGGTTCGACGCGGCACCCGAATACAGGAGTTGAAGCTACATGGATCGACAGCAACAGCGCCCCTTCGAGGCACCAGGCTATTTGCGCGCAGGCGCCAGCTTCTTTGCCTGGGCGTGCCTGGCCGGCCTGATCGCGCTGGCGTCGGAGATGGTCGCGCCGCAGTACCTGGACCCGAACCATCACCTGTTCATCTTCATCATCGGCACGTTGGGCATGTGGCGCTACGGCAATGCCATCGTGCACTACGTGCGCGGCATGTACTTCCTGCACCTGAAGTTCCCGCGCCTGCGCCGCCAGGTCGAGCGCATGGGCGATGCCGCCCTGCCCTCGCACATGTTCATGGTGGTGACCAGCTTTCGCATCCCGACCCTGACCACCTTCAAGGTCTACCAGTCGGTGTTCCAGGAGGTGCAACGGCTCAAGGTGCCTTGCACGGTGATCGCTTCGATCGTCGAGAAAGGCGACGAGACGTTCATCAAGGACATCATGCGCAACGAGGTCAAAGGCCGCGACGACATCAAGCTGGTGATCGTCCGCGCCCGTGGCACCGGCAAGCGTGATGGCCTGGCCCACGCCTTCCGTGCGCTTTCGCGGCAGATGCCCATGGAAGATGCCGTGGTCGGCGTGGTCGATGGCGACACCATGATGCTGCCTGGCTGCGTGGAGCGGGCGGTCAAGCTGTTCGCCGTGTTGCCGAATGTCGGCGGCCTCACCACCAACGAGTTCTGCGAAGTCGAAGGCAGCCGCTGGATGCGCCAATGGCACTCGATGCGTTTCGTGCAGCGGCACATCAACATGTGCTCCATGGCCCTGTCGCACCGGGTACTGACCCTCACCGGGCGGCTGTCGTTCTTCCGCGCCAGCGTCATGACCGACCCCGAGTTCATCCGCGACGTCGAGGCCGACTTCCTCGAACACTGGCGCCTGGGCCGCTTCCAGTTCCTCACCGGTGACGACAAGTCGAGCTGGCTGAGCCTGATGCGTGCGGGCTGGGACACCTTCTACGTGCCCGACAGCCACACCCTCACCGTCGAGCACCCACCCAGCGACAGCTTCTGGGTCGCTACCCGCCAGCTGATGTTCCGCTGGTATGGCAACTCGCTGCGCCAGAACTTCCGCGCCACCGCCCTGCTCGGCCGCGCCCGCCTGGGGCTGTTCACCCTGTATGTGCTGCTGGACCAGCGGGTGTCGATGTGGACCTGCCTGATGGGCCTGACCGCCTCGGTGATGGCCGGCCTGATCTTCGGTATCCAGTACCTGCTGGTGTACCTGTTTTGGGTGCTGATTTCGCGCAGCCTGGTGACGGTGATGTTCGTCTTCGCCGGCCACCCGGTCAGCCCGATGTACCCCTTCGTTCTTTATTACAACCAGATCGTCGGTTCGCTGATGAAGGTCTACGCGATGTTCCACATGGACCAGCAAAGCTGGACGCGGCAGAAGACCACCCTGACCACCGGCAGCGTCGACTTCGACGCCACCCTCAACCGCTGGTCCTCGAAGGCGATGCTGTGCTCCTCGATCGCCATCTTCTTCGGGGTCATCACCGTTCTTCTCGAACTCTCCAGATAACTCAACGCAACGTTAAGGAAAGGCGCCTGCACATGAGTAGCTCGAACATTCCCGTGGCCCCGGGCAAGACAGCGGCCAACATCGTTCACGAGGCGATCGACGAACGCCAACACGTACGCACCCGCATGAACGCCCGCGTGCGCTTGTCCGCCAGCGGCCAGGCGCCGTTCGAGACGGCTCTGCAGGATATCTCCCTGGGCGGCCTGGGCCTGCGCCATGAAGCGCCGCTGAAGATCGGCGCGCTGTATGACGCCTCGATCCGCCTGCGCCTGAACCAGGTCGACCTGAGCATCGACAGCAAGATCCGCATCGTTTCGCAGCGCGGCAGCGAAGTGGGTGCGCAGTTCGTTGAACTCGACGCGCAGAAGCGCGACATCCTGCGTTACCTGATCAGCGCCTACATGTCGGGTGAAATTGCCGACATCAACGGCCTGTTCAACGTCATGCAACGGGAAAACTACATCAAGGAACGCAAGCAGAAGTACGCCACCGCGCGCACGCCGGGCGCCCGCCTCAAGGCATTCACCGGAACCCTTTTGTACACCGCAGCAGGCCTGGCAGCCCTGGCTTTCGTTGGCTACAAGGGCTACCTGCTGTTCTTCCGCGTACCGGCGGTACAGGCGCAGGTGGCCACCAACGCCCAGGTCATCAGCATGCCCGACAATGGCTATGTGAAGTATCTGCTGCCTGCCGGTGCCACCGAGGTGCAGGCTGGCCAGCCGTTGGCCAGTGTGTCCACGCAACTGGCCACCAGCTTCACCAGCCCGGCCGACATGAAGGCGGTGGCCGACCTCTCCCCCGGCGACCTGCAGACCTTGCTTGGCCGAGCCACCATCGAAACGGTGATCAACAGCCCGTGCGACTGCCAGGTCTACTACCCGACCCAACGTCTGGATGGCTACGGCTACAAGGACGCGCCGCTACTACACCTGCTGCCCAAGGACCAAGGCCTGTTCGTGCGTGCCAACGTGCCGTTCGACAAGCTCGCCGATGTCGACCGCGTGCGCTCGGTGGACATGCAGGTGTTCGGCCTCGACCAGCACTACAGCGGCAAGGTAGTCGATGCCCGCGTCGATGAACTCAACCACAACCTGGCCCTGACCATCCAGCCGGACAGCCCGCTGCCGGCCTCGGCCTACCAGAAGGCGGTGGCGGTCGACCTGTACCTGGGCCTGCCATTCGGCCGCGCCAACTGAGCCCGTCGAGGACAATGCCATGACCTTGATGACACCCACGCGCTTGCTGCTGGCCAGCCTGACCCTGGCCTGTGCGGGCAGCGCAACTGCCGGCCAGAGCCTGGAGCAGGTTCGCTATGCCCTGTTCAAGGACCCCAGTGCCGATGTGAGCGCCGACCTGCGCGAACTGGCCCGGCGCGGCGACCTGGCCAGCACGCTGCTGCTGGGTGATGTGCTGGCCAGCCGCGACGATGTCAGCCGCCAGGAGGTGGTTGCGCTGTACCACACCGCTTTCGCCGATGGCCAAGGCATGATCCCGGCACTGGCGTCTCTGGCCCGCCTGATCGACCGCACACCGAGCCTGCGCGAAGCACAGCGCCCTTGGCTCGAACAGGCGCTGACCCGTTACCCGAGCACGCTCGACCCGCGTAACGCCAGCACTACCCTGGAGGTGTTCCTCACCTACCCGGAGCTGGTCAGTGCCGATCAGGCCTCGGAGCTGCTGGGCCTGTACGAGCGCTCCTGCCTGCTCAACTGCCGCCCGCAGTTGTACCGCGCGGTGCTTGCCGAACGCCAGGGTGATCGCGCTGCAGCCGAGCGCTGGTACCGCGAGGCAGCACGTTTCGACGTGCGCGCCATCGACCGCTATTACGCCTTCCTCGGCGAACGGCAAGACCAACTGTTCCCGACCTTCGCCACCACGCTTGAACCGCAGCGCGCCCAGTTGCCGGTCGAGATCGTGCACCGTATCGCCTCACTGCTGGACAACATTGCCAGCGTGCAGCGCGCCGAGCAGGAAGCGGACCGCTTCGAGCAACAAAGCCGCGCGCCCGGCACCGTGCCCGCGCCCCCCACGCCGGAGCAGCAAGCCCGCGAAAAGGCCCAGGCCGACGCCCTGGCGGCCGCCACCGCGCAGGTTCAGCGCTGGCGTGACGATGCCGTGGCCCGTGGCTTTGTGCCGGCCATGGTGTCCAAGGCCAACTTCATGATCTCCAACCCCACCGAGCACAACGCCGAAGAAACCCAGGCGCTGATCGACCAGGTCCGCCAGCGCGAGCCGATGCGCGCCAAGGCGCTGCAGGCCTCGTTCTACATGGTCAACAACTGGCTGACCCTGGACCCGGACAAGGCCCGCGGCCTGATCGAAGAACTGCGCACCAGCCAGTACCCAGGTGCCGGCCTGCTGCTGGCCGAGTACTACAGCAAGGGCGTGGAAGACCAGCCCGATCAGGAAAAGGCCCTGGCGCTGTTCCAGGAAGAAGCGACCAAGGGCTCCACCGCCGCCTGGTACCGCATGGCCACGCTGCATGCCTATGGCCGCGCCATCTGCCATGACCCGGTCAAGGCCTACACCTACGCCCGGGTCGCATTGGACCTTGGCGAGCGCGGTGCGCGCAGCCTGGTCCGCCGCCTGGAAAAGACACTACCCAAGGATGACATCGAGCGTGCCCTGGCCGCACGCAACGATCTGTTGAAGGAGGCAACGCTGTGAAAGCACACCATTCCTTGTTCGGCGCCCTGCTGGCCCTGGCCCCTTTGCCAGTGGCCCTGGCCGCCGAAGAAATCACCGGCCCCGAAGCCGACAGCAATGAGCCGGTCCGTGTGGCCGCAGCCGATGGCAGCGAGCCGGTGATCACCTCGGAGTTTTTCAACAAGCTCACCGTGCAGACCGGCTACGGCCCTGAAGACTCGCAGGTCGGCAGCGACCGCGAAATGTTCTACAGCCTGCGCTACGAGCCATCGTTTGCCTGGTACTCGCCTGAAAAGCGCTGGGCCAAGTGGATGGTCTACGGCCGCCTGTGGCTCAACTACGACACCAGCCAGTCGAGCAACCTGACCAACGAGTCGACCAACAGCAGCGAGCGCGAGCAGCCCGAGGGCTGGTACGCCGAGCTGCGCGAGCTGTACGTCAAACGCAACCTGATCGGCGACGACCCGCGTTTTTCCGCCTCCCTTGGCCGCCAGCGCTTTTACGACGACTACGGCATCTGGTGGGACGACAGCCTCGAATCGCTGCGCTTCAACTACCAGGACACCTTCTCCGACGCGTTCATCGCCGTTGGCCAGAAGTTCCACAACTACAACACCGACGTGAACAGCCTGGCCGATAGCGAATCGCGCACCACCTACGTGATGGGCCAGTACGCCTACCGCTGGAGCCAGAACAACCAGGCCGGTGTGCGCCTGATGCACGAGAACGACCACAGCGGCCATGACGCGGACGACCGCTACGACTTCAAGGGCCTGCGCTACGGGCTGTTCTTCAAGGGCGACAACCTGGGCCTGCCGGTGCTCAGCGACTACCACCTGGAGCTGGCCGCACTGGACGGCAAGATGGACAACACCGATGGCAACGGGGTGACCACCACCGGCCACGACAGCAAGGGCTGGGCTGCCCTTGGCGAGCTGGGCAAGCGTTTCGACACGCTGCCCTGGACCCCGCGCCTTGCGCTGCGTGGCGGCCTCACCGACAAACCGAGCGACGAAAACGACGGCTTCCGCCTCAACGCCATCCAGTCCGACCGCATCACCCGCAGCGGCTCCTACAGCACACGCCTGACCAGCTCGTTCGTCGCCCTCGACCTGCGCAACCTCAGCTACTACGGCATCGCCGTGGAGACCCGGCCCACCCCACGCAGCGCCCTGGACCTGCGCGTGACCCAACTGAACCTGCGCGACGAGGACGGCACCCTGCCGATTCGCATGAACGGCGACCAGCGCGCCGAACGCAACCGGGCGATCACCCAGGGCAGCAATGGCAACGGTCGCAATGTCGGGCAGATGGTCGACCTCAATTACTACTGGAAGATGTTTCCGCTGGCACTCGACGGCAAGCACCTGGATGTCAACGCGCTGGTCAGCGCCAGTTACCTCAATGCCGGCAGCGCATTGGCAACCGGCGACGACTACCAGCTGAGCGTCGGCGTGGTCATCAGTTACTAAGGACGGGCAGCGCCATGATCTTCGCCTCCAACGTGTTCCTGTTTCTCTACCTGCCGCTGTTTTTGGCCGTGTACTTCCTGGCCAAGGCGCAGTGGCGCTCGACGGTGATCGTCGCCGCCAGCTACATCTTCTACGCCTGGTGGCGCCCGGACTTCCTGTTGTTGTTCGTGGGCATCACCTACTGGAACTACTGGTTCGGCCTGCGCATCAAGGCCCGCCTTGACGCTGGCGACAAACGTTGGGCGCTGCGCCTGCTGTGGATCGGGGTGGCGGGCAACCTGTCGACCCTGGGCTACTTCAAGTACGCCAACTTCGGTGCCGAAGTACTGGCCATGCTGTTGGCGCCGCTGGGCATCAACACCTGGACCCTGGAGAACATCTTCCTGCCCCTGGGCATTTCGTTCTACGTGTTCCACGCCTTGAGCTACATCGTCGACATCTACCGCAAGGACGCCACGCCGACACGCAACTTCATCGACTTCGCCGCCTTCGTCGCACTGTTCCCGCATCTGGTGGCCGGGCCGATTTTGCGCTACAGCCAGCTGGCGCCGCAGCTGCGCGAACGCACCCATTCGTTGGAGCTGTTCTCGCTGGGCGTGTGCCGCTTCATGCTCGGCTTCGTCATGAAGGTGCTGATCGCCGACCGCCTGGCGCCGATCAACGTGCTGTTCGTCAGCGAGGGCACCCTGCAGTTCAGCGACGCCTGGTTCGGCCTGGTGGTCTCGACCCTGCAGCTGTATTTCGACTTCGCCGGCTACAGCCACATGGCCTTGGGCCTGGCATTGATGATGGGCTTCCGCTTCCCGGAAAACTTCAACCAGCCTTATGTGTCGCAGAGCATCACCGAATTCTGGTCGCGCTGGCACATGACCTTGGCGCACTTCCTGCGCGACTACGTGTACATGCCGCTGGTGCGCAAGCGCGTGGCCGGTGCCCTGCCCGCGCTGGTCTGGACCATGCTGCTGTCGGGCCTGTGGCACGGCGCAAGCTTCGCCTTCATCTGCTGGGGGCTGTTCTTCGGCGTGGGCATGGTGCTGGAGCGCAAGTTCAACCTGGCGACCAAGGTCACCACCCCCTACCACCTGGGCCGCAACCTGCGCACCGGCTTGCTGATCGTGTTGAGCATGCCGCTGTTCTTCACCATGGACCTGCGCCACAGCATCGACATCTACCAGGCGCTGTTCGGCTTCAACGGTTTCGGCTCACTGGAGCTGTACGTGCTCGGCGCCTCGAAAATGGCCATGGCTTTCGCTCTGGTGGCCATCGCTTGGCTGGTGCTGGCCGGCATCAACAATGTGCGTTTCTACGCCGGCAACAAAGAGGGCTACTTCATGCGCCATGTCGGCGTGCTGCACAGCGTGCTGCTGTGGGGCGGCTTCCTGCTGGCGCTGAGCAGCCTGGCGGCCAACTCGTTCTCGCCCTTCTTGTATTTCCAGTTCTAGGAGACGGCCATGTACCCGGTGATGAATTCGGCCAGCAAGGCCAATGGCATTCTGTTTGCGCTGGTGTTGGGGGCGATGTTCGTCTATTCGTTGCCACCGGTGTTCAGCTTTGCCCGCACCCAGAGCGATGTGTGGAACCTGTTCGTCGACGGCAAGCTGCTGCGCAAGTTCGAGCAGGTGTACGACAAGCGTTTCTTCCTGCGTGACCCGTCGGTGGAGCTGTGGGCCGACGCCCAGTTCCACCTGTTCGGCGAAGGCACCAAGGGCGTGGTGCTGGGCAAGGATGGCTGGCTCTACACCAACCAGGAATACCGCGTGCCCAATGACCTGGACGCCAACCTGGCCAGCCAGGTCGAGCAGATCGCCCAGGTGCAGGCGAAGCTGGCCGAGCACGGCAAACAATTGGTGGTGCTGCCACTGCCGATGAAGCTGGACGTCTATGCCGCCCACGCCGCGCATGCCTTCGACCCCAGGGTGGCCAGCCTGTATGACCGCTTCGTGGGCGAACTGCAAAGCCGCCAGCTGGACGTGGTCCCGCTGCGCAGCGCGTTTCTCGCCAACCTCAACGGCCCGCAGTTGTTCTTGAAATCCGACACCCACTGGAGCCCGGAAGGCGCACGCTTATCGGCTTACGAACTTGCCCGGCAACGGCCGCAGCTGTTGGGCGACCAGGTGTACCAATCACACAAGGCGGGCGAGAAAAGCATCAAGGGCGACCTAATGAACTACATCCAGTTCGACCACGCCCGGCTGGCGCCGCAGTTCGGTCCGAACCCGATCGCCTTGTATGAAACCCTCAAGGCCCAGCAGAGCAGCGATGACCTGTTCGCCGAGCAAGACCAGAGCCTGCTGTTGGTGGGTACCAGCTACAGCAAGATCGACGACTGGAACTTCATCGGCTTTCTCAAGGAAGCCCTGAACCGCGACTTGCTGAGCATTGCCGTGGAAGCCCGCGGCCCGTTCGAAGCCATGAACCAGTTCCTGGCCAGCGACCAGTTGACCAGCCCGCAGATCGAGACGGTGGTGTGGGAGTTTCCCCTGCGCACCGTGCTTGCCCACCGCCCCGGCTCGCTTAGCCGCAGCGCGCAGCCCCAGCATTTCTGAAGAATCAAGGAGAACCTGATGAAACTTGCCCACCTGTTTACCGCCATGGCCCTGGCCGCCGCCAGCCACGCCAGCTTCGCCGCCGAAGGCAACGCCGACCTGTACGACGCTGTGGCGCCGGCCGACTCCGCATTCGTGCGGGTGCTGAACCTGTCCGACAGCAGCATCGACGTCACCCTTAGCGGCAAGGTCAACCCGCAGAAGGTCGCCGCCGGCCAGCTCAGTGGTTACCGCTTCACCCCGGCTGGGGCACACAAGATCGCCGTCGGCGGCAAGGCCATCGAACCCCAGCTCAAGGCCAACGCCGCCAGCACCGTGGTCTACGACGGCAAGCAACTGACGCTGATCGCCGACAAGTACGTGAACGAACCGAAAAAGGCGCAGATCGCCTTCTACAACCTCACCCCGGCCCAGGCGGCGCTGAAGACCGAAGACGGCAAGCACGTGGTGGTCGACCCGTTGGCCAACGGCCAGACCGGCAGCCGCATGGTCAACGAAATCAAGATCGGTTTCGCCGCTTACGTGGCCGAGCAGAAAGTGGCCGAGTTCGACGACCAGTTCCTCAAGAAAGGCCGCTCGTACAGCTACGTGCTGCTGCCCCAGGGCACCGGTTACCGCAGCATGACCCTGGCCAACAGCATCGACCCGACCGAGTGACAGCCACGCTGCAAGGATGATTGGCACATGAAGACCTTAGTAAGCGTGTCCCTGAGCGCAGCCCTGGCCCTGTTGAGCCTGCCAGGCCAGGCTGCCCAGCAGGCCGCTGAGCAAAACGCCAAGGCTGGCTGTGAAAACCTGCAGTGCATGGTCTGCCCAGCACTCAGCGACCCGCAGCGTTATACCGAGGGGCGCATGAAGTTGATGCGCGAAATCGTGCCCGGCAAGGACCGCTGGCTGTTCCGCTCGGCCGTGGACCTGACCAACGACTTCGGCATCCCCGCCCCCATGCGCCCGGAGTTCGCCCGGCTGATGCAGGCGTTCAAGCGCCAGGGCATCCATGTGGCCATGGCGATCCAGCCGACCCGGGGCCTGATGCACCGGGACAAACTGCAGGCCGACCAATTGCACGGCTTCGACTACGCCCGCGCCAGCAACAACCTCAGCGCCTACCTCGGCCAGTTGCGCCAGGGCGGCGCGGTGGTGGCGCCGATGATGCAGCTGGTACAGCAACCGCCCCAGGGCGAGTACTTCTTCCGCCGCGACCACCACTGGACCCCGGCAGGCGCAGAAGCCACCGCCAAACTGATGGCCGAAGAAATCCGCCGCCAGCCGTTCTATGCCGAACTGACCAAAAAGCAGTACCGCACCGAGCCAGGTGTGATGGTGCCCAAGGACGGCACCTTGAACCTGGCCCTGAGCTACATCTGCGGCAACAACTATGGTTTCCAGTACGTGCGTGGTTTCCAGACCATCCCGGCGGACAACGGCGCCGATGCACTGTTCGACGAAGCGCCGGACCCGGAGGTGATCCTGGTGGGCGACAGTAACGCCGCCGCCCGTGAAGACGAGAGCAAGCAGTTCAACTTCGACGGCTACCTCAAGCAGTACCTGGACGTCGACGTGCTGAACTACGCCCTGCCCGGTGTCGGCGAGGACGGCTCGTTGCTGGAGTACCTGCTGTCGACTGACTACAAGCCCAAGGCGCCGCCCAAGCTGATCGTCTGGGAATTGCCGGCCAACTACCGGCTCGATTCACCGTTGATGTATCGCCAGCTGGTGCCGGCGGTTCAGGGCGGCTGCTCGGCGTCGAAGGAGGTGTTGGGCTCGAAGCTGCAACGCCCGGCGCTGAAGGTTGGCGAGCGTATCGAGCTGTTGAGTAATGCCGGCAGTGCGCGCCAGTCGTTGAGCGGGTCGAACGGGTTTCTCGACATTCGCCTGAGCGACAAGAACATCAAGGACTTCTACATCATCGTCTATTACGACAACGGCGCCCGCGACAAGGTGTGGTTCCGCCGCGAGGCGGCCGTGAGCGGTGGGCAGTATTACCTGGAGCTGAGCAAGGCCAAGGAGTTTGCCGGTGCCAACCTGCTGTCGGTGTTCATGGAGCCGACCAAGGCGGGTACTGCAACCACTGATGTGGAGACGCGCCTGTGCCTGTGACGACGCTGATCGGCCCCGCTCTGCTCACCCTTGCCCTGCTCGCCCCGGCAGCACAGGCCGCCCAATCGATCTGGCCGGCCCACGCCACACCCCAGGCCGCGATGATCGCCGACTACCACACCCTGGCCTGCAGTAAGGAACCACCACCGCCCTACACCGGCTCCCTGCAGTTGCAAAGCAAGTACGACCAGCGCGACGCCAGCAAGTCGACCCTGCGCAGCAGCCCCGACGCGGACAGCGAACGCATCGGCAAGCAGGTCAAGCAGTTCGTCGGCGGGTTGATCTACGCCAGCAAGCGCTTCCAGCGTGCCAAGAAGCCGCAGGACGCCAACATGGCCCTGGCCTGCCAGGACCAGTGGCTGCAGCACTGGGCGCAAGCCGGAGCCCTGCTCAACCCCGATGCCAGCAGCACCGGCATGGCCGCCCGCAAGTGGGCACTGGCTGCCATGGCCGGCGCCGTGCTGCTGACCCAATCGGCCAGCGACGGCAAGCTGCTGCTCAACGACACCCAGAAAGCCTGGTTCACTCGGCTCGGCGAACTGGTGATGCGCGAGTACGACCCTCGTCGCGACGCCCCCGGCGTGTACTTCAACAACCACGACTACTGGGCCGCCTGGGCCGTGGCCGCCACCGGCATGCTGGTGGGGCGCGACGACTTCATCCGGTGGGCCGACGGCAACCTGCGCCGTGGCCTGGCCCAGGCGGTGCGCAGCAGCGACGGCAGCTATGCCTACCTGCCGCTGGAAGTGGCGCGCGCCAAACTGGCCGCCAGCTACAGCCAGTACGCTCTGGTGCCGCTGGTGCTGCTGGCCGAGTCGGCGCGGGCCAATGGCCTGCCATGGAGCGACGGCGACCAGCAGACCCTCGACCTGCTGGCCAATTTCGCCGCCCGCAGCGTACTCGACCCGGACGCCCTGCCAGAGCTCAAAGGCCAGTCGCAACAAGACGTGGCGCCTTACAAGCTGGCCTGGCTGATCCCCTTCCTGCAGCGCAACCCAGGCCACGTCCTGGCGCGCAAGCTGTACGACAGCGAAGACGGCGAGGTCGACAACTACAGCCAGCTTGGCGGCCCACTCAAACCGTTCTACCCCCCACTGCCCGGATCAAGGACCTGACCATGGCTCGCCTCAAACGCTTTTCCCTGACTTGCCTGGCGGCACTGTGCCTGGCGGGTAACGCCCAGGCGGCCAGCCAGTCGCTGCCCACCAACCAGGCGGTGGATACGCTTTCGCAGCAAGAGCACCAGCACAAGGTCGACCAGCTGCGCCAGCAGGTGCGCCAGGCGGTAGCTTTCAACCAGACCGAGCGGCAACGCCCCGGTGGCCGCGCAAGTGTGAGCCTGCAACCGATGTTCTCGTCCCAGGCCGGCAGTTGGCCGTTCGAGCCCTTCGTAAACAATGGCCTGTTCCGCGCCATCGCCGGTTATCAGTCACGCCACCCGCAGGTGGTGACGCTGCGCAGCGGCAGCATCACCCTCGCGCAGCTGCACGATGCGCTCAACGACCCCCGCGTGCTCAAGCGTTACAAAGACGGCTACCTGCTCAGCTATCCCCTGCTGATCGGCCCGGATGCAGGCCTGGTGCTGGAGGGCACCAGCCTGTACCTGTCCAGTTTCTCGGGCACGGCATTGATCAACCAGGGCTGGCTGGGGCTGAACCAGTCGAACCTGGAGAGCATGGCCGGCGACCAGCCGGGCAACACCGACCGCGCCTGGCGGCCGTTCGTGGTGGCCTGGGCCGGCAGCCACACCCAGGTGCTGCATTCCACCCTCAAGCGCCTGGGCTACAACGCCAACCTGTCCCGCGGGCTGACCACCGCCCTCAGCCCGCAACAAGCTGCCTCGACCCGGCGGGCCACTGTAGTGATCAAGGACAGTCAGTTCAGCGATATGTCCAGCGCGGTGGAGCTGCAGCACAGCCAGGCGACCATCACCGGCAGCCAGTTCGAGCAGTCCCAGCAATACGCCATCGACGTGCGCGACAGCCAGCTGAACCTGCAAGGCAACCAGGTGCGCGGCGTCGACAACAACAGTGGCCTGCGCCTGCGTGGTCAAACCCAGGCCCGGGTCGAGGGCAACCTGATTCTCGGTACGGCAAAAGCGGCCATCGAAGTCAGTGAACAACAAGGCCCGGTGCTGCTGGCCGGCAACCGCATGGGCGACAGCCGCGGCAATGGCATCCAACTGCGTAACCTCGCCCCCACCGCCACCGCACCGCTGGTGATCGACGACAACCTGCTCGCCAGCAGCCAGGGCACTGCCGTGGATGCCAGCGAAGTCAGTGGTGTGGCACTGCTCGACAACCGTATCGGCAACACGCCGGAATATGCCATCAGCCTGCGCAATGCAACGCCACTGCCCGGGCCGTTGCTGGTCAGCGGCAATCGCCTGGGCCAGGTCGGCAAGGCACTGGTGCGGGTCGAGGGGGTGCGGGATGTGGTGTTGGGGGGCAATACCTATGATGGCAAGCCACTGCTGCAGAACTTGCTGATTGGTGACTTGCTGCCGTTGCAGGGACAATTGCTGGAGGCGACGGTTCGCCAGGGCGGGACGGTTCGGGTGCGGCAGTGATTGGGAATGGCGTCGGGGCTGTTGGATGCTTGGCGCGAGCAGTGCAGCGCCTGTCAGATCGAGCGCCGCCCGCGCGGCGCATCGCGAGCAAGGCTCGCTCCTACGTTTGTTTCGGGCCAATGATTCCTGCGGGAAATGCGCGCGAACGCTTTGGCGCACGACTCCATATCGCGTCGTGAAAACAAGGCGGTCGCGCGCGTCTGCCACAGGCGATATTGGCCGTAAACAAACGTAGGAGCGAGCCTTGCTCGCGATGCGCCGCGCGGGCGGCGCTCGATTTACGCATCACCTCAATACTCAAGTCAGGCCCTCTGTTCCGAATTCCAGGAAGGCCTTTCTAGGTGACCTTACCGGCCTCACCCCACTTCACGCTGCATCCGCACAAAACACTCATCCTCCCCCATCTCGACAAACCCATGGCGCAAATACAACTGCCGCGCCGGGTTGCTCTTGAACACCATCAACCGCAACAACGGCAGTCGCCGCCGCGCCGCCCATTCGGCCAATTCCTCCAGCACTTCACCGCCGACACCCCGCCCCCGGTACTCGGGCAACAGGTGCAGCTCACGAATGAACAGCGCCTGACGGTCCTGGCTCAGGCTGCAGAAACCCAGCACCTGTTCCCCTTCGACCACCAGCCATTGCTCGCGCCAGCCCCAGGCTTCGTCGAAGGCTTCTTCAATCCACAGCAGGTCGAATTCGCGGTAATAGGGGAGCATGGCCCGACGGGTCAGGTCGCGGGCGAAGGTGCAGTGTGCATCGGTAGCGGGTACGAGTTTCATGGCTTTTATTCTGCGCGTTTCAAGGGGCATAGCACACGGGGGAACTGCCCGGCCCACGTCGTTCAAGCTCATCCTCAAGCCATTGAGCCAACACCTGGGCATTGTTCTGCGCCGTGTTCTTGCCGGCGTACAGCAACGTGAGGTTGCCTTTGGCCGCCAGGTCCAGCAGCGGGTACCAATGTTCAGGATGCGCCGCCAACTCCTGCTGGTAGCGCTGGGTGAAACCGGCAAAATCCAGCTCGCCCTGGTGGAATGCCTTGCGCAGTTCATCCGAGGGTGCCACCTCACGCAACCAGCTGGCCTGGAGGTCATCCTTGCGTTTGTTGCGCGGCCACAGGCGGTCGACCAACACGCGCTGGCCATCTTGCGCCTCAACCTCGTCGTAGACGCGCTTGCAGCGAATCATGGGGTTCTCCTGCATTGACCGTTCGTCTTGAGCCTAGTGAATTCATTGACCGAGGTCACGGTGTGGTCACGGATTGTTTCTATCCTCAGTGGCCACGGCAACTTCGCCCGAAGCCATTCGGAGCCATCATGGCAACCCCGTCACTGGCCAGCCAGCAGCGGCTGGCCCAACCTGACTCACGCCCGCAACTGTCGCACAAACCCGGGCGCGCCACCCTTACCCTGTTTTTCGGCCTGCTGCTGGCCGGTATCGCCTACACCGCCTGGAGCCTCAAGCAAGACGTCAGCGCCAGCGGCACGGTCATCACCACGGTTACCCCCTTTCTGTTGTTGGGCCTGGCGTTGTTGATCGCCCTGGGCTTCGAATTCGTCAACGGTTTCCACGACACCGCCAATGCCGTGGCGACAGTGATCTACACCCACTCGTTGCCAGCGCCCGTAGCGGTGGTCTGGTCCGGGCTGTGCAACTTCCTCGGCGTGCTGCTTTCCAGCGGCGCGGTGGCATTCGGCATCATCGCGTTGTTACCGGTGGAGCTGATTCTGCAGGTGGGCTCGTCGGCGGGCTTCGCCATGGTGTTCGCTTTGTTGCTCGCGGCGATCATCTGGAACCTCGGCACCTGGTGGCTGGGTTTGCCCGCGTCGTCCTCACACACCTTGATTGGCTCGATCATCGGCGTGGGCGTGGCCAATGCGCTGATGCACGGGCGTGACGGCACCAGCGGAGTGGACTGGTCCCAGGCCAGCAAGGTCGGCTACGCCCTGCTCTTCTCCCCTCTGATCGGCTTCGCCTGCGCAGCGCTGTTGTTGCTCGCCTTGCGGGCACTGGTCAAACGACGTGAGCTCTACCAGGCACCCGAGGGCAAGACACCACCGCCATGGTGGATTCGCGGGGTGCTGATCCTGACCTGCACTGGGGTGTCCTTCGCCCACGGCTCCAACGACGGCCAGAAAGGCATGGGGCTGATCATGCTGATTCTGGTCGGCACACTGCCTATGGCCTATGCCCTGAACAAGACCATGCCCAGCGAACAGGCCCTGCAGTTTTCCGCCATTGCAGAGGTGACCCGTCAGGCATTGGTGAGCAGCGACCCGCGACCTGCACCCGCCGACCCGCGCCAGGTACTGACCGCCTTCATCGCCGAACCCAAGGCCAACCCACAACTCGTGCCGGCCCTGGCCGAACTGACCGGGATGATCGGTGCAGAGGTCAAAGGTTACGGCTCGCTCAAGCGCGTCCCGGCCGAGGCCATGGCCAACGTGCGCAACGACATGTACCTGACCAGCGAAGCCATTCGCCTGCTCGACAAACACCAGCTGGCAGCGTTCGATGACGACACCCGCAGCCATGTGCAGCTGTTCAAGACCCAACTGGACGATGCCACCCGCTACATCCCGCTGTGGGTCAAGGTGGCCGTCGCCATCGCTCTGGGTTTGGGCACCATGGTGGGCTGGCGGCGAATCGTGGTGACGGTGGGCGAGAAGATCGGCAAGACCCACCTGAGCTATGCCCAGGGCGCCTCGGCGGAAGTGGTTGCGATGTGCACGATAGGCGCGGCGGACATGTTCGGGCTGCCGGTTTCGACCACCCATGTGCTGAGTTCGGGTGTGGCCGGCACCATGGTCGCCAATGGCTCAGGCATCCAGAAACGCACCCTGATAAACCTGCTGATGGCCTGGGTGCTGACCCTGCCGGCAGCCATGGTGCTGGCAGGGTCGCTGTACTGGTTGCTGAACCAGGTCTTCTAGGTCGCTCAGGCCGGAATCTTCAAACCACGCTGCACGGCTGGCCGTTCCAGGAAGACGGCCAGCACGCGCTGCACTTCCTTGAAGTCATCGAAACCAATCAACTCGCGTGCGTTGTAACGCTCCACCAGGTTGCGTACCCAAGGGAAAATGGCGATATCGGCGATGCTGTAATCGTCCACCATCCACTGCCGCCCTTTCAGGTGCCGATCCAGCACGCCCAGCAGGCGCTTCGACTCGTTGACGTAACGGTCGCGCGGGCGCTTGTCTTCGTATTCCTTGCCGGCAAAGAAATGGAAGAACCCCACCTGGCCGAACATCGGGCCGATGCCGCCCATCTGGAACATCAACCATTGCAAGGTCTGGTAGCGGGTGGCCGGGTCGTGGCTGAGCAGTTGGCCGCTCTTTTCCGCCAGGTATTGCAGGATCGCCCCCGATTCGAACAACGGCAGCGGCTGGCCGCCGGGGCCGTTCGGGTCGAGAATCGCAGGAATCTTGTTGTTGGCGCTCAGGGAGATGAACGCCGGGGTGAGCTGGTCGTTGCTGTCGAAACTGACTTTGTGCGCCTCGTACGGCAGGCCGATCTCTTCCAGCATGATCGATACCTTGACGCCGTTGGGTGTCGGCAACGAGTACAGCTGCAGCCGCTCGGGGTGTTGCGCGGGCCATTTATGGGTGATGGGAAATGCGCTCAGATCAGTCATGGTCGGTCCCTGGGTACAGTGAAGTGAACACTCTAGGGACAGCGTCGGACTTTGACCATAAAAAGTGGCGCGGCAGCAGGCCGCGCCGGGTTTGCCCTCAGAAACGGGGCGCGACCGCCTCGTCGGCATGGGAGATGATGACCTCCACGCGGCGATTCAGCTGGCGGGACTGCGCATCGGCATTGCTCGCTACCGGGTATTGCTTGCCATAACCGGCCACGACCACACGATCGGCGGCAATGCCCTGGCGGCGCAGGGCGTTGGCCACCGCTGCCGCACGCTGCTCAGACAACTGCTGGTTGAACGCCGCACTGCCGGTGGCGTCGGTAAAGCCCTCCACCAGCACTTTGCGCTCTGGGTTGTCCTTCAGGTACTGAGCCAGTTGCTGGATATTGCGCTGGCTGCCGTGGCGCAGCTCGGCGCGGCCGACATCGAACAATACGTCGCCAAAGGTCACGACCATGCCACGCTCGGTCTGCTTGGCCTTGAGTGCCTGCAATGCCTTGAGCTGAGCGGTACGCACCTCCAGGCGCGCAAGGTTGCGCTGCGCCTCTATGCTTTGCAGGCCAACCTGAGCCTGGCGCAAGAGAATGGTCTGCTGGGCCAGCTCGATCCGACGATTGGCCAGGTAGGCCAGATGCTCCACATCGTCCCCTGTACGACTCTTGAGCGAAGCCTGCTCGGCTTTGCCCAGGGCCGTGGCGGCTTCCTGGGTTTCCAATGCGGCAAGACGGCTTGCCTCAGGTTTGCCTTGCAATACGGTATAGGCCTCCCGTGCTTCAAGCAGCGCTGGGTTTTCCGGGGTGGTGCCACACCCGGAGATCAGGGCGGCCAACATCGAAAGGGCTGGCAGAACGTACATCTTGGTCATGATCGGCTCCTTCAGCGGGCAGATTGGGTGGGTACGGCGTCCGGCGCTTCAAGCAGTTCCTGCCTGAGTACCTCGATGCCTTTGCGCGCATCTTCGAGCTGTTCCTGCGTCTTGCTGGCCAACGCCTTGCGCTCGGCCAGGCGAGCGTCAGCCTCGGATTGCTCGGCCAACAGACGCGCCTTGCCGACGTTCAGCTCGCCCAGTGCACGTTCCATGGTGTTGAGCTTGTCCTGGGCGGCCCGCATCTCGACCGGGGCATACTGGGTGGCATCGGCAGACACCGCACGGTTGACCGCGTTGCGGGTCAACTCGACCTGTTCGCTGGGAATTATCACGCTGGAGCACCCACCTAGAACCAGCAACAAACTTGCAAGGGTGAGCGTTGTAGGGATGGATCTGGCACGCATGGAACATCTCCGAAAATGCGTTCACGAACCTTCAGGCTCGCCGTACAAGCAGTGGCCTGGAGGGGTTGGCATCAGGGGGAAGAGATCCGCGATGTTCACAGCCTGCGTGATGGAGCAAGCGACGCTCGCAACCAGCAGAGAATAGAAATAAACATCTCGGAAAGCCTGAAGCAGAAGCGCGGCCAGACTATTCCGAGAGTTGAAGGAATCCCTATCAGGGTCGTTGAACAGGGCTTGTAGGAGTTTTCAGTAGGGTAGGTTCAGACCAGAGGAACGTTACCCCTACAGGGTGCCATGCGCCTTGAGCTTGAGCTTCTCGGTATCGACGCGCACGAACACCGAGTCCGCCGTGACGGTTAGTACTTCACCTGCCCAGACCTCACAGATCACCCGACTCTTGCGCCCCACCTCGCCTTCCACCCGCGCCTTGAGCAACAACTCGACGCCCATTGGCGTCGGCTTCAGGTAGGTGAGGTTGAGCGTGCCGGTGACGCAGTCGATGCGCGGCAAGCTGCCCGGCTCACGCCCTTCGGCGCGGTAGTGATAGGCCATGGCGGTCCAGTTGGAATGGCAGTCGACCAGCATGGCCAGCAGGCCACCGTAGACCAGGCCGGGCCAGCCGATGAACGTGCTGTCGGGCGAATGCCGGCATACCAGGTGAACGCCATCAGCGTCCCAATGGCTTTGCACGTGCAGGCCGCTGGGGTGGGAACAGCCGCAGCCAAAGCAGGTGCCGTCCGGCGCGGCCAGCATCTGCAGGGAAAGAGCTTGATCGTTCATACGCTTCCTGTGCTTGTTGGAATGGGAAGGGATGTCAGCCCCGATGGTAGCGCCGGGCGTTGCCAGCGCCAACGAGAAAGGGGCGCCATGCGCCCCTTGATGATTCACTGCTCGATCAGGCTGTCTGCGCAACCACGTTGCTGCGACGCTGGGTCAGCGACACCAGCAGAATGAACAGAGTCACCCCAGCTGTCATCAGCGTCTCGTAGCGGTAGGCATCACTGAACAGCATGTAACCCAGCACCATGACGATGGTGCCGATCACCAGCCAGGTCAGCCACGGGAACAACCACATCTTCAGCTCCAGCGGGCGGCCTTCGCGTTCGGCACGGGCACGCATGCGCAGTTGCGAAACGGCGATCACCAGGTACACCAGCAAGGCGATGGCGCCCGTGGTGGACAACAGGAAACCGAACACCTTGCCGGGGAACACATAGTTGACGAAGCAACCAGCGAAGCCCGCCAAGGTCGAGAGGATGACCGCCACGGTCGGCACGCCAGCGCCGGAGATACGTTTGGTCATGCTCAGCGCCTGGCCACGGGCACCCAGGGAGTACAGCATCCGCGACGCGGTGTAGAGGCCAGAGTTCATGCAGCTGGTCACGGCCACCAACACCACCAGGTCGACCAGCAACTTGGCGCCGGGCACGTTGAGCACTTCCAGCACGCGCTGGAACGAGCCCACCGCTTTCAGGGCCGGGTCGTTCCATGCCACCAGCGACACCACCAGGAAGATCGACGCCAGGTAGAAGATCGCGATGCGGTACACCACCAGGTTGGTGGCGCGGCGGATCTTGTCTTTCGGGTTGGCCGTCTCGTCAGCAGCAATGGTGACGATCTCGGCACCGAAGAACGAGAAGATGGTGATCAGCACACCACCGAGCACGGTGCCGAAGCCGTTGGGCATGAAGCCGCCGTTGTCCCACAACCGGCTCACACCAGACACCTCGGCCAACGGCCAGAAGCCGAACACCGCCAGGCTGCAGACCACGATGAAGGCAATGATGGCAAGCACCTTGACCAGCGCGAACCAGTATTCGAAGGCACCGAAGTTCTTCACGCTGATCAGGTTGGTGCCCGACAGCACGACCATGATCAGGAACGCGAACAACCATGACGGCACGGCCGGGAAGTAGGCGTGGAGAATATCCGCACCGGCGATGGCCTCGACCGGGATGATCAGCACCCAGAACCACCAGTACAACCAGCCGATGGTGAAGCCCGCCCAAGGGCCGATGGCCTCGGAGGCGTAGGTGGAGAACGAGCCGCTGTTGGGGTTGGCGATGGCCATTTCGCCCAACATGCGCATCACCAGCAGTACCAGCAGGCCGGTCATGGCGTAGGAGATGAGAATCGCCGGGCCAGCGGTGGCGATGGCGTTGGAGGAACCGATGAACAGGCCAGCGCCGATGATGCCGGCAATGGAAATCATGGACACCTGACGGGAAGTCAGGCCGTGCTGCAAGGAACGCTGTTTGTTGTTGTGTAGCGAAGCCATGGAGAACCCTCGAATGGGTCGGCCGCCGCAGGGACGGCTGAAAGTTGGAGCAGAATTCTTGTAAGTCCGTAGTGCTGTTTTTCTTGTTGTGAAGACGCCGGTAGCGGGTATTTCCCTCCTCTTCGCACGACCGGTTGTAATCGTTGATCCAGGTCAGTATTAATCTATAGGCGTGGGTCAACAAACGACCTTTTTGAAGCACATGATTCCACTTTGGAATGAACTCCTCACTTTTTTGCTCGGTATGCGCCCGCCATGTCCAAACGCCTGATGCCCTCCACCACCGCCTTGCAGTGCTTTGAAGCGGCTGCCCGGCACCTGAGCTTCACCCGTGCGGCGCAGGAACTGCACCTGACCCAGAGCGCCGTCAGCAAGCAGGTGGCGCAGCTCGAGGACATGCTTTCGCATTCGCTGTTCCAGCGCATTCGCCGACGCCTGCACCTGACCCCGGCCGGCGCGCTGTACCTCACCGAAGTGAACAAGATCCTCACCCAGATCGACATCTCCAGCCGTTACATCCTCAGCTACGGCGACGAGACCGAAGTGCTGCGCATCGCCACCCAGCCGACCTTCGGTGCCCGTTGGCTGGTGCCCAGGCTCAAGGGCTTCGGTGACCGCTACCCGCGCATCCACCTGGACATCCGCAACGAACTGGAACCTTTCGACCTGGTGCAGGCCAAGGCCGACATTGCGTTCTTCTTCGGCCAAGGCACCTGGCCGGGCGCAACCTGCATCGAACTGTTCAGCGAGGAAGTGGTGCCGGTGTGCGCACCGCAATTGCTGGAAAGGCACCGCTTCGACAGCGCCGAGGCGTTGACCGAGCACCGCCTGCTGCAGTGCGCATCGCGCCCGGAGGCTTGGCACGAGTGGTTTCTGGGGCTTGGGCTGCACAGCCAGAACAGCTACCACGGGCCGCGCTTCGACACGTTCTACCTGTGTATCCGGGCCGCCATCGCTGGCTGTGGCATTGCCCTGATTCCCAGGTATCTGGTGGCCGAGGAACTGGGTGAAGGCAAGCTGGTGGTGGCCTGGGACCACCCGGTGCCGAGCAATGGCCGACACTTCATCGCCCATGCCGAGCATGCTGCGGAGGTGCCCAAGATCAGGGCCTTCGTGCAGTGGATTCGTGAGCGAGTGGCGCAAGGGGATTGAGGGTGCCAGTGCCGGCCCTTTCGCGGGTAAACCCGCTCCCACAGGTACTGCACAGAGCCTGAATCCAACGGTGAACCTGTGGGAGCGGGTTTACCCGCGAAAGGGCCAATTCATGAATCTGAGGAATGACCGCAATCCAATAATTCGTTTGCGGAATAATACCTTTGCACGCTTGGATAATAAGAAACTCGAACAAAGGTTTGCGTGCCCATGCATCAGGAAAGTATCAGCCAATCCATTGCCATCGTTCACCCGATCACACTTTCCCATGGCCGCAATGCCGAAGTTTGGGACACTGACGGCAAACGTTATATCGACTTCGTCGGCGGTATCGGCGTGCTCAACCTGGGCCATTGCAACCCGGCAGTGGTCAAGGCGATCCAGGACCAGGCCACACGCCTCACCCACTACGCGTTCAACGCCGCGCCCCATGGCCCGTACCTGGGCCTGATGGAGCGCCTGAGCCAGTTCGTGCCGGTCAGCTACCCCTTGGCCGGCATGCTCACCAACAGCGGTGCGGAGGCTGCCGAAAACGCCCTCAAGGTTGCCCGTGGCGCAACCGGCAAACGCGCCGTCATCGCCTTCGACGGCGGCTTCCACGGCCGCACCCTGGCAACCCTGAACCTCAACGGTAAAGTCGCCCCGTACAAGCAACGGGTGGGCGAGTTGCCTGGCCCGGTCTATCACCTGCCCTACCCCAGCGCCGACACCGGCGTCACCTGTGAGCAGGCACTCAAGGCCATGGACCGCCTGTTCAGTGTCGAACTGGCGGTGGAAGACGTGGCGGCATTCATATTCGAACCGGTTCAGGGCGAAGGCGGCTTCCTCGCCCTAGACCCTGCATTCGCCCAGGCCCTGCGCAGGTTCTGCGACGAACGGGGGATTCTGATCATCATCGACGAGATTCAGTCAGGCTTTGGCCGCACCGGCCAGCGCTTCGCCTTCCCACGCTTGGGGATAGAGCCAGACCTGTTGCTGCTGGCCAAGAGCATCGCCGGCGGCATGCCACTGGGCGCGGTGGTCGGGCGTCAGGAACTGATGGCGGCCTTGCCCAAGGGTGGCCTGGGCGGTACCTACTCCGGCAACCCGATCGCCTGCGCGGCGGCACTGGCCAGTCTGGAGCAGATGACCGACGAAAATGTCGCCACCTGGGGCGAGCGGCAGGAACAAGCTATCGTCCGCCGCTTTGAACAGTGGAAGGCCACAGGCTTGAGTGCGTACATCGGCCGACTGACCGGCGTGGGCGCGATGCGTGGGATCGAATTCGTTAACAGCGATGGCAGCCCGGCACCAGCCCAACTGGCGAAGGTCATGGAAGCAGCACGGGCCAAAGGCCTGCTGCTGATGCCCAGCGGCAAAGCGCGGCACATCATCCGCCTGCTGGCACCGCTGACCATCGAGGCCGACGTGCTCGAGGAAGGGCTGGATATCCTCGAGCAGTGCCTGGCGGAACTGGGCTGAGGCTTACAGGCCCAGTTCAGCAGGCGTCAACATGTCGGATTCGAAGGCAATCCAGCCGCCTTCGAGTTCGGCATGGCCGTTGACGATCGGGCCGTAGTAGGTCAGGCCGTTTTCCAGGGTCACGCAAATGTGCGTGGCCGATTTTTCCGGTGCCGCGAGCGTACCGACGAAATGCACCTTCTTCAGCGTTTCGGTCACTGCCTCAAGGCCAACACGCATGTTGGCGTTTTCCGATGCCTCGACATCGCCTCCGCGATCTTCGGCGCTGATGGTGATGGTGGCGGTGTACGGGTACTTGTTGCTCAAGCGGGGTTACCTCGGTTGATGGATGTAGGCAGGCGCGTAGAGTACGGCAGCCGTTACCGGTTGTCTCTACTGGCCTTATCGCCGGCAAGCCGGCTCCCACATGGGCTGCGCAGATTTTGAGATCACTGCCGTACCTGTGGGAGCCGGCTTGCCGGCGATGAGGCCGGGCCTGCAAAAGGTGATCTGACTGCCCTGATCTGTTAGGGTGCCCGCCGATACACGCCACACCACACGAGGATTTAGCGTGAGCGCCGAACAACCCCTGATCGCCGACCTGTTCGAGGTCGACAAACGCCTGACCCTCAAGCCCGTCGTGGACTTCAACAACTACCTGCGCAATGCCTTCGGCGAAGGCCCGTGCCGCTGCTACCGCTGCGCCGAGGGTAGCGACCCGAGCACCTACAGCCACGCGCACACCTTCACCCTCGAAGGCCGTCAACTGCACCGCCGCTTCGCCAGCACCGCTGGCAGTGACGTGCTGCAAGTGCTGAAAAAGGCCTGGTTGTCCTACACCAAGGCCGACCTGACCCCAATCGGTGTGCTGGACCTGACCACGCTCAAGACCTTCACCGAGCCAAGCCTGCACGAACGCCTGCTGGCCCTGCTGCCTGCCAGCGGCCTGGCCCGTGAAGTGGATGGCCAGTGGATGCTGCAAGCCCAGGCCGACTGACGGCCCGGCGGTAAAGCAGGATTCTTCCGGTCTGCTACCTTGGGAGAATCCGCTCATCCGCAGGTAGTCCGTCATGGCCCGTACAACGCCCATCGAGCTGTACCGCAATATCGGCATCGTCGCCCACGTGGATGCCGGCAAGACCACCACCACGGAACGCATCCTGTTCTACACCGGGGTCAACCACAAGATGGGCGAGGTGCATGACGGCGCCGCCACCATGGACTGGATGGCCCAGGAGCAGGAGCGCGGCATCACCATCACCTCGGCCGCCACCACCGCCTTCTGGCAGGGTTCGACCAAGCAGTTCGCCCACAAGTACCGCTTCAACATCATCGACACCCCCGGCCACGTCGACTTCACCATCGAGGTGGAGCGTTCGTTGCGCGTGCTCGATGGTGCGGTGGTGGTGTTCAGCGGCGCCGATGGGGTCGAGCCACAATCCGAGACGGTGTGGCGCCAGGCCAACAAGTACCACGTGCCGCGCCTGGCCTACATCAACAAGATGGACCGCCAGGGCGCCGACTTCCTGCGCGTGGTCAAACAGATCGACCAGCGCCTGGGCCACCACCCGGTGCCCATCCAGCTGGCGATTGGCAGCGAGGAAAACTTCGTTGGGCAGATCGACCTGGTGAAGATGAAGGCCATCTACTGGAACGACACCGACCAGGGCACCAGCTACCGCGAAGAAGACATCCCCGCAGAGCTCCAAGCGCTGGCGGATGAATGGCGTGCGCACATGATCGAAGCGGCGGCCGAAGCCAATGACGAACTGACCATGAAGTTTCTCGAAGGCGAAGAGCTGACCACCGACGAAATCAAGGCAGCGCTGCGCCAACGCACCATCGCCAACGAGATCGTACCGACCATCCTCGGTTCATCGTTCAAGAACAAAGGCGTGCCGCTGATGCTCGACGCGGTCATCGACTACCTGCCCGCCCCCTCGGAAATCCCGGCGATCAGGGGCACCGACCCGGATGACGAAGAGAAGCACCTGGAGCGCCATGCCGACGACAACGAACCGTTCTCGGCCCTGGCGTTCAAGATCGCCACTGACCCGTTCGTTGGCACCCTGACCTTCGCCCGGGTGTATTCCGGCGTGCTCAGCTCCGGCAATGCGGTGCTCAACTCGGTCAAGGGCAAGAAAGAACGGATCGGCCGCATGGTGCAGATGCACGCCAACCAGCGCGCCGAGATCAAGGACGTCTGCGCCGGCGACATCGCCGCGCTGATCGGCATGAAGGACGTCACCACCGGCGACACCCTGTGCGACATGGAC
The DNA here is from genome assembly GCF_034387475.1 of Pseudomonas sp. Teo4. Lineage (NCBI taxonomy): Bacteria > Pseudomonadati > Pseudomonadota > Gammaproteobacteria > Pseudomonadales > Pseudomonadaceae > Pseudomonas > Pseudomonas sp. Teo4. The sequence goes on from NZ_JAXCIL010000001.1 coordinate 2,753,081, forward strand.
AAGCCGATCATCCTCGAGCGCATGGACTTCCCCGACCCGGTGATTTCGGTGGCCGTCGAGCCGAAAACCAAGGCCGACCAGGAAAAGATGGGCATCGCCCTTGGCAAGCTGGCCCAGGAAGACCCCTCATTCCGGGTGAAAACCGACGAGGAAACGGGCCAGACCATCATCTCCGGCATGGGTGAACTGCACCTGGACATCATCGTCGACCGCATGCGCCGCGAGTTCAACGTCGAGGCCAACATCGGCAAGCCGCAGGTGGCCTACCGCGAGAAAATCCGCAACACCTGCGAAATCGAAGGCCGCTTCGTGCGTCAGTCTGGCGGGCGTGGCCAGTACGGTCACTGCTGGATCCGCTTCGCCCCTGGTGACGAGGGCAAGGAAGGCCTGGAGTTCGTCAACGAGATCGTCGGCGGCGTGGTACCACGCGAATACATTCCGGCCATCCAGAAAGGCATCGAAGAGCAGATGAAGAACGGCGTTCTGGCCGGGTACCCGCTGATCAACCTCAAGGCCGCAGTGTTTGACGGTTCCTATCACGACGTCGACTCCAACGAGATGGCCTACAAGATCGCCGCCTCCATGGCCACCAAGCAGCTGTCGCAGAAAGGCGGCGCGGTGCTGCTGGAGCCGGTGATGAAAGTCGAGGTGGTCACACCCGAGGAGTACCAGGGTGACATTCTGGGCGACTTGAGCCGACGCCGCGGGATGATTCAGGATGGCGACGAGACGCCTGCAGGCAAGGTGATCCGGGCCGAGGTGCCACTGGGCGAGATGTTCGGCTATGCCACGTCGATGCGCTCGATGACCCAGGGGCGGGCCAGTTTCTCGATGGAGTTCACCAAGTATGCCGAGGCTCCGGCGAGCATTGCCGATGGCATTGTGAAGAAGAGTCGCGGGGAATAGCCCGGCTGCTATGAACCTAAGCTATTGCATTCGCGGGTAAACCCGCTCCCACAGGCACAGCGCTGGCCTCAAGGGCAGTGGCGCAACTGTGGGAGCGGGTTTACCCGCGAATGCGTTCGTTAGGCAATAGCCTCATTCAAGGCTGCTCACCGGCCCGCTTCAGCAGCTTCTTGCAGCGCTCGGAAAGATGCACCACGCGCAATTGCTTGCCCGCCTTGGCATAGCGCTCGCGCAAGGTCTTCAACGCCGCAACCGCCGAGTAGTCAACAAAGCTCAGGTGCTGGCAATCCAAGGTCACCTTGGCCGGGTCATTGGCCGGGTCGAACTGGTTGAGAAACGGCGTGGTCGAGGCGAAGAACAACGTGCCGTGCACCTGGTAACGCTTGCCGCCCTCGCCATCGTCATGGCTGTCGGCATACAGCTCCCGCGCATGCTGCCAGGCAAAATTGACCGCCGCGATGACGATGCCGAACAGCACCGCCGTGGCCAGGTCGGTAAACACGGTGACCACCGTCACCGCGATGATGGCCAGCACATCGCTCACCGGTACCTTGTTCAGCACACGCAAGGACGCCCAGGCGAAGGTCTGCTGGGCCACCACGAACATCACCCCGACCAGCGCCGCCAACGGAATCCGCTCGATCAGGGGTGACAGGAACAGCACGAACAACAGAATCATCACGCCGGCCACCACACCGGACAAACGACCACGGCCATTGGAACTCAGGTTGATCACGGTCTGCCCGATCATCGCGCAGCCGCCCATGCCACCGCACAGGCCAGACACCATGTTGGCAGCGCCCAGCGCCACACATTCGCGGTCCGGGAAACCACGGCTCTCGGTGATTTCATCGGTCAGGTTGAGGGTGAGCAAGGTTTCCAGCAGGCCGACCATGGCCATCAGCAGGGCGTAGGGGGCGATGATCTTGAGCGTTTCAAGGTTCCACGGCACATCCGGCAAGGCGAGCTGCGGCAGCCCACCGGCAATGTGCGCCATATCGCCGAGAGTGCGGGTTGGCAGATCCAGCAGGTACACCAGCAAACCAACGCCAAGGATGGCGACCAGTGCAGGGGGAACAGCACGCGTCAGCTTGGGCAATACGTAAACCACCAGCATGGTCAACGCCACCAGCCCGACCATAAGGTACAGCGGCGAGCCACTGAGCCATTGCTCGCCCTGCTTGAAGTGCTCCAGTTGCGCCAGGGCAATGACGATCGCCAGACCGTTCACAAAGCCCAGCATGACCGGGTACGGCACCAGGCGCACCAGTTTGCCCAGGCGCAACACCCCGAACAGGATCATCACCACCCCGCCCAGCAGCACAGTGGCCAGCAGGTACTGCACACCGTGCTGCACCACCAAAGCGACGATCACCACCGCCATGGAGCCTGCGGCGCCGGAGATCATGCCGGGACGACCACCGAACAAGGCAGTCAGGGTGCAGATGATGAATGCGCCATACAGACCCATGAGCGGGTTTAGATGAGCCACCAGGGCAAAGGCGATGCATTCGGGCACCAAAGCAAACGAGGTGGTGAGGCCGGCAAGCACATCGGCGCGAAGTCGTGCGGGTTTCATAAAAATCCTGTGGGGTTCCCCGAGGGGGCGATGCAGAAAACAAGGGCCGCGATGTTACGGAATTTGCCCTGCAGCAGCCACCACTGCGCATATCCTGTGACCCAGACCCGGCACAATCCGAACAAATTTGCCATCATGATCATTCCACCCGCGGAGATCATGGACATGCCGCTACGCCCCCTCATCGCCTCCTTGCTGATGGCTGCCAGCCTCACCGCCCAGGCCGCCACCGAAGTGCTGCCGCTGCAGCATCGCAGCAGCGCCGAACTGCTACCCACCGCCCAGTCGTTTCTCGGCAGGGACGGCACCGTCAGCGCGTTCGAGAACAAGCTGATCGTCAATGCCAGCCCCGAGCGCATCAATGACCTGCGCTCGCTGCTGCAACAGCTGGACACGGCGCCCAAGCGCCTGCTCATCAGCGTCGACAACACCGACCACAACTTCCAGGACAACCGCGGCAACGCGCGCATCATCCAGTACGGCACCAGCAACCGTGACGGCGGCATGCAGCAAATCCAGGCCAGCGAAGGCAAGGCCGCGCTGATCCAGATTGGCCAGAGCATTCCGGTCACCAGCACCAGCACCGATGGTTATGGCGGCTTCCAGAGCAACACCGAATACCGCAATGTGACCCAAGGTTTCTACGTCACCCCGAGCCTGAGCGGCGACACGGTTCGTCTGCAAATCAGCACCAATAATGACCGCATCAGCCAGGAACGTGCCGATGTAGTGAAAGTGCAAAGTACCGACACGACGGTCACCGGAAAGCTCGGCGAGTGGATCACTGTGGCGGGTTTCAATCAGGACAGTCAGTCCGAGCGCAACCCGTCAACCCTCACCTACAGTACCCAGCGCGGGGAAAACATGACTTTGCGCGTCAAAGTCGACCTTCTTGACTGATCCCAGGCAAATCAAGGCCTCGACCAAAGGCCTTGAAACTGACCAGCAAGTCGCATTAGACCAAAGATGTAGTAAGTAGAAAAAAGCACTACAAAACATTTGACAGGCACTTTTTCCCAAGGGCATGATGGCCTCGCTCCCGCTAATCAGAGGCCCTGGCAAGGGTCTTCGAAGCGTGCTCCTCCCACCCCTGGAGGCGCTTCGTGTCCATACGGCCCACAAGGCGGTTCGACGGGATTGCGACTGCAACGAAGAAGTTGTCCCGAGGGACGGAAGCGCATCACCGCAGTCACCAGGCAAGCCATGTCGCACCGCAGCAAGGCATCCACGAGCCAACCTGCCGCCACATCTTGTCCATGCTGCAGCCCCCTTCCCCTTCGAGCCTTCCTCGTCAGCCGCGCAATCCCCGCCGAGCAGGACCGCCGTCAGGCTTCTGATCGCTGCCCGAGCATCAGCACAATTACCCCAAGATCGATGCGACGAGGTTTATTTCCATGGCACTGACACGCGAACAGCAAATTGCAGCCCTCGAGAAAGACTGGGCCGAGAACCCGCGCTGGAAAGGCGTGACCCGTACCTACACCGCCGCCGATGTCGTTCGCCTGCGTGGCTCGCTGCAGCCAGAGCACACCTTTGCTCGCCAAGGCGCAGAAAAACTGTGGAAGCTGGTCACCGAAGGTGCCCACCCGTCCTTCCGCCCAGAAAAAGATTTCGTCAACTGCATGGGCGCCCTGACCGGCGGCCAGGCAGTGCAGCAGGTTAAAGCCGGCATCCAGGCCATCTACCTGTCCGGCTGGCAGGTTGCTGCCGACAACAACTCGGCCGAGTCGATGTACCCCGACCAGTCGCTGTACCCGGTCGACTCGGTACCGACCGTGGTCAAGCGCATCAACAACGCCTTCCGCCGCGCCGACCAGATCCAGTGGAAAGCCGGCAAGAACCCAGGCGACGATGGCTACATCGACTACTTCGCGCCAATCGTGGCTGACGCCGAAGCCGGTTTCGGCGGCGTACTGAACGCCTACGAGCTGATGAAGAACATGATCGAAGCGGGCGCTGCCGGCGTGCACTTCGAAGACCAGCTGGCCTCGGTTAAAAAATGCGGCCACATGGGTGGCAAGGTACTGGTACCGACCCAGGAAGCCGTGCAGAAACTGGTTGCCGCGCGACTGGCTGCCGACGTGTCGGGTGTACCGACCATCATCCTGGCCCGTACCGACGCCAACGCCGCCGACCTGCTGACCAGCGACTGCGACCCGTACGACCAGCCGTTCGTGATCGGCGAGCGCACCCGTGAAGGCTTCTACAAGGTACGCGCCGGCCTCGACCAGGCCATCGCTCGCGGCCTGGCCTACGCGCCGTACGCCGACCTGATCTGGTGCGAAACCGCCAAGCCGGACCTGGACGAAGCACGTCGTTTCGCCGAAGCGATCAAGAAGGAATACCCAGACCAGATCCTGTCGTACAACTGCTCGCCTTCCTTCAACTGGAAGAAGAACCTGGACGACGCGACCATCGCCAAGTTCCAGCGCGAGCTGTCGGCCATGGGCTACAAGCACCAGTTCATCACCCTGGCCGGTATCCACAACATGTGGCACGGCATGTTCAACCTGGCGCACGACTACGCCCGCAACGACATGACCGCCTACGTGAAGCTGCAGGAACAAGAGTTCGCCGATGCCAGCAAGGGCTACACCTTCGTTGCGCACCAGCAGGAAGTCGGCACCGGCTACTTCGACGACATGACCACCGTGATTCAGGGTGGCGCTTCGTCGGTGACCGCACTGACTGGCTCGACCGAGGAAGAGCAGTTCCACTGATAGTGGGTTGCTGACAGAGGCCTGGGATTCGAGAGGATTCCAGGCTTTTTAATGTGTAACGGCGGTTAGACTTCCGGCGGTGGATCTATAGCGTCCGTGAGACCGAGCGCCGCCCGCGCGGCGCATCGCGAGCAAGGCTCGCTCCTACGTTTGTTTCGGGCCAGTTATACCTGTGGAATTTGCGCGCGCACGCCTTGGCGCATGGCTGGATATCGAGCCGTACACACATGGCGGTCGCGCGCGCCTTTCACAGGCGTTATTGGCCGTAAACAAACGTAGGAGCGAGCCTTGCTCGCGATGCGCCGCGCGGGCGGCGCTCGATCCCACAGACATTGAATCGCTATCGCCATACCCATAGCAGCCGTCACACATTCCCAGGCGCATCACCAACAACCCGCTAAATCAGGTCTATGCTTGAGGACAGCCCAGCAGCAAGGACCGCCCATGCCTCGTCCAAGCCACCTGACCATCGCCGCCCTGGCCGCCGCTGCCCTCTATATATATGCACTGGCAAGCGACAACACCCTGCTCGCCCTGCTGGCCAAACCCATTCCGGTGCTGGCCCTGATCGCCTGGCTACGCAGCGCCCCCGCCACCCCCTACCGCAACTGGATCAGCATCGGCCTGGCCTTTTCAGTCATCGGCGACATCCTGCTGGCCATCCCGGCCGACCTGTTCGTCTTCGGCCTGGTCGCCTTCCTCTGCGCCCACCTGGCCTACCTGCGCGCCTACTGCAGCAGCACACTGCAACCCGCCCTGCCAGCCCTGCTGCTGAGCGCCATCACCGGCATCATCTTGTTCGCAGTCCTCGCCAGCCATGGCCTCGGCCCGCTGCTGATCCCTGTCGCAGTGTATGCCCTGGCCATCAGCGCCATGCTCTGGCGCGCACTGGCCTGCGGCGGTGCCGCCGCGCTGGGTGCCTGCCTGTTCGTGTTCTCCGACAGCCTGATCGGCATCGACCGCTTCGTCAGCCCGTTCGCGGCAGCACCGTACCTGATCATCCTCGCCTATTGGCTCGGTCAGTGGGCGATCGCTTCGTCAGCACGTCACGGCGCAACCGATAAAGTATTGATCCAGAGCGGTGCACGCGGCGCGGGAAGCTGCTAGAACAAGAGTCTTTCGCATTTGCAAGTAGGGGGAATCGCCAGATGAACTTTACAAGACTCAGAACAGAGCAAATTACAGGTATCAGGTTAAATGATATTAATTATCATTACGAAGTTTGTAATTCGTTACCACTCGCAAGAAACATAATTAACAAAACCGTACGCAATCCCCGAATCTCAAGGCTTTCAGCCAGTTACGCACGCTTTTTGTTCTTAATCCTACGAATAAATTTGCAACGGAAATTTTACTTGCACCGGGTTTACCCATAAAATCAGCCCGATTGATTCAGCTGCGACATTTGGTCACTGCACCTGCGACACCAAGTCGCCGCTCTACTTAATTTCAGACTGCAGAGCTAGGTCTCTGTTTATAAGGATTTCTAGCATGTCCGATTCGGCAGGACTCATCGCCCACAACTGGGGCTTTGCCATCTTCCTTCTGGGTGTCGTCGGCCTGTGTGCCTTCATGCTCGGCCTGTCCAGCCTGCTCGGTAGCAAGGCCTGGGGCCGCGCCAAGAACGAACCCTTCGAATCCGGCATGCTGCCCGTCGGTAGCGCCCGCCTGCGCCTGTCCGCCAAATTCTATCTGGTCGCGATGCTGTTCGTGATCTTCGATATCGAAGCCCTATTCCTGTATGCATGGTCTGTGTCCGTCCGCGAAAGCGGCTGGACCGGATTCGTCGAAGCACTCGTTTTCATAGCAATTCTGTTGGCTGGTCTTGTCTACCTATGGCGCGTCGGGGCACTTGATTGGGCTCCCGAAGGTCGCCGCAAGCGGCAAGCGAAGCTGAAACAATGAGGCTTTGGCAATGCAATACAATCTCACCAGAATCGATCCGGATGCGCCCAACGAGCAGTACCCGGTAGGTGATCGGGAAACCGTCACCGACCAGCTGCTCGAGGACCAGGTCCACAAGAACATCTTCATGGGCAAGCTTGAAGATGTAATGCGTGGCGCGGTCAACTGGGGTCGCAAGAACTCCCTCTGGCCGTACAACTTCGGCCTGTCCTGCTGCTACGTGGAAATGACCACGGCCTTCACGGCACCCCACGACATCGCCCGCTTCGGCGCCGAAGTCATCCGGGCCTCGCCGCGTCAGGCCGACTTCATGGTCATTGCCGGTACCTGCTTCGTGAAGATGGCGCCGATCATCCAGCGTCTGTACGAGCAGATGCTCGAGCCTAAGTGGGTCATCTCCATGGGTTCGTGCGCCAACTCCGGCGGCATGTACGACATCTACTCGGTCGTTCAGGGGGTCGACAAGTTCCTCCCCGTGGACGTCTATGTGCCTGGCTGCCCGCCACGCCCTGAGGCTTTCCTGCAAGGCTTGATGCTGCTGCAGGAGTCGATCGGCCAAGAACGACGCCCGCTTTCCTGGGTCGTTGGTGATCAAGGTATTTACCGTGCCGAGATGCCAGCCCAGAAAGACCTGCGTCGTGAACAGCGCATTGCGGTAACCAACCTGCGCAGCCCCGACGAAGTCTGATCCAGCGACCTGCCGCCCGCTCCCGAAGGAGCCGGCGGCCTGGCTTCATTCTTAACGTTGACCCAAAGCGACCGAGACCATGACAGCGGACAACGCTATTTTCATTCCGCCCTACAAGGCTGACGACCAGGATGTGGTCGTCGAACTGCACAACCGTTTTGGCGCCGAAGCATTCGTCGCCCAGGAAACCCGCACCGGCATGCCCGTGCTGTGGGTCAAGCGCGCCCAGCTCAAAGAAGTGCTGAGCTTCCTGCGCGGCGTCGCCAAGCCCTACAGCATGCTGTACGACCTGCACGGCGTCGACGAGCGCCTGCGCACCCAGCGCCGTGGCCTGCCAGCTGCCGACTTCAGCGTGTTCTACCACTTGCTGTCGATCGAACGTAACAGCGATGTGATGATCAAGGTGTCGCTCAGCGAAGGCGACCTGAACCTGCCGACCGTGACCGGTATCTGGCCCAACGCCAACTGGTACGAGCGCGAAGTCTGGGACATGTTCGGCATCGACTTTGCCGGCCACCCGCACCTGAGCCGCATCATGATGCCGCCGACCTGGGAAGGTCACCCGCTGCGCAAGGACTACCCAGCCCGTGCCACCGAGTTCGACCCCTACAGCCTGACCCTGGCCAAACAGCAGCTTGAAGAGGAATCGGCGCGCTTCAACCCGGAAGCCTGGGGCATGAAGCGTCACGGCGCCAACGAGGACTACATGTTCCTCAACCTCGGCCCGAACCACCCTTCGGCCCACGGTGCTTTCCGTATCGTGCTGCAGCTGGACGGTGAAGAGATCGTCGACTGCGTACCGGACATCGGCTACCACCACCGTGGTGCCGAGAAGATGGCCGAGCGCCAGTCCTGGCACAGCTTCATTCCCTACACCGACCGTATCGACTACCTCGGCGGGGTGATGAACAACCTGCCGTACGTACTGGCGGTTGAAAAGCTCGCGGGCATCAAGGTGCCACAGAAGGTCGACACCATCCGCGTGATGCTGGCCGAATTCTTCCGTATCACCAGCCACCTGCTGTTCCTGGGTACCTACATCCAGGACGTCGGCGCCATGACCCCGGTGTTCTTCACCTTCACCGACCGCCAGCGCGCCTACACCGTGATCGAAGCGATCACCGGTTTCCGCCTGCACCCGGCCTGGTACCGCATCGGTGGCGTTGCCCACGACCTACCGCGCGGCTGGGACAAGCTGGTCAAGGACTTCGTCGAGTGGCTGCCCAAGCGCCTGGACGAGTACACCAAGGCTGCCCTGCAGAACAGCATCCTCAAGGGCCGTACCATCGGCGTTGCCGCGTACAACACCAAGGAAGCCCTGGAGTGGGGTACCACCGGTGCCGGCCTGCGTGCCACCGGTTGCGACTTCGACCTGCGTAAAGCCCGCCCCTACTCCGGCTACGAGAACTTCGAGTTCGAAGTACCGCTGGCCCACAACGGCGATGCCTACGATCGCTGCATGGTCCGCGTCGAGGAGATGCGCCAGAGTATCCGCATCATCGACCAGTGCCTGCGCAACATGCCGGAAGGCCCGTACAAGGCGGATCACCCGCTGACCACGCCGCCGCCGAAAGAGCGCACCCTGCAGCACATCGAGACCCTGATCACGCACTTCCTGCAAGTCTCGTGGGGCCCGGTCATGCCGGCCAACGAGTCGTTCCAGATGATCGAGGCGACCAAGGGCATCAACAGTTACTACCTGACGAGCGATGGCGGCACCATGAGCTACCGCACCCGGATCCGTACCCCGAGCTACCCGCACCTGCAGCAGATCCCTTCGGTGATCAAAGGCAGCATGGTCGCGGACCTCATCGCGTACCTGGGCAGTATCGACTTCGTTATGGCTGACGTGGACCGCTAAGCATGAACAGCACGCTTATCCAAACCGACCGTTTCGCCCTGAGCGAAACCGAGCGCTCGGCCATCGAGCACGAGATGCATCACTACGAGGACCCGCGCGCGGCGTCCATCGAAGCCCTGAAAATCGTCCAGAAGGAGCGTGGCTGGGTGCCGGACGGCGCCATCCACGCCATCGGCGAAGTACTGGGCATCCCGGCAAGCGACGTCGAGGGTGTGGCTACGTTCTATAGCCAGATCTTCCGTCAGCCAGTCGGCCGCCACATCATCCGCGTTTGCGACAGCATGGTCTGCTACATCGGTGGCCACGAGTCCGTGGTCAGCCAGATCCAGAGCGAACTGGGCATCGGCCTGGGTCAGACCACCGCCGACGGCCGCTTCACCCTGCTGCCGGTGTGCTGCCTGGGCAACTGCGACAAGGCCCCGGCACTGATGATCGACGACGACACCTTCGGCGACGTGCAGCCGGCTGGCGTTTCCAAACTGCTGGAGGGTTACGTATGACCATTACTTCCTTCGGCCCGGCCAACCGCATCGCGCGTTCGGCCGAAACCCACCCGCTGACCTGGCGCCTGCGTGACGATGGCGAGCCGGTCTGGCTGGCCGAGTACGAATCGAAGAACGGCTACGCTGCCGCGCGCAAGGCGCTGGCGCAGATGTCCGCCGACGACATCGTGCAGAGCGTCAAGGACTCCGGCCTCAAGGGCCGTGGTGGCGCGGGCTTCCCCACTGGCGTGAAGTGGGGCCTGATGCCCAAAGACGAATCCATGAACATCCGCTACCTGCTGTGCAACGCGGACGAAATGGAGCCGAACACCTGGAAGGACCGCATGCTGATGGAGCAACAGCCCCATCTGCTGGTCGAGGGCATGCTGATCAGCGCCCGCGCCCTGAAGGCCTACCGCGGCTACATCTTCCTGCGTGGCGAATACACCACCGCGGCGAAAAACCTCAACCGCGCCATCGACGAAGCCAAGGCCGCAGGCCTGCTGGGCAAGAACATCCTCGGGTCGGGCTTCGACTTCGAGCTGTTCGTGCACACCGGTGCCGGTCGCTACATCTGCGGTGAAGAAACCGCACTGATCAACTCGCTGGAAGGCCGTCGCGCCAACCCGCGCTCCAAGCCGCCCTTCCCTGCCGCCGTTGGCGTATGGGGCAAGCCGACTTGCGTGAACAACGTCGAGACCCTGTGCAACGTCCCGGCCATCGTCGCCAACGGCAACGACTGGTACAAGTCGCTGGCCCGCGAAGGCAGCGAAGACCACGGCACCAAGCTGATGGGCTTCTCCGGCAAGGTGAAGAACCCGGGCCTGTGGGAACTGCCGTTCGGCGTCACCGCCCGCGAGCTGTTCGAAGACTACGCCGGTGGCATGCGCGACGGCTTCAAGCTCAAGTGCTGGCAGCCTGGCGGCGCCGGTACCGGCTTCCTGCTGCCCGAGCACCTCGATGCGCAAATGTACGCCGGTGGCATCGCCAAGGTTGGCACCCGTATGGGTACTGGCCTGGCCATGGCGGTCGACGACAGCATCAACATGGTCTCGCTGCTGCGCAACATGGAAGAGTTCTTCGCCCGCGAGTCGTGCGGCTGGTGCACCCCGTGCCGTGACGGCCTGCCGTGGAGCGTGAAAATGCTGCGCGCACTGGAGAAAGGCCAGGGCCGCGCCGAAGACATCGAGACCCTGCTGGGTCTGGTCAACTTCCTCGGCCCAGGCCGCACCTTCTGTGCTCACGCACCGGGTGCCGTCGAGCCTTTGGGCAGTGCCATCAAATACTTCCGCTCGGAATTCGAGGCCGGTGTCGCACCAGCAAGTGCTGCCGACGCCCTGCGCCCGAATCTGGCGAAGCCGATTGTGGTCGGCGCATAACAAGATGAAACGCGGGTGGTCCGTGCCACCCGCCGGCCTCGCAGGCACGCGCATGTTTGACGCGAGCCGCAGGCCCACCGATTTCCATTAGCCACGCCCGCTCACGCGGGCCAACGAAGAACTTTGAACCATGGCCACTATCCACGTAGACGGCAAAGCGCTCGAAGTCAACGGTGCGGACAACCTGTTACAGGCCTGTCTGTCGCTCGGCCTCGACATCCCTTATTTCTGCTGGCACCCGGCGCTCGGTAGCGTCGGCGCCTGCCGGCAATGTGCGGTCAAGCAGTACACCGACGAGAACGACACCCGTGGTCGTATCGTCATGTCCTGCATGACCCCTGCCTCCGACGGCACCTGGATCTCCATCGACGATGACGAGTCCAAGGCGTTTCGCGCCAGCGTCGTCGAGTGGCTGATGACCAACCACCCGCACGACTGCCCGGTGTGCGAGGAAGGCGGTCACTGCCACCTGCAGGACATGACGGTAATGACCGGCCACAATGAGCGCCGCTACCGTTTCACCAAGCGTACCCACCAGAACCAGGACCTCGGCCCGTTCATCGCCCACGAGATGAACCGCTGCATCGCCTGCTACCGCTGCGTGCGCTACTACAAGGACTACGCTGGCGGCACCGACCTGGGTGTCTACGGCGCCCACGACAACGTGTACTTCGGTCGCGTTGAAGACGGCGTGCTGGAAAGCGAGTTCTCCGGCAACCTGACCGAGGTCTGCCCGACCGGTGTGTTCACCGACAAGACCCACTCCGAGCGCTACAACCGCAAGTGGGATATGCAGTTCGCCCCGAGCATCTGCCACGGTTGCTCCAGCGGCTGCAACATCAGCCCGGGCGAGCGCTACGGCGAACTGCGTCGGATCGAGAACCGTTTCAACGGTTCGGTGAACCAGTACTTCCTGTGCGACCGCGGCCGATTCGGCTACGGCTACGTCAACCGCAAGGACCGTCCACGTCAGCCACTGCTGGCCGATGGCACCAAGCTGAGCCTGGACGCCGCCCTGGACAAGGCCGCCGACCTGCTGCGCGGCCGCACCATCGTCGGTATCGGCTCGCCACGCGCCAGCCTGGAAAGCAACTACGGCCTGCGTGAGCTGGTCGGCGCCGACTACTTCTACTCGGGTATGGAAGCCGGTGAGCTGGCTCGCGTACGCCTGGCCCTGAACGTGCTGAACAACAGCCCGCTGCCAGTACCGACCCTGCGCGACATCGAAGACCACGACGCCGTGTTCGTGCTCGGTGAAGACCTGACCCAGACCGCTGCCCGCGTCGCCCTGGCTGTACGCCAGGCCACCAAAGGCAAGGCCGAAGCCATGGCCGAGGCCATGAAAGTGCAGCCTTGGCTGGACGCTGCGGTGAAGAACATCGGCCAGCACGCGCTGTACCCGCTGTTCATTGCTTCGCTGGCTGAAACCAAGCTGGACGACGTTGCCGAAGAGTGCGTGCACGCCGCCCCGGCGGACCTGGCCCGCATCGGTTTCGCCGTGGCCCACGCCATCGACCCGAGCGCCCCTGCCGTAGCTGGCCTGGATCAGGAAGCACAAGCCCTGGCCCAGCGCATCGCCGACGCCCTGGTCGCTGCCAAGCGCCCGCTGGTGGTCGCCGGTACCTCGCTGGCCGACCCGGCGCTGATCGAAGCCGCCGCCAACATCGCCAAGGCCCTGAAACTGCGCGAGAAGAACGGTTCGCTGAGCCTGGTCGTGCCTGAGGCCAACAGCCTGGGCATGGCGATGATGGGTGGTGAATCCGTCGACGCAGCGCTGGACGCAGTCATCAGCGGCAAGGCCGACGCCATCGTGGTCCTGGAAAACGACCTGTACGCCCGCGTACCGGCCGCCAAGGTCGACGCAGCCCTGGCCGCCGCCAAGGTAGTGATCGTCGCCGACCACTCCAAGACCGCCACGCTCGACCGCGCCCACCTGGTGCTGCCGGCCGCCTCCTTCGCCGAAGGCGACGGTACCCTGGTCAGCCAGGAAGGCCGTGCCCAGCGCTTCTTCCAGGTGTTCGACCCGCAATACCTGGACAGCAGCATCCAGATCCACGAAGGCTGGCGCTGGATGCACGCCCTGCGTGCCACCCTGCTGAACAAGCCGGTCGACTGGACCCAGCTGGACCACGTCACCAGCGCCTGCGCCGAAGCCGCGCCGCAACTGTCCGGTATCGTCAACGCCGCACCAAGCGCTGCGTTCCGCATCAAGGGCATGAAGCTGGCCCGTGAGCCGCTGCGCTACTCCGGCCGTACCGCCATGCGCGCCAACATCAGCGTGCACGAGCCGCGTACTCCACAAGACAAGGACACCGCGTTCGCCTTCTCGATGGAAGGTTACTCGGGTTCGGCCGAACCGCGTCAGCAGGTGCCGTTCGCCTGGTCGCCGGGCTGGAACTCGCCGCAAGCCTGGAACAAGTTTCAGGACGAGGTCGGTGGCCACCTGCGCGCTGGCGACCCAGGCGTTCGCCTGATCGAGTCGCAAGGCGACAAGCTCAACTGGTTCACCGCCATTCCGGGTGCCTTCAGCCCGGCCCGTGGCACCTGGACCGCGGTACCGTTCTTCCACCTGTTCGGCAGCGAGGAAAGCTCGTCGCGCGCCGCTCCGGTGCAGGAACGCATCCCGGCTGCCTACGTGGCCCTGGCCAAGTCCGAAGCCGACCGCCTGGGTGTCAACGACGGCGCGCTGCTGAGCCTGAACGTCGCCGGTGTGTCGCTGCGCCTGCCGCTGCGTATCAATGAAGAACTGGGCGCTGGCCTGGTTGCCCTGCCCAAAGGCCTGGCCGGCATTCCGCCTGCCATCTTCGGTGCATCCGTCGAAGGTCTGCAGGAGGCAGCACAATGAGCTGGTTCACCCCCGAAGTGATCGATGTGATCCTCACCGTGGTCCGGGCCGTCGTGGTCCTGCTCGCGGTGGTGGTCTGCGGCGCGCTGCTCAGCTTCGTCGAGCGTCGTCTGCTGGGCTGGTGGCAGGACCGTTACGGTCCGAACCGTGTCGGCCCGTTCGGCATGTTCCAGATCGCCGCCGACATGCTGAAGATGTTCTTCAAGGAAGACTGGAACCCGCCCTTCGTCGATCGCATGATCTTCACCCTGGCGCCGGTCGTGGCCATGAGCGCCCTGCTGATCGCCTTCTGCGTGATCCCGATCACCCCGCTGTGGGGCGTGGCGGACCTGAACATCGGCCTGCTGTTCTTCTTCGCCATGGCGGGTCTTTCGGTCTACGCGGTGCTGTTCGCCGGCTGGTCGTCGAACAACAAGTACGCCCTGCTGGGCAGCTTGCGTGCTTCGGCTCAGACCGTGTCGTACGAAGTGTTCCTGGGTCTGGCGCTGATGGGCGTGGTGGTTCAGGTGGGTTCGTTCAACATGCGCGACATCGTTGAATACCAGGCCCAGAACCTGTGGTTCATCATTCCGCAGTTCTTCGGCTTCTGCACCTTCTTCATCGCTGGCGTCGCCGTGACTCACCGTCACCCGTTCGACCAGCCGGAAGCGGAACAGGAACTGGCCGACGGTTACCACATTGAATATGCCGGCATGAAATGGGGCATGTTCTTCGTCGGTGAGTACATCGGCATCATCCTGATCTCGGCACTGCTGGTGACCCTGTTCTTCGGCGGCTGGCACGGCCCGTTCGGCCTGCTGCCACAGGTTCCGTTCCTGTGGTTCGCCCTGAAGACCGCGTTCTTCATCATGCTGTTCATTCTGCTGCGCGCCTCGATTCCGCGCCCACGCTATGACCAGGTGATGGACTTCAGCTGGAAGTTCTGCCTGCCGCTGACCCTGATCAATTTGCTGGTGACCGCTGCGATCGTGCTCTACAACACGCCAGCCGTCGCGGCCCAGTGAGGATTTGACCCATGTTCAAGTATATCGGCGACATCGTTAAGGGCACCGGCACCCAGCTGCGCAGCCTGGCAATGGTGTTCTCCCACGGGTTCCGCAAGCGCGACACCCTGCAATACCCGGAAGAACCCGTGTACCTGCCGCCGCGCTACCGCGGCCGCATCGTCCTGACCCGCGACCCCGATGGCGAGGAGCGCTGCGTAGCGTGCAACCTCTGCGCGGTGGCTTGCCCGGTTGGCTGCATCTCGCTGCAGAAAGCCGAGACCGAGGACGGGCGTTGGTACCCTGAGTTCTTCCGCATCAACTTCTCGCGCTGCATTTTCTGCGGCCTGTGCGAAGAGGCGTGCCCGACCACCGCGATCCAGCTGACTCCGGATTTCGAAATGGCCGAGTTCAAGCGTCAGGACCTGGTGTACGAGAAGGAAGATCTGCTGATCTCCGGCCCCGGCAAGAACCCTGACTACAACTTCTACCGTGTTGCGGGTATGGCCATCGCTGGCAAGCCGAAAGGCTCTGCGCAGAACGAAGCCGAGCCGATCAACGTGAAGAGCTTGCTCCCATAAGGACAGAAAGATGGAATTCGCTTTCTACTTCGCATCCGGGATCGCCGTGGTCTCCACCCTCCGGGTGGTGACCGGCACCAACCCCGTGCACGCCCTGCTCTACCTGATCATTTCGCTGATTTCCGTGGCAATGATCTTCTTCGCCCTGGGTGCGCCATTCGCTGGCGCCCTGGAAGTGATCGCCTACGCCGGCGCCATCATGGTGCTGTTCGTGTTCGTGGTGATGATGCTCAACCTGGGGCCGGCCTCGGTCGCCCAGGAAAGGGGTTGGCTCAAGCCCGGTATCTGGGCAGGGCCGGTGATCCTCGCCGCGCTGCTGCTGCTGGAGCTGCTGTACGTGCTGTTCGTCGCCCCGAGCGGCGCAGCCATCAGCGGTACCACCGTGGACGCCAAGGCCGTGGGCATCAGCCTGTTCGGGCCTTACCTGCTGGTGGTCGAACTGGCCTCGATGCTGCTGCTCGCCGCAGCCGTCACCGCCTTCCACCTGGGCCGCAACGAGGCGAAGGAGTAAATCATGGGTGCTATCCCTCTCGAACATGGCCTGGCGGTCGCCGGGATCCTGTTCTGCTTAGGTCTGGTTGGCCTGATGGTCCGCCGCAACATCCTCTTCGTGCTCATGAGCCTGGAAGTCATGATGAACGCCTCTGCCCTGGCGTTCATCGTCGCCGGTGCCCGTTGGGTCCAACCCGACGGCCAGGTGATGTTTATTCTGGTGATCAGCCTGGCAGCCGCCGAGGCCAGCATTGGCCTGGCCATCCTGCTGCAGCTGTATCGCCGCTTCCACACTCTCGACATCGATGCTGCCAGTGAGATGCGCGGATGAACCTTATCTTCCTGACGTTCGTATTCCCCCTGATCGGCTTCCTGCTGCTGTCGTTCTCCCGTGGACGGTTCTCGGAGAACCTGTCCGCGCTGATCGGCGTCGGTTCGGTGGGCCTCTCGGCCGCCGTGGCCGCCTACGTGATCTGGCAGTTCAACGTTGCCCCGCCTGAGGGCGGCGCGTACAGCCAGCTGCTGTGGCAGTGGATGTCGGTGGACGGCTTCGCGCCGAACTTCACCCTGTACGTGGACGGCCTGTCGGTCACCATGCTGGGCGTGGTCACCGGTGTCGGCTTCCTGATCCACCTGTTCGCCTCGTGGTACATGCGTGGTGAAGCCGGTTACTCGCGCTTCTTCTCGTACACCAACCTGTTCATCGCCAGCATGCTGTTCCTGGTGCTGGGCGACAACCTGCTGTTCATCTACTTCGGCTGGGAAGGCGTGGGCCTGTGCTCGTACCTGTTGATCGGTTTCTACTACAGCAACCGCAACAACGGTAACGCGGCACTGAAGGCCTTCATCGTCACCCGTATCGGCGACGTGTTCATGGCCATCGGCCTGTTCATCCTGTTCGCCCAGCTGGGTACCCTGAACGTGCAGGAACTGCTGGTGCTGGCACCGCAGAAGTTCCAGGCGGGCGACACCTGGATGGTCCTGGCCACCCTGATGCTGCTGGGCGGTGCGGTCGGTAAATCGGCCCAGCTGCCACTGCAGACCTGGCTGGCGGACGCGATGGCCGGCCCTACCCCGGTCTCGGCACTGATCCACGCGGCAACCATGGTGACCGCGGGCGTGTACCTGATCGCCCGTACCAACGGCCTGTTCCTGCTGGCGCCGGACATCCTGCACCTGGTCGGTGTGGTCGGTGGCGTAACGCTGGTCCTGGCTGGCTTCGCCGCCCTGGTTCAAACCGACATCAAGCGTATCCTCGCCTACTCGACCATGAGCCAGATCGGCTACATGTTCCTGGCCCTGGGCGTTGGCGCCTGGGACGCGGCGATCTTCCACCTGATGACCCACGCCTTCTTCAAGGCCCTGCTGTTCCTTGCTTCCGGTGCGGTGATCGTTGCCTGCCACCACGAGCAGAACATCTTCAAGATGGGCGGCCTGTGGAAGAAACTGCCGTTGGCCTACGCCAGCTTCGTGGTGGGTGGCGCTGCCCTGGCAGCCCTGCCGATCCTGACCGTGGGCTTCTACTCCAAGGACGAGATCCTCTGGGAAGCCTTCGCCAGCGGCAACACCGGCCTGCTGTACGCCGGCCTGGTCGGTGCCTTCATGACCTCGCTGTACACCTTCCGCCTGATCTTCATCGCCTTCCACGGCGAAGCCAAGACCGAAGCCCACGCCGGCCACGGCATCAGCCACTGGCTGCCACTGGGCGTGCTGATCGTGCTGTCGACCTTCATCGGCGCCTGGATCCACCCGCCGCTGGCAGGCGTGCTGCCTGAAAGCGCCGGCCACGCCGGTGGCGAAGCCAAGCACGCACTGGAAATCACCTCGGGCGCCATCGCCATTGCCGGTATCCTGCTGGCTGCGGTGCTGTTCCTGGGCAAGCGTCGCCTGGTCTCGGCCATCGCCAACAGCGGCATCGGCCGCGTCCTGTCGGCCTGGTGGTTCGCCGCCTGGGGCTTCGACTGGATCTACGACAAGCTCTTCGTCAAACCTTACCTGCTGATCAGCCACATCCTGCGCAAGGACCCGGTTGACCGCAGCATCGGCCTGATTCCTCGGATGGCCCGTGGCGGCAACGTCGCCATGAGCAAGACCGAGACCGGCCAGCTGCGCTGGTACACCGCCTCGATCGCCGTCGGTGCCGTACTGGTCATCGGCGCCGTGGTAGTGGCCGCGGTATGACTATGAATCTTGCGACTTTGCCAAAGGAAACCAACCCGTCATGATTTTGCCTTGGCTGATCCTGATCCCCTTCATCGGCGGCTTCCTGTGCTGGCTGGGTGAACGCTTCGGCGCCACCCTGCCGCGCTGGATCGCGCTGCTGACCATGTCCCTGCTGCTCGGCATCGGCCTGTGGCTGTGGGGCACCGGCGACTACACCCTGGCCCCCGCTCCGGGCGCCGAACCTGCTTGGGCACTCGAATACAAAGTCGAGTGGATCAAGCGCTTCGGCATCAGCATCCACCTGGCCCTGGACGGCCTGTCGCTGCTGATGATCCTGCTCACCGGCCTGCTCGGTGTGCTGTCGGTACTGTGCTCCTGGAAAGAGATCCAGCGCCACGTCGGCTTCTTCCACCTCAACCTGATGTGGATCCTGGGCGGCGTGGTCGGTGTGTTCCTGGCCCTGGACCTGTTCCTGTTCTTCTTCTTCTGGGAAATGATGCTGGTGCCGATGTACTTCCTCATCGCGCTCTGGGGTCACAGCTCGTCAGACGGCAAGAAGACCCGGATCTACGCGGCGACCAAGTTCTTCATCTTCACTCAGGCCAGCGGCCTGATCATGCTGGTGGCGATCCTGGGTCTGGTGCTGGTCAACTACAACACCACAGGCGTTCTCACCTTCAACTACAGCGACCTGCTCAAGGCCGAGCTGCCAGCTGGCGTCGAATATGTGCTGATGCTGGGCTTCTTCATCGCCTTCGCGGTGAAGCTGCCGGTGGTGCCGTTCCACTCCTGGCTGCCTGACGCCCACGCCCAGGCACCGACCGCAGGTTCCGTTGACCTGGCCGGTATCTTGCTGAAGACCGCGGCCTACGGCCTGCTGCGCTTCGCCCTGCCACTGTTCCCGAACGCGTCGGCCGAGTTCGCGCCAATCGCCATGACCCTGGGCCTGATCGGTATCTTCTACGGTGCCTTCCTGGCCTTCGCGCAAACCGACATCAAGCGCCTGGTCGCCTTCTCCAGCGTCTCGCACATGGGCTTCGTGCTGATCGGTATCTACTCCGGCAGCCAGCAGGCCCTGCAAGGCGCGGTGATCCAGATGCTGGCCCACGGCCTGTCGGCTGCCGCGCTCTTTATCCTGGCCGGCCAGCTGTACGAGCGCCTGCACACCCGTGACATGCGTGAAATGGGTGGCCTGTGGCACCGCATCGCCTACCTGCCAGCCATCAGCCTGTTCTTCGCCGCCGCCTCCCTGGGCCTGCCAGGTACCGGTAACTTCGTCGGCGAATTCCTGATTCTGATCGGCAGCTTCGCCAGCGTGCCGTGGATCACCGTGATCGCCACCACCGGTCTGGTGTTCGGTTCGGTCTACTCGCTGATCATGATCCACCGCGCCTACTTCGGCCCGGCCAAGACCGACACCGTGCTGGCCGGCATGGACGGTCGCGAACTGATCATGGTCCTGGGTCTGGCGGTATTGCTGATCCTGCTGGGCGTGTATCCACAGCCGTTCCTCGACACCTCTGCCGCCACCATGAGCGGTGTGCAGCAGTGGCTCGGTTCCGCTTTCACTCAACTCGCTTCGGCCCGGTAAGAGCGCTATGGAATTCACCACTCAACACTTCATCGCATTGGCGCCGATGCTGATCACCACCATCACCACGGTGGTGGTGATGCTGGCGATCGCCTGGAAGCGCAACCACTCGCAGACCTTCCTGCTGTCCACCGTGGGCCTGAACCTGGCCCTGCTGTCGATCCTGCCGGCGCTGAAGGTCGCGCCGCTGGCGGTCACCTCGTTGGTGACCATCGACAAGTTCGCCTGCCTGTACATGGCGATCATCCTGGTGGCGACGCTGGCTTGCGTCACCCTCGCCCACGCCTACCTGGGCGAAGGCTCCAAGGGCTTCCCGGGCAACCGTGAAGAACTGTACCTGCTGCTGCTGATGTCGGCCCTCGGTGGCCTGGTGCTGGTCAGTGCCAACCACCTGGCTGGCCTGTTCATCGGCCTGGAGCTGCTGTCGGTACCGGTCTACGGCCTGGTGGCGTATGCCTTCTTCAACAAGCGTTCGCTGGAAGCCGGCATCAAGTACATGGTGCTGTCGGCCGCAGGCTCGGCCTTCCTGCTGTTCGGTATGGCCCTGCTGTACGCCGATGCTGGCAGCCTGACCTTCGACCTGATCGGCAAGGCCCTGGCCGCTACCGGCAAGCCAAGCCTGCTGGCCCAGCTGGGCCTGG
The DNA here is from genome assembly GCF_034387475.1 of Pseudomonas sp. Teo4. NCBI lineage: Bacteria > Pseudomonadati > Pseudomonadota > Gammaproteobacteria > Pseudomonadales > Pseudomonadaceae > Pseudomonas > Pseudomonas sp. Teo4. Next base: position 2,773,897 of record NZ_JAXCIL010000001.1, read on the forward strand.
GCATGATGCTGGTCGGCCTGGCCTTCAAGCTGTCGCTGGTTCCATTCCACCTGTGGACCCCGGACGTGTACGAAGGCGCCCCGGCACCGGTCGCAGCCTTCCTGGCCACCGCCAGCAAGGTCGCAGTATTTGCCGTGGTCGTGCGCCTGTTCATGCTCTCCCCTGCTGCCAGCAGCGGCGTGCTGAGCACCGTACTGGCCGTAATCGCTGTGGCATCGATCCTGATCGGTAACCTGCTGGCGCTGACCCAGAGCAACCTCAAGCGTCTGCTGGGTTACTCGTCCATCGCCCACTTCGGTTACCTGGTGATCGCCCTGGTCGCCAGCAAGGGCCTGGCCCTGGAAGCCATGGGCGTTTACCTGGTCACCTACGTCATCACCAGCCTGGGCGCTTTCGGGGTCATCACCCTGATGTCCTCGCCTTACGGCGGCCGTGACGCCGACGCCCTGTACGAGTACCGCGGCCTGTTCTGGCGCCGTCCGTACCTGACCGCAGTACTGACCGTGATGATGCTGTCGCTGGCGGGTATTCCGCTGACCGCCGGCTTCATCGGCAAGTTCTACATCATTGCCACCGGCGTCGAGTCGCAGCTGTGGTGGCTGGTCGGTGCCCTGGTCCTGGGCAGCGCCATCGGCGTGTACTACTACCTGCGCGTGATGGTCACCCTGTACCTGGTCGAACCGAACCTGCGTCGCCACGACGCCCCGCTGAAGTGGGAGCAACGTACCGGCGGCGTCATGTTGCTGGCCATCGCTATCCTTGCCTTCGTGCTTGGCGTGTACCCGCAGCCACTGCTGGAAATGGTCCAGCAGGCCGGCCTGCAACTGATCGGCTGACCAAACCGGTAAAACAAACACCCCGCTCATGCGGGGTGTTTTTTTATCTGCGCTTTGTAGCTACCTGGACACGCCTGGCCGGCTGAAGGTTATCGGGTGAAGCTGGATTGCCATCCTTGAGCGCCGACCTGCGCAATTCACTGCTCGCCGATGGCAGGTGAACCTCAGGGTTGGGCATTCCACTGGGTGACAGTTCATGGGTCATTTCGAACTCGGCCCTCACCGACCAGCCACACGCCTCGGTGGTGCACTGCAGATACGCAATACGCAAAAAAATGTGACGCCCTTCGCTGGTACGGATGCGCATTCGACTGTTGCAGTGAGGACAGACCAGCTTATAAGTACTCACGGCAAATACCTGCATGTGCCGAATACACATATATGCTGTAAGAATGCTTCCCCAGCTGCATCAGTATTGACTGCTATTAAGGAAGGGTTTTTCATCATGCTGCTCCTCATGTCAGGATATCTCATCAAAATGCAGGGCTACTATTCGTTATAAGTAGTTTAAGCCCAAGGAATGTCGTTAAACCAGTCATGGATATTTGTTATGAGTAGCCCCTTGTTTGCATCAGTGCTGGCACGTCTCAAGCTGATTACTGGCTCAGAGACAGATGTACAGCTGGCCAGAGCCCTAGCGGTCAGCCCACAGACCTTGAGCAGCTGGAAGGTGCGCGACAGCATTCCATACGCATTATGCATAGACATTGCACGGCAGCGCGGCTGCTCGTTGGATTGGCTACTGCTCGGTGAGCACGACAGTGGCCAGCCGACCTGGGCAAGCGACGGCTGGGAAAGCGACATGCTCGAGCGCCTGCGCACGCTTTCACAGGCTGATCGCCAGGCCGTCCAGTTGCAGATCGAGGACAAGCAACGCATCCATCAACTGGAGCGCCAGGTGCGCGAACTGGCCATCCGCACGACCACGCCATTAGAGGGCTAGCCCCGGCGACGCCAACGCTGAAGGAGCTCGCGCAAGTCCACCGAGTCCAGCCAGACCATGACCTTGAGACTGATTGGAATCACCACTACCGCTGCCACGAAGGCCGCCATGCCGCGGGACAACATCGGTGCCATTGAATGCAACAGTGGCTCGAACAGGTAGCCCACACCTAACGTCAGGAACACCAGCATCAGCTGTTTGCGTCGCGAAAGGCGCTTGCGTGAGACGATGATCAAGCGGTCGCGCGCGGCACTCACCAGCAAAGCTCCCAGCAACGCCCCGAATATCGCCCTGCCCTCGGTATTGAGCAGTTCGCGAAAAGCGGAGCTGGCGGCTTCCAGCAAATATTGTTCACTCATGACAGTGTCCTCCGCACGACCTGCCCGCATGAATCGGTATACAAGGTGCGCATCACGGCGGCCTCGACGAAACGCCGATAGCAGACCGACAACGCCCTTCCATGGTGATGCCCTGCCACGTCCTCCAGGCGCTTGTAACCGCGCCCTCGCAACACTGCGCGCCAGCGCGCGAATTCACTCGCTGCCGTGACCGCGGCGCAGCGAGCAGCGAGAGCCAGGCGTACATCACTGACCTGATCGCCAAGCCGCAGGCGTTCACGCAACACGCTCAGTTCGATGCGCGGCCAAAAAGGATCATGACCATCGGGAAAGCGTGCGCCGTAGACAGTCAACTCAGCTGGCGGCTGTAAAGGCTCCATACATTCTGGTGACATGCTCTGCCCTCACTGCTCAGACAAGATTCCGTAGCGTATGGCCTTGATCACAGCCGCTACGCGTGTGGGTACATCGAACTTGCGCAGGATGTTGGACACATGAAAATTCACCGTCGACTCCTTGCACTGCAGAATCCGCCCGATTTCCCACGAACTCTTGCCATAGGCACACCACAGCAACACCTGATGCTCGCGGGGCGTCAGGCGGATCGGGGTGTCCGCGGGTTTGTCCGGTATCTGTCGTACGTTGGTATTCATCATCGAACTCCACAAGTAATCGCCAGTTGCGACAGCCGGTTGTGCTGCCGCCATGCGGACCACCTTACGAAGGCCGTCCTACAGGCTCCACTCATGGAATTTGTAAAAAAGCGCCCTACACAACCGTTTCCCAGTGGCGCTATGCAATTAACTGTTATTCCCCGTGCTCTGGAGAGCATTTCGCTCGTCACAACGCGGTTGCCTGTTTGCCTTTCGCCTGGAGTTGTAGGATGCGCCCCGTTTTGCCCCTTTCGTCTTGCCTTGGCCTGATGGCCGTTTTCACTGTCGGCCAGCAAGCCACTGCCGCACCGGCAGTGGAGCTGGGCCAGGTGCTGATCAGTGATGAGCAGCAAAGCGAGCTGGACGACGCCCGCGAACGCCTGCAGGCAGTGCCTGGGGCCAACAACCTGGTGGACATGCAACGTGTCGGGCAAGGCCGGGTTGCCAGCAACCAGGATGTACTGGCCTATCAGCCTGGGGTGTTCGCCCAATCGGCGGGCAATGACGGCATCAAGCTGTCGATTCGCGGTTCAGGCATCAACCGCGCGCCCGGGGCACATGGCTCCGGGGTATACACGATGTTCGACGGCCTGCCGTTGACCGGCCCCGGCGGCACGCCTTATGAACTGTTCGAGCCCCTGTGGCTGAGCCGTGCCGAAGTGCTGCGCGGCGCCAATGGCTTTGACCAGGGCGCCTTGGCACTGGGCGGCGCGGTCAACTATGTGACCCACACCGGCTACGATGCCGCGCCGCTGCAAGTACGTTATGAGGTCGGCAGCCGTGGCTACCAGCACCGGCATATCAGCTCGGGCCAGGTGCTGGGCAACCTCGACTACTACGTGGCCCTGACCGACTCGGAATACGACGGTTACCAGGAGCACAGCAGCGGAAGCGCCAAGGGCATCGCCGCCAATGTCGGTTACCGTTTCAACCCGAACCTGGAAACGCGCTTCTACCTGCGGTACCGGGAAACCGAGAACGAGCTGGCCGGCCGCTTGACCAAGGAGCAGATCAAGCACGACCCGCGTGCTGCCAACCCAGGCTACCTGTCCCGCAACGACAGCCGCCCGCAACCGGGAAGTACCTGGGTGGGCAACAAGACCACCTTTTTCCTGGATGACGATTCGCGCCTGGAGGCAGGGCTGGTCTACCACGACTACCCAATGGACCTGCGTGAAGGCACAATGCGCCTGAAGGTTGCCTACACCGATGTCAGTGGCACGCTGAATTACTTCCGTCGAGACACCCTTTTCGGTCACGAGAGCAAGACGACCGTGGGCTGGCGCACCACCAAGCACTTGCCAAACAGCGGGGCCTCGCAGTTTTCGCGGGTCAACGATGTGGTCGGTGAACGCACGCGCGACTTCAGCTATCAGGGGTCGGACACTGTGTTGCATGTGGGCAACGACCTGGAGTTGATCCCGGACCTGTGGCTGACCACCGGCTTGGCAATGATCTACACCCGGCGCGAGAGTGATGTGACCTATCCAGCCGAAGGCGGAAAAGTCAGCCAACATGATTGGGACTACGCCCCGCGAGTGGGCCTGCGCTACGACATTCGCCCGGACTTGCAGGTCTATGGCAACCTCAGCCGCTCGGTCGAGCCGCCCCACCCTTGGTCGCTGATCTGGAGCGCACCGACCAAGACCCAGCCGATCGAGATGCAAAACCAGACAGCCACCACCTTCGAACTGGGCGCTCGCGGCGACTCGCTGCTCGGTCGCTGGGACCTGGCCTGGTACTACGCCCAGGTGCGTCACGAATTGCTGGCGGTGGAACTGGCCCCTGGTATCACAGGTGAGTACAACGCCAGCCCCACCGTTCACCAGGGTGTCGAAGCCGGCCTGGAGAGCATCCTCTGGGAGCAACCCGGCACCGGCAAGCTGAGCCTGCGCCAGGCCTACACCTTCAGCGACTTCCACTACCGCGACGACGACCAGTTCGGTGACAACCGTCTGCCTGGCATCCCCATGCACTATTACCAGGCTGAACTGCGTTACGACTGGCCGGGCGGGTTCTACGCCGGTGTGAACACGCAGATGGCCTCGAAAGTGCAAACCGACTACGCCAACAGCTACCACGCTGATGCATACGCCCTGCTCGGCGCACGCCTGGGTTGGGATTCGCCCAAGCAGGACTGGCAGACCTGGCTGGACCTGCGCAACCTGACCAACAAGCGCTACGCGGCCACGGTGACGCCTGGGTACGACGATACAGGCCTGGACAAAGCCCGATCGACACCTGGGGAAAGCTTCGGGGTTTATGCCGGGGTTTCGTACAGCTTCCGATAGTTCTGTCGACGCCCAATCGCCGCGGTTCGTCGCCACGGCAAGCCGGCTCCCACAAAGACACTGCTGCACCTGTGGGAGCCGGCTTGCCTGCGATTGGCCTGCACCGCAGCCCTACTGAGGCAACTGCACCCGAGGCTTGCTGGAAGCAAAAATCGCCCAACTGGAGACGAACAACGCCGCAATCAGCGGCCCGATGACGAACCCGTTGAGCCCGAACACCGCCAGCCCGCCCAAGGTGGAGACCAGAATCAGGTAATCGGGCATCCGCGTATCCTTGCCCACCAGGATCGGCCGCAGCAGGTTGTCCACCAGGCCGATCACCAGCACCCCGAACGCTGTCAGTATCGCGCCCTGCAGAATTGCCCCGGTGAGCAGGAAATACGCCGCCACCGGCGCCCAGACGATGCCCGCCCCCACCGCTGGCAACAACGACAGAAACGCCATCAACACCGCCCACACCAGCGCACTGGGAATATCCAGCACCCAGAAGATGAACCCGCCCAACGCGCCTTGGGTGATGGCCACCAGCACATTGCCCTTGACCGTCGCCCGCACCACCCGATTGAACTTCAGTTGCAGACGGCGCTTCTGGTGCTCGGGCAACGGCACGGCAAGCCGTACCTGACGCGCCACCTCAGGCCCCTCACGCAGGAAAAAGAACAACAGGTACATCATGATGCCGAAGCTGACCAGGAACTCGAAAGTGCCCTGGCCGAGGTTGAACGCCTGACTGGCTAGCACCTGACTGCCCTGGGTGGCCCATTTGGTGATTTTCTCGCGCAGGCCATCGAAGTTGCCCATGCCCATCTTGTCCAGCCCGTGCTGGGCGAACGCTGGCAGCATGTCCTTGCCACGCTCGACATAGCCGGCGATGTCCAGCTGCCCGCTCTCGATGCGCTGGTACAACGCCGCGCCTTCCTGCACCAGCAAGGCACTGGTGATGATCACCGGCAAGATGGCCACCATCAGGCACACGAGCAAGGTGGCGGCCGCGGCCAGGTTACGACGCCGGCCAAAGCGAATCAGCAGGTGACGCTGCAAGGGCGCGAACAGGATGCCAAGAATCACCGCCCAGAAGATGGCGCCGTAATACGGCAGCAATATCCACGCGAAAGCGACCGTCACCAATGTCAGGAGTACGGCCAGGGCTCGGTTCTGGAGGGCGGCTTCGTTCATGGTGACTCCTTGAGTGTCCTGGATATTAGTGCACGCCATCACAGGAAAAGTGCCACCCAGGCGTTGATTCAAATCAATACGCGACCGCGACCTGCGCTTTAGCATCCGCCGCTTTTGCCCCGGTGCGCCCATGACCTCCCTCGCCAAGCCCGAATTGCTGGCCCCAGCCGGCTCCCTCAAGTCCATGCGCTACGCCTTCGCCTATGGTGCCGATGCGGTCTACGCCGGCCAGCCGCGCTACAGCCTGCGGGTGCGCAACAACGAGTTCGACCACGCCAACCTGGCGCTGGGCATCCAGGAGGCGCACGCCCTGGGAAAACACTTCTATGTGGTGGTCAACATTGCTCCGCACAACGCCAAGCTCAAGACCTTCCTCAAAGACCTGGCGCCGGTGATCGACATGGCGCCCGATGCGCTGATCATGTCCGACCCGGGCCTGATCATGCTGGTGCGCCAGCACTTCCCGCACATGCCGGTGCACCTGTCGGTGCAAGCCAACACGGTCAACTGGGCCAGCGTGCAGTTCTGGCAGCAATTGGGCTTGAGCCGGGTCATCCTGTCCCGCGAACTGTCACTGGAAGAAATCGAGGAAATCCGCCAGCAGGTGCCGGGCATGGAACTGGAGGTGTTCGTCCACGGCGCCTTGTGCATGGCGTACTCCGGCCGCTGCCTGCTGTCGGGCTACCTCAACAAGCGCGATGCCAACCAGGGCACCTGCACCAATGCCTGCCGCTGGAAATACGACGCCCAGCCGGCCAGCGAGAACGCCACCGGCGACATCGTGCACGTCGTCGAACCGACCCTGGGCCTTGGCGCCCCCACCGAGCAGGTGTTCCTGCTGCAGGAGAGCAACCGCCCAGGCGAAGCGATGCCGGCCTTCGAGGACGAGCACGGCACCTACATCATGAACGCCAAGGACCTGCGCGCCATCCAGCACGTCGAGCGACTGGCCCGCATGGGCGTGCACTCACTCAAGATCGAAGGCCGCACCAAGTCGCACTTCTACTGCGCCCGTGCGGTGCAATCCTATCGCCAGGCCATCGACGACGCGGTGGCCGGCCGCCCCTTCGACCGCAGCCTGATGGGTAACCTCGAATCGCTGGCGCAGCGTGGCTACACCGAAGGCTTCCTGCGCCGCCATGTGCACGACGAGTACCAGAACTACCTGCGCGGTAACTCCGTCTCCGAGCGCCAGCAGTTCGTCGGCGAACTGACCGGCGCAAGGGTTGATGGGTTGGCCGAGGTCAAGGTGAAGAACCGCTTTGCCGTGGGCGATCACCTGGAGTTGATGACTCCTCGCGGCAATTTCCACTTCGACCTGCATCGCCTGAACAACCGCCAGCAACAGGCCATCGATGTGGCACCGGGCGATGGCCATGTCGTCTATCTGCCCATCCCAGAGCAGGTTTCCTTGCAGTACGGCCTGTTGATGCGCGACCTTGGCCATGGCGAGTCGGCTGCCTGACAAAGTTGTAATGTGGGCCTCAACTGGCTGACAGGTGCCAACGGCTACAATCGTGGTTTAACCCCAGAAGCCAAGGCATTCAACGGGCCGGGCTGCGCCTGAAGGCGGCCTGCGCTATGCTGCCGACCAACCGCTGGGGTCTGCGTTTTCAAAGGAGTTGCTACACCATGCTGCGTAAACATCTGCTCACCCTCGGCCTGCTGGCCATCACCGGCCTGGCCCAGGCCGCCGAGACCATCGACGTCTACCGCGACCCCAACTGCGGCTGCTGCAAGGCCTGGATCAGCCACCTTCGCGACAACGGTTTCACCGTCAATGACCACGTCGAGCCGAACATGAGCGAGGTCAAACAGCGTCTGGGCGTCGCACCACGCCTGGCCTCGTGCCACACCGGGGTGATCAACGGCAAGTTCGTCGAAGGCCATGTGCCAGCCGAGCAGGTGCGCCTGCTGGCCAAGCGCAGCGACCTCAAGGGCCTGGCAGTACCCGGCATGCCCATGGGCTCGCCGGGCATGGAAATGGGTGATCACAAAGACCCCTACCAGGTCATCGGGGTTACCCAGGATGGCAAGGACACCGTGGTCGCCAACTACTGATGCTCAGCCTCTGGGCGCTGTTTCTCAGCGCCTTTGGCGCCGCGACCCTGCTGCCTCTGCAGTCGGAGGCCGTGCTCGTTGGGTTGCTGCTGCGCCAGCCCGAAACCTGGGCGACCCTGCTGCTGGTGGCGACCCTCGGCAACGTGCTGGGCTCGGTGGTCAACTGGTTGCTGGGCCGGGCCATCGAGCACCTGCGTGACAAGCGTTGGTTCCCCTTCAGCGCCGCGCAGCTGGAGCGTGCCCAATCGCGTTACCAGCGCTGGGGGCAGTGGTCGCTGCTGCTGAGCTGGATGCCGGTGATCGGCGACCCGCTCACCTTGATCGCCGGCATCATGCGCGAGCCGTTCTGGCGCTTCCTGCTGCTGGTGACCCTGGCCAAGGCCGGGCGCTATGCCGTGTTAACCATGTTCACCCTGGGCTGGTTTCATGCCTGGTAACACCTTTAACGTTTAATCAGCGCAATCGGCTGTTACAGTCGCCAATTCCTACATGGCCCTACACGGAGTGCCCCATGCTGCGCGCAACCGCCCTGGCCCTGGCCTGCCTGATGACCGGCCCGGCCCTCGCTGCCGAAACGCCCACCTACGGTAAACAGCTCGAAGGCTTCCAGTACCCCTACCCGCTCAAGCATTTCGACTTCAACTCCCAGGGGCAGCGCCTGCAGATGGGCTACATGGACGTGCCCGCAAAAGGCCAAGCCAATGGCCGCAGCGTGGTGCTGATGCACGGCAAGAACTTCTGCGCCGCCACTTGGGAAACCACCATCGATGCCCTGAGCCAGGCGGGTTACCGGGTCATTGCCCCCGACCAGGTCGGTTTCTGCACTTCCAGCAAGCCGGCTCACTACCAGTACAGCTTCCAGCAATTGGCCGACAACACCCACGCTCTGCTTGATCAACTGGGCGTTAAGCAAGCCGTCATCCTTGGCCACTCCACTGGCGGCATGCTCGCCACCCGTTATGCGTTGATGTATCCGCAACAGGTCGAGCGCCTGGCGATGGTCAACCCCATTGGCCTCGAGGACTGGAAAGCCCTGGGTGTGCCTTACCGGACGGTCGACCAGTGGTACCAACGTGAGCTCAAGCTCGATGCCGAAGGCGTGCGTAATTACGAGCGCAAGACCTACTACGCCGGGCGCTGGAAGCCCGAGTACGAGCGCTGGGTGCAGATGCTGGTGGGCCTGAACAAAGGGCCGGGGCATGAAGTGGTTGCGTGGAACTCGGCGCTGATCTACGACATGATCTTCACCCAGCCGGTGTATCACGAGTTCAAGGACCTGAAGATGCCGACGTTGCTGCTGATCGGCGATCAGGACACCACGGCCATCGGCAGCGATATCGCACCGCCGGATGTGAAAGCGAAACTGGGCCACTACAAGGTGCTGGGGCCGCAGGTGGCCAAGATGATCCCGCAGGGTGAACTGGTGACGTTCGCCGGGCTTGGGCATGCGCCGCAGATCGAGGAGCCAGAGCAGTTTCACAAGGCGCTGATCGGCTGGCTGGGGCGTTGATCCGGAAGCTCCAGCGATCTCAAGGCGGCGCAATACCTGTGGGAGCCGGCTTGCCGGCGATGAGGGCGACTCGGTGCATGGCACCGGCTGCGCCGGTAATCGCTGGCAAGCCAGCTTGTATGGTAGGACTTGAAGGGGTGGTGGGACGACATGCCGGCTTCTGACTGTGACAGCAGTACAGACCGTGGGAGACATCGCCCCACCCCTTCCACCAAAGCGCCGATAAAGAATGCATCGTTTGCAAGCGACGATAGAAGCAAGCCAGCGCCTCTTGGTGAAACCCCTTCAAGCCGAAAAACCATAACGTGGAGAACCGCCCATGGCAATGCAGGTAAGCAAGTTGATCGTGGGTGTGGATGTTGCGAAAGCGGAACTGGTTATTCATCACGACGGTAGTGATGAACTGAGCAAACTGAAAAACGCAAAACCCGAGATCAAGCGGTGGCTCAAGCAACAGCCCCGCAATACTGCCATCGCCGTTGAGGCGACAAATGTCTACCACTTGGACTTGGTCGAGCTAGCCCATGGTGCGGGTCTTGAAGTCTACGTAATTGATGGTTTTCAACTGAGTAATTACCGGAAAAGTGTTGGGGGGCGAGTCAAAACCGACCCTTCCGATGCCAGGCTGTTGTCTCGTTTTCTAAGAAATGAAGGCGAGGATCTTCGTCCGTGGAGTCCGCCACCCGCTGTCTACGGCAAGGTTCAGAGCCTACTTCGACGTCGGGCTGCCTTGGTGGCCGCCCGGACCGCAATGACTCAGAGCTGGGCTAACGAAAGTCTGCTGAAAAGCGCCTTCGAGGCGTTCGTCAAATCGATAGACCGTTTGGATCTGTTGATACAAAAAAAACTTAAAGAAGTGCTCCGCGAAGCCGGACTGCAAGAACAAGTTGCCCGTTGCCAAGCAGTGGAAGGTATTGGCTTTCTTACCGCCACGGCATTGGTCATGGCCTTTGTTCGAGGCGAGTTCAGAAGCAGCGACGCTTACATCGCATTTCTGGGAATGGACTTGCGAGTGAACGACTCGGGACAGACGAACGGACGTCGTCGCCTGACCAAGCGGGGATGCTCTGAGATCCGTCGCTTGCTGCACAACGCGGCAATGGCTGCGAGCAGGTCATCGGCTTGGAAAGATGTTTACGAGCATCATCGAAACAGCGGCAAAGCAACCACTCAAGCCCTGGTCATCCTGGCCCGTAAACTCGCTCGTGTAGCATTCGCCCTGATGAAAAATCAGGACGAATACGTCACTAAAGGCGGGAAACTGGCTTGCTGAGAACCATAGAATCTCCCACAGGGTGCAAGCTTTCAGACCTGGGGCGAGACAGTTGCTCCTAACGCGACCAGACTTGCGCTTCAGTCCAGCCAAGCTCGGCAAAATCCACCGCCCGCAACCCAGCTTCTTCCTCCAGGAAGAACTCATCCAGCTGCGGTGGCCGCACCGCCGTATCGCTAAGCATCGCGTGCACCTGACCACGATGATGAATCTGATGTTCGAACAGGTGTGACAACAGGCGTAACCGCGGTTCGCGCTGCATTCGCTCGGGGCGGGCAATATTCACGTAACGGCCCAGCTGATCATCGCGCAACCCTTGGCAGTAGCTGATCAGTCGATGGTCGGCCTGGGCCTGTTCGGCGTGCAGGTCGGCGCAGGTGGCGAAGGGTTGTTCCGGCTCGAAAAAGCGCTCTGCATCCAGGACCGGTGTTTCACCGCGCTGCTCGCATTCGAGCATGTGCAAATAGAACCAGTCCACCGTCAACAGGTGGTTGAGGGTGGCCTTGATCGACGGGAAGAAGCTGCAACGGGGGGCGACGAATTCGTCCTGGGTCAGTTGCAGGCAAGCCTTGTACAGGCGGTGGTTGGCCCAACCATTGTTGTAGGCCTGGGTCAGCAGATGATGCGACAACGGCTCCATGATTCGGCTCCTTTTCAGGCGAAGCGTTGCAGTTGCATCTCCCGTAGCCGGCTAAGGGTCCGTTGGTACGGGAACGCCAGATACCCTTGAGTGTAGAGCGCTTCGAGCGGAACCTGCGCTTCCAGGTACAAGGCCACCCTGCGGTCATAGCACTCATCGACCAACGCGATGAAGCGGCGCACCGCGTCGTCCTTGGGCGACAACATCGGCAGCTCGCGATCACCGGCCTCGACCCGTGCCGCGCCATCCTCGGTACCTCGGGCAATACGCCCCGCCCGCTGCTCGCCACCCAGAGCCGGAATGCCCTCCACAAGAATGGCTGAAAAGCGGTCACACAAGGCCATGAAGTCCATGGCGGCCAAGGGTTGCTCGCAAAGGTCGGCAAAGCGGCACCAGATCGCCCGGTCGCTGCGCCGTACCACAGCAATTTGGCGGCTGCCCAGGGTCAGAGGTTGGTCCGTGCCCGGGTCGTCCGGGCTGAGCTGATCAAAAACCTGCACAAGGGCACTGCTGCCGCCTGCCTCGGCGACCCAATAACGTTGCCGCGCAGCCCCGGGATGCAAACGGTGGTCCTGCTCGCCGGCCACCGACAGCACCTGCATGTGCCGCTGGATGGCGGCAATCGCCGGCAGGAAGCGCTCGCGGTTGAAGCCATCGCGGTAGAGCTGATCCGGTGGCTGGTTGGAGGTGGCGACGATGACCACGCCCTGATCGAACAACACCTGGAACAGACGACCCAGGATGATCGCATCGCCTATGTCGCTGACGAACAGTTCGTCAAAGCACAGCACGCGGATCTGCGTGGCCAGTTCACGGGCCAGGGCGTGCAGCGGGTCGGCGGTGCCATTGAGCTGGAACAGGCGCTGGTGCACCCAGGCCATGAAATGGTGAAAGTGCTGCCGCCGGGCGGGTACCTGCAGGCAGCGGTGGAACAGGTCCATCAGCCAGGTCTTGCCGCGCCCGACCGGGCCCCAGAGGTAGATGCCCTGGGCGCGCTGGCCTTGCCGCAGGCTTTCGAAACACGCCTGCAGGGCGACGGCAGCCTGGGCCTGGGCAGGGTCCGGAACATAGCCGTGGTCGTTGAGGGCCTGCTGGTAGAGGGTTTGCGGATCTGGGTGCATGGTTCATCGCGCCGGACGGTCAGGCTGCATTGTCTGTGCCGGCCCTTTCGCGGGCAAGCCCGCTCCCACAGGGATCGCGCCAGCTTTTAGAAGTTGAGCAAGACAGTTGCTCCTACAGTCAGAAGGTAACGCCGGCTACCAGGGCGATGTTGCTGTACGGCTTGCACTCCCCGGTACGCACCACGGCCTTAGCCTGGCGGCTGAGCACCTTGAATTCGTCGTGAGACACCAACTGACGCCGATCCAGCGGCAGCTTTGCCACTTCGGCCAGCGCAGGTGGGGCCACATCCAGCATTTCCTCGGCCAGCACATAGCGCTCAAGCTGCATCTCGCTCAGCACGGTGCGCAGCACACTGGCAAAATCCGGAATACCCGGCGTCAGCGCCAGGTCGATGAGCTCGACGCCCGGCGGCACAGGTAATCCAGCATCGCCGATCACCAGAATGTCGCCATGCCCCAACCCTGCAATGGTGCGCGACAGGGCAACGTTGAGCAATGCGGTCTTCTTCATTACAGCTCCTTGAGATACGGGATGGACGGCTGCGCCCCCGCACGGGTGACGGACAACGCCGCCGCGCGCTGACCGAAGGCAATCGCCTCGTCTTCCTTGAGGCCTCGCACCAGCCCGGCGGCAAAGCCACCGATGAAGGTATCGCCGGCCGCAGTGGTATCCAACGCCTTGACCTTGGGCGCCGGAAAATGCCGGCTGCCTTGCGAGGTGACCAACAAGGCGCCCTGCGCGCCCAGCGTCACGATCACCTTGCCAGCACCCAGCTGCAGCAGCCGCTCACCGGCACGCCGGGCGCTGTCGAGGTCACTGACCGGCTCGCCCGTCAGGGCCTCGGCCTCGCTTTCATTCGGCGCCAGGTAGTCGATGTGGGGCAACCACGCCGCTGGCAATGGGCCGGTGGCCGGGGCGGGGTTGAGAATTACGCATTTGCCCAGCTCACGCCCGCGGGCAAGGGTCCAGGCCACAGTGTCAGCCGGTACCTCGAGCTGGCAGATGATCACTTCGGCGGCCTGCAGCAACGCATCGAACTGCTGCACCGCCTGCGGCGTCAGCAGGCCGTTGCCGCCGGGAATGATGACGATGCAGTTCTGGCTGGCGGCATCCACGGTAATCAGCGCCACGCCGCTGGAAACGCCGTCGCAGACCTTGACTGCCTGGCAATCGATACCTTCGACCTCCAGCGCCTGGCGCAACTGCTGGCCATAGGCGTCATCGCCGACGTTGCCGACCATGGCCACACTGCCGCCCAGTCGCGCCACGGCCACGGCCTGGTTGGCACCCTTACCCCCAGGCACGGTGAAAAAGGACTCGCCGGCCAGCGTTTCGCCGGGGCGTGGCAAACGCTCGGCACGAGCAACCAGGTCCATGTTGAGGCTTCCGACCACCACTACCTTGGCCTGCATGGGAGCTCCTTAGCGGTAATCATTGAACAGGTCCGGGCGTGGCCCGGTCGACTCGCGGGCCACGATGCGCGGCGCCACGATGCGCTGCTCCGAGGCGCCCTGGCGTGGCGTGGCAATGCGCGACAGCAGCAGCGCCGCGGCGTTTTCACCCAGCTCGCGGATCGACTGGCCGACAGTGGTCAACGCCGGATACACGTAACGGCTCAGCTCGATGTCATCGAACCCGATCACCGAAAGCTCTCCCGGCACGTTGATATTGCGCTCGGCTGCGGCACGTAGCACACCGAAGCCAATCATGTCGTTGCCGGCAAAGATCGCCGTGGGGCGGGTGCCGTCGAGCAGCGCTGCCGCCGCCGCATGGCCGCCAGGGCTGGTGAAGTCGCAGTGCAGGACACGGCCAGGCTCGACCTGCGCCTGCACTTGCGCCATGGCACGGCGGAAACCAGCCAGACGCAATTGGCTGACACCGGTTTCTGCCGGGCCACCAATGTAGGCAATATCGCGATGGCCAAGCTCGAGCAGGTGCACGGTCGCCAGGTACGCACCTTGTTCGTGGTCGATGCGCACCAGGTCGGCATCGACGCCCTCCAGCTCGCGGTCGACGATGACCATTGGCGTGCGCACACCGGCGAGGCTCTGCAGCAGGTCGCTGTCCTCGCCCACCGACGCCACCACCAGGCCATCGACGCGTTTTTCCAGCAGCACGCGCAAGTAGCTGCGCTGCTTCTGCGGGTCGTCGTCGGAGTTACACAGGATCACGCAGTAACCATTGCGCTCGCAGGCGTCCTCGATACCCCGCGCCAACTCGGCGAAATAAGGGTTGACGCTGTTGGGCACGAGCAGCCCGATGGTCGCCGTGCTGCGCGCCTTGAGCGAACGCGCCACTGCACTGGGCACATAGTCGAGTTCGGCGATCGCCGCCTCGACCTTCAGCCGCACCTGCTCACTGACAGGTCGGGTCTTGTTCAGTACATGGGACACCGTGGTGTAGGAAATACCTGCGAGTGCCGCGACGTCTTTGATGGTTGCCATGATTTCAGTTCCGCCGACTTGCGCGTCGGCTGCGGTAGGTGTCGAGCACCACGGCGATGACGATGACCGCCCCGGTGATAATACGTTTGGTGGGTTCCGAAGCGCCGATCTGCGCCAGCCCCGCGGCCAGCACCGAGATGATCAGCACACCGAAGAAGGTACTGATGACCGAACCGCGCCCGCCCATCAGGCTGGTGCCACCGATGACCACGGCGGCAATCACCTGCAACTCAAGGCCCGAGCCTGCATTGGGGTCGGCAGCCTCAAGGCGCGAGATCTGGAACAACGCAGCCAGCCCGGCCAGCAGCCCCATCAGGGCAAACACCAGAACCTTGTAGGGACGCGGGTCGATACCGGCCAAGCGCACGGCTTCTTCATTGGTGCCGATGCCGATCAGGTAGCGTCCGAACACGGTGCGGGTCAGCACCAGCTGGGCCGCCACGATCACCAGCAGGGCGATGATGAAGGCCGGCGAAATGCCAAAGGCCATCGGGTTGGAGAACCAGGCGTAGGCGTCGCCGATGTAGGCGGTGCGCGAATCGGTGAACTGGTAGGCCAAACCCCGAGCCATCTCCAGCACGCCGAGGGAGACGATGAAGGACGGAATGCGCCAGGCCACGGTGACAGCGCCGGTGATGCTGCCCGCCAGTGCCGCGATGGCCATGCCGAGCAAGGCGGCGGGTAGCACGGACCAGCCCCAGCCGAGAATCGCCACACTGACCGTCGAGGCCGCCAGCGCCAGCACCGAGCCCACCGACAGGTCGATGCCGCCGATGATCAGCACGAAGGTCATGCCCACTGCCAGCACCATCAGGTCGGGAATCTGGTTGGCCAGGGTGCTGAAGGTGGCGTAGGACCAGAAGTGGCTGCTGAGTAACGAGAACAGCACGATCATCGCCAGCAAGGCGCCGGCCAGGCCCAGGTAGCTGCCCAGGCCGAAATAGTTGCCGCCGCGACGCACAGGTGTGCTGCCCGAGGTTTCGAGGGGTGTGGTTTTCATGCATCCGTCCTGGGAGCTGCATCGTGCAGCATTGCGTCACGTTTCTGGTAGCCGGAGAAGGCCGCGCCAAGGAGCTGGTCCTGACGCCAATGGTCGCGCTCGAAGGTGTCGATCAGCCGCCCGGCGGACAGCACGGCGATCCGGTCGCAGATCAGCATCAGCTCGCGCAGGTCGCTGGACACCACCACCAAGGCCTTGCCCTGGCGCGCCAGCTCGGCCAGCAGGCCATAGATGTCGAACTTGGCGCCGACGTCGATACCGCGGGTTGGCTCGTCGAACAGCAGCACCTGGCAGTCACGCTCCAGCCAGCGGCCGATCACCACTTTCTGCTGGTTGCCACCGGACAGTTCGCCGACTGCCTGGGCCGGGCCGGCACTGCGGATACGCATGGCGTTGATCTGCCGCTCGGCCAGGGCATTTTCGGCGTCGCCGTCGAGTACCCCGGCACGGGAAACCACGCCGTAGTTGCCCAAAGCGACGTTGGCGCTGATCGACTGCGACAGCAGCAGGCCTTCCCCCTTGCGGTCTTCGGTAATCAGCGCGATGCCCGCCTGCACGGCGGCCTTGGGCGAATCGATGGTCACCACCTTGAGCGGCTGGCCGATGGCAATGCTGCCACTGTCGGCCCGGTCGGCACCGAAGATCAGGCGCAGCAGTTCGGTACGACCCGCACCGATCAACCCGGAGATACCGAAGATCTCCCCTGCCCTGACCTGGAACGACACGTCCTGCACCTTGTCGCCCCGACACAGCTTGTCGACTTTAAGCAACGGCGCGCCCAGGGTGCGGCGCCCAAGGTCGATGTGCTCGCCCAGCTCCCGCCCCACCATCAGGTTGACCAGCTCGGCACTGCTGTAGCGCTGGATGGGCTCATCGCACACCAGCTTGCCATCGCGCAGCACGACAATGCGCTGTGCCACGCGCTGCAGCTCTTCGAGGCGGTGGGAGATGTAGACGATGGCCACGCCGCGCTGACGCAGGCGTTCGATCTGCACGAACAACAGCTCTACTTCGCGCGCGGTGAGCATGGCGGTAGGTTCGTCGAAGATCAGCACACGGCAATCGCCGATCAGGTTGCGTGCGATTTCAACCATCTGCTGGTGGCCGATGCCCAGTTCCCCGACCGGGGTATCTGGATCGATGGCGTCCAGCCCCACCTGGGCCATGGCCGCCGTGGCCAGTTGGCGCAGGCGTTTCTGGCTGACCCAGCCGAAACGACTGGGCAGGTTGTCGAGGAACAGGTTCTCGGCCACGGTCAGGGTCGGCAGCAAGTTGAGTTCCTGCATGACCATGCGCACGCCCAGACGCTCGGCCTCGTTGCGGCTGCCAGGCGCATAGGCCTGGCCACGGTAGGTCATCTGCCCGGTGGTGGGCACCTCCAGGCCGCTGATGAGCTTGGACAGGGTGCTCTTGCCCGCGCCGTTTTCACCAGTCAGGGCCAGCACTTCCCCCCCACGCAGGCTCAGGCAGACATCGCCGAGCACTGGCTGGGCATAGGTCTTGCCCAGCCCCCTGGCAACGAGCACCACTTCATGGGCCGATGCTGACATGGCCACTTCTCCTGCTGGGGATCAAGGCTGGGTGATCAGTTCAACCGGGGTCTGGATGACGTTGTCGGCATCCACATCCGGCTTCTCGCCCTTGAGCATTTTCAGCGCCGCCTGGATGCCGTACACCGCTTGCTGGCTGGCGGCCTGGTCGAGGGTGGCGAGTACGCGGCCATCTTTTAGCATCGGTTTGATTGCATTGATGTTGTCGTAGCCGACCACTTGCACCTGGCCGGTCTTGCCGGCGGCACGCACCGCCGACACTGCGCCCAGGGCCATGCTGTCGTTACCCGCCAGCAGGGCCTTGATCTCGGGGTATTCGTTGAGCATGGAGGCGGCAACCGCGTTGCCTTTGTCGATTTCCCAGTTGCCGGACTGCACCGAGACGATCTTCATCTGCGCAGCTTCCATGGCGTCCTTGAAGCCGGCGGTACGCTGCTGGGCGTTGGTGGTGGTGGGCACGCCCTCGATGATGCCGACCTGGTCGCCGGCCTTGAGTTTTTCATTGGCCAGGTAGTCGCCGACCAGACGGGCACCCTTGCGGTTGTCAGGCCCTACGAAGGGCACACTGATGCCCTTGCTCTTGAGCACTTCCGGGTCCAGGCGGTTGTCGATATTGACCACGGTGATACCGGCGTCCATGGCCTTTTTCACCACAGGCACCAACGCTTTGGAGTCGGCCGGCGCAATCACCAGCGCCTTGGCACCGGTGGCGATCATCTGCTCGACGATACGGATCTGGTTGCCGGTGTCGGTCTCGTCCTTGATGCCGTTGGCCACCAGCTCGAACTCGCCTGGGTGCTCCTTCTGGTAAGCCTTGGCGCCGTCTTCCATGGTGCGGAAGAACTCGTTGGCCAGCGACTTCATCACCAAGGCAACCTTGGGCGCTTCTTCGGCGTGGGCGGCGGACAGCGGCAATGTGAGGGACAGCGTGGAGGCGACAGCGAGGGCCAGCAGACGACCGGTGAACGGCAGCTTCATGGGAAATGACTCCGAATCTTGTGATTTTTATCGGGTCGCAAACGTTTGCGGTTCCTAACTATGGGAACAAGACCTGCGTTTGTCAAATCCGTTTCGATGCCGGGGTCAAGGCGACTGCGCAGATGATTATCCGGAATTTTTCCGATAAACCGAACACCTTTTCCTGATTTTGTTCGGAAAGCCGAATACGCACAGCACCTCAGGCCCCCGCACCCCCTGCAAGTGCTGGCTTACCGGCAATAAGGCCAACTGGTACGAAACCTGCCTCCAGTGCTGTGCGACATATCAAAAATCTCATTAGGAAGAGAGAGAACAATAATCATGAATGCTGCACTGAAGACCTTCGCCCCCACCGCACTCGCCCTGCTGCTGGCCCTGCCGACCATCGCCTCGGCGAAGGAAGTCGAAGCCCAACAGAAACTCGCCAACGTGGTCATTCTCGCCACCGGCGGCACCATTGCCGGCGCAGGCGCCAGCGCCGCCAACAGCGCCACCTACCAGGCCGCCAAGGTAGGCGTCGACAAGCTCATCGCCGGCGTGCCGGAACTGGCCGGGCTGGCCAATGTGCGTGGCGAGCAGGTGATGCAGATCGCCTCGGAAAGCATCAGCAACGACGACTTGCTGAAGCTGGGTAAACGGGTCGCGGAACTGGCCGACAGCAAGGACGTCGACGGCATCGTCATCACCCACGGCACCGACACCCTGGAAGAAACCGCCTACTTCCTCAACCTGGTGGAAAAGACCGACAAACCGATCGTGGTGGTCGGTTCCATGCGCCCAGGTACCGCCATGTCCGCCGATGGCATGCTCAACCTGTACAACGCCGTGGCCGTGGCCAGCGACAAGCAGTCGCGCGGCAAAGGCGTGCTGGTGACCATGAACGACGAGATCCAGTCCGGACGTGATGTGAGCAAGTCGGTCAACATCAAGACCGAAGCCTTCAAGAGCGCCTGGGGCCCGATGGGCATGGTGGTCGAAGGCAAATCGTACTGGTTCCGCCTTCCGGCCAAGCGCCACACCGTCAATTCGGAGTTCGATATCAAGCAGATCAGCAGCCTGCCACAGGTGGACATCGCTTACGGCTACGGCAACGTGACCGACACGGCCTACAAGGCACTGGCACAAAACGGCGCCAAGGCGCTGATCCATGCCGGTACCGGCAATGGCTCGGTCTCGTCGCGGGTGGTGCCAGCCTTGCAGGAGCTGCGCAAGAACGGTGTGCAGATCATTCGTTCGTCCCACGTCAACCAGGGCGGTTTCGTGTTGCGTAACGCCGAACAGCCGGACGACAAGAACGACTGGGTCGTGGCCCACGACCTGAACCCACAGAAGGCGCGCATCCTGGCCATGGTGGCAATGACCAAAACCCAGGACAGCAAAGAGCTGCAGCGGATCTTCTGGGAGTACTGATAGCACGGTCCATGTGGCAACTGTCTTGAGGTGCCTGTACTGACCTCATCGTCGCGGTTCGTCGCCACGACAAGCCGGCTCCCACATGGACCGCGCCAATCTTGAGATCGCCGCAGTACCTGTGGGAGCCGGCTTGCCGGCGATGAGGCCAGCCCAGTCAACACAGCCTTCTCCCGCCCAATCCTCCAGCACGCTTTTCACCTTACGCCCTGTTGCGAATTTCCTTACAGTGAAATACTGTATGTGCATACAGCAAAAACAAGGAAAGCGTTTCATGGCCAGCACCGCCGCCGCAACCCCAAGCAGCTATGAGCAACTGGGCCTTCGCGTCCAGAAGATCATCAACAACCCCCTCGCCCAACGCAGCCGTGCCGCCCTGATCTTCCGCCTGGAACACGAATCGGTGGAGGACTGGGAAACCCTGCTCGAGGAAATCGGCGAGAACGACAACGTCACCCTCGCCCACCGCGACGATGGCGGCGTGCAGATTTTCTGGACGGTACCGAAGGAAGACTGACCCTACCTGTGGTTGCGGCCTAGACCAGCGCCTGCAGGTAGGCACTGGCTTGCCGATATCGAGCCAGGCGCGCCAGGTCGGCAGGGCCAGGGGTGGCGATACGCGTAAGGTCGCTGTTGTCGGCAAGGTCTGCCAGTTTGACTGTGCGGGCCAAGGGGTCATCACCCAGGCGCACGACGAAGTCCTGGTAGCTTTCGCCCTCGCGCCGGCTCAATGCCAGCAAGGCGGCCAGGATCTTCAATGCAAAGCCCTCACGGGCGAGGTCCGACAGCGTCATCGGCGTGTCTTCAAGCACGTCGTGCAGCACCGCGACAATGCGTTGCTCCGGTGTGGCAACGCGCATCATCACCCGCAACGGGTGGAGGATGTATGCCGCCCCACCCTTGTCACATTGCCCTTCATGCGCCCTGGCGGCCACCACAATGGCCCGTTCCAGCGTAGACATGAGGCCCTCTCCGTTCAGCATCTCCCTTGCCCAAGCATAGCCGGGACCGGTGTGCCATGGCCACCCGCAGGCTCGTCAAGCAGAGCCTAGCGCTCGACGCCATGCTGAATGACGACCGAGTCGGTGCCGAGTTTGGCCATGACTTCAGCCTTGCGAGCCTCGGCCTCGGCCTTGGTTGGGAACGGCCCCATCAGCACCACCGGCTTGCCATCGCGGTACTCCACCGAGGAAGGAATGCCCTTCTCGATCAGGCGTGCGGTCATGTCGCTCAGCGCCCCCATGTTCGCACCTTGAATCACCTCGACATCCCAGCCTTCAGGGGCTGGCTGGTCAGCCAGGGCCTCGGCGCGGCGTTGCAGGTCGGCACCCCCACACTTCTCACGGATTCGCAGGTTGTTGCCGCTGTCGTCGACGATGATTTCGTACTGGCCAGCATCGCGCTTGATTGCGACGTAACTGCGGTAGGCTTCGTACTGCCCGGCATCATCCTTGCCGCGCACCTGACCACAGATGGTGCCCTGGGTGTCGATTCGCACGTTGCCGAACTTGGCGGTCTTGGGGTTGTGCAGGTGTTCGGCCACCTGTTTGTGCACGCCTTCCACCTCGTTCTCACAGCCCGCCAAGGCCAGCACTGCCATTACCACTGCCAGTTTGCGCACGCGTCCACCTCCAGATTCGAAGGGGCGGATTCTAGCACGCCGGCCTTCAGCACGGGCCGAGACCATAGGTTACAAGCTGCAACAGCCTTGCAATGCGCAAACGAAAAAGGGCGACCCTTTCGGATCGCCCCTCTTCAGATTTGGTAGGCACAATTGGACTCGAACCAACGACCCCCACCATGTCAAGGTGGTGCTCTAACCAACTGAGCTATGTGCCTGTCGTGTGGCGCGCATATTAAGGGGGATACACCTACCTGTAAAGCGTTTTTTTCAAAAAAATCAAAAACTTTCAGCAAGTGGTCAGCGCCACTGCCCTTGCGTCGCCAACCCTATCAGCTCACGCAAGCCGCCAGTCCCCAACTTGCGATAAAGGCGCTTGATGTAGGTGGCTGCGCTGGAGGGGCGTACGCCCAGGCTCAGCGCGATTTCAGCGTTGTCGATGCCGGTCAGCAGCAAGCGCAGCAATTCCCGGTCGCGCAACGTCAGTTCCGGATACAGGCCGGACAACCGCTCGGCCAGCAACAGCGGCAGCTCGTTGGCTTGCAGGTAGGCCTGGTAATGCAGGCGCACGATCTGGATCAACAGCGGTGCCGCAGCTTCCATGAAGTCCAGCTCCCGAGAAGAAAAGCAGCCATGCTCGCGTCCTCGGTAGAAATTCACCGACAGCCACCGCCCCTTTTCGCAGTTGGCCAACAACGCCAACCGTTCGGTGATCTTCGGCTGCTCGTAGCAGATACGCCGATACTCATCGTGGTCAATCTCGTCGATACGCTGGCGCTGCACCAGAATCCGCTCGCCACCGCCCGTACAGGCCATGGCGTGCCGGTTGCCATCCTGGCTGTAGAAACGTTCGGCATAGCGGCTGGATATGTTCACCAACGATACTTCGCGGGCCCGGTCGGCAAAGGTGAACACCTGGGGATTGCGGCGCGGCGCATAGGCGAACACCGTGCATTGGGCCAGGGGAATGCCGGTGCCGATAAATTGCAGCAGGTCGCCGGCCAGCTGACGACGATGGTTCTCGCCTACCCGGCTTAGCAAGGTAGCGGCCTGCCCGATGTTCAGGCGATGCTCCGGCTCGACACTGCGCAGTGGCCAGAATTGCATGCAGTTACCTCGCTGGAACGTCGATTACGGGCAATGTGAGCGAGTCTATCAGGCCGCCGAGCGTTTGCCCGACAACGGCAGACGCAAGGCCAGCAGCGCCCCGACCAGCATCAGCGCACCCGCGTAGATGAAACCGGCGGTAAAGCCTTGGGTCAGGTCCTTCAGCCACCCCACCAGTAGCGGGTTAAGGGCTGACCCCAGGTTACCTATTGCGTTGATCAGCGCAATGCCCAGCGCCCGGGCCTCCAGGCTAAGGCACTGGTCCGGCGTGGTCCAGAAAATCGACATTGCCGTGTAGGAGCCGGCCGCAGCCAGGCACACTCCGGTCAACTGCAGTGCAGCACCACCACCCGGCAGCGCCAGCAGCCAGCCAGCCCCGGCCAGCAGCATCGGCAGCACCAGGTGCCAGCGGCGCTCGGCGGTTCGGTCCGAGTGCAGCCCCCACACCACCATCAACACGATGGTCACCACCTGCGGCACTGCGGCGAGCAAGCCAATCGCCTGGTTGCTGCCGGCACTGTGGAAGCTTTTGACGATCAGGGGCGTCCATACGGCGATCATCGCCAGCGTGTTGACCAGGCAGAAATACACCACGCCAAACAGCAGGATGCGTGGTGTGAGCAGTTCCGCCACAACACTGCGGGGCGCTACCAGCGGCTGTGCAGCCCCTGCCCGCTCGGCCTCCAGCTCGGCCAGCAACTGCCCTTGCTCCTGGGCATCGAGCCAGCGGGCCTGACGCGGGCTGTCATCCAGGTAGCTGAACACCACCAACCCGACCAGAACCGACGGCAAGCCCTCAAGCAGGAACAGCCACTGCCACCCCTTCAGGCCCCAGGTGCCATCAAGCCCAAGAATCAGCCCGGACAATGCCGAGCTGAAGCCCGCGGTGAACGGCATGGCGATCATGAACAATGCGTTGGCCCTGGCACGATAGGCACTGGGAAACCACAAGGTGAGATAAAGCAGCACACCGGGTAGAAACCCGGCCTCGGTGATGCCCACCAGCATCCGCAGCAGGTACAGCGACACCGGCCCGGTGGCGAACAGCGTGGCGGTGGAAGCCAGCCCCCAGGCGATCATCAGGCAGCCGATCCAGCGCCGCGCGCCGACCCGGGCCAACGCCAGGTTGCTGGGGATACCACAGGCAATGTAGGCGACATAGAACAGCGTCGTCGCCAGGCCGAACTGGGTGCTGCTCAATTGCAGGTCGGCCATCATCGTCAGGCCGGCAAAGCCGATGTTGATTCGGTCCAGAAACGACAGCACAAAGCAGAGGAACAGAAAGGGTATCAACCGTCGGGCAACTTTGCGCCCGACCGCAGGGTAGCTACCCGCAGCGCAGGCAGGCGCAGGCTCGGCAACAGCATGGGTCATGGGGACCACCTGATTGTTATTATTGGAGGGTCCGCTGCCCGGTCCGTGCCGGGCAGCTGGTGCACAGCATTTACAGGTCGCGCAAGGCGATCTCGGTCAGCTCGGCGAAACGTCCGGCATCACCCAGCGCCTCGGCGGCCAGCAGGGCCAGCTTGACCAGCATCAGCTCCCGCTTGTCTTGCGGCGTGCGATCCAGGCTGTCGGCCAGGTGGTCATAAAGCGTTTCCAGATCGGCGATATTCAGGGTCGACATGACGGTGTCCTCAAAGATTTCCCAATGCCCGAAGCAGTGCCGCAGCCAGGCCTGCGCCGCTCAGCTGCATCCAGCGTGCGCACACGTGCTGATCCGGGCGGGCCAGGTAGGCACCACCCAATGGCGCCCCATACAGTTGCCGCAGAAGACCACTGCGATCATCCAGCGTCAGGTCGGCACCTTTGACTGCAGCCTGCGCCCCCAGGGCAATCACACGAAGCGGTATGCCCTGCGCCTGGGCGCTCGCGACCTGGGCCTGAACATCCTCGGGCAGTTCACTGGCGTCGGTGAAGCAAAGAAGATGAAACGCCGCCCCAAGGTGATCGAACAGGTAGTCGTCTTCACCCAGGCGCAAGTTCTTCAGCGTGGCACCCGCCCTTGGCCCCTGGGTGAACAGTTGGTCATCGTCCTCAGCGCAATTGAGCGGCGAATCGCAATAGTCATGCGGCCTGGAGGTACGCCAGTGATACAACGGCCGGACGAACGCCTGACTCAGCGACAAAGACAACACTGCATCGCGCAGCAAACGCTGCCCTGAGCTGGGCGGCGTCATGAAACGCGTGCTCTTGCCGGCCTCCTGAATGATCTCGCGGGCGGCGGCCACGCGCTCCTGGCTGTATGAGGGCAGCAGCGCCGGGCCTGCCAGGCCCTTGATCTGCAGCGCCAGCTTCCAGCACAAGCCCCCGACATCCTGAAACCCGGTATTGGCCCCGCGCACACCGAAAATCGGCAGCAGGTGCGCAGCATCCCCCGTGAACACCACCCGCCCTTGAACATATTCGGGCAGCGTCAGTGCACGTGCGGAGTAAACCGAGCTCCAGTCCAGCTCCCAGCTTCGATCCTGCATGCCCATCAAGGCCAACTGCGCATCGATACGCTCGCGCAGCGACTCGGGCGACAATGCCTGCTCAGGGGTTTCGTCAGCCGGCAACTGGTAGTCGATGCGCCAGATATCGCCTGGCTCACGGTGCATCAACACTGTGTTCCCAGGGTTCCAGGGCGGGTCGAAGAAGGCCAGTCGCTCGGTGGGCAGGTCGAGCTTGATACGAATATCTGCGATCACGAAGCGCCCCTCATAGGCGGCGCCTTCCAGTTTCAGGCCAAGCAGGCTGCGCAGACCGGAACGCGCGCCGTCGGCGGCGATGACCCAGGCGCTTTCCAGCGAGTAGAGGCCCGCTGGCGTATCCACTTCCATCCGCGCGTGGTCGTCGGCCTGGTGTACGTCGACCACCTTGTTGCCCCAGCGCAGCTCGATCAGCGGATTGGCCTGGGCGGCCTGCACCAGTTCATGCTCAAGGCACGGCTGCTGCAGATTGGTCATTGGCGCGAAGCGGTCGTTGTCGTCATGGGGCGCCACCATGCGAAACACCCGCTGGTTGCGGTAGAACGAATTGCCAAAGCGCCAGGGCAGCCCGGCCTGGGTAACGCGATCCGCCACCCCCACCTGCTGCAGAATTTCCAGCGAACGACGGGTGAAGACAATGGCACGACTACCTTCGCTGACCTGTTGCTCGGCTTCGAGCACCACACTGGGGATGCCATAGCGCGCCAGCTCCAGCGCAGCGGTCAGGCCTATGGGGCCCGCGCCAACCACCACGACCACCTCGCGCCGGGGCAAGACGGCTCCAACCCCGGCGGTGAAAGCGGGATAAACCTGATAATCGAAATACAGCGAGCGCCGCGGCTCGACCGATGGGCAGTGCATGCTGAATGCTCTCCGACGTTTTTATGCTTATGGGCAGAGGCCACTGGGTTCGCAGGCAATGCTAATCGTGATGGCTGGACGGGCATGTCCCCAAAAAGGGACAAGCCTTCCGGCAGATGTCTTCAGCCCATTGGCAGGTAGTGATCCTGAAAATACTGCTGCAGGCATTCCACCGCGACGCGAACCCGCGGCGAGCTGCTCATGGGCGCGGTGTACACCGCCCAAATGTCCGCCGGCTGGCTGTAGCCGTCCAGCACGCGAACCAGCGCACCGCTGGAAATGGAAGGGGCGACATCCCACCATGACCTGAGCAGGATGCCGCGACCATCCAGGCACCACTGACGTGCCACCTCTCCGTGATTGGTCGAGAGGCTGCCATTGACCTTGACCGTCTCGGCCCCCGTCGGGCCATCGAGGGTCCAGATGCCGAGCGGGTGGTCACGCTCCTTGATCACCAGGCAGTCATGTTCGCCAAGATCGGCCAGGCACTCCGGAGTGCCCCGCTCTGCCAGGTAACCTGGGCTGGCACAAAGAATCCGTTGGTTGCGGCTGAGCAGCTTGGCAATCAAGTGCGCAGCAATGTCGTTGCCGACCCGCACATCGATGTCGAAACGCTCCTCCACCAGGTCGACGAGGTGATCGTAGACGTCCAGCCTGATGTCCAGTGCCGGATACGTGGCCGCCAGCCCGGAAATCGCCGGTGCCACGAACTGTCGGCCAACCCCCTGGCTGCTGACGATGCGCAACAGGCCGCTGGGCGCGCTGCGTGACTGGGACAGCTCGTCCCCCATGCGGCCGACGTCGTCGAGAATCTGCTGCGCCCAACGCAGCACGCGCTGCCCGTCATCGGTGACTACGACACGCCGGGTCGAACGGTGCAACAGGCGCACGCCCAGGCTTTGCTCCAGCACCCGCACCCGCTTGCTCACGAACGCGCCCGACATGCCCAGCTGCTCGGCCGCGCTGATGAAGCTGGCGCGCTTGGCCACTTCGATGAAGACGGCAAAGTCTTCAAGGCCAGGAAGATTGTTCACGAATCGTGCTCCCAGTAATCATGGTTTCGAGGGTTATGTTCAGGTGGCCGCTCCTTACCATTGAAAGCCTGTCGCCAACACCATCATCGAGAGGCAAAACATGAGCAAGACATTTCGTATCGCAGCCATTGCCGGCGACGGCATCGGAAATGAAGTGCTTCCTGAAGGCTTGCACGTTGTCCAGACCGCCGCGAGCAAACATGGCCTGAACCTTGAGTTCGAGCACTTCGAGTGGGCCAGCTGCGACTACTACCTGCAGCACGGCAAGATGATGCCAGATGACTGGTTCGAGCAGTTGAAGGGATTCGACGCCCTGTACTTCGGCGCGGTCGGTTGGCCGGACAAAGTTCCGGACCATATTTCCCTGTGGGGCTCGTTGCTCAAGTTCCGTCGCGAGTTCGACCAGTACGTGAACATTCGCCCTGTACGCCTGTTCCCAGGCGTGCCCTGCCCGTTGGCGAACAAGGCACCAGGCGATATCGACTTCGTGGTGATTCGCGAAAACACCGAAGGTGAGTACTCGTCCCTGGGCGGTCGCATGTTCGAAGGCACCGACAACGAATTCGTGCTGCAGGAGTCGGTGTTCACCCGCCGAGGCGTGGACCGCATCCTCAAGTACGCCTTCGAGGTGGCGCAAACGCGCGAGCGCAAGCACGTGACCTCGGCGACCAAGTCCAACGGCATGGCCGTCAGCATGCCCTACTGGGACGAACGCACCGCAGCCATGGCCGCCCACTACCCGGACATCAGCTGGGACAAACAGCACATCGACATTCTCTGCGCCCGCTTCGTGCTCCAGCCGGAGCGCTTCGACGTGGTGGTGGCGTCCAACCTGTTCGGCGACATCCTGTCCGACCTGGGCCCCGCCTGCGCCGGCACCATTGGCATAGCGCCATCGGCCAACCTCAACCCCGAGCGCAGGTTCCCTTCCCTGTTCGAGCCGGTGCATGGCTCGGCACCGGACATCCATGGCAAGAACATCGCCAACCCGATCGCCATGATCTGGTCGGGCGCCATGATGCTGGAGTTCCTTGGCCAGGGCGACCCGCGCTACACCGCAGCCCATGACGATATTCTCGCCGCCATCGAGCAGGTGATTGCCGACGGGCAGGTGACCCGCGACATGGGCGGCCAGTGCTCCACCCAGGACGTGGGCCAGGCCATTGCGCGGCGCGTGGCCGAACGCTGAGCCCACCTGCTGAAACCCAGCCTGGGCTGACGGACAGCCCAGGCCGGCTTGCCCACGACCCCCTACCCGCCCAGTGGATACTCGATGGCCAGACGCACCTGGTCGGCGTCCAGCTCGGCTTGCGCCTTGTTGCCACGGTGCACGGCATGGCGCAACGTGATCGCAAGATTGCGCGCCGGCCCCGACTGCACCACGTACTTGGCTTGCAGGTCGCGCTCCCAGTGTCGGCCATCCTTGCCGTATCCCAGCCAGCTGTAGCCGCCGGCGGGGTCCATCTTTGTGCCATCGATACCACTGCCACGCACATAAAGCGCCGAGAACGACAGCCCCGGCACACCCAAGCCGGCCATGTTCAGGTCGTAACGCGCCAGCCAGGACGCCTCCCCTGGGCCGTTGAAATCGGACAGCGCCACGGCATTGCTCAGGAAGATCGCCCCTCGGGTCACGTAGTCGAACGGGGTGCCGCCGTCGATTTTCTGGTAACCCAGGCCCACGCTGTGGGCGTTGAAGTGGTAGGTGGTGAGCAGGCTCCAGCTGGTGTTGTCGATTTCGCCGGACAGCGCCTTGCCGGTGTCCTGGGTGCGGTACAGGTTGAGGTCGAAGGTCAGTTGCTGCTGCTGATTCAAAGGCAGGGTGTAGAACACACCGAGGTAGTGCTGGCGCCACGAGTCTTCGTAATTGCCGCTGAACAGACTGGCTGTCAGCCCATCCAGCGCCGAATTGCGGATACCTACCAGTTCATAACGATCACCTTGCCTGCCATTCGAGTAATTGACCACGAACCCCCGGTCATGGCTGTTGGCGTTGCGGTCGGTGCTTTCGTTGAAACGCCCGGCGTAGAGTGTGGTCTTGGGCAATTCACGGCTGCTCAGGAACCAACCGGTGGCCGTTTCCGGCAACAGACGGCTGTCGGAGGAGGAAAAGATCGGCGTCTTGACCCGTTGCTCACCGTACCGAAGCTCGGTCGAGGAAACCCGCACTTTCGCCGCGACGCCCCCGCGGCTGAACTCACGCTTGGGATGGCCTTCGTTGTCGATGGCCAGCAGCCGCGCCTTGCCGGCCCGGCCTCCGCCGCTGTCCAGCTCACGGCCGACATAGACATGCGCATCCAGGCCCAGGCCGACGGTGCCGGTGGTGAACCCCGAACTGAAGTCGCCCATCAGGCCGTACGCCGCCTCCTCGGCCAGGTCGCTGCGCTCGGACCTGGGTTTGTAGGCGTTGCGTGCGCCATTGCTCAACGCACCATGCCGGTAGTCGCGGCGGTCGTACAACACGCGGTTGAACAGGCTCCACTGGCTGTCCGCCACAAAGCCCTTGCTGTTGTCTTGCTCCGAAGCCTGGGCAAGCAGGGACTGCCCACCCAACGCCATGATCAAGGCGGGTGTCGAAATGATCTTCACAGATGAACTCCCGGAAAGCGGTCGGTCCTCGACACGGGCGCCCGTCCTGCGGGCGCCGTGATCGGGTCAGAGGTATTTGAGCCAGGCGATGTCGCGGCGTCGTTGCTTGAGATTGGCGAACCAGCGCGTGGGGAAGAACAGCAGCACGCCCAGGATCACGCTCCACAGCCACACGGCCGGCAGGTCATCGAAACCGTAGTAGTTGCCCTGGTTGGTGCCCCAGATCGCCACGGATACCAGGTACATGGCCTTGAGCACGTACAGATGCAACAGGTAGAAAAACATCGGTGCGCCACCATAGACCGCCAGTTGCGCAGTGGACCAGCGGTCCTGCAACTTTTCGAACAGCGCCAGCAACAG
Organism: Pseudomonas sp. Teo4; assembly: GCF_034387475.1. Classification (NCBI taxonomy): domain Bacteria; kingdom Pseudomonadati; phylum Pseudomonadota; class Gammaproteobacteria; order Pseudomonadales; family Pseudomonadaceae; genus Pseudomonas; species Pseudomonas sp. Teo4. The sequence goes on from NZ_JAXCIL010000001.1 coordinate 2,804,165, forward strand.
CAGGCCAAGGCCCAGCGTCGGCATCAGGAACATCAGCGAAGGCGGATACTTGGTGGCACTCATGAAGCTCATGAACGTGCGCAGCGCATCGCCGGTATGCACCCACGGTTTTTCGCCGTACACATTGAGGTAGCGGATGAACACGAAGGCAACCAGCACGCAGAGCCCCAGCTTCACCAGGCGCGCAGTGCGCCGGGCCGGCTCCACATCCTTGCCGAACCACGGGCCGATGCCCCAGCCAAGCAGGATCACGCCAATCCAGGGCAGCACTGGGTAGGTGGTGCGGGCGCGGGTGAAGTCGGTGAGGTCGATGAACACACGCTGGTGCAGGATCGACCACGGCACATAGAAGGGAGAGTCCGGCCCGACAACCACGCCGTCGAACAGGTTGTGCCCGGCGACGATGACCAGCCCCGCCACCACCAGCCAGCTGCGCTTGAAGTGCAACAGGCCGGCCAGCACGATCATGCAGATGCCGATGCACCAGATCACCTGCAACCATAATGTCTTCGGTGGGAACTCGGCGTTCCAGGCAAAGCACACCACGGTCAGCTCCAGCACCACCAGGAACAGGCCACGCTTGAGCAGGAACACCGAGGTTTCCTTGAGGGTGTGCTTCTGGCTGTACAGGTACGCCGACAAACCGGTCAGGAAGATGAACACCGGCGCACAGATTTCGCTGAGCATGCGGGTGAAGTACAAGTCTGGCGTGACGCTCAGGGCGTCGATGGGGTCGGTGACCTGGCGGTGCAGCAGGAAGGTTTCCCGCACATGGTCCACCAGCATGCACAGCATGACGAAGCCGCGCAGGGCGTCGATCGCCAGCATTCGGGTGTTGGCCACGACAGATGCCGCCGGGCGTGCAGAAGCCATGGCTCCCACCCGCCCCGTTACTTCAGAGGTAAGGGACATTTGAGTTACTCACGTTGTCGAGCAGTGGTCGAAAGCCCGCCGCAAAGGCCGGGGTGTGGCAGCCGGTGCGTTCAGTCCGACGCCTTGGCCAGCCGTGCCTTCTCCGAGGCCGGCAGTTGCGAGGGTGCTCGCGGCAACGGCGCCTGGCCGGTGCTGCGATGGAACGACAAGGTCGAGCTGAAGCTTCTTACGTCATAGGCCTGTGGCTGCTGTTGCGGATCCAGGCGTTGGCCGGGCGCGTTCACCTTGTATTCGGCTGCCACCACATAGGTGCCTTGCCACGGCAGTTCGAAGCTGACCTTGCCGTTTGCATCGGAGGTCTGGGTGAACACCTGGCCTGGCCCGGTTTCCAGAAGCACGGCCTGATCGGCCAGCGGTTTTTGCTGGTAGAACACCTGGAACTGCGCGGTCGCGCCCTCTTCCTCCCCGGTGGGCACGATGTCCAGCTCCAGCACGGGCTGGCGCTGACGCAGGTCGCCGACCCAACGGGTAGCGGGGGTCCAGTAAGCCTTCAGTTTCTTGCCCTGCTCATGCAGTTCGAAGATTGGGTAATGCGGGTCAGCCGCCAGCAGCGAGTCTTGCACGGCCGGTTGGTAGGCGACGGTGAAAGCGTCGCGCTGGCGCTCCAGCTTCAGCGCAGTGGCGCCCTGTGCCGACCAGCCCTTCAGCGCCTGAAAGCGGTCCAGCCCGCCAGGGGTCACTTCGAGCATGTTCTTGTCGTACTCGCCGTAATGCAGCACCAACGCCTGCGGCGAGGTGTGTTCGAACCAGATCTGGTGCGCCTGCGCGCCACCGATGCCACTCAACAATCCGTACCCCAACAACAGTGCCGAGAACCTTCTTTTCATTCGCGGTTACCTGTGCATTCGATGGAACCATGCCCCTGGCCGATGCCCTGGAGCGCCCTGTCCTGCCAGATGAATTACAACCCAGGGAAAAATGAAATTTGTTTCATTTTCATAACCGGCAGGCCAATGAAATTTCGTTTTGCCACGGCAAACAGCGTTAAATGCGGCCTGCGCCAGGCTGGAGCGCGGCGCCTTGCGTTGCGGGAAAAATGTGCATTGACGGTGCAGATGCGTGTGCAGCAACCGTGGGAGATCACTCACCCGGAAAGGGCTGGGTGTTCTCCCACAGGGATGGCGCAAGTTTTGGGGCGTTGGGCTGCCCCCAGGAAACTGGATAGCGATCCAGGCCTGGGCGCTGCGGAGGGAATATCAGTGGCGCAGGAGCTTGCGCAGGGGCACGCCTTCTTTCATGACAGGCGACTTGATGACGATGTAGCTGAAGTACTTGGCGATGCCGATGTTACGGTCCAGCAACTCCTCGATCACCTCTTGGTAATGCTGGATGCTGCGGGTCATGAACCGCACCAGGTAGTCGTAGCCGCCGCTGATCAGGTGGCATTCGAGCACCTCGTCGACCAGGCGGATGTTCGACTCGAACTTGGCGAAGTCCTCACGCTTGTGGTCACTGAGCGAGACTTCGGTGAACACCGTCACCGACTCGGTGATCTTCGCCAGGTTGAGGTGGGCCTTGTAGCTGGAGATGAAACCCGCCGCCTCAAGGCGTTTGACCCGTTGCAGACAGGGGCTGGCCGACAGCCCCACGGCATCGGCCAGGCTGACGTTGGTCATGCGCCCGTCTTTCTGCAATTCGACCAGAATGTTGATGTCGATCCGATCCAGCTTCAGCAAACCTTCCATGCCACGCCTCTTTGTTACTGCCAGGAGTAGACCAATCTTCTAGCAAAATCAGCGCCGTAATGAGACCTGATGCTGGCGCACCAGGTCGGCCATGCTGCTGATGCAGACGTCCGCCGTGCACGGCTGGCGATGCTCCAGGCGCGCCCGGCGAATCAGGCACAAGCCGGCGGACGCAGGAGCCTGGGCGGGCTCACGGGTCACCAGCAACGCTTCACGGGGTTCGACACCCAGGTCTCTGAGCCAGTGCGACTGGTCCAGCGGGTGCGCCGCCGAGGACAGCAGGTCATCCGGTTCAAGGCCCAGGCGCTCGCACAACTGCCCGCGATCCTCGATATTGCGATCGACCAGCACCAACAGGCGATAGAACTTGCGCAGGTACAGCATGGCGCCGGGTGCATCCTCGAACAGTGGCCAGTGGGGCACCGAGCGGGCGAACGTCAGGTTCTCCTCCCAACTGGCCTTGCTGCCCAGGCGCTCGGCCATGTGCCGATGGGCAAAACACAGCATGCCGCTGAAGCCCAGTTCATCGAAACGCGGGAGCAAAGAGCGCATCACCGCCTTGTATTCAGCCAGCAACCCGGCCCTTTCCGGCATCGGCTTTCGCCCTTCGAGCAACGGCTGCAAGGCCGCCCACACGCCGGAGTCGCGGTCCACCAGCACCTCATCGCAGTCGATCAACAACACGCGGTAGTCAGTCAGCGCCATGACGATCGTAAACCTCCTGTGCAACGGTCATCGAATCAAGTGCCCCTCACCGGCAATAACAAGTCCGGCTTGGGGCACCAGGTTCATTTCTTGATCAAGACGCATGCCAATGCTGTGTCGAGAATGCTCAGGGCTTCGTCGACCTGTGCGTCGGTTGTCACCAAAGGTGCCAGGAAGCGCACCACGTTGCGGTGCACGCCGCACTTGATCACCAGCAGGCCGCCCGCCCTGGCCTGGTCGATGACCTGCTGGGTGAGGTCGGCATCGGGGCTTGCCAGCGCGTCATCCTTGACCAGTTCCATGGCGACCATGAAGCCTGTGGCACGCACATCGCCAATCTGCCGGTAGCGGGCCTGCAGCGCGCGCAGCCCGTCCGCCAGGCGCTGGCCAAGACGCTGCCCGCGCTCCACCAGCCCTTCGCGGGCATAGGTATCGATCACCGCCAGGGCCGCCGCGCAGGCCAAGGCGTTGCCACCGTAAGTGCCGCCCAGGCCACCCGGCAGTGGCGCGTCCATGATCGCCGCACGCCCCACCACGCCCGACAGTGGCAGGCCGCCGGCCAGGCTCTTGGCCACCGTGACCAGGTCGGGCTGGATGCCGGAATGCTGGAAGCCGAACATCTTGCCGGTACGGCCAAAGCCGGTCTGGATCTCGTCGCAGATCAGCACGATGCCGTGTTGTTCGGTGAGGCTGCGCAGGGCCTGCATGAATTCGACCGGGGCGGCGAGGAAGCCGCCATCGCCCTGCACCGGCTCGATGATGATGGCTGCCACGCGTTCGGCTGCCACCTGGGTGGCCAGCAACTCGTGCAGCGCGGCAAGCGCCATCTCGGTACTTACCCCACGGTAGGCATCAGGATAGGGCGTGTGGAACACCTCGGGGGCGAACGGCCCGAAGTTCTGCTTGTACGGCTGGCTCATGCCGGTCAGGGTCGTGCCCAGCAACGTGCGGCCATGAAAACCGCCGCGAAACGCGATCACGGCCGAGCGCTTGGTGTGGGCGCGGGCGATCTTGATGGCGTTCTCGACCGCTTCGGCACCGGAGGTGAAAAACACCGCTTTGTGCGCTTGGTCACCGCCCACCATGTGCGACAGGCGCTTGGCCAGTTCGATGTAGGGCTGGTAGGCGACCACCTGGAAGCAGGCGTGGGTGATGCGCGCCAACTGGGCCTGCACGGCCGCGACCACGCTGGGGTGATTGTGGCCGATGTTGAGCACGCCGATGCCGCCGACGAAGTCCAGGTAGCGCCTGCCATCCACGTCCCAGGCCTCGGCGCCCTGGGCGCGGTCGATCACCACCGGGTGGGCGGTGACGATACCGCGGGGCACGTACTGGTCGCGTTGATGCAACAGATGAGGGGCTTCGTCTACTTTGCTGTTCATGGCATTTCCCTTTGAGGTGCCGAGCACTCGGCAAGTGGCTGCGATGGCAATCAGGTTAAAGGTTCGCTGGAGCCGACTTAGCCGAACTTGCCCGTCGAGAAACCCGGATCGACTGTTTTCACCCCTGCAAACGGCAGAATCCATCAGCACCGGCAAGCACCGCCGAATCTGCTGGCCAGCGCTTGATTGCAGACGCCACGCGCCGCCAGGCCAAGCGCTTTCGACAGATCGTGCTCCGCCGCTCAGGCATTATGAAGACCCCTTTCAAGCCACCCAGGTACTGCATATGGCCCTGCTCTACAAAGCTGACCCCGTGCGCGGCGAACGATGGAAAGCCTTGTTCGCCGAACACGCCCCGGATATCGAATTTCGCATCTGGCCCGACATCGGCAACCCCGAAGACATCGAGTACCTCGCCGCCTGGCTGGCGCCGGACGACCTCGAGCAGACCTTGCCCAACCTCAAGGTGCTGTTCGCCCTGTCGGCGGGCGTCGACCAACTCGACCTGGGCCGTATTCCGCCAACGCTGCCGCTGGTGCGCTTGCTCGACCCCGGCATCAGCCAGGGCATGAGCGAGTACGCTTGCTTCGCGGTGCTGGGGCTGCACCGCGACATGCTGCGCTATCGTCAGCAACAGCTGCTTGGGCAATGGCAGGCCCATCACCTGGTACCGGCCGCGAAACGACGCATTGGGGTGATGGGGTTGGGGCTGCAGGCGCAGCATATTCTGTCGAGCCTCAAACCTTTCGGCTTCGCCCTGTCGGGCTGGGCGCGCAGCCAGCATCACATTCAGGGCGTGAGCTGCCATGCCGGCGTCGAACAGCTGCCAGCCTTCCTCGCCCAGTGCGACATCCTGCTGTGCGCATTGCCCTTGACCGGGCAGACCCAGGGGATCCTGAACCGTGAACTGTTCGAGCAGTTGCCCCCCGGTGCGGCGCTGATCAACATGGGCCGTGGCGGCCACCTGGTGGAGCAGGACCTGCTGGACGCACTGGACAGCGGCCAGCTCAGTGCGGCGGTGCTCGATGTACTGCAACAGGAGCCAGCGGCCGCACAACACCCGTTCTGGAAACACCCGAACATTCTGCTGACGCCGCACATTGCCGCCATGACCCAACCTGAAAGCGCCTTCCCCAACCTGCTGGAAAACATCCGGCGCTTCGCGCGTGGCGAGCCCATGCAAGGGCTGGTGGACCGTCAACAAGGGTACTGACCCGCGGGTGGACGCGCAGCGTCTGGCGTCCACCGTCGCCCCAGGCCGCCAGGTTCAAAGGCCGCCTACATGAAACGCCTTGACCTCCAGGTACTCGTCCAGCCCAAGGCTGGAACCCTCGCGGCCCAGGCCTGACTGCTTGATGCCACCAAACGGCGCCACTTCCATGGAAATGATGCCGGTGTTCAAGCCAACCATGCCGAACTCCAGCGCCTCGCCAAAGCGCCAGGCACGGCTGAGGTTCTGGGTGAAGTAGTAGGCACCCAGCCCATAAGGCGTGGCATTGGCCAGGGCCAACGCCTCGGCTTCATCGGTGAAACGCATCAGCGGCGCCACCGGGCCGAAGGTTTCCTCGTTGGCCAGCAGCATGCCGGCATGGGTGTCCCCCAGCACCGTCGGTTGCACGAACTGCTGGTCGGCCTGGACACTGCCACCGAACAACAGCTTTGCCCCCCGGCTCAGCGCATCGTCGATATGGCGGGCCACCTTGTCGACGGCGGCGGCATTGATCAACGGGCCAATGGTCACCCCGTCCTGCAGGCCATTGCCGACCTTGAGCCTGGCCACCTCCTCCACCAGACGCTGGGCGAAACGCTCGTAGATCCCGGCCTGCACCAGAATGCGGTTGGCGCACACACAGGTTTGTCCGGCGTTGCGAAACTTGCTCTGCATCACCCCCGCGACCGCCTGCTCAAGGTCGGCGTCATCGAACACGATGAACGGGGCGTTGCCGCCCAGCTCCAGGCTCAGGCGCTTGATGTGTTCGGCGCTCTGGCGCATCAACAGGCGCCCGACCGCCGTGGAGCCGGTGAAGGAGATCTTGCGCACCGCCGGGCTTTCGGTCAGCGCCTGGCCGATACCCACGGGCATGCCGGTGACGACACTGAACACCCCAGCCGGAATGCCAACCCGCTCGGCCAGCACCGCCAGCGCCAGTGCCGACAGCGGTGTGAGGTCGGACGGTTTGACGATGATCGGGCAGCCCGCTGCCAGCGCCGGCGCGCACTTGCGGGTGATCATCGCGTTGGGGAAGTTCCAAGGGGTGATGGCGGCGCACACACCCACCGGCTGCTTGATGGTCATCACGCGGCGGTCGTCGCTGGGTGCAGGCAGTGTCTGGCCATAGGCGCGGCGGGCCTCTTCGGCAAACCATTTGACGAAGCTGGCGCCATAACGCACTTCGCCCTTGGCTTCGCTGAGCGGCTTGCCCTGCTCGCGGGTCATGATCAGTGCCAGGTCGTCGAGGTTGTCGAGCATGGCCTGGTACCAGCGCTCCAGCAGCTGTGCTCGCGCAGCGGCAGGAAGCGCCCGCCAGGCCGGCCAGGCCCGTTCGGCGGCGTCGATGGCGCGTTGGGTTTCTGCCGCTTGCAGGGCCGGCACATGGGCCAGGCATTCACCGCTGGCGGGGTCGAGAATCGCCAGCGTCGCGCCATCGTCGGCGCTGATCCACTGGCCATCGACGTAGGCACGTTCCGCCAGCAGGCTGGGGTCTTTCAGTTGAGTATTCAGCATGATCGGATCCTGTTCCAAGACATTAGCCAGTCTATGCAGGTGCCTTGGAACAGGATGCTGAAAGCACGGCGCAGGCAGCGGCAGATGCTGAAATTCGTGCCTGCGCGGCAGGCTCTACTGCTTCAGCGACGCAAGCAGCGTCTGCAGGAACTGCTCGCCCGCCTGCAGCTGGCTGACCTCGATGAACTCGTCAGGCTTGTGCGCCTGCTCGATCGAGCCGGGGCCGCAGACCACCACTGGCACATCGAGGCGGTTGGCGAACAGCCCGCCCTCGGTGCCGAACGACACCTTGATGTGACGGGTATCCGGTACCGCGAAGCTGTGCATCAAGCGCACCGCCTCGACACTGGGGTGAGTATCCAACCCCGGGTACTCGTTCATCACCTCGATGTCTATCGCCGCAGCGGCAGACACTTGCTTCGCTTCGCGCACCAACGCCTCGGCACGCTCGCGCAACTCACCCAGCAAGCGCTCCGGGTCGTCGGCGGGCAGGTTGCGGAACTCGAACTCCAGGGTGCACAGGTTCGGCACGATGTTCAGTGCCTTGCCACCGTCGATACGGCCGATGTGCAGCGTGCTGTAGGGCACATCGTAACCCTCGTCCCGTGTGCCCTGCTGCTGGATTCGATGCTGGCTTTCGCGCAACACCGACATGAAGTCGCTGGCCAGGTGAATGGCATTGACCGCCTGCGGTGCCAGCGATGAGTGCGCTTCCTGGCCATGGCAGCAGACGCGGTACGAACTTTTACCCTTGTGACCCAGGGCGAACTGCATCTGGGTGGGTTCGCCGACCACACACAGGAACGGGCGCAAAGGCGCCAGGTCGAGCACGTCCAGCAGGCGCCGAACCCCAACACAGCCGATCTCTTCGTCGTGTGACAGCGCCAATTGCAGCGGTCGGGTCAACGGCTGCTGCGCGGCTTCGATCATCGCGTCGATGGCCAGCGCGATGAAGCCTTTCATGTCGCAGGTCCCACGGCCATACACGCGCCCGTCCCTGACCGTGGCCTCGAACGCCGGCAGCGTCCAGGCCTGGCCCGCGGCCGGTACCACATCGGTATGGCCGGACAACACGATGCCAGGCAGCTCACGCGGGCCGACGCTGGCGAACAGGTTGGCCTTGCGACCGCTTTCATCCTTGACGATCAACGACTCGATGCCGTGGCTGGCAAGCAGTGCGCGCACGTAGTCGATCAACGCCAGGTTCGACTCGCTGGAGACGGTATCGAAGGCCACCAGCCGCTTGAGAATATCCAGTACACGCGTTTTCATCAGGCTTTGCTCACGCTATGAAGGGCTAACCGCTCACCCGCCTGCACGGCAGGCTGCGGCGAAAACCGACGGACATCGAACGGCGCCACATGGGTGCTGGTCTGCCCGGTACTCATCCACTCGGCCATCACATCCCCTACGCCTGGGCCCAGCTGGAAGCCATGCCCGCAGAAGCCAAAGGCATAGAACAGGCCGTCCACCTTGCCGCTGGCGCTGATCACCGGCAGCGAGTCGGGCGTGTAGCTTTCGATGCCGCTCCACACCCGAATGATGTTCAGGTTCACTGCAGCCGGCAGCAGCCGTTGCATCTGTTCGATCTGGTTGAGGGTGCTGCGCGGTTCCACCTGGACGCGCCGGGTGAGCATGTCCGGACGGCTGCGATAGCCCCCGCCGATGACGATGTTGCCGCGGGCGATCTGCCGGAAGTAGATCACCTCCTCCGGAATCTTGGTGAACACCCCGATCACGGTCGGCAGCGAGTAAGGCACCGGCTCGGTGACCGCCATTTGCGGGCCGTGGGTTTCCAGCGGTACCGGCTCGCCGAACTGTTCGGACAGCTTCGAGCCCCACGCACCGGCGGTGATCAGCAATTGCTCGGCGATGAACAACTGGCCATCGACCGTGGTGACATGAAACTGCCCGGCAATTTTCTGCACATCGCGGACCTCGGTGTGCTCCTCGACCCGCGCCCCGGCCCGAACGGCCGCACGGGCAAACGCCGGGGCGGCCAGACGCGGGTTCGCATGGCCGTCGTGAGGCGCATAGGAGCCGGCTTTCACCTCTGGCCCGAGAAACCCGAAACGCTCATGCAAGGCCTTGCCGGTGATCACCTCAAGGTCCAGCGCCCGGGCTTCAGGCGCAGCGGCGTAGGCGCGCAATTCTTCGATGTGCGCTTCGTCGTAGCACACCCGCATGTGGCCACTGGGCAGGAATTCGAGGTCTTCGCCAATCAGTTCCGGCAAGCGCTTCCACAACGCCCAGGAGCGGTTGGCCAGGTCCAGCTGACACAGGGCGCGTCCCTGGCGACGAACGTTGCCGAAGTTCACGCCACTGGCGTACTGGCCAATCTGGTCACGTTCCAGCAGCGTGACGGAACGCCCACGCTGACGCAGGAAAAACGCCGACGCGGCGCCCATGAAGCCCCCGCCCACGATCAGGACATCGCTTTTGTGCGCCTTCATGAGGACACCTCGTGTTTGTGCATCGACAAGGGTTTGACCGGTGCCTGGCCACGTTGACGGCCTACGATTTCCACGGCAACGCCCGCCTCGGCCGCAATGATCTGCGCCCCCGCCTGCGAGCAGTAACGCCCCTGGCAACGGCCCATGCCGACCCGGCTGAAGGCCTTGGCCCGGTTGACTTCGCACGCGCCCTTCTCGCGCACCACCGCACGCAGCTCTCCGGCGCTGATCATTTCGCAGCGACAGACAATGGCCTCGTCCGGCAGGGCCTTGGCCTGGGCTGCAGGCCATGGAAACGCCTCGCACAGGCCGACGCGAAACTGCTCCATCACCGCCAGCGACTGCCTGCACGCCTGTTGGGCACTGGCGTCCGCGGGCCGCTGCAGGTCGTTCAGCACGGCCATCGCAGCCAACCGGCCAGCCTGCTCGGCGGCATCGGCGCCACGCACCCGGGTGCCATCCCCTGCGGCATACACACCTTCAACCGAGGTGCGGCCATCTTCATCGAGCGCCAGCATCCACTGCCCGGACACTTCATCGAACTGCATCCGGCAACCGGCCAGGTCCGCCAGCTGGGTTTCCGGGCGCAGGTGGTAACCCAATGCCAGTGCATCGCATTGAATCTGCAACTGCTGGCCATCGGCGCGGTTGATACGTACCCCGCTGACGCCCTGCTGGCCATCCCCAAGGATTTCCAGCGGCTGAACGCCCAGCAGCACCGGAACCTTGGCCCGGTACAGGCGCGCCAGCAACTTCATGCCTTCGAACAGCACACCGGGCCGGGCCAGCAACTTGGGCAAGGCCTTGATGCGCTTGCTCAGGGGCGAGGTGTCGAGTACCGCCGCCACCTTGGCACCCGCCTTGAGGTACTGGCTGGCGACCAGGTACAGCAGCGGTCCGCTGCCCATGAACACCACGTTGTGCCCGATCGACACCGACTGCGCCTTCAGCGCGATCTGCGCCCCGCCCAGGCTGTAGGTGCCCGGCTGTTGCCAACCCAGCAGTGGCATCAGCCGGTCGGTCGCGCCGGTACACAGAATCAGCGCGTCGTACTCGACCACCGAATGCCGGCCCTGGCTGACGCAGTGCAACTGCCCCGGCGTGAGGTTCCAGACCAAGGTGTCGGGGCGGTAGTCGATCTGCCCGCGCAACCGGTCGAAGCACTGGTGCAGCGCCTTGGCCTTGTCAGCCTCGCTACCGTACAGAGCCTTGTAGTCACGGCTGAACCCTTCCGGCTGGCGCCGATAGATCTGCCCGCCATCGCGGCGGTTCTCGTCGATCAGCACAGGCTTGATGCCTGCCTCGAGCAAGGTGTGTGCACAGCGTGTGCCGGCAGGCCCGGCGCCGACGATGACTACCCGCGCAGTGGCCATGTTGCCTCCGGTTGGTGGGTGACGATATCCAGTCCTTCACGGACTTCGCTGGAGCAGGCCCGCAGGCGCTCACCGCTGCGCGTCCAGACCCAGCAGTCCTGGCACGCGCCCATCAGGCAGAACCCGGCACGACGCCCCGGGTCGAACTCCGACTCGCGCAGCGACGCGCCTTGGGTCAACAGCGCGACCATCAGGGTGTCGCCCTGCAATGCCTCGACCGGTGCGCCATCGACAATCAACCTGACCGTCGAGCGTTCACGCTCTCCCAACCTTGCAAACCGCCCTTTCATGCCAACGCCCTCACGCTCATACCTTGCACTTGCGTACGCCCCACGCCCAGTTCGGCACCGTCGCGGTGGCACAGAATTTCGCTGCCGCCAGCCAGCGTACGTCGGCCGGGCGCGGTCTTGTTGCACACGCCTTCGATACGCAGCGGGCAGCGATTGAGGAAGCTGCACAGCTCGGTGACATTTTCCGGCGGGCTGATCGGTGGGAGTTCACCACAGGTGATGCCGCAGTGCTCCAGCCAGCCCTGGCGCAACTCGGGCACCGAATGCACCAGCAGGTTGGTGTAGGGGTGCAGCGGTTCAGTGCTGAAGGCTTCGCGGCTACCCTGCTGGACCTTGTGGCCGCTGTACATCACCACGATGTCGTCGCACAGCGCGCGTACCGTGGAGATGTCATGGCTGATGAACAGGTACGACACGCCCAGCTCACGGCGCAAGTCGCCGAGCAACTCCAGGATGGCGGCCCCCACCACGGTGTCCAGTGCCGAGGTCACCTCGTCGCACAGAATCAGATCCGGCTTGGCGGCCAGTGCGCGGGCCAGGTTGACCCGCTGCTTCTGCCCGCCGGACAACCCACCAGGGCGGCGCCCGGCAATGCTGCGCGGCAAGCGCACCAGGTCGAGCAGTTCATCGACGCGCTGGTTCAGTTGCGCACCCTTGAGGCCGAAATACATCTTCAGCGGCCGCGACAGGATGGTGTGGATGCTGTGCATCGGGTTGAGCGCCGTGTCGGCGTTCTGGAACACCATCTGTATCCGGCGGAACTGATCGGCGCTGCGCTCAGCCAGGCTGCCCGGCAATTCGGCGCCGTCGAACGTCAAGCTGCCACGGGCCGGTGTCAGCAGCCCGGCCACCACCCGCGCCAAGGTCGACTTGCCGGAGCCCGACTCACCGATCACGCCAATGGCCTGGCCACGGTGTACGGTCAAGTCAATGTCTTCCAGCACGCGAATCATCGGCATGCCCTGCAGGTTCTTCTTGCCGTAGCCGGCCGTCATGCCCTTGATTGAAAGCAGCACGTCGTCCTGAACCACTTCGCTGCTTGGCGCCAGGGTCGCATCCGGCCGCGCCGCTGCCAGCAAGCTGCGGGTGTAGTCCTCGGACGGCCCTTTGAGCAGCGCGCGGGTGCTGCTCTGCTCAACCACCTTGCCGCCATTGAGCACCACGATCTGATCTGCCATCTGCGCCACCACGGCCAGGTCGTGGGAGACATACACCGCCGTGGCACCGCGCTCGCGCACCACACGCTTGAACGCCCGCAGCACATCGATCTGCGTGGTCACATCCAGCGCCGTGGTGGGCTCGTCCAGCACCACCAGCAGCGGGTCGCTGATCAAGGCCATGGCCGCCATGATCCGCTGCAATTGCCCACCGGAAACCTGATGCGGGTAGCGCTCGCCGATGCTCTGCGGGTTGGGCAGTGCCAGGTCGCGGAACAGCTCGATGGCCTTGGCCTGAAGCTCGCTGCGTGAACCCAGCCCATGGATCAGCGCACCCTCGATCACCTGGTCGATCAGCTTCTTCGCCGGGTTGAAGGCTGCAGCGGCGCTCTGGGCTACGTAGGACACCCGGTGCCCACGCAGGCCCTGCAGGGTGCCCTCGCTCAGGCCAAGCATGTTGTGCTCGCCCACCTGCACCCGGCCACCGGCCAGGCGACAACCGTTGCGGGCGTAACCCAGCAGTGCCAGGGCGATGGTGGTCTTGCCCGAGCCCGACTCGCCGATCAGCGCCAGCACCTCGCCTTTGGCCAGGGAAAAACTCACACCCTTGACGATCTCGACCTCACCCCGCTCGTTATCGGCCACCACACGCAGGTCTTCGACTCGAATCAAATCACTCATCTCAATGACCTCCTGTGCATCGGTTGCGGCGTAGCGAAATACGGTCGATGAACAGGTTCACACCGATCGTCAGCGAACCGATGGCCAGCGCCGGAATCACCAACGCCGCCGCGCCCTGGCTGAGGCCTCCGATGTTTTCCCGCACCAACGACCCCAGGTCGGCATCGGGTGGCTGCACGCCCAGGCCGAGGAAGCTCATGCCACTGAGCAGCAACACAATGAAGCCGAAGCGCAGGCCCAGGTCAGTCAGCACCGGGTTGAGCATGTTCGGCAGGATTTCCACGCAGGCCACGTACAGGCGCCCTTCACCACGGGTCCGCGCCACTTGTACGTACTCCAGTGCTTCGATGTTCACCGCCAGGCTGCGCGAAATGCGAAAGGCCCCGGGGGTGAAACTGAGCACCGCCGTGCAGATCAGCAAGGTGACCGAGGAGCCGAACGCCGAGACCATGATCAGCGCCAGCATCTTGCTGGGGATGGAGATGAGCGCATCCATCAGGCGGCTGATGGTTTCATCCAGCCACTTGGGCGCCACCACCGACAGCAGCGCGCACAGGCACCCCAAGCCGCTGGCCAGCAATGCTGACACCAGGGCCAGGCCGACGGTGAAGCGCGCCCCCACCAGCACCCGGCTGAACATGTCACGCCCCAGGTAGTCGGTGCCAAAGGGGTGCGCCAGGCCAATGGCATCGAAGATGTTGTCGGAGACCACTTCACCCACCGGGTGTGGCGCCAACCAAGGCCCGAACAGCGCCACCAGCAGCCAGAGCAGGCACATCGCGCCCCCCAGCCATCCAAGCCAGGACGACGCCCTGGCCCGCTTGCGCGGCGTGCTTTCGGCGTTGGCCGGCATCGATTTCACACTGAGATCGTTCATTGGTTTCTCAGCCTCGGGTTGGAAAGAATGGCGCACAGGTCAGCCAGCAGCACCAGGCCCAGGTAGGCGGTGCAGAACAGCATGGTGCAGGCCTGGACCAGCGCCATGTCACGGTTGGTCACGGCATCGACCATCAGGCTGGCAATACCGGGGTAGTTGAAGATGGTCTCGACGATCACTACGCCCCCCAGCAGGTAGGAAAGGCTCAAGGCGATTGCGTTGGCGATCGGGCCGATGGCGTTGGGCAGCGCATGACGCAAGACGATACGCACCGGGCCGACACCCTTGAGCCGGGCCATTTCCACATAGGGGCTGTCGAGCTGGTCAATCACCGCCGCGCGGGTCATCCGCGCCATCTGGGCAACGATCACGAAGCACAGGGTCATCACCGGCAAGGCGTAGGTCCGCATGAAATGCCAGGGCGTGCTGATTTCGCTGGCATAGGACAATGCCGACAGCCAGCCGAGGTTGACCGCGAACACCAGCACCGCCAGCGTCGCCACCAGAAACTCCGGCACCGCCACCAGCGCCAGGGTGATGAAACTCAGGGCGCTGTCGATACGCCCGCCCCGCCCCATCGCCGAACCGATGCCCAGCACCAGTGCCAGCGGCACCGACACCAGCGCGGTAACGGCGGCCAGCATCAAGGTGTTGGGCACCCGCCCGGCCATCAGCTCGCTGACCGGCATGGCGCTGGAAACCGACATGCCCAGGTCGCCACCGAGCAAGTTGCTCAACCATTGCAGGTAGCGCACCACACCCGGCTGATCCAGGCCCATCTTGAGGCGCAAGGCCGCCACCTGCTCAGGCGTGGCGAACTGGCCCAACGCCTGCTGGGCGGCATCACCGGGAAGAACGGCCGTGATGGCGAAGACCACCATGGACACGATCAACAACGTCACGACGGCAGCGCCCAGGCGCCTGCCGATCAGCCAAAGTGTGTTGCTATTCATCGTCTAGCTCCCGCATCAGTACACCGCTGCAATCACACGTCCAGCCACACCTGCTCACTGAACATGTAACCCATGAAGCCACCCAGGGGGTTGCTGCTGTAACCCTTGATGCGCTGGTCGACGCCGTCGATGTTGCTGATGAATACCGGGATGCCGATGCCGCACTGCTCACTGACCAGGGTTTGCATGTCGGCGTACATCTTGCCGCGCTTGGCATCGTCGGTTTCGCCACGGGCCAGCATCAGCAACTGGTCGAACTGCTCGTTCTTCCAGGCCGACTCGTTCCACGGCGCAGTGGACTGGAAGAACTGCGAGAAGATCACGTCGGCATTCGGACGCGGGTTGATGTTGCCGAAGCTCAGCGGGTGCTTCATCCAGTGGTTGGACCAATAGCCATCACTGGGCAGGCGATTGACGTTCAGGTTCAGGCCCACCGACTTGGCCGACTGCTGCAACAGCACCGCGATGTCGGCCGAACCGGTAGCGGCCGGGGAGCACACCAATGGCATCTTGATGTTTTCCATGCCAGCCTTCTTGAGTAGGAACTTGGCCTTTTCCGGGTCGTAGGCGCGCTGCGGCAGGTCGGCATTGTGGTAGCGCGAGCCCGGAGCGATGGGGTGATCGTTGCCCACCACGGCATAACCACGGAACACCGCGGATTTGACCTGTTCGCGGTCCAGCAGGTATTTCATGGCCTCGGTGAAATCGCGGTTCTGCCCCGGCATCTGGTCCTGGCGGATGATCAGGTCGGTGTAGTTGCCCGACGGTGCGTCGACCACCCGGTGCCCGGCGCTGGCGGCAATGCGTTGGGTGGAACGCGGGTTGACCTCGTTGATCAGGTGCACGTCGCCCGAGAGCAAGGCGTTGACCCGCGAGGGTTCGTCCGGGATGGCGATGAACTCGATTTCGTCCAGGTAAGGCAGGCCCGGCTTCCAGTAGTTCGGGTTGCGCACGCTGATCGAACGCACACCTGGTTTGAATTCCTTGACCTTGAACGGCCCGGTGCCGATGCCTGCGTTGAAGTCGCTGGTGCCGGCCGGCACGATCAACAGGTGGGACACCGCCAAAATGGAGGGCAGCTCGGCATTCGGTGCGCTGAGGGTGATCTGCACTTCAAGCGGGCCAGTGGCCTTGATCTCGCTGAACTGCGCCATCAGCGGCATGACCTTGGAGCCGGTGGCGGCATCCTTGTGGCGCGTGAGCGAGAACACCACGTCCTCGGCGCTCAGGCCCTTGCCGTTGTGGAACGTGACGTCCTTGCGCAGGGTGATGGTCCACACCGTGGCATCGGTGTTGTCGATGCGCTCGGCCAGCTCCAGTTGCGGCACCAGGTGGCGGTCGAAGCGGGTCAGGCCGTTGTACAGCATGAAGTGGCGAACGTAGTCGGTCGACAGCGCGCCTTTGGCCGGATCCAGGGTATCGGCGGTGGAGCTGGACATACCGGCGACGCGAATCCGCCCGCCCGGCTTGCCTTTGGCCGGAGCCTGCGACTCGTCGGCAAACACCTTCCCCGCAGCGCCAAACAGGCTCGAAGCGCCTGCCGCCGCGATCCCGGCCACCCCCAGCATGCGCAAGGCATCACGGCGCGACATGCCACGGTTGAGCCCTTCGAACACACGCAGACTTTCTTCACCCGAGATCAGTTGCGGTTCGTTTTTCTTGTCTGCCATATCGGTTCTACCTGTCGAAATTGAAATTGTCCGAGTTGCCCTGGATCGACCGGGGCATCCTTGAAACACAGAACGACAACGGTGACGCTGAAACGGTTAGAGGCGCTGGTCCTGGAAGCGGTAATAGGCGCCTACCAGGGGCAGGAACCACGGCGTGCCGAAATGCCCCGGCACCGCTGGCCACTTCAATGCACGCCAAGGGTTGGCCTCCGGGCGCCCGTCCATGACATCGGCCATCACCTGGCCCATGTGCACCGACATCTGCACCCCGTGGCCGCTGTAGCCCATGGAATAGAAAACGCCATCGTGCTCCCCGGCACGCGGCAACCGGTCGGAGGTCATGTCCACCAACCCGCCCCAGCAGTAGTCGATGCGCACATCGGCCAACTGTGGGAACAACTGGCCCATGGCGGCCTGCAGCACCTTGCCGCTCTTGGCATCCGAGCGGTTGCCAGACATGGCAAAGCGCGCCCGCCCGCCGAACAGCAGTCGGTTGTCTGGTGTGACCCGGAAGTAGTTGCCGATCAGCCGGCTGGTGACATAGGAACGCTGCCGGGTGAACAACTGCTCGATCAGTGCCTGCGGCAACACCTCGGTGGTGACCACGAAACTGCCGACCGGAACGATGCGCCGGCGATACCAGCCCGGCCCGCCGTGCTGACACGCGCCGGTTGCCAGAAGAATCTGCCGTGCCTGGATCGAGCCCTTGCTGGTATTGACCTGATAACCGCCGCTGTTGGCTTTCCAGCCTTTTACCGCGGCGCCCTGATAAATCCGCGCCCCCTTGCGTGCAGCCGCCTCGGCCAGGCCCACACCAAAGCGCCCGACATGCATCTGCACACCGTTGCGCTGCAGCAGGCCACCATGGAATGCCGCCGAGTCGACTTCCGCACGTACCTGTTGCGCGGTCAGCAACTCGACATCGGCATCGACGTCGCGGCGGATCAGCTCGCAGGTGCGGGCCATGCTTTCATAGTGCTTCGCCTTGGCCGCCAGCTTGAGCTTGCCGTTGCGCACCAGGTCGCAGGCGATGCCTTCCTGCTCGACCACCGTGACCACACTCTGCACCGCGTTTTCATAAGCCTTGTAATACTCGCGCGCCTGCTCGACCCCCAGGCTTGCACAAAGCGCCGCATAGTCCTGGGCAACCCCGGTGTTGCACTGCCCACCATTGCGGCCAGAGGCTTCGCCGATCACGTTGCCCGCCTCCAACACCACCACGCCGGCACCTTTCAGAGCCAATGAGCGCGCAGCTGAAAGACCGGTAAAACCACCGCCGACGATCACCACATCGGCCTTGCCTTCCACAGCACCCTGTTGCGCCCCGGTGAAGGCAGGTGCCGTGTCGAGCCAGTAGGATTCACTGCGCATCTCGTTCCCCAATTGCATACTCAGCTTCGAGTGTCTTGAAAGGTGCCTGCCATGGCGGCCTGCGCGACGTGCTTAAAGACCGACCAGACCCGCCAGGCCGCCGATGTCCGAAATCTGCCGGTAGCCATAGAACTCGTTGGCCGGCACTTCATGGCCACGGGCGACGAAGGCTTTGTTCTTGATCTTCATGTCGTGGGCGGGGAACAGGTCGTAACGGAAGCTCGAAGACACATGCAGGATGTCGTCCGGGCCACAGCCCAGGTTGTCGAGCATGAACTCGAACGCTGCCAGGCGCGGCTTGTAGGCCTTGGCCTGCTCGGCGGTGAAGACCTTGTGAAACGGTGCACCCAGCTTGTCGACGTTGGACATGATCTGGCTGTCGCTGGCGTTGGAGAAAATCACCAGCGGGATCTTGTCGGCGATTTTCGAAAGGCCGGCCGGTACATCGGCATGCGGGCCCCAGGTCGGCACGGCGTCATAGTAGAGCTGGCCTTCATCACGGTATTCCACGCCCCAACGCTTGCAGGTACGGGCCAGCGCGGTCTTGAGAATCTCGTCATAAGGCATCCAGTCACCCTTCACCTGGTCCAGGCGATACGCCGAGAAATCCTTGACGAACTGGTCCATCTGTTCGGCGGGCACACGGTCGGCGAACAGTTCGCGGGTCATGGTGCCCATGTGGAAATTGGTCAGCGTGCCGTAGCAGTCGAAGGTAATGAATTTGGGTCGAAGAAAGCTCATGTTGTGCGGTCCTGAAGTTCGTTGAGTTCTAAACATGACGAGCATTCGCTCCGCTCGGGAGCCGTGATTGCATCGCTGCAACACACATTCATTACACCACCGTGAATTCAGCAGATGGCGTTGAAAGCGCTGGCTGCTTGATAGAAACCACCGTTTTGCGGGGCGCTGTCAGCATTCTTTGCGGGACGCTCCGGACTTGGGCAACGCCTGTGAAAATGCACGGTGATGGTTCTTTTTTTCCGGGCACCCAGGCGCTTGCAACGCTTTGTACCGCAGACACTGCTGGCCACCGCCAGAACGCATCGCGGGCAACCCACATTCACCACACGCAGCGGTGAACGCGGTGTTGCCCGCGAAATGTGTAGCGTTGAACTGCAAGAACCGCACCTCTCTTGCCGCACGTGGCGGGCAAGCACAGCAGATTCTGCTTCTACGGCTGGATGTCGATCAGCACGCTCTTGAAACGCAGGTTGGCCTGGAACGCCTCGCGCCCCAGGTCCTTGCCGATCCCTGAACGCTTGTAGCCACCGGTGGGCAGGATGTAGTCGTTGCTGCGCCCGTAGCGGTTGACCCACACCGTGCCGGCTTCCAGTTTGCGAACCAGGCGCAAGGCGCGGTTCAGGTCGGCCGTGTGCACCCCGGCCGCCAGCCCGTAGGTGTCATGCCGGGCCAGTTCCAGGGCCTGCTCTTCATCGTCGACGGCCTGGACCGTCAGCACCGGGCCGAAGATCTCTTCGCGCACCGCCGGGCTGTGGCTGTCGACGCCCGCCAGAATCGTCGGCTGGTAGTAGGCCCCACCCATGCCTTCGAACAAGCCGCCACCCGCCAGCACATCCGCCCCGGCCTCGCAGGCGCGCCGCACGATGCCATCGATACGGTTGGCCTGTTGAAGGGAAATGATCGGGGGCAAGGTGCTTTGGGACGACCAGGTCGGGCCCGGCTTCAGCGCATTGAAGAAGCCCTGCAAGTGTTCGATGAAGGGCGCCATGATCGAGCGCTGAATAATCAGCCGCGAGCCGGATACACACACCTGCCCGGCATTGCCGGTGATGGCCAGGGCCACGGTGTGGGCGGTTTTGGCCAGGTCAGGCACGTCGGCGAACACCAGTTGCGGACTCTTGCCACCCAGCTCCAGGGTGACCGGCTTGGGGCCGACCAGCGCACAGGTCGACATGATGCTTGCCCCCGTGGCCGTGGACCCCGTGAAGGTGACCTTGGACACTTGCGGATGCCGGCACAAGGCATCACCGGTCACCCGGCCATCGCCCTGCACTACGTTGAAGATGCCGGCGGGAATCCCCGCCTGGACGGCCAGCTCGGCAAACCGCAGGCTGGAGAACGGCGTCAGTTCGGAAGGCTTGAGCACCACCGCATTGCCTGCAGCCAAGGCAGGGGCCACTTTCCAGGAAGCCATGCTCAGCGGGAAATTCCACGGCGCAATCGCCGCCACCACACCATAGGGCTCGGCGATCTGCATGCCCAGGCGGTCGGTCTGGGTGGCCGCCACTTCCCCGCCATGCTTGTCCGCCAACTCGGCGAAAAAGCGGATGCCTTCGGCCACGTAAGGGATGTCCCAGGCCAGGACATCCTTGTGTGGCCGCGTCGACCCCACCGCCTCCAGGGGCCCCAGCACGGCGCCATCCGCCTCGACCAGGTCGGCCCAGCGACGCATCGCCCGCGCCCGCTCTCGCGGTGGGCGGCTGGCCCAGTCGCTGGTCTGGAAGGCCTGCCAGGCAGTGCTCACGGCTTCATCCACCCACGCGGCATCGGCCACCGGCAACTGGGCGTACACCTGACCATCGGAAGGGCGCGAAACCTCCAGGCCAGGCTGAGCATCCCGGTAGTGTCCGCCAATGAAATGGGCGCTGCGCACAGCGATGAGACGAGGGTCGAAACTATCCATCAAGGACTCCAGCCGTTTGGAAACGAGGTCTCCAATGCTAGAAAAAAACACCAAGCATTTGCTGCCGACGTTGCCCTGCGTTTAAGCAGTAACTGTGGCCTTGCCCCCTGTCACAGGTGGTTTCTACCGAATCGTCGTGGCCCCCTTGCCAGCCCGCCCGACTGGTGGGATACAGCGTGCAGAGCAAGCGTCGTTCACCCCTTTTCAGCGACCCACGCGGGAGACCTGCCATGTCGGTTCCACCACCTTCTTCTTATGACTATCGACCGATGACCGTCGACGATGTCGCCAGCGCGCACGCATTGTCGCAAGCGTTGAAATGGCCCCACCGCCTGGAAGACTGGGCCATGTTGCAACGGGTTGCGCAAAGCTTCGTGGCACTGGACCAGGGCCGGCTGATCGGCAGCGCCTTCGCCTGCCATCAAGGTGACTTCAGCACCATCGGTCTGGTGATCGTCAGTGACGACTACCAGGGCAAAGGCGTGGGCCGCCGGCTGATGGAACTGGCCGTGGGCTGTGTTCCGCCACGCACCGCCATTCTCAATGCCACGCTTGCCGGTGAACCGCTGTACGCCAAGATGGGCTTCAAGGCGTTTGGCACGATCGAGCAGCGCCAGGGCGCCGCCTTGCCCTGCGAAGCGATTGCCGCAAACCCCGGCGAACGCTGCCGCGAACTGACCCCTGAGGATGCCGCGCAGCTGATCGAGCTGGCCAACGCCGGCAGCGGCCTTGAGCGCGGTGCCCTGCTGGACGACCTGCTGCCGGAGGTCGAACGCGGCATCGGTGTGGAACGTGACGGCCAACTGCAAGGCTTTGCCCTGCTTCGCCGCTTCGGCCGCGGCCTGTGCATCGGACCGGTGATCGCCGAGGACGGTGAACAGGCGAAGTACCTGATTGCCACGCTGCTCAAGGGTGTGCCGGGTGCGTTCGTGCGCATCGACATTCCCACCACCTCGGGGCTGTCGTCCTGGCTGGACGCCGCCGGCCTGGCCAAGGTCGACAGCGTGACCCAGATGTCCCTCGGCGCCCTGCCCCAGACCCGCCGGGGCGTCGCTCAATTTGCCCTGATCACCCAGGCAGTCGGCTGACTTGCCCCCAAGGAGACGCCCCATGTCACATCCCACCGCCCTGCTGCTCGCGCGCGCCGGCCATGGCCCCGTGGAGACTGCCTTTCAAACCGGCCGCCTGAACAGCAGCGACCCGTTTGGCGAAGCCCGCCACACGGCTGCCATGCACGACGACGGCATCGCGGCGGGCACGCTGCGGCTCGGCGGCACATTGGCAGTCCAGCATTACCCGTTCACGGAGATGCTGGTGGTGCATCGCGGCGTGGTCACACTGCGCAGTGATGGTCAGCAGATCGACGTTCACCCTGGTCAAAGTGTCGTGGTCGGCCGCGGCACAGCACTGCAGATCGACGCCAGCAGCGATAGCCTCTGCGCCTTCTGTGTGGCCACGCTCGCCACTGGCCCGGACAAGCCAGGCATTTTCCTGCTCGACGCCCGCACCGTGCTTGCCCCGTCAGCACCACCGGAAGCTGCTGTGCTGCTGGGCCCGACACCGCAATGCCGCGCCAACAATCTGTTCGAGGACACCGCCAGTGCGCTGCGCATCGGCGTCTGGGACTCAACACCGTATGCGCGCAGCGCACGTGCGCACAAGGTGCATGAACTGATGCATCTGCTCGAAGGCACGGTCGAGTTGGTGGATGGCAACGGGGGACGTGTGACGGTGAACGCTGGTGATACGGTGTTTGTGGCACAAGGCACGGTTTGCGCGTGGACCAGTGCGGTTTATGTGCGCAAGTTCTACGGCGTGGCGTGAACGGGCGGGTGTACGGTTTCGCCCCAGGCTGTGTGAAAACACCAGCGGTTGTCTAACCTTCTG
This sequence comes from Pseudomonas sp. Teo4, assembly GCF_034387475.1. Taxonomy (NCBI): domain Bacteria; kingdom Pseudomonadati; phylum Pseudomonadota; class Gammaproteobacteria; order Pseudomonadales; family Pseudomonadaceae; genus Pseudomonas; species Pseudomonas sp. Teo4. The sequence goes on from NZ_JAXCIL010000001.1 coordinate 2,826,951, forward strand.
ATCGTCGAGATCGTGGCGGGGACGATCATGAAACGGTTCATTGAAGGTGAGACTCGGACGCAAGTCGCGCTGTTGCCGGAGTGCCTGGATGATTACATCACCGAAGAAAACCCAGTTCGGGTGGTCGACGTTTTCGTCGATGAACTCGACCTGGGAACACTCGGGTTCGAGGGTGTCGATTCGGCTGCAACAGGTCGTCCGGCCTACCACCCAGCAGTCCTGCTGAAAATCTACATCTATGGCTACCTCAACCGTATTCAATCCAGCCGTCGGCTTGAGCGCGAGGCAGAGCGCAATGTCGAGCTGATGTGGCTAACAGGCCGGTTGGCTCCCGACTTCAAAACGATTGCCGACTTTCGCCGAGACAACGGTAAAGCCATTCGCAGCGTCTGCCGGCAATTCGTAGTGCTTTGCCGCAACCTCAATCTTTTCTCCCAGTCGATCATCGCCATCGACGGCAGCAAAGTCAAAGCCGTGAATAATAGCGACCGCAACTTCACCCAGGGCAAGATCAAGGCGCGCATGCAACAGATCGAGCAGAGCATTGACCGCTATCTTGCGGCGATGGATTCGGCGGATCGGGCAGCGCCGGAGGTTGCCGAGGGCAAGGCTGAACGGCTGAGCGAAAAAATAGAAAAGCTGAAACAGCAAATGACGAAGCTCAAGGACATTGAAGCGCAGCTTCACGCCAGCCCAGATCAGCAAATCTCTCTTACCGATCCTGATGCACGCTCAATGGCCACGAGTGGCCGAGGTACTGGCACGGTTGGCTACAACGTACAATCAGCAGTTGATGACAAACACCATCTGATCATCGCTCATGAAGTCACCAATGTTGGCAATGACCGAACGCAGCTGAGCAATATGGCGAACCAGGCACGCGAAGAGATTGGCGCAGAGTCGCTAACAGTGGTCGCTGACCGAGGCTATTACAAAGGTCCGGAAATCCTTGCTTGCGAGCAGGCCGGGATCACCACTTTTGTACCGAAGCCGCTGACATCAAGCAGCAAAGCGGAAGGCCGATTCGGCAAGCAGGACTTCATCTACATTGCTACATCCGATGAATACCGATGCCCTGCGGATCGGCTACTGACTCGCCGGCATTCTTCGGTGGAAGACGGCATGTTGCTGCACTCCTACTGGTTCTCTGCCTGCCAAAGTTGCTCCATGCAGAAGCAGTGTACGACGGGTAAGGAACGCCGGTTAAAGCGCTGGGAGCATGAAACGGTAGTCGAAGCGGTGCAGAACCGATTGGAGCATGACCCCGGAAAAATGAAGGTTCGCCGGCAGACGGTGGAGCACCCCTTCGGAACGCTCAAATACTGGATGGGAAGCACCCACTTCCTGACCAAAACTCTACCGAGGGTAAGCACCGAGATGAGCCTTCACGTGCTTGCTTACAACCTCAAACGAATGATGAGCATCTTTGGCATCGCTGGGCTTATTGAAGCAATCAGGACATGAGTCCAAGCGTTTTTTTTACGTCCGTATGCAGTTATCTGGGCCGCTGCCGCGGCCCAGATAGTACAGGCCGCGCCTGGTACCCGACTGAGCTAGATCTGCACTTACATCTGCTGAATTTACAGGGTGCCCCAGCTTCTTTCGCTACTCGACGTACTTACTTGCGTTTTCACACAACCTGGACCCATAGCTGCCAGTCACAACCGACAGCCTTCCATGCATACTTGATTTTGATTTTGCACATCAGACACGTTCCCAGAACAGGTTGCGGCATCACCTCATGCACAGATCAGGTAAGGCGCTCACCTGTGTCGTAGTCAAACCGGTAAACCGAATGTTCAAAGTCCACGGTTCTAATATGGTCGGGTAACAAGTCAAAGCCTTCAGAAAAGATGTCTGCGCCAAAGGCTTGCCAGATCAGTCGACCATCGGTGGAGAAACGAGAGATCGCTATCTCTCCGTGAGCGATCAGTGCTCGCCGCTGACTTTGCCAATAGATACCGAAACACGTGGCGAAGTCGACCTGAAGGGACCAGAGTAGACTATAGGGATGCACCATTGAAATGCATGCGATGTGATCGCCGACAGCCAACAGCAGCTTATCTTCGACAACCAGGGCCGAGTGTGCGTGGACATCGGTGGCACCACCCCCGGCACCCACTACGACGATCAAGTCCCCGTTTAGGCTCACCCCATGGTTAGACCATATCGAGTCCGTAAGCTGGATTTCAGATGCGTAGGAGCGCCGGTTGTCGGCAGAATTGAACGAATAAGTAGGCTCATTAGTAACTGTGATCAATCCGTAATCGGTATGCAGATTCATGTGGTTTCATCATCCAGAAGATTAATGATTATACCTGTTCAGAATGCTGGAGAGCGATGCACTGTGAGTGACGCCACTCTTGATTGTTGTCGAATGACGGCTATGGGTCGAAAGCGGTAAGTCTTAAATGACCGCTATCGACCCAAGAGGACAGTCTGCAATACACCGAAGCCGTGCCCTTCAGATAGCGCGGGCAGTTGCGAAGAACTCAGGTCGGGCGCTGTGCAATGCATCCCCACCCATCGTAATCAAGATCGAATAGGCGTGCCAGGCAAGCCATGTAACCCGAAAGGCACAGAATCACCTCTTGTGTAATCTGGCTGTGGATCGTCACCAGTATTCTATGCTGCTCTTCAGAGACGGTCTCAAGCTTGGCAGTGCCAAACCTGAAGTCGTTGATGAACCCTACCGCAGCCTCGCCTTGGTGCAGCTCCTTTGCATAGAAAACGAAATCGACGTCCCGCTGCGTACTGAAATTATCGCCTTGGGCATCGAGGCTGATGAGCACATCGATATCGGTTGGTACTTGGTTCATCAAATCTTCGAGAATGGCCAATGCTGTTCCTTTGCTCAGGGGTAGTAAATGGTAGAGGGACGCAGCGCGAGCCTTCTATTTGCATGGCTGCGAATAGTGTCACATCTGCCTTCAACTCTATGGCATTTCCGGATTGCATTCAGGTCTGCCATGGGTCGTAAGCGGCCCTTCAAGCCTGCAATCGCTTTTCCATCGACGAATACCCCACCCCTTTTATAACTTCGATAAACGCCCTATTTTGCATGTCGAAGCCAATTCAAACGCACAATAAGGCCGAGATTCATCGCTGACAGGGAAAAACAATGCACCCTAACAAGGCCTGCCCCGTAGTGCTCTCACTCACACAACCACCCATGATCCTGCTGTTCCGCCATCCGCTCGCAGGCACGCAGCTGGTAAAGGGCACTATCGAGAACGGAGAAACTCCCAGCGAAGCGGCATTGCGTGAATTGGCAGAAGAGTCTGGCATCAATGACGCCATCGTCGAGCGCGATCTGGGGTGCTGGAAAGCCGAGCATCAAGATCAGATCTGGTCGTTTCACCTCTGTCGAGTTGAGCGAAACCTACCTGAACGATGGGTTCATCAAACACTGGATGACCATGGCCACCTGTTCGAGTTTTTCTGGGCTCCACTCGATCACCTGCCGCTTGCAGATTGCCACCCTCTATTCCAGCGAGCACTGGCGTTCCTGTGCGAAAGCCTGAGGCGATAACTGAACACTGTTTAGGATCAACGCTGCCATTCAACCTGAAGACAAGCGCTGGATGATGTGAACCAGGGGGCTGCGGAGTCGACGTTAACGTGTTTATGTTTTTGGGGAAGGAACGGTGTATCGAGCGTGCCCAGCGCTATCGAAATCCAATCGGCAAACTCACCTTGAGATCGTGACCAGAACAAGGTCGAACCGCATTCCAGGCAAAACTCGCGCAACACCGTTTGTGAAGAGGCATAGCTTTTGATACTGGCGGAGCCACGAACTATTCGAAGCGCACTGCGTGGAACGCTGCCGTACGAAGCGAATGCTGCCCCGTGGCCCTTGCGGCATTGGCTGCAATGACAATGGCTCACTGCTTTTGGTGGGGCCAGCAGCTCGTAAATGACCGCTGCGCACAAGCAGCTTCCTTGATATGCCTCTGTCATACGTGCCTCCGTGCAGGTGGAAAACGCCAGCCTAATCAGTTCCCCACCCGATTGAAACTGAATCACCGAGTTCCTGACCAGGCCTGGGCGATCTATGTAGCGCCGTTGGTCACTTGCAATCACGCTCTTTGCCCAGAGGTTCAAACTGCGATGTGCGACTCTAAACGGAGGCGTACAACAATGAGCACAACCCTACTGAGCGCGGTGACCGTAGCGCTGCTAAGCGCAGCCTGCCTGACAGCGCTTGCAGACTCCAAGGACGCTGCCGACAGCACATCTGGATTTATCCAGGCAGTCGAGAGAAATGGTTCACACTCGATGCATCCCTATGCGCCTGTACCTACCAGGCAATTTGCTGACGATGATGCATCTGGATATATCCAGGCAGTCGGGAGAAATGGTTCACACTCGATGCACCCCAACGCGCCTGTAATCGCCGAGCAATTCGCTGACGATGACACAGAGGGGCTACAGCAAACTGGAACTCAATAGCCCTGCACTACCAAGGAGCAGCTGATTCCAATGCATAAGTGTTCAAAGCCCGCAGCCGCCAACGGTCGTTGCTGGAAGTGACAGCCATCCAGCACGCCTCCCACAACCCGGTCTTCGCGGGCTTTGAAACACTCGCAATCCAGCTTCACTCCGTGGCGCTGAAAGACGGGTGATAGTGCACAGTCCCTGCTGGAAATTCGCCGCAAAAGGACAACGCCTGGAAATACGCTTGGGGAACCCCAGGCAACACCAACCCTGCGTGAGCATTGAAGCCGAAACGATTGTAGTAATCAGGATCACCAAGCACCACGCAGCCGGCTGCGCCCTGCTTTTGCAACTCGGTCAAAGCAGCCTTCATCAAGGATGAACCAATACCCTGGCCTTGCCAGTCCGGCAGCACGGATATCGGGCCCAGCCCGTACCAACCCGCAGCACCAGAAGAGACAGTGACCGGAGAAACAGCGACCTGCCCAACGACGTGATCTTCGTCCACTGCAACCAGCGAAACAGTCAACTGTCCCGCTTTGCGCAATGCATCGACAATGAATTGCTCGGTGTGGCTGGAGTGAACTTCCTGCTCGAACGCAGCGACAGTCACTGCGGCTATTTGCTGTATGTCTTCGGCGCGTTCGTTACGGATAATCAAATTCATGATGAGCGTTCTCTGGTGCCAGGGTCGATGATGCCATGCTGAATCTACCCCAGCAGGGTATGTACTTTGAATGCTTGCATTCATGAGGCTTGCTCATAAGTGCTTTCGGATTTCCCCACCTAGTGCGCATCGCCTTCCTCCCTTAGTGTTTTCACAACAACATTGCACCCGGCCAAAAGCGGCTGAGTGCGACTCTTTTCCGCATGAGCGAACGCTATTCGCTTCAAAGCAGGGAGACCTGAAAATGCACAAGCGAACACTCGGGAACGGCGCCTTGGAAGTGTCGGCACTGGGGCTGGGCTGCATGGGCCTGAGTCATGGCTATGGCCCTGCAACGGATACCAAAGAAGCCATTTCGCTGATCCGGGCGGCGTTCGATCAAGGTGTCACCTTTTTCGACACTGCAGAGGTCTACGGGCCGTACCTGAACGAGCAGGTCGTGGGGCATGCCTTGTCCCCTATTCGCGACCAGGTAGTGATCGCTACCAAATTTGGCTTCACCTTCGGTGCCGACAACAAGCAGCAGATCCTCAACAGCCGCCCGGAGCACATCCGGACTGCGGTCGAAGGTTCACTGCGCAGGCTGCAGACAGATGTCATCGACTTGCTCTACCAACACAGGGTCGACCCGGATGTCCCCATCGAAGATGTCGCGGGCGCGGTGAAGGAGCTTATCTGGGAAGGGAAGGTAAAGCACTTCGGCCTCTCCGAAGCCGGCGTGCAAACCATTCGGCGTGCCCATGCGGTGCAACCTGTCACGGCCGTGCAGAGCGAGTATTCCCTCTGGTGGCGAGAGCCTGAAAACGAACTTTTGCCCACACTTGAACAGTTAGGCATCGGCTTCGTACCGTTCAGCCCACTGGGCAAGGGTTTCCTCACAGGCGCCATGTCGGCAGATGCAACATTTGGCAGCGACGACTTCCGCAGCATCGTGCCGCGCTTCAGCCAGCAAGCACTGCAGGCCAATCAGGGCCTGGTGACTCTGATTCGTAGCATCGCCGCACAGAAGGCTGCGACACCCGCCCAGATCGCCCTCGCCTGGCTGCTCGCTCAAGCCCCCTGGATCGTGCCTATTCCAGGAACCACCAAGCTGCATCGCCTGGAGGAAAACCTTGGCGGTGCAAACATCACCCTCACCGAGGCAGACCTGCAGGCCATCGATGCGGCGCTGTCGCAAATCAGCATTCTGGGCGACCGCTACCCCGAGGCTCTCAAGGCGCGCGTCGGGCGCTAGTGGAGCACGATCATCAACAACGATGACGGACCGTTGCGTCGCACGGGTGGAACAAACCGCCAAGCGTGCCGGGGCAAAGCCGGGCGCAACAATGCCCTACCTCAGGAGACTTCACATGCGAAACACCCTGCTGAAAGCCACACTCATGACCGCCATGGCTGGCACCGGCATGGGCGAAGCCAGCGCCGCGGACTTCAGGAAAAACCCGTTTACCTTGGCCTACGACGGTGCGATCACAAAGAATGAACAGGGCAAGGTCAATATTCACCCCGTCAACTACACACTCAATGGCATGGATATTTCAGCCAACGTCTACACCCCGGCCAACTACGACCCGAAAAAGGCCTATCCGACCGTGGTGGTGGCGCATCCGAACGGCGGCGTGAAAGAACAGGTAGCAGGCCTGTATGCCCAGCGCCTGGCTGAGCAAGGCTACATCACCATTGCAGCGGACGCGGCCTACCAGGGCGCCAGTGCAGGTCAGCCGCGCAGCACTGACAAACCTGCGTATCGCATCGAGGACATCCACGGCATGGCGGATTTCATCAGCCAATATGCCGGGGCAGACAGCAAGCGCCTGGGCCTGCTCGGTATTTGCGGCGGTGGGGGCTACTCGCTGGCAGCGGCCGAAACCGACAAGCGCTTCAAATCGGTCGCGACGGTGAGCATGTTCAACTCCGGTCGGGTTCGCCGTAATGGCTACAACGATTCGCAACTGGACACCCTCCAGCAACGCCTGCAACAGGCCTCTGCGGCTCGCGCCCAGCAGGCGGCCGGTGGTGAAGTGCTCTATTCAGGCGACGCCAACCTGACCGACGAGCAAATCGCCAAACTGCCGTTCGACCTGTACCGCCAAGGTTACGCGTACTACTGGAAGACCCATGCGCACCCCAACTCGACCTTCAAGTACACCACCAGCAGCTTGCTTGAACTGATGCGCTTCGACGCCACCGACCAGATCGAACTGATCGACCAGCCGTTGCTGATGATCGCCGGCAGCAAGGCCGACAGCCTGTACATGACCCAGGACGCCTTCGCCAAAGCCACGGGCACGCAGGACAAGGAGCTGTTCATCATCGAGGGCGCGACCCATATCGAAACCTACTGGGTTCCAAAGTATGTGGAGGCGGCCATCGCCAAGCTGACGGCGTTCTACGGCAAGACCCTCTGATTCGGATTTGGCCATGCGGGACAGGCTTGAATCGGATAGTCTCAAGCCTCTCATGAGAGGCTCTCACCAATGTCCCGCCCCAACCTCAACGACCTGCAAGCCTTCGTGGTCATTACCCGCGAGGGCAGCTTTACCCGCGCCGCCGCGCAGCTCGGCGTCTCGCAGTCCGCCTTGAGCCACACGATGCGAGCGCTGGAGGCGCGGCTCGGGATACGACTGCTGACACGAACCACCCGCAGCGTTTCAACCACCGAAGCAGGCCAGCGGCTGTACCTTTCGATGGCACCGCGCTTTGAAGAGATCGAACAAGAGTTGGCGGCCGTCAGCGAGTTTCGTGATACCCCGGCAGGCACGGTGCGTATTTCAGCCTCGGAGCATGCGGCGAACAATATCCTTTGGCCCAAGCTGTTGAAGGTGCTCCCGAACTACCCGGACATCCACATCGAAATAACGGTGGACTACGCCCTTTCCGACATCGTCGCTCAACGTTACGACGCCGGGGTGCGCCTGGGAGAGCAAGTGGGCAAGGACATGATTGCCGTGCCGATCGGCCCGTCACTGCGCATGGCAGTCGTGGGCTCCCCTCGCTACTTCAGCCAACATCCAGCACCCAAGGTGCCTGGCGACCTCGCCGCTCATAATTGCATCAACCTGCGCTTGCCCACGCACGGCAGCCTGCTGCAATGGGACTTTGAAAAAGGTGGGCATGAGCTGAAAGCTCGAGTTGAAGGACAATGGACATTCAATAGCAGCCTGCCAATCCTGCGGGCGGCGGTTGCAGGATGCGGCCTGGGTTTTCTGCCGGAAGACATGGTCGCCAAGGAGCTTGCCGAGGGGACCTTGGTCCGGGTGCTGGAGGACTGGTGCCAGCCCTTTGCGGGATACCACCTCTATTACCCCAACCGCCGCGAACACTCATCCGCGTTCAGGGTTGTCATCGAGGCGCTGCGCCATCAGCACTGAGAGGGACGGACTTTACTCTGGCGACTGAAGTTCAGAGGTGCTTGCAGACTCGGCACCGGCTTCGGCAGCCAGCTTCAAGCGGTCGGCTTTGCAAATGTATTTAGGCTTGCGTGGCGCGAGCTTGGCACTGGCTTTCTTGGCATGGGCCTGAAGCAACTGTTTTATCTTCTTGCGGCGATTCATCGTTCCACTCCTCCTTCAGCAACTGCGTGTCAGCCTTCTGCATGCAGCTGTGGGCCATCTGGCGTGAGGCCTTTGGTACACGACTATACTTTCTGCGCACAGCAAAAAGGGCGACCCTTTCGGATCGCCCTTCATGTGCCCGGAGACCGGGACTTTGTTTGGTAGGCACAATTGGACTCGAACCAACGACCCCCACCATGTCAAGGTGGTGCTCTAACCAACTGAGCTATGTGCCTGTCGATGAGGGCGCATTCTACGCGTTCCGAAATCAGTGTCAACTGTTTTTTTCACGCTAACTTACTGAATCTTAAAAATATTTAGAGATGGGCCACTGCCGGGGCGAGTAAAGGATTTTCAACGGACGACTAGCGGGTGTTTATTATTATTGATAGCATCGGTACATTCGTTAAAAATATAAAACACGAGGTTCCTCGAGCATGGCCAATACCCCCTACCCCCAGTCCTACTACGCCGCCTCGGCCAACCCGGTGCCGCCACGTCCGGCGCTGCAGGGTGAGGTGGAAACCGATGTGTGCATCATCGGTGCCGGCTACACCGGCCTGTCCAGCGCCCTGTTCCTGCTGGAAAACGGCTTCAAGGTAAGCATCGTCGAAGCCGCCAAGGTTGGCTTCGGCGCTTCGGGCCGTAACGGCGGCCAGATCGTCAACAGCTACAGCCGCGACATCGACGTCATCGAGCGCACCGTTGGCCCCAAGCAGGCACAACTGCTGGGCCAGATGGCCTTCGAAGGCGGCCGCATCATCCGTGAGCGCGTGGCCAAGTACAACATCCAGTGCGACCTGAAGGACGGTGGCGTTTTCGCCGCCATCACGTCCAAGCAGATGGGCCACCTGGAATCGCAAAAGCGCCTGTGGGAACGCTTCGGCCACACCCAACTGGAGCTGATGGACCAGAAACGCATTCGTGAAGTGGTGGCGTGCGACAACTATGTCGGCGGCATGCTGGACATGAGCGGCGGCCACATCCACCCACTGAACCTGGCCCTGGGCGAAGCCGCCGCGGTCGAGTCGCTGGGCGGCATCATTTATGAACAAACCCCGGCCGTACGCATCGAGCGTGGCGCCAACCCGGTCGTGCACACCCCGCAAGGCAAGGTACGCGCCAAGTTCATCATCGTCGCTGGCAACGCCTACCTGGGCAACCTGGTGCCGGAACTGGCCGCCAAGTCCATGCCATGCGGCACCCAGGTGATCACCACCGAACCGCTGGGCGAAGAGCTGGCGCGCACGCTGCTGCCGCAGGACTACTGCGTCGAGGACTGCAACTACCTGCTCGACTACTACCGCCTGACCAGCGACAAGCGCCTGATCTTCGGCGGTGGCGTGGTGTACGGCGCACGTGACCCGGCGAACATCGAAGCGATCATCCGTCCGAAGATGCTCAAGGCGTTCCCACAACTGAAGAACGTCAAGATCGACTACGCCTGGACCGGCAACTTCCTGCTGACCCTGTCGCGCCTGCCGCAGGTTGGCCGTATCGGCGACAACATCTACTACTCCCAGGGCTGCTCGGGTCACGGCGTGACCTACACCCACCTGGCGGGCAAGGTGCTGGCCGAGGCACTGCGTGGCCAGGCAGAACGCTTCGACGCGTTCGCCGGCCTGCCGCACTACCCGTTCCCAGGTGGCCAGATGCTGCGCGTGCCGTTCAGCGCCATCGGCGCTTGGTACTACAGCCTGCGCGATCGTCTGGGCTTCTAAGGGTTGATCGCCGGCAAGCCGGCTCCTGCAGGTTTCGCATACCCCTGTAGGAGCCGGCTTGCCGGCGATGAGGCCGCCAGCATCGAAGCTACCTTCCCAGGCTATTGACCGCCTGCTTCGCCGCCACTTCCTGACCTGCCCGGGCCAACTCATCGGCAGCCTGCAACCAACGCTGACGGTCTACCTGTGCCGGCAACTGACGCGGTGGCTGCACCAGTACCGCCCAGCTCCCCTCCTTGGCCCACGCCGACTCGAAATCATCGAACGCCATCAATTGCCGACGATGCATGCCTGAGCGCAACAGCACCCGTTGCTTATAACGGTCATAGCCGATCAACACCGCATAACGCGGCTCGCCCCACCAGGCCGAACCTTCCTCGTAGCGCAGCAACACCGGATTACCGGCGGCCACCTGCACCAGCAGGGCGTCCAGACGCTTGTCCAGCGGGTAGACGACCATGCCGTAATCCCTGGCCACGCGGGGAATGCCAGTGTCCAGAGTCTCGGCGCCTTGGGGCAGGTTCAAGGGCTTGTCCAGAAGACCAGGAGTAATCGGGGCACCCTGCTGCGAAAGCACCGCCGCCAGGGCCATGGCGCCACTGTGATTGGCATTGCCGCGGTAGAACGGCACGCTGCTGATCTCGACCCGCTGCGGCAAGCCCTTGATGGCGGCAGGTGGCGCACTGGCACATCCCGTCAGGCTGACGGCCAGCAGGCACGCGGCCAGCCACTTGAAGGTTTTCTGCTCCATGGACACTCACTTGTTCCAACGCCGGACGGGCGTGCCCGGCTGTGGCCGTCGATCATAGGTCGGACAGCTTCGCGGGTATAGTCCGACACGCGCTTGGAACGAATCGGACCAAGCAATAGACCTTCGGTCAATGGAACGTCACAAGGGGAGAGCTAGACTAAAGCAGTGTCTGGAAGGCAAGCCTTGGGCAGGCCTGAGAGAAGGAGGCACACATGAGTTTGACCGTGGCAATCCTTATGCTGGTAGGTATGTGGATAAGCGTTGCAGCTGCCATGCTGTGGGGTGTTCTGCGTATCGTGCGACGTCACGCCCATCACCACCACCTGCCACCGCAAACCTTGCCAAAGCCGCAGCCGGCCCGGCGTGCGCGCCGCCACGCCAGCGCGCACTGATCTGTAGAAACGTCGAGGCCCGCTTACCCGCGGGCCTCAATCCTTGCGTCAGCCTTCAGCTGCCTCACGCTTGACCCGCGCACGGCGTGCCATGATGTTGAGGATCTCGATCAGCGTCGAGAACGCCATCGCCGCATACACATAACCTTTCGGAACATGGGCGCCCATGCCTTCGGCGATCAGGGTCATGCCGATCATGATCAGGAAGCCCAGGGCCAGCATCACCACGGTCGGGTTGTCGTTGATGAACTTGGCCAGCGGGTCGGCCGCCACCAGCATCACGACCACGGCACTGATCACGGCGATGATCATGATCGGCAAGTGCTCGGTCATGCCCACAGCGGTGATGATGCTGTCAATCGAGAACACGATGTCCAGCAGCAGGATCTGGCCGATTGCCGCAGCGAAGCCCAGGGTGACGGTGGAACCGGCCTTGGCTTCTTCCTTGGCGCCACGCGGGTCGACGTTCTCGTGAATTTCCTTGGTCGCCTTCCACAGCAGGAACAGGCCACCGGCGATCAGAATCATGTCTTTCCACGAGAAGCTATGACCGAACACATCGATCACCGGCTCGGTGAGCTGGACGATCCAGGCCACGGTGCTGAGCAGCCCCAGACGCATGACCAAGGCCATGCTGATACCGATACGTCGGGCCTTGGAGCGGTATTCAACCGGCAGCTTGTTGGTGAGAATCGAGATGAAGATCAGGTTGTCGATACCCAGCACGATCTCCATCGCCACCAGCGTGGCCAGGGCAACCCAGGCGGTCGGGCTTGCGGCGAGTTCCAGCAAATATTCCATTTTTCAATCCTGCTACGTGTCTGGGTCAGATGTCCTGAGTCTTCTCGGTGCGCTCGGCATCCTTGGGCTTCTGCCCTTCGGAACCGATGGCCTCATGCAGCGCCTGCTGGGCCGCTTCGTTGGTCTTGTCGATGGCCTGCTTGGCCGACTCGGCCGCCTGGTCGAGCATTTGCTGGGCGGATTTCTCGGCCTGGTCGCAGCCGGTCATGGCAAACAGCGCCAACACCAGCACCAGGGGCGTACCGATGGATTTGAGTTGCAACATGGGTTCCTCACTTGTCTAAAACCTGGCGGCGCGCACCGCGCCTGATGGAGTCGCATTCTAGAGAGTGCGATACTTCAGGAAAATTCGTATTTTCAGCGGTTATACTTCGGTTTTTACGAATGTTTGGACTCACCCGTGCTCAATTACCGCCAGTTGCATTACTTCTGGGCCGTGGCCAAGACCGGCAGCATCGCCCGGGCCAGCGAACAGCTGAACCTGACGCCTCAGACCATCAGCGGCCAAATCAGTTTATTCGAGCAGACCTACGGCCTGGAGCTGTTCCAACGCGTCGGGCGCCAGCTGGAGCTTACCGAGACGGGTCGCCAGACACTGGCGTACGCCGAACAGATGTTCCAGATCGGCAGCGAACTCGAAGCGCTGCTGCGTGCAGGCCCGCAGGAGCAGATTTTGTTCCGCGTCGGCGTCGCTGACGTGGTGCCCAAGTCCATCGTCTACCGCCTGCTGGCGCCGACCATGGAGCTGGACAACGTACTGCGCATCAATTGCCGGGAAGACAAGCTCGAACGGCTGTTGGCCGACCTTGCGATCCAGCGCCTTGACCTGGTGATTTCCGACAGCCCGATGCCCAGCCACCTGGACATCAAGGGCTACAGCCAGAAGCTAGGGGAATGCGGGCTCAGCTTCTTCGCCACCCCGGCACTGGCCCAGCGCCACAAGGGGCCCTTCCCCGCCTGCCTGCACGATGCACCGTTGCTGATCCCGGGCCAGGAAACGGTGGTGCGCAGCCGCCTGCTGCGTTGGTTGAGCGAACAACAGGTGCAGCCAAGGATTATCGGCGAGTTCGACGACAGCGCGCTGATGCAGGCATTTGGACAATCGGGTAGCGGCATTTTCGTTGCGCCCAGCGTGATTGCCGATGAGGTATGCCGCCAATATGGGGTCGAGCTGGTCGGCCAGACCGAGGCGGTGCATGAGTCGTTTTATGCCATTTCGGTCGAGCGCAAGGTCAAGCACCCAGGGATCGTGGCGATTACCGAGGGGGCGCGGCGGGAGCTGTTTCATTGGTGAAGGTTATGACCCTATCGCCGGCAAGCCAGCTCCCACAGGGTGAGCGCGGCACCTGAGCGGCAGGTCTTCTCAATAAGGCCTGCATGGTCTGTGGTAAAGTCGCGCCCTTTCACAATAACGAGATACCGCTTCACATGACCCCTGTTCTCCGCCTACTCAACCGCACCAGCCTGGTGACGCAGATCGTCATCGGCCTGGTTGCCGGTATCGCCCTGGCGCTGCTTGCACCGGCCGTGGCCCGCGACCTGGCCTTCCTCGGCAAGGTGTTCGTCAGTGCCCTCAAGGCAGTGGCGCCGGTGCTGGTGTTCATCCTGGTCATGGCGTCGATCGCCAACCACCGTCACGGCCAGGAAACCCATATCCGCCCGATCCTCTGGTTGTATTTGCTGGGCACCTTCGCTGCCGCCGTGGTGGCCGTGGTCGCCAGCATGCTGTTCCCTTCGCAGCTGGCCTTGAGCACCGGCGAAGCAGCGCTGAGCGCCCCGGGCGGCATCAGCGAAGTGTTGCAGAACCTGCTGCTCAGTGCCGTCGACAACCCGATCAACGCCCTGCTCAACGCCAACTTCATCGGCATTCTGACCTGGGCCATCGGCCTGGGCGTGGCCCTGCGCCATGCTGGCGACACCACGCGCACCGTGGTCGAAGACCTGTCCAATGGCGTGACCCTGATCGTGCGTGTGGTGATCCGCTTCGCCCCGCTGGGCATCTTCGGCCTGGTCAGCTCCACCCTCGCCCAATCGGGGCTTGGCGCCCTGCTCGGCTATCTGCATCTGCTGGCCGTGCTGATCGGTTGCATGCTGTTCGTGGCGCTGGTGATGAACCCGCTGATCGTGTTCTGGAAGATCCGCCGCAACCCTTACCCGCTGACCCTGCTGTGCCTGCGCGAAAGCGGCATCACGGCATTCTTCACCCGCAGTTCGGCTGCCAACATCCCGGTCAACCTGGCGCTTTCCGAGCGTCTTGGCCTGCATGAAGACACCTACTCGGTATCGATTCCGCTGGGTGCGACCATCAACATGGCCGGCGCGGCGATCACCATCACCGTACTGACCCTGGCCGCAGTCAACACCCTGGGGATTCCCGTCGACCTGCCAACCGCCGTGCTGCTGAGCGTGGTCGCGGCCATCTGTGCCTGTGGCGCATCGGGTGTGGCAGGCGGCTCGCTGTTGCTGATCCCGCTGGCATGCAGCCTGTTCGGCATTCCCAGCGAGATCGCCATGCAGGTAGTGGCGGTTGGTTTCATCATTGGCGTGCTGCAGGATTCGGCCGAGACCGCGCTGAACTCGTCGACCGATGTGCTGTTCACCGCAGCCGCGTGCCAGGCCGAAGAGCAGCGCAACGCGTAACCGGCTCTGTTGGAACCTGTGGGAGCCGGCTTGCCGGCGATCACCGGCGAAGCCGGTGCCATGCATCGAGCTGCCTTTATCGCCGGCAAGCCGGCTCCCACATGAACCGCGCAGATCTTGAGATCACTGCCTACCTGTGGGAGCTGGCTTGTCGTGGCGACAACGATTGCCTAAGCCTGGCGCTTTACCTACGCTAGGGGCCTTATCCTCGCAATGAGACAGGGCCATGTCAGAACACGAAACCGCAGGCGAAGGCCGCTTCAACAGCATAGAGATCCGCATCCTCGGCTCGCTGATCGAAAAGCAGGCCACTAGCCCGGAAAGCTACCCACTGACCCTCAACGCCCTGGTCCTGGCCTGCAACCAGAAGACCAGCCGCGAGCCCGTCATGAACCTCACCCAAGGCCAGGTCGGCCAAGCCCTGCGCGCTCTCGAAGGCCAGGACATGACGCGCCTGCAGATGGGCAGCCGTGCCGACCGCTGGGAACAGCGGGTAGATAAGGCATTGGAACTGGTACCGGCACAGCTGATACTGATGGGCCTGATGTTCCTGCGCGGCCCGCAAACCCTCAACGAGTTGCTCACGCGCAGCAACCGCCTGCATGACTTCGACGACACCGAGCAGATCCAGCACCAACTGGAGCGTCTGATTTCACGTGGCCTTGCCCTGCACCTGCCGCGCCAGGCCGGCCAACGCGAAGACCGTTACACCCATGCGCTGGGCGACCCAGCGGAAATCGAGGCGATTCTTGCTGCACGCCAGCAGGACGGCGGTGGACGCAGCAGCGCCAGCAACGTGTCGGAAGAACGAATTGAAGCGCTCGAAGCCCGGATTGCCGCACTGGAAGCACGCCTGGCCGAACTCGAAGGCTGAGACGGTCACTTTTCGGGGTCGGGGAAGTTACGACAGCTCTTGCGCTCGGCAAGCTCACGGTCGCTTGGGCGCTGGTCGACGAACACCGTGCGGCCATCGGCGTAGATTTCCAGGTAGCCCCAGTGCAGGTCCTGCTCTTTTTGCCCGGGCTGGGGTGGCACGAGCCACCAGGGTTCGCGGCTGATCAGGGTCATGGGCGTGTTCCCGAGGGTGTCTGCAGTAATCATAGACACCTTCAGGTCATGCTTTGCTTGTCCCGGCCCTTTCGCGGGTAAACCCGCTCCCACAGGCGCTCACTGGACCAGAGGGCAGTGGGATTGGTCTGCAGCAATCATAGACACCTTCAGGTCATGCCTTGCTTGTTCCGGCCCTTTCGCGGGTAAACCCGCTCCCACAGGCGCTCACTGGACCAGAGGGCAGTGGGATTCCTGTGGGAGCGGGTTCACCCGCGAAGAGGCCAGTAAGGGCTTATGCCGGTGCCGAAGTCCGGATCAGGTGGTCGAACGCCGCCAGCGAAGCCTTGGCGCCCTCACCCACCGCAATGACGATCTGCTTGTACGGCACCGTGGTCACGTCACCGGCCGCGAACACGCCGGGGATGTTGGTCGCGCCCTTGGCATCGACGATGATCTCGCCACGCGGCGACAGTTCGACGGTGCCCTTGAGCCAGTCGGTGTTCGGCAGCAGGCCGATCTGCACGAAGATGCCTTCCAGCGCCAGGTCGTGGACCTGATCGGTGGTGCGATCCTTGTAACGCAGGCCGGTCACTTTCTCGCCATTGCCCACCACTTCAGTGGTCAAGGCGCTGGTGATGACCTTGACGTTCGGCAGGCTGTGCAGCTTGCGCTGCAGCACGGCGTCAGCACGCAGCTGGCTGTCGAATTCGATCAGCGTCACCTGGGCGACGATACCCGCCAGGTCGATGGCCGCTTCCACACCCGAGTTGCCGCCACCAATCACCGCCACGCGCTTGCCCTTGAACAGCGGGCCGTCGCAGTGCGGGCAGTAGGCCACGCCACGGGCGCGGTATTCCTGCTCGCCCGGCACGTTCATTTCGCGCCAGCGGGCACCGGTGGCCAGGATCACGGTCTTGGCCTTGAGCGAGGCGCCGCCAGCCAGGCGCACTTCGTGCAGGCCGCCGTCGGTGGCCGGAATCAGTGCTTCGCCACGCTGCAGGTTCATGATGTCTACGTCGTACTGCTTGACGTGTTCTTCCAGCGCCGTGGCCAGTTTCGGGCCTTCGGTTTCCTGCACCGAGATGAAGTTCTCGATGGCCAGGGTGTCGAGCACCTGACCGCCGAAACGCTCGGCGGCGACACCGGTACGGATACCTTTACGTGCGGCGTAAATGGCTGCCGAGGCGCCGGCAGGGCCACCGCCGACCACCAACACGTCGAAGGCTTCCTTGGCGTTGATCTTCTCGGCCTGGCGTGCGCCGGCATTGGTGTCGATCTTGCCGAGGATTTCTTCCAGGCCCATGCGGCCCTGGCCGAACAATTCACCGTTCAGGTAGATGCTGGGCACCGCCATGATCTTGCGGGCTTCGACTTCGTCCTGGAACAGCGCTCCGTCGATGGCGACGTGGCGCACGTTAGGGTTGAGCACCGCCATCAGGTTCAGCGCCTGGACCACGTCCGGGCAGTTCTGGCACGACAGCGAGAAGTAGGTCTCGAAGGTGAACTCGCCTTCCAGCGCCTGGATCTGCTCGATCACTTCGGCACTGGCCTTGGACGGGTGGCCACCGACTTGCAGCAGCGCCAGCACCAGGGAAGTGAATTCGTGGCCCATGGGGATGCCGGCGAAGCGCAGGCTGATATCGGTACCCGGGCGATTGAGCGAGAACGATGGACGACGGGCGTCATCACCATCCGCGCGCAGGGTAATGAGGTTCGACAGGCCGGCGATTTCCACCAGCAGGTCGTGCAATTCGCGGGACTTCGCGCCGTCGTCGAGGGAGGCAACCATCTCGATCGGCTGTGTGACCCGCTCCAGGTAGGTTTTCAGTTGCGATTTAAGCGTGGCGTCCAACATACGGGCGATTCCTTTTTCAAACTTCGGATACAAAAACGCCCAGGCGATGGCGCCCGGGCGTTTGACGGGGCAGTGAGTACTTCAGCTGTGGCGGCTGCTCACCGCCCGCGACTGGTGCATGACCTTAGATCTTGCCGACCAGGTCCAGCGATGGCGCCAGAGTGGCTTCGCCTTCTTTCCACTTGGCCGGGCAAACTTCGCCTGGGTGGGCAGCCACGTACTGGGCAGCCTTGACCTTGCGCAGCAGCTCGCTGGCGTCACGGCCTACACCACCGTCGTTGATTTCGACGATCTTGATCTGGCCTTCCGGGTTGATCACGAAGGTACCGCGATCGGCCAGGCCGGCTTCTTCGATCAGCACGTCGAAGTTGCGCGAGATGACGTGGGTCGGGTCACCGATCAGCGGGTATTCGATCTTGCCGATGGTGTCCGAAGTGTCGTGCCAGGCTTTGTGGGTGAAGTGGGTGTCAGTGGACACGCCGTAGATTTCCACGCCCAGTTTCTGGAACTCGGCGTAGTTGTCAGCAAGGTCACCCAGCTCGGTCGGGCATACGAAGGTGAAGTCGGCCGGGTAGAAGAACACGACAGACCACTTGCCTTTCAGGTCGGCTTCGCTGACCTGAACGAACTCGCCTTTGTGGTAGGCAGTGGCGTTGAACGGTTTGACCTGGCTGTTGATGATTGGCATGAGAGACGCTCCTTCATGGGGTTGGAATCAGTTGATGGATAGAATCCTAACTAATCATCCCGCTGATGGCTCATTGGCAAAGCTCATGCTTGCGATTGGTTTTGGCTATAACCGGGGTTTATTAATAGAAGGGAATGGGCTGAGCAAAGGATTGCGCGCGGCTCGAACATGCAATCGCCGGCAAGCCGGCTCCCACAGACACTGCGCTGATCTCAAGACAGTCGCGGTCCATGTGGGAGCCGGCTTGCCGGCGATTGGGGTCTATACGGTCAGCGCGTAACCGTACGCATGGTGACGAATTCTTCAGCCGCCGTCGGATGCACGCCGATGGTTTCGTCGAATTGCTGCTTGGTGGCACCGGCCTTGAGCGCCACGCCCAGGCCCTGGATGATCTCGCCGGCATCCGGCCCGACCATGTGGCAACCCAGCACCTTGTCGGTCTCGGCATCCACCACCAGCTTCATCAGGGTCTTTTCCTGAATGTCGGTGAGGGTCAGCTTCATGGCCCGGAAACGGCTCTCGAAGATCTGCACCTTGTGCCCGGCCGCCAGTGCCTGCTCTTCGGTCAGCCCAACCGTGCCGATCGGCGGCTGGCTGAACACCGCGGTGGGAATGTTCTGATAATCCACCGGGCGGTACTGCTCGGGCTTGAACAACCGCCGGGCCACGGCCATGCCCTCGGCCAGCGCCACCGGGGTGAGCTGCACGCGGCCGATCACATCGCCAATCGCCAGCACCGAAGGTTCGGTGGTCTGGAACTGCTCGTCCACCCGGATGTAGCCACGCGGGTCCAGCTCTACCCCGGTGTTTTCCAGGCCCAAGTTGTCCAGCATTGGCCGGCGCCCGGTGGCATAGAACACACAGTCGGTCAGCAGTTCGCGGCCATCCTTGAGGGTCGCCTTGAGGCTGCCATCCTCCAGCTTGTCGATGCGCTGGATGTCGGCATTGAACTGCAGGTTCAGCCCGCGCTTTTCCAGCTCTTCCTTCAGGTGGGTACGCACCGAGCCATCGAAGCCGCGCAGGAACAGATCGCCCCGGTACAGCAGCGTGGTATCGGCACCAAGCCCCTGGAAGATGCCGGCAAATTCGACGGCGATGTAGCCGCCACCGACCACCAGTACGCGGCGTGGCAAGTCCTTGAGGTAGAACGCCTCGTTGGAGGTGATGGCCAGTTCTTTGCCCGGAATGTCCGGCACCTGCGGCCAGCCGCCCGTGGCGATGAGGATGTGTTCGGCGCTGTAACGCTGGCCTTCCACTTCCACTTCGTGGGCACCGGTCATGCGCGCATGCCCTTGCAGCAGGGTTACGCCACTGTTGACCAGCAGGTTGCGGTAGATGCCGTTGAGGCGCTCGATTTCGCGGTTCTTGTTGGCGATCAGCGTGCCCCAGTCGAAATGGCCTTCTTCGAGGGTCCAGCCGAAACCTGCTGCTTGTTCCAGCTCGTCGGCCACATGGGCACCATACACCAGCAGTTTCTTCGGCACGCAACCCACGTTGACGCAGGTGCCACCCAGGTAGCGACTCTCGGCCACCGCCACTTTCGCGCCGAAGCCCGCGGCGAAGCGCGCCGCACGCACACCGCCGGAACCGGCACCAATCACGAAAAGATCAAAATCGTAGGCCATGTATTCAGTCTCCTTGGCTGGCGCCCAGCATACCCCCGTTGGCCGCCGCAAACAAAAAAGCCACCCCGAAGGGTGGCTTTCGAACCTGCCTGGCTTATCAGTAAGCCTTGCCGGCCTTGTAGAAGTTCTCGAAGCAGAAGTTGGTCGCCTCGATGTAGCCTTCGGCGCCACCGCAGTCGAAACGCTTGCCCTTGAACTTGTAGGCGATCACGTTGCCTTCGGCAGCCTGTTTCATCAGCGCGTCGGTGATCTGGATCTCGCCACCTTTGCCCGGCTCGGTCTGTTCGATCTTCTCGAAGATGTCCGGGGTCAGGATGTAGCGGCCGATAATCGCCAGGTTGGAAGGTGCGTCTTCCGGCTTCGGTTTCTCGACCATGGCGTCGACGCGGAAGATGCCGTCCTTGATCTCTTCACCGGCGATGACGCCGTACTTGTTGGTTTCCTGCGGGTCGACTTCCTGGATGGCGACGATCGAGCAGCGGTACTTCTTGTACAGCGCGACCATCTGCGCCAGCACGCCTTCACCGTCAAGGTTGACGCACAGGTCATCCGCCAGCACCACGGCGAACGGCTCGTCGCCGATCAGCGGACGGCCGGTGAGAATCGCATGGCCCAGGCCCTTCATCTCGGTCTGACGGGTGTAGGAGAACGAGCACTCGTCGAGCAGGCGACGGATACCGACCAGGTATTTTTCCTTGTCGGTGCCCTTGATCTGGTTTTCCAGCTCGTAGCTGATGTCGAAGTGGTCTTCCAGGGCGCGCTTGCCGCGACCGGTGACGATGGAGATCTCGTTCAGGCCGGCGTCCAGGGCCTCTTCAACGCCATACTGGATCAGTGGCTTGTTGACCACCGGCAGCATTTCCTTGGGCATGGCTTTGGTAGCAGGAAGGAAGCGGGTGCCGTAACCGGCGGCCGGGAACAAGCATTTTTTGATCATATACGTCCTTAAACAAAGGCTAGGCCTGTTGGAATTCGGCGCAGTCTAATCAGGCGGCAGTCACCTTACAATGCCCCGCCTGAGGCCGACCGATGCCATGATAGAGATAACCTAGTGTAGATAGTTCCTGAGGATCGTAAATATTACGACCATCGAACACCACCGGCATGCGCATCAAGCCCCGTACACGGGGGAAGTCCGGCTGGCGAAACTGCTTCCACTCGGTCACCAGAACCAGTGCATCCGCCCCTTCGACGCAGGCGTACGGGTCATCGACCAGACGCAACTGACCGCAGGCTACCGCTTGGCGGTAACGTTCGGCAACTCCCGCCAGCGCCACCGGGTCGCAGGCCTGGACCCTTGCGCCCGACGCCAGCAAAGCGTCCAGCAACACCAGGCTGGGGGCCTCGCGCAGGTCGTCGGTGCCTGGCTTGAACGCCATGCCCCAGAGTGCCACCACTCGCCCGCGCATGAACCCGCCGAAATGCTGCTCCAGCGCCTTGTACAACAGGGTTTTCTGCTCGTCGTTGCGCGCCTGCACTGCCTGCAGGATCGCTGAGGGGTAACCTTGCTGCTCGGCCGTATGAATCAGGGCGCGCACATCCTTGGGGAAGCATGAGCCGCCGTAGCCGCAGCCAGCATAGATGAAATGGCTGCCGATGCGCCGGTCGCTGCCGATTCCCCGCCGAACCTGTTCGATGTCCACCCCCAGGCACCCACAAAGCCCCGCCAGTTCGTTCATGAACGAGATCTTGGTTGCCAGGAACGCATTGGCCGCGTACTTGGTGAACTCGGCAGCGCGGGGCGTCATCGGCAGTATGCGCTCATGGTTGCGCACGAACGGCGCGTAAAGGCGCTGCAGGCACTGCCTGGCTGACTCGCTGTCAGTGCCGATGATGATACGGTCCGGGCGCATGAAATCGTCCAGGGCGCTGCCTTCCTTGAGAAACTCAGGGTTACTGGCCACCTCGACGGAAAAGCCAGTGCCACGCTCACGCTGGCCCTGCGCAATGTGCCGGGCAACCCGTTCGGCGGTGCCCACCGGTACCGTCGACTTGTTCACTACCAGGCATGGGCGGCGCAGATTCCGGCCCAGGCTATCCGCCACCGCCAGCACATGCTGAAGGTCGGCCGAACCGTCCTCCTGGCTTGGCGTACCGACCGCAATGAACACTACGTCGGCCCGGGCCAAAGCCAACTGCCAGTTGTCAGTGAAACTGAGCTGGCTTCGGCTCAAGCCGTTCTTGAGCAGCGCCTCCAGGCCGGGTTCATGAATGGGGCAGTGCCCTTGACGCAACTGCGCCAAGCGCTGCTGGTCATGCTCCAGGCACACCACCCGGTTGCCCATCTCGGCAAAACAGGCCGCTGTCACTAGCCCCACATACCCCGCACCGATCACACAAAGCTCCATGGCTGCGCTCCTTCAACATGAACGCAGCCATTGCTACTCGTCGGTGGTTACAGCGCCGTGATACGGGTGTGACAGGACTTGTACGGGGTCTTTCAGGGCCCTATCGCTGGCAAGCCAGCTCCCACAGGTACGGCAGTGATCTCACGCTCAAGATCAACGCGGTCCATGTGGGAGCAACTGTCTTGTGTTACCTGTACCGGCCTCATCGCTGGCAAGCCAGCTCCCACGGGTACGGTGGTGATCTCAAGGTCGGCGCGGTCCATGTGTGGGACCCGGCTTGCCGGCGATTGGACCTCCCCCGCTGGAACATCAGCTTCCAGTGCCCTGCCCGATCAATACACCTTCCACTTTCTGCCCATACAGGTTGACCCCGTCGTTGGCGTGGAACTTGACCCGCGTCTTTTCCACTGACCCCTCGACCAACCTTGGGTCCTGGGGCCGTTCGTGGCGGTTGACCCAAGCAGCCACATCCCAGGCCTGCTGGTCGCTCAGGCTGCCAGGTTTGCCCAAGGGCATGTTGTACTTGATGAAGGAGGCCGCGGTGTTGATCCGGTGCATGCCGGCGCCCCAGTTGTAGGAATCCTTGCCCCAGAGCGGTGGCATCACGTATTCCCCGGCCACTTTCTGCCCTTCGCCGTTGTCGCCGTGGCAGATCGCGCATTGGTCGCGGTACACCTGCTGACCGCGCTTGAAGTCATACCCACCCTTGGGTTGGGGCACCTCGGGGTAACCACGCCCGGCGATCTCGACACCCGTTGGCGCCTTGCTCGACAACCAGTAGGCATACACCGAAAGCGCCGTCATCTGCGGGCTGTCCGCCGCCGGTGGCTTGCCGTTCATGCTGAACTGGAAGCACCCCTGGATACGCTCGGCATAGGTGTTGACCTTGTCGTTCTTCTTGCGATAGGCCGGATACATCGGGTAAGCGCCCCACATCGGTGCAGAATGGGCCAGACGCCCCTGATCGAGATGGCAGTTGCTGCAGTTCATGCCATTGCCCACTGCTTCGGGCATGAGCCTGCGGGTATCGACGAACAGCGCATGGCCCTCGCGCACCATCTTGCCGAAGGCGTTGTCCGGCAGCGTGTTTTCCAGGGGCGGTACGAACTCGGGCGAGGCCTTGGCGTCGGGCACCTTCAGCTGGGACTGGTCTTCCATGGCGATGGGGGCCGCGTGGGCTTTGCACATGACCATGAGCAACGCGATTGGCATCAATGTCTTCATGGCTTGGCCTCCTGGCGAACGGGACGGGCGAAGAACTCGGCGATTGCCTTTACCTCGTCATCGGTCATGGCCTTGGCCACACCAACCATCAGCTGATTGGGGTCATTGCTGCGGCTGCCATCGCGCCAGGCATTGAGTTGCGCGGCCAGATAAGCGGCCGGCTGCCCGGCCAGTGGCGGGAAATGTTCGCCAACGCCGCTACCTCCCGGGCCATGGCACTGCACGCAACCTGGAATCTGCCGATTCCAGTCACCGTACAATGCCAGCCGGGTAACGCTGTCGTTGGCGATCTGCTGACGGCGCAGGTCGGGGGGCGGGTCGCTGGGCAAGCCGGCCAGGTAGGTGCTGACTGCTTCGATTTCCGCCTCGGTCAACGCTTTGGCCAAGGGTTCCATGACCGGCTGTTTGCGGCTGCCGGTGCGCCAGTCATGCAATTGTTTGCTCAGATAACCGGCGGGCAGGCCGGCCAGACGCGGGAACCCTGCGGCGGCAATGCCTTTGCCATCCGTACCATGGCAGCCCAGACAGGCCATGGCGGCGGGGTTCGACCCACCCTGTGTGAAAACTTTCTGGCCATCGGCGGCATGCGCCGCGGGCCAGGCCAGGATCAGCAAGCTGCCGATCACGACTCGACTCAACGGGGTCATCACGAATCTCCATTTCTTTTGTTATAAGCTTAGGCTTAAAAAACATAAGCAAATGGATACTAGCCCCGTAGGGAAAGTCGCAACAACGCCAAGGCCGACCAGAGGGTGGCAATTAGCCTTCTAACCGCGTTTTACTTGAGCCAGGTCAACTGCCAGAGATGCATTGCGTCGCTGCGGTGCGCACATCGCCCAGGCGCAACGGGAAGTTGTTCAGCCGTTCGTGCAGCTTGATGCTGCTGCCGCTGCCACGCTTGTCGATATCGACCAACGCTGCCGGGCCGACGCCTGCAGAAAGCTTCTGCGGCACGATCAGGCGCAGGCCACCGTCACGCGGCTCTTCCACCAGCGAATCGCGGCTGCCTTCCAGTTTGTGCTTCACGCAATCGGCATACTCACGCGGCGTCTTGCCAGAGATGACATCCAACGTCTCGTGGGATTGCTCCAGTTCCGTAACACTGACACAACCACCGAGTGTCAAAGACAACGCCGCTACCAACCACTTCATGTACTGCACCTCTGCCGTCAAGAACCGCTTTGGACAACGACCAGGCGGTTTTGCTCCCTGCTTTGGCAGATTTATCTGCAGCCCGACTATCGAGCTCGGCAGCGCCGCCCGACATCGTGGTATCGTTCGCCTTTGCAGAATTACACCTTGCGGGGCCCCCCATGAAATTCATTCACCAGCGCGAGCACCTGAACGAAGACGACATCGTCGTCATCGAGTGTTCCCAGCGCTGCAATATCCGCCTGATGAACGACGCCAATTTCCGCAGTTTCAAGAACGGCGGTCGCCACACCTACCACGGTGGCCATTTCGAGCGCTTCCCGGCCAAGATCACCGTACCCAGCACCGGCTTCTGGAATATCACCCTCGATACCGTGACCGCACGCCCGATCTCGGTGACGCGCAAGCCGACCTTCACTCACAAGATCAAGATCATTCGCCGTTCGTCGTCGAAACTCGGATAAGGCCCGCCATGACCCAAACCATCAAATACGTCATCAAGTACAAGCTCGACGGCCAACGCCGCTGGGACTTCGCCCTGATGCCCGACGCCTCCCAGGAACAAGCCCTGGAAGCACTGCGCAAGATCCACGGTGACGACGCCGAGAAGATCAGCGACATCCAGGTCAGCAAGGCACTCTGAGGCCACGACCGCCCCCACCGCACACACGCCCGCAAGGAGAGCCGCATGAGCCGCTGGCCCGACCGTCGTATCCTCGATCTGCTGGGCATCGAGTTGCCCATTCTCCAGGCCCCGATGGCCGGCGCCTCCGGCTCGGCCATGGCGATCGCGGTGGGTAATGCCGGCGGCCTGGGCGCCCTGCCCTGCGCCATGCTCACCGGCGACCAGGTACGTGGCGAAATCGAGACGTTCCGCGCCGCCTGCCGGGGCCCGCTGAACCTGAACTTCTTCTGCCACCAGCCACCTGAGCCCGATGCAGAACAGGCCGCGCGCTGGAAGCAGGCGCTCAGGCCCTATTACGACGAACTGGGCGCCGACTTCGCCGCACCCACCCCGGTATCCAATCGCGCCCCGTTCGACGAGCAGAGCTGCCAGTTGATCGAGCAACTGCGCCCAGAGGTGGTCAGCTTCCACTTCGGCTTGCCACCGGCCGAGCTGCTGCAGCGAGTCAAGGCCAGCGGTGCCAAGGTGCTGTCCAGCGCCACCACGGTCGAAGAGGCGGTATGGCTCCAGACCCATGGCTGCGATGCGATCATTGCCATGGGTTATGAAGCGGGCGGCCACCGCGGCATGTTCCTGACCGAGGACATCACCAGCCAGATCGGCACGTTCGCCCTGGTGCCGCAGATCGCCGATGCGGTGCGGTTGCCGGTGATTGCCGCAGGCGGCATCGGCGACCACCGTGGCCTGGCCGCCGCGCTGGCCCTGGGTGCCTCGGCCGTGCAGATCGGCACCGCCTACCTGTTCTGCCCGGAAGCCAAGGTATCCCCGGCCCACCGCCGTGCCCTGGACCAGGCACCCGCCAGCGACACCGCGCTGACCAACCTGTTCACCGGGCGCCCTGCCCGTGGCATCAACAACCGCATCATGCGCGAGCTGGGGCCGATGAGCGAAATGGCGCCGCGCTTCCCCCTGGCAGGTGGCGCGTTGATGCCGTTGCGAGCGATTACCGACCCACAAGGCATCAGCGACTTCAGCAACTTGTGGTCGGGGCAAGCCTTGCGGCTGGGCAAACCGATGCCGGCCGAGCAGTTGACCCGCGAGATTGCCGAGAAAGCACTGGCGCTGATCCCGCGTTGATGCCCCGCACAGTTCGGCCTCTTCCAGACGAACGGTTTATCGCTATATAGTTCACGCTATAACGATAACCCTTAGGAGCTGTCTTCATGCGTATCCGCCTGTCCCACCTGGCCGCCACTGCCCTGGCCAGCCTGATCTCCCTCAACAGCGCCTGGGCCGATGAAGTCCAGGTCGCGGTCGCAGCCAACTTCACCGCTCCGATCCAGGCCATCGCCAAAGACTTCGAGAAGGACACCGGCCACAAGCTGATCGCCGCCTACGGCGCTACCGGCCAGTTCTACGCCCAGATCAAGAACGGCGCACCGTTCGAGGTGTTCCTGTCGGCAGACGACAGCACCCCGGCCAAACTTGAGCAAGAGAAGGAAATCGTCCCTGGCTCGCGCTTCACCTACGCCGTCGGCACCCTGGCGCTGTGGTCGGCCAAGGAAGGCTACGTAGATGCCAAGGGTGAAGTGCTGAAGAAGAATGACTACAAGCACCTGTCCATCGCCAACCCCAAAGCCGCTCCTTACGGCCTGGCCGCTACCCAGGTGCTGGACAAGCTGGGACTGACCGATGCCACCAAGGGCAAACTCGTCGAAGGCCAGAACATCACCCAGGCCTTCCAGTTCGTCTCCACTGGCAACGCCGAGCTGGGCTTCGTCGCACTGTCGCAGATCTACAAGGACGGCAAGGTCACCAACGGTTCGGCCTGGATCGTGCCGTCCAACCTGCACGACCCGATCCGCCAGGACGCAGTAATCCTCAACAAGGGCAAGGACAATGCAGCCGCCAAGGCACTGGTGGAATACCTGAAAGGCCCGAAAGCGGCAGCAGTGATCAAGTCCTACGGCTATGAACTCTGATGCCACTGGACGCCAGTGACCTGGGTGCCATCTGGCTGACCATCAAACTGGCCAGCCTGACCACCCTGATCCTGCTGGTCATCGGCACGCCCATCGCCTGGTGGCTGGCGCGCACGCGCTCCTGGCTGCGCGGGCCGGTGGGCGCGGTGGTGGCCCTGCCGCTGGTGCTGCCACCGACGGTGATCGGCTTTTACCTGCTGATCGCCCTCGGCCCGCACGGCTGGCTCGGCCAGGCTACCCAGGCGTTGGGCCTGGGCAGCGTGGTGTTCAGCTTCACCGGCCTGGTCATTGGCTCGACGGTGTACTCCATGCCGTTCGTGGTGCAACCGCTGCAGAACGCCTTTGGCGCCATCGGCCAGCGCCCACTGGAAGTCGCCGCGACCCTGCGCGCCAGCCCGTGGGACACCTTCGTGCACGTGGTGCTGCCGCTGGCGCGCCCCGGTTTCATTACCGCCAGCATCCTCGGCTTCGCCCATACCGTGGGCGAGTTTGGCGTGGTACTGATGATCGGTGGCAATATCCCCGACAAGACACGCGTGGTCTCGGTGCAGATCTTCGATCACGTCGAGGCCATGGAATATTCGCAAGCTCACTGGCTGGCCGGTGCCATGCTGGTGTTCTCATTCCTGGTGCTGCTCCTGCTGTACGCCGGACGCCGCGGCAAGGCTGGCTGGAGCTGAAATGAGCGGATCGATTGTGGCGCGCCTGAAACTGGCACGCGACGACTTCACCCTGGATGTCGACCTGCACCTGCCAGGGCGCGGGATCAGCGCCTTGTTTGGTCACTCCGGTTCTGGCAAAACATCATGCCTGCGCTGCCTGGCCGGCCTGGAAAGGGCTGCCAGCGCCTATATCGAGGTCAATGGCGAGGTCTGGGAAGACAGCGCTCGCGGTTTTTTCCAGCCCCCGCACTTGCGCCCAGTGGGCTATGTGTTTCAGGAAGCGAGCCTGTTCCCGCACCTGTCGGTGCGAGGCAACCTGGAGTTCGGCTGGCGCCGAATTCCTGCCGGCGAACGCAAGGTCAGCCTCGATCAGGCCTGCCAGTTGCTGGGCATTGGCCATTTGCTCGATCGCCGGCCAGCCACTTTGTCAGGCGGCGAGGCGCAACGGGTTGGCATCGCCCGGGCCTTGCTCAGCAGCCCGCGCCTGCTGCTGATGGACGAGCCGCTGGCCGCCCTCGATGGGCCTCGCAAACGCGAGATCCTGCCGTACCTCGAGCGCCTGCACGATGAGCTGGACATCCCTGTGGTGTATGTCAGCCATGCTCAGGATGAAGTGGCACGACTGGCAGACCATCTGGTACTGCTGGAGCAAGGCAAGGCGGTCGCCAGTGGACCGATAGGCGAAACCCTCGCCCGCCTGGACTTGCCGCTGGCGCAGGGTGAAGAGGCCGGCGTGGTGTTCGAAGGCCTGGTGGTCGGCCACGACCCGCGCTACGACCTGCTCGATCTGCGCCTGCCTGGCAGCGATGGCCAGCTGCTGCGCATCGCGCACCCGGCCCATGCGATGGGCAGCACGCTGCGGGTCAAAGTGCAGGCCCGTGATGTAAGCCTGGCGCTGACCGCAGACAGCACCTCAAGCATCCTCAACCGCCTGCCAGTGCGCGTTCGCGAATGTCGCCCGGCGGACAACCCCGCACATGTACTGGTCAGCCTCGACGCTGGCGGCAGCGCCTTGCTGGCGCGCGTTACCCGCTTCTCGGCCGACCAGCTTGGCCTGCACCCAGGCCAGGCCCTGTTTGCACAAATCAAGTCGGTGGCGCTGCTGGGTTGAGCTTCGAGCGCGATGCCGAAGGATTAGTGAGGCTCATTGAAGTTCTCAATACGACTAATCATGCTAGGAAATTTCCCATCTGCGCCGAAGCCCCCTATGCTTGCCAACGAGCACCTTCGCCGACGCTGCAAAAGCAGTTTTCGTCGGCACCTGCGACTAAAGACACGCTACAGAATTTGTCTTCCGGGGAATTACTATCCGCCGAAAGCGTCTTTAATGAGAAGGAAGAGGGACTAGCTCCCACCGCCGCGCCAAATGGCCAAGCGGATATCGACATCACCAAGGAGAACTACATGCTGATACTCACCCGTAAGGTTGGCGAAAGCATCGTCATCAACGATGACATCAAAGTCACCATTCTGGGCGTTAAAGGGATGCAGGTGAGGATTGGCATCGATGCACCGAAGGATGTACAGGTCCATCGTGAAGAAATCTTCAAACGTATCCAGGCCGGCAACCCGGCGCCGGAAAAACACGACGACTCACACTGAGTTGCGTAGCCTCAAGTCGCACGGACGCGCTTGATCAGTCGGCCCGCACTCGCCTCAGGTGCCCAGGAGTTCGCGCACCTTGGCGATCATCTTGTCCATGTCGAACGGTTTGTCGAACACCGCGGCAAACAGCTCCGGACGTCCCTGGCTGGCCTGCGCGCCGCTCATGAGAATCACTGGCAGATCGGGCAGTTGCAGTTCATCGCGAATCGCCCGCACCAATTCCTCACCATTGAGCACCGGCATCATGTAGTCGGTGATCACCAGCTCCACGCGCTTGTCCTTGAGCGCTTCCAGGGCCTTGCGGCCGTTACTCGCCTTTTCCACCAGAAAACCCTCATCCTCCAGGGCAAAGCCGAGGATGTCGGCGATCAGGTACTCGTCATCGACGATCAGGATGGTGCTCATGGGGCTGCCCATCACCCACTACCTGGTGGCACCGGTGTGCCCGACAGCACGCCGCAGGCCCCTTCGAAGGCTTTGCGCAGGGAGATACCCTGCGGCCCCATGCGCATCTCGTGCAGCGCGGGGTCATGATGGCTGTCGCGCACTTTGAGAATTGACAGCATGCGCCGTAGCTCCGACTCCAGCTCGACAAAGCGCATCAGCATGAGGTTATCGACGATGCTCGACAGGTCCGGGGCCGGGGCAGTGATTTCCGAGCCGAAAATGTCGCGCATTTCCCACGTCAGCAGAACACTGATGTCGCGGGCCCGCAGTTCGCCGGTCAAGGCCCGGAAAAATGCATTGAGCCGGACCGGGTCGACGGCCAGTCGGCTGAACGCACCCAGGCTGTCGATCAGCACCCGCTTGGCTCCCAGAGCCTCGACTTGCTCAAGTACACGTGCGCCCACCTGGTCCAGCAACCCTTCGGTGGTAGGTTGCCAGCACAACCGCAAGGCGCCGTCCCGCTCCAGCGCGGCAAAGTCGTAGCCCAGCGATGCCGCCTTCAGGCGTAGCCGCTCGGGCGTCTCGTAGAAGCCGAAATGCAACCCAGGTGCCTGCGCGCTGCTGGCCGCCAGGAACGCCAGGCCCAAAGACGTCTTGCCGATACCCGAGGGGCCCATCACCAGGCTGACCGAACCTGCGGCCAGCCCGCCCTCGAGCATGTCATCCAACGTCGCGACGCCACTGGTCACGCGACCGAGGCTGGCGGCGCCCGTCTGGCTGGGGTGACTGAACAACGACTCCAGGCGTGGATAGACATGCATGCCGGACCCGTCGATCAAACACTCGTGGCGCCCCGACAAGGCACCGCTGCCGCGGGTCTTGCGCAGCTGGATATGCCGTACCGCACGGCTACCCACCAACTGTTCGCCCAGTTCGATGACGCCATCGACCATGGTGTGCTCGGGGCTGCCTTCATCGAGCCGGGCGCTGGTCAGCAACAATACCGTGCAGCCGGCGAACGCCGCATGCCCCTGTAGCTCAGACACGAACTTCTTGGTTTCCAGTGCTGTGTCCGCCCGCGCCCGGGCATTGAGCACGCCGTCGACTATAAGCAGGCTAGCCTGCTGCCGACCGATTTCCTGGCGCAGCAACCTGACCACGGCCTCGAGCCCTTCCTGCTCCAGGGTGTCGAAGGCACTGACGAACTGAATCTGGTCACCCACCAGTGCCGGGTCGAAGAATTCGAGGGTTCCCATGTACTGGAACAATCGCTCATGGGATTCGCTGAGCAACGTTGCCACCAGCACACGACCGCCGTTGCGCACATGCCCGCAGGCCAACTGGTTGGCCAGGATGGTCTTGCCCGCACCCGGCGGCCCCTGAATGATGTAGGAAGCCCCAGCGACCAAACCGCCTCTTAGCAGAGCATCGAGCCCCTCGATACCCGTCACCAACCTGTTGAGTGCCTGGACCATAGCGCCTACCTGTCAGTTGGGCGTTCCGCGTCTTGATACGCCGGCAGGTAAAGGCGCATGCACGTGCCCTTGCCGGTTGCGCTTTCCACGCTGATCGCACCGTTGCTTTGCTTGGCAAAACCATACACCTGGCTAAGGCCCAGCCCCGTGCCCTTGCCGAACGGCTTGGTGGTGAAAAAGGGCTCGAAGATGCGCGGCAGCGTCTGCGGGTCGATGCCGGCACCGGTGTCCCTTATTTCAAAGCGCACGTAGCGCCCACGCAGCCCCTCCACTTCGCCGGCGAGCTCGACGGCATCCACCTCGATGCTGATCTGGCCGGGGCCCTCGATGGCATCGCGAGCATTGAACAGCAAGTTGAGCAGCACCATCTGCAGTTGTCCCGCATCCACCTCGATCACGGGCAAATCAGGTTGCAGGCACTCCTGCAGCTCGATGTCACTGGGCAGCGCATGCTCCAGCAGACCTCGGGTGGACGCGATCAGGTCGGCGGGGGCAATGAGGGTGACATCGAGTTGGCGGTGGCGAGCGAAACTGAGCAGCTGCTGAGTCAGCTCCGTGCCGCGTTTACCCGCATCAAGAATATGTTCCAGCATCCGCTGGACGCGAGCCGGGTCCTGACTTTCCTTCGCCATTCGGGCAGAGTTGAGAATGATGGTCAGCAGATTGTTGAAGTCATGGGCCAGGCCACCGGTCAGCTGGCCCAGCGCCTCAAGCTTCTGCGCCTGGAACAGTTGGGCGCGCATGGCGTCTAGCTGCAAGGCCGAGTCGCGCCGGTCGGTGATGTCCCGAGTGACTTTGGCCAGGCCGATGACCTGCCCCTGAGCATCACGAATCACATCCAGGGCGGCTAACGCCCAGAACTGCGTACCGTCCTTGCGCACGCGCCACCCTTCGTCCTGCGCGACGCCCTGCTCAAGGGCTTGGCGCAGCAACGCCTCGGGACGCCCTTGCGCGCAATCCTGCTCGGTGAAGAACAACGAGAAATGCCGACCAATCACCTCTTCGGCGCGGTAACCCTTGATCCGCTCGGCACCCGCATTCCAGGACACGACATGCCCAGAGGGGTCAAGCATGTAGATGGCATAGTCCACCACCGACTGCACCAACTGCTCGTAACGGTTGGCCGGCATGACGGGGTGGTTGAGGGGCACAGCTGAAACCATGCGAACTCCACGGCAGGCACAGCGGGAAGGTTGTAGTGAACTTAGCCAAGCATGCCTGCTTCCCCCGCCGCTGTAACTACCTATTAGTGCTCACGCTCGACCAGCACCGGAACCAGCCGCCGAGGCATTGCCACCTTCAGTAACCACAAGCCCACCAGCAGAATCAGGCCACCACCTGCCAGCGCCATCAGACGCTGCGCCAGGGACTGCTGGTCGTCCAACCCCACCATCAGCAGGAAACCACCGAGGCACAGCAGGCTCACATAAAGGAAGCCCCCTATCAGCAGCACCTGGATGAACAACAGACGCCAGAACAGCCGAGGGCGAACGATGCGACCTTCGTCGGCGGTGGGCGTGGCCTGAGCCATGGCATTAAACTCATTGGATCCAATAATCAGGCAACAGTGGCTTAATGACATCCAGGTGTCAATTGCCCGCTCGATCGACCCTGCATTTCTTTGAGAGTAGGCGCTGCAGTTGACTCAACTATAACAATGGGTTATAAAGCGCGCTTGATTGTCAGGCCCTTCTGCCTAGAAGCGCGCCGGTCGCCAAGACCCTTTCAAGCGTGCGAGTGTGGTGGAATTGGTATACACAGCAGACTTAAAATCTGTCGGCGTGAGCCTTGCGGGTTCGAGTCCCGCCACTCGCACCATCTTCCTGAAAAGGCGCCCTTGCGGCGCCTTTTTGCTGCCCACCGGAAAACCCCGGCGCAACTGCTAGAGTGGAGTGTGTCACCGTCCACTGGAACGCCACCATGCGCCACACCCTGTTCGATGGTCAACGCGACATCATCATCCTGGTTGCCCGGGTGCTACTGATGATCCTGTTCGTGCTCTCTGGCTGGAGCAAGCTGACCGGCTTCGAAGGCACCGTCGGTTACATGACATCACTGGGCGCCCCCGCCCCGATGCTGGCAGCGGCCATTGCCGTGATCATGGAGTTCTTTGTCGGGATCGTGCTGATCCTGGGCTTCTACACCCGCCCACTGGCCTTCCTGTTTGCCCTGTTCGTGCTGGGCACCGCACTGCTGGGCCATCCATTCTGGAACATGGTCGACCCCGAGCGCAGCGCCAACATGACCCAGTTCCTGAAGAACCTCAGCAT
The DNA here is from genome assembly GCF_034387475.1 of Pseudomonas sp. Teo4. Lineage (NCBI taxonomy): Bacteria > Pseudomonadati > Pseudomonadota > Gammaproteobacteria > Pseudomonadales > Pseudomonadaceae > Pseudomonas > Pseudomonas sp. Teo4. Next base: position 2,860,859 of record NZ_JAXCIL010000001.1, read on the forward strand.
TATCGGCGGGCTGTTGCTGCTGGCCGTGAGCGGCCCCGGCCGCTTCTCACTGGACGGCCGCTGATTCAATCGTCTTCGCAGTCGTCAAACCAGGCTGGGTGATCACGCTCTTCGTCGTCGAGATCATCCAGCACGTCTTCCTCGACTTCATCCTCGGCGCCTTGGGCATCGGCCTCATGGTCGTCGACTTCGTCGTACAGGAATTCGTGGTCGAGCAGGTGGTCATGCTCGGGTTCGTGCAAATCGTCTTCGTCGCGCATGCGAATTCCTCGGCGCAATGGGTGTAGGACTTAACGCTGGGTTAACCGGCAGGCATCAGCCTACAGTCTCTCCCTTCAATACGTTTATTGCCCGCCCTCTGGCGGGCTTTTTTTCGATCAATGGCTTCACAACCTGCACTTCACGAAATTCTGACAACGTTAAGTACAGACTGCAGGCTCTCCGTACGTTCTTTCAGCCCGCCTCTTCGGCGGGCTTTCTTTTTCAACGCACACAAGAAAAAACCCCGCAGATTTTCATCTGCGGGGTTTTTCGAATAGTGGAGGCCGAGGTCGGAATCGAACCGGCGTAGACGGATTTGCAATCCGGAGCATAACCACTTTGCTACTCGGCCTCAAAGTTCGGATCTAGCAGCTTTCGCTTTGCTATCTCCTTGAATCGCTGAACCTTTTTCAAAGTTCGTTGCGTTTCGATGGGCGCCATTATGTCTGCATTCTTTTAACCTTGCAACCCCCTGAACAGAAAAAATATTCAAGGGGTTCAACGTGTTAGCGCAGACGGCCGAGTTTGCTCCACAAGCCGACCACGGCATTCTCCACCGTGCCGCTGGCCGCCATGCCGATGCGCTCCTGCAGGCTCTTGCGTTCGGCGTAGTGCACATGGAACAGGTTGGCTTCGCGAGCACACTCGCTGAGGTACTCATCGCTGGTCTGCAAAGCATCCACCAGCTTGCGGTTCAACGCTGCCACACCCAGCCACACTTCGCCGGTGGCCACTTCGTCGATGTGCAACTGCGGGCGATAACGGGCAACGAAGTCCTTGAACAGCTGGTGGGTGATGTCGAGGTCTTCCTGGAACTTCTCCCGGCCCTTCTCGGTGTTCTCGCCGAACACGGTCAGGGTGCGCTTGTACTCGCCCGCGGTCAGCACCTCGAAGTCGATATCGTGCTTCTTCAACAGGCGATTGACGTTGGGCAGTTGTGCCACCACGCCGATCGAGCCGAGCACGGCGAACGGGGCGCTGACGATCTTCTCGCCGATGCAAGCCATCATGTAACCACCGCTGGCGGCCACCTTGTCGATGCACACGGTCAACGGAATACCGGCCTGACGGATACGGGCCAGTTGCGATGCGGCCAGGCCGTAGCTGTGGACCAGGCCGCCGCCGCTTTCCAGACGCAACACCACTTCATCGCGCGGTGTGGCGAGGGTCAGCAGCGCGGTGATCTCGTTGCGCAGGCTCTCGGTGGCCGAGGCTTTGATATCGCCGTCGAAGTCGAGCACGAACACCCGGCGCTTTTCTTCGGCCTTGGCCTTTTTCTGCTGTTTTTCCGCCTTGGCCTGCTGCTTGCGCAGGGCCTTGAGCTGGGCCTTGTCGAGCAGGCCTGCCTCCAGGCGCTCGCGCAGTTCTTTGTAGAACTCGTTGAGACGGGTGACCTGCAACTGCCCGCCAGGCTTGCGCCGCCCTTTGCCACGCATGCCGGCAATGGCGGACAACACCACCAGGATGGCAATCACCAGGGTGGCGGTTTTAGCGAGAAAGCTTGCGTATTCGGCAAGAAACTCCACGTTGACTCCTTGATAAACCAGCGCCTGACCGGCGCGACACTGATGCAAGCATACCGGCGAGCCCAAGGCGCTGCCAGCCGGGGTAAAGGCTGGCAACATCTTTCAAACAACCTTTTCAAACGCTTGTATGTTTTTTCGTTGACAGCCCGTGTGCCGCATCCTAACCTCCCAGCAACCTCCAAGCGGCCGGACACCTCCGTGGGCAACCTCTACCTGATCCGACATGGCCAAGCCTCCTTTGGTGCCGATGACTACGACGTCCTCTCGCCCGTCGGCGTGCGACAGAGTCAGGCGCTGGGCGAGCACCTGGCTCAGCTCGGCGTGCGCCTGGACCGCTGTGTAGCCGGCAGCCTGCGGCGCCAACAGGATACCGCGCGCCTGGCGCTCGACGCCTTGCAGGGTCACGGCAGCCAGGTACCGGCGGTGGAAACCGACGAGGCGTTCAATGAATTCGACGCCGATGGCGTGATCCGCGCCCTGCTCCCGGCCCTGATGGCAGTGGAGCCCGAAGCGCTGCACGTGCTACGCAACCCTGCGCAGAATCGCAGCGAGTTCCAACGCTTGTTCGCACTCATGGTGCAGCGCTGGCACGACGGCGAACATGAATCCGATGGCCTGGAAACCTGGCAAGCCTTCACCGCTCGCGTCAACGGCGGCCTACAGCGTGTGCTGGATGGCGCCGGCAGCGGCGACAACATCGCCATCTTCACCTCTGGCGGCACCATCGCCGCCCTGCTCCACCTGGTCACACATGTAACCCCCAGCCAAGCCTTCGAGCTGAACTGGCAGATCATCAACACGTCGCTCAGCCTGCTGAAGTTTCGCGGCAACGATGTGTCACTGGCTTCCTTCAACAGCCAAGCCCATGTGCAGCTGCTGAGGGCGCCGGAGCTTGTCACTTATAGATGAGCCCGGCTTGTTGTGTCCCTGCGGACGCGAATATTACTTAACAAGGAATACACCATGAGCGATGTAGCTAAAGCCGTCGAAGCGATGAAAGCAAAGTTCAACCCGGCCGCCGCCGCCGGCCTTGACCTGGTGTTCGGCTTCAACATCACCGACGATGACAAGCACTATGCACTGCTCGTCAAAGACGGCACCTGCGAAATCCAGGAAGGCGAGAACGCAGACGCCAACTGCACCCTGGTACTGGACAGCGAAACCCTCAAGGGCATCGTCAGCGGTGAGACCGACGGCATGCAGGCCTTCATGAGCGGCAAGCTGCGCGTCGAAGGCGACATGATGCTGTCGATGAAACTGAGCGAGCTGTTCCCGGCCTGAGTGGCGGACACATCAGCCGACATGAAAACCGAAGCCTGCCGGGCTTCGGTTTTTTTTTGCCCGCTATCAGGAGCAGTGATCGACCGGCAACACCCGTAGCTATATGACACCTGGCACGCTTGTTCCACGGCTGTCTGCCCATTAGATTAGACAATAGTCCTCGCGACCTAAAATAAGGAAAACGCATGACGCTCACCGACCAGTCCACCCAGGTACGCCCCGGCGAAGAACTCGACGCGGCCGTCATCGACCCTTACCTCAAGGCCAACATTGGCGGGCTGGATGGCGTGCCGACGATCAGCCAGTTCCCAGGCGGCGCCTCCAACCTCACCTACCTGGTCAGCTACCCTGGCCGCGAATTCGTACTGCGCCGCCCGCCGTTCGGCCAAAAGGCCAAGTCTGCCCACGACATGGGCCGCGAGTTCCGCATTCTCAATCAACTCAACAGCGGTTTCCCCTACTGCCCGAAAGCGTACGCCCACTGCACCGACGCCTCGCTGATCGGTGGCGAGTTCTACGTGATGGAGCGGGTCAACGGCATCATCCTGCGCTCGGACATTCCCGCCGAACTGAACCTCGATGCCGCACGCACCGAGGCGCTGTGCAAGAGCTTCATCGACCGCCTGGTGGAACTGCACCAGGTCGATTACCACGCCTGCGGCCTGGCCGACCTGGGCAAGCCGGAAGGTTACGTGCAACGCCAGATCGAGGGCTGGACCAGCCGCTACGAAAAAGCCCTGACCCCCGACGCCCCGCGCTGGGAACAGGTGATCGCCTGGCTGCGCGACAAGATGCCGGCCGACCACCCGCGCCCGGGCATCGTGCACAACGACTACCGCTTCGACAACGTCATTCTCGATGCCGAAAACCCCATGCGCATCATCGGCGTGCTGGATTGGGAAATGGCCACCATCGGCGACCCGCTGATGGATTTGGGCAACAGCCTGGCCTACTGGATCGAGGCGAGCGACCCGGCGCCGGTGCAACTGATGCGGCGCCAGCCCAGCAATGCCCCCGGCATGCTGACCCGCCGCCAGTTCGTCGATTACTACGCCGAGCGCGCCGGCATCAGCCTGGACAACTTCGATTACTACTACTGCTATGGCCTGTTCCGCCTGGCCGGCATCGTTCAGCAGATCTACTACCGCTTCTTCCATGGCCAGACTCAGGACAAGCGCTTCGCCCAGTTCATCCACATGAACCGGCTGCTGGAGCAGATGAGCCTGCAGGTCATCGCCAAGTCCACGCTCTGACGACAGACAACAAGGAAAACAGCATGTCCAAGACCCACCTGTTCGACCTCGACGGCAAGATCGCCTTCGTTTCCGGCGCCAGCCGCGGCATCGGCGAGGCCATTGCGCATCTGCTGGCCCAGCAAGGCGCCCACGTGATCGTCTCCAGCCGCAAGCTCGATGGCTGCCAGCAGGTGGCCGATGCCATCGTCGCGGCGGGCGGCAAGGCCACAGCGGTAGCCTGCCACATTGGCGAGATGGAACAGATTCAGCAGGTGTTCGCAGGCATCCGCGAGCAATTCGGCCGCCTGGACATTCTGGTCAACAACGCCGCCACCAACCCACAGTTCTGCAACGTGCTGGACACCGACCTCAGCGCATTCCAGAAGACAGTGGACGTGAACATCCGCGGCTACTTCTTCATGTCGGTAGAAGCCGGCAAGCTGATGCGCGAGCACGGCGGCGGCAGCATCATCAACGTGGCCTCGATCAATGGCGTTTCGCCCGGCCTCTTCCAGGGCATCTACTCGGTGACCAAGGCCGCCGTGATCAACATGACCAAGGTCTTCGCCAAGGAGTGCGCGCAGTTCGGCATCCGCTGCAACGCCTTGCTGCCCGGCCTGACCGACACCAAGTTCGCCTCGGCACTGGTCAAGAACGACGCCATCCTCAATGCCGCCCTGCAGCAGATTCCACTCAAGCGCGTGGCCGACCCCAAGGAGATGGCCGGCGCGGTGCTGTACCTGGCGAGCGACGCCTCCAGTTACACCACCGGCACCGCGCTCAATGTGGACGGCGGCTACCTGTCCTGATCAGGCCTTGACGGCCTGTAAGGTGTAGCTAAGAGGGAGCCGCTGAGGGGCATGGCGCAGGCGCCACTCGCCATCGGCGCCCTTGTCCATCTGCCCCGGCAGCGCCTCCCAGGGAATGCTCTGGTGCTCGACCAGCGCCGTTAGCTGCAACCCCTGCGCCAGCAACGCGCCGATCACCTCGCCCAGGCCGTGGTTCCACTCGTGGGTCTCGGTCTGGAGCAGCCGCTGGTCACTCTCGACATAGGTCTGGTCGTTGTGCCACACCGTCGGCGTCTCATGCTCGAAGTAGGGGTATTCCAGCTGCAGGCGGTCCTGGTGATCTTCGTTCACCGCCATCAGCATCGGGTGCCCGTCACGCAGAAACAGCCGCCCGCCGGGCTTGAGCAAGGCCGCCACGGCGCGCGCCCAAGGCTCGATACGCGGCAGCCAGCACAGCGCACCGATACCGGTGTAGACCAGGTCGAAGGTGGCGGCTGGCAATACCTGGTGCGCCTGATAGACATCGGCCTCGACATAGTCGATGGCCACGCCGCAACGCTCAGCCAGGCGCCGCGCCTCGACCAGCGAAGCCGCCGAGTAATCCAGGCCGCAGACCTGCGCACCCAGCCGCGCCAGCGACAAGGTGTCGGTGCCGATATGGCACTGCAGGTGAACCGTGCGCAGGCCGCGTATGTCACCCAGACGAGGCAGGTCGAAACGCACTGTTTCGCTCAGGTGCTCAGGCTGGCCGACCAGCACCTCGACTTCATAGTCTTTTGACGCGGCGTGCAGTGGTGCGCGCTCATCCCAACTGGCGCGGTTGAGCTGTAACGATCGCTCCATGACGTGCTTCCTTGCGTTGAGGAGAACGCTAGAGCTTAGAGGCAGGTTGCTGCAGCTGCACGCCGCTGCAAGGCAACACCATCATTTTTCTGCGCGTAGTAATCGACGCGCGTGCCACCAGCCTGTGGGTAGACGTCCACGAACGACTCGGCCTCACGGGTGTACACGGTGAAGCCGCCCTGCTTGCGCGACTCCAGGTAACCGCTGGCATCGACCCCGAACACCGACTCTTCCTGCCAGCTGAACTGGATGCACTGGGCCACCAGCTCGGGCGCCTTGTGCGAGTCGAGTTGCGCGGTCGGCTTGCCGCCACGGGCCGCATCCATGGTCGCTGTAGCACAGCCGGCCAGCATCAGCACAACGGCCATCGGCACAATTGCACGCATGTTCCATCCTCAGGGCAAAAAAGAACGCGACTCTAGCATTGGCGAGCATCAGCCGTGAATGGCCCGCTTCAACCCGCCCCGAGCAGCGCCGCCATGTGCACGGCGTTGCGCCCACCAGCCTTGGCCTGGTAAAGCGCCGCGTCAGCCTGGGCGAGCAAGCTGGCAGTGCTGTCGTGCAGCCCCGGCACACCGCACCACAAGCCAACGCTGAAACGCAGCGCAATTTCGGCACCGGCGAAATTCGCCGGGCTGCGAGCGATGGCTTCACGCAACCCCTGCAAGGCGGCCATGGCACCTTCGCGATCGGTTTGCGGCAACAGCAGCAGAAACTCCTCGCCGCCATAGCGCCCAAGGCTGTCATTCAGCCGCAAGCGCTGCTGCAGTTCGCGCACGCAATGACACAGCACTTCATCGCCAGCCAGATGCCCGTGCAGGTCATTGATGCGTTTGAAGTGGTCGATGTCGATCATGGCCACTGCCAGGCTGCTGCCTTCGTCCCTGGCACGGTCCAGTTCCAGGGCAAAGCGCTCGAGAATCGCCCTGCGGTTGTAGGTCCCGGTCAGCACATCGCGCAGGGCCAGGTGTTGCAGGCGCGCCTCACTGCGCTCTTTGGCCATCAGCACCAGCCCGATGGAGTACATCATCACCGTGACCGTGCCGATGGCGACGGAAATGCTCTGCTTGAGGTTGCTGACGTCGTACCGCATCTCGACCGCAGTGCCATTGAGCACTGCCAGCGCCCGCATGCCCAGGCCGACCAGGCTGATAAGAGCGCCGATCTCCAGCAGCAAGTGCGCCCTGCCGGGCCGTTCGACATAGCGCCTGGACCAATAAAGGATCATCGAGCACTGCACCATCAGCACCAGCGTCGCCAGCAACATGCGCGGTTCAAGGGTGTCGAGCAACAGCATCAGCCCGGTCAACATGAAGACCGGAACGATGAACAGCAGCCGCCAGGGTACGACCTGCTCGCGGATACGGAACAGGCTTGCCGTATAGAACGCCAACGCCAGGGACAGCAAACTGTTACCCAACCCGTAGGTGAGCCAGAGCGGCGCGTGGCCATAGACGGTGTAGCAAACGTAAGCCAAGGCATGGGCAAGCAGCCCGCAGCCGGTCAGTAACAGGTTGTTGAGCCGGTTGGACTGGCCAACCAGCAACAAGCAAAACGCCAGGATGGTCGCAACCAGGGCAACGGCGGCGAACAGCGTGGGGGTGTGGGCGATCATCATGATTTACCGTGTGGCAGCTGGCCGTCTTCACTGCGGCCTGCCGTGAAGTCTAGGGGGCAGCCGCCCGTCCGGCCATGACCGAGCGGGACAGAACAGCAGCCGAAAAGCACGCCACTCATCGCCCGCGCGACAAAATCTTGCGTGGCAAGGAAACCAAATGAACCGATCCCAGTCTCAGGGACTGTACCGTAAACCTTTGCGGATCAAGGACCTATACCGTGATGACTCGCCTTGCAAGCCTTTCGCTGATCGCCGCCGTACTGCTCGTCGCGGGCTGCCACAGTCACCATTACCGTGACGACGATGGCTGGCGCGATGACGACCGCGGCCACCGTCACCACCATCGCCATGATCGGGACGACGACGATGATCGTCGATACCGTGACCGCTACTACCGCTGAAACGTCTTTCAAACCCTGACCCGCCACCCGCTGCGTGGCACCTACCCCCGATGATTCCTTTGAGGTTCAAATCATGCGTCTAACTCTGCCTTCCCTTGCCCTTGGCCTGCTGCTGTGCCAGGGCGCTTTCGCCGGTGACGGTACTGCCGCCATTGGCGGCGGTCTGGGTGGTGCCCTGGGCAACGTTGTCGGTCAGTCGATGGGCGGCCGCACTGGCGCGGCCATTGGCGCAGGCCTGGGTGGTGCAGCGGGCAGCGCCGTCGCCGCACGCAAGGGCAACCGTACCGAAGCCGCGATTGGTGGCGGCCTGGGCTCGGCTGGCGGCTCGCTGCTGGGCGGCGCGGTCGGTGGCAAGACCGGCTCCACCATCGGCGCAGGCCTGGGTGGCGCAGCCGGTGGCGCCCTCGGTAACCACATGGGTGACAACAACTCGAAGCACCGTCGTCACCGTCACTGATCCAGGTGATCCAGGGGCCGCTCGCGGCCCCTTGTCTGCGCAAAACCCTGCAGCACATCAACACCCCCTTCATCCCCGGCTGGCACACTGACTGCTACTGTCTTACGTGCCCCTTGTGTGAAGGAACGCCCCCTCCCCATGAACCAAGAGCTACTCTGGGTCCTCGGCCTGCTGGCCCTCGTCGTCATTCTCTTCATCATCAACCGTCCACGCATGGACGTGGTGGCCTTGCTGGTGATTCTCGCCCTGCCGCTGTCGGGCATCCTCACGGTGGAACAGGCCCTGGCCGGTTTCAGCGACCCCAACGTCGTGCTGATTGCCGCCTTGTTCGTGATTGGCGAAGGGCTGGTACGTACCGGTATCGCCCTGCGCATCGGCGAATGGATGAGTGAACGGGCCGGTAACAGCGAGACACGCCTGCTCGTGCTGCTGATGGTGGCCGTGGCCGGCCTGGGTTCGGTAATGAGTTCGACCGGTGTGGTCGCCATTTTCATTCCGGTGGTGCTGAGCATCGCCGCGCGCCAGAAGCTCTCGCCCAGCCGCCTGATGATGCCGCTGAGCTTTGCCGGCCTGATCAGCGGCATGCTCAGCCTGGTTGCCACCCCGCCCAACGTGGTGGTGCACAGTGAACTGGTGCGCAACGGCGAGCAGGGTTTCAGCTTTTTCAGCTTTACGCCGTTCGGCCTGGTCGTGCTGGTACTCGGCATTGGCTACATGCTGCTCACTCGCCACTGGCTCAACGGTGAGGTGCGCAAGGATGGCCGTGTGGAGAGCCGCCGCACCCTGCTCGACCTGGTACTGGACTATAAGCTCAATGGTCGCGAACGGCGCCTGCGCATTCGTCCGCACTCTCCGCTGATCGGCCATACCCTGGGCGAGCTGGAACTGCGCACCCGTCACGGCGCCAACGTGATCGGCATCGAACGCCAGCACAAGTTCACCACCCGGGTGTTCTCCGCCGACTCTGGCACCGTCCTGCATCAAGGCGACGTCCTGCTGCTCGACCTGTTCGCCAATCGCGACGACTTGCGCAGCCTGTGCCAGACCATGCAACTGGAGCCGCTGCATTTCAAGGCGGCTTATTTCATCGACCAGTCCCAGGAAATCGGCATGGCCGAAGTTTCCTTGCCTCCGGGTTCGCAACTGATTGGCAAGAGCATTCTGGAGCTGGCCTTCCGCACGCGCTTCGACCTCAACGTGGTTGGCCTGCGCCGTGAACAGACAGCCATCGAAGAGCAGCTGGTGGAAGAAAAACTGCGGCTTGGCGATACCTTGCTGGTGGTTGGCCCGTGGAAAGCCGTGCGCCAATTGCAAAGCCAGCCACGGGATTTTCTGGTGCTCAGCCTGCCAGCAGAAGTCGACCAGGTAGCCCCGGCCCGCTCCCGCGCGCCCTTCGCGCTGATCAGCCTGGCGGTGATGGTCGGGTTGATGGTCAGCGGCGCCGTGCCCAACGTCATCGCCGCGCTGATCGGCTGCCTGCTGATGGGCGCGGGCCGCTGCATCGACATGAACAGCGCCTACCGGGCCATTCATTGGCAAAGCCTGGTGCTGATCGTCGGCATGCTGCCGTTCGCCCAAGCCCTGCAGAAAACCGGGGGCATCGACTTGGCGGTGGGTGGGCTGGTCAGCGTACTTGGTGGCGCTGGCCCCATGGCCATCCTCGCCTGCCTGTTTGCCGTCACTGCGGTGATCGGCCTGTTCATTTCCAACACCGCCACCGCGGTGCTGATGGCACCAGTGGCGATCAGCACCGCCAGCCAACTGGGCATGTCCCCCTACCCGTTCGCCATGACCGTGGCCCTGGCGGCGTCGGCGGCGTTCATGACGCCCGTGTCGTCGCCCGTCAATACCTTGGTGCTGGGCCCTGGCCAGTACCGGTTCAGCGACTTCGTGAAGGTGGGTGTGCCGTTTACCGTGCTGGTGATGGTGGTGACCGTGCTGATGGTGCCGTGGTTCTTCGGGCTGTGACGCAACCGACAAACAATGCAGGCAATTTGGCATTATCCTGCAGGATCGCGGCAGATTGACATCAAGTAGCCTCCCGAAACACACTGACACGTTATTGCCCCAGGTGCTTGCAGCCGTTGTCCTGGATTCCGTTCCTGCTTGCCGGTCGAGCTCATGGTTTATCCAGCCCATTCGCGCTTGTTGCCCCACGCCGCTTTGTTCTGCCTGACCTTTGCCCTGACCTTGGGCGGAATTCTGGCCCGCCCCATTGAGTCGCTGTCACTGTTCTGGCCGGTCAATGCGGTTCTGGCGGGCGTTCTGTTGCGCTACCCGCGCCAAGCCAACCTCATCGGCTTCACCCTGATCTGGCTGGGCATGGTCACGGCGGATCTCGCCTGCGGCAGTGCCTGGGTCCCTGCGTTGTGGTTCAACCTGTGCAACCTGGGGGTGGTGGTGACGGTCTGGCGGCTGCTTTCACGCCTGCCACGCCTGCACTGGCGTATGCGCACCCCTCACGGTGTGCTGTGCATGTTCGGCGCCTGCGCGGCAGGTGCGGTGGTGGCGGCCAGCATGGCCTGCGCCATGGCTACGCCCTGGTTCGAACAATCGTTGAGCGCGACCTGGCTGGCCTGGTTCAGCGAGCAGTTCTCCACCAGCATCCTCGTGCTGCCGGTACTGCTCACCGCACCCTCTGCGCGGGCGCTGCTGCGCAGCCGAGCCCAGGCCATTCGCCTGGCACCGCTGCTGGTTCTGCTGGTCTCGCTGGCCTTGAGCATCGGCTTTGGCGGCCCTGGGGCCATCGCCTTTCCAATTGCGGCGCTGCTATGGTGTGCCTGGACCTACTCACCCTTTCTGGTGTCATTGCTGACACTCACCGCAGGCAGCACCCTGATCGTCGCGGTGGCACAGAACCTGATGCACTTCAGCCTGCCGCAGAGCGAACCTGGGGTGACTACCCTGATGTCGGCCCGCCTGGGTATCGCCATGCTGGTGCTCGGGCCGCTGGTGGTGGCCTGCGTCAGCCAGGCCAATCGCAGCTTGCTTGCGCGCCTGGCGCATCAGGCCACCATCGACCACCTGACTGGCGTGCTGACCCGCAGCGCCTTCACCCGCCGCGCCAACGCTTTGCTCGATGGGCGCCAGCAGCATGCCCAGATGTTGCCACTGACCCTGATGATGCTCGACATCGACCACTTCAAGTCGATCAATGACAAGCATGGCCATGCGGTGGGCGACGAAGTGCTACGCCAGTTCGCCCGCACCCTGCAAGACCAGTTGCACGACGGCGAATTGCTCGCGCGCCTGGGTGGTGAAGAGTTCGTGGTCGTCCTTCCGGGGCTTGCCCCCGATCGTGCACGCTTTACCGCAGAGCGCCTGCGCCGCGCCGTGCAGGACCTGCATGTGGCAAGGGCTGACGCTCGCCTGCAGATCACGGTCAGCATCGGCCTGGACGGCTGTGCCGCAGACACGCCAGCGCCCAGCCTGGACGAACTGCTGGCTCGCGCCGACCAAGCGCTGTACCGGGCCAAGGCCCATGGTCGCAACCGCGTCGAACAGGCCGAGCCGCTGCGCGAACGGGTGTGAATCAGCCCATCAGCAAATCCCAGGACAGCTTGGCGATCAGCACGCACAGCAAGATCAGGAACAACCCGCGCACGAAGGACGCCCCCTTGCGCACTGCCAGCCAGGTGCCGGTCAATGCCCCGAGGATGTTGCACGCAGCCATAGGCAGGGCAATCGCGTACAGCACATTGCCCGAAGGCACGAAGAACACCAGTGCTGCAAGGTTGGTGGCGATGTTGACCACTTTGGCCGACGCCGAGGCATGCAGGAAGTCCAGGGCGAAGAAGCGGATGAACAGGAAGATCAGGAAGCTGCCTGTGCCAGGCCCGAACAACCCGTCATAGAAGCCGATCGCACCGCCGATCAGCACCGCCAGGCATTGCTCCTTGCGGCCGATGCGCGCGGGTTTGTGCAAGGTGCCGAAGTCCTTCTTGCAGAAGGTGTAGATCGCCATCAGGACGATCAGCACCAACACCGCCGGGCGCATCACGCTGGGCGGCACCAGCGAAACCGTGGCGGCCCCGGCGAACGACATGACGAAGGCACTCAGCGCCGCTGGCACGATCAGCCCCCAATCCAGGGTCACCTTGCGAATGAACGAGCGCGCGGCGAAGGCCGTGCCGCACACCGACGCCAGTTTGTTGCTGCCCAGCAGCGCAGCCGGTTGTGCCGTGGGCAGCACGTTGAACAACGCAGGAATCTGGATAAGCCCGCCCCCTCCCACTGCGGCATCGATCAGGCCGGCGGCAAAAGCGAACATACAGAGCACAGCAATATCCATCATCACGCGGTTCCAGGCAGAAGGAGCAAGCTGCAAGGCTAATCAAAGCGCCGCACTTGTGTTGAAATGCCATATTGCGAAAACTGCAATGAGGACACCGCCATGGCACTGGACATGCTCAGGGAAATTCAGGCATTCGTCAGCGTTGCGCACAAACACAGCTTCGTTGCCGCCGCACGCGCCCTGGGGCGCTCGCCCAGCGCCGTAACCCGCGCGGTTCAGACGCTGGAGGACAACGCGGGCAGCAAGTTGCTCAACCGCAACGCCAACGCCGTAACCCTCACCGAAGCCGGTGAGCGGCTGCTACCCCATGCCGAGCGCTTGCTGGATGTGCAACGTGATGCCGCCGACGAGTTGGCGGCGCTCAGCGGTACCGACCAGGGTCGGGTGCGCCTGGCCGTACCGAAACTGTTGGCCGAGCATGTGCTGCCAGGGGTGCTGGCTGCGTTCTCCGAACAGCACCCGCACGTCACCCTGGACGTGCAGTACAGCGATGAAGCGCTCGACCCGGTGCTGGGCAAGTTCGACTTCGTGGTGCGCGGGGCCTTTCCCCAGTCCAGCGAACTGATCGGCTACCCCTTGTGGGCCTATCGCCGCCACTTGTATGCCAGCCCGGCTTACCTGGCGCGCGCAGGCACGCCACAAAACCTTGAAGAACTGGCCAGCCACACGCTGATCCTGCATACCGCCCCACGCATTCTCAAAGCCTGGCATTTCTGCCGTGACGGCCAGATCACCAGCCTGCGGGCGAACCCACGCCTACGACTGGACTCGGGCGATGCGGTGTTTCACAGCACCCTGGCGGGCGCCGGTATCGCTCGGCTGGCGGACTGGCTGGGTGAACCACAGGTCAAGGCAGGGCGGCTGGTTCGGGTGTGCCCACACTACCGACTGACTTCAAGTACCGGCCAGGACCCACAGATGCATGCCCTGTACCCTGCGGGCGAATTGCCAGCACGGGTCCGTGACTTGCTGAAGGCATTGCGCCAGGCAGGTACATCGGCTGTCCAAGCGGCCAGCTAACGGCTGTTCAAATTCTGCTCAATTTAACAGAGCCCGCCGCCAGACTGGCTTACAGCACTTTATCCACAGACCTACCCACGTTTTTTGTGGACAGATTTCCTAGCCCAAAGAACGACTTATCCGGCGTTTGGCTGTGGCGTTCAATCGCGTTTTGAGGTGATGCGCAAATCGAGCGCCGCCCGCGCGGCGCATCGCGAGCAAGGCTCGCTCCTACCTTTGTTTACGGCCAATAACGCCTGTGACAGGCGCGCGCGACCGCCTTGGTGGTACGACTCGATATCGAGCCATACGCCAAAGCGGTCGCACGCGTTTTCCACAGGAATAATTGGCCTGAAACAAAGGTAGGAGCGAGCCTTGCTCGCGATGCGCCGCGCGGGCGGCGCTCGATCTCATGACTACTGCACCTCTCCCGCCAAGCACCCGGCGGGTAAGCGACAGGTCAGCTTGGCGGAATGGTCCCCAAGATGCCCACCAGAATGGTCAGAAGCAGAAAACCGCCCAGAAACAGCGCAAGCTTGCCCATCGGAACCTCTACAGTGTGATGTCGGGATGAAGAGCATTGTCGGCCTTTGACTGATACGGTTACAGATTCAGGTTCACCGAAAAAAACCGGATCAGATGAATATCTGCAGCCAACAAAAGGCCTGCTCCTGGCATTCCTCTCCCCATAGCTTCAGCGCGAATTGCTACATAACATTTCATCTCCCACCGCCACAGGTGCTCACGGCTGCCGATTGCCGCAGCCGTGCTTGAACGCCGGAAAGCCCCGCAGAAATGGGCACTGGCCCGCCTTCATACCTACATGAATGGAAACATGCTCAGGCCAACTTTGTAGGACGCTTCACCGAATGGCTGTAGGAGAATTCCAGCTATCGCCATCTGCCTGTATGAAACCTCAGTTTCATCCGAAAGATTGAGCTGTTACGGTCCATTTTTCCTACAACGGCACGGATGCCTTCAGCACGAGACAAACATGGAACCGTTCAACTCATCGGCCCTGGCCCTGCAAAAGAACCTACTGACCCTGCGCCAGGAGCGTGATCGCTTGCGGGCGCAGGGGGATGATCAGAAAGCCGATCAACTAGCGGAGCAGATCGCGCGGATCGAAGCTGTGATTCGCAACTTGCCCGAAGCAATGAAGCCACCGACCTTGCAGTGATGGCTGGCCTACCCCGAACGGAGAAGCTAACGGCGGGGGCTTCACTGCAAGCCCCCGCCCGCACTACGCCTTATTTGATGAAGCGCACCTGGCTATTGATCTTCTCGATCACCGCGCCTTTGCGTTCGTTGAAGCGCGCCTTGTTCTGCTCGAACAGGTTGTTGCCCTTGGTGTCGATCGAAATGATCAGCGGCCCGAACGCCCGCACGCGGTTCACCCACAAGGTTTCCGGCATGCCCAGGTCCTGCCATTCGGCGCGCTCGATCTCTTCCACCTGAGTGGCCGCCAGCACCGCGCAGCCACCGGGGAACACCGCATGCACCGCCTTGTTTTCCAGGCAACCGGTGGTGGTTTCCGGCCCCATGCCACCCTTGCCGATGATCAACTTGACGCCCGTCTGTTCGATGAACTGCTTCTCGAACTTCTCCATGCGCATGCTGGTGGTCGGGCCGATGGAGACCATCTCGAAACTGCCATCGTCCTTCTTTCTCACGATGGGCCCGGCGTGGAAGATCGCCCCGCCACGCAGGTCTACCGGCAGTTCGCGCTTGAGCTCGATGAGCCTGCGGTGTGCCACGTCACGGCAGGTCACCAACTGGCCGGTGAGGTAGACCACGTCGCCGACATTGAGGCTGGCCAGGTCTTCGTCCTTGATCGGAGTGGTAATAATCTTCTTCACAGTACTACTCCTTCGTGGGAGAGGATGTCGTAGGACAGGTCGGCATTGATGCGGATCTTGCCGCGACGGTGCGCCCAGCACCCGGTCGAAACCGCCACGCCAATAGTCGAGGGGTGACGGGCGGAGGACTCGATGTTCACCCCCATCACACTGCTGTTGCCGGTCAGCCCCTGCGGGCCGATGCCGATCTCGTTCAGGCCTTCTTCCAGCAGTTTTTCCATCATGGCGGCGCTTTCGTTCGGGTGGCACGAGTCCACCGGACGCAGAATCGCCTTCTTCGACAACCGCGCCGCGGTCTCAACCGAGGTGGACACGCCCACGCCAACCAACAGCGGCGGGCAGGCATTGACGCCCCGCGAGGTGATCACATCGAAGACGAACTCCGTCACGCCCTCATAGCCCTGGCCTGGCATCAACACCTTCGCCGAGCCGGGCAAGGTGCAACCACCACCGGCCATGTACACGTCGACAATCGCGTAGTCGGCATCGGGGATGATTTCCCAGTCCAGCCAGGGAATCTTCGAGCCGGTGTTGGTGCCGGTGTTCTTCTCGATGAAGGTTTCCACCGCGTTGTGACGCAGCGGCCCTTTGATGGTCGCTTCCTTGGTGGCGTTTTCCAGGATGCCTTCAAGCTCGCTCAACAGCGGAAACCGTGCACCGGCCGAAATGAAGTACTGAATCACCCCGGTGTCCTGGCAGCTGGGGCGGTCCAGCTTGTCGGCGTACTCCTGGTTGTCGGCCATCGAGTCATAGACGGCGATGGCCAGCGGGTTGGTTTCCGCTGCACGCAGTTTCGCGGTCTTTTCCTTCACATCCTTGGGCAGGCGCTTGCCGATGTAGGCGGTGAATTTGGCCATCACGTCGGTGAGTGATGACACGGCTGCTTCTTTATCCATTTTCTTTTCCTCACTGCTTCACAAGGCGGGTCTTACAAGTGGTTTTTCGGGGTAGAAAGATTCAGGCACCACTAGGGCGGGTCTCTGGCCGCACCCTTTGCGTGGGTACCGAGGGTTCAAGGGGTTTATCCGGCTCCACCGCCACATGGCCGTCCAGCACCTGGTTCATGCGTTCCTGGTCCAGCGCGCCGACCCACTTGGCGATGGCCAGGGTGCCGATGGCGTTGCCGATGGTGTTGGTGATGGCCCGCGCCTCGGACATGAAGCGATCGACGCCGAGCAGCAGCACCATGCCGGCCACCGGGATGTTGTCCATGGTCGCCAGGGTCGCGGCCAGGGTGATGAAGCCGGAGCCGGTCACCCCCGCCGAGCCCTTCGAAGTCAGCAACAGCACGCCCAGCACGATCAGCTGGTCCATCAAGGTCAGCGGCGTGTTGGTGGCCTGGGCGATGAAAATGGCGGCCATGGTGTAATAGATGCACTGGCCGTCCGGGTTGAAGGTCAGGCCCGATGGAATCACCAGCCCCACCACCGGCTTCGATACGCCCACCCTTTCAAGCTTGTTCATCAGTTGCGGCACCACCGACTCGGACGAACTGGTGCCCAGCACGGTGAACAGTTCCTCTCGGATGTACTTGAGAAACTTCCACAGGCTGAAGCCCGAGAGCCTGGCAATGGAGCCCAGCACGATGACCACGAACAACAGGCAGGTCAGGTACATGGTCGCCATGAGCTTGCCCAGCGAGACGATCGAGCCCAGGCCGTACTTGCCCACGGTAAAAGCCATGGCGCCGCAGGCCGCCAGGGGCGCGACACGCATCACCATGCCGACGATGAAGAACATCCCGTGGGAAAACGCCTCGAGCACATCGACCATGGGCTTGCCCCGCGCACCAAGGTGCGACAGTGCGATGCCGAACAAGGTCGAGAACAGCAGGATCGGCAGAATTTCGTTCTTGGCGAAGGCGTCGGTCACGCTGCCGGGAATGACATGCAGCAGAAAATCCGTGAAACCGCCCGAGCCACTGGCGGCTGCGGCCGTGTAGCTGGCGATGCTGTGGGTATCCAGGGTTGCGGGGTCGACATTCATGCCCTGCCCCGGCTGCACGATGTTGACCACCACCAGGCCCAGCACCAGGGCGAAGGTCGACAGTACCTCGAAATAGATCAGCGCCCGGACGCCCACCCGGCCGAGCTCCTTCATGTTCTCCATCTTGGCGATGCCAAGCACCACCGTGGCGAAGATGATCGGGGCGAACACCATCTTGATCAGCTTGATGAAGGCATCACCCAGTGGTTTCAGATCGGTGCCCACCTGGGGCCAGAACACCCCGAGCAGAATGCCCAGGGTTACCCCTATCAGCACCTGCACATACAACTTGCCTATCAATCGCTTGGCCATTGCCGTCTCCGAATTATTGTTGTGAGTCGGATGTTTGTGGCGGCTGGGCGAACTGAAGCGCACCGACGAAGCCTGGCAGCGGCCGTTCAATTGCCCAGATTTGTTGTGGTTAATCACGCAGGCCAAAGGTAATGGTTTTTTCAAAGTGCTGTAATACAATGAAATTCAACTCATTATTTCCCTGTGGTTAATTATGAATCCGGTATCGGAACTGGCCTTTTTCATCCAGCTGATCAGGGCCGGCAGCCTGGCTGCCACGGCGCGGGAGTTGAACCTCACACCACCGGCGGTGACCAAGCGTCTGGCGCAACTGGAGCGGCGTCTGGGCGTACGCCTGCTAAACCGCACCACCCGCAGCATCAGCCTCACGGCCGAAGGCGAGACCTACCTGGTCAATGCCAAGCGGATCCTCGGTGAGATCGAAGAGATGGAGCGCCAGGTGTCGAGTAGCCGGGCGGAGCCGAAAGGGTTGCTGCGGGTGAACGCGCCGCTGGGCTTTGGCCGAACCCACGTGGGCCCGGCGATTTCTTCATTCGTGAAGCGCTACCCGGAGGTGGAAGTTCAGCTGCACCTGACCGACCGCCCTGTCCACCTGCCTGACGATGCGATCGATGTGGCCATTCGCTTTGGCGAACTGCCCGATTCCCGCCTGATCGCCCGAAAAATCGCCGCCAACCGGCGTCGGTTGTGCGCGACCCCGGCCTACCTGGATACCTTCGGCAGGCCTGAGTCACCTCGGGATTTGGCGGCCCACAATTGCATCGTGCTGCGCCAGAACGAATCGGCCTTCGGTATTTGGCGGTTGAGCCGCGGCAAGCAGTCCGAGTCGGTCAAGGTGCAGGGCAGCTTGAGCACCAACGATGGCGAAGTCGCGCTGAACTGGGCACTGGAGGGCCACGGCATTCTCATGCGGGCGGAGTGGAACCTGGCGGCCCACCTGCGCTCTGGGCGGCTGGAAGAGGTGCTCCCGGAGTACGAGACGCCCCCTGCGGATATCTATGCGGTGTATCTTGAGCGTTTGAACCTGTCAGCCAAAGTCTCGTGCTTCATCGAGCACCTGCGGGCGTTTTTCCGACAGAACGCCGAGCAGCCGGTGAACAGCCTGGAAGCATGGCGGTGACTTCCAGGCACTTGACGTTGGAAAACCTCAGGCAGCCGCCCGCCCGTTGCTGCCGCTCACTTCGAACTGCCCCACCAACTTCTGCAGCTTGTTGGCATTGACCTTCACGGTTTCCGCACTGCTCTGCAGCACCACCACCGTCTGACGCATTTCTGCCGAGCACTGGTCGACTTTCTCGATGGTCTTGCCACAGGCCAGGCTGCGCGCATTGAGCTGCTGGATGATGGCGAACATGCCCTCCACCGCCTGGTGCAACTGCACGTTTTCCGATGAGGCATCTTCGGCCAGACGCAAGCTGTTATCGACGTCCTTGACGCCCTCCTCCATGAAGCTGACGGCCTTCTGGGTCTCGTTCTGCAGGCCTTCGATCTGCTGGCGGATGTCGTCCGCTGCGCGGGAGGTCCGCGCCGCCAGGCTGCGAACTTCATCGGCCACCACCGCGAAACCGCGTCCGTGCTCACCGGCACGCGCCGCCTCGATGGCCGCGTTGAGGGCCAGCAGGTTGGTCTGGCTGGTGATCTCGCTGATCAGCCCGGTGATGTTGCCGATTTGGGTCATGCGGCTGTCGAGCAGTTGCACGCTCGACGATGAGCGCTGCACCACGTCGCGAATCGACTGAGTGCCTTGCTGCACCGCAGCGAACTGTTCACGGGCGCGGCTGACCACTTCGTCCATGGCCTGTTTCATCTGCTCGGCACTGGCCGAGGCCTGCTGGATTTCGCCCAACTGGTCTTCGACGATGAGCATCATGTGGTGCACCGCTTCGGCCACCTCACCGGAAGTCAGCCCGGCCTGCTGACTGCGCCCAAGCATCATCTGGTTGGTGGAGCCGACATTGCGACTGGCCTTGACCACCTGACCGACCACCGAGTCGAGGCGGTCGATAAAACTGTTGATCCAGCGCCCCATGTCGCCGGTTTCATCATTGGCCATGGCGGTGATGTCCAGACGCTGACGCAAGTTGCCCTCCCCCTCGGCAATGGTCCGCAGCACCTCGGTCATGCCACTCAACCGCGCAGCCAGGCGCTTGGGCCCCAGGGTGCGGAACACGGCTGCGGCACACAACAGGCTGAGCAGCAGGACCACGTCATGCATGCCTTGCGACAGGCCCGCATAGTGCTGAACCAGCACATTGCCGCCGAACAGCCCGGCCATGGTGGCGATGTAGGGTTTCATCAACCCATGGGTGAGTGAACGGCGGCGGTAGACCTCTTCCAGATCCGCTTCGCACATCATCCCCCAACGGTCGGGCGAGCCCGGCAACTGGAAGGTGATGCCTTTGCCCACCACCGGAATGTGGCGGTAGTCCGAGTAACCGGGGTAGGTGACGAACAGGTTGGAGCCACAGCGGATGGTTTCGCGCACACCCGGGTGCAGTTGCTGGGTCGCGGGGTCGGTGAAGCGCAATTCAAGCTCGGTGTGGCGCTGGATACGCACCGTGGACCAGGGCGTGTGCACGCCGCTTTTCAGGTTCTCGCCATGGGTGAAGGTGCCGTCCTCGAAGCGCGAACGGGACAGCGCAGTGCCTGGCTCGATGCTCGGGTCGAAGCGCGATTGCGCCATGAACAGGTAGTTGTCGCCCGACTCGGCAAAGATGTGCCCGGCTTCGCGCTGGATGAGGTCACCCAGCACATCGTTGGGCACTCGGCCGCAGAGGCAGCCCAGCGTTTTTCCGCCTTTGGTCAGCGGCTGGTAGAACATCAAGGTCACGGCGTCGTGAAAACGCGACGACGAGGGGCCGATCTGCAAGGTCAACGGGTCGCTGTAGGGGCCATGCAGGAATGCGGCCTTCAGCCCTTGCGCCAAGGCGCCCGTCAGCTCCAGCTGTGGGTTGCCGCGTTGCGCCCAGGTCGATGCTAGGACCGTACCGCGACTGTCGACGACGAACAGTTCGGAAAAGTCTTCGGCCTGGTTGAGCTTGTCGACCAATGCCGCGTGGTCGAGCTGGGCCAGGTCACCGCCGATATGCTCGGCCAGTTCCGCCAGATGTTCCCACTGCTCGCGTGCCCAGTTTTGCAGTAAACGCACGCGGGTTTGGGCGATGGCTTCAAAGGTCTGCTCGATCACCGGGTAGCTCGCCTGGTTGAGGCGGCAGGCCCAACCCATGGTGAACTTTCCGGTTTTGCCGAACCACGGTAACCAGCCCTTTTCGCTAGAGGACAACTGCATGGAATTGCTTGCAAGCGACATTTATATCCCCATCTGCGACATTGAGATGGCGAACTGACAGCAATTAACGCGCCAACTCGTGAGCCTGCTAACTAGTTGCTCCCACGCCGCGATTACCGGGGTGGCCAGCGAAAGGAGGGACCGCTGCCAGGCGTGCCAGGACGCATCGAATCGGTGCAGTGCAGTTCGTGTGCACTGTGGTGGCGCGCAAAGCAGCTGTTTTGTGCGCTGCCTGCGTGACAACTGTTCATCCATCAACAGCGCTTCAGCACTTAGCCTTCAAAGCAACAGGCGCGAACGCCAAACTTAAATATAAGTCATTGTTTTTATTAGTATTTTTAAATGGCACGGCGCCTGCAATCGAAGAACTGTCCGTTTGATTCGAGCGCCCTATGCCTACCGAAACCGTCTCTGCCATTTACGATATTCGCCAACCTGATGCGCACGTCATCCGTGACGACGAAGAAGCGATCTCAGTTGCCCACCGGGTTGCCCTGTTTTTGCGCGAAGGCGCCGCCGAACGTGATCGACAACGGGAAGTGCCCGCCGATGTGGTGGATGCCTTCTCCAACAGCGGCTTGTGGGGCATCACAGTGCCACGGGAACATGGCGGGGCCGAAGTGTCCTTCGCCACCCTGGCGAAGGTGATCGCCATTATCTCGGCTGCCGACCCGTCACTTGGGCAAATTCCGCAGAACCACTACTGCCTGCTCGAAGACATTCGCCTGCAAGGCAGCGAAGAACAGAAACGCTACTTCTTCGACCTCGTGCTGCGGGGGCATCGCTTTGCCAATGCGCTGTCGGAAACCGGTGGCAAGACCGTCCAGGACATTCGTACCCGCCTGGTCGCCGAAGGTGATGGCTACCGCATCGATGGGCGCAAGGGCTACTGCACCGGCTCGTTGTATGCGCACTGGCTCGGTGTGCTGGCCCTCGATGACCAGGACCGCGCCCAGCTCGCCTTCATGCCCCGGCATACCCCTGGCCTGGTGATCGTGGACGACTGGAGCAGCATGGGCCAACGCACCACCTCCAGCGGGACGGTGGTACTCGATGGCTTGCGCGTGCCGGCCTTCAACCTGTTCCCCAGCTATCGCTCGTATGAAACCCCGAGCCTGGCCGGCCCTTTCGCCCAGTTGACCACCGCCGCCATCGACGCCGGCATCGGCCGGGCGGCCCTGGACGACACCATCGCCTTCGTCCGCGAGCACGCCCGCCCGTGGATCGACGCCAAGGTGGAGAACGCCAGCGAAGACCCATTGACCATCATCCAGATCGGCGCCTTGGAAATCCGCCAGGAAGCTGCCGAAGCGCTGCTCGAACGCGCCGGTTGGGTGCTGGACGCCGCCAAGCCGTCCCCGGACGCGGACAACGTCGCGGCGGCATCGGTGGCGGTGGCCAAGGCCAAGGTGCTGACCACCGAGGCGGCCATCGAGGCCAGCAACCGCCTGTTCGAGCTGGGCGGCACGCGCTCGTCATTGACCCGGCACAACTTCGACCGGCACTGGCGCAACGCCCGCGTGCATACCCTGCACGACCCGGTGCGCTGGAAGTACCACCTGGTGGGCAACTGGGCCTTGAACGGTATCAAGCCTGCGCGCCACGACTGGAACTGAGGCCCCGCCATGACGCTGGAGATCCGCTTCGATGAATGAGTTGCTCGCCAACCTGGACTGGGGGGAAATCGCCCAGGCCTGCCTCGACACCCTGAGCATGCTGGGTGCCGCGCTCGGCTTCACGGTGCTGTTCGGCCTGCCGCTGGGGGTGCTGCTGTACCTCACCGGCCAACGCCAGTTGCTGGCCAACGGCCCGCTCTACCGCGCACTGTCGGTGGTGGTGAACGTGCTGCGCTCGCTGCCGTTCATCATCCTGCTGATTGTGCTGATTCCGCTGACTACCTTGCTGACCGGCACCTCCCTGGGCGTGAAGGGCACCATCCCGCCCTTGGTGGTCGGCTGCACGCCATTTTTCGCCCGCCTGGTGGAAACCGCCCTGCGCGAGGTCGACCGGGGCCTGGTGGAAGCCAGCCAGGCCATGGGCGGAAGCATTCGCCAGATCATCTGGCACACGTTGCTGCCCGAGGCCCGCACCGGGCTCATCGCAGCGGTCACCGTCACCGCCATCGTCCTGGTCGACTACACCGCCATGGCTGGCGTCATCGGTGGTGGCGGCCTGGGCGACCTGGCCATCCGCTTCGGCTACCAGCGTTTTCAGACCGATGTGATGGTGGTCACCGTGCTGCTGCTGATCCTGCTGGTGCAGGCCCTGCAGATGAGCGGCGACCGCCTGGTAAGGCATTTCACCCGACGCTGACCCCACAACCCTCCTGCCCTTCAGGTAAACCCCATGAAAAAGACCCTGTCTGCCCTCGCCGCCCTGATCGCCCTGCACACCCTTGGCGCCCACGCCGCGGAGCACCTGGTGGTCGGCGCCACCCCGGTGCCGCACGCCGAGATCCTCGAATTCGTCAAACCGACCCTGGCCAAGGAAGGTGTCGACCTGGACATCAAGGTGTTCAACGACTTCATCCAGCCCAACCTGCAACTGGCCCAGAAGAACCTGGACGCCAACTACTACCAGTACCGCCCGTTCCTCGACGACTTCAACAAGACCCGGCATACCGACCTGGTCCCCGTGGTTGGCGTACACATCGAACCTTTCGGCGCCTACTCGGCCAAGTACAAGCAGCTTGCCGACCTGCCCGACGGCGCCAGCGTCGCCATCCCCAACGACCCGGTGAACACCGGCCGGGCCTTGGTACTGCTGGCGGAGGCCGGGCTAATCAAGCTGAAGAACCCCGAGAACCCACAGTCCACCCAACGCGACATCACCGACAACCCGCGCCACCTGAAAATCCGCGAGCTTGAAGGCGCGATGCTGGCGCGCTCGGTGAAGCAGGTGGACCTGGCGTTCGTGTTCGCCAACTACGCACTGGAGGCCGGTATCGATACCAACAGCGCGCTGATCGTCGAGAAAGGCAAGGACCTGTATGTCGAGTACCTGGTGGCCCGGCCAGACAACCTGCAGGACCCAGGCCTGCAGAAACTGGCCAAGGCACTCAATTCGCCCGAGGTCCGCAACTTTATCCTGACCCGTTACAAAGGCCAGATCGCTCCCGGGTTCTGAATGTTTGCACCGCACTTCAGAGGCCCTTCCCGGGCCTCGTTTCCAGGCACCACGAGATACCGACAATGAGCCGCTTCGAGCAGGAAATTGAACATGACACTGCGCAACTGCATTTGCGCGGCATCCATAAACGCTACGGTGCGGTCAGTGCGCTGGAAGGGGTGGACCTGCGCGTTCGCCGGGGCGAGATTTTCGGCATCATTGGCCGTAGCGGCGCTGGCAAGTCATCCCTGCTGCGCCTGATGAACCGCCTGGAAACCCCCAGCGATGGGCAGGTCGTGGTCGACGGCCACGACGTCGCGGCCCTCAAGGGGCAGGCGCTGCATGCTTTTCGGCGCAAGGTCGCGATGATCTTCCAGCACTTCAACCTGCTCTCCAGCCGCACGGTGGCCGAAAACATCGAGCTGCCGATGCGCCTGGCCGGGGTGCCACGCGCGGCACGGGCCCTGCGGGTGGATGAACTGCTGCGCCTGGTAGGCCTGAGCGAACGGGCCCATGCCTACCCTGCGCAGTTGTCGGGCGGGCAGAAACAGCGCGTCGGCATTGCCAGGGCGCTGGTGCTCGAGCCCGAGATCCTGTTATGTGATGAAGCCACCTCCGCCCTTGACCCGGAAAGCACCCAATCAATCCTTGCCCTGCTTCGCGATATCAACCAGCGACTGGGCCTGACCATCGTGCTGATTACCCACGAGATGGAAGTGATTCGCGACCTGTGCGACCGCGTGGCCGTGCTTGAGCGAGGGCGCATCGTCGAAACAGGCGACGTGTGGGAAGTGTTTGGCCACCCCAGGCATGAGGTCAGCCGGCTGTTGCTGGCAGGCTCCGGTCAGCCACGGGAAACGGCCGAGCGTGCCGGGCGAAGCCTGGTTTTACATTACACCGGCGCCAAAGGGCTGGAGCCTGACCTTGCGGCGATCTCGGCCGCGCTGGGTGCGCAGGTGCACCTTTTGCAGGGTGCCATTGAACGCATACAGGGGCGCCCGCTGGGACGCTTGCGCCTGGCCATTTCCAGCGAAGCGCCATCTGCCGAGATCATCGAGCGGGCAAGATCGCTGGCAGACTGGGCCGAGTGGGCTGAGCACAGTCAGGCACGGGCTGTTTCAAGCCATTTGCCCTGATGCATCCCGTCTGGGCAAATGGCATTTTCGGTCCGGGTCAGCCTTAACGCGGGCCGCCACCTGGGCCGCCACCCATGCCGAAGCCACCATGGCCTCCACCGTGCCCACCGCCATGCCCGCCACCACCACCTGGCGGCATGAACATCCAGCAGCCCGAAAGTGTGGAAACCAGGGCAGCTACGAGCGCTGCGCGGACAACATGATTCAACTTCATCAAAACACTCCAAAAGGCAAAGACTCTGCCACCTGGGATCAGGTTGGGCAGCGCCGCGATTCTAGAGTGCTGGTTGATGAGCAGATAGCTGGCCACTACGACCTTTTCAATACCTTTACAGTACGCACCTGCCGACCTATGCCCCCTCGATAGCATTGCCACCCCGCCAGCTACACTGTTTCGATACATTTCTGCGCAGAGGCCGCGACCATGGCTACCCAAACCGCAATCGTGTTCGCTGGCGGAGGCAGTCTGGGGGCGGTGCAAGTGGGCATGTTGCGGGCCCTGGTCGAAGCCAATGTCCGATTCGACATGGTCATAGGTGCTTCGGTAGGTGCCATCAACGGTGCCTACTTTGCCGCAAGGCCCGACGCACAGGGTGTCGAAGCACTTGCCGGATTCTGGCGTGGGCTGAGCAAGGCAGACATCTTCCCGCTTTCCTGGTTCGATACCTGCCGAGGACTGCTCAAGCGCCGTGGTTTCCTGTTGCAGCCGGCGGCCTTGAACAGATTGCTGGGCAAGGCACTCCCGGTTCATCGCATAGAAGATACCGCGCTGCCCCTGCACATCGTCACCACCAACCTGCTCAGTGGTGCCGAGACGGTGCTGTCCTCTGGCGAGCTTGATCAGGCGCTACTGGCCAGCGCGGCCATCCCGCTGGTGTTTCCCTGCGTACAAATCGCCGACCAGTTTCTGGTGGATGGCGGCGTGGCGAGCAATACACCCATTTCGACTGCCGTGGCCTTGGGCGCCTCCAACGTCGTTGTCATTCCCACCGGGGTCAGTTGCGCCCTGTCACAACCGCCTCGCGGCCTGGTCGCCTTGGCTCTGCACACCGTGAACCTGATGAGCATGCGGCAGCTGGTGAGCGACATCGAACACTTCCGCACGCTCACCAGCCTGCACATCGTGCCGCCGCTGTGCCCGGTTGATGTCTCGGTGTTCAACTTCGACCAGACCGAGTCCTTGCTGCAGCGCGCTTACACGCAGACCCTGCAGTGGCTGGAACGAGGTGGCCTCGAACGCACCAAGGTCCCTGGCGCCCTGACCATCCACTCGCATGCCCATGAGCATTGAATGCACGGATGGCTGTCCAAGCCGGGGGTTCTCTGTGGCCCGCATGACTTGACCTGTTCACGCCCGCTGCTTTGAAATGAAGGGATTCCCTCTAAATGTGCTGGATTGTGAGATCCACTCATGCCCTTGGCCGTTCTCCGCTGGAAGACCCGATGAACAAATTGATCCTGCCTGTAGCCATCTTCGTCAGCGTCATCGTCGCTGGGAAGGCATTCGAGCACTTCGGGGTGGAGGGCAACTGGAAAATCGGCATGCTCTGCCTCGTGGCAGCCGCTGTCCAGATTGTCGTTACGCGTATTCAGCGCGCACGCCAGCAACGTATTCAGCCCTGATGAAGTACCCAGTTCAGCCGAACCCCACCAGGTTCGATCCGCTCGGGTCCTGTTGACGATTGCGAGCGGCACATTCGTAGTCCGCTTCGGCGCGCGTGGGGAAGTTGAAGATCAACCGGGCTTTATCGTGGGTGTCGTATAGGTCGTAACCCACCCCCAGAGCGGTGGGGAAGCCATTACGGCGAGGGGAAAGCTCCTTTTCCACGGGAACGGCGGGAACTACAACGAAGCGTGTCTGCATGATCATCCCTCTTCTTGGCAGTGCTTTAGTATTAGTCGCACTATTTGAAACCATCAAGGTGACTAATGCTCGAATACTGCGAAGCATGTTGGCTCATGGCATACGTGTCGCTGGGAATAACCGTCTCGTTCCAATGATGTGTCAGCCTCGCAGCACGTGTACGCACAGCCCCATCAACGCGCATACCACAAGCACCTGGATAACTCCGCGTTTGTAACGCAGCAACGCGATGGCAGCGGCAATTGCAATCAACGCCGAAGGCCAGTCAAAGCTGCCAGAGAAGCCCTGCGGCCACAGAACGTGATAGCCGAAGAACAACGCGAGGTTGATGATCACCCCTACGACAGCCGCCGTGATCGCGGTCAGAGGGGCAGTGAACTTCAGTTCGTTGTGCGTCGACTCCACCAGCGGGCCGCCTGCAAGGATGAACAAAAACGACGGGAGGAAAGTAAACCAAGTCACCAGGCTGGCTGCGACTGCTCCAGCCAGAAACGGGTGATCCGCACCAAACATAGGGTGCACATAACCGCCGACGAACCCGACAAACGCAACCACCATGATCAACGGCCCCGGAGTCGTCTCGCCCAGGGCCAGGCCATCGATCATCTGCGTCGGTGACAACCAGCCATGGTGCCCGACTGCCCCCTGGTAGACGTAAGGCAGTACGGCGTACGCGCCACCAAAGGTCAGCAGCGCGGCCTTGGTGAAGAACCAGCCCATTTGAGTCAGCGTACCCTCCCAACCGTATACCAGCGTCAGTAGACCCATTGGCAAGCTCCACAAGCCGGCGCCGATTATGAGCAAGCCAATCAGGTAGCCCCAGCGAAAGCGTGCATGCGCTGGCGGGGGCGTGTTGTCGTCAATCAAAGCGGGGCCGAAACCTGCCTTGACTGCACCATGGCTGCCCCCTGTCACGAACTTCTCGGGCAACAACCGCCCACCCATGAACCCGACTGCAGCGGCTATCAGCACTATCAGTGGGAAGGGAAGATTCAACGCAAAGATCGCGACAAAGGACGCGCCGGCAATCCCCCACAACCAACCATTTTTCAGGGCGCGAGAGCCAATGCGGTGCGCTGCCTGCAGGACGATTGCGGTGACAGCAGGCTTGATGCCGTAGAACAACCCAGCGATCGCTGGAACATCACCGTAAGCGATGTAGACCCAGGACAACCCAATGAGGATGAACAACGAAGGAAGTACGAACAGCGCGCCCGCAATCACCCCACCCCAGGTCCGGTGCATCAGCCAGCCGATGTAAGTCGCCAGCTGCTGGGCTTCTGGCCCCGGCAGCAGCATGCAGTAGTTCAGCGCATGCAGGAACCGCTTTTCACTGATCCAACGGCGCCTCTCGACCAGTTCCTGGTGCATGATGGAAATCTGCCCAGCGGGTCCGCCGAAGCTGATGAAACCAAGCTTGAGCCAGAAGAGAAAGGCCTCCAGCAACCCTATGGATGACCTGGAAGCTGCTTCTTGCCCTACATCTTGTGAAGTGGTTTCAGCCACGGGTGTTCTCCTCGCTGGCAAAGGCCGTCAGCAGACCATCGAAAATGCCCTGTGTCGTTGTCAGCAGGTGATTGTCATCGGTGATGGCTTCCCGCAGCCCCGCCAACACGCGTTCGATGCCGACCGCCTCGGGTGGCTGGACACCCCCGACATCCAGGTAGTGCACAACTGCCGCCAAGCGCTCAAGACCGGGAGTTTGGATCGAGAAACTCTCCACTAGCGTTTCGAAAGTCACGCGTTGCCCAACATGACTGAAGGTGGCGCTATCAAAATCAAAGCCCACGGCGTCTTCAGGACAATCACCAGGGTGTTCAAGCCAGAGCATCTGGGCGCCAGGGTCGATAAACCGGCAGATCAACCAGGCACAGGCAAGGCGGTCGACCCAAGGGCGTTTTCGAGTCGCCCAGACGCGCCCTTGGTAATCCTGCCGGTCCAGCACATGAATGGGTTCGTTCAGGAACGAAGGCTCATCTGGGGAGAGCGCGCGGCTGATCGCCGTTTCCAGCTCTTGGAGGATGACGTCAGTTTGCTGTTTAGCCGCGCCTGGGAAGAAGTCGATGGAAACGAGCTGTGCAAACCCTTTACGCAGTTTTCGAGCCTGCCGAGCGGTGATCATGGCGCTTTCAGGGGAAAGCCCACTCCGACAGATAGCCACTTCTTCCCTGAGCTCGGCGTAGGCATCGCTTCTATCGAACAGTGCCTGGAATCGATCTTGAGGCTCTCTGACCGATAGCAGGAGCGCTGTGCCATTCACTGCCAACACATCTCGCTCTACTGCTTCAAACACCCCGAGCTCGGCCTCTTCAGTTGGAAGAAGGTAAACCCCATCACGCAGCACCGCGGCCCCAGAGGCTTTAAGCGTGCGCCAAGCACGCATCCGCTCTGTGGAGTTGGCTGTTGGTAAGCCGAGGATAAGCAGAGCCCAATCTTTCATGTTGAGTATTCAACTAAAAATGTACTTAGCTCTACATTAACCCTGTTCTGCACGAAATCAAGCCTTTGAAAAGGAGACATTTACTGCCCGCACGCGTGCTTGAACCTGACACAACCTAAATTGACTGCATCCCCCCCAGGGGGATACGCTGTAGCCTAATCCACGCTGCTTGCGATGACCGTCGCGGCCAGGAAATCAGCACTGCCGGGAGGTTTGCATGCTATCGGTCCTGAAAAATCGAACCTACAGACATCTGTTTCTGGCCCAGGTCATTGCACTGGTTGGTACCGGGTTAGCCACCGTCGCATTGGGCTTACTGGCCTTCGATCTAGCGGGTGCCCAGGCAGGCGCAGTACTGGGTACCGCGTTGGCGATCAAAATGGCGGCTTACATTGGCGTCGCACCCGTTGCGGCTGCGTTCGCAGAGCACCTTCCTAGAAAAGCCATGCTGGTGACCCTGGACTTGGTAAGAGCAGCGGTAGCCTTGCTGTTGCCGTTCGTTACAGAGGTCTGGCAGGTCTATGTACTCATTTTTGTCCTGCAGTCGGCCTCTGCTGCGTTCACTCCAACCTTCCAAGCAACCATTCCAGACATCCTGCCTGACGAGCGCGAATACACCAGAGCGCTGTCGTTGTCTCGACTGGCCTACGACCTGGAGAGTGTCATCAGCCCGATGCTCGCAGCACTGCTGCTCACCGTGGTCAGCTTCCACAGCCTGTTTGCCGGCACTGTCGTGGGCTTCCTGGTGTCTGCCGCGATGGTCGCCACGGCGGTTCTACCCGCTGCTGTGCGAGGCCCCAAACGCAGCATCTACGAGCGAACCACCAAAGGTATGCGGATCTTCTTGAGCACCCCGCGACTGCGTGGCTTGTTGGCCCTGAACCTGACCGTCGCAGCTGCCAGCGCAATGGTCATCGTCAATACCGTAGTGCTTGTTCAAGCCCGTTTCGGGCTGCCGCAGAGCTCAACGGCGATGGCGCTCATGGCATTTGGCGCAGGATCAATGATCGTCGCACTGGCGCTGCCACGTCTGCTTGAGCACCTGGATGACCGCAAGGCGATGCTCGCCGGCGGTGCGGTCTTGGTGGTCGGCTTGATGCTCGGGGCCTTCGTGAACAGCTATTGGAGCCTTGTGGGGTTGTGGATTGCACTGGGGGCTGGCTACTCCCTCGCGCAAACCCCATCGGGACGCATCTTGCGCCGCTCATCAACCTCCCAGGACCGCCCAGCACTGTTTGCTGCGCAATTTGCCTTGTCCCACGCCTGCTGGCTGATCACCTACCCCCTGGCTGGGTGGCTGGGCGCTAGCGTTAGCCTGACCGCGTCTTTCGTGGGTCTAACCCTGGTTGCGGCAATGGCTTGGATCCTGAGCAAACATATCTGGCGACCAGAGTATGACGAAGAGGTGGTCGCGCACTCTCATGACGATTTGTCAGATGACCACCCGCATGTCGCTGAAGGCAAGGCACACGCCCACACATTCGTGATCGATGACGATCACCGCAAATGGCCGAGGCGCTGACCCTGCTCGGTTTGGCTGTTCACGTTTTCCAATCACTGGGCTGCAAGTGCAAAGGTCAGGCGAACCCGGGTTCCCTCGTTTTGTGTACTGTGGACATCTACCTGCCCACCGAAGCGCTCCATAATGCGTTTGACCATCACCAACCCAACGCCCAAACCACCCTGCTTGGTCGTTGTGAATGGCTGAAAGAGCCTTTTGCGCTGTGATTCCGACATCCCGCTACCGGTGTCGGCGATCGCGATGGTCAGTTTCGGCTCGCAGCTATGCCTAAGCACTTCAACAGTCAGAAGGCCTCCTTTTGGCATGGCCTCCAGCGCGTTGGAAAACAGGCTGTTCAGAACCTGCATAAGTAGCAGACGCTGGCTCAGAACCGCAGGCTGGTCATGGGCTGATACAAGATCAATTTCAACGCCGCTACTCTGGATTTGCGACTGGAAAGAAGCCAGGCATTCTTCCACCACGGCCAGCGCATCGACGTTCTCGCTAGCTCCAGCGGATGGCCCGGAGGTCACAAGGAGGTCGCGGACCCATTGCGACATGCGATCAACCTGGTTGATCACGTCATTCAGGTTGCGCTGCAGCCCATCGGGTGCCAATGCCTGCATCAGCTCTGCACTCGATCGAATACTCGCCAAGGGGTTACGCAGGCTGTGTGCAACAGCGGAAGACATCTCGCCCATCGCGACTAACGTTTCATTTTCGATGATCTGCTTCTGCTGGGCGATGAGCAGGCCTGCCGCTTTACGCACAACCCGGTACAACGCCAGGTAGATCAACGCGCCCCCAATCGAGGTGGCCAGCCACATCAACAAGTAGCCGCGCTGCGTTCTGGCGATCAGATCCGAAGGTTCCTTGTAGATCTCGATCAAGGCAATCGCTTCGCCAGAGGCGTTGAGCATGGGAATGTAGTTTTCAATGAACAACCCCTGAGGAGGCCTTGGGAAATTCTGCTCCTCTCTTTCAGGCACCGCACTGTGATAGGTCGCGAACACGCGCTTTCTGGTTGCGAAAGACCGGGCCAGTTCCTCGTCATCCCATATTTGCATGCCGACCAGCGCCGGATTGCTTGACCAGATCACAACATTGTCAGGGGCGTAGATATTGATCAGTAGCGAATCAGGCTGCTTCGAAATGTTTTCGATGTGTGCCAGAAACTCTTGTCGGGCAGTTTGTCGCCGAGTGCGCTCTTGATTCGACAGCACGATATCGGCACGTGGGTCCAACACCTCCCCCATCTGGCGATTCGGCAGGTAATGCTTGCTCAACTCGCTCGAAGCCAGCGACTGAATGAACTGAGCCGTAAGCGCTGCATCGCGCTGGATGCTCTCATCCACAACGAAGCGCGAAGCAATGAAACCCAGGCCCAATGCAACCAGCGTGATGATCAGGACGCTCACGATGGAAAACCAACGCAGCAAATCGAACTGCATTAAGCGCGCGGCTGCATCCCTTCCGATGACAAAGTCCCGTAACCGCATGCGAGGCCGTCTCCCAGGCTTTCTGACATGTGCATTAGGGGTTATAGCTCACCCTGCTCCGCGTACCGGTCACGCGTGAAGCAATTACCGAGTTGGCTGATCAGCGGGATGCAACGGGTCAGTTTAATAACCATGAGTGGCAAGTTTCCGAAAATCGAAAGTAGGTAAAGCTGGCACCCACACAGTCAGCATGGGCGCCGGCTGCGGTTTACTTCTTGACGTTCAGGTAGTCGCCTGAGGTCTGCAGCGCGATGGTCACGTTGCCCGAAGTGCGGTTACGCCAGAACCAGCCGTGGGTGCCATCGAACAGTGCGGTAAGCTCGCCGCTATCGCCTTTCACCTGACGACCCTTGCTGTAACTGTGGAAATCGCCTTGCGCAGCGTTGTAGGTCTCACCGTGAGTATCGTGGTTGACCGGGGCGGAAGCAGTCCATTGGTACGAAACCACGCTGCCCTTGAGCATCTCCAGCTTGATCTCACGACCCTCGCCAGGTTTGAGAGTCAATGTAACCTCGTCAGACTTCGCCGCAGACTTTTGAGCGGCTGGCTGAGCGGGCTGCACCGCTGCAAGCTACTGAACAGGAGCTGGAGCTTGAACTGGTGCGGGAGCGGGAGCAGGAGCCGCTGGCGCTTTCGCTTGGCGCGCAGCCAACTCGTCAGCCAGAGCCTCCTGAGCCAACGTTATCTTGATCTCTCCCATTTGGGTCAGCCCCATGGCACGACCGACGCCGGTCGGATCCACCGCATATTCCGAAGGCATCACAACGGTAACGAGCAGCCCCATGGCAACGGCCAAGGCGATCACAGTGGAACGGACGAGTTGGCGGCTGGACGGCAGTTCACTTGCCGAAGGAAGTGGAGAATTGAACATGGTCGAAGGTCCTTAAGCAGAGATAAACAGGCCGGTAATCTGGTAACCCATCAAGAGGAAACCGGCGCTCATCATGGCAACGTTGGCGGTATAGGCATGGCGCCAGAAGCTTGGAGTGCGGCGCCAGAACCCCATCAGAATAAGGATTGCGCTCAACGCCAAAAGCTGGCCGATTTCGACGCCTACGTTGAAGGCGATCAGGTTGGGGATCAGGCCATCCGCCGAAATCTCGTACTCCTGGATCTTGGTGGCCAGGCCAAAACCGTGCAGAAGGCCGAAGATCAAGGTCGCGGCTTTGGTATCAGGCTGATAGCCAAACCAGCGCTTGAAGGCACCCAGGTTGTCCAGAGCCTTGTAGACCACCGAAAAGCCGATGATCGCGTCGATGATGTAAGAGCTGATGCTGATCTCGCTCAGCACCCCAAACAGCAGGGTCACCGAATGGCCAACGGCAAACAGCGTGACGTACAGACCGACGTCCTTCAGGCGATAGAGGAAGAAGATGACGCCAAAAAGGAACAGCAGGTGGTCGTAGCCCGTCATCATGTGCTTGGCGCCCATATAGATGAACGGGATCAACATGACCCCTGTGCTTTCTTGAATGAAGCCCTTGTCACCCTCTGCTACAGCATGGGCCAGAGCTTCTGGCATGCCGATGAACAGCGAGAAAACCAACAGGAACAGCAGGAACAATGGGGGGCGTGAACGCGTGGCGAACAATCCCCCACCCGTTATCGAGTGCAGATGCATGGATCAATCCTTTCTTGCAATGATCGTGAGCCGCGAAGCGGCTGATGTCAGCAGGCAAGTACAGGACGGGGTGGGCGCTCGATGCGGAAGATAGGCGGACGAGGCACTGAGTCGCTGGGCAGACCCATGCGAACCGAGGGCTCGAAAGTGGAGAAAAGCTGGACGCAGGACGTGAGTTGCGGCGTCTCATGCTGATGGTCAGGGGTCAGCGGCGAGTGATAGTGGTCTGCGCAGTGGGCGCAGCTCCAGGTGGACTCACCGTGGTGGTGCCCATGCTGGACTGCTTGCTCGCTGTACACCGGGTTCTGCGTCGGCACTGAAAGCGAATAGGCGTGACCTGTCCAAGCCAGCAGAAAGGCTATAGCCAGAAACACAGTCATGGTCGCTGAAAGTAGACGGCGAGACATCCTGACGCCTTCGTAACGGATACGGACTAGCAGAAACGGGCACGTTTGACCTAACCCCCCTAGGGGGATAGCATGCAGCCTTATGTAAAGCCGTCCGAGACTCAAGCCATGACCGAGCCAGTCCATGAACATACCCATGGCCACACCCACACTCATCAGAGTCACGAAGCGATCATCAAACGCCTGAAACGTGCTGACGGCCATCTGCGCAGCATCATCACCATGATCGAAGATGGCCGCGAGTGCGTAGACATCGCCCAGCAGTTACATGCTGTCGAGAAGGCCGTTTGCCAAGCCAAGCGCACACTCATTCAGGACCATATCGATCACTGCCTGGAAGATTCGGTTACCGCCTTGAGCAACGGCGATCGATCCGCAATCGACGAATTCAAGCAGATCACCAAATACCTCTGAAGATCGTTAATCGCGTGTCCGTAAGGCGGTCACCATGAAGTTGGCCTTTGGCACACCGGAAAAGCCACGCAACGCTGAGCAAGACCTGATCAAATGGATCGCCCTGCTTACGATGGTTCTGGACCATATGCGTTTGGTATGGCCTGGTGCGCAGGACCTTTTCGTCCTGGGTAGGCTTTCGTTTCCCCTCTTCTGCCTGGCTATCGCAATCAACGTCGCACGCACCCCGCCGGGCGAACTCTTGACCCGAAGCAATGGCCGATATCTCGCACTGATGGTGCTGTTCGCTGCCATCTCGGAGGTACCGTACCGAATGATCAGTACCTCAGGTACATCTAACGTGCTGTTCACGCTGATCTTGGGATTGATGGTTGCCTGGGGAGTCCACCACCGGAGCGGGTCCAGCCTCTTGATGGCCGCGGTAGCACTTTGTTTCGCACATGTGTTCGCAGACCCACTGATGTATGGGTTTTACGGGGTATTGGTACCCGCAGCGTTAGTACTTGCGATCAAGCGTCCAGAGTGCTTCGCAATGGTCCCAGTTGTACTGTGCGTGATGGCCAATTCACGTACGGGACTTTTTTCGCAAGCCATCCACTTGGACCCCGCAGCCTTGGCCGCCCTCATACTCGCTGCTTTGGCGCCACTGCTCGGACTGATGATTCTGTGGTCGCGTATGCCGTTTAGGGTTCCGCCTGTGGCTCAATGGAGCTATTGGTTTTATCCAGGACACCTTGCAGCCTTGCTCGGTATCCGCTCGATGATGTGAACGCCGCAGGTGGTTTCTGATGTGGGGTGGATGCCTGTAGTCCACGTGCCTTCACGTTTGGAAGGTGCGCAAGCGCTAGCCTGAATGTTCCAAGAGGGTTCGCAGAAAGCCAGCACCCGAAGTGTGGGTTGAGGTATGGATCACAGTGGAGCAGACACAAAAAAGCCCTGATAAATCAGGGCTTTAATGAAGAATAGTGGCGGAAGCGTAGAGATTCGAACTCTAGGATAGTTGCCCATCGACGGTTTTCAAGACCGTTGCCTTAAACCACTCGGCCACGCTTCCAGCTTGTTTTGCGGCGGCCATAATACCGTAATGAAACACGCTGTCAAACTCTCTGTGTCGCGGGTTGCGGGAGCTCTGTTAGACTCCTTGCATCTGAATGTCTCAAAACCACAGGTTTACCAAGGAGTGTCGCCATGCGCGAACAGGATTATGCCGTACACCACGGCCAGCAGGTCGAGCAGCAGGAGATCAGCAAGGTCCTGCGCAACACGTACAGCCTGCTGGCCCTTACCCTCGCCTTCAGCGGCGTCATGGCCTTCGTTGCCCAGCAGATGCGCGTCGGTTACCCGAACGTGTTCGTCGTGCTGATCGGCTTCTACGGTCTGTTCTTCCTCACCGCCAAACTGCGTGACTCGGTCTGGGGCCTGGTTTCTACCTTCGCCCTCACCGGCTTCATGGGCTTCATCCTCGGCCCTATCCTCAACCGCTACCTGGGCATGAGTGGCGGCGCCGAAGTAGTCAGCTCGGCCTTCGCCATGACCGCACTGGTGTTCGGCGGCCTGTCGGCCTACGTGCTGATCTCCCGCAAGGACATGAGCTTCCTCAGCGGCTTCATCACCGCCGGCTTCTTTGTCCTGCTGGGTGCCGTAGTGGCCAGCTTCTTCTTCCAGATCAGCGGCCTGCAACTGGCGATCAGCGCTGGCTTCGTGCTGTTCTCGTCGGTCTGCATCCTGTTCCAGACCAGCGCCATCATCCACGGCGGCGAGCGCAACTACATCATGGCGACCATCAGCCTGTATGTATCGATCTACAACCTGTTCGTCAGCCTGCTGCAGCTGTTCGGCATCATGGGCCGTGATGACTGATCGGTCACAGCCGCATCTGACCCGCACATGAAAAAGCCCGCTTCGGCGGGCTTTTTCATGCCTGTTCGCCCTGGGCGGGCGATCCCTGTAGAATGCGCTCCTTTTTTCTTCCGGGGCAGCTTTCGCAATGAGCTCACACGAACACAGCCCAGGCGCGCCGGCGCCTGCCAATGAACTGGTGCTTGGTCTTGAGGACAAGCCACGGCTGTTGATCGGCCTGCTGGCAGCGCTGCAGCACCTGCTGGCGATCATCGTTCCCATCGTCACTCCGGGCCTGCTGATCTGCCAGGCCCTGGGCGTTTCCGCGCGGGACACCAACCTGATCGTGTCCATGTCGCTGGTGATTTCCGGCATTGCCACCTTCGTCCAGTGCAAGCGCTTCGGGCCGTTCGGCGCGGGGCTGCTGATCGTTCAGGGCACCAGCTTCAACTTCGTCGGCCCGCTGATTGCCGGTGGTGCGCTGATGGTCAAGCAAGGCACGCCGGTTGAAGGCGTGATGGCGGCGATCTTCGGCGTAGTGATTGCCGGCTCCTTCGTCGAGATGGGCGTGTCGCGCATCCTGCCGTTCATCAAGCGCCTGATCACCCCGCTGGTGACAGGCATCGTGGTGCTGATGATCGGCCTCACCCTGATCAAGGTCGGCCTGATCAGCATGGGCGGCGGCTTTACCGCCATGGCCAATGGCACCTTCGCCAATGGCGAAAACCTGCTGCTGTCGGGTGTGGTGCTGGCCATCATCGTGATCCTCAACCGCATCCCAGTGGTGTGGATGCGCAGCTGCGCCATCGTCATCGCCCTGGCCGTGGGCTATGCCCTGGCCGGCTACCTCGGCCGCCTGGACTTCACCGGCATGCATGAAGCCGCGCTGTTCCAGGTGCCGACACCGCTGCACTTCGGCCTGAGCTTCTCGTGGGCGCTGTTCATTCCGATGCTGGTGATCTACCTGGTGACTTCGCTGGAAGCCATCGGTGACGTCACCGCCACCAGCAAGGTCTCGCGCCAGCCGGTCGAAGGCCCTGTCTGGATGCAACGCATCAAAGGCGGTGTGCTGGTCAACGGTGCCAACTCGCTGCTGGCGGGGCTGTTCAACACCTTCCCGAGCTCGATCTTCGCCCAGAACAATGGCGTGATCCAGCTGACCGGCATCGCCAGCCGCCACATCGGTATCTGGATCGCCCTGATGCTGGTCGTACTGGGGCTGTTCCCAAGCGTCGCCGGGGTGATTCAAGCGGTGCCGGAGCCGGTGCTGGGTGGTGCGGCGATGGTCATGTTCGGCGCCGTGGCAGCCTCGGGCATCAACATTCTGGCCAGCACTCGCCTGGATCGTCGCGCCCTGCTGATCATTGCCGTGTCGCTGGCACTGGGCCTGGGCGTTGCCCAGGTGCCGGAATTCCTCGCACATATGCCGGCGGCACTGCGCAACGTGCTGGAGTCCGGCGTTGCCACCGGTGGTATCTGCGCCCTGGTGCTGAACTGGTTCCTGCCTGAGAGCAAGGAACACGCCTGATAGCAACAAGCGCCAGCAGGCGCATCGCGGCGGCGATGCATCTGCTGGCGGGCGAGCTCACTTCGCGCATGCCCGAATCGCGACAGTGAGTGTCTGTACGACGTGAGACAGGCAAAGGCCACCCTGGATAACCTCCTTTGGCAATGCCTTGTTACGGTCTTCCCTTGGCCGTAGTGTCTTAACTCGACAAAAGAAGTTCGCCCATGACGACTCCTGCCGCCACCTTGGCCAGCCCCACGGCCCACGTCGATCAACCCCAGGGTTTCCTGGTTCGTATCGTTGGCGCCGCCGCCTTCGCACACCTGCTCAACGACCTGATCCAGGCCGTCCTGCCGTCGATCTACCCGATGCTCAAAAGCGACTTTTCCCTGAGCTTCGCCCAGATCGGCTGGATCGCGCTGGTGTTCCAGGTTACCGCTTCGCTGCTGCAACCCTGGGTCGGCCTGTACACCGACAAGCACCCACAACCTTATCTGTTGCCGGGTGGCATGCTGATCACCCTGATCGGCATCGCCCTGCTGGCAACGGCGGGCAGCTATGAAATGCTGCTGGTCGCCTCTGCCGTGGTCGGCGTAGGCTCCGCCACCTTCCACCCCGAGGCCTCGCGGGTGGCGCGAATGGCATCCGGTGGGCGTTTCGGTACGGCGCAGTCGACTTTCCAGGTGGGTGGCAACACAGGCTCAGCCATCGGTCCGTTGCTCACGGCGGTGATCGTCATCCCCAACGGCCAGTCGGCTATTGCCTGGTTCATGGTGGCTGCGGCATTGGCCGTACTGGTGTTGTGGCGGGTCACCGGCTGGACCGTTCGCCATGGCCAGCAACGACTCAAAAGCATCAGCGGCCAGCAAGCACCCGCGCTGTCCAAGGCTGCCCTCTGGCGCGCCGTGGGGGTAATTTCGCTGCTGATGTTCGCCAAATTCGTCTACATCGCCTCGTTCACCAATTATTTCACCTTCTACCTCATCCAGCATTTTGGCCTGAGCGTGCAACAGAGTCAGCTGTACCTGTTCATCTTCCTCGCCGCTGTGGCGCTGGGCACCTTCGCCGGGGGGCCAGTGGGTGACCGTATCGGCCGCAAGGCGGTGATCTGGGTTTCCTTCCTTGGCGTGGCGCCGTTCGCCCTGGCCCTGCCCTATGCCAACCTCGCCTGGACCGCAGTCCTGGCGGTGGCCATCGGCCTGGTGATGTCCTCGGCGTTCGCCGCCCTGGTGGTGTACGCCCAGGAAGCGGTGCCCGGGCGGGTCGGCATGGTGTCCGGGGTGATGTTCGGCCTGATGTTCGGCATCAGCGGCATTGGTGCCGCAGGCCTGGGCGAGCTGGCCGACCGGCATGGCATCGAGTGGGTGTACCAGGCGATCTCGTTCCTGCCCCTGCTGGGCCTGGCGACGGCATTGCTGCCGGCAACCCGCTCGAAAGCCCGCCCGGCCAGCTGCTATTAAGATGGCCAGGCCAAAATCGGGATGGGGCGCAAAGTGGCATCGATGAAGCCGATGGATGAAATGCTGGTGGAGGTCGACGAGTGGACCTGGGAGGTGGGCAGCCGCGCCACGGACTACCCGCCGGACTGGTTCATCGCCCCCCACTCGCATGCCAAGCATCAGCTGATCTATGCCATCAAGGGCCTGATGATCGTGCAGTCGCAGTCAGAGCGCTGGACCGTTCCGCCCAGCCGTGGGGTGTGGATGCCCTGCGGCCAGGAGCACGCAATCCGCTGCGTGGGCGATGTGAAGATGCGCAGCGTGTTCGTGTGCCCGGACGCTGCGGCGAACCTGCCATCACAGAGCAAGGCGATCAGCATCTCGCCGTTGCTCAGCGAACTGATCAAGGCCTCGGTGGACTTCACCGGCCCTTACGCCGAGGACTCCCGCGAGTCGCGGATCATGCGCCTGATCCTCGACGAGATCTGCGTACTGCCGACCCTGCCGCTGAAACTGCAACAGCCCGGCGACAAGCGCCTGCAAGTCATCTGTGCGGCCTTGCACGAGCGCCCCGAAGACAACTCGACGGTGGCCGACTGGGGCACGCATCTTGGGGTTGATGAAAAAACCATCCAGCGCCTGTTCCGCAAGGAAACCGGCATGACCTTCGGCCAGTGGCGCCAGCAAGCGCGGCTGATGCAGGCCCTGGAGCGAATCGCCCTGGGCGAGCGGATCATCGATGTGGCCGGGACGCTCGGCTATGACAGCCCGAGCGCCTTCGCCAGCATGTTCAAGCGCCAGTTCGGCACCACGCCCAGTCAGTTCTTCAAGTGAGCCGCCCCCGGCTCGAACAGGGTCACCGCACGGGCATCCACAGGCTTTGGCAGCAGCCCTTCGCGGTAGAACGCATCGGCAATGCGCTGTTGTTCGGCCAGGTTGTCGAGTTTCACCGGTTGCACGTCGTAACTGCGTCGGGCATTGGCCTGCTGCACCGTGGCGCTGTCCAGGTTGCCCCACAGCGGCCCCAGCACCCGCGCTGCGGCGGCCGGGTTGGCTTTGGTCCAGCTGCCGATATCTCGTAGCGCCTGGTACACCTGCTCCAGCACTTGCGGGTGGGCCTTGGCGTAGTCGCTGCCCGCCAGGTAGTAACGCTGGTAGCTGGCCAGATCGTTGCCATCGGCCAGAATGCGCGCATTTTGCTGACGCTGGGCACTGGCTACGTACGGGTCCCAGGTGACCCAGGCATCGACCTTGCCGTTTTCGAAGGCGGCGCGCCCGTCGGCGGGAATCAGGTAGGCCGGGCTGATGTCCTTGAAGCTTAGGCCCGCTTTGGCCAACGCCTGGATCAACAGGTAATGGCTACCGGCGGCCTTGGTCACGGCCACGCGCTTGCCCTTGAGGTCGGCCAGGGTCTTGAGCGGCGAGTCTGCCGGCACCAAAATCGCCTGGGCCGACGGTGACGGCGCCTCGCGGGCGAAGTAAGTGAGCTGCGCACCGGCGGCCTGGGTGAACACCGGCACGGTGTCGGCCACATCCGCCGACAGGTCGACATTACCCAGGTTCAGCGCTTCCAGCAGCGGCAGGCCGCTGGGGAACTCATGCCAGCTCACGCGGATTCCCTCAGCCTGCAGGCGCTGTTCCAGGGTGCCGCGTGCCTTGAGCAGGGTCAGCAGGGTCGAGGACTTCTGGTAGCCGATACGCAAGGTCTGCTCGGCGCTGGCCAGGGACGGCAGCGTGGCGCCGATCAGCAAGCCCAGCGCGAGGTGGCGCAGGCGTTTGAAATGAAGCATGGCGGTTCTCCGGGGTCAGTGTTGGGCGGTCAGCGGGTCGGCAGCGGGCACGCTGAAGCCCTTGGCGAAGGTCGGCGCCACATCCAGGCGCTCGCTCATCAGGCCATGGGCCTGGTAGAAGTCGGCGGTTTCCTGCTGCTCGGCGATGGTCTTGGCATCGATCACCTGCCAGCGCAGTTGGCGACGCTCGAATTGCAGCCGCGCTGCCTCGACCGGGAAGCCGATGATGGCGGCTAGCGTCTTCGAATAGCTGTCCAGATGCTGGTTGGCCCATACCTGGGCGCCGGCCAGACGGGTGAGATAGTCCTGCAGTGCCGCGCGCCGAGCCGGGTCTTCAAGGGCCTGGTCGGTAGCGGCGAGGAAACTGTTGCCGCTGGATAGCCCGCGACCGTTGACCAGCACCCTGCCCTGCCCGCTCAGCTCGGCCAGTGCCGTGTAGGGTTCCCAGGTCGACCAGGCGTCTACCGAACCATTGGCCAGGGCGATCTTGGCATCGACAGGGCCGAGGAAGCGGAACTCAACGTCTTTTTCCGTCAGCCCGGCTTGGTCCAGCGCCTTGAGCGCCAGATGATGGCCGATGGAACCACGGCCGGTGGCGATGCGCTTGCCCTTGAGGTCGGCCGCGCTGTGCAGCGGTGCGTCCGGGCGCACCAGCAGCGCCGTGCCGTAAGGGTCGGACTTGTCCACGGCGATGGCCTTGACCGGAGCGCCCGAGGCCAACACGAACAGCAGCGGCGCATCGCCGATGATGCCGGCATCGATGGCCCCGGCATTCAACGCCTCGGCCAGCGGCGCGGCGGCGGGGAACTCGGCCCAGTGAATGTCATAGGGCACGTCGCGCAACGCGTCTGCCGCTTCCAGCTGGGCGCGCATGTTGCCTTTCTGGTCACCGATGCGCAGGGTCAAGCGCTCGGCGGCGATGGCCTGGGTGGCCAGCAGTGAGGCTACAAGCAAGGTCGATAAACGGCGACGGATGGACATCCTGTGCTCCTTCAAAGCGTTCCTGAAAAGGCCAGGTGGCATGCCACCTGAGGCCTGAACACTTTATCGGGCAGCTAAAAATTAATGAAATTGATTTTAGTGCTAACCTAATATGCAAAACGCAGGGTCATGTAACGGCATCGAGCCCTGCCAGGGCAAACCGCACCAGGTGCTCGGCCAGGGCCTCTTCGGACTGTTCGAACAGCCCCGATAGCGGTGTCGGGATGTCACGGCTGATGACCTGCAGCATCATGACCGGGGCGATGACACTGAACAGGCAGCGCAACAAGGCCGGGTCATCCACGGCAATGCCGGTGAGCTCACCCAGCAGGCTCAGGACCAGCCGCGACTTGGGCATCGCCTCTTCTGCAATCAACTCACTCACATAAGGCGATGGGGTCAGCAACTCGCGGCTCCACAACCGGGCTTGCCAGCGTTTGCCATTGATGACGTTGAGCGTCAGCGCCCTGATCAGGTCGACCAACCGCTCCCGCGCTGGCCGGTCGCTGCAGGCCAGCTGCTGCAACTGTTCC
Source organism: Pseudomonas sp. Teo4 (assembly GCF_034387475.1). NCBI lineage: Bacteria > Pseudomonadati > Pseudomonadota > Gammaproteobacteria > Pseudomonadales > Pseudomonadaceae > Pseudomonas > Pseudomonas sp. Teo4. The sequence continues at coordinate 2,904,087 of NZ_JAXCIL010000001.1, forward strand.
AGGCTGATGAGGTGTTGGTGCATTTCTTTGAGCACCGCACGGTAGAGGCCTTCGCGGCTGCCAAAGTGGTAGTTCACCGCTGCCAGGTTGCATTGCGCCAGGGCACAGATGGCTTTGCTGGTGGCCTCGGCGTAACCACGCTCGGCAATCAGCTGGCCTGCGGCGTCGAGTATGCGCTGGCGGGTAATGTCGCCATCCGGGCGGCGCCCGCGCGGTTTGCTGATGGGGGCTTGATCGCGGTTCATGCCAGGCACTCGCAGTGTTGTCTCAAGTCAAATTCTAATTTGAATTCTGTGACTATGCTTGCTCCATGTCAGTGATTGATCACAGGTCGTCATCATGCATAAAAAGCTCGTCATCGCCCTGTTGGCAGTAACGCTGGTGGGCTTTGGGGCGTGGTATTACCTGCACACCAAGGGCAACCAGGGCGGTGATCTGGTGCTTTATGGCAACGTCGATATCCGCCAGGTATCGCTGGCATTCACCGGCAGCGAGCGCATCGCCCAGATGCGTGTCGAGGAAGGCGATACCGTCAAGGCCGGCCAGGTACTGGCCACCCTCGACAGCCGCGCGCTGAAGCTGCAGATCGACCAGGCCAACGCCCAGATCGCCGCCCAGCAAGCCAACGTGCTGCGCTTGCGCAACGGTAGCCGCCCCGAGGACATCGACCGCGCCAGTGCCCAGGCCGCCGCCAGCAAGGCCCAGGTCGACCTTGCCGCCACCCAGTTGCGCCGCCTGCAAAGCATCCGTGCCAACAGCACCGGTGGACGTGCCGTGAGCCAACAAGATCTGGACAACGCCGCCGCGCAGCTGAAGGTACGCCAGGCCCAGTGGGAAGACAGCCAGAAGGCCTTGCGCCTGGCCAAAATCGGGCCGCGGGACGAGGACATCGCCCAGGCCGAGGCGCAGTTGCAGAGCGCCCGCGCACAACTGGCACTGCTGCAGCACAACCTCGATGAAACCGAACTGCGTGCGCCGCAGGATGCCACCGTGCGCTCGCGCATGCTCGAACCTGGCGACATGGCCTCGCCGCAGCGTGCGGTGTATGCCATGGCCATCACCTCGCCCAAGTGGGTGCGGGTGTACATCAATGAGCCGCAACTGGGCCATATCCGGCCGGGCCTGCGGGCCAGCGTCACCACCGACAGCCACCCGGACGACCCCGTACAGGGCCAGGTCGGGTTCATTTCCGACGTCGCCGAATTCACGCCCAAGGCCGTGCAAACCGAAGAACTGCGCACCGCGCTGGTGTATGAGGTGCGCGTCATCGTCGACGACAAGGACAACCGCCTGCGCTTGGGGATGCCAGCAACCGTGCGGTTCGCCCAGGCTGACCTGGCCAACGATGGGAAGGCCGAGTGATGGACCTGGTCATCGAGGCCAAGGCGGTCGCCAGGCAGTTCCTGATCAAGGCATCGGGGCAGACTGTCCAGGCCCTGCATGGCCTGGACCTGACCCTGCGCAAGGGCGCCCTGACCGCCCTGGTCGGCCCGGACGGCGCCGGCAAAACCACCTTTCTGCGCCTGGTCGCCGGGCTGTTGCAACCTGACAGCGGCGCGTTGAACGTCCTCGGTGTCGACGTCAAGGCGCACCCGCAGCAGGTCCAGGACCTGATCAGCTACATGCCGCAGCGCTTCGGGCTGTACGAAGACCTGAGCGTTCAGGAAAACCTGGACCTTTACGCCGACCTGCATGGCGTGAGCGCCAGCCAGCGTCGGCAGCGCTTCGAGCGGCTGCTGGCGATGACCGACCTCACGCGTTTCACCAAACGGCCGGCGGGCAAATTGTCTGGCGGCATGAAGCAGAAGCTCGGCCTGGCCTGCACCCTGGTGCGCTCGCCACAACTGCTGTTGCTGGATGAACCGACCGTGGGGGTCGACCCGCTTTCGCGTCGCGAACTGTGGGAAATCGTCCAGCAACTGGTGCAGGAAGAGAACCTCAGCGTATTGCTCAGCACCTCCTACATGGACGAAGCCGAACGCTGCTCGCAGGTGTACATGCTGCACCAGGGCCAACTGATGGCTCAAGGCATGCCACAGGACATCCGCTGCCACGCCGATGGCCTGTGCTATATCGCGACACCGCCTGCCGGGCAACCGGCGCGTACCCTGCAGGCACGCCTGCTGGGCAACCCCCACACCATCATCGACGCTGTGCCGCAGTCCGGTGAAGTGCGCTTCATGCGCCAGCCTGCCGCCGACGACCAAACGCTCGACACACTGCTCGAAGGCGCCCCCGTACGCCCGGTGGAGGCCCGCCTGGAAGACGGCTTCATGTTCCTGCTGCGCGCCCGCAGCGATGCCGAACACGTCGACATGGACACCCTCAAGGCCAGCACCCCAAGCGACAACCACGCCAGCGAACCCGCCATCGAGGTGAAGAACCTGGTGCGCACGTTCGGCGATTTTACCGCCGTGGCCAGTACCAGTTTCAGTGTGCGCCGGGGCGAAATCTTCGGCTTGCTGGGCCCCAATGGCGCCGGCAAGACCACCACCTTCCGCATGCTCTGCGGCCTGTTGCCCGCCTCGTCGGGCAGCCTGCAGGTGGCCGGCGTCAACCTGCGTCACGCCCGGGCGCAGGCACGCCGCCGGGTGGGCTACGTGTCGCAGAAGTTTTCCTTGTACGGCAATCTCTCGGTACGCGAGAACCTGGAGTTCTTCGGCGGCGCCTATGGCTTGCCCGGCAAGCAGTTGCAGCGGCGCATGGACGAAGTCTCTCGCCAGTTCGACCTGTCCGGGCACGAAAAAGACCCCAGCGGCCAGTTGCCCGGCGGCTTCAAGCAACGCCTGGCCATGGCCGTGGGGTTGCTCCACGAACCGGAGATCCTGTTCCTCGACGAACCCACCAGCGGCGCCGCCCCCCTCGCCCGCCGAGGCTTCTGGCAACGCATCACGGCACTGGCCGCCTCCGGCACCACGATCATCATCACCACCCACTTCATGGAAGAAGCCGAATACTGCGACCGCATCGTCATCCAGGATGCCGGCAAGCTCATCGCCATGGGCACGCCGCAGGAGGTCCGCGAGCAGGCCGGCGGCACCAACAGCGCGCTGAACATGGAACAGGCATTCATTGCCATCGTCGAGCAGGGGCGCCGACAACAACAGGCGTCACCGACATGAGCAGCGCCGCGTTCGGTGCCTTCTGGCGCAGGCTGGTGTCGCTGACCCGCAAGGAAGTGCGCCAGATGTGGCGTGACAAAAGCAACCTGCTGATCGGCATCGGCCTGCCCATCGCGCTGATCCTCATCTTCGGTTACGGCCTGTCGCTGGACGTGCGCCATAGCGTGGTCGCGGTGGTGCAGGATGACCCCGCGCCGCAAGCCCGTGACCTGCTGGCCAGCATCAGCCGCTCGGCCTATCTGGAACCGTTGCCCGTGCAATCCTTCGAGCAAGGGCGGCAATTGCTGGCCGCGCGAGAAGTGGATGCCCTGGTCCACCTGCCGGGCGATTTCAGCCGTCGCCTGCAAGATGGCAACGCCCAGGTGCTGGTGCTGGTGCAAGGCTCTGACGCAACCCGCGCCTCGGGTGTCAGCAACTACCTCAACCAGGCCCTGGCGTTGTGGGGCCAGAAGCAGGCCTCGCGCAACGCAGGGTTGCAAGCCGGCGGCGTGCAGATAGAACAACGCATGTGGTTCAACGCCGCCAACACCAGCACCTGGTACCTGGTGCCAGGGCTGATCGTGCTGATCATGACCCTGGTCGGCGCCTTTCTCACCGCGTTGGTGATGGCCCGCGAATGGGAACGCGGCACCCTCGAAGCGCTGTTCGTCACCCCCGTGCGCGCAGTGGAAATTCTCCTGGCCAAGATCATCCCCTGCTTCATCGTCGGCTTGATCGGCCTGGCCCTGTGTCTGCTGGCAGCGCGCTTTTTGTTCGATGTGCCGATGTATGGCTCGCTGTGGGCGTTGGTGATCTGCTCGATGCTTTACCTGTTCGTGGCCCTGGGAATTGGCCTGCTGATCTCGGCGGTCACCAAGAACCAGTTTCTGGCCAGCCAGATTTCCCTGCTCGCCAGCTTCCTGCCGGCGATGATGCTTTCAGGCTTCATCTTCGACCTGCGTAACGTGCCCACCGCCGTGCGCGTGGTGGGTGACCTGCTGCCGGCCACCTACTTCATGCAGATAGTGAAGTCGTTGTTCCTGGCCGGCGACTTCTGGCCGTTGATTTTGCGCAACAGCCTGATTCTCACCGGCTACGCCGTGGCCCTGCTGGGCCTGGCGCGCCTGGCCACGCGCAAGAGGCTCGACTGACATGGCCACCTTCATGGAACTGCTGCGCCGCCTGGCCAACCTGTGGCGCAAGGAACTGCTGGTGATCTTCAAGGACCCGGCAAACCGCATCGTGCTGATCGCTCCGGTGCTCATGCAGAGCCTGCTGTTCGGCTATGCCGTAACCTTCGACCTCAACAACGTGCCATACGCGCTGCTAGACCACAGCCACAGCGAATCGTCGCAGCGCCTGGCCAGCCGCCTGGACGGCAGCGGCATTTTCCACCGCGTGCAAACTTTGAACTCCAGCCGTGAAATCGCCGAGGTGATCGACGCGGAAGAAGCGTTGCTGGTGGTGCACATCCCGCCGGATTTCGAGGCCCGCCTCACCCGTGGCGAACCTGCACCGCTGCAAGTGATACTCGACGGCCGCAACTCGACTACCGCAGGTTCCGCCGCGGCGGGGCTTGCCAGCATCGTGAACGACTTCAACCACGAGCGTGGTCTGGCGCAGGCACCGATCAGCGTGGTGACCCGCGCCTGGTACAACCCCAACCTGGAAACCCGCTGGCCGCTGATTCCAGCGTTGATCGCTTCTCTGAGCATGCTGCAGACACTGCTGCTGACTGCGCTGTCAGTGGCACGCGAACGTGAGCAAGGCACTTTCGACCAATTGCTGGTCACGCCCTACTCGCCGATGGAAATCATGATCGGCAAAGCCATACCGCCCATTCTGATCGGCCTGGTGCAAGCCACGCTGGTGCTGTTGATGGCGCTGTTCTGGTTCCGCATTCCCATGGCCGGCTCGCTGCTCGACCTGTATGGCGGCCTGCTGGTGTTCATGGTGTCCAGCGTCGGCCTGGGCATGTCGATTTCGGCCGTGTCGCTGAACATGCAACAGGCCATGCTCTACACCTTCGTGCTGATCATGCCGATCATGCTGCTGTCGGGCCTGGCCACGCCGGTGCGCAACATGCCCGACGCCATGCAGCTGGCCACCTGGGTCAACCCGCTGCGTTTTGCCATCGACCTGATTCAACGCATTTATCTTGAAGGCGTCAGCCTGTTCGACGTGGCCCACGATCTTGTCCCCATGCTTGCCGTGGCGGCGGTGACCTTGCCGCTGTCGGCCTGGCTGTTCCGCAATCGACTCGCTTAACCGGAGGCTGCAATGTCGTCGCCGCTCAACGCCTTTTGCCTCACACCTTTACTGCTGGCCCTGGTGGCGTGCAGCGCGGTCGGGCCTGACTACCAGGCCCCGCAGCCCGCGGCTCCAACCGACTGGCGCGCAGCCCACAGCGGCGACCCCTCGCTCGTGGGCACGGCCCCGGCCACCCGAGTCATTACAGTGCAATGGTGGACCCAGTTCGCCGACCCGACCTTGAACGACCTGCAGCGCCGCGCCATCGCCGCCAGCCCCGACCTCACCAACGCCGCACTGCGCTTTGCCCAGGCCCGCATGCAACGGCAGATGGTCGCGGCCCAGCGTGGCGTGAACGTCGACGGCAGGGCCGATATTCAACGCCAGCGGCAAAGCGAGCGTGGCGCCAGCGCGAAGATGATCGACAGCTTCGCGCCGGGCAACAGTGACCAGCTGACCAAGGCCCTGGCCCAGCCCTTCACCCTGTATGAAGCTGGTTTCGATGCGTCCTGGGAGGTCGATTTCTGGGGCCGCGTGCGTCGCTCCATCGAGGCTGCCGATGCCCGTGTCGAGCAGCAGCAAGCGTTGCTGGAGAAGGCGCGGCTGGTGGTTGCCAGCGAAGTGGCACGCGGTTACTTCGAGCTGCGCCGGGTGCAGCAGTTGATCAACGTCACCCAGGAAGACCTGCGCGCCACCGAGGAGTCGCTCGAACTGGTGCAGGCCCGTGCCGACGGAGGCCTGGTCGACGACTTCGACCTGGTCCGCCAGCGTGCTCAACTGGAGCAACTGCGCGCCACCCTGCCGCAGCTGCAGGCGGCGCAGACCCAGGCGATCAACCAGCTTGGCGTGTTGGTCGGCGCGCAGCCGGGCGAGCTGCAGGCTCAATTGCTGGCACCTGTGACCAAGCCCTCGTCCTTGCCCGACCTGAGCCCTGGACTGCCCTCGGAAGTTGCGCGCAATCGCCCGGATATTCGCGCCGCCGAAGCCCAGCTGCACGCCGCGACAGCGAACATTGGGGTGGCAGTGGCCGAGCTGTACCCGAGCATTCGCCTGGGAGCCAGCTTCGGCTACTCATCCTTCGAAAGCGGCAAGTTCTCTGACTGGGGCAGCCGCCAGTGGGCGGTTGGGCCAAGCTTGAGCGTGCCGATTTTCGACAATGGCCGACGCCGCTCCCAGGTCACTCTGCGCAAGCTCGAACAACAGGAAGCTGCGGTCAGCTACCAACAGACCGTGCTCAAGGCCTGGCAGGAAGTGGATGACGCCCTCAGCAGCTACGGTGCCGAACGCCAGCGCAACGACCAGCTCAAGGCTCGCCTGGGCAGCGCCGGGCAAGCCTATGACATGGCCAAGGCGCGCTATGCCGGCGGGCTGACCGACTTTCTGGTGGAGCTGGATGCCCAGCGCAACTACCTGCAGGCGCGGCGTGACCTGGTAGACAGTGACAGCCAGCTTCGCCTCGACCTGGTTGCCTTGTACAAGGCCCTGGGCGGGGGGGGACCGCTGGGGACGCGATCCTTGGCGCGAGAATTGCCGCGATCATGAGACCGAGCGCCGCCCGCGCGGCGCATCGCGAGCAAGGCTCGCTCCTACGTTTGTTTCGGGCCAGTAACGTCAGTGACAGCCGCGCGCGACCGCCTTGTTTATACGACGCGATATCGAGTCGTACGCCAAAGCGTTCGCGCACAAATCCCACAGGCATAACTGGCCCGAAACAAACGTAGGAGCGAGCCTTGCTCGCGATGCGCCGCGCGGGCGGCGCTCGATTTATGCACCACCTCAACACTCAAATCAGGCCCTTCCCCCAAGATTCCGGGCTACGCGGCCGGCGTCACCAGCCGATACCCAACCCCCGCCTCAGTGATAATGAACCGAGGCGCCGTAGGGTCATCGCCGAGCTTCTGCCTCAAGTGCCCCACCACAATCCGCAGATAGTGGGTATCGTCCACATGGGTCGGCCCCCAGATGTCCTTGAGCAACTGCTGCTGGGTAATCACCCGCCCCGGGTGCCCGGCCAGTTGCGCCAGCAGCGCATACTCCTTGCGGGTCAGCGCCACCTCTACCCCATCCAGGGTCACCTTGCGAAAGGCAAAATCGACCGTCAGCGGCCCGAAACTCGCCACCACCTCGCCGCCACTGGCCTGAGGCACCTGACGCAGCAGTGCGCGAATGCGCGCCAGGAACTCCTGAATACCAAAGGGCTTGGTCACATAGTCGTTGGCACCACCATCCAGCGCATCGACCTTCTGCACTTCGCTGGCGCGCACCGACAACACCATCACCGGCACCGTGCTCCATTCGCGCAGCTCACGCAGCACCTGCTGGCCGTCCATGTCCGGAAGGCCCAGGTCGAGCACCACGAGGTCCGGCTTGGCCAGGGCGGCCTGCGTCAGGCCCTCGGTGCCGGTGGCGGCCTCGATCACCTTGTAGCCCTGGGATACAAGGCTGATACGCAGGAACTTGCGGATCTGCGGCTCATCGTCGATGACCAGTAAGGTGGCGGTCTGGCTCATGGGGCTTCGCTTTCGGCTTCAGGTTGATCGGGCAGCGGCAAGCATAATGTGATGCAGGTACCCTGACCATCGATGCCTTCACTGACCAGGATCTGCCCACCGTGGGCGCCGATCATGCCTTGGCAGATGGCCAAGCCAAGCCCGGTGCCCTGCCCGCCCCGGTCGCCACGGGCGGCGGTGTAGAACATGTCGAAGATCTTTTCCCGCTCCGCCACCGGAATCCCTGGCCCCTGGTCGCTGACCGCGAAGTGCAATAGCTGCTCATGCACCGACACCTGCAACTCCAGACGCCCCTGTGCCGGCGAAAAGCGCGCGGCGTTTTCCAGCACGTTGATCAGCGCCTGTTCGATCAACGCCGCATGCACGAACAGCAAGGGCAGTTCGGCGGGCACTTCGGTGTGCACGCGCAGGGGCGCCAGCACCGCGCGCAGGCGGTTGAGGGCACTGCCGACGATATCCGCCGGGGCCACCCAGTCGCGGGCAAGCTTCAGCCCGCCATGGCCCAGGCGGGTCATGTCGAGCAGGTTCTGGATGTAGCGGTCCAGGCGCTCGGCCTCGTTGCGCGTGCCTTCCAGCAGCTCGCGCCGATCCGGCGGTGCAATGGCATCGCCCAGTGCCAGCAGGCTGTCGATGCTGCCGCGCATGGCGGTCAATGGCGTGCGCAGGTCATGGGACACCGACGCCAGCAAGGCGCTGCGCAACTGCTCGGTCTCGCCGTGCAGGCGTGCCGCTTCCAGTTGCTCGGCCAGCCGCGCCCGGGCCAGGGCCTGGGCCAAGGGTTGCCCGAGGGCCATCAGCAGGCGCCGGCGCTGGGCGCTGAGCGGCTCGCCGGAACGCGGCCGCACGCCCAGCAGCGCCAGTGGCTGCTCATCCACCGCCAGCGGCCACCACCACCAGCGCCCATGGGGCAAGGTGTCGCTGCCATGGCCCGCGGCCTGGCCGTGCTGCCAGGCCCACTCGGCGGCGGCCCGCTCGTTGTCGGTCAGGGACTGCGCCTCGCCACTGGCCAGGTGCAGAAGGCCTTCGGCATTGCGTTCAAGCAGGCACACTTGCATGTCCTGCAAACCGTTCAAATGCTGGCCGGCCGCGGTGAACACCGCTTGCCGGTCGGTGGCCACGGTCAGCCGGCGCGAGAGATCCAGCAGTTGGCTGGTCTGCGCCTGGGTCTCGCGCAGGGCCTGCAATTGCCGGCGCTGGCGGGCCGCCAGGTTGCCGGTGAGGGCAGCCATCAGCAGGAAGAACACCAGCGTCAGCACGTCTTCTTCACGCTGAATGGTTAACGAGAAGTTCGGCGGAATGAACAGAAAGTCGTAGGTCAGGAACGACAATGCCGCGCAGGCCAGCGCCGGCCCCAGGCTGCTGCGCACCGCCACCAGCAGTACAGCGGCAAGAAACACCAAGGATATGTTGGGCAAAGCCAATATGCTTGCCACGGCCCAGGACAGGCTGGCCGCCGCCGCAGTGGCCAGCACGGCCAACAGGTAATGGCGCCAGACCCACACACGCTTGACCGAAGCACGCGACGCTTGCGGCTGGGCATCGCGGTCGAGCACGTTGATTTCCAGGCCATGGCTTTCACGCAACAACCTGGCGGCCACCCCGGCGCCGAACAAACGTCGACGCAAGCGATCACGGGACTGCCCGACCAGCACCAGGCTGGCCCGGCGTTCAGCAGCATGCTGAATCAGCGTGCGCGCCACTTCCCCCGCACGCAGCACGACCACCTCGCCGCCCAGGCGCTCGGCAAGCTGCTGCGCGGCCTGCAGGCGGTGGCGGGCGGTTTCGTCTCGCAGCCGGCCGTTGTCCACATGCACCAGGCTCCAGGGCAGATGCCGACGCTGGGCAACCCGACAGGCATGGCGCACCAGGCGCTCGGCCTGTTCGTCGCCATCGACCCCGACCAGCAAGCGCCCGCGCAGGGCGGGTGCTTCCTGGCCACGCTGGCGGTAGCCGTGGGCAAGGTCGGCATCCACCTGGGCGGCGGCCGTCTGCATGGCCAGCTCGCGCAGGGCGGTGAGGTTGGTTTGGGAGAAGTAGGCATCGATGGCCGCCCGCGCTTGTTCGGGCACATACACCTTGCCTTCACGCAGACGTGCGAGCAGATCGCGCGGCGGCAGGTCGATCAACACCAGCTCGAAGGCTTCCTGCAACACCCAGTCGGGCAAGGTCTCGCGCACCTGCACGCCGGTGATGTCACGCACCTTGTCGTTCAGGCTTTCCAGATGCTGGACGTTGACCGTGGTGTAGACATCGATTCCGGCGGCCAACAGTTCCTGGACATCCTGCCAGCGCTTGGCGTGGCGGCTGCCTGGGGCGTTGGTGTGGGCCAGCTCGTCGACCAGCGCCAGGGCCGGTGAGGCCTTGAGCAGGCCATCGAGGTCCATTTCCTCCAGCATGACGCCCCGGTACTCGCTGCGCAGCAAGGGTTGCTGGAGCATGCCGCCGAGCAAGGCTTCGGTCTCGGCACGGCCATGGGTCTCGACCACTCCGGCCAGCACCTGCACGCCTTGGCGCTGCTGGGCGTGGGCGGCCTGCAGCATGGCGTAGGTCTTGCCCACCCCAGGCGCGGCGCCGAGGAACACCTTGAGCCTGCCGCGCCCTTCCCGGGGCAGGTTGGCCAACAGCGCGTCTGCGCGGGTGGAATCACTCATGCTTCATCCTTTCTGTGTACAGCCCATACCGCAATTTCGGCACAGCTCATGTGGGAGCGGGTTTACCCGCGAATACGTCGGTGCATTCACTGCACCATTCGCGGGTAAACCCGCTCCCACAGGCCCCTGCCAAATCAATCAGCCCCGTGTCAGTTGCCGATATTTCCGAGCGCCTGGTTCAATGCCAGGACATTGACCACAGGCGGGCCGATCAATGGCCGAAGGGTGGCCTCTTCCACCAAGGCTTGCAAGCGCTCGACGGGCACTTGCCGGGCCGCCGCCACACGTGGCAGCTGATAGGCCACGGCTTCAGGCGGCAGATGCGGGTCCAGGCCGCTGCCAGAGGTGGTCACTAGCGCCAGCGGTACGCCCCCTTGCGCGGATTGGTAAAGCGCCGCCGCATCCCCCTTCACCCGCTCAGCCAACGCCGGGTTGCTTGGCGAAAGGTTGCTCGCGCTGCTCGCCACGGTGGCATAGGCACCCGCCGAAGGACGCGAGTGGAACCAGCCATCGCCCTGGAAGTCCTGGGCGATCAACGCCGAGCCACGCACCTGGCCTTGGCTGTCGCGCACCAGGCTGCCATTGGCCTGTCCGGGGAAGGCAACCTGGGCAATGCCCGTCACCGCCAGGGGATACAACGCGCCGGTGACCAGGGTCATCAGCAGGGCCAGGCTCATCGCCGGACGCAGGTAGGTGTTCATGTCGGCCTCCTCAGACCAGGTGCAGTGCATTGAGCAACATGTCGATGAGCTTGATCCCGGCAAACGGCACGATGAGCCCGCCCACGCCGTAGATCAGCAGGTTGCGCCGCAGCAGCTGGGCCGCACTCGCCGCCTGCACCCGCACACCGCGCAGGGCGAGTGGGATCAGCACGATGATGATCAGCGCGTTGAACACGATCGCCGACAATATCGCGCTTTGCGGGCTGGCCAGGTGCATCAGGTTGAGCACGCCCAATTGCGGATAGATGGCGGCGAACAGCGCCGGAAGAATGGCGAAGTACTTGGCCACGTCGTTGGCGATGGAGAAGGTGGTGAGCGCACCGCGGGTCACCAGCAACTCCTTGCCCACCTGAACCACATCCAGCAGCTTGGTCGGGTCGCTGTCCAGGTCGACCATGTTGGCCGCCTCACGCGCCGCCTGAGTGCCATCGTTCATGGCCATGCCCACATCCGCCTGGGCCAGCGCCGGGGCATCGTTGGCACCATCGCCGCACATGGCCACCAGGCGCCCGTCGTTCTGCTCCTGGCGAATGCGCGCCAGCTTCTTCTCGGGCGTGGCTTCGGCCAGCACATCGTCCACCCCCGCCTCGGCAGCGATGGCCGCAGCGGTCAGGGGGTTGTCGCCGGTCACCATCACGGTGCGAATGCCCAGCTTGCGCAGCTCGGCGAAGCGCTCGCGAATGCCCGGCTTGACCACATCCTTGAGGTGAATCACGCCCAGCAAGCGCTTGTCGATGCATACCAGCAGTGGCGTGCCGCCGCTTTGGGCGATGCGCTCGACTTCGCGGGCCAGCGCCGACGGCATCTCCAGGCGTTGCATGCCGACAAAGGCCAGCACCGCATCGACCGCACCCTTGCGGTAGCGATGCTGCTGGAAATCGACACCCGAAAGCCGGGTCTCGGCGCTGAAGGCGATGGGTACCAGCTGACTCGTGGTCGGTTCGATAAACGCGTGCAGTTGACGCAGGTACTCGACGATCGACTTGCCCTCGGCGGTGTCATCGGCCAGCGATGCCAGCAAGGCGCCCTCCCCTAGTTCCTTGGCCGTCACGCCCGGTGCGGCGTGCAGGGCGCTGCAACGACGGTTGCCGAAGGTGATGGTGCCAGTCTTGTCGAGCATCAGCGTGTGCACATCACCGGCCGCTTCCACGGCGCGCCCCGAGCGGGCGATGACATTGAGCCGCACCAACCGGTCCATACCGGCGATGCCGATGGCCGACAGCAGGCCGCCGATGGTGGTGGGAATCAGCGTCACCAACAAGGCCGCGAGGAAGATCAGCGGCAGGCTGCCGCCGGCGAAATGGGCGAACGGCTGCAGGGTCACGACCACGATCAGAAAAATCAGGGTCAGGCCGATCAGCAGGATGTCCAGGGCGATTTCGTTCGGCGTCTTCTGCCGCTTGGCGCCTTCAACCAGGGCGATCATGCGGTCCAGGGTCGACTCGCCAGGGTTGCTGGTGATGCGGATCAGCAACCAGTCGGACACCAGGCGGGTGTTGCCGGTAACCGCCGAACGGTCGCCACCGGACTCACGGATCACCGGAGCCGATTCGCCCGTGATGGCGGCCTCGTTGACGGCGGCGATACCCTCCAGCACTTCGCCGTCACCGGGGATCAACTCACCCGCCACCACCTTTACCACATCGTCCTTGCGCAACTGGGTCGCGGGCACGCTTTCGAAGGCGCCAGCGCGGTTGCGCCGCTGGGCGGTAAGGCCCTGGCTGCCAGCCTTGAGGCTGTCGGCGCGGGCCTTGCCACGGCCTTCGGCCAGGGCCTCGGCAAAGTTGGCGAACAGCACGGTGAACCACAGCCACAGGGCAATCTGCACCGCCACGCTGGTGCTCACGCCGCTGCCCGGCGCGAAACACAGCACCGTGGTAAGCACCGCCGTGAGGGCGACCACCAGCATCACCGGAGAGCGCTTGAGTTGACGCGGGTCGAGCTTGACGAAGGCCTGCAGCATGGCCGGGCGCCAGAGCGCGGCGAAGCGGGTCTGGTCCTTGGCGCTGGAAGGGGCTTTCACCTCAGGAATGGGCATGTTCATGGTTCGCTCCTCAGAAGCCCAGGCTCAGATGTTCGGCAATCGGCCCAAGGGCCAGGGTCGGCAGGAAGGTCAGGCCGCCTACCAGCAGGATGGTCACCACCAGCAAGGTGGCGAACAGCGGGCCGTGGGTCGGGAAACTGTTCAGCCCTTGCGGCGCGGTTTTCTTCGCCGCCAGGCTGCCTGCCAAGGCCAGCACCGGCAGGATGTAGCCGAAGCGGCCAATCAGCATGGCCAGGCCGATCATCAGGTTATGGAACACGGTGTTGGCGCCGAAGCCGGCAAAGGCCGAGCCGTTGTTGGCGGCGCCAGAGGTGTAGGCGTACAGCAGCTGGCTGAAGCCATGCGCGCCCGGGTTGCTCACCGCCCCCGCAGGGCCCGGCAGGCTGGCGGCGATGGCGCCAAGCACCAGCACGCCCACCGGCATCACCAACAAGGTCGCCACCAGCAGCTGCACTTCGCGGGCTTGCAGTTTCTTGCCCAGGTATTCCGGCGTGCGGCCAATCATCAGGCCTGCCAGGAACACGGCAATCAGCACGAACAGCAGCATCCCGTAGAGCCCCGCGCCGACGCCGCCGAAGATCACCTCACCGACCATCATGTTGGCCATGGCGACCAGGCCCGTCAGCGGGTTGAGGCTGTCGTGCATGGCATTGACCGAGCCGTTGGACGCAGCAGTGGTGGTCACGGTCCAGAGCACGGAACCTGTGGTGCCGAAGCGGCTTTCCTTGCCCTCCATCGGCGCGCTCGCTTGTACCTGTGCGCTCTCCAGTGCCGGGTTGGGTTGGTATTCCGACCACAACGCCGTGCCACCGCCGATCAGGAACAGGGCAAGCATGCAGGCCATGATGGCGCGACTCTGGCGCAGGTCCTTGACGTAGTGGCCAAAGGTAAACACCAAGGCTGCCGGGATCAGGATGATCGACGCCACCTCGAACAGGTTGCTCCAGGCCGTGGGGTTCTCGAACGGGTGCGCCGAGTTCACGCCGAAGAAGCCGCCGCCGTTAGTACCCAATTGCTTGATGGCGATCTGGCTGGCGGCCGGCCCCAGTGGAATGGTCTGGTCGGCGCCTTGCAGCGTCACGGCATGGGCGTAATCGGCGAAGGTCTGTGGTACGCCCTGCCACACCAGCAGCAGCGCCAGCACCAGACACAGCGGTACCAGGCCGTATAGGGTGGCACGGGTCATGTCGACCCAGAAGTTGCCCAGCGTTGCCGCCGAGCGCCTGGCGATGCCACGGCACAAGGCGACCAGCACGGCCAGGCCGGTGGCGGCGCTGACGAAGTTCTGCACGGTCAAGCCGAGCATCTGGCTCAGGTAGCTGACCGAAGCCTCGCCACTGTAGGCCTGCCAGTTGGTGTTGGTGACGAAGCTGACCGCCGTGTTGAAGGCCAGCGACCATTCCTGGCCGGGCAAGTGCTGCGGGTTGAGCGGCAGGTAGCCCTGCAACAGCAGAACCCCGAACAGCAGCACGAACCCGGCCAGGTTGAAGGCCAACAGGGCCAGGGCGTACTGCTTCCAGTTCTGCTCCTGATCGGTGCGCACGCCGGCCAGCTTGTAACAGCCCCGCTCCAGCGGGCCGATTACCGGGCTGAGCCAGGTACGCTGGCCTTCCATCACCTTGTAGTAGAAACGCCCCAGCCAAGGTGCAGGTAACAGCACGATGGCAAAGAAGGCCAACAGCAATGCGTAGTCGTAACTGTGCATGACCGCTCCCTAGCTGCGATCGGCGCGCAGCAGCGCCGTAAGCAGGTAAATCGCCAAAGCCACTGCCAGCAGCAGTGACAGCCCGTCGAGCAAGTTCATGTGTGCTTCTCCCCGTCCGTGCGGCGTGGGCCGCTATGGGGAAATTGTCCGAGCGAGGGGCGTAAAGGGGCGAGATCGGGGGATGGGTCAGCGCATAAAGAGTGCGTAAAGATGCAGCCCGTTACCGGGCTGCAGAGGGGCATCAGTTGGTCTTGAGTTCAAAGCCTTTGTTCACGAACAGCGACGCGAACAGGGTTTTCTCCGGGCGGAAGGTGTATTGCTCTTCAACCGAGCCCTCAGTGGCCAGTTTGGCGACGATGGCGCACTCCGAGTCACTGTACTTCTTCGCCTTGGCGCCGAAGTCGCTTTGCCAGGTCGACAGCCCCATCTGCGAGCAGAAAGCTTCGACTGGCGCCTTGCGGCCGGTGTTGAACGCCTCGAACTGTTCTTTCAACGAACTGAAACCTGTGTAGGTCAGCTCGTAGGTTTCCAGCTTGGCCTTGCGCGCGAAGTTGTTCACCGATTCAGCAAGTACACCTTGCCCGGTGAAAGAGCTGTAGGCACCGACGATGAAGGCGCTCAACGACGACTTCAGCATGTCCTGCACATCGTCCAGCTCTGGCAGCGAGGCAAAATGTGCCTCGCGCACGATCTGGCCGACCTTGCTGCCATCGTTGCGGTGGGTGACCACGAAGGTCATGGTCCCCTCCCCGTCATCCGAGCGCTTGAGGGTCAGGTCCAGGTCCACCGTGTTGCCGAACTCACCGCTCGCGGCGGTCAGGAAAGCCCCGGTAACCGGCATGCGCTGCGCCATGTTGGCGCCCCAGTCGTAGGAGGACTTGACCACATCGCCATACTGGCCGATCTCGTCGCGCGGTTGAATCTCATCGCTGACATCGGCCACCAGCACCACTTCCGCGCCCTTGCTGGACACGTACGGGTTGCTTTGGTCCATGCCCAGCAACTGAACGCGAATTTCGCCGTCCTTGCTGTCACCGGAATGGCTGAGCTTGAGGGCCTCTGCCCGCAAGTAGACGCCCCCTGCCCCACGCCCGGTAGTGGAAGCCATCTGGTATTTGCTCCAGCCCGCCAAGCCTTCGTCGCCAGACGCGCCACGGGCCGACTCGAGCATCGAGCTCAGACCGCGCAGGAACTTCTCAGCGCCGTTGGTTTGTGCCGCTGCCAAGCGAATTTCCGGGTTTTCCACGGTCAGATCACCGGAGAACACCGAATACGAGATCTCGCCTTCGGACAGCACGTCCTGCAGGAAGAAGCGGTCCTTGAAGTCATCGTAATACGCCAGGGCGGCCTTCTTGCCTGAACTGGAGAGCATGGCGGTCGCACCGCCTACCACCACAACCGCTGCGGCGATCGAGGCCAGCAGCAGCTGTTTTTTACTCATGGTCTTGTTGGTCATCACGCAGCCTTACTGGAGTTGGGCGGAAGCATTGTTCCAGGTGTTCACGTACTGCTGGGAAACCTCTGGGGTCCAGCTGAAGTCGATGCCTGCATCGGGGAATTCGCGGCCAAGCACCGCGCCGAAGGACACGCGGTCTGCGCAGGTGTCCTGCTCGCACGCCTCGGGTTCACCCACCGTGTAGGCCCTGAAGGTCGGCATGACCTTGCCATCGACCAGCGGCGCACCGGGGGTCATGTTCGCGACCTGAACCACATACCAGCCGTTGGCAAATTCATAATCGGCCACCAGCCGGCCTTTGCCCGGGAAGTCGATATCGTAGTAATCGCCGTCCTTGCCGGTCACATGCACCATCATCGGGCTGGCACGCTTGGAACTGGCCGGGTCCAGCATGGCCAGTGGTGCGCTGTAGCGAACGCGAATGCCCGCCAGTTGAGCCAGTGCTTCGGTCTCATGCCCTTCATATTCCTTCATGCCCGCCTTGAGCTGCTCGTAGCGTGCCAGTACTCGCGTGTGCAGGTCGGCAAGGCGTTCCTGTTGCCGGCGCAATTCCCGAACCCGTTGCTCCTCACGTTGCACGGCCCAGTTGGCCCCGTCGCGGACATCGAAGAAGAACTGGCCACGGTTTTCACCCAGGCGGTTGCGCACGATCTTGCCTTTGTCATCACCCCATCCAGTGGTCGAGTACAGCGAATCGAGGCTCTTGGCAACGACGAGGGTGTTCACGCCCACCGTGGAGGGCGAAGTCGTCTTGAGCAGCTGGAACACTTCCAGTGCCGCACGTTTGTACTGCGCAGGGTCCAGGGCAAACGATTCGTCCGGGGTGGTCACGACGTAGGAAGGGTCGTAGCCGAACGGCCCCATCACACCGTAGGAACCGCGCTGGAAAGCCAGATACAGCTTCATTTGCCGGGCAGGGATTTCGCCCAGCAAGAACAGCGCCTCGTCAGCTTTTGGCGAAAGGTAGGACAAAGCCTTGCCTTTGACGGCTTCTGCCTGCGCATTGGTGAACATCAAGCCGCTCGGGTGAACATAGACCCGCGTCCAGTTGCCACCACGGTAGGTGTTGGGAACCTTCCAGGCCACTTTGTCGAACTCGCCTTCGCTATAACCGGAAGTCGGGCACGGCATCGCCGGTGTGGACGAAAAGGCCAGGCTACCATCGCTCTGTTCGAGCACCGACTTGCTCATGGCCCACTTGCAACCAGCAGCGTCCGTGACCTGCACCAGTTGGGCGTGGCCCACGACCAATGCGCGGCCCAGGTCGCCGGTTGGCACGGCGGCCACTGCAGAGGGCGCCGCTGGCGCTGGAGCTGGTGCGGCTACCGGCTGTGCTGGGGCGGCAGGCTGCGCAGGCGCCGCCAAGGGTGGCGCAGCGACAGGTGCCGAGACAGCGGCAACGACGGGCGCTTCGACCACGGCTTGTGCCGGGGCTGCCGGCTTGGCTGCCTCGACGACCGGCGCAGGCGGCGGTGCTACCGACTCGACCGGAACTGGAGCCGGTGCTTCGACTTTTGCCGCAGCAGCGGCCAGGGTGACGATCCCCAGGTTGGCTGCAGTGCCCGAGCCACTGGCGTAAAGGTTGCCGGTGGCGTCAACCGCCTTCCAGCTGACCTTCGCGGCCGGGCAGTCCTTACCCAGCACGAACGGCAGCTTGGCCACCAGGCCAGACAAGAGTTCCTGGTTGTCCCAGGCAGGTCGGCTAATGGTCAACTCGATGTCAGATTTACACCAGGTGGTCGCGTCACCTGGAACTTCGACCTTGATGTGATCTTTTTTCGAATAAGCCAGTTCATGGGCGAAAGCGGGCAACGAGAGGCCACACGCGCCAGCAACGGCCAGCGCGAGGGTGCGCTTTTTCATGGTCATGCTCAAATCAGCTCCCAGGTGCCGTTGGTTTGTTTACAGAAGGTGTTCTGCTGTTGCTCGGCCTGGCCGCTCGCAGACTTCAGGTTGACCGTAACCGGCCGGCAGGCGGTTTCGGCGGCAACCTGTTCGGTCGGCAGCGACTGAATGGCGTCCAGGTCGAACGCCTGGGTTTCCTTGCTGGCAGCGACATCCATATCGTCCAGGTTGACCGCTGGAGCCGCGACTTTCGCCACTGCCAGGGCCTTGGGCTGCACGTAGTCTTTGTGTACGTAGCCCACGGTGACCCCTTTACGCCCCACCAAAACCCAATCACCGGTCGAACCGACAGCGGTGAATTCGGTATTGCTCGGCAACCCGCCGACCTTCTCGGCCTTGAGGTTTGGCGCCGCACGCACGTTGAGGCTCGACTTGCTGACGTAAGGTTCGTTGATCAAGGTCATCGACGGCACGGCCTGGATCTTCGGCGCACGCTTCACGGCCACGGTCTGGGTCTTGGTGTATTCCTTGCCTTGGGTGATCTGCGCGGTCGCACCGGAGTGGTCAGAGGACCAGGTGATCGGTTGCGACGTCGATACCACCGGCTGGCTCAGCGCTTCCTGGGTACGCAGCGCCAGCGCCTGCTGGTCCTTCTCGTCCAGCATGTGGCCGATACGGTTGCCGAGGTAACCGCCGATACCGGCGGCGATCAGGGTCGCAGCCACTTTGCCGCTGCCCTTGCCCATGGTGGCGCCGATGGCTGCGCCGGCCAGGCCACCGATCAAGGTGCCGGCCTGTTCTTTATTGATGCCCAGTTGAGCGCAGCCAGCGCTGCCGGCAATGGCGACGGCCAGAACCGAGGCGACAAACTTCTTACGCACGTTGAAACTCCATTTAATAAGTGAAACCCGCACTGCTTTGCGCAGCGGCGATGAGAGGTAGTCGGCAAATCAGGCAGGCAGCGCCCAACCGGGCGAGCTTGCCAAGGTGACAACGGAGAGGTGGATGGATGTCTGCGAAAGCGTTGGCGGGCTGTCCGCCAGGGAGGCGTTGCCAGGCGCTGCGCTGGAGCGCAGGCCACCGGCCAGGTGCACGGTTTTCGGGGCAACGGGCAGAACGAAGTACATCCGACGAATCCTTGTCAGAAAGAGGGGGCATAGTCCTGTATGCGAGGCGAAACATACCGCGAATGGCTGGCACGTGGCCAGCCAAATCGAAAGCAAGCTACTGACGTTCTTTCACCGCTTGCCAAACGATGTGGGGTAAATCGCTGCGGTTCTAGCGCTGAGGCGTCTGCTGCCCCGCGTTGCGGCTCCAGTCCAGCAACAGGCTGTAGCCCACCGCCAGCAGGGTCGGCCCGATGAACAGGCCGATGAAGCCAAAAGCGATCAGGCCACCAAATACGCCAAGCAACACGATCACCAGCGGCAGGTTGCCGCCGCGGCTGATCAGGTACGGTTTGAGCACGTTGTCCACGCCACTGATGACGAAGGTGCCCCAGATGCCCAGGAACACCGCCATGCCGTACTCGCCCTTCCATACCAGCCAGCCGGTGGCAGGCACCCATGCCAGCGGTGGACCCATGGGTATCAGGCTGAGCATGAAGGTCACCAGGCCGAGGATGATAGCGCCCGGAACACCTGCGATGAGGAAGCCGATCAATGCCAGCAGGCCCTGGGCTGCGGCCGTGCCGATCACCCCGTTTACCACGCGCTGCACCGTGCCAGCCACCAGTTCCAGGTAATACTCGGCACGCTCGCCCATCAAGCGCTGCAACAGGCGCAGGACGAATGCCGCCAATCGTGGCCCGTCGCGGTAGAAGAAGAACACGAACACCAGGCTCAGGGTCAGTTCGAGTACGCCACTGCCCAATTGCGCACTACGTGCCAGCAGCCAGTTGCCGACCTGGCCCAGGTGGGGCCTGAGCGAAGCCAGCAGCACTGCGCCCTGCTGGTCGAGGGACTCCCACCAACTGACCAGGCGTCCACCAACCAAGGGGACACCCGCCAGCCAATCCGGTGCATCAGGCAGGCCGTCGACCTGCACATCACGCACGAAAGCCGTGGCATCGCGAATGTGGTCCGCCAGATTGAAGCCTAGCCAGACCAACGGCAAGGCCACGACCAGAATCCAGACACTGGTCAGCAGGCTCGCCGCAAGGGTTTCACGGCCGCCCAGCACGCGGGTCAGCAGGCGCATCAGCGGCCAGCTGGCAAAAGCCAGAATCGCCCCCCACAGCAACGCCGAAATGAACGGCGCCATTACCCACAGGCCGGCCCCCAGCAGCGCCAGCAAGAGAATCTGGATCAACAGGCGGTCATTGTTGGCCATGGTGACGCTCGATCAACGAATCAGTTCAAGGTGCAGGCCATCGGTGGGGGCATTCCCGACCTCCAGCCGGTTGCTGCGCACCCCGGCCTTGACCAGTTGCTCACGCCAGGCTTCGGCCTCGGCTCCGCTGAGGCTGGCGCGCAAGGTGCTGTCGAGGTTCAGGCTGCGCCCAAGCAAGGTCACCCAGGCAGGTTGCGGCGCCCCCAGGTCAGGGTAGTCGAGCTTGCCGGTGTCGCGCATCTCGCGCAGCACGGTAGCTGGCGTGGGCAGCAATTCGCCCAGCGGGCTGCCCGCGACGAACTCTTCGACGTGCAGGTAGGCGCGGCGGTTGCCACGGGTAACGCTGTACAACGCCACCAGCGTGTCGGCCTCTTCGGCCGAGCGGCGCAACAGGATGAATGCCTGCTGCTCGTCACCGCCATTGAGCCGTGCGTTGCCGAACACATCGTTGGCCCACAGGCTGGCTTCGCCGCAATCGCGGCCCTGGCACCAGAACAAGGGATAACCGCCATCATGCTGCAGCTGTTCGCGAGCGCTGGTGAAGGCCTCACGGGCGGTGCGCTCGACGGGCAGTTCGTAGGTCACCGAGCTGACTTGGCCGCGGCTTTCGACCTTTTCGTCGACCCGCAGACGGCCGCTTATCTTGCGTAGCGGGCCCATGGGGTAGACGCGCTCCTGTTCGACGGCCGGGCGTTGGTCGACGACTTTGGCATCTAGTGGAACCGGCAGGCTACCCGCCCATGAAGCGGCGCTGGCAAGCGTGAGGCAGGCGGCGAAGGTGGTGCGGACGAAAACGAATACGCTCATCGGCCACCCATGGGGCGCGTGGTGACGAAGCGAAGCTCCAGGATGTGTGGCATGTGCATGGTTGTCTCCCTGTTCAACCCGCCAAGCCTCGGCACTTGTCCGGTGCAAGTCAAGCAAAGCCAAAGAAGCGATTGAAACAGTCTGCGACAAGGATCGCGCCCTGCTCATCGTTCAGGTGCAAATGATGCCCGCCGGGCAGCACCACCCGCTCAAAGGGTAGCTGCTCCAGCAACTCGGTGTGACGCCCGAGCATGCCATCGGCTGCCACCACCAGACAGCTCGGGCAACTGACCCGACGTACGTAGGCCATCGCCTGGGCCTGATTCAAGCGCACCGGCGAAGGCAAGGTCAGCCGGCTGTCGCTGCGCCAACTGTAGCCGCCGGGCACCGGCATCAGCCCACGCTGGGCCAGCAACTGCGCAGCTTCGTGGCTGACCGCGACCATCCCCTTCATGCGTGCTTGCACGCCCTCTTCCACCGAGGTGTAAACCGACTTGCGTTTGCCATCCAGGCGCAACTGCGCCTGCAACGACATGCCCAGACGCTCGGCCGCGTCCTGCTCTGCGCCGGTAGGCGGTATGACGCCGTCGATCAGCGCCAGGTGGCTGACCCTGTCCGGCAAGGCACCGGCCAGCTGCACCGAGATGATTGCCCCCAGTGAGTGGCCAAGCAGGGCAAAACGCTGCCAGCCAAGCTGCTCGGCAACCCGCAGCACATCGTGGGCGTAATCGGCCAGGGCGTAGCCAGCCCCAGGCGGGCGGTGTTCGGAATACCCATGGCCGGCCAAGTCCAGCGCGACGATGCGCAAACCCTGCAGGCGTGGCGCCAGGCGGGCGAAGCTGTTGGCATTGTCCAGCCAGCCATGCAGCGCGATCACCGGCAGCCCGTCCGGCGGCCCGAACAGGTGTGCGGCCAGCTCGATATGCCCCAGGTTAAGGCGCACCTCTTCGACGTGCAGGCTCATGCCTGGCTCCAGCGGTCGAACAAGCCCTTGATCAGGCTGGCGGTGTCGGCGGGGCGCTCCAGCGGGAACATATGGCCACCCGGTACGCTGTGGTACTCGCCGTTGGGCATGCCGCGCACGGCAAACGTGTGGTGACGACGAATCACCCGGCTACGGTCGCCACGCACCATCGCCAACGGCACCTGCAACTGCCGCGCCGGTGCCGGGCTGGCATGGGGGATGCTGCGGTAGATGCTGATCTCGGTGGCTGGGTCGAAGCGCAGCCGCAGCCCCTCGTCCACCGTTTGCAGGCCATGCTCCAGGTAGGCTTCAAGGCAGTCGGGGTCGAAATTGCGGAACAAGGTCTTGCTGGCAAAATAGTCCCGTGCACTGTCACGATCGGTAAAGGCCTCACGCCGCCCCAGGGTGCGACCCGCTGGTGTGATGCGGTCGATGAAACCAAAACGCTTGGCAGTGCGGATCAGCCATTGGTCTGCGCGGGTCAGCACCGGCGAGTCGAGCATCACCACGCCCCGGTATAACTCCGGGCGGCGCAGCGCGGCATGCAGGTGCAACACACCACCCAGGGAATGGCCGACACCCCAGACCGGCTGGTCCTGACGGGCCAGATGATGCAACAGTTCATCGACCAGGTTCTGCCAGTTGTCATCGACCGGGAAGCGCGGGTCGTGGGCGTGCTGGGCCAGGTGAGTCACCTGGTAGTCCGGCGCCAGCGCGGCGAACAGCTTGCCGTAGGTAGCCGAGGGAAAACCGTTGGCATGGGCGAAGAAGATCTGCTGCGACATGGCGCCAGGTCCGAACCGGGGATGGTCGCTCATTGTCAGCATCGCGAAGGCTCTCGGCAATGTCCGGAAAGGTCATCGCACAGGGCAATCAGGACAGGTCGAAACTGAGCAACGAGCGGCGCAGGCAGGCTTGCATGTAGGCCAGCTGGCTCTCGAGCACTTCACGGGCCAGGCGCTGGTCCTGGTGGTCGAGCTGCAGCCGGCGCAGCGCCAGGCAGCTGGTCTGCAACAGGTGGGACACACGCAAGCAGGCGTCCTGCAGCTTGCGCAGGTCTTCCTCGCTTTGAAGCCGGGTGGCTGGGTCCGGGCAGCTACTGCCCTGGACCTTACCCATCAGGTAATACAACTTGGCGTCCGCCGCTTCTCGCAAAAGGCTGTACTCGGCGAAGTCCAGCATGTCGTTGGCCTGCACTTTGTCCATCATGGGCTGCAAATTCGCACAGCGCACCAGCTCCAACCTTCGACCACTCATCCAGCACTCCCAGCCTCTAACATGCTTCCGTCATCTGGATGCAACGCTAGCAATGCCTCGCCAAAGGCGGCAACTGACAAAAATGCCAGTTGCCCAGTTTCAGTCTGGTGAATTAATCGCGTGCAGGGTCATCAGGCCTGCCAATGGCCACTCCCCTTCCAGCTCCGCCAGGCTGGCAGTGGTCATGGGCGCGGGTTGCTGGCCGTGACCATGCTCCAGCATTCCGACCAGTGTGCCCACCAAGGGTTGGTGGCTGACCAGCAGCACATGCTCGAGGCCCAGGCGCTCGATTTCGCCAATCACCTGCCGCACGTCGCTGTCCGGGGTCAGCCATGACACGGTTTGCACAGGGTCGGCAAAGCCCAGCGTGTCGTGCACCAACGCGGCGGTTTGCTGGGCACGCACATACGGGCTGGCCAGAATGGCTTGCAGGGGCTGGCCCAACAGGCGTGCGGCACTGTGCAGCACCTGCTCGCGGCCATGGGGCGTCAAGCGACGCTCGGCGTCGGTATTGGCCCGCGGTTCGGCCTCGCCATGACGCAGAATCCAGAGTTTCATAGCTTGGGCTCTTCATCGCGTACCGGGTGCGCTGCTGGCGCCACGGCGTGAGGCGCCTCGCCTTCAGGGGCACGCGGCGTCGGCCAGTCGGCGAACGGCCAGGGTTTCTGGTCGCTGTGGAAACTGCCGAAACGACCGATCTGTGCCAGGTACTGGCTGAGGCTGTCGCCGAAGTTCATCAGGCTGGCGCTGGGGGCGCCGTAGACCAGCCGGTAGATGAGCTGCACCAGGACCAGGCCACCCAGCAGCAACTCGGCCAGCTGCCAGACCACCAGAAACACCAGCATCCACAGCACCCGCAGGATGATCGACTCGCGTTGCGCGCGCTCGGGGGTATCGTTCATGTCTTGCTCCTTGCTCTTGTCAGCCGCTGAAGGCTCAGTTGAAACCGCTTGTGGAAATGAAGTCGACGTCGGTCTTGGGTTCGGCGCGCATCAGGTGCTCGATGACCTGGTTCAGCGTACGGCCTTCGAACAGGATCGCGTGCAGGCCTGCCACCAGCGGCATGTACACCTGTACCTCCTGGGCCTTGGCTTTGAGCACCTTGAGGGTATTGACCCCTTCGGCCACCTCGCCCAGGCGGCTGACCGCCTGTTCCAGGCTCAGGCCCTGGCCCAGCGCATGGCCTACCTGGTAGTTGCGGCTCTTGGGCGAAGAACAGGTGACGATCAAGTCGCCGACCCCGGCCAGCCCCAGGAAAGTCATGGGGTTGGCCCCCAGGCTCACGGCAAAGCGGGTCATCTCGGCCAGGGCGCGGGTAATCAGCATGCTCTTGGTGTTTTCCCCCATGCCCAGGGCAACGGCCATGCCGGCAATGATGGCGTAGACGTTCTTCAAGGCCCCGCCCAGTTCGACGCCGAAGCGGTCG
The DNA here is from genome assembly GCF_034387475.1 of Pseudomonas sp. Teo4. Lineage (NCBI taxonomy): Bacteria > Pseudomonadati > Pseudomonadota > Gammaproteobacteria > Pseudomonadales > Pseudomonadaceae > Pseudomonas > Pseudomonas sp. Teo4. Next base: position 2,929,156 of record NZ_JAXCIL010000001.1, read on the forward strand.
CTGCTGGCATAGACCCGGAACGTGCGCCCGTGCAATACCGCCTGCACGCGCTGGCACAGGTCTTCGTCTTCACTGGCGACCACGGTGGCGGTCAGCGCATGTTCGGCGATTTCGCGGGCCAGATTCGGCCCCGACAGCACGCCAATGCGCGCCTGGGGGGCGATTTCTTCCAGAATCTGGCTCATCAGCTTGAAGCTCTGCGCCTCGATACCCTTGGTCAGGCTGACCAGGCACTTGCCGCGCAGCAGTTCGGCATGGGGGGCCAATACACTGCGCAGGGCGCTCGATGGCAGGGCCACGAATATCAGCTCGCAGGACTGCAGCGTAGCCAGCAGGTCGTTGACCGGCTCGACTCCATCAAGCAGGCGAATGCCCTTGAGGTAACGCGGATTCTCGCGATTGACGCGCATGGCCTCGGCCTGCTCGGGGTCGCGCATCCATTGGCGCACCGGCACGTTGTTCTCAGCCAGCAGGTTCGCCACGGCGGTGCCGAAGCTTCCGCCTCCCAGAACTGCAACAGGTTGCTGTTCAGTCATATTCAATCCGTTAAAGCCAAAAAGTTAAGTGGCGACCGGACCATTATACGGTGCGGATGCGACAGGAACAGTGCATGACGTGCGCGCTTCAGTGGCTTTGAGATCGCGCGCCGCCCGCGCGGCGCATCGCGAGCAAGGCTCGCTCCTACGTTTTTTTACGGCCAATAACACCTGTGACTGGCGCGCGCGACCGCCTTGTTTGTACGACGCGATACCGCGCCATGCGCCAAGGCGTTCGCGCGCAAATCCCACAGGCATAACTGGCCCGAAACAAACGTAGGAGCGAGCCTTGCTCGCGATGCGCCGCGCGGGCGGCGCTCGATCTTAACGCCACTACAAAAACACCGACAGGCACCCCGCCCCCCAAAGTCAATCCACAGCACTGGCAAAAGGCCCAAGGTCAGTTAACATGCCTGTTTCATCTCTGATACAAGGCCGTATCGTGTTCCCTGGCACGCCCCCTTACCCGCGCCTGCTGCTGCTGACCGCCCTGCTCGGTGGCCCGGCCATGGCCGATGACTTGTTCATCGACAATTCTGACTTGCCGCAGGTTCTGACCGCCACGCGCCTGAAACAATCCCCGGCGGCGGTACCGGGCAGCATGACCGTGCTCGACAGCGAGCTGATTCGCGCCAGCGGCGCCCGTGATATCCCGGAGCTGCTGCGCCTGGTGCCGGGCATGATGATCGGCTACGGTGCCGGCAACCAGCCGACCGTCAACTATCACGGCAGCAACGTCAACGAAGCACGGCGCATGCAGGTGCTGATCGATGGCCGCTCGGTGTACCGGGCGGGCCTTGCCACGGTGGACTGGAGCGATATACCCGTGGCCCTGGAGGATATCGAGCGCATCGAGGTGTTCCGCGGCCCGAACACCGTCAGCTACGGTGCCAACGCCTTGATGGCGGTGGTCAACATCCTCACCCGCAACCCCGCCGACAGCCACGGCACGCGGGTCAAGCTCACCCGCGGCCAGGACGGCATCAACGACTACTACGCCAGTCACGGCTTCGGCTGGGACGGCGGCGACCTGCGCCTGTCGGTGTCGGGGCAGCAGGATGACGGCTTCGACAGCGACCAGTTCGGCAACGACTACCGCGACAGCCGCCGCCTGAACCGCTTTAACCTGAGCGTCAGCCATAACCTGGCGCCCGACCAGACCCTCGAATGGCAACTGGCGGCCAAGGAAGGCAGCAACCAGCGGCCTTACACCTACCAGCCGGTGTTCGGCAAGTATGCCGCCGGCACCGACGCGGACGTCAACGCCAAGGATTACGCAGGCTCGGTGCGCTGGAACATCGACTTCAACCCAGAGCACAGCTTCTACATTCAAGGGTCGGCTCAACACTTCGACCGCCAGCAAGTCTGGCTGGCGTGCGACGCCCTGATGGCGTTCAGCCCAGCGTTGACCCAGCTCTGGCAGCTGAACCCGGACTTCGCCGAAAAGGTGGCACGCAATCTGTCGACCGGGAATCTGCCGACGACTACCGACCCGACACTTAGCGCCCTGCTGACCCAGGCACAGTCGCAATGGAACAACGGTGGCAAAAGCACTGTCTGTGGCGATGTCGACCAAAGCACCCGCGAAACCCGCTACGACCTGGAAATCCAGGACACCCTGAGCCTGACCGACAACCTGCGCCTGCTCAGCGGCATGAACTACCGCTATGACCGCGCCGACTCGCAGACCTACTTCAACGGCAGCATCGATGACCAGACCTGGCGCGCGTTCGGCCAGCTGGAGTGGCGTGCGGACGAACACTGGATCGTCCAGGGCGGTGCGATGTTCGAGGACTCGCGCCTGTCCGGCAGCTCGCTCACTCCGCGCATGGCGGTGAACTATCTGATTACCCCGCGGCACGGTCTGCGCGCGGTGTACTCCGAAGCGGTACGCTCGCCCGACATGTTCGAGAACAACGTCAACTGGAGCTACACGGTCAAGAACCTGACGCCCAATGCGTTCGGTCTGCAAAATGGCGAATACTTCGTCAAGACCCGCGGCCCCGGTGACCTCGATCAGGAACGCATGCGTTCGCGCGAACTGGGCTACAACGGTTACTTCAGCGACATCGACCTGAACATGGACGTAAAGCTGTTCTACGACGAGATCACAGGAATGATCAGCGAGCCTCTGAGGAACAACCAGTACATCGCCAGTAACGCCAACAAGGCCCGATTCAGCGGCAGCGAGGCGCAACTCGACTGGCGTGCGACCCAGCGCGACCGCCTGCGCCTGACCTACGCCTATGTCGACGCCTGGGCCAGCAACCCGCTGGACAGCGCCAACACCGCCCGCAACAGTGGCTCGGCCGGCTGGATGCGCGAATGGGGTGACGGCTGGTCCAGCGCCCTGTTCTATTACGGCGACGATGCGCTCAACCAGTATCGCTACGAGCGCCTGGACCTGCGCGTGGCCAAGCGTTTCCGTATCCAGGGCAGCAACCTGGAACTGGCCGCGCTGTGGCAGCAGCGTCTGGACGATGAACCGACCACGACGATCCAGAACCGCTACGACAGCCGCCACCGCCTGAGCGTGAGCGCGGAGCTGGAGTTCTGATGGTCCGTCTGCTGCGCCTGCTGCTGATCTGCCTCTGGCCCATGGGGTCGCTGTCCGCCAGCGAAATCCTGTTGGTCGGCGGCGAAGATCAGCCCGGCATTCGCAGCTTCGTGGCGGCCCTGGAGAGCCGCCGCAGCCACGACACGGTGCGTTTTCAGACTACCGCGACCTTGCCCCGCCCCGGCCAGCTGAGCGCCGACCTGCGCCTGATACTGCTCGATGGTGCGGCGCTGGAGTGGCGGCTCGCCGAGCCGGCCGGCCCTCCGGCACTGGCGATGCGTATCAGCCGGGTGCAGGCCCAGCAGCGCCTTGGCAAATCCCGCCCAGCGTACCTGTGCCTGCTGTGGAGCGACCCACCCCTGGCGCGGCAATTACGCCTGGCGCGCTACCTGCTGCCGCAGGCGCAGCGAATTGGCGTGCTGTACGGTGAAAACAGCCACTTCCTGCTCGAAGAGCTGCGCCATGCCGCCCACTCTCTGGGCCTGGAAATAGTCGCGCAGGACTGGCCGGACCAACGAGACAGCCGGCCACTGCAACACCTGCTGCTCAACAGCGACGTGTTGCTGGGCCTGGACGACCCCGACCTGTACAACTCGAAGACGGCCAAGAACCTGCTGCTCAGCAGTTATGGCCGACAGATGGCGCTGATCGGGCCGAACGCCGGTTTCGTTCGCGCCGGCGCCCTGGCCAGCAGCTACAGCGACCAGGATGACTGGCTGGCGGTCCTCGACCAGTTGCTCGACCAACCGCCCTCGCGCTGGCCACGCAGCCTCTATCCGGCGCGCTACGGCGTCAGTGGCAACCAGCAAGTGGCCCGAGCACTGGGCCTTGAACCGATCGATCCGAAGGCCGCTGCCCAGGCCCTGGCCGCAGGAGAATCCACCCCATGAGCAAACGTCTGAGCTGGGATATCCACACCCGCACCCAGATGATCAGCCTGGGCCCTGCACTGCTGCTGACCCTGCTGCTGATCAGTTTCTTCACCTTCGTGCGTATCCAGGACCTGCGCCAGGAGCTCAACCACACCGGGCAGTTGATCGCCAACCAGTTGGCGCCGGCTTCCGAGTATGGCGTGATCTCGGGCAACAACGAGGTGCTCGAAGGCCTGATGAGGGCCACCCTGAGCATTCCACACGTACGCTTTCTCGAGGTGCAGGACAGCCGCAACCATATTCTGGTGTACGTCGAGCAGACCGACGAGAGCAGCAACCGTGCCCAGCGTGTAGAGGTGTTCCAGGCGCCCATACGCCTGCAGCAGATTCGCCTGGACAGCGACTTCCTGCAGCAAGGCAAGGCGCCAACACCCGCCATCGGCGACGATTATCTGGGTCGGGTGATCGTCGGCATGTCCGATGATGCGTTCAGCCAGCGACAACAGGAGATCGTCATCAAGGCCGGCATTCTTGCCTTGTTCGCGCTGTTGTTCACCTTCCTGCTCGCCCGCCGCCTGGCCATGAGCCTGGCCAAGCCGATCAGCGACATGGGGCATGCGGTGAAGGCCATCCAGCAAGGCGAGTACAACGCCCCGCTGCCCGTGGTGGACGACAGCGAGCTTGGCCACCTGGCGCGCCACATCAACAACCTGGCCAGCGCCCTGGAGCAGGCCAGCGACGAACAGAAGCAGGCCATCGCCCAGTTGATCCAGGCCCGCGAGGAGGCCGAACAGGCCAACCGCGCCAAGTCCGACTTCCTGGCGATGATGAGCCATGAGCTGCGCACTCCGATGAACGGCGTCCTGGGCATGCTGCAATTGCTGGAAACCACCCAGCTGACCCCCGAGCAGGCCGATTACACCGCGGTCGCCAGCGAATCCACCGGTCACCTGCTCAAGGTGATCAATGACATCCTCGATTTCTCGCGAATCGAGCGCACCACCCTGGAGCTGGAGCAGATCGACTTCAACCTGGGCGAGCTGATCTCCAGCAGCGTCCAGTCGTTCCAGCACAGCGCCCAGCAGCGCGGCCTCGACCTTCAGTTGCAGTTGCCAGCAGGCATGCGGCAACTTGAAGTCAGCGGCGACCCGACGCGAATCCGCCAGATCCTGCTGAACTTGATCGGCAACGCGCTGAAATTCACCGAACGTGGCCAGGTTCAGGTACAGGCGCGCTGGCAGCCTCTTGACCGGCAATTGATCTGGTTCACCTGCAGTGTGCGTGACACCGGCATCGGCATCGACAGCGAGCGCCTGGAAACCATGTTCGTGGCCTTCCAGCAAGCCGACAGCTCGATTTCCCGACGCTATGGCGGTACCGGCCTTGGCCTGTCGATCGCCCGCACCCTGGCCGAGCGCATGGGCGGCAAGCTGCGTGGAGAAAGCCGCGAAGGGCTGGGTTCGACCTTTACCCTGGAAATACCTTTGACACTGGCCAGCGTGGCCACTGCGGCGTTGCCGGGCAGTGCCGCCGAAGGCAGCCTGGGGGCCGAGGGCGAGCGCATCCTGCTGGTGGAGGACAATCCGGTCAATCAAAGTGTCATCGAGGCCATGTTGCGCAGCCTGGGACTTGAGGTGAGCGTGGCGCTGGATGGCGTACAGGCCGTGGATCAGGTCAGCCAGCAGCGCTTCGCCGCAGTGCTGATGGATTGCCGGCTGCCCCGGCTGGACGGCTATGAGGCCACCCGGCGCATCCGCCAGTTGCCTGATTGCGACAGCCTGCCCATCATTGCCCTGACGGCGAATGCCTTGCAGGGCGACCGCGAGCGCTGCATGGCCGCCGGCATGAACGATTACCTGAGCAAACCCTTTCGTCGCACCGAGTTACAACGCGTGTTACAGCGCTGGTTACCCGGCCGGACAGCCGCGACTGGCGATAAATGCTAAAGTGCGGCAGTCTTAAGGACTGGACAGGACCTTCGTCGGCCCTGAAAATAGACGTTTCAGTGCACACCTGTACTTCTTTTTGCCAGGTGCGCTGTGACTTTCACCACAACGCAATAGTCTACCTGTAGGCTGCCGCCCCGGACTCAACGCACTCCGGGCCGGCCGGGAAGATTCATCCCCTGCCGCAGGGGGTTATTGAGGAGCTCGCATGACCAAACAACACGCCTTTACTCGGGAAGACCTGCTGCGCTGCAGTCGCGGTGAGCTGTTCGGCCCAGGTAATGCGCAACTGCCCGCGCCGAACATGCTGATGGTCGATCGCATCACCCACATCAGCGAAGAAGGCGGCAAGTACGGCAAAGGTGAATTGGTCGCCGAGCTGGATATCAATCCGGACCTGTGGTTCTTCGCCTGTCACTTCGAAGGCGACCCGGTAATGCCAGGCTGCCTGGGCCTCGACGCCATGTGGCAGTTGGTAGGCTTCTTCCTCGGCTGGCAGGGTCTGCCGGGCCGTGGCCGCGCTTTGGGCTCGGGCGAAGTGAAGTTCTTCGGCCAGGTATTGCCAGAAGCCAAGAAAGTCACCTACAACATTCACATCAAGCGCGTCCTGAAGGGCAAGCTGAACATGGCCATCGCCGATGGCTCGGTCAGCGTCGATGGTCGCGAGATCTACACCGCCGAAGCCCTGCGGGTCGGCGTGTTCACCTCCACTGACAATTTCTAAGGGTTATTCGCATGCGCCGCGTCGTTATCACTGGTCTGGGCATCGTATCGTGCCTGGGCAATGACAAAGCTACTGTCACCGAAAACCTGCGCAACAGCCGTCCGGGCATTCGTTACAACCCGGAATACAAGGAAATGGGGCTGCGTAGCCAGGTTTCCGGTTCCATCGACCTCAACCTCGAAGAACTGATCGACCGCAAGGTCTACCGCTTCGTCGGCCACGCTGCTGCCTACGCCTACCTGGCGATGCAGGACGCGATCAAGGACTCCGGCCTGACCGAAGAGCAAGTGTCCAACCCGCGTACCGGCCTGGTTGCCGGCTCCGGCGGCGCTTCGACCCTGAACCAGATGGAAGCGCTGGACACCCTGCGCGAGAAAGGCGTCAAGCGCGTCGGCCCTTACCGCGTAACCCGCACCATGGGTAGCACCGTGTCGGCGTGCCTGGCCACCCCGTTCAAGATCAAGGGCATCAACTACTCGATCTCGTCGGCTTGCGCCACCTCGGCACACTGCATCGGTACCGCCCTGGAGCAGATCCAGTGGGGCAAGCAAGACATCGTCTTCGCCGGCGGCGGTGAAGAAGAGCACTGGAGCCAGTCGTTCCTGTTCGATGCCATGGGCGCCCTGTCGACCAAGCGCAACGAAACCCCGGAACTGGCTTCGCGCGCCTATGACGCCGACCGTGACGGCTTCGTCATCGCGGGCGGTGGCGGCATGGTAGTGGTCGAGGAGCTGGAGCACGCTCTGGCCCGTGGCGCCAAGATCTACGCCGAAATCGTTGGCTACGGAGCAACTTCCGACGGCTACGACATGGTCGCACCGAGCGGCGAAGGCGCCATCCGCTGCATGCAGCAGGCGCTGTCCACCGTCGACACCCCGATCGACTACCTGAACACCCACGGCACCTCGACTCCGGTCGGCGACGTTGCCGAAATGAAGGGCGTTCGCGAAGTGTTCGGCGACAAGGCACCGAAGATCAGCTCGACCAAGAGCCTGTCCGGCCACTCGCTGGGCGCCGCTGGCGTGCACGAGGCGATCTACTGCCTGCTGATGATGGAAAACAACTTCATCGCCGGCTCCGCCAACATCGACGAGCTGGACCCGGAAGTCGCCGACCTGCCGGTACTGCGCAAAACCGAAGAGAACGCCAAGATCGACACGGTCATGAGCAACAGCTTCGGCTTCGGCGGCACCAACGCCACTCTGGTGCTCAAGCGCTGGACTGGCAAGTGATACGCTGATGCGGTAAACGAAAACGCCCCGACTGGTTCGGGGCGTTTTCATTTGTGGTGTCTGTTCTGGCCTCTTCGCGGGTAAACCCGCTCCCACAAGATTGCGCGACACCTGGACTCCCCCCAAGGGTTGGGTTTGTGTCCAACTTCTTTGGGGCAGTCCACACCTGTGGGAGCGGGTTTACCCGCGAAGAGGCCGGCACATACGAAATACTATTGTTTGGGCAACACAGCCAGAAAATTGGCTCGCGCCACCTTGTTCGCCACGTCCTCAGGCAAGGCATCCAGAAACGGCCTGAAGCCGTGCATCTGCTCCCCCAGGCTAGCAAACCGCCCCACCACGTCCGACCCCAGCATGAACCGGTCCGGGTGTTTCTCGACCAATTCGAGCCACTCCTTGCGCGGCACGCCCTTCTTATCCAGCAGATAAGGCTCAAGCACACTCCAGGACAGATCCACGTACAAATTAGGGTAATCCTCCAGCAGTCGTGCCAGCACCGGCAACAGAAAGTCCATCTGCGTCTGATGCCGATGAATTTCCATGCTGCTACCTGCATGCGCCCAGATGAAACGGGTGTGCGGATGATTGCGCAAAGGCTCTTCGATTTCCGCCAGGTAGAGCGGGTTGCGCTCGCGCTTGGAGGTGATGTTGGAGTGCAGCAACACCGGCATGTCGCGCTCGGCCGCCAAGTGATAGATGCGCGCCATGGCTTCGTTGTTGGCCCGCGGCGTGTCGCCACTGGTCAGCGCCGTCAGGTCGTCATGTCGCGTGAACACCTCTCCAATACCCTGCCAAAGCCCCGGGTACAGCTCGAGCATGCGCTCGATATGGCTGACGGCGTTCTTGTCCACGGGGTTGAAGCCGGTCAGAAACGGGTGGAATCGGCGGCGCTCATTGACCGGCAACTTCTCCAGCGCCGCCGCCACATACAAGTCGGTGGCGCTGTACCAATAGGCATCGGCATCATCGCCTGCGTAATAACGCGGGCGCTTGGGTTCGTCTTCGTGCCATTTCTTGGCCACCGGAATACCGGAAATCATCGAATGCTCGACACCCGCCTGATCCATGGCCTTGATCAAGGCAGGCATGCCCTCGGTTTCCTGGAAGAAATCGACGTAGTGCAGATGCGCATCGCTGTAACGATAGTCACGCGCCTGCGCCGCCTGGCCTAGACAGAAAGACAGCAGCACGCAGCCCACCACCCTGACGATCATCGATCCGCTCCTTATCCCGTTACGAAAGGGTAGACCGACCACCTGGCCCAGCGGTTCAGCAACGCCCGGCAAACCGCTATGCTTGGGGCATTTCCACCCTGTCTGGAGCCCATCATGAGCCGCCCCCTGGTCATCCGCCCACGCGCCGAATCGGTCGAGGGCCAGCCGATCCTGCGCCCCCTGCCATCGGCGCAATGCCGAAGCGTCGGCCCGTTCGTGTTCTTCGACCACATGCTGGAAACCGATTACGCGCCAGGCAGCGGCATGGATATTCGCCAGCACCCGCACATTGGCCTATCCACCCTGACCTACCTGTTCGAAGGCGAGATCCTGCACAAGGACAGCCTGGGGTCCGAACAACGGGTACAGCCAGGCGATGTGAGCTGGATGACCGCAGGCAGCGGTGTAGCCCATGTCGAACGCACCCCTGCCGATGCCTTCAGCGATGGCTCCCGGCTACATGGCCTGCAGGTATGGCTGGCATCACCCCGCGAGCATGAACAAGGGGCGGCCAGCTACAGCCATCATCCAGCGGCCAGCCTGCCGGTCAGCGACAACCTGGGCGTACGTATCTGCATGATTGCCGGCAGCGGCTTCTGCCTGGAGTCGCCGGTACCGGTACTCTCCCCTACCCTCTATGCCCATGTGTGCATGCAGCCAGCCACCACGTTGCTGGTGCCGGATGAGCATGTGCAACGGGCGCTGTACCTGCTGGACGGCGAGATGCTGATGAATGACGAAGAAGTCGAACCCTGCAGCCTGGTGGTGTTGCCTGAGGGTGAAGAAGTCACGCTCTATGCCGAGGGCGACTGCCAGCTGGTGCTGATTGGCGGTGCGCCGCTGGATGGGCCACGGAGGATGAACTGGAATTTTGTGGCGAGCGACCCAGAGCTGATCGAGCAAGCCAGGGCTAGATGGGCTGCGGGGGATTGGCCCAAAGTGCCAGGGGAGACTTCACGGATCGAGTTACCCAGATGATGCGGGGCCGCTTCGCGGCCCATCGCAGGCTCCCACGGATTCTCGAACAAACAGAAAGGTGGGAGCTTGCGGGGTCGGGGCACCGAACCGCAGCAGCCCCCACGCTTATCAGCGCTGGAACACTTCGGTCAGCAGATTGTGCATCGAGCGGAACGCCCGCTCCGAAGTGCGCCGGTCGTACTGCATCTTGCCCGGCACGTTGGCATTCGGGTCGGTGAACGAGTGCACAGCGCCGCCATAGCTGAGCAGCTGCCAATCAACCTTCGCCGCGTTCATTTCGTCTTCAAAGGCCGGCAATTGTTCTTTCGGCACCAGCGGGTCGGACGCGCCATGCAGCACCAGCACCGAGCCCTTGATACGCTTGGCATCTTCCGGGTTCGGGGTATCCAGCGTGCCATGGAACGACACCGCCGCCCTCAAGTCCGCCCCCGTGCGAGCCAGTTCCAGCGCACAGCAACCACCGAAGCAGAAGCCAAAGGTCGCCACCTTGCCAGGTTCCAGCAACGCCCTGGACTGCCCCAGCAGCTGCGCCAGAGCCTCTTGCATGCGCTTGCGCAGCTCAGCACGGTCATTCTTCAACGGCATCATCGCCGCCCCGGCTTCGTCGGCATTGGACGGACGCACCGATTGCCCATACAGGTCGGCAATCAGCACCACATAGCCTTTCTCGGCCACTTCCTTGGCGATACGCTCGGCACCTTCGCCAATGCCCATCCAGTTCGGCGCCATGACCAGACCAGGGCGGCCCAGCGCGCCCGGCTCATACACCAGGCGGCTTTCATAGGTCTTGCCGGACAGGTGGTAAACCAGCGATTCGACGATTACCTTGCTCATCAAGCACTCCTTAGGCATTCACCATTAAAAAAGCCCGCCGAAGCGGGCTTTGCAACGCATAAACTCAAGCAGACAGCTCGACCAGCAGCTTATTCAGGCGACGAACGTAAGCCGCCGGGTCCTTCAGGCTGTCACCGGCTGCCAACGCAGCCTGATCGAACAGGATGTGCGACAGCTCGGCGAAGCGGTCTTCGCTCTGCTCGTTATCCAGCTTCTCGATCAGCGGGTGAGCTGGGTTGAACTCGAAGATCGGCTTGGACTCAGGCACCTTCTGCCCGCTGGCCTCGAGGATCTGACGCATCTGCAGGCCCAGGTCCTGCTCGCCGATGGCCAGAATGGCCGGCGAGTCGGTCAAGCGATGCGATACGCGCACTTCGGCGACGCTGTCGCCGAGCGCAGTTTTCAGGCGCTCGACCAGGCCTTCTTTTTCCTTGGCGACTTCTTCCTGGGCCTTCTTGTCTTCTTCCGAATCCAGCTTGCCGAGGTCCAGATCGCCACGGGCGATGTCGACGAATGCCTTGCCGTCGAACTCGCTGAGGTAGCTCATCAGCCACTCGTCGATACGGTCGGTCAGCAGCAGCACTTCGATGCCTTTCTTGCGGAAGACTTCCAGGTGCGGGCTGTTCTTGACCTGCGCGTAGGACTCGCCGGTGAGGTAGTAAATCTTGTCCTGACCTTCCTTGGCGCGGGCCAGGTAGTCTGCCAGGGCAACGGTCTGCTCGCCGTTGTCGTCCTGGGTGGAGGCGAAGCGCAGCAGGCCCGCGATCTTCTCTTTGTTGGCGAAGTCTTCGGCCGGGCCTTCCTTCAGCACCTGGCCGAAGTTCTTCCAGAAGCCCTTGTACTGCTCAGGCTCGTTCTTGGCCAGCTTCTCCAGCATGTCCAGCGCGCGCTTGGTCAGGGCCGACTTCATCGAGTCGATGATCGGGTCTTTCTGCAGGATTTCACGAGAAACGTTCAGCGACAGGTCGTTGGAGTCGACCACGCCCTTGATGAAGCGCAGGTACAGCGGCAGGAACGACTCGGCCTGGTCCATGATGAACACGCGCTGCACGTACAGCTTCAGGCCGCGCGGTGCTTCACGCTGGTACAGGTCGAACGGCGCACGGGCCGGGACATACAGCAGCGAGTTGTACTCCAGCTTGCCTTCGACCTTGTTGTGGCTCCAGGCCAGCGGGTTCTCGAAGTCATGGCCGATGTGCTTGTAGAACTCCTGGTATTCCTCGTCCTTGATCTCGGTACGCGGACGGGTCCACAGGGCGCTGGCGCGGTTGACGGTTTCCCACTCGACGGCTGGCTGCTCCTCACCTTCGGCGGCAGCTTGCTCTTTAGGCAGCTCGATCGGCAGGGCGATGTGGTCGGAGTATTTCTTCACCAGGTTGCGCAGGCGCCAACCATCGGCGAACTCTTCTTCACCTTTTTTCAGGTGCAGGACGATACGGGTGCCGCGCTCGGCCTTGTCGATGGTGGCGACTTCGAACGAGCCCTCGCCCTTGGACGACCAATGCACGCCTTCAGAGGCAGGTTGGCCTGCACGACGGCTAAATACGTCGACCTTGTCGGCAACGATGAATGCGGAGTAGAAGCCCACACCGAACTGACCGATCAGGTGCGAGTCCTTCTTCTGGTCACCGCTGAGGTTCTTCATGAAGTCGGCAGTACCCGACTTGGCAATGGTACCCAGATGCGCGATGACATCGTCACGGCTCATGCCGATACCGTTGTCCTCGAGGGTCACGGTGTGAGCGTCCTTGTCGAAGCTCAGGCGAATCTTCAGATCGGCGCCGCCTTCAAGCAGTTCGGGCTTGGCCAGCGCTTCGAAACGCAGCTTGTCAGCGGCGTCGGAGGCGTTGGAGACCAGCTCACGCAGGAAAATTTCTTTATTCGAGTACAGCGAGTGAATCATGAGGTGCAGCAGCTGCTTTACCTCGGTCTGGAAGCCCAGGGTTTCTTTTTGTGTTTCCACAGTCATGGTCTTCAAAACTCCGATCTGATGGCAGTTGGCGCCTGGCGGCCGAATTGGCCTGCTTTAACGGCGGATGTCATGCAGATGGGGGCTGCCCGGATGATTTCAAGGGCTTTTCCGGTTCGATCTTGAAATGGGCGCGTGCCGTGGCGATCGGTGATTGGCGATCGCCCTGCCAGGCGGTGATGGCGACGTTGGTCACACGCCGGCCCTGGCGCCACAGCTGGCACTGTGCGTAGGTGTCGCGAAAATGCCCGGCTCGCAGGTAGTCGATGGAAAAGTCGATGATCTTGGGAATGCTCGCACTCTCGCTGTAGATCAGCAGGTAAAGTGCCGCGGACAGTTCCATGAAGCCGGCAATCACCCCACCGTGAATGGCTGGCAGCAAGGGGTTGCCGATATTGTCCTGACTGGCCGGCAGGCGGAACAGCAGGTCCTCGCCCTCGCGCTGGCATTCGATGCCGATCAGGCCTGCATAGGGAATCAGGCCCAGCAGCGGCCGGTAGTCACCTACCGCATGGGCCTCGTTCAAACGCTGGCGGACATCCCGTGGAATCATGCGTCTTTCTCCCTGAGGCTGTTGCCGAAATGAAGGCCGCCTTTTATGTCCTGCCCAAGGCGCATGAAGGTACCCACCACCTGGCAGATGGGCTGGCCGGGGTCATCCTGATAGGCCGTGCCACGGGTGAAGATCACATCGCGCGTCACGCGGTAGCACTGGGCGTGCCCGTAGATGTCCTTGCCCGCCTCGGCCGGGTGCATGTAGTCGATACGCAGGTCGAGGGTCGGGCACACCTCGAAACGCGGCAACACGCACAGCGTGGCCATGCCACAGGTGGTATCCATCAATGTGGTCAGCGCACCACCGTGCACGGCACCGGTCTGCGGGTTACCGACAATAGCTTTCGACCAGGGCAAGATCAAAGTCATGCCATCGCCATCGGCATGCGCAACCCGCATCTGTAAAACCTGACAATGTTTCAACGCCGAAAGAAAACGTTCGGCCATCGCCGTCAAGGTTGTATCGCTCATAGGCGCCATCCGTGATCACTGCCGCAGCGGCATAAAATCGGTAAAAAGTCTATATAGAACAAACTTTTATATATCTGTAATCTTCGCGGAACTTATTCCGCACAGTTGAACTCGAAGGAACAAGTCACTTATTCCACCAAGGAGAAACACCCCCATGCGTAAACCTTTTGCTTTTGCTCTGATGCTGGCTGCTGCCATGGGCCTGGCCGCTTGCGATAAAGCGAGCGAAGACAAAGCCCAAGACGCACAGCAACACGCCGAGCAAGCCCAGGAAAAAATGGGCGAAGCTCAGGATAAAATGAACGAGGCCGCCAAGGAAAACGCCGAAGCCGCCAAAGATCAGGCCGAAGCTGAGCAGAAGGCTGCTGAAGAAGCCGCTCCTGCCACCCCGGCTCCAGAAGCTGCACCTGCTACCCCGGCCGAGCCTGCTAAGCAGTAATCGGTTCAAACAAAAAAACCCGACATTGTCGGGTTTTTTTGTTTCTGCTAATTATGGGTTAAACGTTTCAGGCGCTGGCATTGGAACTTTCTTTACCCACCTCTACCGGCGCACTTTCGGTCGGCGTGTATACCATCACTTCCAGTACATCGGAATGAAACTCACGACGGTACAGAATCAACACGACGCCAACGCTCATGACCATGAACAGCCAAGGGCTGATGAACCAGCTCAGCATGGCCATGCCAAAGTAATACGATCGCAAACCAAAGTTGAACTGGTTGGCAGCCAGTGACAACACCCGCGCCGCGCGTGAAGCAAACGCCTTGCGCTCCTGTTCGTTGACCAGGCGCTCACCAATCATGGGGGCAGACCCCACCAGTACCGCGGCAAAGTTGTACTGACGCATACACCAACTGAAAGTAAAGAAGGCATAGACGAACACCATCGCCAGGCACAACAGCTTGATTTCCGACATACCCTGCGAGGTCTGCTGGACCAGCGGCAGGTCGGCCAGCAGTGACAGCGCCCGATCCGAAGCCCCCAGCACGGTGAGGATACCGGCCAGGATAATCAGCGTGCTCGAGGCGAAGAACGAAGCGTTGCGTTCAAGATTGCCGATCACGCTGGCATCCGCGATGCGGTTGTCACGCAGCAGCATGCGGCGCATCCAGTCTTCTCGGTACAGATGCAGGACACTGGCCAGGCACGCGGTGTCACGCCCCTTCCAGATCGCGTAACGGGTGTAGCCGCCCCAGCACAGGGCAAACCAGCCGATGGCCAGCAGGTTGTAGAGGTTGTTTTGAATGAAGTTCATGCAGAGTTCCCGAAAGCCAGGTGCACAAAGAATAGAGACCGCATTTCGACGCCTGCAAGCCTGGAAAGGCACACCACCTTTCTAAAATTTTTGTCTGCTCCGACCTCATCGTTGGCATTACCCCCAAGATCGGCGCAATTCCTGTGGGAGCCGGCTTGCCGGCGATAAGTCCCTCGCAGACAAACAAAAGCCCCGCATCCTCTCGGACACGGGGCTCTCAGGTCTAGACCTCTGGCGCGCACCCTACGGCTTGTGGCCGGTGCCGCCATCAGGCTTCAACACATCAGGCCAGCGCCTCGCGCGGCTTGCCCAGCATACGGTCGCAAGCCACGGCACCCGCCAGGGTCACTACCGAAGGCACCAGCCAGGCCATGCCTGCATCGCTCAACGGCAGGTGAGCCATGAAGTCCGGCAGGACGTGAGCCAGGCTGCTGCCCTTGATTGCATCGACCATACCGAACACCAGCGACACCAGCATGACCGGCGCCAGGATGCGTGTCGGCGAGTTCCACAGATCCTTCACGAAGCTCAGACCTACCACCACGATGCACGGTGGGTAGATCGCGGTCAGCACCGGGATCGAGAACATGATCAGCTTGGTCAGGCCAAGGTTGGAGATCAGCAGCGAGAAGCCCGCCAGGATCACCACCAGCGCACGGTACGACAGCGGCAGAATCTGGCTGAAGTACTCGGCACACGCACAAGTCAGGCCAACCGCGGTCACCAGGCACGCCAGGGCGATCAGCACGGCCAGGAAACCGCTGCCCAGCGAACCGAAGGTATGCTGCACATAGGCATGCAGTACCGCCGCACCGTTGGTAGCACCCGCCGCGATCTCATGGCTGCCCGCACCCAGGCGGAACAGGCTGATGTACACCAGCGCCAGACCCACACCGGCGATCAGGCCGGCAATGATGGCATAGCGGGTGATCAGCTTCGGCGACTCGACACCGCGCGAGCGGATGGCGTTGACGATCACGATACCGAACACCAGGGCACCCAGGGTGTCCATGGTCAGGTAGCCGTCGGAGAAGCCCTTGGAAAACGCAGCGGCCGCATAGGCAGGTTGCGCTTCACCAATGGTACCGGCCGGCAACGCGAAGGCCGCAATACCCAGCACAGCCAGGGCGATGATCTTCAACGGGGCAAGGAAGCGGCCGACCGTGTCGAGCAGCTTGCCCGGGTACATGGACACCGCCAGCACCACGATGAAGTAGACCAGGCTGTAGATGAACAGCGCCAGCGGGCTTTCACCGGTCAAGGGCGCCACGCCCACCTCGAACGAAACGGTCGCGGTGCGCGGAGTGGCGAACAGCGGGCCAACCGACAGGTAGCACACAGCCGCCAACAGGCCACCGAAGAACTTGCCAATCGGGCTGCTCAGGGCATCCATGCCGCCACCGACCTTGGCCAGGGCGACGACGGTGATCACCGGCAGGCCCACCGCAGTGACCAGGAAGCCTAGAGCGGCCATCCATACGTGCGGACCAGACTGCAGGCCGACGATAGGCGGGAAGATGATATTGCCGGCGCCTACGAAAAGCGCAAACGTCATAAAGCCAAGCGCCAGGATATCCTGGCCTTTTAACACTTTCATTTTAAGGAAGTACCACACTGCTGAAATCGGGATTCGAGAAGGGATTTCCCCATGGGTGAGGGAAATGCTGCCCGGCTTGATAGGCCAGACCCGTTTAGCGTGTCGTTCCCTTTTGGGGTACGGGCACAGAGTGAACGCGTAGATTAACCGTTTTACCGGGCAAACGCACTGATACAGTGCTGCTTGTCCGATGTGCGTATGTGTTTGTCGTCTGGATATCCAACTCAGGCGATAATTTATTGCTGATTCAGCTAAATGTCTGGTGGAAAAACCTGATCAAGGTCATCGAATTTTCCGCGACATCCCTGCCGGGCTTTTCGTGGGTAAACCCTCTCTTGTGGGAGCGGGTTTACCCGCGAAAAGGCCGGCACTGAAAAACACAAACGCCAACAACGACAAAGGCCACCCGAAGGTGGCCTCTGTGCGCGTGGGGGGTAAAGCGTATTACTTCTTCATTTCCCAGCCAGTCAGCTCGGCCAGAGCCTTGCCGATGTCAGCCAGGGAACGCACGGTTTTAACACCTGCGTCCTGCAGGGCGGCGAACTTCTCGTCCGCAGTGCCCTTGCCGCCGGAAATGATGGCGCCAGCGTGGCCCATACGCTTGCCCGCAGGAGCGGTAACACCAGCGATGTAGGAAACGACAGGCTTGGTCACGTTGGCTTTGATGTAGGCAGCAGCCTCTTCTTCAGCCGAACCACCGATCTCACCGATCATGACGATCGCTTCGGTCTGCGGGTCTTCCTGGAACAGCTTCAGGATGTCGATGAAGTTCGAGCCTGGGATCGGGTCACCGCCGATGCCGACGCAGGTCGACTGGCCGAAGCCGGCGTCGGTGGTCTGCTTGACCGCTTCGTAGGTCAGGGTGCCGGAACGGGAAACGATACCGACCTTGCCTGGCAAGTGGATGTGGCCTGGCATGATGCCGATCTTGCACTCGCCCGGAGTGATGACACCTGGGCAGTTAGGGCCGATCAGGCGTACGCCCAGCTCGTCGCACTTGACCTTGGCGTCCAGCATGTCGAGGGTAGGAATACCTTCGGTGATGCAGACGATCAGCTTGATGCCGGCGAAGGCAGCTTCCAGGATCGAGTCTTTGCAGAACGGAGCCGGAACGTAGATTACCGAAGCTTCAGCGCCGGTAGCCTCGACAGCGTCCTTGACGGTGTTGAACACCGGCAGGCCCAGGTGGGTGGTGCCACCCTTGCCCGGAGTAACGCCACCGACCATCTTGGTGCCGTAGGCGATGGCTTGTTCGGAGTGGAAAGTACCCTGCGAGCCGGTGAAGCCCTGGCAGATGACTTTGGTGTCTTTATTGATCAGGACGCTCATTACTTGCCCTCCGCAGCTTTGACAACTTGTTGAGCAGCGTCGGTCAGGCTGGTGGCCGCAATGATGTTCAAACCGCTTTCTGCCAGTACTTTAGCGCCCAGTTCGGCGTTGTTGCCTTCGAGGCGAACGACAACCGGAACTTTAACGCCAACTTCTTTCACTGCACCGATGATGCCTTCGGCAATCATGTCGCAGCGAACGATGCCGCCGAAGATGTTGACCAGAACGGCCGCGACATTGCTGTCGGACAGAATGATCTTGAAGGCTTCGGTCACGCGCTCTTTGGTTGCGCCACCGCCAACGTCCAGGAAGTTGGCTGGCTTGCCGCCGTGCAGGTTGACGATGTCCATGGTACCCATGGCCAGGCCGGCACCGTTGACCATGCAGCCAATGTTGCCTTCCAGGGCTACGTAGTTCAGTTCGAACTTGGCAGCGTGGGCTTCACGGGCGTCGTCCTGGGACGGGTCGTGGAAGGTCTTCAGCTTAGGCTGACGGTACATGGCGTTGGCGTCGATGTTGATCTTGGCATCGAGGCAGTGCAGGTCGCCGTCGGCCTTGATGACCAGCGGGTTCACTTCCAGCAGGGCCAGATCGTGATCCTTGAACAGCTTGGCCAGGCCAACGAAGATCTTGGCGAACTGTTGAACTTGCTTGCCTTCCAGACCCAGCTGGAACGCCAGCTCACGACCTTGGAACGGCTGAGCGCCGACCAGCGGATCGATGGTAGCCTTGAGGATCTTCTCAGGAGTTTCGTGAGCGACTTTCTCGATGTCCACGCCACCTTCGGTGGAAGCCATGAACACGATACGGCGGCTCGAACGATCGACTACAGCGCCCAGGTACAGCTCTTTGGCGATGTCAGTGCAGGATTCGACCAGGATCTTGGAGACTGGTTGACCGTTGGCGTCAGTCTGGTAGGTGACCAGATTCTTGCCCAACCACTGTGCAGCGAACGCCTTGGCGTCTTCCTTGCTGCGAACCAGCTTGACGCCGCCCGCTTTACCGCGACCACCAGCGTGGACCTGGGCTTTGACGACCCACTCCGAACCGCCGATCTTGTCGCAGGCTTCTGCTGCTTCTTCAGGGGTGTCGACCGCGAAACCCTTGGAAACTGGCAGGCCGTATTCAGCGAACAGCTGCTTACCCTGATACTCGTGAAGATTCATGCTTTTTACCGTCTTCGTTAGGTACTGCGCTTCGGCGCTGCGCCATTGCTGGCGCCGCACCACCTGTGACCGTTAACCCCGGGTTATCCCATGTAGTTCGGTCCGGCGGACGTTCCGCGGTGAGTCATGCACGCAAGACTCACGACGGGCAGCCCGCCGTGGTTTCTTATAATTAACGCTTCTTACGGTTGGCCACGTGAATGGCGCCGCCATTCACTGCCAGCGCTGCTTCATGCAGCGCTTCGGACAGGGTCGGATGGCTGAAGACCATCATGCCCAGATCCTCGGCACTGGTGCCGAATTCCATTGCGATTGCGCCCTGCTGCACCAGTTCGGCAGCCGATGGGCCAATCACGTGTACACCCAGAACGCGGTCGGTCTTGGCATCGGCGATGACCTTGACGAAACCACCGGTGTCGTTGGCAGCCATCGCACGGCCGCTGGCCGCGAACGGGAAGGTGCCTACGTTAACCTCAACACCCTCGGCCTTCAAGGCTTGTTCGGTCTTGCCGACCCACGCGATTTCCGGGTGGGTGTAGATGACCGACGGAATCAGGTCGTAGTTCATCTGGGCTTTGTGGCCCTTGATGCGCTCGACGACCATGATGCCCTCTTCCGAGGCCTTGTGCGCCAGCATCATGCCGCGAACCACGTCACCGATGGCGTAGACGCCAGGAACGCTGGTAGCGCAGTAGTCGTCGACGAAGATGTAGCCACGCTCGTCGATGGTAACGCCGCTGTCGGCAGCCAGCAGGTCGGTGGTGACAGGACGACGGCCGACCGCGACGATCAGCTTGTCGAAGGTGATCTTCTGCTCGCCTTCGGCGTTGGTGTAGGTCACTTCGACTTCGTTGCCGTTGACTTTCGAACCGGTGACGCGAGCGCCCAGTTTGATGTCCAGGCCTTGCTTGGTCAGGGTCTTCTGGGCTTCTTTCGACACGGCGGTGTCGGCAGCCATCAGGAAGGTGTCCAGAGCTTCGAGAACGGTGACTTCAGCACCCAGGCGAGCCCAGACCGAACCCAGTTCCAGGCCGATGACGCCAGCGCCGATCACGCCCAGGCGCTTCGGTACAGCTTGGAATTCCAGGGCGCCGGTGGAGTCGACGATGACGTTCTGGTCGACCGGAGCCGGCGGAATGTCGATCGGACGCGAGCCGGAGGCCAGGATCACGTTTTCGGCTTCGATGACTTCGGTGGTGCCGTCAGCCTTGGTGACTTCGACTTTCTTGCCAGCCAGCAGCTTGCCGTGGCCCTGGATCGAAGTGACGCCGTTGGCCTTGAACAAGGTGGCAACGCCACCGGTCAGGTTCTTGACGATGCCAGCCTTGCGGCCAACCATCGCGGCGACGTCCATCTTCACTTCGCCAGTGGAGATACCGTGGACGTTGAAGCTCTCTTTGGCTTCCTTGTATTTCCAGGAGCTGTCCAGCAGCGCCTTGGAAGGAATGCAACCTACGTTCAGGCAGGTGCCGCCCAGGGCCAGCTTGCCCTCGGCATCGGTGTACTTCTCGATACAGGCAGTCTTCAGACCAAGTTGTGCGGCCTTGATGGCAGCCACATAGCCGCCAGGACCTGCACCAATTACCACTACGTCGAATTTCTGGGTCATAAAAGATTCCTTATCAGCTACAAGCTACAAGCCGCGAACCGCGCGGCCCTGCTCCTTTCGAAGCCAGGGCCGGCACGGTACGCAGCCAGAGGGTTAGATGTCCAGCAGCAGGCGAGACGGATCTTCCAGCAGGTTCTTGATGGTCACCAGGAAGGTTACCGCTTCCTTGCCGTCGATCAGGCGGTGATCGTAGGACAGTGCCAGGTACATCATCGGGCGAATGACCACTTGGCCGTTGATGGCCATCGGACGCTGGATGATGTTGTGCATGCCGAGAATCGCGGCCTGCGGCGGGTTGACGATCGGGGTCGACATCATCGAGCCGAAAGTACCACCGTTGGTGATGGTGAAGGTGCCGCCGGTCATCTCTTCGATGGCCAGCTTGCCGTCACGGGCTTTCTTGCCGAAGGTGGCGATGCCATTCTCGATTTCAGCCAGGCTCATCGACTCGGCGTTACGCAGAACCGGTACCACCAGGCCACGGTCGCTGGAGACGGCAACGCCGACGTCCGCATAGCCGTGGTAGACGATGTCGTTGCCGTCGATCGAGGCGTTGACAGCCGGGAAGCGCTTCAGGGCTTCGGTGGCAGCCTTGACGAAGAACGACATGAAGCCCAGGCGCACGCCGTTGTGGGTCTTCTCGAACAGGTCCTTGTACTTCGAACGCAGGGCCATGACTTCGGTCATGTCGACTTCGTTGAAGGTGGTCAGCATGGCCATGCTCGACTGGGCTTCGACCAGACGCTCGGCGATCTTGGCACGCAGACGGGTCATCGGTACGCGCTTCTCGGTGCGGTCGCCAGCAGCGACAACAACCGGGGCAGCGGCAGCGGCGGCAGGCTTGGCAGCCGGAGCAGCGGCAGGTGCCGACTTCTTGTTGGCAACGGCAGCAACGACGTCTTCCTTGGTGATGCGACCACCTTTGCCGGTGCCGGCAACGGTAGCCAGGTCGATGCCGTTCTCTTCAGCCAGCTTGCGGGCTGCAGGCGCGGCGACCGGGTCGTCTTCACCCGCGTCGGCGGCAGCGGCCGGGGCAGCAGCGGCGGCAGGAGCAGCAGCCGGAGCAGCGGCAGCAGCACCACCTTCAACGATCGAACCCAGCACTTCGTCGGACAGGACGGTGTCGCCCTCGCCCTTGACGATGGCACCCAGCACGCCGTCGGCGGTGGCCAGGACTTCCAGGACGACCTTGTCGGTTTCGATGTCGACGATCAGCTCGTCACGCTTGACGGCGTCGCCTGGCTGCTTGTGCCAGGTGGCAACGGTGCCGTCGGCGACCGATTCCGGGAAGGTTGGGGCTTTGATCTCGATAGCCATTATCAGTGTTTCCTTAAATTCGGTTTCGTATGCGCGATGGCGTTAGACAGTGAACGCGTCTTGCAGCAGTTTTTCCTGCTGTTCGGCGTGCTTCGATGCGTAACCACAGGCTGGCGCGGCGGAAGCGTCGCGGCCGGCGTATTCCAGGACCAGTGCCTTGTTGTGGCGGCCCAGGATACGGCGCATGTGGTGCTGGCTGCTGTACCAGGCGCCCTGGTTCATCGGTTCTTCCTGACACCAGACCGCATGCTTGAGGTTGGTGTACGGCGCCAGGATTTCCACCAGGTCGTCCTCAGGGAACGGATACAGCTGCTCGATACGCACGATGGCGATGTCTTCGCGGCCTTCGGCACGGCGTTTTTCCAGCAGGTCGTAGTAGACCTTGCCGCTGGCCAGCACCAGGCGTTCGACCTTGGCCGGATCGAGGGCGTCGATTTCCGGGATCACGGTCTGGAACGAGCCTTCGGCCAGGTCTTCCAGGGTCGAGATGGCCAGCTTGTGGCGCAGCAGCGACTTCGGCGTCAGCACGACCAGCGGCTTGCGCAGCGGACGAATGACCTGACGACGCAGCAGGTGGTAGATCTGTGCCGGGGTGGTCGGTACGCAGACCTGGATGTTGTGCTCGGCGCACAGCTGCAGGTAACGCTCCAGACGCGCGGAGGAGTGCTCCGGGCCCTGCCCTTCATAGCCGTGCGGCAGCAGCATGGTCAGACCGCACAGACGGCCCCACTTGTGCTCGCCACTGGTGATGAACTGGTCGATCACCACTTGCGCACCGTTGGCGAAGTCGCCGAACTGGGCTTCCCAGATCACCAGCGCGTTCGGCGTGGTGGTGGAGTAGCCGTATTCGAAGGCCAGAACGGCTTCTTCCGAGAGGAAGGAGTCGTACAGGTCGAAGCGCGGCTGGCCCGGGAACAGGTTCTTCAGCGGTACGTAGGTGCTGGCGTCCTTCTGGTTGTGCAGCACCGCGTGACGGTGCGAGAAGGTGCCACGGCCGATGTCCTGGCCGGTCATGCGGATCGGGTGACCTTCGAACTGCAGGGTGGCGTAAGCCATGGTCTCTGCATAACCCCAGTTGATCGGCAAGCCACCGGCCTGCATCTTCTGGCGATCTTCGTAGATCTTCGCTACCTGACGCTGAACCACGAAGCCTTCCGGCAGCTCCAGCAACTTGGCCGACAGCTCCTGCAGGGTCTTGAGGTCGAAACGGGTGTCGTGACGCGCGGTCCAGGCGTGGCCCAGGTACGGACGCCAGTCGACGAACAGCTCGCGGTTCGGCTCCTTGACCAGGCTCTTGACCACGTGCAGGCCGTTGTCAAGGGCGTTGCGGTACTCGTCGATCTTGGCCTGAGCGCGCTCGCCGTCGATGCGACCGGCCTTGATCAGAGCATCGGCGTACAGCTCACGGGTGGTGCGCTGCTTGCTGATCTGCTGGTACATCAGAGGCTGGGTACCGTTCGGCTCGTCGGCCTCGTTGTGGCCGCGACGACGGTAGCAGACCAGGTCGATGACCACGTCACGCTTGAACTGCATGCGGTAATCGATGGCCAGCTGGGTCACGAACAGCACAGCTTCCGGATCGTCACCGTTCACGTGCAGGATCGGCGCCTGGATCATCTTGGCGACGTCGGTAGCGTACTCGGTAGAGCGCGCGTCCAGCGGGTTGCTGATGGTGAAACCAACCTGGTTGTTGATCACGATGTGCACGGTACCGCCGGTCTTGAAACCGCGGGTCTGCGACATCTGGAAGGTTTCCATGACCACGCCCTGGCCGGCGAACGCAGCGTCACCGTGGATCGAGATCGGCAGAACCTTGTCACCCACGGTGTCGTTACGACGGTCCTGACGGGCGCGCACCGAACCTTCCACCACTGGCGAGACGATTTCCAGGTGGGACGGGTTGAACGCCATGGCCAGGTGAACTTCGCCACCAGGGGTCATCACGTTGGAGGAGAAGCCCTGGTGATACTTCACGTCACCCGAGCCCAGCTCGTTCATCTTCTTGCCTTCGAACTCGTCGAACAGCTCGCGCGGGTTCTTGCCGAAGGTGTTCACCAGGACGTTCAGACGGCCACGGTGGGCCATGCCGATCACAACTTCCTTGGTGCCATAGGAGCCGGAACGCTGGATCATTTCGTCCAGCATCGGGATCAGGCTTTCGCCACCCTCGAGGCCGAAGCGCTTGGTGCCTGGGTACTTGGTGCCCAGGTACTTCTCAAGGCCTTCACCGGCGGTTACGCGCTCGAGCAGGTGAGCCTGCACGTCGGCGGAGAATTCCGGACGACCGCGCACGCTTTCCAGGCGCTGCTGGAACCAGCTGCGCTGCTCGGAATCGACGATATGGGTGAACTCGGCACCAATGGTGCGACAATATGTCTTCTGGAGCGCCTCGGAGATCTCGCGTAGGCTCGCTTCCTCTTTGCCGATGAACAGGTCGCCGGCACGGAAGGTCGTATCAAGATCGGCATTGGTCAAGCCGTAGTGATTGATCGACAGGTCTACGGGCGCAGGGCGCTGCCACAACCCCAAGGGGTCGAGCTTGGCAGCCTGATGGCCGCGCATACGATAGGCCTGGATCAGTCGCAGAACTTCAACCTGCTTCTTCTCGTGTTCACTGCTCACGCTCCCGGCGGACACCGGTTGGGCGCGGCGCTGGTTCTTTGCCAGCAGTACGAAATGGTCGCGGATTGTCGAGTGCGATACATCGGTAGCGGTGCTGCCATCAGCAGGCAACTTCTGGAAGTAAGTGCGCCACTCTTCTGGCACAGCGTTAGGGTCGTGCAGGTAGAGCTCATAAAGCTCTTCCACATATGCAGCGTTACCACCTGAAAGGTGGGCGCTTTCCCACATGCGCTGCATCACGCTTTCTTGCATGCTTGGTCACCCTCGGTTAGGGGACTGATCGGCGAGAGCCACAGCAAACCTGGAAAAGTCCGAATACAGCGACTGAACCACGCCACTTGGATCCTGCTGATTTTCCGGGTACCAGCCCGGAAAGCCCCTGCTGGTCTCATATCTTCATAGGTATCGAGCGCGGGCTTTGTGGGCCCTTGCTCAGGTTTTACCTCAGTGCGGGCTCACCACCCGCACCTCGGCTTACTGCAGTTACAACGCTTTGAATCAGGTGCCGCTTTGCAGCAGCATGTTACGTACGTGACCGATTGCCTTGGTCGGGTTCAGACCCTTCGGGCAAACGTTTACGCAGTTCATGATCCCGCGGCAGCGGAATACGCTGAACGGGTCATCCAGGGACGCCAGGCGCTCCTGGGTTTTGGTGTCACGGCTGTCGGCCAGGAAGCGATAGGCCTGCAGCAGAGCGGCGGGGCCCAGGAACTTGTCCGGGTTCCACCAGAACGATGGGCAGGAGGTCGAGCAGCAAGCGCACAGGATGCACTCGTACAGACCGTCCAGCTTGTCGCGATCTTCCGGCGACTGCAGACGCTCGATGGCCGGAGCCGGAGTATCGTTCTGCAGGAACGGCTTCACCTTCTCGTACTGCTTGTAGAAGATGCTCATATCGACGACCAGGTCACGAATTACCGGCAAACCTGGCAGCGGACGCAGAACCAGCTTGTTGCCCTTGACCACGCCCGACAGCGGAGTGATGCAGGCCAGGCCGTTCTTGCCGTTCATGTTCATGCCATCGGAACCGCAAACACCTTCACGGCACGAGCGACGGTACGAGAAACCCTCGTCCTTTTCCTTGATCAGTGCCAGTACGTCCAGCACCATCAGGTCCTTGCCGCCGGTATCGACGTCGAACGACTCCATCTTGGGCGCCGAGTCGGTGTCCGGGTTGTAACGATAAACTTCGACTTTCAACATAGCAGCCACCCTTAGTAAGTCCGGACTTTTGGTTCGAAGGCTGGAACAGTCTTCGGCGCAAAGTTGACGCCACGCTTGGCAACGCGCTTCTCACCCGGGTAATACAGGGTGTGGCACAGCCAGTTTTCGTCGTCACGGTCTTCGAAGTCTTCACGGGCGTGAGCGCCGCGGGACTCTTTACGGGCTTCGGCCGCAATGGCGGTAGCTTCGGCAACTTCCAGCAGGTTCTGCAGCTCCAGCGCTTCGATACGCGCGGTGTTGAAGGCCTGGGACTTGTCGTTGATCTTCACGTTGGCGATGCGCTCACGCAGGCCAGCCAACTGCTCGATACCCTTGAGCATGTATTCGCCAGTACGGAATACACCGAAGTAGTTCTGCATGCAGCTCTGCAGCTCGCGCTTGAGGCTGGCAACGTCTTCGCCAGTGGAGCGCTCGTTGAGCTTGTTCAGGCGGCTCAGGGCAACATCGATATCGGTGTCGCTGGCGTCGAGGTGCTCGATGCCGTCGCTCAGTGCCTTCTCCAGGTGCAGGCCGGCAGCACGGCCGAATACCACCAGGTCGAGCAGCGAGTTGCCGCCCAGGCGGTTTGCACCGTGAACCGATACGCACGCCACTTCACCTACGGCGAACAGGCCAGGAATGATGTGATCCTTGCCTTCTTCGTCCATGGTGATGGCCTGGCCATGAATGTTGGTGGCAACGCCGCCCATCATGTAGTGGCAGGTCGGAACGACCGGAACCGGCGCGACCACTGGGTCGACGTGGGCGAAGGTCTTGGACAGTTCGCAGATACCTGGCAGGCGGCTGTGCAGCACTTCCTCGCCCAGGTGGTCCAGCTTCAGCAGTACGTGGTCCTTGTTCGGGCCCACGCCGTTGCCGGCGATGATCTCTTTGACCATGGAACGGGCAACCACGTCGCGGCCGGCCAGGTCTTTCGCGTTCGGCGCGTAACGCTCCATGAAGCGCTCGCCGTGGGCGTTGATCAGGTAGCCACCCTCACCGCGACAGCCTTCGGTAACCAGTACACCGGCGCCGGCGATGCCGGTCGGGTGGAACTGCCACATCTCGATGTCCTGCACCGGCACGCCGGCACGCAGGGCCATGCCGATACCGTCACCGGTATTGATCAGGGCGTTGGTGGTGGAGGCGTAGATACGACCGGCACCGCCAGTGGCCAGAACGGTGGCCTTGGACTTGATGTACATGGTTTCGCCGGTTTCGATGCAGATAGCGATCACACCGACGAACGCGCCTTCCTGGTTCTTCACCAGGTCAACAGCGTAGTACTCGTTGAGGAAGGTAGTGCCTGCCTTCAGGTTGCCCTGGTACAGGGTGTGCAGCAGGGCGTGACCGGTACGGTCGGACGCTGCGCAGGTACGGGCAGCCTGGCCACCTTTACCGAAGTCCTTGGACTGACCACCGAACGGACGCTGGTAGATACGGCCAGTTTCGGTACGCGAGAACGGCAGACCCATGTGGTCCAGCTCGAAGACCGCAGCCGGGCCTTCCTGACACATGTATTCGATAGCGTCCTGGTCACCGATATAGTCGGAACCTTTGACGGTATCGTACATGTGCCAGCGCCAGTCGTCGTTCGGGTCGGCCGAAGCGATGGCACAGGTGATGCCGCCCTGGGCGGAAACGGTGTGCGAACGAGTCGGGAACACCTTGGTGACCACGGCAGTCTTGTGACCGCCTTGAGCCAGCTGCAGCGCTGCGCGCATGCCGGCACCGCCGCCACCGATAATGATGGCGTCGAAGGAAATAGTTGGAATGCTAGCCATGGATCAGATACCCCAGAGAATCTGCACACCCCAGACGAAGTAAGCGAACATCGCTACGCCGCATACCGCCTGGAACAGGAAACGAATCGCAGTCGCCGACTTGCCGAACGACATCGGCGTCAGGTAGTCGGTGGCGATGGTCCACATGCCGACCCAGGCGTGAGCGCCCAGGGCAACGAGGGCCAGCAGACTGAAGATCCGCATCGCGTTGTTGGAGAACAGACCGTGCCACTGGGCATAGTCCATGCCCGGGTGAACAACGACGTATCCGATCAGGAACAGGAAGTAAGCCGCGAGAACGACCGCCGAGACGCGCTGCGCCATCCAGTCATAGAGGCCCGAACGCGACAGGTTCGTGACATTGGTTACCATACCCAAACTCCCACCAGAACGATCACCACCACGGAGATGACAATCACGATTTTCGAGCCCAGTTTGCCGCCTTCCAGCGTCTCACCGATGCCCATGTCCATGATCAGGTGGCGTACGCCTGCCACCAGGTGATACAGCAGGGCGGACAGCAGGGCCCAGGTCACCAGTTTGGCCAGCGGGCTGGTCAGACACGCCTTCACCTCGCCGAAGCCTTCCTCGGAACCCAGCGATTTGCCCAATGCGTACAGCATGATGGCAAGGCCGAGGAACAGGATGACGCCGGAGATACGGTGCAGAATGGACGTGTACGCGGTGATTGGGAGCTTGATGGTCCTTAGGTCTAGGTTTACAGGTCGTTGGCTTTTCACGGCTTTTTTCACACTGAAGAGCCCCTAGCGAATCAGGGCAAAGTTGTTGGTAAGTGTACTGGTCAGGTACCCACCACCCAGGGAACGGCGACCCCCAGCAAATCAGGCTTGCAAGCCCTTGGCGGTCGGGTGCCGAGTATAGACAGTTAGGCTGCTTATGACAACGTGACGGGGTAGCCCAAATAGCGCATTGCCTTTAGCGAGCAAAAGGCGTAAATGGGCGAGAATTTCGAGAAAAATCAGGCCTCAGAGCCGCTTTCAACCAGCCTTTAGGCAAATTGACATTCGAATTTATCCCTCTATAGTGGTGCGGGCCCTGCGTGGGGGGTCTGTCTGATGATTTCAAGCATTAATAGGAGGCCACATGGCTGACAAAAAAGCGCAGTTGGTCATCGAGGGCGCTGCCCCCGTCGAGCTGCCCATTTTAACCGGCACCGTTGGTCCTGATGTAATCGACGTCCGCGGGTTGGGGGCCACTGGTCACTTCACCTTCGACCCTGGTTTCATGGCGACCGCCTCGTGCGAGTCGAAGATCACCTACATCGATGGCGACAAGGGCGTGCTGCTGCACCGCGGCTACCCGATCGAACAGCTCGCCGAACAGTCCGACTACCTGGAAACCTGCTACCTGCTGCTCAACGGCGAACTGCCGAATGCCGAGCAGAAGGCCCAGTTCGTCAGCACCGTCAAGAACCACACCATGGTTCACGAGCAGCTGAAGTCCTTCTTCAACGGCTTCCGCCGCGACGCTCACCCGATGGCGGTAATGTGCGGTGTGGTTGGCGCCCTGTCGGCGTTCTATCACGACTCGCTGGACATCAATAACCCGCAACACCGCGAAATTTCCGCGGTGCGCCTGGTCGCCAAGATGCCGACCCTGGCAGCAATGGTTTACAAGTACTCCATGGGCCAGCCCATGATGTACCCGCGCAACGACCTGTCGTACGCGGAAAACTTCCTGCACATGATGTTCAACACCCCGTGCGAGATCAAACCGATCAGCCCGGTGCTGGCCAAGGCAATGGACCGGATCTTCATCCTCCATGCCGACCATGAGCAGAACGCTTCCACTTCCACCGTGCGTCTGGCCGGCTCCTCGGGCGCCAACCCGTTCGCCTGTATCGCAGCCGGTATCGCTGCACTGTGGGGCCCTGCCCACGGCGGCGCCAACGAAGCTGTACTGACCATGCTCGATGAAATTGGCGATGTCTCGAACATCGACAAGTACATCGCCAAGGCCAAGGACAAGAACGATCCGTTCAAACTCATGGGCTTCGGTCACCGCGTTTACAAAAACCGCGACCCGCGCGCCACCGTGATGAAGAAGACCTGCGACGAAGTTCTGAGCGAGCTGGGCATCAAGAACGACCCGCAGCTGGAACTGGCCATGCGCCTGGAAGAGATCGCCCTCACCGATCCTTACTTCATCGAGCGCTCGCTGTACCCGAACGTCGACTTCTACTCGGGCATCATCCTGAAAGCGATCGGCATTCCGACCAGCATGTTCACCGTGATCTTCGCCCTGGCGCGTACCGTTGGCTGGATCTCGCACTGGAAAGAAATGCTCTCCAGCCCGTACAAGATTGGCCGTCCGCGCCAGCTGTACACCGGCCACGAGCAGCGCGACATCGTGAAACTGCAAGACCGCAAGTAAGCCCCAGAGCTGAACGCAAAAAGGCTGCCCTCGGGCAGCCTTTTTTATTGTCTTTTTCCTGTTCTGGCCTCTTCGCGGGTAAACCCGCTCCCACAGGTACGGCGCAGGCTTCAGAATCTGTGGGAGCGGGTTTACCCGCGAAGAGGCCAGAACAGGCAACTCATCACTTCAATTTTTCTCAGCCCGCTCCCGCAGCCCTTTCAGGGTATTGAACGGCGCATCCACTACAAACTTGTTGGCCACCATCGCAGGTACGCTGCCACCTGGCTCGGTGTGCACCTGGTAAGTCACTTCGGTGCTGTCACCCTTGGGCACCAGCTTCCAGAAGCCTTCCACTTTCGCCACCCGCACAAAGCCCTTCTCTTCCGGGACATAGGTCGGCTCTTCGACCAGATTACGGGTCAAGCTGCCATCAGCCCCCTTGACCGTGGTGATATGCAGCACCGAATCACGCGGCGTCACCGGCCACGGCGTGTTGAACTGGGTGTAGGTCCAGCTCTGATCACCTTCCTGCTTGAGCAGCTTTTGCGACTTGCACTCATGAATCCATGCACAGGCGCCGACCACGTCTTCCTGCAACGCCTGCACCTTGGCCAGCGGCGCCTTGATCACGGTCACGCCTTGATAGGCCTTGTACTTGGAACCGGCTACTTCACTGAGGGAAACCTTGATCCCCTCCTCGTCCTTGGCCACCTGCCAGTTTTCCGCCCAGGCGGCCGGCGCCAGCAGAACACCCATGCCACACAGCAGTGCAATACGCTTGAACGATCTCATCATGTTTATCCTTGTTGTCGAAGATCCCGCTTGTCACGCCGCCGTCATCTGCTCCAGCCAACCCAGAATCCTGATTGCCTCGTCGCGATTGTCGCCACACACCTCGATATCCGCCTTGAAACCACCACACACCGCCGGGCGCTCGGGCTTGCCGAAGAGGTCACAGAGGTTTTCCACGGTCAGGTGCAGACAGCGCTCGCCCGCCGGCTTGCCCTTGGGCATGCGCGGCATCGCCGAGCTGATGGATGGGGCAATGCAGCAAGCACCGCAACCCTCACGGCAATTCATGGCAACTCACCAAAATCAGGACTCCCTGGAACAAAACGGGACGAACGCCCCTGGATAGTAACCGCTCAAACAGACGTTTGAAATTGCTGGCCGAATGAAATCTGCGGTGACCCGGCAGTCAGTTCAGCGAAGCTACTGACGGAACTCGAAATCGATCGCCGCCCCTTCCACATCGCGGCGACTGTCGTTGCGCAACTGCAGTTGCATTTCGTTGCTGATCAGCCGGCCATTGAGCTGAAAGGGGCTGTCATCGGTCTGCGGCTTTTCGGTGAACATCGCCGGCAGCAAAGGTTTGCGCCGAGTCGATGCATCGCCGACTTCAGGCTCCAGTTTCTTTACCATTTCAGTAGGCAAGCTCAGATCCAGCTTGGCTTCCGGCAATGGCTGACGGACCGCTTTGCTGACCGGCTTGCGAGCCGGCCTGGCTTTGGCCTTGGCCGACGCCTTGCTTTTCACGGTCGTTTTGGCAGGCTTGCTCGCCGCAGGCTTCTGACTTGCCTTGCCCTTGACGGCTTGCGCCTGGCTCGCAGGCTGCGCAGCCTCGACCCCGCCGACAGGCAGACACAGCGGCAGAAGGCACAACGTCATGGCAAAGCAGCGCAACAGGTTCATGGACATCGACTGGCAGACCGGAAAGGTGCGTATGCTCTCTGTTCCGCAGGCGCCTGACAAGCCTACAAAAGTGCGCTCGTCGACTCGCGGCACAATTGCTGAGCCAACAGACCAAGCGTGATAACCGCCCGCTCCGCCTCCTTGTTCCAGGGAATTGCGCAGTTGAGACGGATACAGTGGTTGAACTGCTCGGTATTACTGAAGATCAGGCCAGGCGCGATACTGATTCCCTGCTCGAGCGCGCGCACATGCAGCTCCTGGGTATTGACCCGCCCCGGCAGGCTCACCCAGAGAATGAACCCACCTGTCGGCCGGGTCATCTGAGTGCCTTCAGGGAAGTGCTGCTGCACCGCCAACTGGTATGCACTAAGGTTCTTGCGATACTCCTGGCGGATGTAGCGCAAATGCCGATCATAACCGCCATTTTCCAGGTAGGCCGCCACCCCCATCTGAGTCACGCTGCAAGCCGAGTGCGTGGTGAAGGTTTGCAGGCGCTGGATTTCGTCCTGATAACGCCCCGCCACCATCCAGCCAACCCGCACGCCCGGCGACAAGGTCTTGGAGAAGCTCGAGCAGTAGATCACCCGGTCGAGCCGATCAAACGCCTTGAGCGCCTTGGTCCGCCCCTGCTCGAACATGAGCTCGCCATAGATATCGTCTTCGACGATCTGGATATCGAAATCCGACGCCAGACGCAGAAGCTGCTTCTGCCGCTCTTCCGGCACGGTGCCACCCAGCGGATTGCTCAGACGCGTGGTCAACACCAACGCCTTGATCGACCATTGGTTGGCCGCCAGCTGAAGTGCCTCGAGGCTGATGCCCGTCGATGGATCACTGGGAATTTCGATGACCTTCAACCCCAGCAGATCCGCCAACTGCAACAAGCCGTAATAGGTCGGCGATTCAGCGGCGATCAGGTCACCGGGACGCGTCAGCACCCGCAGCGACATCTGCAACGCATCCACGCAGCCATGGGTGACGATGATTTCGCGCGGGTCGACCAGCACGCCAGCATCGCGCATGCGAATGGCGATCTGCCGACGCAGCGGTTCGAAACCTGGGCTGAACATGTAACTGAACGCCCGAGGACTGTGGAAGCGAGTGACCTTGGCGATCTGCTGATGCAAGGCCCGAACCGGCAAGTAGTCGACATGCGGCACCGCCGCACCGAAGGGGAACACGCCATCACGGCGCGCCTCGGTCAGCACCTGCTGGATGATGCTGGCACGGGTGACCAGCCCCGGGCGCTCGACCCGAGCTATGTCTGGTGTTTGCGCGGTCAGGGCGGGGGTCTGGTGAACGTAGTAGCCCGACTGAGGCCTGGCGCGAATCAGCCCCTGATCTTCGAGATTGGCATAAGCCTGCAGCACCGTGGCATGGCTGACATTGAGCTGGGCGCTCATCTTGCGCACGGACGGTACGCGCTCACCTGGCTGGTAGACACCACGCCGGATGTCATCGGCCAGTTGCTGGGCGATACGCTGGTACAGCAGCAGGTTGGTCATGGCGATATCTCGACGCTCGGACGGGCTCGTTGTTCTTATGCTGTAGTCTGACAGCAGAGCATACCGTAACAGTTGCCAAGTGTACTGGGACAGATTGCAGGATAGCCAACAAAACCGTTGCGTGACAGCGCCCCTTATCGCCGGCTTTCCGACGATAAGGGGCAAGGGATCACCGTGCCGGCGTCAGTTTGCCCTTGTCATCGGAGAACACGATCTCGACCCGGCGATTCTGTGCCCTGCCCCGCTCCGAGGCATTGGCTTCGATCGGGTACTGGTCACCATAGCCCAGCACTTCGAGGCGTTTCTCGTCGATTCCCAGGTCTACCAACATGTCGGCCACGGCCTGGGCACGGTC
The DNA here is from genome assembly GCF_034387475.1 of Pseudomonas sp. Teo4. Taxonomy (NCBI): domain Bacteria; kingdom Pseudomonadati; phylum Pseudomonadota; class Gammaproteobacteria; order Pseudomonadales; family Pseudomonadaceae; genus Pseudomonas; species Pseudomonas sp. Teo4. Next base: position 2,962,855 of record NZ_JAXCIL010000001.1, read on the forward strand.
GCGGGACAGTTTGAGGTTGTCTTCCGGAGCACCGGTGCTGTCGGTGTAACCTTCGATACGCACCACGCGGCGCGGGTTGAGCTGGAGGAACTGCACCAGCTTGAGCACGGTGCGGCTGGCGGAGTTCTTCAGGTCGGCACGGCCGGTATCGAACAGCACATCGCCCAAGGTCATCACCAGACCACGGTCAGCTTGCTCGGAAGCCATCGCGGCAATCTGTGCTTCGACCCACTTGCCTTGCTGCTGAACACTGGCCAACTTGGCTTCGCGCAGGGCCAGCTGAAGGCGCTGACGCTCCAGGTCGAGCTTGGCGATGCGCTCCTGGTTCAGCGCAAGCTTGGTATGCTCGCGGGCGATCTCGCTATATCGCTGACTCAAGTAAGCGTAGTGACGCACATCGGCACCGGTGCCTATATAGCTGGACAAGCGCTCGGCACGCGCCAGCGACTCACCGGCACGGATCACGTCACGCGGCGCACTGCGCAGCACATCGGAGTCATCCTTGACCTTCTGGAAGGCGGAACTGGCTTCATCCAAGGCAACTTCACTGCGATGGCTGGCACAACCTTGCAAGCCGGCCGACAACGCCAGCATTGCCAGGACGGCTACGGGCTTGAGGCGCATCATGGCTGCACCTCCAACTGCTTGCGCAGGCGCTTGACGCGCGACTGCAATACGTCGAGCTGTTCATCGCTTTTCTGGTTCAGCACCCGTGCTTCAGCCAAACGCGCATCCAGCTCAGACTGTTCGGCGCGCATGCGCGCATCGCGATAGTCTTCGGTGAGCATGTTGGTCTTGGCGCGAGCCAACTTGTCTTCGGCCATCTTGAACTCTGGCACCTGTTCGGTAGCGCCAACGGCCTTGGCCTGTTCCAGCGCCTGCTCGGACAGGCGCATCTGCTCGTTGGGCGCCGGATCGTTGGCGCAGCCGGCCAAGCCTAGCATGGCCAAGGCAAGGATCAGTGGTTGGGTTCTCACGCAATCTTCCTACTGTTTAGGGGTATCCAGCGGCGCCTGCATCTGTGCTTTCCAGCGCTCGACATTGCGCTGCAGCACGGCCTCGGACGCACCGGAGATCGGCAATTCTGTCAGTTTTTTCGCCAGTTGCCCACGCAACCAAGCGTCATTGCAGGCGGAGTTGTGCGATACGGCCAGGTACAACCCCGGGCGATCCACCGGCAGGCCACGGGCGATGAGGTCATTGCTCATGCCCAGGCTCTGGGTCATGGCCATTCCGGAATAGCGGCCAGCCAGCACATAGTCCACCTGCCCAAGCACCAGTTTCTGGAATGCCTGGGTCAGGTTCTGCGCAGGCACCAGCTTGAGTTGCGCCTTGGCGAAGGCTTCGAAGGCTGGCGTGAGCCGCGCCCGCTCCGACAGGCTGCCCTGATACTGCGCCAGGTCCGCCGGGCCATCGAACACCAGGTTGGCATCGTGACGGGTCCAGACCAGGTACTCGTTGAGCTGCAAAGGTGGGTGGATGTAGTCCAGCGCCGTCAATTGGCCGACCTGCATCGGCGTGTCGAGCAACAGGTCCATCCGGCCACTGCGCACCTCATCCAGGGCCTGGTCGCGCCTGCCGGCGTACAGCACCTCGACTTTCACGCCGAGCTCGCTGGCGACTTGGCGCAGCAAGTCGACATTGGTGCCGATCAGGTGCTTAGGATCTTTCGGGTCTTGCCAGGAGTACGGCGGTGCATCTGGACTGCCGGTTGCCACCAGGCGCTCGCATTTGCCAGCCGCCATCGTCATTGGCGACAGCATCGCCACCATGCATGCCAGTAGCGCGTGCGCTCCGCGAAGCCTCATCCTCTCTCCTTGCCTTGTTCTCCAGAGCCTGCATTGGCCTGATTGCCGGCGACAAAGCCGGTATAGACCATAAAAAAACCCGGCCCCCTGAGCGAGGGCCGGGCTTCTTTATAAGTGAAGCAGCCGGATCAGACCAGCTTTTCCAGCTCTGGCACTGCTTCGAACAGGTCAGCGACCAGGCCGTAGTCGGCCACCTGGAAGATCGGCGCTTCTTCGTCCTTGTTGATCGCGACGATCACCTTGGAGTCCTTCATGCCGGCCAGGTGCTGGATCGCGCCGGAGATACCGACGGCGATGTACAGCTGAGGCGCGACGATCTTGCCGGTCTGACCGACCTGCATGTCGTTCGGCACGAAGCCTGCGTCGACCGCAGCGCGCGAGGCACCGACGGCAGCGCCGAGCTTGTCGGCCAGGCTGTACAGGTGCTTGAAGTTGTCACCGTTGCCCATGCCGCGGCCGCCGGAAACGACGATCTTGGCAGCGGTCAGCTCTGGGCGGTCGGACTTGGCCAGCTCTTCGCCAACGAAGGCCGAGATACCGGCGTTGTGGGCAGCAGCGATCGCTTCGACGGCAGCCGAACCACCTTCGGCAGCCACGGCGTCGAAGCCAGTGGTACGCACGGTGATGACCTTGACCGCAGCGCTCGATTGCACGGTGGCAATGGCGTTACCGGCGTAGATCGGGCGCTTGAAGGTGTCGGCCGATTCCACCGAGATGATCTCGGAGATCTGGTCGACGTCCAGCAGTGCGGCAACGCGCGGCAGGATGTTCTTGCCGTTGGTGGTGGCCGGGGCCAATACGTGGCTGTAACCACTGGCCAGCTCGACGATCAGCGGCGCAACGTTTTCCGGCAGCACATGGGCGTAGGCCGCATTATCAGCAACCAGCACCTTGGCCACGCCAGCGATCTTGGCGGCGGATTCGGCGACGCCACCGACGTTTGCGCCTGCGACCAGCACGTGCACATCACCACCGATCTTGGCGGCAGCGGCGACAGTGTTCAGGGTGGCCGGGGCTACGGCACCGTTTTCGTATTCAGCGACAACCAGGATAGTCATTTAGATTACCTTCGCTTCGTTCTTCAGCTTCTCGACCAGTTCGGCCACCGATTTGACCTTGATGCCAGCGCTGCGGGCAGCAGGCGCTTCGACTTTCAGGGTCTTGTTGGTGGAGGCGAGCGATACGCCCAGCGCGTCTGGAGTGACGGTCTCCAGCGGCTTCTTCTTGGCCTTCATGATGTTCGGCAGCGACGCATAGCGCGGCTCGTTCAGGCGCAGGTCGGTGGTGACGATCGCCGGCAGGTTCAGCGATACGGTCTGCAGGCCGCCGTCGATTTCACGGGTGACGTTCAGCTTGTCGCCAGCCACTTCAACCTTGGAGGCGAAGGTGCCTTGGGCGTAGCCGGTCAGCGCGGCCAGCATCTGGCCGGTCTGGTTGTTGTCACTGTCGATGGCCTGTTTGCCGAGGATGACCAGCTGAGGCTGCTCTTTGTCGACAACGGCTTTCAGCGCCTTGGCCACAGCCAGGGAGTTCAGCTCGTCAGCAGCTTCGACCAGGATGGCGCGGTCGGCACCCAGGGCCAGGGCGGTACGCAGTTGCTCCTGAGCGGTAGTCGGGCCGACGGAGACGACGACGATCTCGCTCGCCACGCCCTTCTCTTTCAGGCGGACGGCTTCTTCCACGGCGATTTCGCAGAAGGGGTTCATGGACATCTTGACGTTTGCAAGGTCGACGCCGGAGTTGTCCGCTTTGACGCGAACCTTGACGTTGTAGTCGACCACTCGTTTGACAGCTACAAGAACCTTCATGGATTCCTCGTTACTCTCCGGTGAATAGATAGTCGCCTGGGGCTGAGCCCGGCGATGCGCGTGGGTACAAGGGCACCTCTAAAAACGTATCGGGAGCGGCAAACTTCACAGTGACCGAACAGTCCTGATCGGACTGTTGCGGCAAATACCCACGGGTCATTTTCTGTCGTGGCGTGTAAACTCCACTACAAACCAGCCTGATGGCCGAAAACCCTGCTCCAAACCTGGTCTTTAGAGGTGTACCTGCGCCCGGCTGCAAGCCTACGGCGAACGTAAAACCGCTCGTATCTTGACCGTAACACCCAATCCGGTCAATACGGCAAATCGGTCACCCTCCAGCCGCGTTCCTGTGATTTTACTGGCCTGCGGCAAATTCAAACAAACGTTTGTATTGGACCCGCAGAGTGGTGTAGATATAATGCGCGGCCAAGACAAAACGGTGTAGTTCGTCATTCACGCTGCTACAGGTCCACAGATACCTGAACAGCCTCCCATGACCACCCCCGCACCCAATAAGACAAAGCAACAGCACGAGCCTTGATGAGTAGGAGAGTACCAGTGGAACGCGAATACATGGAATTCGACGTGGTCATCGTCGGCGCCGGCCCGGCGGGCCTGTCCGCCGCCTGCCGCCTGAAGCAGAAGGCCGCCGAAGCCGGTAGCGAGATCAGCGTCTGCGTGGTCGAGAAAGGCTCCGAAGTCGGCGCCCACATCCTCTCCGGCGCGGTGTTCGAACCCCGCGCCCTGAACGAGCTGTTCCCCGACTGGAAAGAACTCGGCGCACCACTGAACACCGAAGTGAAGCGCGACGACATCTACGTGCTCAAGGATGCCGGCAGTTCGACCAAGGTCCCCGACCTGTTCGTGCCCAAGACCATGCACAACCAGGGCAACTACATCATCTCCCTGGGCAACCTGTGCCGCTGGCTGGCCCAGCAAGCCGAGAACCTCGGCGTGGAAGTCTACCCGGGCTTCGCCGCCCAGGAAGCGCTGTTCGACGAAAACGGCGTAGTGCGCGGCATTGTCACTGGTGACATGGGCGTCGACCGTGAAGGCAATCCGAAAGACGGCATGTACACCCCCGGCATGGAACTGCGTGGCAAGTACACGCTGTTCGCCGAAGGTTGCCGTGGCCATATCGGCAAGCAGCTGATCAAGCGCTTCAACCTCGACAGCGAGTCCGACGTGCAGCACTACGGCATCGGTCTCAAGGAAATCTGGGAAATCGACCCGGCCAAGCACGAACAGGGCCTGGTGGTGCACACCGCCGGCTGGCCGCTGGACGTGGTGAGCGCCGACAACACCGGTGGCTCGTTCCTCTATCACCTGGAGAACAACCAGGTGGTGGTCGGCCTGATCGTCGACCTGTCCTACGCCAACCCGTACCTCTCGCCGTTCGACGAGTTCCAGCGCCTGAAGCACCACCCGGTGATGAGCCAGTACCTCGAAGGCGGCAAGCGCATCAGCTACGGCGCCCGCGCCATCTGCAAGGGCGGCCTGAACTCGCTGCCGAAGATGGTGTTCAACGGCGGCGCACTGATCGGTTGTGACCTCGGCACCCTGAACTTCTCCAAGATCAAGGGCAGCCACACCGCGATGAAGTCCGGCATGCTCGCCGCCGACGCCGTGGCCGACGCGCTGATCGCCGGCAGCGAGGGTGGCGACGCACTCAACACCTATGTCGATGCCTTCAAGGCCAGCTGGCTGCATGAAGAGCTGTTCGCCAGCCGCAACTTCGGCCCGGCGCTGCACAAGTTCGGCCCGCTGTTCGGCGGTGCGTTCAACTACATCGACCAGAACTGGTTTGGCGGCAAGCTGCCGTTCACCCTGCACGACACCAAGCCAGACTATGCCTGCCTGAAGCTGGCCGCCGACTCGCAGAAGATCGACTACCCGAAACCGGACGGCAAGCTCAGCTTCGACAAGCTCAGCTCGGTATTCCTCTCCAGCACCAACCACGAAGAGGAACAACCCTGCCACCTGAAGCTGACCGACCCGAACGTGCCGATCGCCAGCAACCTGCCGCTGTACGACGAACCGGCGCAGCGCTACTGCCCGGCCGGCGTGTACGAAGTGGTCACCCAGGAAGACGGCAACAAGCGCTTCCAGATCAACGCGCAGAACTGCGTGCACTGCAAGACCTGCGACATCAAGGACCCGGCCCAGAACATCACCTGGGTCACCCCTGAAGGCGCGGGCGGGCCGAACTACCCGAACATGTAAGGTTGTCCCAACGAAAAGCCCCCGGCTCGCAAGAACCGGGGGCTTTTTGTATGTCGAAGCTTCAGGCGGTACGGACTTCCTCGAACAATTCCGGATGGCGGTCGAGCAGCTTGAACAACTTGATCAGCGCCACCGGAGGCCTGGTTTTGCCGTTCTCATAACGGGAGAATGCATTGACCCCGCCACCGAAAATCTCCCCGGCCTCCCGTTGGTCGAGATCAAATTTCTTGCGCACGGACATGATGAAGTCAGGGTCAACGAACACAGCGTTGACTTGCCGATTGAAGGCAGACATCAGTTCACTAATACGAAGAGCTTCATCATGACTCAGTACTGCCTCACCACAAGCTGAACAGTAATCACCCCTGACATTGGGTATGAGAGTCGATTGCTCCTTGTAGCAATAGGGCATGTCTTGTGTATCGGGTGCGAGCTCCGCACCGCCGCAAATGGGACATCTCATGTTTACAGCTCCTTGAAAGACACGATGAGCACCTCGTCTATCACGGACAGCTTCAGATACACGTACCCCTTTGCTGTTAGCGGTCGATAGACATCTTGCCAGACACGCTGGTCGGCAAGGCTGGTCATACTTTTGTAAAAGTCTTTGCGCTCCAGCCCTGCAATGACTTCAAGCATGTCCGGATATCCCATTCCCAGAGACTGTGCACCCCGCAATGAGGTGGTGGTCGGACTGACTCGGCCAGCACTGACCAGTGCCCATATCCGCTCCAACGGGCAATGAGGCGTTCTCTTTTCCATGAGAAATTAACCTTCCAGGTTAAATTTGGCTAATAGGTTATTCCAATAGCCCCCTCCCGGAAGTCTGCCTCACTGCCCGATACCCCTCACCGCCTCATTTGTCACCACACATGATCGGCATTGGCTCGGCGGCGAAGGTCAGCGGCTCGCGACGCCCGAAATACAGCGCTGTCAGCAACCCGACGGCACCCATGATCAGACAAAAACCGACACACACCCATGGGCTCCACGGCATCAGCGCGATCAATGCCAACGGCGTGGTACTGGCCCACAGTGCGTAGGCGACGTTGTAGGTGAAGGAAATACCCGACACCCGGATCTGCGCCGGGAACAGCCCGACCATCACCGACGGCACCACCCCCACAACACCACAAGAAAGCCCTGCCAGCGCATACGCCAGCCAAACCTCGCCCCACTGCCCTACCAGGCTGGCATAGAGCATGCCAATGCCCAGCGGCAGCAACAGGCTGTAGATCATAAGCGCACGCCAGGCTCCCAGCCGGTCGACCAGCAGCCCCGCCAGCACGCAGCCAATATTGAGGAAGACGATTCCCACGCTGCTCAAGGCGAAGGTATGCCCGGCACTCATGCCGAATCGCTGCTGCATCACCGTCGGGGTGATCACCACCAGCACCACCACCGCCGAGGTCAGCACGCAGGTCAGCAGCGCGGCCGGGACCAGTGCACGACGATGCTCACCCAGCACCCGGCGCAGCGGAAAGGCCACCGGCTGCTCCTGGCGCTCACGCAGGGCCAGGAATACCGGCGTCTCGCTCAGCCAGCGGCGCAGCCACACGCCAATCACACCGAACACGCCGCCCAGCAGGAACGGGTAGCGCCAGGCGTAATCGAGGATTTCCTGCGGGGTGAAGGCCTGGGCCAGCAAGGTTGCGGTCAGGGCCCCCAGCAGGTAGCCAAAGGTCAGCCCGGCCTGCAGGAAGCCCAGGGCATAGCCCCGACGCCCTGGCGGGGCGTGTTCGGCAACGAAGGTCCAGGCACTGGGCACCTCGCCGCCTACCGCAGCCCCCTGCAGGATACGCAGCGCCAGCAGAATCAGTGGCGCGGCATAGCCGATGTCGGCATAGGTCGGCATCACACCGATCAGCAGGCACGGCAGGGCCATCATCAGGATGCTGAGGCTGAACACCCGCTTGCGGCCCAGGTGATCGGCAAAATGCGCCATGAGAATTCCGCCTAGAGGGCGGGCCAGGTAACCGGTGACGAAAATCCCGAAGCTTTGCAGCAAACGTAGCCATTCAGGCATTTCCGGCGGGAAAAACAGTTGGCTCAGCGTCAGCGCGAAGAACACGAAGATGATGAAATCGTAGATTTCCAAGGCGCCACCCAGTGCCGCCAGACCCAGGGTCCGGTGGTCGCTGCGGCTGAACCTGGGCGCAGGAGCGGTAACGTTGGCAGTCATGGCAGGGGTCCGCAAATCGGCAAAGGGCAAGAGAATAGCAAATGCTTACCCTGTGGTACCCCTTGAGGTTCAGTGAGTCCGGCTGAAGACGGTCTGCGGGAAATGCATGCGTGAGTGTGGAAAAGCCACGTGGCTGGCCACGCTCGCTGGCAAGCCTAGCTTGCCGACCAGCACCGGCGCATCGATGATTGCCATGAACGAACCCAGCGCTTCGTCATCCGGCACCTGCGGCAGACTGATGCTCACCGCCTGGCGCTCGGTCTGCGGCACCTCCGGTACTGCCACAGGCTGTGAGTGGTAGAGCAAGGCATGCTGGATCTGCGCACTGACTCGGCAAAAGCGTTCCAGATCAACCCCGCAGTGGCTGCCCAACTCGATATTGCCAACCAACAGGTTGAAGGGTTGAAGTGCACATTGCACCAGGCGCTGCAGTTCTTCGAACGTCTGTACCGGCGCAATCCGGTAGTAGCCCAGGCCATTGAGCAGCCGCTCCAGCTGCAGGCGCTGGCTGGGATGCTCGTCGGCGATAAGGATGCGCATCGTTTTGTTGGGCATCATCCGGACCTGGGCAGCTAGCTAGTGAAGGAAAAATCCCTGACCAAACTGCGCCAACGAGGCAACTACCGAAGCCATGAAGTCGGTAGGGTCTTACTTGATAGTTGTCGGGAACCATCCAGAAATCAAGTTGTCGCGCACAGAATTTTCATTCGTGTTTCACCAGCTTTTCACTTATTCCCACTGCCGCATGCGCAAGCGGCAATGCTTCATCGCGTTGACGATATGTTTTTCCACCACACTCTTGGAAACGCCCAGGCGTTCGGCGATCTGCTGGTGTGAAAGGCCATCGAGCTTACGCATCAGGAAACTGTCGCGACAGGGCTTGCTCAATTCGTCCAGGGCACGCTGCATCAGTGCCAGGCGCTGATCGAGCTGCATCTCCTGGGACGGTGCCGGAATGTGCCAGCGCTCGTCGCTTTCCAGCACGTCCAGCGGTTCTGCCTGACGCACCAGCTGACGCCGGTGACGATCGACCACCAGGTTGAGCGCGGTCCGATAGAGGAACGCGCGTGGATGCTCGATCTGCTGCGCGTCGGTGCGCTCCAGTACCCGCAGATACGCATCGTGGGCAACGTCCTCCGCCGCCTGGCGACTGCCGAGGCGTGCGGAAAGGAAGCTCACCAATTCACGATAGTAATGTTCCACAGCGGCACCTGGCGTCGCCCTGCCCAGCCGGGTGTGCAGGGACGCGGGAATATGTGATATCAGCGTGCAATCTTACAAATTATAATTATTCTCAGCAACAGACAGCCTCCACCCCCCCATCACGGGTAAATCCCGGTTCCTGGTCTTCGTCTAACTGGGACCTCCCTGCGCGCCTCGATTGGCTGCGTGTGGCCATCACCCCTGGCTGGAAGTCCGCATGAGACGCTTACCCAACACTCGCCGCCGCCTCTTCCTTGGTGGCCTGGGCCTGCTTGGCCTGGGCAGCCTGCTGGCCTGGAAGACCCTGCCCTTCGACAATCAGCCGGTCGCCACGGTAGCCGTCACCCGCGCCGATATAGAAAGCAGCGTCACCGCCCTCGGCACCCTGCAACCTCGCCGTTACGTGGACGTCGGCGCCCAGGCCTCCGGGCAGATCCGCCGCTTGCATGTGGAAGCGGGCGATCAGGTCCGCCAAGGCCAGTTGCTGGTGGAAATCGACCCCTCGACCCAGCAGGCCAGGCTCGACGCTGGCCGCTATTCGATCGAAAACCTCAAGGCCCAGCTGGCCGAGCAGCGCGCCCAGTACCGACTGGCCCAGCAACAAGTCAAGCGTCAGCGCGACCTGGCCGCCGCTGGCGCCACCCGCGAAGAAGACCTGCAAACCGCCGACGCCCAGCTCAAGGTGACCCAAGCCCGCATCGACATGTTCCAGGCGCAGATCCTCCAGGCCCAGGCCAGCCTGCGCAGTGACCAGGCCGAACTCGGCTACACCCGCATCTACGCGCCCATGGACGGCACCGTGGTGGCGGTGGACGCCCGCGAAGGCCAGACCCTCAACGCCCAGCAGCAAACGCCCCTGATCCTGCGTATCGCCAAGCTGTCGCCAATGACCGTCTGGGCCCAGGTATCCGAGGCCGACATCGGCAAGGTCAAGCCCGGCATGACCGCCTACTTCACCACCCTCGCTGGCGGCAAGCGCCGCTGGACCAGCACCGTGCGCCAGATCCTGCCGATCCCGCCCAAACCCCTGGACCAAACCAGCCAGGGCGGCGGCAGCCCGACCAGCGCCACCTCCGGCAGCACCGGCAGCCAAGTGGTGCAGTACACCGTGCTACTGGACGTGGACAACCCCGACGGCGCCCTGATGGCCGAGATGACTACCCAGGTGTTCTTCGTCGCCGGCCAGGCCAGCCAGGTCCTGACCGCACCTCTGGCGGCACTGGACGACAGCGACGGCGATGGCCTGCGCATGGCCCAGGTGCTCACCCGTGACGGCAAGGTCGAACAACGCCAGGTGCGCACCGGCCTCAGCGACCGCCTGCGGGTGCAGATTCTCGACGGCGTCAGCGAAGGCGAGCGCCTGGTCATCGGCGCCCCTCGCGCCGCTGGAGGTTGAATGTCCATCCCCCTGATCGAGCTTTGCGACATCCGCAAGGTCTATGGCGGTATCGACACGCCCAAGGTCGAAGTGCTGCGCGGCATCAGCCTGAGCATACACCCCGGCGAATTCGTCGCCATCGTCGGCGCCTCGGGTTCCGGCAAGTCGACCCTGATGAACATCCTCGGCTGCCTTGATCGCCCCTCCTCCGGCAGCTACCGCTTCGCCGGCAAGGACGTGGCCGAACTGGACAGCGACGAGCTGGCCTGGCTGCGCCGCGAAGCCTTCGGTTTCGTGTTCCAGGGCTACCACCTGATTCCCTCGGGCTCGGCCCAGGAAAACGTCGAGATGCCCGCCATCTACGCTGGCACACCGGCCGACGAGCGCCACGCCCGCGCCGCCGCATTGCTCGATCGCCTGGGCCTGGCCAGCCGCACCGGCAACCGCCCGCACCAGCTGTCCGGCGGCCAGCAGCAACGGGTATCCATCGCCCGTGCCCTGATGAACGGCGGCCACATCATCCTTGCCGACGAACCCACCGGCGCCCTCGACAGCCATAGCGGCGCCGAGGTCATGGCCCTGCTCGACGAGCTGGCCAGCCAGGGCCATGTGATCATTCTCATCACCCACGACCGCGAAGTCGCAGCCCGGGCGCATCGGGTCATCGAAATTCGCGATGGCCTGATGGTCAGCGACTCGGCCGATACCCAACCACCGGCCAACCTGCACCAGGGCCTGCAGGCCGAAGACCTGCGCCAGCGCCTGGACCGAGGCGCCACCCAGCGCGGTGCCTGGAAGGGCGAGTTGCTGGAGGCCTTGCAGGCAGCCTGGCGGGTCATGTGGATCAACCGCTTCCGCACCGCCCTGACCCTGCTCGGCATCGTCATCGGCGTGGCCTCGGTGGTGGTGATGCTGGCGGTCGGCGAAGGCAGCAAACGCCAGGTCATGGCGCAGATGGCCGCGTTCGGCTCGAACATCCTCTACCTCAATGGCCGCCACGCCACCCTGCGCGAGCCGGCTGGCGTGGTCACGCTGGACGATGTCGCGGCCATTGCCGAACTGCCCCAGGTCACCCGGATCATGCCGGTGATCGGCAACGACGTGATGGTGCGACACGGCAACAACAACCAGGAATTCTACGTGGGCGGCAACAACATCGAGTTCCCCCACATTCTCAACTGGCCTGTGGTTCAAGGCAGCTTCTTCAGTGACAGCGACGAACGCACCGGCGCTGCCGTGGCCGTGATCGGCCAGAAAGTGCGCGACAAGCTGCTCGAACCCGGCAGCGACCCGATCGGCCAATACCTGCTGCTGGGCAACGTGCCTTTCCAGATCGTCGGCGTGCTCGCCGAAAAAGGCGCCAGCTCGGGCGACCAGAACAGTGACGAGCGCATCGTCGTGCCCTACTCGGCGGCGTCCATTCGCCTGTTCGGTACCCAGGACCCGGAGTACGTGATCATTGCCGCCCGCGACTCGGCCCGGGTGGCCGAGACTGAAGCCGCCATCGATCACCTGATGCGCCAGCGCCACCAGGGCAAGCAGGATTTCGAACTAACCAACGACGCCGCACTGATCCAGGCCGAGGCCCGCACCCAGAACAGCCTGTCGCTGATGCTCGGGGCGATCGCCGCCATTTCCCTGCTGGTCGGCGGCATCGGAGTGATGAACATCATGCTCATGACCGTACGCGAACGCACCCGTGAAATCGGCATCCGCATGGCCACCGGCGCCCGCCAGCGCGACATCCTGCGCCAGTTCCTCAGTGAGGCGGTGATGCTGTCGATGGTGGGAGGCCTCACCGGCATCGCCCTGGCCCTGGGCATCGGCGCCGGCCTGATGCTGGGCGGCGTGGCCGTGGCCTTCGCCCTGCCCGCCATCCTTGGCGCCTTCGCCTGCGCCGTGGTCACCGGCATCGTGTTCGGCTTCATGCCGGCTCGCAAGGCGGCCCGTCTCGACCCGGTCAAAGCCCTTACCAGCGAATAATCCATGACATTGCCAAGCCGCATCAGCCTGCTGACCCTGAGCCTCTGCCTCGCCGCCTGCAGCACGACACCGCCGCCACCCGACAGCGGTATCACGCCACCGAGCGCCTGGCAGGGAGATACCGGCGCCGCCGGACTCGCCCTGCCCCAGGCGCAATGGTGGAAGGCCTTCGCCAGCCCTGAGCTGGACCGCCTGGTCGAACGTGCCCGCCTCAACAGCTACGACCTGGCCGCTGCCACCGCGCGAGTACGCCAGGCCCAGGCCCGTGCCGTGATCGCCGGGGCACCGCTGCTGCCGGAGCTGAGTTTCGGGCTTGAAGGCAGCCGCCAACACCTGCTGCGTGGCGACGGCAGCGACCAGCTCGATGTCAGCAGCAGCGAACGCACCAGCACCTCGTTCGGCACCCAGCTGAGCGCGACCTACGAGATCGACTTCTGGGGCGGACTGCGCGCTGCACGCGACAGCGGCCAGTACGGCCTGGACGCCAGCCGCTTCGACCGCCAGACGGTGGAGCTGACCCTGGTCAGCGCCGTGGCCGACAGTTACCTGCAAGGGCTGGCGCTGGATGAACAGCTGCGCATTGCCCGCCTCAACCTGCGCAATGCCCGCGACGTGCTGGGCCTGGTCGAGGCACGCCAGCGCTCCGGCTCGGCCACCCGCCTGGAGCTGGCCCAACAACGCAGTCTGGTGGCCGCCCAGGAACGCCAGCTGCCGCTGCTGGAGCAACGCCGCCAGGACAACCGCGTCACCCTGGCCACCTTGCTCGGCGACCCGGTGCAGAACCTGCCAAGCAGCGACGAACGCATCGACGCCGTGCAGTGGCCGGCGATTGGCAGCGGCGTACCCAGCGAACTGCTTACCCGCCGCCCCGACATCGCCACCGCCGAAGCGCGCCTGGCAGCGGCCAGTGCCAACGTGCAGGTGGCCAGGGCCGCCATGCTGCCCAAGCTGACCCTTGGCGCCGAGTTCGGTTCGGGGGCACGCACCCTGCCCCAGGTGTTCGACAGCCCCTACTACACGCTTACCTCCGGGCTGGTCGCGCCCATCTTCAACAACGGCCGTCTGCGCGCCGCGCGTGATCTGGCCAAGGCCGAACAGGAAGAACTGCTACAGACCTACCGCAGCAGCATCCTGGCCGGATTCGCCGATGTCGAGAAAGCGCTCAACGCCATCAACGGCGTCGACCGCCAACGGCAGTGGCAGGATGAGGAAGTGCAGCAGGCGCGTCTGGCTTTCGACCTCGCCCAACAGCGTTATGGTGCCGGGGCCGAGACACTGCTGACGGTACTGGAAACCCAGCGCACGCTGTATGAGGCGCAGGATCAGCAAGCCCAGTTGCGATTGGCACGGCTGCAGGGAAGCGTGGCGCTGTACAAGGCGCTGGGGGGTGGCTGGCAGGTGGGGCAGTGAGTTGCCCATGGGTGTAATTGCATGGCACGGGCTTCGCCCGTGATCGCCGGCAAGCCGGCTCCCACAAGGACCGCGCAGATCCTGTAGGAGCCGGCTTGCCGGCGATGGGCCAACAGGCCGTTGCCCCAAGGTGGGCAGCCTGTGAAGCCCTAGGCCAGCAACCCTTTCAATGAAAGATGCCGCGCATACCACGGCCGCTTCGGCACCTGGCGCATGAACCCGGCCAGCTTGCCTTCGTCCTCGCCAAAGATGATGCGCAAGGCCAGCTTCATGGTCTCGACATCCATTTCCACCGACTTGCCCGGCCTGACCCCAGGCACCGTGCTGCAACCATGGGTATCGGGCCCCAGCCAAGGGTCGGCCACGTCCACCCAACGTCCCGGCGCGAACCAGGGCACGCCGTTGACCTGCAGCCGGCTCACCTCGCCAGGATGGAAACGCTCATGGGCGGCGAACCAGTCCTCCAGACGATCGTCGATCCAACCATGGAAACGCCAGAAAACCGGGTGCACGTGGGACGAGAATGGGTCGCCCAGAAAATCGTTTTCCGCCGCGTACCAACGCGGCGCAAAGTCGTCCAGCTCGCGCGCCAACGGCACCGGTGCGCCGTTGGAGGGGTCGCGCGGCACCGAAGCCCAGCGCATGTGCAGCCAGTCGTGCAGGCCCAGCTCCATCTCCGAACCCAGTTGCCCCAAGGTCATCCGCGACAGGTAGCGCGGGTCTCGGTATTGCGACTCCCAGACCGCGAAGTTGCCATGGAACGTCTCGGCCCGCTTGATACCGTTGACCCACTCGCTGAACGAATCGTCCCCCGGCGCCAACCAGGTCGGTGGCACCGAGCAGCCGTCGACGTTATCGAAATAGCGGGCGAACCCCAGGCGGTCACGTTCGAGCTCCGGCTGTGGCAACGGGAAGCTCGGCCAGGATGGCAGCGGCTGCAGGGCACGGGCTGCGGCCAGCATGTGCCGATGCATGAAGAAGAAGTCCTCGCCCGAGCCGTTGCGGTCCTTGAGCTTGCCCCGGGCATCGCGCTCCCGGTCACGGGGGCCTGGCTGCCAGCCCAGGCCGCGCAGGGCGTCGCGTTTTTCATCCGGCAGGTTGTGCCACTTGTCCCGTGAGGCATGCCACAGCTGGTGGAACAGGCGATGCTCCGGCGAAATCAGCCAGTTCAGCAACGGCGGCTCAAGGGCGATGGTCTGACGTGCTTCGGGGACGCGCTGGCGGATGGCGACGAAGCGGTTGTCCTGTAGCGGCAGTGCCAAGGGCCGATCCAGCGCGGAAATACGCCCGCTCAAGGTCTCGCTGCCGGCATTGCCGAACTCGCCCCACACTTCATCGAAGGTGATCGCCATCTCGTAGCCCGGATGACTGCCATCCTCGGGCTTCAGACGCCAGTACAGGCGATTGGGCTCGGCTTCGACCAGGTCACCGATCAACTGGTAGCGCGGCGCCTGTTCGCTGCGCAGGCGCTGGGCGTTGTCCAGGCAACCGCGCACGCCACGCCCTCGCGCGGCAATGTCGATGAACAGTTCCAGCTCCTGGGCCGGCAACCCGGCAAGCCCGGCATCGGCGCCTTCGAAACGGATGGTCCAGATGCCACGCAGGCGGTTGCCCAGGCGCTGGCCCGCAGTGTCGGCAAGCTCCACGCTGGCCTCCCCCGGGGTTATCGGGAACTCTTCCTTGGTCAGCTCGCGGTGTGCGTAATAGGCCGCCGGCACCGCCGCGCCCACCAAGGCCACACCGGCCATGAACCCTCGTCGAGAAATCGTCATTACCCTACCTGTGTCCGCCATGAAGCAGGCTCTATCCCAGCAAGGACGTATGTTCCCCGGCGAAATTTAGCCGTGCCGTGACAACCCCCCGCTAAATTTCCACCTGCCAAGCTCGTCCCTCCCAGATAGCCCAAGCCCCCGGCATTCGCGGACCTGAATCGAGATGGCAATGACAAGACCTCGCTGGAAGAAAACCTTGTACATCGGCGTGCCCCTGGCCCTGCTGCTCGGCGCCGGCGGCTACCTGGCCTGGAACCAGTGGCTGAGCCCTGCGCCCCACTATCCGCGCGAAGTGGTCAAGCAGGCCGATGAGCTGCAAGAGCGGCTGATTTCCTTCGACAGCCACATCACCCTGCCGCTGGACTTCGGCACCCACGGCCAGGAAGCCGACAAGGATGGCGACGGCCAGTTCGACCTGGCCAAGGCGGCCAAAGGGCGGTTGTCGGGCGCTGCGCTGACCATCTTCGGCTGGCCGGAAATCTGGAACGGCGCCAACGCGCCGCACCGCCCGACCGCAGGCTTTCTCGACGAAGCCCGCAACCAGCAAGAGGTACGTTACAAGATCATTTCCGGCCTGGTGCGCGATTTCCCCAACCAGGTCGGTATCGCCTACACCCCCGAAGACTTCCGCCGCCTGCACGGTGAAGGCAAGTTCGCCATCTTCATCAGCATGCTCAACGCCTACCCCCTGGGCAATGACCTGAACCTGCTAGACACCTGGGCGGCACGCGGCATGCGCATGTTCGGCTTCAGCTACATCGGCAACAACGACTGGGCCGATTCGTCGCGCCCGCTGCCGTTCTTCAATGACTCGCCCGACGCCCTGGGCGGCCTCTCGCCCATTGGCAAGCAGGCGGTGCAACGGCTCAACGACCTGGGGGTGATCATCGATGTCTCGCAGATGTCCACCCAGGCCCTGGAGCAGGTCAGCGCCCTGACCCGCGCGCCCATCGTCGCCTCGCACTCCGCGCCACGGGCCATGGTCGACATCCCGCGCAACCTCAGCGACCGCGAGTTGCAGCTGATCAAGAACAGCGGCGGCGTGGTACAGATCGTCGGCTTCTCCGGCTACCTGCGCCCACTGACGCAAAAGACCCAGGA
Organism: Pseudomonas sp. Teo4; assembly: GCF_034387475.1. Taxonomy (NCBI): domain Bacteria; kingdom Pseudomonadati; phylum Pseudomonadota; class Gammaproteobacteria; order Pseudomonadales; family Pseudomonadaceae; genus Pseudomonas; species Pseudomonas sp. Teo4. Next base: position 2,979,723 of record NZ_JAXCIL010000001.1, read on the forward strand.
CAAACTCAACGCCCTGCGCGCCAAGTTCGACCTGCCACCGCTGCCCAACCTGGCCATGGCCCTGATGCCCGGCGACCCGATCATCGCCGCCTGGCCCGAGCAGCGCTTCGGCAGCTACGCCAGCCAGCTCTACGCCATTCTCGATGAAGAACCCAAGGCCAGCCTGAAAGACCTGGGCGATGCCATCGACTACACCGTGCGCAAGATCGGCATCGACCACGTCGGCATTGCCTCGGACTTCAACGAAGGCGGCGGCGTGCAAGGCTGGGACGATGTCAGCCAAGTGCGCAACGTCACCGCCGAGCTGATCCAGCGCGGCTATTCCGAGGCCGATATCGCCAAGCTGTGGGGCGGCAACTTCCTGCGTGTCTGGGCCCAGGTGGAAAAGGCCGCCAGCCCTTCCCTTTCCTCTACCCGGTAAGCGCAACCATGAGCGACCGCCGCACCTTTCTCAAACACGCCAGCCTGCTCGCCGTCGCCCTGCCCTTGGGCGGCGGCCTCGGCCAGGCTCTGGCCGCCCCTGCCAAGCCGCCGGTGCAGGGTGACCGCTGGACGCAACTGCGCCAGCTGTTCAACCAAGACCCGGACTACCTGCACCTTTCCAACTTCCTGATCACCTCGCACCCCAAACCTGTGCAGGAGGCCATCGACCGCTACCGTGCCAGCGTCGACCGCAACCCTGGCCTGGTGATGGACTGGGACCGCCAGGAGCCGTGGCAGCACGAAGCCCGTGTACGTGAATGGGCCGGCAAATACCTGCAGGCGCGCCCCGGCCAGATCGCCCTGACCGGCAGCACCACCGAAGGCCTGGCAATCGTCTATGGCGGGCTGCACGTGCGCCCGGACCAGGAAGTCCTGACCACCATCCACGAGCATTCCGCCGCCGAAGCGGTGCTCGACTTCCGCACCCAGCGCCAGGGCACCCAGGTGCGCCGGATCCGCCTGTTCAAGGACCCAGCCAAGGTCAGCACCGACGAGATCGTCGGCAACATCGACCACAGCATCCGACCCAACACCCGGGTGCTGGGCATGACCTGGGTACAGTCGGGCAGCGGCGTGAAGCTGCCCCTTGCAGAGATCGGCGCGGTGGTCGACCGACACAACCGCAACCGCGCCGAGGCCGACCGCATCCTTTATGTCGTCGACGGCGTGCATGGTTTTGGCGTGGAAGACCTGAGCTTCCCGCAGATGAACTGCGACTACTTCATCGCCGGCACCCACAAATGGATGTTCGGCCCGCGTGGCACCGGCATCATCTGCGCACGCAGCGAGCAGCTCAAGGACATCACGCCGCTGATCCCGACCTTCTCCCAGGACAGCGATTTCGCCACCAGCCTCACCCCCGGCGGCTACCACGCCTTCGAGCACCGCTGGGCACTGGACGAAGCCTTCAAGCTGCACCTGCAATTGGGCAAGGCCGACGTCCAAAGCCGCATTCACCAGCTCAACAGCTACCTCAAGCAGCGCCTGGGCGAACACCGCCAGGTCGAACTGGTGACTCCGCTGGCCCCGGAGCACAGCGCCGGCTTCACCTTCTTCCGGGTCAAGGACCGCGACAGCGACAAGGTTGCCGCCGCCCTGCTGCGGCAGAAGGCGATTGTCGATGCGGTGTACCGCGACGTCGGCCCGGTGATCCGCTCCGCGCCCGGCCTGCTCAACGACGAAGCACAGATCGACCGTTTCATGACCCTGCTCAGCGCCCAGCTGTGACGCCCGTTTTCCATTAGCACGAGACGACTCATGAGCCCTGAACCGCACGTTCGCCACCGCGCCCTTTGCGCACTCGCACCGCTGGCCCTGCTGGCCCTGCTCACGGCCAGCGCCTCGGCGCAGGCCGCCACGCCCAAGCCCGGCACAGTCTTCAAGGACTGCGAAAAGGGCTGCCCGGAAATGGTGGTGCTGCCCACCGGCTCGTTCATGATGGGCACTCCCGATGACGAAGTGGGCCGCCAGGCCGATGAAGGTCCGCTGCACAAGGTCACCTTCGACAAACCGTTCGCCATCAGCCGCTTCCAGGTCACCTTCGACGAATGGGATGCCTTCATCAAGGCCACTGGCTACAAGATGCCCAGTGGCGACGACCGCCCGGGCCGCCTGTGCCAGGCCGGCACCGCCACCCAGGGTGGACGCCCCACCTACGGCGGCAACCTGAAGGTGACCGGCAAGCACCCGGCCGTGTGCATGAACCTCAATGAAGTGCAGGACTATGTGGCCTGGCTGTCGAAGAAAACCGGCAAGCAATACCGCCTGACCAGCGAATCGGTGCGCGAGTATGCGGCCCGCGCTGGCAGCACCGGCCCATTCCCCTTCCCGTTCGATGAAGGCAAGGAATACAGCATCGCCAAGCATGCCAACACCTACGGCCCGGCCGATGGCTACAGCTACACAGCGCCAGTCGGCAGCTTCCCGGCCAATGCCTTCGGTGTGTACGACATGCACGGCAACATCTACGAGTGGACCGCCGACTGCAAGCACGACAACTATGTCGGCGCGCCGACCGACGGCAGCCCGTGGCTGGAGAAGGACTGCAAGTTCCAGAGCATTCGCGGCAACGACTACGGCGAAGCGCCGGTGTTCTCCCGCTCCGGCAACCGCAACGACCTCTACCCCAACGAGCGCGGCGACTGGATCGGGTTTCGTGTAGTGCGCGATCTCTGACCGAGCCCGAGGGAAAGCCCATCACTCGTGGGAGCTGGCGAAGCCTGCGATCGAGGGCACAGCCCTCGCATAAGCCGATAGTGGGGCCGCCGTGCGGCCCATCGCAGGCTCCGCCAGCTCCCACAGCGGTTATAGCCTCCCAGATTCCCGCTAAATTCCCCCGCCCACCAGTCGTCCTACAGGGAGCCCAAAGCCATTTTCCTAAGCGGAACCCTGCCCCATGACTCAGCCACCCCGCGGCGCCCTCAGCGAATTGTTCGCCCTGCTCAGACCCTTCTGGCCCATCGTCGCCCTCTCCATCGTCCTGGGCATGGTCGGCGGCCTCAGCGTCACCGCCCTGCTCGCCAGCATCAACACCGCCCTGCACAGTGACGGCAACATCACCAGCACCGCCATCGCCGCCTTCGCCGGCCTGTGCCTGCTGGCCCTGGCCTGCTCGATCAGCTCCGACATCGGTACCAACTACGTCGGCCAGAACATCATCGCCAAACTGCGCAAGGAACTGGGCGAGAAAACCCTCGCCGCCCCCATCGAGCAGATCGAACGCTACCGCAGCCACCGCCTGATCCCGGTGCTGACCCACGACGTCGACACCATCAGCGACTTCGCCTTCGCTTTCGCCCCGCTGGCCATCTCGATGACCGTCACCCTCGGCTGCCTGGGCTACCTGGCCATGCTGTCGTGGCAGATGTTCCTGCTGATGGTGGTGGCCATCGCCATCGGCAGCGTCGCCCAGTTCGTCGCCCAGGCCAGCGGCGGCCGTGGCTTCGCCGCCGCGCGTGAAGCCGAAGACACCCTGCAGAAGAACTACAGCGCCATCGCCGAAGGCGCCAAGGAACTGCGCATCCACCGCCCGCGCCGCAACCGCATGTTCAGCCAGGGCGTGCAGGCCACCGCCGACTTCATCTGCAAGACCCAGATCAAGGCCATCAACACCTTCGTGGTGGCCAAGACCTTCGGCTCGATGCTGTTCTTCGTGGTCATCGGCATGGCCCTGGTGCTGCAGTCGCTGTGGCCGAGCAACGACAAGACCGTGATGAGCGGCTTCGTGCTGGTGCTGCTGTACATGAAAGGCCCGCTGGAACACCTGATCGGCACCCTGCCCATCGTCAGCCGCGCCAAGGTCGCCTTCGCCCGCATCGCCCAGCTGTCCGAACAGTTCTCCTCGCCCGAACCGCACCTGCTGCTCGACGCCAAGGCCAGCAAGCCCGAGCCGGTGCACAGCCTGGAGCTGGTGAACGTGGGTTACGCCTTCCCGCCGGTCGAAGGCAGCGAGCCGTTCCGCCTGGGCCCGGTCAACCTGCGCATCGAACAGGGCGACATCATCTTCATCGTCGGCGAAAACGGCTGCGGCAAGACCACCCTGATCAAACTGCTGCTGGGCCTGTACGCCCCGCACCAGGGTGAGATCCGCCTCAACGGCAAGGCCATCGACCCCAGCAACCGCGACGAATACCGCCAGTTGTTCACCACCATCTTCGCCGACTACTACCTGTTCGACGACGTGGTCGAAGGCGACTTGCACATCCCCGACGACGCCAACCGCTACCTGCAACGCCTGGAAATCGGCCACAAGGTCAGCGTGCGCGACGGCAGCTTCACCACCACCGACCTGTCGACCGGCCAGCGCAAGCGCCTGGCCCTGATCAACGCCTGGCTCGAAGAGCGCCCGGTGCTGGTCTTCGACGAGTGGGCGGCGGACCAGGACCCGACCTTCCGCCGCATCTTCTACACCGAGCTGCTGCCCGACCTGAAACGGCTGGGCAAGACCATCATCGTCATCTCCCACGACGACCGCTACTTCGATGTGGCGGACCAGTTGGTGAGGATGAACAGCGGCAAAGTGAGCTCATCCCCCGTACCGGCCTGAGACGACAAAAAAAAATAGCGGCGAATTCTTTCCGGAATTTGCCGCTGAATGCGTCTTCTTATCAACAACCAAAAAATCTGCCGATAACTTACATGAGCATTTGAAATGTCGCCCGTCCACAAGCCCTTGAGCCTCGCCGGCTTCGTCATGCGCTGCACCCTTCGTCTCAAGCCTCTGCCACGCTTCGGCCTGCTGCTGGCACTGCCCATCGCAGCTCAGGTCCAGGCCCAGGAGGCCAGCTTCGATATCCCGGCCCAGTCGCTGGCCAGCGCCTTGCAAACCTTCGGTCGCCAGGCCGACATGCAGATCCTGTTCAACCCCGACGACGTCAGCGGCCTCACCAGCCAGGCGGTCAAGCAGCGTGCAGAACCTGCACGAGCACTGGCCCAGTTGCTCGGTGGCACCGGCATGACCTTCACCCTGCAGGGCAACCCGCAGGTGATCCTGCTGCGCAAGGGCAACAGCACCAACATGGAGCTGGCGCCAACCAACATCAGCGGCGCGGCCCTGGGCGACACCACCGAAGGCACCCATTCCTACGCCACCGGTACTTCCAATACCGCCACCAAGCTGCCCATGTCCCTGCGTGAAACGCCGCAGTCGGTCACCGTGGTCACCCGTCAGCGCATGGACGACCAGAACATGCAGACCCTCGACGACGTGATGAAGAACGCCACCGGTATCACCATCGTCAAGAACGGCGGCGAGCGTTCGATTTACCAGGCGCGCGGTCAGGAGGTAACCAACCTGCAGATCGACGGCGTACCGACCAACATCGGCAACCCCTACTCGATGGACGCCATGTCCAAGCCCAACACCGATATCTACGACCGCGTGGAAATCGTGCGTGGTGCCACCGGCCTGATGGAAGGCGCCGGCAACCCTTCGGCCTCCATCAACCTGGTCCGCAAGCGCCCTACCGCAGAGCCTCAGGCCCTGATCGAGACCTCGGTCGGCTCCTGGGACAACTACAAGACCATGGTCGATTTGTCCTCGCCGTTGAACGAAGCCGGCACCATTCGCGGTCGCTCGGTGATTTCGTACAACAATGCCAACAGCTACCTGGACACCGCCCAGAAAGAAAACCAGCTGTTCTACAGCATCATCGAGGCCGACCTGAACGAGTCGACCATGGCCACCATCGGCTTCACCTACCAGAAGGAACGTAACTCCGGTTACGACTGGTCGGGCCTGCCAACCCAGGAAAACGGCGAGTTCTACCCGGTCTCCCGTTCTACCTCGCTGACCGGCGACTGGAACCACCTGGACAAGCGCAACACCACCCTGTTCGCCGATATCCAGCACACCTTCGACAACGGCTGGAAAGGCGTCGTCGCTGTCAACCAGATGTGGAACAAGTCGGACTTCCTGGGCAACTACACCTTCCCAGGCGGTGGCACCGACCTGTTTACCCTCAATCCTCGGCACTTTCGCTACGACGACACCCAAACCAGCATCGACGGCTACTTCACCGGCCCGTTCCAGCTGCTCGGTCGTCAGCATGACCTGATCATCGGCGGCAACTGGAACAAGGACGACTTCGACTACCACGGCGGGCGCGATGCCACCTACCGCTATATCGTCGACATGAACAACCTCGATGCGTTCGACCCGCCCAAGCCGACCGAGTTGAACGTCAACCAGTGGAAGTACAACCGCACCCAGGAACAGAAAGGCATCTATGTCGCCAGCCGTTTCAGCCTGACCGACACCACCAAGTTCATTCTCGGCAGCCGCCTGAGCTGGTACAGCTTCGACACCCTGAGCGACACCAACGGTGTGCGTGAAGCCAGTGACTATGGCCACTTTTCCAAGAGCGGCGAAGTCACCCCGTACGCTGGCCTGATCCAGGAGCTGAACGAGAACTGGTCGGCTTACGCCAGCTACACCGAAATCTTCAAGCCGCAGGACAACCAGGCTGCCGACGGCAGCATGCTCAAGCCGATGACCGGCAGCAACTACGAGATCGGCCTGAAGGGCGAGTTCTTCGACAAGCGTCTGCAGACCTCCATCGCCGTCTTCCAGGCTGACCAGACCGGCCGCGCCGAACTGGTCTCCGAGACGATCTGCCCCGATGGCTGCTACCGCGCTTCCGACAAGGTCCGCAACAAGGGTATCGAGCTTGAGCTGAACGGTGAGATCCTGCCGGACTGGAACCTGTCGGCGGGTTACACCTACACCCAGTCCAAGTACATCGGCGGCGAGCAGAAGGGTGAAGACTTCAACGGCGCCTCGCCACGTCACCTGTTCAAAGTGGCCACCGACTACCGTCTGCCAGGCGCGCTCAACCACCTGCGTGTGGGCGGCAGCTTCTACGCCCAGAGCAAGATGACCCAGACCGAGGTTGGCGAGACCTACAAGATCCAGCAGGACGCCTACCACCTGACCAACCTGCACGCGATCTACGAGATCAACAAGAACCTCGAAGTTCAGTACAACCTGGATAACGTGTTCGACAAGAAGTACTACCAGACCTTGGGCAACCCCAACTACTGGAACTTCTACGGCGAGCCGCGCAACTTCAACCTGGCGCTGCGGGCCAAGTTCTGATCTAGCCTGACGTTCAATCCCATTGGGGCCGCTTTGCGGCCCATCGCAGGCTTCGCCAGCTCCCACGAGATGGACTGTCGCCAAAGGTTGGATTTGTGTCCAACTTCTTGGGGGGCAGTCCATCTCGTGGGAGCTGGCGAAGCCTGCGATGGGCTGCAAAGCAGCCCCAATCCCTCACCTAGTTCAGGCGCCGCTGCAACGCCTCGGCAATCACTTCCAACGCCTCTTCCGCCTCATCCACCAACGCATCCATGCGCATGAAGTCATGGGTCATGCCCTCATACACCCGCTCCTCCACCTCGACCCCCGCCGCCCGCAAGTGCGCGGCATAGGCACGCCCTTCGTCAACCAGCGGGTCGCACTCGGCAACCAGCAGCAACGCCGGCACACGCAGGCGCTCGGGTGCTTCGAGCAATGGCGAGAAGCGCGGGTCGAAGCGGTCTTCGGCGCTGCGCTGATAGTGCTGGTAGAACCACTCCAGGGTGTCGGCCTCCAGCAAATGCCCGGTGGCATAGCGCTGCACCGAATCGTGCCAGCGGCTGGCATCGGTGACCGGGTAGATCATCACCTGCAGGCGCGGCGCCACCGGCGCGTGGTTGGCCACCACAGTGGCCAGGCTGCCACCGACGCTGTCACCGGCAACCGCCAGGCGCGCGACATCGATGCCAACCTCAGCACCCTGGGCCTGCAACCACTGCCAGGCATCCAGGGCGTCCTCCACCGCGGTGGGGAAGCGCCACTGCGGCGCCAGCCTGTACGCAACCGACAACACCACGCAACCGGACAGCGCAGCCAGCGTGCGGCACAGCGCATCGTGGGAGTCCAGGCCTCCGACCACATAGCCACCGCCATGGAAATACAGCACCCCCGGCTGCAGACGATCACGGTCGATGCCCTGGGCACTGTACAGCCGTGCGGGCAGTCGCGTGCCGTCACGGGCCGGGATTTGCAGTTCTTCGATGAGTTCCAGGTCGTCGCCGCCCGCGCTCATCAGCAGCGACGATTGGTCGAACGCTTCGCGCGCCTGCTCAGGGCTGGCGGCGTGCATGGCCAGGGTCTTGCCTTCGGCGCGGCCGGCTTCGACCAGCTGCAGGTAAGCAGCGATATCAGGGTTCAGGGACATGGTGCGAATGCTCCAGGCCGGTCGGCGCAAGGCACGACCGGCGATTGAGAGGAAAAGGAAGGGGTCAGCAGAGGGTAACGGGCAGGGTCAGGGCATCCAGAGCATCTTCGAGCGCCGCGAGCAACGAAGCCTCGCGCGGGATTTCAAAGTGCCCGCACGGCAACACGTCGCCGGCCAATGGCTGGCCGATCTGCTCCGCCAAGGCCTGGCGCTCGGCATCGCGACCCGGGACCCACCAGCTGACGGGTTCTACAGCCACTTCGCGGCAGCGCGGCAACTGCACCGACAACTGCTTGAGCTTGCGGGCCACCACGAACACGTTGGCCAGCTCGTCGCTGCCCAACACCGCATAGGCCGAACGGGCAGCCTCGCCGGCATCGCGCTCGGCCACCATCTGCGCCATCAAGCGGCGAATGGCGTCGGGGCTTTCCGGCTCAGCAGCGGCAGGTACCCTGGCACCCGGCACCATCACCCCGGCGAAGGACTGCAAGTCCTCCAACCAGTCGTCCTGCACGCTGTGGCTGGCGGACGGCACGAAGCTGTCGAGCAGGCCGACGAAGGCAACCTGCTGGCCCTGCGCTTCCAGCTCGGCCGCCATCAGCAGCGCAAGGGTGCCACCCAGCGACCAGCCGGCCAGGTGATACGGCCCCTGGGGTTGTGCCTGACGCAAGTACGTCACGTAGTCCCGCGCCATGCTCTCCAGCGAGTCGTCCTGCCACTGCGCGTCGAGCAACATGCGGTTGCTGATGGCGATCAGCGTGCGCTTGCCGTTCAGGCGTCGGGCCAGCGGCTCGTAGTCGAACACGGTGCCGAACCCTGCGTGTACACAGAACAACGCCGGCCCTTGCTCGACAACACTGTTGAGCGTCAACAGCGGCGACGCCGAAGCGCTGTCATCGGCCCCCGTCAGCTGGCCGATGGTCGGTTTCTGCACCAGGTCGCGCAGCTTCAGGTTCAGCCCCAGCGCTTTCAGGCGGCGCGCCTTGGCGATCACCTGCAGGCTGAGAATCGAGTCGCCACCCAAGTCGTAGAAGTTGTCCGTCAGGCCCACCCGCTCGACCTTCAGCACCGCCTGCCAGATCTCGGCCAGGGCACGTTGCAGTTCGGTCTGCGGCGCGACGAAGTCATCGCCCTGGCGCACGGCTTCCGGCGCTGGCAGAGCCTTGCGGTCGACTTTGCCGTTGGGGGTCAATGGCAAGCTGTCGAGCACCACCCATTGGGCAGGCACCATGTAGTCCGGCAGGCTTTGCTGCAACTGCGCACGCAGCGCCTCGCACAGCCCCGCCGCCTGGCCGCCGGCCGCCACCACGTAGGCGACCAGTTGCTTGCCGCTGCCGCCCTCGCGGGCCACCACCACAGCATCGGCCACGGTCGGCGCCTGGCGCAGGCTGGCCTCGATCTCGCCCAGTTCGATACGGAAGCCACGAATCTTCACCTGGTTGTCGATACGGCCCAGGTAGTCGTAGACACCATCGGCGCGCTGGCGCACCAGGTCGCCGGTACGATACAGGCGGTCACCTGGGCCACCGAACGGGTCGGCGACGAAGCGCTCGGCGCTCTGCCCGGCACGGTCCAGGTAGCCACGGGCCAGGCCTTCGCCACCCAGGTAAAGCTCACCGGCAGCGCCCACCGGCAATGGGTTGAGGTCCTGGTCGAGAATGTACCCGACCCGTGCCCCGACACAACGCCCGATCGGCGCATAGGCCGCACCGCACGCCTCGCCTTCGGCCGCCTTCCACAGCAGTGGCGTCACCACCGTTTCGGTCGGGCCGTAGCCATTGATGATGTAGCGCGGCTGCAATGCCCGGCGCGCCTGGTCGTAACTGGCCTGCGGCACGGCATCGCCGCCGAAGCAGTAGACCCGCACCGCAGGCGGGTTACCGGCCTGCTCGGCATGTTCGGCCAGCTGTTGCAGGTAGGCCGGCGGGAACGCAGCCACGGTCACACCGTGGCGGTGCATGGCCTGATACGTCTGCTCCGGCGTCCACAGGGTGTCGTCGCGCAGCAACAGGCTGCCGCCGTGGGTCAGGGTGGTCAGCCAACGTTCGTGGGCACCGTCGAAGGCGAACGACATGAAGTGCAGTTCGCAGTCGTGCGGGGTCATCTCGTACAGCTCGCCAATGGCCTGGCAATGCATGGCCAGCGGGCCATGGCTGACCGCCACGCCCTTGGGTCGGCCGGTGGAGCCGGAGGTGTAGATCACGTAGGCCAGGCTGTGGGCATGCAGTTCAACCTGCGGCGCGCTGCGCGGCTGGTCGTCCAGCACCAGGGTGTCGAGGCTCAGCACCTGCAAGGTGGCCGGCACCGGCAGGCGCGGCAGCAGCGACGACTCGGTCAGCAGCAAGGCGATGCCGGAATCCTGAATCAGGTACTCCAGGCGCTCACGGGGGTAGTTGCTGTCCAGCGGCACATAACCTGCGCCGGCCTTGAGCACCGCCAGCAGGGCAATCACCTGCCCGGCATTGCGCGGCATCGCCACGCCCACGCGGATCTCCGGGCCAACGCCACGGGCGATCAGGGCATGGGCCAGGGCATTGGCCCGGCTGTCGAGTTCGGCGAAATCGAGCACCTGCTCGCCGACCCGTACGGCCGGCCGCTCGCCCTGGCTGAGGGCCAACTGGGCAATGCGCTGGTGCACCGGCAGCAAGGCCGGCTCGACCAGCGGCGCTGGCAAGCGGGCGGCGTCGAGCTGGGCCAGGCCTTCGGGCAGGCCGATCTCGCCCAGCAGGCGACCGGCATCGCTGGCCAGCAGCGCCAGCAAGCCCTGCATGTTGGCGCGAATCGATGCTACCGCGGCCTCGCTGAAGTGCTCGCGCATGTACATGTATTCGATCACCAGGCCTTCTTCGAGGGTGACCATCAGGTCCATCGGGAAGTTGGTCACACCGGCGCTTTCCAGGTCGCCGAAGCGCAGCGATTCACCGCTCCACTCGCGCAGGGTGCGGTCCACCGGCTGGTTTTCAAAGACGATGATGCTGTCGAACAGCGACTGGCCGCTGCGGCCCGACCAGCGCTGAATGTCGCTGAGCGGGGTGTACTCGTGCTCGCGCATTTCCAGGTTGTAGTCCTGCAGCGCGCGCAGCCATTGGCCAACCGACTGCCCCGGGACGATTTCCTGAATCACCGGCAAGGTGTTGATGAACAGGCCGAGAATGCGCTCGCTGTGCGCCAGGTTCGCCGGGCGGCCGGCCATGGTCGCGCCGAAGGCCACGGTACGCTGGCCGCTGTAACGGCTGAGCAGCAACAGCCAGGCACCTTGCACCAGGGTGTTGAGAGTGACCTGCTCGGCCTTGGCGAAGGCCTTGAGCTGTTCGGTGGCCTGGGCGTCCAGGCGGGTGTACAGGGCATGGTGGCCCTGCCCGGCCGGTTGCACCGGGAAGCCGTTGACCAGGTAGGTCGGCTCGTCCAGACGCGCCAGCTGACGGCGCCAGAAGCCTTCGGCGGCGTTGACGTCCTGGGCACGCAGCCAGGCGATGTAGTTGCCGTAGGCGACCACCGGCTCCAGCGTCTGCCCGGCATAGTGGGCCAGCACCTCGCCCATCAGCTGCGACGTGCTCCAGCCGTCGATCAGAATGTGGTGGTAGGTCCAGATCAGCTGATGGCTGTCTTCGCCGGTACGCACCAGCACCAGACGCTGCAGCGGCGGCGCTTCGAGGGCGAAGCCACGCTTGCGTTCGGCCTCGGCCAGGGCCTGCACCCGCGCCTCGACATTTTGCTCACCGCGCCAGTCGTGGGTGGTCAGCGGCACCGGCAGCTCGGCCATGACGAACTGCAGCGGCTCTTCCAGGTCCTGCCACAGGAAGCCGGTGCGCAGCACCGCGTGGCGCTGGCTTACGGCGGCCCAGGCGGCGGCGAAACGCTCGCCATCGAGGCCCTGCACCGGAATGCTCAGCTGGTTGACGTACAGGTCGGCCTCTGGGGTATTGAGGCCGAGGAACAGCATGCCCTTCTGCATCGGCGACAGGCTGTAGAGCGCCTCGACCCGCGCATGCTCGATTGGCAGGGCTGCCACTTTCGCATCGCTCAGGCCATGCAGCGGCACCTCGGCTACCGGTGCAGTCGGCGCTTGATCGCTGCTGCCACAGCACAGAGCCAGCTTCTCGATGGTCTGTTGCTGGAACAGGTCCTTGGCGCTGAAGGCGATACCTGCCTGGCGCGCGCGGCTGACCAGCTGGATGGAGATGATCGAGTCACCGCCCAGGGCGAAGAAGTTGTCGGTGACGCCCACCTGCTCCAGCCCCAGCACGTCCTGCCAGATCTGCACCAGGCTCGCCTCCAGGGCATTGCGCGGCGCCACCTGGGCAGCGGCGCCTGAAGCGGCATCCGGGCGCGGCAGGGCCTTGCGGTCGAGCTTGCCGTTGGGGCTGAGCGGCATGCGCGCCAGCACCAGGGTCTGGGTCGGCACCATGTAGTCCGGCAGGTCGCGCAGCAATGCCTGGCTCAGTGCCTCATGCAGGGCCTGCTGGCCTTGCACATCTTCCAGCAGGCTGACGTCGGTGGGCACCAGATAGGTGACCAGGCGCTTGCTGCCATTGAGCTCTACGGCAAGCACCACGGCTTCACGAACCTGTGGTTGCTCAAGCAGGCGCGATTCGATCTCGCCCAACTCGATACGCAAGCCACGGATTTTCACCTGATGGTCGGTACGGCCCAGGTACTCGATCACCCCATCGGCGCGCTGACGGCACAGGTCGCCGGTACGGTACAGGCGTGCACCCGCCACGAACGGGCTGGCCACGAAGCGCTCGGCGGTCAGTGCCGGGCGACGGTGATAGCCACGGGCAAGGCCGGTACCGGCCAGGTACAGCTCGCCGGTCACGCCGACCGGCACCGGTGCCAGTTCGCCGTCCAGCACATAGGTGGCCAGGTTGGCGATGGGTTGGCCGATCGGCACCGTATCGGCGCCTTCGTCACGGCACGTCCAGTGGGTGACGTCGATGGCCGCCTCGGTCGGGCCATAGAGGTTGTACAGCCCCGCCTGCGGCAGGCGCTCGAACACCCGCTGCTGGGTATCCACCTGCAGCGCTTCGCCACTGCACATGATCTGCCGCAGGCTGGCACAGCCCGACAGCTCGGGGTGCTGCATGAAGGCCTGGAGCATGGACGGCACGAAGTGCAAGGTGGTGACCTGCTGCGCTTCGATCAACGCCACCAGGCGCGCCGGTTCGCGGTGGTCGCCGGGCGCGGCCATGACCAGGCGCGCACCGGTCATCAGCGGCCAGAAGAACTCCCACACCGACACGTCGAAGCTGAACGGGGTTTTCTGCAACACACAGTCGTGAGCGGCCAACGGGTAGGCCTGCTGCATCCAGTACAGGCGGTTGCTCAGGCCCCGGTGCGGGTTGCCGGCGCCCTTGGGCTTGCCGGTGGAGCCGGAGGTGTAGATGACATAGGCGAGGTTTTCCGGGCTCAGCGCGACCTGCGGGTCGGCCAGCACCTTGCCATCGAGCGCGTCGGCATAGCCGTCCAGCGTCAGGATGCGCACAGCCTCACCCACCGGCAACCCGGCACGCAGATGAACCTGGGTCAGCAGCAGCTCGATGCCGCTGTCCTCGATCATGTAGGCCAGGCGGTCCTGCGGGTACTCGGGGTCGAGCGGCACGTAGGCGCCACCGGCCTTGAGGATGGCCAACAAGGCGATGACCATCTCCAGGCTACGCTCGGCAGCCACGCCGACCAGCACGTCCGGCCCTACGCCACAGGCGGCCAGGTCGTGAGCCAGGCGGTTGGCGCACTGGTTGAGCGCGGCGTAGCTCAAACTGCGCTCACCACTGACCAAGGCTATCGCTTGCGGCTGCGCCTGGGCCTGACGCTCGAACAGGCGGTGCACGGCAAATTCGTCGGGGTAACGCACGTCGGTGGCGTTCCACTGCCGGACGACGCAGTCATACTCGTCGGCTTCCAGCACCTGGAACTCGCCAAGGGCACGCTCGGCATCGCCGCTCATTTGCAACAGCAGGCGCGCCATCTGGCCAAGCAGGCGCTCGACACTGGTTTGGCCGACGCAGGCACGGTCGTAGCTGATGTTGAACGACAGGGTCTGGCCCAGGTTCACCGCCAGGGTCAGCGGGTAGTTGGTCTGTTCGTGGACATCGACGTCGCCGAATTCCAGGCTTTGCGGCGCGCCTTCCTGCAAGGCTTGCGACACCGGGTAGTTCTCGAACACCAGCAGGTTGTCGAACAGTGCCTGCCCTTCCAGGCCAGCCCAGCGCTGCACATCGAACAGCGCGGTGTGCTCGTGTTCACGCAGCGCCAGGTTGTCGTCCTGCAGGGCTTGCAGCCAGGCGCCCAGGCGCAGGTCCGGGCGAATCGGCGCGATCACCGGCAGAGTGTTGATGAACAGGCCGATCTGTTGCTCGACGCCCTTCAACTCAGCCGGGCGGCCCGCCACGGTGGCACCGAAGACCACGGTGTCGAGGCCGGTATAGCGCTGCAACAGCAGCAACCAGGCAGCCTGCACCAGCGTGTTGAGGGTAACCCGCTGCTGGCGGGCGAAGTCGGCCAGTTGCTGGGTGGTAGCCTGGTCCAGCAGACGGGCGCAGTGGCCGTGGCCGCTCAGGCCCGGCAGCTTGCCGCCGGCCAAGGCCGGCACCAGGCGGGTCGGCTCGCCCAGGTGGCGCAATTGCCCGTCCCAGAACGCCTTGCCTCGTACCGCGTCACGCTGCTGCAGCCAACCGATGTAGTCGCGGAAACGCCCAGGTTGGCGCTGGGCAGGCTGGCCGGCGTAGTGCTGCAGCACCTCGCCCAACAGTTGCGAGTTGCTCCAGCCATCCATCAGCACGTGGTGGTTGGTGTAGACCACCTGGTAGCTGTCCTCGCCGGTGCGCACCAGCACCAGGCGCAGCAGTGGCGCCTGGGCGACGTCAAAGCCGCGCTCGCGCTCGCTGGTCAGCAGCGCGGCCAGGCGCGCCGGCTGGTCGGCTTCGTGGCGCCAGTCGTGTTCGGCGAATGGCAGTTGCAGGTGCTTGCGCACCACTTGCACCGGTTGCTCGAACAGACCGCCCCAGACAAAGCCGGTGCGCAGAATATCGTGACGCTCGAGCATGGCCTGCCAGGCCTGCGCGAATCGCTGCGGGTCGAGACCACGCACTTCCAGACACAGCTGGTTGATGTAATGCCCGTCGCCCTGCTCGTACAGGCTGTGGAACAGCATGCCTTGCTGCATCGGCGACAGCGGGTAGATGTCTTCGATCTGCCCTGCCTCAAGGTCCAGGCTGTCGAGCTGCGCCTGGGTCAGGCGGGCCAACGGGAAGTCCGACGGGGTCACGCCCTGGCTGCCGGCCTGGCAGCAATGCTCCACCACGCGCCGCAGGGCAACGCCGTAGGCATCGGCCAGGGCCTGCATGGTCTGCTGCTCGAAGCGCTCGCCGCTGAAGGTCCAGTTCAGGCTCAGCTCGCCGTCATAGACGCGGCCGTTGACGGTCAACCAGTTGCCCAGCGGTGCCGACGGGCTTTGCTCCTCGCCCGCCGACTCCGGCGCCGGGGTGAACAGTGCGCCCTGCTCGGCATCGAAGCTGCCGTCGAACTGGCCGAGGTAGTTGAAGGTCACCCGCGGCACCGGCAGCGCCTCGATGGCCTGGCGCACGTCGGCACCCGCCAGGTAGCGCAGCACACCAAAGCCCAGGCCCTTGTCGGGCGCTGCGCGCAGTTGTTCCTTGATGCGCTTGATCGAGCTGCCGAGGTCGGCCGCTGGGGTCAGGTGCACCGGGAACACGCTGGTGAACCAACCGACGGTGCGGGTCAGGTCGATCGCATCGTCCAGCGTCTCACGGCCGTGGCCTTCCAGCTGGATCAGCGCCGAGCCATGCCCACTCCAGTCGCACAGCACCTGGGCCAGGGCGGTCAGCAGCAGGTCGTTGACCTGAGTCCGGTAGGCCGCCGGGGCGCGTTGCAGCAGTTGGCTGGTGAGGCCTTTGTCGAGCACGGTGTGCACGCTCACGGCATGGCGCTTTTCCTGGCTGGCCGACAGGTTGCGGCACGGCAAGCCCTCAGGGGCGCCCTGCAGGCGTTGCTGCCAGCCTTCGAGTTCCTGCAGCAAACGTGGGCTGTGGGCGTGTGCCTGAAGCTGGGCGGCCCAGGCCTGGTAGGCACTGGTCTTGGCCGGCAGGCGTACTGCCTGGCCCTGGACGATCTGCTGGTAGGCGCTTTGCAGGTCCTCGAACAGGATGCGCCACGACACGCCATCCACCACCAGGTGGTGCACCGCCAGCAGCAACCGCTGGCTGCCATCGGGCAAGGTGGCCAACACCGCACGCACCAGTTCGCTGCTGGCCAGGTCGAGGCTAGCCTGGGCCTGGTTGGCCACGGCATCGAGCGCGTCGAGCGAGTCCGGGCTGACCTGCCACAGCAGTTGCGGGCGTGGGCCCGGTTCGCCATGGTTGGCACTCCACACACCGTTTTGCTCGACGAAGCGCAGGCGCAGCGCGTCATGGTGCGCGAGCAGCGCATCCAAGGCCTGGCCCAGCGCTGCGGGGTCCAGTGGCTGCTGCGGTTGCAGCAGCACGGCCTGGTTCCAGTGGTGACGCTCGGCCATCGGCTCGGCGAAGAATGCCTGCTGCACCGGCAGCAGCGTGATCGGGCCGGTCACCGGCCCTTGGTCGACCTGGGCGATACCGTCATCGACCTGGGCCACCGTCGCCAGGCCTTCCACGGTCTGGTGCAGGAACAGGTCCTTGGGGGTGAAGCGAATGCCGATCTGCCGCGCCCGGCTCACCACCTGGATGGAGATGATCGAGTCGCCGCCCAGCTCGAAGAAGTTGTCGCTCAGGCCGACGCGTTCAAGCTTGAGCACGGTCTGCCAGATCTCGGCGATGCGCTGCTCCAGTTCGGTACGCGGCGCCACGTAGGTTTGCTGCAGCAGGCTGGCGTCCGGCTTGGGCAAGGCCTTGCGGTCGAGCTTGCCGTTGGGGGTGACCGGGAAACGCTCAAGGAACAGGATATGCGCCGGCACCATGTAGTCAGGCAGCAGCGCCTTGAGCTGGCCGCGCAGGCGCTCGGCCAGGCCCTCGCGGGCTGTGTCCGGCTGGGCGATCACGTAGCCGATCAGCTGTTTGCCGGTATTGCCGTCCTGGGCCGCGACCACGGCGTCGGCCACCTCGGCCAACCCTTGCAGACGGGCTTCGACCTCACCGAGCTCGATACGGAAACCACGGATCTTGACCTGGTTGTCGATGCGGCCGAGGTAGTCGAACACGCCGTCCTGACGCTGGCTGACCAGGTCGCCGGTACGGTACAGGCGACCGCCCTGGCCATCGAACGGGTCGGGCACGAAGCGTTCGGCAGTCATCGAAGGCCGGTCCAGGTAACCCCGGGCCAGCCCTTCGCCGCCCAGGTACAGCTCGCCCTTGGCGCCCGGCGGCAGCAGGTTCAGTTCGAGGTTGAGAATGCAGGTGCGGCGGTGGCCGATACGGGTGCCGATCGGGGCGTAGGCAGCCGCGCAGACATCGCTCGCCGCCGCCTTCCAGATCAGCGGCGTGACCACGGTTTCGGTGGGGCCGTAGCCGTTGATGATGTACTGCGGGCGCAACACTCGCTTGACCAGTTCGAAACTGGCCTGGGGCACCGCGTCGCCACCAAAGCAGTAGACGCGCACCGCCGGCGGGTTGCCCTCGCGCTCGGCATGCTCGGCCAGCTGTTGCAGGTACACCGGCGGGAATGCCGCCACGGTCACGCCGTGTTCGTGCATCTGCCGGTAGGTCTGTTCCGGGGTCCACAGGCTGTCGTCGCGCACCAGCAGGCGTGCGCCGTGGGTCAGCGCGGTCAGCCAGCGCTCCTGGGCACCGTCGAAGGCGAACGACATGAACAGCAGTTCGCAATCATCGGCACGCATCTCGTAGCGCTCGCCGATGGCGCGGCAGTGCATGGCCAGCGGGCCATGGCTGACCGCCACGCCCTTGGGCAGGCCGGTGGAGCCGGAGGTGTAGATCACATAGGCCAGGTTGCGCGGGTCGATGTCCACCTCGGGCGCCTGGGGCGGCAAGGCACTCAGGTCGAGGCTGTCGAGCAGCAGCACGGCGACCTGCTCGGGCACCGGCAGCTGCGCTTGCAGGCTAGTGTCGGTGAGCAGCAGGCCGATGCCGGCATCGCCCATCAGGTAGGCCAGGCGGTCGCGGGGGTACTGGCTGTCCAGCGGCACGTAAGCGCCGCCCGCCTTGAACACCGCCAGCAGGGCCACGATCAGGTTTTCGCTGCGTGGCAAGGCCACCGCCACCCGGGTTTCCGGGCCGACGCCACGGGCGATCAGGGCATGGGCCAGGCGGTTGGCCTGTTGGTCGAGCTGGGCGAAGGTCAGGGTCCGCCCGCCAAACACCACCGCCGGGGCATCCGGGGTGAGACGCGCCTGTTCGGCAATGCGCTGGTGCACCAGCGGCGCCTGGACATCGCTCTGCGGCTGGCCATCGAGCAGCAGGGTGCGCTGTTCGGCGTCACTTAGCAGCGGCAACGCCCCCAGGGTTTGTGCTGGGTTGGCGGCGATGCCCTGCAGCAGGTTGAGCCAGTGGTCCACCAGACGCTGGGCGGTGGCCGGGCTGAACAGGTCGGTGGCGTAGACCAGCTTGGCCGACAGCCCTTCGGGGCCTTCGACGGTGTCCAGGGTCAGGTCCAGGTGGGCGCTGCGGATCTCCCAATCCAGGCCCTCCACGCTCAGGCCCGGCAACTGGCCCAGCGACTGGCCGGCGCCCTTGCCCGCGCTCTGGTGGTTGTACATCACCTGGAACAGCGGGTTGTAGCTGAGGCTGCGCTCAGGCTGCAAGGCTTCGACCAGTTGCTCGAACGGCAGCTCCTGATGCTGCTGGGCTTGCAAGGTGGTGGCACGCACCTGGGCGAGCAGGTCGAGGAAGCTCAGCTCGCCATGCAGTTCGGCTTTAATGATTTGGGTGTTGACGAAGAAGCCGATCAGACGCTCGGTTTCCACGCGGTTACGGTTGGCCAGCGGTACACCGATGCGGATGTCCTGCTGGCCGCTGTAGCGGTACAACAGGGTATGGAACGACGCCAGCAGCAGCATGAACAGGCTGGCGCCTTGCTGCTGCGCCAATGCCGAGAGCTGGTCGCTGAGCGCGCGGCTGAACGGCACCTGCAGGCGTGCGCCCTGCATGCTCTGCACCGCCGGGCGCGGGTAATCGGTGGGCAGTTCCAGCACGGGCTGGGTCGCGCCGAGCTGTTCACGCCAGTAGGTCAACTGGCGTTCCTGCTCGCCGGCTTCCATCCAGTGACGCTGCCAGATGGCGTAGTCGGCATACTGGATCGGCAACTCCGGCAAGTCGACGCTGCCACCGGTGCTGAGCGCGGCATACACGCGGATCAGCTCGTCGACCATGATCTGCATCGACCAACCATCGGAGACGATATGGTGCTGGGTCAGCACCAGTACATGGTCGTCGTCGGCCAGGCGCAGCAGCTTGACCCGCAGCAACGGGCCGGTGCCCAGGTCGAATGGGCGCTGGGTCTCCTCCTCCACCGCGGCGCGAATCTGCCGGTCGCGTTGCTCAGGGTCGGCCGAGCAGGCCAGCGGCTCGGCGACGATGTTCGGCGCGCTGGGCTCGGCGATCACTTGCACCGCCTGGCCATCGTGCTCGTGGAAAGTGCTGCGCAGCGGCTCGTGGCGGGCGATCAGGTGGGCGAAGGCGCCTTCGAGCGCCGCCAGGTCGAGGGCGCCATGCAGGCGCAACGCACGCGGAATGGCATAGGCGCTGCTGTGCGGCTCCATCTGCCAGATGAACCACTGGCGCTGCTGGGCGAACGACAGCGGCACATGCTCGAACTGGGCACGGGTGCGGGGGATGGGCAGGTTGGCCGGGGAAATGCCTTCCTGAGCCATTTTCTGCAAGTAGATCCGGCGTTTTTCCAGCGGTAGCAGGATGAAGCGCTCGGCGATCTTCAGTGCAGCTGCTTTATTGTCCATCATGCTTCATCCACCTCATCCAGCAAACTTTCCAGTCGATTCAAACGGTCCGCATCCAGCACGCCGGCGGGCGGTTCCAGGTGATCGACGAATTCATTGAGTACAGGGAACTGGAACATCAGCTGCGGTGCAGCGCCGATGCCCAGCTCCAGTTGCAGGCGCGACAGCACGCCCATGACCAGCAGCGAATGGCCGCCCAGTTCGAAGAAGTTGTCGCCCAGCCCTACCCGCTCGACCTTGAGCACGTCCTGCCAGATCTGCGCGACCTGTTCCTGCAGGGGGGTCTGCGGTGCCTGGTAGGCCACGCGGGCGGCATCCAGGTCCGGGGCAGGCAGGGCCTGGCGGTCGAGCTTGCCGTTGGCGGTCAGCGGCAGGGCTGCAAGGCTCACCACGTGGGCCGGAATCATGTGTTCGGGCAGGTGCTGGCGCAGGTAGGCCTGCACCTGCTCACGCAGCACACCTGCGTCCGCTGGCGCCACCACATAGGCCACCAGCTGCTTGCCCTGCTCGGTGTCACGGGCCACCACGGCGGCATCGACCAGTAGTGCCATGCCGCGCAGGCAGGCACCGACTTCACCGGGCTCGACCCGGTAACCGCGGATCTTCACCTGGTCATCGATACGGCCAAGGGTTTCAATCGCACCGTGGTGGATGCGTACCCGGTCGCCCGTGCGGTACAGCCGCTCGCCGTTGCTGGCTTGCGGGTCCGGAACAAAGCGCTCGGCGGTCAGCCCAGGGCGGCCCAGGTAGCCTCGGGCCAGGCTCGGCCCGCCCACGTACAGCTCGCCATGAACCCCTTCGGCCACCGCCTGCAGGTTGGCGTCCAGCAGTTGCAGGCGCACGTTGAGCAGCGGGCGCCCCAAGGGCACGCCCGGCAATTGCGCAGCCGCCGGCAGTTCAGTGGCCAGCACACCGATGGTGGTTTCGCTCGGGCCATAGTGGTTGACCACCCGGCACGCCGGCGCCAGTTGCTGAACCTGTGCCAGCAGTTCGACGCTGCTGGCTTCGCCACCCAGCACCAGGCAACGACGCGGCAGCACCTGGGCCGGCTCGGCCACCTTGAGCAACGATTGCAGGTGCGATGGCACCAGCTTGATGAAGTCGATCGCCTCGCGGCTCATGTACTGCGCCATGCCCTGGGCGTCCATGGCCAGTTGCTCGTCGAGCAGGTGCAGGCTGCGACCACTGCACAGGGCTGCGAACAGGGTGGTGTAGCCCAGGTCGGCGGCCAAGGTGGAGGCCAGCGCCATGCGCTCTACCCCTTCCAATGGCAGCAGCGCCAGTGCAGAAGCCAGGTAGTCGGCCAACGCGCCCTGGCTGACCAGCACGCCTTTTGGCCGGCCTGTGGAGCCGGAGGTGAAAATCACATAGGCGGCCAACTCGGTATCGCGCTGTACGGCATTCAGCGAACCACCTTGCGGCAACTGGGCGAGCTCTTCGAAGGCCAGGCCACGCACCGCAGGCAAGGTGGCGTGCTCGATCAGCCAGGCAGCCGGCCCCAGCAGCAGGCTCGCCTGGCTGTCTTCGAGCATCTGCCGGGTGCGCGCAGGTTGTGCGCGCAGGTCCAGCGGCAGGAACGCCGCACCGGCCTTGAACGCCGCCAGCAGGCCGACCACGAACTGCGCCGAACGCTCGGCGGCAATCGCCACCACACGTTCCGGGCCGATACCGTTGGCTTGCAGGTGCACGGCCAGGTCCACAGCGCGATGGTTCAGTTCGCCGTAGCTGAGGTGCTGTTCACCACACACCAGCGCGACCTTGGCTGGATTAGCTCGTGCCTGTTCTTCGAACAGCTGCAAGGCCTGCGACGTCTGGCTGTCGGCCCGCACGTCGCCCTGGCACAACATAGCCAGTGCCTGACGCGACGCCTCGCTGCCCAATCGCGGCTCCCCGAGCGGCTGGCCGGCGTCGGCCACCATCGCCTGCAACAGACGCTGCCAGTCAGCCAGCAGGCGCTGGGCGGTGGCCAGGTCGAACTGGTCGGCGGCATATACCAGGGTGGCGATCACACCCTCGGGGGCTTCGACGGTTTCAAGGTTGAGGTCGAACTTGGCCTCTTGAACGTCGGCGGCCAAGGTTTCGATATTCAGCCCGGCCACCACCGGGCCTTGTGCCTGGGCACCCTGGGCACGGTGGTTGAACAGCACCTGGAACAACGGGGTATGGCTCAGGCTGCGCTCAGGCTGCAAGGCTTCGACCAACTGTTCGAACGGCAGGTCCTGATGGTCCTGGGCCTGCAAGGTGGTCTGGCGCACCTGCTCGATCAGTTGCCCGAACGGCAGACGGCCATCGACACTGGCACGCATGACCAAGGTGTTGATGAACACCCCGAGCAGGCCCTCGGTTTCCTGGCGGTTGCGGTTGGCCACCGGCACACCGACGCGAATATCGTCCTGGCCGCTGTAGCGGTGCAGCAGCGCCTGGAAACCGGCGAGCAGCACCATGAACAAGGTCGCCTGGTGACGCTGGGCGAGCTGGCGCAGGCCGTCGCTCAAATGCGCGTCCAGTTGCAGTTCAAGCTGCCCGCCACGGTGGCTGGGCTGGGCCGGGCGCGCACGGTCGCCGGGCAGTTGCAGCACAGGCTGCTGCTCGCCCAGTTGTTCACGCCAGTACTGCAACTGACGCTCGCGCTCGCCGCCCTCCATGCGCTGGCGCTGCCACAGGGCGTAGTCGGCGTACTGGACCGGCAAGGCGGCAAAGCCTGGATCACGGCCTTCGACCTTGGCGGCGTAGCTGCGCACCAGCTCATCGACCATCACCTGCATCGACCAACCGTCAGAGACGATGTGATGCTGGGTCAGTACCAGCAGGTGCTCCTGCGCCCCCAGCGGCAACAGGGCTACACGCAGCAACGGGCCGTTGACCAGGTCGAACGGCTGACGCACCTGCTCATCGATGAAGCGGCTAACAGGCGTGCTTTCGTCGGCCAGGGCGTGTACCTGAATCTGCACCGGCAGCGTGGCATGCACCACCTGACGCACACCGTCGGCGTCATGGGCGAAGGTGGTGCGCAGCGGCTCGTGGCGAGCGATCAGGTTGTCGAAGCTGGCGCGCAGGGCCTGGATGTCCAGCACGCCACGCAGGCGCAGGGCGCGCGGCAGGTTGTAGGCGGCGCTGTAAGGCTGCATCTGCCAGAGGAACCACAAGCGCTCCTGTGCGTACGACAACGGCAACACGCCTTCACGCGGCGCTCGGGTGATACGTGACCCGCCGCTCGACTGCAAGGCTTCGAGCATGGCGGCTTGGGCTTGCAGGGTGCTGTTTTCGAAGACCTGGCGCAGGCTGGCCTCGCGCCCCAGTTCGTCACGAATGCGCGACACCAGCTGGGTAACCAGCAGCGAATGCCCGCCCAGGTCGAAGAAGTTGTCGTGCAGGCCGACCCGTTCCAGCTTGAGCAAGGTTTGCCAGAGGGCGGCCAGTTGCTGCTCCAGCACGGTACGCGGCGCCACGTAGGCCTGTTGCCATTGGCTGGCGTCCGGCTTGGGCAGTGCCTTGCGGTCCAGCTTGCCGTTGGGGGTCAGCGGCATGGCTGCGACGAACATCATCTGCGCGGGCACCATGTACTCCGGCAATTGCGCCTTGAGCCGGCCCTTGAGCTGCTCGCGAACGGCATGCTGGATGGCGCTGTCGGCCTGGGCCAACGCCGGGTCGTGCGCCACGACATAGCCCACCAACTGGTCGCCGCCAATACCTGGCTGAGCGACCACAGCCACCTCGCGTACCGCTTCGCAGCCCAGCAGGGCCGACTCGATCTCGCCCAGTTCGATACGGAAACCGCGAATCTTCACCTGGTGGTCGGCGCGACCGATGTATTCGTACTCGCCGCCAGCGTTCAGCCGCGCCACGTCACCGGTGCGGTACAACCGCTCGCCCTTGTCGGAGAACGGGTTGGGCAGGAAACGCTCGGCGGTCAGCGAGGCGCGGTTGAGGTAACCACGGGCCAGGCCCTGGCCGCCGATCATCAGCTCACCGGCCACACCCTCGGGCACCGGGCTGAAGTCAGCACCCACCACATACAGTGCGGTGTTGCCAATCGGTTGGCCAAGCAGTGGCCGTGGATGCTCGGCATCCAGACGGTAGCGCGCCGACCAGATGGTGGTTTCGGTCGGGCCATAGAGGTTCCAGACCGGGCCGATGGCCTGCAGCATGCGCGCGGCCAGCTCTGGCGCCAGCGCCTCGCCGCCGCACAGGCACTTGCAGCCTGCCAGTGCCTGGGTGTCGCCATGGTCGAGCAGCATGCGCCAGGTCGACGGCGTGGCCTGCAACGCGGTCACCGACCAGCGCCGCGCCAGTGCCAAGGCGGCCGCCGGGTCCTGGGCGATGTCCTTGCCGGCCAGCACCACCTGGGCGCCACGGGTCAACGGCACGTACAACTCCAGGCCGAAGATGTCGAACGAGAAGGTGGTCAGCGACAGCATTCGGTCGCTGGCGTCCAGGCCAGGTTGCTGCGCCATGCTGGCGACGAAGTTGGCCAGGGCGTGGTGGCTGATCACCACGCCTTTGGGGTTGCCGGTGGAGCCGGAGGTGTAGATCACATAGGCGGCAGAATCGGCGGGCAAGTGCAACTGCGGGTCGTCCTGTGCCAGCGCGGCTTCCGGCAGGCGGTCCAGGCACAACAGCTGCGGGCCACGACCTTCGAAGCGCGGCGCCAGGGCTGCGTGGGTCAGCAGCAGGCCCATGCCGCTGGCCTCGATCATGTAGTCCAGGCGCGCCTGCGGGTAGGCCGGGTCCAACGGAATGTAGGCGCCGCCCGCCTTGAGGATGGCCAGCAGGCCGACCACCAGGTCGACCCCGCGCTCGACCGACAGGCCCACCATCACTTCAGGGCCAACACCCAGGGCAATCAGGCGATGGGCCAATTGGTTGGCGCGCAGGTTCAGTTCGGCGTAGCTCAAAACCTGCTCGGCAAAGGCCAGCGCCGGGGCATCCGGGGTGCGCGCCGCCAGGGCGGCGAACTGCTGGTGCACCGGCAATGCCGGCACGGCCATGGCCGTGGCGTTGTTGCCGTGAACCAGTTGCTGCCAGTCGGCGGCGTCGAACAGCGCCAGGGCATCGACCCGTTCGGCGGGGTTGGCCAGCAAACCCTGCAGCAGGTTTTGCCAGTGACGGCCGAGGCGCTCTACCGTGGCGCGGCTGAACAGGTCGCTGGCGAACACCAGCGAAGCACCGATGCCGTCGGGGGTTTCGACGGTTTCCAGGGTCAGGTCGAACTGCGCGGTGTGCTGGCGGGCTTGGTAGTTGCTCACCTCAAGGCCCGGCAGGCGGGTCACCGAGGCTTCACCGACCTCCTGGCCACGGTGGTTGTGCATGACCTGGAACAACGGGCTGTGGCTCATGCTGCGCTGAGGCTGCAGCAACTCGACCAATTGCTCGAACGGCAGGTCCTGATATTCCCGGGCCTGCAAGGTGGCCTCGCGCACTTGTGCGAGCAACGCAGTAAAGGGTTTGCTGCCATCGACCACGGCGCGCAGTACCTGGGTGTTGACGAAGAAGCCGATCAGGCCCTCG
This sequence comes from Pseudomonas sp. Teo4, assembly GCF_034387475.1. Classification (NCBI taxonomy): domain Bacteria; kingdom Pseudomonadati; phylum Pseudomonadota; class Gammaproteobacteria; order Pseudomonadales; family Pseudomonadaceae; genus Pseudomonas; species Pseudomonas sp. Teo4. The sequence continues at coordinate 3,005,334 of NZ_JAXCIL010000001.1, forward strand.
ACCTCGGGACGATTGCGTCCGGCCACCGGCACACCCACGCGCACATCTTCCTGGCCGCTGTAGCGGTACAGCAAGGCCTGGAAGGCGGCCAGCAGCAAGGTATAGAGCGTCACGTCCTCGCGCCGGGCCAGGTCCTTGAGACCACGGGTCAGTGCTGGTGAAAGCTGGAAGTCCACCCGGTCGCCGCGATAGCTCATGGCCTGCGGCCGTGGGAAGTCGATGGGCAATTCAAGCACTGGCTGGTGGCCACCCAGTTGTTGCTTCCAGTACGCCTGCTGGCGCTCGCGCTCGCCGGCATCCATCCAGCTGCGCTGCCACAGGGCGTAATCGGCGTACTGCACTGGCAATGCCGCCAGCGCCGCCGTGGCGCCCGAGACACGGGCGCTGTACAGCTTGATCAGCTCGTCGATCATGATGCGCATCGACCAGCCATCGGAAACGATATGGTGCTGCACCAGCGACAACACGTGTTGCTGGTCATCCAGGCGCAGCAGCTTGACCCGCAGCAGCGGCCCTTCACGCAAGTCGAAAGGCTGTTGCCCATGGGCCTCGATCAGCTCGGCCAGGCGTGCCGGGTCGGCCACCGCCTGGTGCTCGACCCGGATCCGGCCTTGGCCATCGACCAGCTGCACCGCCTGGCCATCGACTTCGGCAAAGCGGGTGCGCAGCGACTCGTGCCGGGCGACCAACTCGTCGAAGGCCGCCTGCAGGGCATCGCTGTCCAGCGAGCCGTGCAGGCGCAGTACCGACGACATGTTGTAGGCACTACCGGCAGGGTCCAGTTGCCAGAGAAACCACAGACGTTCCTGCGCATAGGACAAAAGCAGCGGCTGGGAGGCATCACGCTTGAATATCGGCGCCAGGCCGAACAGATTGATCCCTTTCTTCCCAAGCATCACGGCGAGGGCTTTCCTTTCGGTCAAGGACAGCCCTTCCACCGACTCGATCAACTTTTGCACGCGCAACCCCCAAACTAGGAAATCAGACTTTCAAGCTCTTGTGCTGATAGACGTTTGAGGGCCTCCAAGGATTTAGCCAACTCGTCTTCAACGGGCTGGACGTCTGTTTGCAACTGCTGCACCTGCTCGGCGAACTGCTCCAGGCTGGCGGTCTGGAGCAGGGCTTTCAGCGGTACGTCGACCCCCAGCTGCTGGCGAATCTGCATCATCATCTGGGTCGCCAGCAGCGAGTGGCCGCCGAGGTCGAAGAAGTTGTCGTGCAGGCCGACCTGTTCGAGCTTGAGCAGGGTTTGCCAGACCTGCGCCAACTGCTCTTGCAGCGGGGTCTGCGGTGCCACATAGGCCTGCTGACGCTGGCTGCTGTCGGGCGTCGGCAAGGCCTTGCGGTCGAGCTTGCCGTTGGGGCTCAGCGGCAGGCTGGCCAGCAGCACCATATGCGTGGGCACCATGTAGTCGGGCAGCAGCGTGCGCAGGCGGGCCTTGAGCTGTTCGACCAGCTGAGCCGAATCGGCCTGATGCGCCACCACGTAGGCGGCCAGTTGCATGTCGGCACCGGTACCGACCGCCAGCACCGCGGCTTCGCGCACCTCTTCCTGCTCCAGCAGGCGCGCTTCGATCTCGCCCTGTTCGATGCGCAGGCCGCGGATTTTCACCTGGTGGTCGATGCGCCCCATGTACTCGATCACCCCGTCGGCACGCTGGCGCGCCAGGTCGCCGGTGCGGTACAGGCGCTGGCCGGTGCCGAACGGGCTGGCGACGAAACGTTCGGCGGTCAGCCCTGGGCGGCGATGGTAGCCCCGCGCCAGGCCCTCGCCGCCCAGGTACAGCTCGCCCACCAGCCCGGCCGGCAGCGGCGACAGGTCGTCGGCCAGCACGTAGGTGCCCAGGTTGGCGATGGGCTGGCCGATCGGCACGCTGTCCAGGCCTTCGTCGCGGCAGGTCCAGTGGGTGACGTCGATGGCCGCCTCGGTCGGGCCATACAGGTTGTACAGCCCGGCATTCGGCAGCTTGGCGAACACCTGCTGCTGGGCATCCACCTGCAGCGCTTCGCCACTGCAGACGATGCGCGACAGGCTGGTGCAACGCGACACGCCTTCGTCCTGCAGGAACACCTGCAGCATCGACGGCACGAAGTGCAGCGTGGTGATGTTCTGCTGTTCGATAAGCCGCACCAACCGTGCCGGCTCGCGGTGATCGCCCGGTGCTGCAACCACCAGGCGGGCGCCGACCATCAGCGGCCAGAAGAACTCCCACACCGACACGTCAAAACTGAACGGGGTTTTCTGCAGCACGGCGTCCGTGGCGCTGAGGCCATAGGCCTGCTGCATCCAGCACAGGCGGTTGGTCAGGGCCTTGTGGCGGTTGCCGGCGCCTTTCGGTTTGCCAGTGGAACCCGAGGTGTAGATCACATAGGCCAGGTTTTCCGGCTGCGGTTGTACGCCCGTGGCCTCGGTGGAGCATGCAAGGTGCCCCTGCTCGTCCACATTCAAGGCTCGAACCGAACCGGGCACCGGCAGCTGGTCGCGCAGATGCGACTGGGTCAACAGCAGTGCTATACCGCTGTCTTCGAACATGTAGGCCAAGCGTTCGCGCGGGTATTCAGGATCCAGCGGCACGTAGGCGCCCCCTGCCTTGAGCACTGCCAACAGGCTCACCACCATCTCGAGACTGCGCTCGACGCAAATGCCCACCAGCACGTCGGGGCCGACACCCTGCCCGATCAACTGATGCGCCAACTGGTTGGCCTGCCCATTCAGTTCGCGGTAGCTCAGCTGCCGTTCGCCGAACACCAGCGCCACGGCATCCGGGGTCTTCTGCGCCTGGGCCTCGATCAGGGTGTGCACGCAAGTGTCCGACGGGTAATCGACGAAGGTGTCGTTGTAGCCGTGAACCAACTGCTGCAACTCGACGGCATCGCACAATGGCAGGGCTTGCACCCGCTCGACGGGGTTGGCCACGACCCCTTGCAGCAGGTTCTGCCAGTGACGCAGCAGGCGCTCTGCGCTGGCGCGGTCGAACAGGTCGGTTGCGTAGGTCAGGCTCGCCACCAGGCCCGTGGCGCTTTCGACGGTGTCCAGGCTCAGGTCGAACTGCGCTGAGCGCTCGTCGCGCTGCACCGGCTGCACATCCAGACCCGGCACGGCCATACCCTGGCCTGCACCTGCGACCTGGTGGTTGAACATCACCTGGAACAACGGGCTGTGGCTCATGCTGCGCTCAGGGTGCAGCGCCTGAACCAACTGTTCGAACGGCAAGTCCTGGTGCGCCTGGGCCTGCTGCGCCGACTCGCGCACCTGCGCCAGCAGGGCTTCGAACGGTTGCAGGCCGTCGATGCGCGCCTTCATCACCTGGGTGTTGACGAAGAAGCCGATCAGCCGCTCGGTCTCCATGCGGTTGCGGTTGGCCACCGGCACGCCAACATGGATATCGGCCTGCCCGCTGTAGCGATGCAGCAGCGCCTGGAACGACGCCAGCAACAGCATGAACAGGCTGACATCCTGGCGCTGGGCCAACGCTTTCAGCGCCTCCAGCAGCGCCGGATCAAGGTTCAGGTCAAGTACCGCGCCCCGCTGGCTGGCCTGGGTCGGGCGTGGCCGGTCGGTGGGCAGGGTCAGCACTTCAGGCGCCTCACCCAACTGGCCTTTCCAGTAGGCCAGCTGGCGATCCCCCTCCCCCGACTCCAGCCACTGGCGCTGCCAGGCGGCATAGTCGGCGTACTGGATCGGCGCCTCGGCAAGGTGCGCGACCTGGCCTTGCAGGCGGCTGGCGTAGCAGGCCAGCCATTGCTCGATCAGCACGTTGATCGACCAGCCGTCGGCGATGCTATGGTGCAAGGTCAGCACCAGCACATGGTCATCGGGCGTCACGCGCAGCAGATTGACCCGGGCCAGCGGGCCCTGCATCAGGTCGAATGGCTGGGCTGTGCAGCGCTCGGCGTACGCCTTGATGGCCGGCTCGGCTTCATCGTTCGCGCTCAGTTCATCAACCACCAGCGCCAGGCGCAGCGCATCATCGAGCAGCTGGCAGACCTGCCCCTGATGCTCGACGAAGCGTGTGCGCAAGCTGCCTTGATGAGCCACCAGGTCATCCAGGCCGGCCTGCAGCGCCGCCATGTCGAGGGCCCCTTTCAAACGCAGCACGGCAGGAATGTTGTAGGCGCTGCTCGTCGGCTCCAGCTGCCAAAGGAAATGCTGGCGCTGCTGGGCGTAGGACAGCGGCTGCGGCCCCTGCTCCAGGGCTGGCACGATGGGCAGGCGGGCAACGCTGACACCGGCCTGGGCCAGCTTGGCAAACAGCTGCCGACGGCGTTCGCCATCCAGGTTACGCAGACGCGCCACCAGTTCCTGTGTACGGTCCTGCTTGTGCTCAGGCATTGCTTTCCTCCAGTTCGTCGAGCGCGCCGAAGATCAGGTCCAGCTCATCGGCCGCCTGACCGGCATCACCTTGCAGATGTGCCGCCAGCTGTCCGAGCTGGCGTAGTTCGTAGAATTCCTTGACCGGCAGCTCGACCCCGAACGCGCCGCGAATGCGCGACAGCAGCATCACTGCTTGCAGCGAATGGCCACCCAGGGCGAAGAAGTCGTCATCCAGGCCAACCCGCTCAAGGCCCAGTACGTCCTGCCAGATGTCCGCCAGCTGGCGCTCCAGCTCGCTTTGCGGGGCGCGGAACTGCGCGCTCGCCGCTGCTGCGCTGATGGCCGGCAAGGCCTTGCGGTCGAGCTTGCCGTTGGGACTCAGTGGCAGGCTGTCGAGCAGCACAATGTGAGTGGGCACCATGTAATCGGGTAGCAGCGTGCTCAGGCGGGCCTTGAGTGCCTGGCCCAGTGGCGCGGCATCGTGTTGATGAGGCACCACATAGGCGGCCAACTGCATGTCGGCACCGCTGCCAACCGCCAGCACTGCCGCTTCGCGCACCTCTTCCTGCTCCAGCAGGCGCGCTTCGATCTCGCCCAGTTCGATGCGCAGGCCGCGGATTTTCACCTGGTGGTCGATGCGCCCCATGTACTCGATCACCCCGTCGGCACGCTGGCGCGCCAGGTCGCCGGTGCGGTACAGGCGCTGGCCGGTGCCGAACGGGCTGGCAACGAAGCGCTCGGCGGTCAGCCCCGGACGGCGGTGGTAGCCCCGCGCCAGGCCCTCGCCGCCCAGGTACAACTCGCCCACCAGCCCGGCCGGCAGCGGCGACAGGTCGTCGGCCAGCACGTAAGTGCTCAGGTTGGCAATCGGCTGGCCAATCGGCACGCTGTCCAGGCCTTCGTCGCGGCAGGTCCAATGAGTGACGTCGATGGCCGCCTCGGTCGGTCCATACAGGTTGTAAAGCCCGGCCTTCGGCAGCTTGGCGAACACCTGCTGCTGGGCATCCACCTGCAGCGCTTCGCCACTGCAGACGATGCGCGACAGGCTGGTGCAGCGCGACACGCCTTCGTCCTGCAGGAACACCTGCAGCATCGACGGCACGAAGTGCAGCGTGGTGATGTTCTGCTGTTCGATCAGCCGCACCAGCCGCGCCGGCTCGCGGTGATCGCCCGGTGCTGCGACCACCAGGCGGGCGCCGACCATCAGCGGCCAGAAGAACTCCCACACCGACACGTCGAAGCTGAACGGGGTTTTCTGCAGCACTGCATCGGTGGCGTTGAGGCCATAGGCCTGCTGCATCCAGCACAGGCGGTTGGTCAGCGCCTTGTGACGGTTGCCGGCACCTTTCGGTTTGCCGGTGGAACCGGAGGTGTAGATCACGTAGGCCAGGTTTTCCGGCTGCGGCTGCACCTGCGGCGCGGTCAGCGGGTAGCCCAGGTGCCCCTGCTGGTCGAGGCACAAAGTGCGCAGGCCCGCAGGCAACGGCAGCTGAGGCAGCACGTCGGTCTGGGTCAGCAGCAGCGCGATGGCACTGTCTTCGAACATGTAGGCCAGGCGCTCGCGTGGGTACTCGGGGTCCAGCGGCACGTAGGCGGCGCCGGCCTTGAGCACCGCCAGCAGGCCCAACACCATCTCGATACTGCGCTGGGCGGCGATGCCCACCAGCACGTCCGGGCCGGCGCCCTGCTCGATCAATTGATGAGCCAGCTGGTTGGCCTGCTGGTCCAGTTCGCGGTAACTCAACTGGCGGTCGCCGAACACCAGCGCCACGGCATCCGGGGTCTTCTGCGCCTGGGCCGCGATCAGGGTGTGCACGCAGGTGTCCGACGGGTAATCGACGAAGGTGTCGTTCCACTGCTCGACTACCTGCGCTTGCTCGGGCGCGGCCAGCATGTCCAACTCGCCCAGGGCACGCTTCGGGTCCTGCGCCAGCGCACTGAGCAGCTGGGCCATGTGGCCGTTGATGCGGCGAATGCGCTCGGCACTGAAGTGCGCCAGGTCGAAGCTGTAATGCAGCGCCAGGCGATCACCCAAGGTGACGCCCAGGGTCAGCGGGTAACTGGTCAGGTCGCTGTGCTTGGCCGGGCCAAAACGCAGGCCTTCCGGCGCGCCACGCTCCAGTGCCTCGGAGACCGGGAAGTTCTCGAACACCAGAATGTTGTCGAACAGCGCCTCGCCGCTGTGGCCGACCCAGCCTTGCACTTCGAACAGCGCGCTGTGTTCGTGCTCACGCATGGCCAGGCTCAGGTCCTGCAAGCTGTGCAGCCATTGCGCCACGGTCTGTTGCGGGCGCGGGCTGGCGGCCAGCGGCAGGGTGTTGATGAACAGCCCCAACTGGCTTTCCACGCCGGGCAGATCGGCCGGGCGACCGGCCACGGTGGTGCCGACGGTGACGCAGTCCTGGCCGGTGTAACGCTGCAACAGCAGCAACCAGGCCGCTTGAACCAGGGTGTTGAGGGTGACCTTCTGCTGCCGGGCGAAAGCGTTCAGGCGCTGGGTGGCGGCCGCGTCGAAATCATGGTGGAACAGCTCGTGGCCGCTGCCACTGGCGGGCTCGGTGCCTGTCTTGGTCAACAAGGTCGGCGCCTCAAAGGCCGCAAGGCGCTCTTTCCAGAAGCGCTCGCTGCCTTGGGCCTCGCGCTGTTGCAGCCACTCAATGTAGTCGCGATAACGCCCCAGCGGGCGCTCCGGCGCCTGGCCGTGGTAGCGCTGCATCACCTCGCCCAGCAACTGCGAGCTGCTCCAACCATCCATGAGGATGTGGTGGTTGGTGAACATCAGGTGATGGCTATGTTCTGCGGTGCGCACCAGGGTCAGGCGCAGCAGGCCTGGGCGGGACAGCTCGAAACCACGGGCGCGGTCCTGCTCGGCCAGCGCTTGCAGGGCCATGGCCAGGTCGGCGCGGCCACGCCAGTCATGGCAGGTGAAATCCAACGGCAAGTGGCGGTGAATGATCTGCAACTGCTGGCCACCGCCCTGCCAGGCGAAGGCGCTGCGCAGGATGTCGTGGCTGTCCATCGCCGCCTGCCAGGCGGCGCGGAAACGCTCGACGTCCAGGCCGTCGACATCCACGCACAGCTGGTTGATGTACTCGCCGCTGCCCTGCTCCAGCAGACTGTGGAACAGCATGCCTTGCTGCATGGGCGACAGCGGGTAGATGTCTTCGATCTGGTTGGCGGGCACATCCAGCGCATCCAGCTGCGACTGCTCGATGCCCGCCAGCGGGAAGTCGGACGGCGTCACACCCATCACCCCAGGCTGGCAGCAATGGGCGACCACGGCGCGCAGCTGCTCGTCGAAGCAGGCGGCCAGGCGGTCGATGGTGGCGGTGTCGAACTGGTCGCGGCTGAAGGTCCAGCGCATTTCCAGCTCGCCGTCGTAGACCTGGCCCTCCACTTCCAGCCAGTTGCCCAGCGGCGCGTCTTCGCTCAATTCGGCACCCGCGCCTTCGCGGGCCGGCACCAGCAGCGCATCGTCGTCGAAGCTGGCGTCGAACTGGCCAAGGTAGTTGAAGGTCACGCGCGGCTGCGCCAAGGCTGCCAGGGCATCGCGCAGCGGCTGCGAGCCAAGGTGGCGCAGCACGCCGAAGCCCAGGCCCTTGGCCGGCACAGCGCGCAGCTGCTCCTTGATGCCCTTGAGGCTGGTGGCCAGGTCGTCATGGGCGGTGAGGCGCACTGGGAACAGGCTGGTGAACCAGCCGACACTGCGGCTCAGGTCGATGTCGGCGAACAGGTCTTCGCGGCCATGGCCTTCAAGCTGGACCAGTGCGTCGGCATGGCCAGTCCAGCCACCCAGAGTGCGGGCCAGGGCGGTAAGCAGCAGGTCGTTGACCTGGGTGCGGTAGGCGGCGGGTGCCTGCTGCAGCAACTGGCGGGTGGTGTCGCGATCAAGGCGGCCGCGCACTACTTGGCGGTGGCGGCTTTGCAGGCTGCCTTGCGGGCGATCGCACGGCAAGTCGACTGGAGCGTCACGCAGTACGCCGGCCCAGTAGCCCAGTTCGTCTTGCAAGGCCGGGGTTTCTGCCAATGTACGCAAGCGCTCGGCCCAGGCCTGGGTCGAACTGGTCTTGGCCGGCAGCCGCACCGCTTGGCCCTGAAGCAATTGGCTGTAAGCCTGCTGCAGGTCTTCCAACAGGATACGCCACGACACCCCGTCCACCACCAGGTGGTGAATGGCCAGCAACAGGCGCTGGCTGCCATCGTCCAAGGTCGCCAGCACCGCACGCAGCAACGGCCCCTGGGCAAGGTTCAGGCTGGCTTGCGCCTGAGTGTTCACGTCGCTCAGCTGCTCAAGGGTCACGCCATCGCGCAGCCACAACAAGTCGCCATCGCCCAAGCCCGGCTCGGCAATCTGCGCTTGCCAGCACCCGGCTTGCTCGACGAAGCGCGAACGCAGTACATCGTGATGGTTGACGATCAAGGCCAGCGCCTGGCGCAAGGCTTCAGGCTGCAACGCCTGCTTGGGCTGCAGCAGCAACGCCTGGTTCCAGTGATGGCGCGCCGGGATCGGCTGGGCAAAGAAGTCGCACTGAATCGGCAGCAACCCCAGCGGCCCTTTCACCGGCCCCTGGTCGATCACCACGCTTGCATCGCCCTGGCGAGCGACGCTGGCCAGCCCCTGCACGGTCTGGTGCTGGAACAGGTCCTTGGGGCTGAACAGCAGCCCGGCCTGACGGGCGCGGCTGACCACCTGGATCGACATGATCGAATCGCCGCCCAACTCGAAGAAGTTGTCGGTGACGCCCACCTGTTCGCGCTTGAGCACATCCTGCCAGATGGCCGCAATCTGCTGTTCCAGCGCGGTGCGCGGCGCCACATGGCTGTGCTGCAACTGGCTAGCGTCGGGGCGTGGCAGGGCCTTGCGGTCGAGCTTGCCGTTGGGGCTGAGGGGGAACTGGGCCAGCAGCAGCAACTGCGCGGGCACCATGTAGTCGGGCAGGTGCTCTTGCAAACCGCTGCGGATGGCCTCGCGCAGGGCAGCTTGGGTTGCAGGGTCTGCGTCGACCAAGCCGTGTTCGGCCGGCACCACATAGCCGACCAGTTGCAGGCCATTGGCGCCCGGCAGCGCCAGCACCAGGGCATCGGCGACTTCTTCACGCTCCAGCAGGCGGGCTTCGATCTCGCCCAGCTCGATGCGGAAACCTCGGATCTTCACCTGGTGGTCGATGCGGCCGGCGTATTCGATCACCCCTTCGGCATTGAAGCGGGCCAGGTCGCCGGTGCGGTACAGGCGCGCGCCAACGCCGCTGTAAGGGTCGGGAATGAATCGTTCGGCGCTCAGCCCCGGGCGCTGGAAGTAACCCCGCGCCAACAGCTCGCCGCCGATCACCAGCTCGCCGACCACGCCCACCGGCGCCGGCTGGCCGTTGTCATCCAGCACCAGAATGTTGCGCCCCGGCAGCACGGTACCGATCGGCAAGGTCAGTGGAATCGGGCGCTTGCCGTGCACATACTCGTCGCAATCCAGGGTGGTAGCGGTGACGGTCGCTTCGGTCGGGCCATAGGTGTTGAGCAGGCGCACATGACCCAAACCGGCCTGACGCCAGGCCAGCAGGCCTTCCGGCGGCATCGCTTCGCCGCCGCCATGCACCTGGCGCAGCACGCCATAGTCACGCGGGCCGACCGCGGCAAACTCCTTGGCCAGCATGTGCCAGTAAGCGGTGGTCAGGTCCATCACGCTGATGCGTTGCTCGATCAGCTGGCGGTAGAGCGTTTCGCTGTCCCAGATCTCGCTGCCGCGGATCACCACCGAGGCACCGCAGATCAGGGCCGGGTAAAGCTGCTCGACGAAACCGTCGAAGTTGAAGGTGGCGAACTGCAGGACCCGGTCGGCGGCGCTCAGATTGAAGAAGCCCAGCGACACGTGGGCGTGGCGCACCAGCGCGCGGTGGCTGATGCCCACGCCCTTGGGCCGACCGGTGGAGCCAGAGGTGAACATGACGTAGGCCAGGTTGTCGGCCAGGGCCTGGTTGGGCAGGTCGCTGGCATCGGTGTGCGCCCAGGCTTCGTCGTGGTCCAGGCACAGGGTCTGCACGCCCACGGGCAGCGGCAGGCGTTGCAGCAGGCTGGCCTGGGTGAGGATCAGGCGGCTGCCGCTGTCCTCGATCATGCATTGCAGGCGGTCGGCCGGGTATTGAGGGTCGAGCGGTACATAGCCGCCGCCAGCCTTGAGCACCGCCAGCAGGCCGACCACCATGTCCAGGCCACGCTCAAGGGCGATGCCCACCAGCACTTCGCGACCCACGCCACGCTCGACCAGGGTCCGGGCCAGGCGGTTTACCCGTGCATTGAGCTGGCCGTAAGTCAGTTGCTGGCCGTCGAAAATCAGCACGACCGCTTCCGGCGCACGCGCCGCCTGGGCCTGGAACAGCTCATGCACAGTCAGTTCGTTGGGGTAGCGGGCTTCATTGCGGCCCCAGCCCTCGACCACCTGGCTGTATTGCTGCTCGTCCAGCAAGGCGATTTCGCCAATGCGTTGGCCTGGGTTGGCAACCATTGCTTGCAACACCCGCAGCCAGTGGCCTGCAAGGCGCTCGATGGTCGGCGCCTCAAACAGGTCGCAGGCATAGGTGAAGGCGGCATTCAGGCGACCGCCTTGCTCGTAGGTATCGAGGCTGAGGTCGAACTGGGTGGTGCGGCTTTCCCATTCGATGACGCCCAGCTCCAGGCCTTGGCCCACGTTCAGGCGGGTGACATCGGCGACTTCCGGCTGGTGGTTGTACATCACCTGGAACAACGGGTTGTAGCTCAGGCTGCGCTCGAGCTTGAGGGCGTCCACCAGGCATTCGAACGGCAGGTCTTGGTGGTCCTGGGCGCCCATGGAAGCGGCCTTGATCTCGGCCAGCAGCTCGGCTACCGAGGTCATGCCGTCGAGGCGCGAACGCAGCACCTGGGTGTTGACGAAGAAGCCGATCAGGCCCTCGATTTCGTTGCGATTGCGGTTGGCGATGGGCACGCCGATGCGCAGGTCGCCCTGGCCGCTGTAGCGGTGCAGGACAATGTTGAACGCGCCCAACAGCAGCATGAACAGGGTCACGCCCTGTTGCCGTGCCAATGCACGCACCTGCTCGACCAGCTGCGCATCGAGGGTCAGTTCATGGCGGCGCCCCTGATAGGTCGGCTGCACCGGGCGCGGGTGGTCGGTGGGCAGTTCCAGCACCGGGTGCTCGTCACCCAGTTGCGTCATCCAGTAATCCAACTGACGCTGCTGCTCGCCCGCCTCCAGCCAGCGACGCTGCCACAGCGCGTAATCGCTGTACTGCACCGCCAGCGCCGCCAGCTGTGGCGAGTGGCCTTGGTCGTGGGCGTCGTAGAAACGGCAGAACTCATCGATCAGCACGCTCATCGACCAGCCATCGGAGACGATGTGGTGCAGGGTCAACAGCAACACGTGTTCCTGATCATCCAACCGCAGCAGGCGCACCCGCAGCAGCGGGCCTTGAGCCAGGTCGAACGGCTGCTGCGCCTGGGCTTCGGCCTCGGCTGCCACTTCGGCTTCGCGCTGCTCAGGCGACAATGCCTCCAGGTCGCGCCAGGCAATGGTCAGCGCCTGCTCGCACGGCACCTGGCACAGGCTGTCGTCCGGCATCTGGCGGAATACCGTGCGCAGGGTTTCGTGGCGTTCGACCAGGCTGGCGAACGCCTGCTCAAGGGCCTTACGGTTGAGCACGCCTTTCAGGCGTACCGCGGCCGGCAGGTTGTAGGCGCCGCTGTGCGGGTCCAGGTGCCAGAGAAACCACATCCGCTGCTGGGCGTAGGACAAGGCTTGCCGGTCGTGGGCCTCTACATCGCGCGGGATGGGGAACTGGGAAAAGTCCACCCCTTCCTTGCGCAGCGCCGCCAGGAATACCTGGCGTTTTTCCACGGGCAGGCCGATGAACCGGCGAGCGAGTTTCAGGGCGTCTTCAGCATTCATTTCATGGCATCCGGAGCGTGGGTCGAATGACCCGATGACAGGTCGTCCCTATAGAACGAACCCAGGCCGGAAAAATTAGCGTTGGCCCGACAGCGCGGGCCGGGTAGCGGCTAAATTGCCCGGCGCAGCACTCGTCCAATCGGTGAACCCGATGCCAAAGGACCGACCATGTCCACCTCCTCCTCCCTCGCCAGCGCCATGCAGCGCGGCTTGCGCAAACTGGCCGGCGGCCTGGGGCAAAAGCCCAGCGCCTACCGGCTGTTCGACCTGCAACTGGTGCACAAGATTGAGCTGAGCCCTTCGCTGTGCCGACTGGTGTTCACTGGGCCCGACGTGAACAGCATGCAGTGCAGCGGCCCCGACCAGCGGGTCAAGCTGTTCTTCCCTGCTGCGGACGGCAGCCTGCCGGCGCTGCCCCATGACAGCCACTGGAACGACGCCCGAAAACAGCTGCCGGAAGCGGCCCGCCCGCCGATGCGCACCTACACCATCCGCGCCCTGCGTCGAGCCCAGGCGCAGGTGGATATCGACTTCGTCATGCACGGCGTCAACGGCCCCGCTTCAGCCTGGGCGACACACGCCCGCAGAGGTGATCGCCTGCAGATGCTGGCGCCCAACCTGGCTTACCCCAAGGACCCCGGTGGTTACGAATGGAATCCGCCTGCCGGGGTGGATCGCGTGCTATTGGTGGGCGACGAGACGGCCCTGCCCGCTATCGCTGGCATCCTCGAAACACTGGCCGCGAATAAACAGCCGCCGCAGGTCCAGGCGTTCGTCGAGGTACCGTTGCAGGCAGACTGCCTGGACCTGGAATGCCCCCGCGACACCCACCTGCACTGGCTGCCGCGTGATGTACTGGGCAGCGACCACGGCGCTGCCATGCTGCATGCCGTCGAGCATCTGGCCGAGCTGCCGCAGGCGCAGGCAACGGGCAAGGCCCGCCCGCTGGAAGAGATCGATATCGAGCAACGTCGGCCTTGGGAGTTGGCACAGGCCCGGCGCGGTGACTTCTATGCCTGGGTGGCCGGGGAGTCGGCGACGGTGATGCAAATTCGTCGGCACCTGGTCAACGACCGGCAATTGGACCGTGCCTGCCTGACGCTGATGGGCTACTGGCGGGCGGGGCGTTCGTTCGAGTAGTTGAAGGCCCATTGCTGGCAAGGCTCCACAGCGCTTGCTGAAGCCCGTGGGAGCTGGCGCCAGCCTGCGATCGAGTGCGAAGCGCTCGCAGCTGCCTCAGAGGGGCCGCTACGCGCCCCATCGCAGGCTTGCGCCAGCTCCCACCAAACAAAAGCTATCTCATTGATTGGGTGAGATATCTGTGGGAGCTGGCGCAGCCCTCGCATGATCGCGAACCAGGGCTGCTACGCAGCCCCAGGCCACTATCAGATAGCCGCAGCCAACGCCTCGGCAAACCGTTGAGCTACGTCGTCGATCTGTTCGGCGCTGATGATCAGCGGCGGCAGGAAGCGCACCACCGCGCCATGACGCCCACCCAACTCCAGAATCAGGCCACGCTTGAGGCACTCGCGCTGCACCTTCGGCGCCAGCTCGCGGTTCGCTGGTGGGTGGCCCAGCGCATCGACCTTGCCTTGCGGGTCGACCAGTTCCACACCCAGCATCAAGCCCCGGCCACGAATATCGCCCAGCTGCGGGTAGTCCCGCTGCAGACGCTGCAGATGACCGCGCAAGCGCTGCCCCATGGCCTCGGCATGCTCGGCGAGGCGGTGCTCGGTCAGGTAGTTGATCACCGCCGAACCCGCGGCCATGGCCATCTGGTTGCCACGGAAGGTGCCGGCGTGGGCGCCTGGTTTCCAGGTGTCGAGCCAGTCGCGGTACACCACCACCGCCAGCGGCAGGCTGCCGCCAATGGCCTTGGACAGCGTCACCACATCCGGAACGATGCCGGCGTGCTCGAAGGCGAACATCCGCCCGGTGCGGGCGAAACCGCTCTGGATTTCATCGACGATCAGCGCCACGCCGGCCTGCTCGGTGATGCGGCGTACGCCCTTGAGCCACTCGATATCGGCCGGAATCACCCCGCCCTCGCCTTGCACCACTTCCAGGATCACCGCAGCCGGCAGCGGCACACCGCTTTCCGGGTCGAGCAGCAGGTTTTCCAGGTAATGCAGGTTGGCCTTCACACCCGCCGCGCCACCCAGCCCGAATGGGCAACGGTAGTCGTACGGATACGGCATGAACTGCACGCCATTACCCAGCAGTGCGGCCAACGGCTGCTTCGGGCCGTGGCTACCCATCAGGCTCAGCGCGCCCTGGCTCATGCCATGGTAGGCGCCGTGGAACGCCAGCACCGTGCTGCGCCCGGTGGCGGTGCGCACCAGCTTCAGCGCCGCTTCCACCGCATCGGTGCCGGTCGGGCCACAGAACTGCACTTTCGCCTCGCGACGCAGCGCCTCGGGCAACACGCCGAACAGGTCCTGGACGAAACGGTCCTTGACCGGGGTGGTCAGGTCCAGGGTGTGCAGTGGCAGCTCGTCGGCCAGCACGCGCTGGATCGCTTCGATCACCACCGGGTGGTTGTGGCCCAGGGCCAAGGTGCCAGCACCGGCCAGGCAGTCGATGAACTGGCGGCCTTCGATGTCCTCGACATGGATGCCACGGGCGCGCTTGAGCGCCAGCGGCAGGCGTCGCGGGTAGCTGCGGGCGTTGGATTCCTGCTGTTGCTGGCGCTGCAGCAACGGGGAATCGGCGAACTCGTACAGGGGTTGCGGCGCGCTGGCCGGCAGGACCTGGGCAAGGCTGGAAGCGGTCGACATCGGTAAATCCTCGCAAGCAAGCGAATGTGCGGGTGGTCGTCGCTTGAAAAACGCTTGAGTGCGCAGAGGATTTAGCGGTTGTTGCGGGATTTTTCGGAAGCTGGCCCGGCCTATTCGCGGGTAAACCCGCTCCCACAGACTGAGCGCTGCCCTCAAGAACAGCCGAGTACCTGTGGGAGCGGGTTTACCCGCGAATAGGCCAGTTCAGGCAAAGAAGATCAATGGCCAGACCGCGCTGGCACCTGCAACAAAACCCGCAGCCCATCGCTGCGGCTGTCGAACCTGAGGCTACCGGCGCAACGCTGAACAATCGCCTGCACGATGGCCAACCCCAACCCGCAACCACCGCTCTTGCCATTGCGCCAGAAGCGCTCGGTCAGGTGCTCCAGATCCTGCTCGGCAATACCCGGCCCATGGTCGCGGACCATGAACCCCACCTGCCCGTCGGCCATCTGCACATCCAGCTCCACCGCCGCCTCGCCGCCATGGCGCAAAGCGTTGTCCAGCAGGTTGCGCAGTGCCGCCACGGCCAGTGGCGCGGGCATGCCCAGGTAGATTTGCGCGGCTTCATCCGGCAGGTGCAGGACGATACGCCGATTGTCACCGCCACCGGCATCCTGCACCGCCTGGCGGGCGACCTGCTCGGCACTGCACTGCACGCCATCCTCGAACGACAGGCTGCCCTCCACGCGGGCCAGCATCAGCAGTTGCTCCAGCGTACGGTGCATGCGGTCGGCGCCCTGCTCGGCATGCTCCAGCGCCTGCTCGCGCACCGCGCCGTCGGTCATCCGCGCGACCTGCAGGTGGGTCTTGATGGCGGTCAGCGGGCTGCGCAGCTCATGGGCAGCATCGTCGGTGAGGCGCCGCTCGCGCTCGATCGTCTGGGCGATGCGCAGGAACAGCTGGTTCTGGGTCTCCACCAGCGGCTGCAGTTCGCTGGGCATGCCCGCCACCTGCAACGGCTCGACGCTGTCGGCGCGGCGCCTGCGCAAGGCATCGCGCATGCGGTTGAGCGGCTCCAGGCCCTTGCCTAAACCAATCCACAGCAAACCCAGGCTACCGAGCAAGGCCATCAGCACCGGCGCCGAAGCCGCCAGCAGAATCGACTGGTTCAGCGCCTCTCGCTCCATGTGGCGGTCTGCCGTGGTAATGCGTACATCGCCGTGGTTGTAGGTGAAGGTGCGCCACGATGCACCGTCGATGGTCTGGTTGCGAAAACCACTGCGCTCGTCGTCCATGGCACCGTCGTGCTTGTGGTTGCTGGCCAAGATTTCGCCCCGCAACGAGCTGACCTGGCAAGCCATGCCGTCCGGCACGCTGAACTGGTCGGCCGAGAAATGCGCATCTTCGCCCTTGGCGGTCAGAGGCTGCGGCAACTGGTCGACCAGGCCAGCGACCATGCGCGCCGAGGCCACCAGGCGCTGGTCGAGGGAAAACATCATCTGCTGACGCAGGTCACGCAGCATCCAGGCGGCGGCCAAGGCCCAGATGATGATGAAGGCGCTGCCCAGGATCAGGCTCAGGCGCACGCGCAGGCTCATGGCGCGACCTCCTCCGGCGCCTGGGCCGGGCCAAGGCGGTAACCCAGGCCGCGCACGGTTTCGACTATACCGTTGCCGAGCTTGCGTCGCAGGTGATGGATGTGCACGTTCAGGGCGTTGCTTTCAACCTCGTCACTGAAGCCGTACACACAATCCTTGAGCTGCTCGCTGGACAACACCCGCCCGGGGTTCTGCAGCAGGGCCTGGAGCAAGGCCTGCTCACGCCGCGACAGGTCCACCGGTTTGCCGGCCAGGGTCGCTTCGCAACTGCTGGGGTCATAGTGCAGCGGGCCATGCTCGATGACGTTCACCGCCCGCCCGGCCACCCGCCGCAGCAAGGTATGCAGGCGCGCCGCCAGTTCGCGCAGGTCGAAGGGTTTGAGCAGGTAGTCGTCGGCGCCGGCCTGCAAGCCGTCGACCCGGTCGGTGACCGCATCGCGGGCGGTGAGTACCAGCACCGGCAGGTCCACACCCTGCTGGCGCAGGCGGCGCAGCAGCTTCAGGCCGTCTTCGTCAGGCAGTCCCAGGTCGAGGATCATCACATCGAACTGCGCAGCCTGGAGCATGGCCCGCGCGCCCGCCGCATTGGCCACCCGGTCCACGGTCAGGCCTTGGGCGGTAAGGCCGGCGCAGATGCCGCTGGCGATCAGGTCGTCGTCCTCGCAGAGAAGAACGTGCATGGTGGTGCTCCCGGACTGGTGTGGCTGGCATTGCACTATAGGGGGATTAAGAGGGGATTATGTACCCTGGGAAACGTGGCGGCGATAGCGGGTTGTCGAGGCGTTTGATCAGCATTGTTTACATTTCAAGTCAGAATATTTCCCTCTAAATAATTAAAACTATTTCAACCATCAATACGAAAGAGAAACTTCCTACAAGTAACTCGGAAATGTCTTCTGACGATCCATGATCTGATTTCTCCCTGCACACACTGTCAGGGAGACAGTTCATGTTCATATGGAACATCGTGCCCTCTTGGCATGAAATCGAGTCCCGTATTACCGATGAAATGGGTTATCAAGGAGGCGCCCATTTCCGCACTTACCTGAACGAGCAAGTTCCCTCACTCGCGCTCAACCTTAGGCGTGTCGACAGTGTTCGACAGGCATTCGACCAGGCCGAGTGGCAGGCAGCACACATGCTGCGCCAACGCTTTGCCGACCTCGATATAGCCAGCATCGTCGATGAGCTGCTGGTCGTCGTCCGGCAGATGGCGATGATCGTGGCCGGCAGCGCCCTCACCGGTGGTGCCATTGGCGCGGGTATCGGGGTCTTTGGCGCAGGGGCCGGCACAATACCGCTGGGGGCCGCAGGCGCGGCCATGGGCCTGAAGGTCAGTGGCTGGATCCTCGGGATGCTCGGGCTGGCATCGATTGCCGAGTTCTTCGTCGATGGCCTTCCACGTATTGGCGAGTACTACCTGCAAGGCATCCAGATCGCCTGGGAGGGGACACACGGCGATGAAGGGCTGAGCGCGTTCAGCCAGGACTCCCCGTATGCGATTTCCCAGGCGGCCCACTACATCGCCATCGGCCATGTGGAGGTGGTGGTACTGCTGCTGGGGGCGATCGTGGCCTACCTCACCCGCGGACGCGGGGATGCACGGGTGCTGGCCCAGGAAATGGCGGCCAGTAACAAGGGGGCAAGGCTGGGGCAATGGATGCTCAAGCATGAGGAGGGGTTGAAGACACGGCCGGATCTGCAAGTGCCGGAGCGGCGTAATGGGGGGCTGGGTGATCGTGATTCAGGGCAACCGAATCGCCCTGGCGGGAAAGACAAGGAGCCTTCGAAGGGAAGTCTCGGCACTATGGCGTTGCATAATGTCGAATGTTTCAAACCTGGAAAACTACCAGAATACAAAATAGGTGAGTTCAAACGACAGCTTAATGGTCAAGAGGACGGAATAAACTGGATGACCGTTGAGGAATTTTTAGAAAAAATCGAAAACCCAACCCAAAGAAATCAAGGGATTGCCAAAAAAGCCAGACAAAAGTATCAAGAGACTATCCAAGAGAGCATTGAAAAGGAACTACGGAAAAGCATGGATCCATTCGAAGCACAATCAACCGCAATTGAAAAAGCCAGAAATCGCATGTCATTCATAGCAGCCTTGCACAACCCGGACCTCATAGCAGGAGGCAGGGACATCATAGCAGACTTCGGGGACCGCCAGGTAAACTCAACTATCGGCCCCCAGTGGAGAACAAAAATTCCAGACTTAAAAAAAGCTGCCGAAAGTGTACCTGCTACCCTCAGAGGCTCAACCCGCATGAATGTAAGACTTCGAAAGTGCTAACACAAGGAAACAGAAATGGACAAGTATTTTGCAAGATTTCTTGAAAATTTCGGCCCTCCCATCGAGCGACGTGAAGTGCCTCCCTCCACTATCGAAAGATACAAAGGCAAGCTTCCTTCAAAACTTTTGGATTATTGGTCCGAGCACGGATGGGCGGGTTACGGCGACGGAATTTTTTGGACAGTAAACCCGCAAGAATATGAGCCCGTGGTTTCATCCTGGATAGAAGGCACTAAATTAAACACGCATGACACATACCATCTTATTGCGCGAAGCGCATTTGGAGAC
This sequence comes from Pseudomonas sp. Teo4, assembly GCF_034387475.1. Lineage (NCBI taxonomy): Bacteria > Pseudomonadati > Pseudomonadota > Gammaproteobacteria > Pseudomonadales > Pseudomonadaceae > Pseudomonas > Pseudomonas sp. Teo4. The sequence goes on from NZ_JAXCIL010000001.1 coordinate 3,024,466, forward strand.
CTCTATTTATGGGGCGAGCGAACTGGATTTTCGTTGGAAATCACAAGTGTCAGCTCTCGTTTCGTTTTCTACAAAACCAGCTTTACCAAGGAACAATTAGATGCAGAGCTACAGGGATTCATTTTGTCGAGAAAAGTCGCATCCAATGATTTTAATGACTTATTCAAGCCTGCGCTAAAAAGTCTTGGCACACTGGCCCATGACGAAATGTACGGATTTTTCCCCGCCTTGATGTTGGGAGGCTCTGACTCTCTTAAGTTTTTGCAGAAAACCAAGGCCATTGAACACCTGATTTTTCTTTCACAACTGACGAACCTCATCCCTTATGAGTTTTCTGACGAAATACAGTAACCCCTAAAAACCCAAAGGAGCACTACTCATGGACGTAATCTTTTCCATTTTCCAAGAAACCTTCGACAACCCCATCGGGACACAACAAGTCCCACTGCCCATCATTGAAAACTACCAAGGAAAGCTTCCCAACCAATTAATTACATACTGGAAGGAGCACGGTTGGCGCGGCTACGGCTCAGGCCTTTTCTGGATGGTCAACCCGCAGGAATATGAAGAGGTGGTCGCCCACTGGCTGTCTGGTACCCACTTTGAAACCCGTGACACCTATCACCTCATCGCCCGCAGCGCCTTCGGCGATCTGTACCTGTGGGGTGAACACACAGGGTCGCTCCTGACCATTGCCGCCTACCACTCTCGCTACATCGACGGCGCATACAGTTCATCTGCGGAAGATATGGATGGGAAGATCCAGGCATTGCTTATGTGGGTAATGACCGAAAGCATCAACTTCAACGATCTGTTCAAGCCTGCAAGGGAGGCGCTGGGCGATCTCGCCAGTGACGAGATGTATGGCTTCGTTCCCGCGTTGATGCTCGGAGGGTCCGGCACTCTAAAACACCTCGAAAAACTCAAAGCCGTAGAACACTTGATCATCCTTTCGCAATTCACCGACCTTTTGCCCTATGAGTTTTCAGACGACGAGTAAACCGGTCATTGCCGAGCAACCGGGGCGGGATCGCAACAAAGGCAACCGCTACCCGCCTCGCAGTCAACCGCACAACCCCCGGTTAACCCTGTGTTAATGCTTCCAGGCCAGCATGGCCTCACTCCCAGCATTGCCAAGGCGAAGACATGCGCGTCCTCCTGCTCTTCCTGACATTCCTCCTGGCCGGCCCGCTCCAGGCCAACCCGTTCGACGTCAAACCCGACTTCCTGCCGGTAAACCAGGCCTTCGTGCTGACCCACGACCGCCAGGCCGACGGCCAGATGCGCCTGTTTTTCCAGATCAAGCAAGGCTACTACCTCTACCAGAAGCGTCTGAAGTTCGACGGCCTGCCCACCGAACAACACCCGCAACTGCCCCCTGCCCTCAACCATCACGACGAGTTCTTTGGCGACAGTGCGGTGTACCGCGACCAGCTTGAACTGCTGATTCCGGCCAACGCCAAGGGCGAGCTGCGCCTGGGTTGGCAGGGCTGCGCCGACGCAGGGCTGTGCTACCCACCGCAAACCACAGCCATCGATCTGGGCGGCAGCGCCACGCCAGTCGCCGACCAGGCCAGTGACCAGGCGCTGGCCAGCGGTTTGCAACAAGGCAGCCTGGCCTGGAGCCTGCTGGCTTTCTTCGGCCTTGGCCTGCTGCTGGCCTTTACCCCGTGCTCGCTGCCAATGCTGCCGATTCTGGCCGGGCTGGTGCTGGGCAACGGTGCCAGCGCCCGGCGTGGCTGGGTGCTGGCGGGGGTGTACGTACTGAGCATGGCCCTGGTGTATGCGGCGCTTGGCGTGGTCGCCGCGCTGCTGGGCGCCAGCCTGCAGGCATGGCTGCAACAACCTTGGCTGCTGGGTAGCCTGGCGGGGTTGTTCGTGGTCCTGGCCCTGCCGATGTTCGGCGCCTTCGAACTGCAACTGCCCGCCGTCCTGCGCGACCGCCTTGACCGTGCCGGGCAAAGCACCCGTGGCGGCAACCTGTATGGAGCGGCGTTGCTGGGCGCGCTTTCCGGGCTGCTGCTGGGCCCCTGCATGACCGCTCCGCTGGCCGGGGCGCTGTTGTACATCGCCCAGAGTGGCGACGTCGTCGAAGGCGGGCTAGTGCTGTTCACCCTGGGGCTGGGCATGGGCGTACCACTGCTGTTGCTGGTGACCCTGGGCAACCGCTACCTGCCGCGCCCCGGCGCCTGGATGAACCGGGTAAAAGGCGTGTTCGGTTTCGTGTTCCTGGCCATGGCGTTGTACACCGTGCGCAGCCTGTTGCCCGCGACCCTGTTGCTGGCCCTGAGCGGCGCCTGGCTGATTGCCCTGGCGTGGGCCGCCTGGCCGGCCTTGCAGCGCCTGCCTGCACTACGGGCAGTGCCCCTGCTCGGCGCGCTGTGGGGCGGCTTGCTGTTGGTCGGCGCTGCCGCGGGCGGTGACGATCTTTGGCAACCGCTACGGCCATTCGCCGGTGGTGGCGCCGCCACCACGTCGCAGCACGCCGAGGACGCGTTCACCACCGTCAGCCGCCCCGAAGACTTGCAACGCGAGCTGGACGCCGCCAAGGCCCGTGGCCAATGGGTGATGCTCGACTACTATGCCGACTGGTGCGTGTCGTGCAAGGTCATGGAGAAACAAGTGTTCGCCCGTGGCGATGTACAGGCCAGCCTGGCCGGCGTGCACCTGTTGCGCCTGGACGTGACCGCAGATTCGCCGGCCAGCCGCGACCTGCTGCAACGCTACCTCGTACCCGGCCCGCCCAGCATCATCTGGATCGGCCCCGAAGGGCAGGAACGTCGGGCGCGGCGCATCACTGGTGAGGTGGATGCGCCGGCATTCCTGCAACACTGGACCCAGACCAGGAGCCAAGGTTGATGCTGACCGTCACCCTCGGGCCATTGACCATGGCCCTCAACCATCTGCTGATGCTCAGCGCCCTGGCCGTGGCCTGCCTGGTCGGCTGGTGGGTCGCCCGGCGCGGCGGCGAAAGCCCGGAGTCGGCACTGTTCAACCTGTTCCTGATCGGTTTGCTCTGCGCACGCCTGGGCTTCGTGCTGGCCTACTGGCCGATGTACCGCGATGACTGGGTACAGGTCATCGACATCCGCGACGGCGGTTTCCTGTTCTGGTCCGGCCTGGTCGGCATCGTACTGGCCGCCCTGTGGCAAGGTTGGCGCCAGCCTGGCCTGCGCCGCTCTCTGGCTTGGGCACTGTTCAGCGGCGCGCTGTTCTGGGGCTTGGCCAGCCTGGGCAGCCATCTGTACAGCAAGGGCACCGAGTTGCCAGACTTGAGCCTACGCAATGCCGGCGGGCAATCGGTGGCGCTGCACAGTTACCGTGGCAAACCGCTGGTGATCAATATCTGGGCCACCTGGTGCCCGCCCTGCCGCCGTGAGATGCCGGTGCTGCAGCAGGCCCAGGGCGACTACGCCCATGTGACCTTCCTTTTCGTCAACCAGGGCGAAACGCCGGAAAACGTCAGCACCTTCCTCGCCACCACCGGCCTGAGCCTGACCCACGTGCTGTTCGACGGCACCGGCCTGCTGGCCCAGCGCGTCGGCTCCATGGCCCTGCCCACCACGCTGTTCTATGACGCCGATGGCCGGTTGATCGGCAGCCACTTGGGCGAGCTGTCCCGCGCCAGCCTGCGCCATGCCCTGGAACCTTTCGAACGGGCCGCCGAGCCCGCCCCTGCCGCACAAGGAAAATGACATGCGACTGACTGCACTGCTGCCCCTGAGCCTGGCCCTGCTGGCCACCCCGACCTTGCAGGCCGAAGAGCTGCCCAAGGCGATCCAGCAGATACAAGCCAAGGGCGCCGTGATCAAGGGCAGCTTCGATGCCCCCAACGGCCTGCGCGGCTATGCCGCCCAATACCAGAACAACGGCATCGCCCTGTACCTGACCCCGGACGGCAAGCATGTGCTGGTCGGCAGCCTGTTCGACGAACAGGGCAAGGACCTGAGCGCCGAACCGCTGGAAAAGCTGGTGTACGGCCCGATGACCAAGGCCATCTGGGCGAAGATGGGAAAGACCGCCTGGATTGCCGATGGCAAGGCCGATGCACCGCGCAAGGTGTACCTGTTCAGCGACCCGAACTGCCCGTACTGCAACATGTTCTGGCAGCAGGCACGGCCTTGGGTGGAGTCGGGCAAGGTGCAACTGCGCCATATCATGGTTGGCATCATTCGCGAGGATAGCCCGGGCAAATCGGCGGCGTTGCTGGCTGCGAAGGACCCGGCCAAGGCACTGGCCGAGCATGAGAAAGCCGGTAAAGGCAGTACGCTCAAGCCGCTGGAGAAAGTGCCCGAGAAGGTGCAGAAGCAGCTGGAGGAGAACCTTGCCTTGATGGAAGAGCTGGGGTTGCAGGCTACACCGGCGATTTTCTATCAGGATGAGCAGGGGAACCTGCAGAGCCAGCAAGGGGCGCCGCGGCCGGAGATGTTGGGGAAGATTCTGGGTAAGCGGTAGTTGCCTGGGAGTGCATGCCGTTAGCCTTTGGGCGCCTATGAGATCGAGCGCCGCCCGCGCGGCGCATCGCGAGCAAGGCTCGCTCCTACGTTTGTTTACGGCCAGTAACGCCTGTGACAGGCGCGCGCGACCGCCTTGTTTATACGACACGATATCGAGTCGTACGCCAAGGCGTTCGCGCACAAATCCCACAGGCATAACTGGCCCGAAACAAACGTAGGAGCGAGCCTTGCTCGCGATGCGCCGCGTGGGCGGCGCTCGATCCACGCATCACCTCAAAACCCAAGACAGGCTCTTCACAGCGCCACTCCCAAGATTCCGTGGAGAACCAAAAAAGGGGCGCTAAGCGCCCCTCCTCACTTCAAAGCCCCTCCAACTCCGCCATCAGGTCACTGAGCCGGTCAACCTTGTCCTCATCCAGCGCACTGTCCTGCAGCCCCCGCACATACTCGGCCAACTCCTCCACCGTGCTGCACTCGAACATCGCCCGCAGCGGTACGTTCAGCTGCAACTGCTTCTGCACCCGCGAGGCGATCTGGGTGGCCAGCAAAGAATGCCCGCCCAGCTCGAAGAAGTTGTCCAGCACCCCTACCCGCTCGGCCTTGAGCACATCGGCCCAGATCCCCGCCAGGGTCTCTTCCAGGTCATTACGCGGTGCAACATAAGCCTGGCTGTGCTGCCCACCGATGTCGATGGCCGGCAGGGCCTTGCGGTCGAGCTTGCCGTTGGCGTTGTGTGGCAGGCTGTCGAACCAGCCCCAGTGCAACGGCACCATGTACTCCGGCAGCTCGCTGCGCAGGCGTTGCTTGACCTGTTCCAGCAGCGCGGCGTCGGCTACAACGCCCTGATGGGCCACCAGGTAGCCGACCAGGTGCTTGCCGTTGACGCCCTCCTGCACACCGACGGCAGCATCGCGAATCTCGGCCTGCTCATGCAGGCGCGCCTCGATTTCGCCCAGCTCGATCCGGTAACCGCGAATCTTCACCTGATGGTCGATGCGCCCGACATACTCGAACACGCCGTCCGGCCGCTGCCGCGCCAGGTCGCCGGTGCGGTACAAGCGCTCACCCGGCGCACCGTACGGGTGCGGGATGAAGGCCAGTGCCGTGCGCACCGGGTCGCTCACATAACCACGGCCCACACCGGTACCCGCGACACACAGCTCGCCAACCGCGCCCAACGGCACCAGTGCCTGGTCTTCGCCGAACAGGTACAGGCGGTTGTTGTCGGTCGGGGTGCCGATGGGCAGGTAGCTGCCACGGGTGGAGTCGACATCGACGCGGAAGAACGCCACATCGTCCGAACACTCCGCCGGGCCGTAGGCGTTGACCAGGCCGATGGCCGGGTAGCGCTGCAGCCACTGCGCCGCCAGTTCCGGTGGCATGGCTTCGCCGGTGGGCAGCATCCAGCGCAGGCCGTCGAGGGCCTGGTGGTCGTTGGCCAGCATGCCTTGGATCAGCGAGGGCACGCTTTCCAGCACGGTGATGCCGGTGGCCTGGACATGCGCCAGCAAGCCTTGCGGGTCGTGGGCGATGGCGTTCGGCACGATCTCGACCTTGGCGCCGAACAGCGGCGCGGCCAGGAACTGCCAGACCGAAATGTCGAAGCTCTGCGAAGCGGTCTGGGCGATCACGTCCTGCTCGCTCAGCGCCAGGTACGGCACCTTGCTCAGCTGGTTGTTGAGCATGCCACGCTGTTCGACCATCACCCCTTTCGGCAAGCCCGTGGAGCCGGAGGTGTAGATCACATAGGCCAGGTTGTCCGGCCCGCTGTAAAGGCCGGGGTTGTGGCTGGCGATGTTGCTGGCCTGCACCTCTTCCCAGACCAGCAGCTTCGGCCGCGTCACGCCGCCCAGTTCATCCAGCAATTGACGCGCCTGCTCGGCACAGGCCGCGCTGCACACCAGCACCGGGGTGCGGCTGAGCTCGACGATGCGCTGCAGGCGGGTCGCCGGCAAGCCTGGGTCCAGCGGCAGGTAACCGGCACCGGCCTTGAAGCTGCCGACGATCATGCCCAGCAGCGGCAGGCTGCGTTCGGCCAGCAGGGCCACCGATTGGTCGATGGCCACACCGGCTGCCACCAGGGCATGGCCCAGGCGGTTGGCCGCCAGGTTCAGGCCGGCATAGTCGTACGAGGCCTCCAGGCAACGGGCGACGGTGCGTTCAGGGTGGGCGGCGACCTGCGCCTCGAACAGCTCGACATAGCTCTGCTCCAGGGCATAGGCCCGCTCGGTGCGGTTGCAGTCTTCGAGCAGGAAGCGTTGCTCGTCGGCCCCCAGCAGCGGCAGTTCGCTCACTTCGCCTTCGAAGCCTTCCACCAATGCCAGCAACAGGCGCTTGAATTCGGCCAGCAGACGTTCGACGGTCGGGTAGTCGAAGTAACGCTGGTCGAACGACAGGTGCAGGCCCAGGTCATCACCTGGGTAGCACACCGCGGTCAACGGGAAGTTGGTATGGGTTCGGCCCGAGTCGGAGCTGGCGTTCAGGTGCTGGGCGTGGTCGAGCACGGCGGTTTCCACCGGGGCGTTCTCGAACACGAACAGGCTGTTGAACAGCGGCTGGCCCTTGGGCAGTTCGCTGCATTCCTGGATCGCCACCAGCGGCAGGTATTCGTACTCGCGCAGCTCCATGTTGCGTTCGAGCAGCCCTTGCAGCCATTGGCGCACGCTGCGGCGCTGGCCCGCTTCGGGCAGTTGCACGCGCAGGGCGATACTGTTGATGAACAGGCCGACGGTGCGCTGCATCTGCGGCATGCTCACCGGGCGCCCGGCGACGGTCACGCCAAAGGCCACGTCCCGTTCGCCGCTGTAGCGCGCCAGCACCAGCGCCCAGGCCGCCTGGGCGAAGGTGTTGACGGTGAGCTGGTGGGCCTGGGCCAATTCGCGCAGGCGCACGCCTTCGCTGACCTCCAGGCGGGTGTAGCAATCGCCGACCACCATGCCGTCACCGGCGTGGTCGTGGCGCAGCGGGCGGTCGCTTGGAATGGCGGTGGCACGCTCGAAGCCCGCCAGGTTGGACTGCCACCAGGCCCGGGCTTCATCCAGGTCCTGACGTTGCAGCCAGCCAATGTAATCACGGTAGCGCGGCGGCACCGGCAGTTGGGCCTGACGCCCTTCGCCGAGGGCCTGGTAGAGCTCGAAGAAGTCGTTCATCAGCAGCGAGCGGCACCAGGCATCGATGAGGATGTGGTGGTTGCTCATCATGAACCAGTAGCGCTCATCGGCGACACGCACCAGGCGCAGGTGGAACGGCGCTTCGCGCAGCAACTCGAAGCCGGCCTCGCGTTCCTGCTTGTGCAGGGCCTGCAGGCGTGCTTCCTGGGCGGCGTCATCGAGGCCGCGCCAGTCCTGGTAGTCCACCGGCGTCTTGCCCGGTTTGTGGATGATCTGCAGCATCGCCTCGCCCGCGTTCCAGCTGAACGAGGCGCGCAAGGCTTCGTGCCGCGCCACTACGGCCTGCCAGGCCTGGGCGAAGCGCTCGGGGTCGACCGCGCTGTTGATGCGGTAACGGTCCTGCATGTAGTAGATGCCGGTACCTGGTTCCAGCAGGGTATGCAGCAGCAGGCCTTCCTGCATCGGCGTCAGCGGGTAGACGTCTTCGATGTCGGCGGCAGGCACCGGCAAGGCGTCGATCTGCTCCTGGGTCAGATGCGCCAAGGGGAAGTCCGACGGCGTGAAGCTGCCGTTGCCATCGACCAGGCAGTGGGCGACCAGGGCCAACAGCTCCTGGCGATAGGCCTCGGCCAGATGGGCGATGGTCTGTTCGTCATAACGCTCGGTGCTGTAGGTCCAGCGCAGTTGCAGGGCGCCGCCATACACCTGGCCATCGACACTAAGCCAGTTAGGCAGCGGCGCATCGAGGTCGTGGGCCAACCCGGCCGGCGTATCCAGGGGCTGGAACAGCGCGGCGGCGTCGAATTGTTGGTCGAACTGCCCGAGGTAGTTGAAGGTGATGCGTGCCTGCGGCAGTGCCGCCATCCGCTCGCGCCCCGCGTCATCGGCGAGGTAGCGCAGCACGCCGTAACCCTGGCCTTTGTGCGGCACCTGGCGCAGTTGCTCCTTGATGCGCTTGATGGACGCGGCGCGGGAGCTGTCGTCTTCACCCACTGCTGGCGTGAGGCTCAGCGGATAGGCGTTGGTGAACCAGCCGACGCTGCGGGTCAGGTCCATGTCCTCGAACAGCCCATCGCGGCCATGGCCTTCGAGCTGCACCAACACGGTTTCGTCACCACTCCAGCGGCACAGGGTGCGGGCCAGTGCGGTCAGCAACAGGTCATTGACCTGGGTGTGGTAGGCCGCCGGGGCCTGCTGCAGCAAGCGACGGGTCTGCTCCACGTCCAGGCCGATGGCCAGCGTGTGCGCATGCCGGTGCAGGTTGCCGCCCTGTGGGTGGTCGCAAGGCAGTTCATGGCGCACGTTGCCAAGCTGGCCATGCCACCAGTTCAGCTCGTCGCGCAACGAATCGCTGCCGGCATAGTTGGCCAAGCGCGCCGCCCAGTCGCCCATGGCGTGGGTCTTGGCGGCAAGCGATTGACCACGGTAGAGCGCTTGCAGGTCTTCAAGCAGCACACGCCAGGAAACGCCGTCGACCACCAGGTGGTGGATCGCCAGCAACAGGCGCTGGGCGCCCTGCCCGTCGCTCACCAGCAGGGCTCGCAGCAGCGGGCCTTGCTGCAGGTCGAGGCTGCGCTGCACGTCGGTGTACAGCGCCTGGCAATCGTCGAAGTCGCTGACTGTGGCGGTCCACAGCAACTGCTGGGTGGCAAGTGCCGCGTACTCGGCTTGCCAGCGGCCGTTGGCCTGGCTGAAGCGCAGACGCAGGCTGTCGTGATGCTCGACCAATTCAGCCAGGGCGCGTTCCAGTGCACTGCTGTCCAGCGCTTGGCGCGCCTCCAGCAATACCGCCTGGTTCCAGTGCTGAGGCTGGGCCACCTCGCTGTCGAAGAACCAGTGCTGGATCGGCGTAAGGCCAGTGCGTCCCTGACGCAGGCCCTGCTCGATGTCGCTTGGGGCTTCACTCCGGCTGACCACGGCGGCCAGGGTCTGGATGGTCTGGTGCTGGAACAGGTCACGCGGGGTGAACTGCAGGCCCAACTGACGCGCGCGGCTGACCACCTGGATCGACAGGATAGAATCGCCGCCCAGCTCGAAGAAGTTGTCCTGCACCCCCACGCGGGAAGCGTTGAGCACCTCGCACCAGACTTGCGCCAACTGCGCCTCGACCTCGTTGCTCGGGGCCAGGTAATGCTGTTGGGCCTGCTCCAGGTCCGGCAGCGGCAGCGCACGGCGGTCGAGCTTGCCGTTGCCCATCAGCGGCAGGCTGTCGAGCAGCACCAGGTGCGCCGGCACCATGTAGTCCGGCAGGTGCTGGCGGGCATCGGCCTTGACCGCTTCGCGCAACGAAGCCTGGGCCTCGGCGCCTGCCGTGGCCTGCTTGCACACCAGGTAGCCCACCAGCTGCTTGCCTCCGGGCAGGTCGAGGGCCAGGACCACGGCTTCGTCGACATCGGCATGCTCTTGCAGGCGGCTTTCGATCTCGCCCAATTCGATACGGAAGCCACGGATCTTCACCTGCTGGTCGGCACGTCCGATGTACTCCACCAGCCCGTCGGCCCGCAGGCGCACCAGGTCGCCGGTGCGGTACAGGCGGCCGCCCTCGTGACTGAACGGGTCAGCGACGAAGCGCTCGGCGCTCAGGCCCGGCCGGTCATGGTAACCCTGGGCCAGGCCGGCGCCGCCGACGTACAGCTCGCCAATGCCGCCTTGCGGCAGCAGGGCCAGGTCCTCGTCGAGGATGTAGGCGGTACGGGCACCGATGACCCGGCCGATCGGCACGCTGCCAGCATCGGCAGGCAGCGTCTGCGGCGACAGGCAGGCCAGTGGCATCACCACCGTTTCGGTCGGGCCGTAGGCGTTGAAGAACTGCTCCGGCGCAAAGGCCTGGCGAATGCGCTGCAGGTGCTCGCCGGTCAGCGCTTCGCCGCCAGTGATGACCAGGCGCACCGGCAATTGCTCGCCCTGCCCTGCCAGGTACTGGGCCAGCTGGCTGCCGTAGCTCGGGGTGAAGCCAAGCACGCTCACCTGTTGCTCGCGCACCAGTTGGCAGATGTCCTCGGCACCCCACTGCCCCTGGGCACGCAGCACCACGCGGGCACCGCACAGCAACGGCACCAGCAGACGCTCGCTGGCGGCGTCGAAGTTGATCGAATAGAAGTGCAATTCGCAGTCGTCGCTGCGCATGCCGAAGGCGGCGATCACCGCCTGGCAGTGCATGGCGATTTCACCATGGCTGACCACCACACCCTTGGGCTTGCCGGTGGAGCCGGAGGTGTAGATCAGGTAAGCCTGATGCTGCGGGAGGTTGAGGTTGTCCAGCGGTGCGTCACTGTAGGCGGACAGGCTGGCGGCATCGTCTTCAAGGCTCCAGCGGGCCACGCCATCCGGCAGTTCGCCGAGGGCGTCCAGCAGTGCGCGCTGGCTCAGCAGCAGGCCGATGCGGCTGTCCTCGATCATGTAGTGCAAACGGTCGAGCGGGTATTCCGGGTCCAGCGGCACGTAGGCGCCACCGGCCTTGAGAATGGCCAGCAGGCCGACGACCATTTCCAGCGAGCGCTCCAGGGCCAGACCCACGCGCACCTGCGGGCCGACACCACGCTCGCGCAGGGCACGGGCCAGGCGGTTGGCCTGTTGGTCCAGCTCGGCGTAGCTCAGGTGCTGGCCGGCGAAGGTCAGGGCAAGGGCCTGCGGCGTGCTGGCGGCCTGGGCGGCGAACAGGCCATGAATCGTCTGGTTGAGTTCATAGTCATGCTCGCCCTGCAACTGGCCCACCAGCACCTGCTGTTCGGCGTTGCTCAGCATCGGCAGCTCGCACAGGCGTTGCTGCGGGTCGTCCAGCAGGCCGACCAGCAGCTGCTGCCAGTGTTCAGCCATGCGCGCGATGCGCGGCTCGTCGAACAGGTCGCGGCTGTAGGTCAGGCAGCAGCCCAGACGGCCATCGAGGTCGGTGACTTCCAGGTACAGGTCGAACTTGGTGGCACTGGCGTCGTTGACCAGGTAGTCCACCTGCATGCCGGCCAGCTCGCGGCTTTGCTGGAAGGCCCAGCGCTGGACGTTGCACATCACCTGGAACAGCGGGTTGTAGGCGCTGCTGCGCGGCGGCTGCAGGGCCTCGACCAGTTGGTCGAACGGCAGGTCCTGGTGCGACTGGCCTTCGATGGCGGCCTGGCGCACCTGGTCGAGCAACGCGGCGGCGGTCATTTGCCCGTCCAGCTCGCAACGCAGCACCTGGGTGTTGAGGAAGGCGCCGATCAGCCCTTCGCTCTCCGGGCGAATACGGTTGGCCACCGGCGCACCGATGCGCAGGTCGCGCTGGCCACTGTAGCGGTGCAGCAATGCGGCCAGGGTGGCGGTCATGGTCATGAACAGGGTCAGGCCACGCTGGCTGTTGAAGGCATGCACGCGGGCCACCAGGGCCGGGTCGAGGTCGAAACGGTACAGCTCGCCACGATGGCTCTGTACCGCCGGGCGCGGGCGATCGGACGGCAAGGCCAGCACTGGGTGCTCATCACCCAAGCGGGCCTTCCAGTAGGCCAGCTGGCGTGCACCTTCACCGCCCTCCAGCCACTGGCGCTGCCACACGCTGTAGTCGAGGTACTGCACCGGCAGCGGCGCCAGCGGCGATTCACGCTCGTCGACAAAGGCCTCGTACAGCTCGCCCAGCTCGCGGGCGAAGATGTCCATGGCCCAGCCTTCGGTGACGATGTGGTGCAGGGTCAGGACGAAGAAGTGCTCGCGTTCCTCGGTCTTGGCCAGGCAGGCGCGCAGCAGCGGGCCGCGCTCCAGGTCGAACGGCTGGTGCGCCTGATCGTCGGCCAGTTGTTGCAGACGCTGCTGGCGGGCGTCGGCGGGCAAGGCGCTGAAGTCCTGCCAGTCCAGCTGCAGGCCGCTGTGTTCGGCCACGCACTGGTACGGCACGCCGTCGATGCTGGGGAAGGTGGTGCGCAGGGTTTCGTGGCGCACGATCAACGCCTGCAAGGCGCGCTCGAAGGCCTCCACATGCAGGGTGCCACGCAGCCGCGCCATGCCGCCGACGTTGTAGGCCGGGCTGTCCGGTTCCATTTGCCAGAGGAACCACATGCGCTGCTGCGAGTACGACAGCGGCACGGCCTGACGGCGGTCGACGCGGGCGATCTCGCCTTGCAGGTTGCGTTCGCCCGCCTCGCGGATGCGGGCGATCTCGGCGCAGAACGCGCCCAGTTCGCTGGCTTCGAACAGCACCTTGAGCGGCAGCTCGACATCGCAGGCCTGACGGGTGCGGGAGACGATCTGGGTGGCCAGCAGCGAGTGGCCGCCGAGGGCGAAGAAGTCGTCCTGCAAGCCAATTTGCGGCAGGTTCAGCACTTCACGCCAGATCGCGGCAACCTCTTGCTGCAACGGTGTTTGCGGCTCGACATGCTCGCGCTGCTGCCAGACCGGTGCTGGCAGGGCCTTGCGATCGACCTTGCCGCTGGGGCCCAGCGGCATGTGCGCCAGCGCGATCAGTTGCGCTGGCACCATGTAGGCCGGCAACTGCTCGGCCAGGGCCGCGGCCAGCCCATCAGGCTGAGCGGTACCACTGTAGTAGCCGACCAATTGCGCGCCGACGGCATCCTTGTGGATCAGCACCAAGGCCTGGTCGACGCCTGGCTGGCTCAGCAGGCACGCCTGGACCTCTTCAGGTTCGACACGGAAACCGCGCACCTTCACCTGCTGGTCGAGTCGACCGAGGTACTCCAGCGCCTCGACCTGCACCTGCCAACGAGCGCGGTCGCCACTGCGGTACAGGCGCTCGCCGTTGCCATCGGCCTGGGGCACGAAGCGCTCGGCGGTCAGCCCTGGGCGGCCCAGGTAGCCTCGGGCCAAGCCCACGCCGCCCAGGTACAACTCGCCTGCCACGCCGGGGGCCGTCAATTCCAGCTCGTCGTCCAGCACGCGGCAGAGCACGTTGCCCAGCGGGCGACCGATGGGCGAGCGCTCGCCATCCGTTGCCTGGCAATGCCAGTGGGTGACGTTGATCGCGGTTTCGGTTGGGCCATAGCGGTTGTGCAACTGAACCTGCGGCAGCAGTTGCAGCACTCGGTCACGCAGGTTCGCCGACAGCGCTTCGCCACCGGAGAACACCCGGCGCAGGCTGGTGCAGTTGGCGGTTAGCGGCTCTTGCACGAACACTTGCAGCAGCGGTGGCACGAAGTGCAGCGTGGTCACGCCATGCTGCTGTACCAGCGCCGCGATGCGCTGCGGGTCGCGGTGCTCGCCTGGCCCTGCGAGTACCAGCTGGCACCCGGTGACCAGCGGCCAGAAGCACTCCCACACCGACACGTCGAAGCTGATCGGCGCCTTTTGCATCAGCACGTCGCTGTCGTTCAGTGCGTAGGTGGCCTGCATCCAGCCCAGGCGTTCGGCCAGGGCCGCGTGGGTGTTGCCGACGCCCTTGGGCTGGCCGGTGGAGCCGGAGGTGTAGATCACATAGGCGAGGTTGTCGCCATCCAGGTGCAGGCCGGGGGCCTGGCTAGGCCAGCTGTCCAGGTGCAGCTGGTCCAGGGCGATGGCGCTGACGCCTTCGACCTGGGGCAGTTTGTCGAGCAGGCCGCTGTGGCTCAGCAGCAGGCCGGCCTTGCAGTCTTCGAGCATGTAGGCCAGGCGTTCGGCCGGGTAGTCGACGTCCAGCGGCACGTAGGCGCCGCCGGCCTTGAGGATGGCCAACAGGCCGATCAACAGTTGTGGCGAACGCTCTACGGCGATGGCAACGCAGGTGTCGGGGCCGACGCCCTTGTCACGCAGGTAGTGGGCCAGGCGGTTGGCTTGCTGGTGCAGCTCGGCGTAGTCGAGGCTGCCGCCCTCCCACACCAGCGCGGTGCGTTGCGGGGTCAGCCGTGCCTGTTCGTTGAGTTGCTCGACCAGCAGGCGCTGCGGCGTCGGAGCCGGTGCCTGGCCCCAGCTCAGCAATTGCGCACGGGCGGGTTCATCCAGCAGTTGGACCTCACCCAAAGCTAGCTGCGGCTGGGCGCAGACCTGCTCAAGCAGCGCCAGCAGGTGGTGAGCCAGACGCTTCACTGTACTGGCTTCGAACAGCTCGGCGGCGTAGTCGAAGGCCAGGCTCAGGCGGCCCTGGTGGTCTTCTTCGCTGTGCAGCTGCAGGTCGAACTTGGCTTCGCGGCTGTGCCACGGCAGTTCTTCGGCCAGCAGGCCGGGCAAGCGGCGCAGGGCCGACAGGTCGCGCTGCTGGTGGTTGAACATGACCTGGAACAGGCCTTGCTCACGCGCCTCAGGCAGGGCTTCGAGCAGTTGTTCGAACGGCAGGTCCTGGTTCGCCTGGGCTTCAAGGGTGGCCTGGCGCACCTGTGCCAGCAATTGCTGGAACGGCAGGCGGCCATCGAGCTGCGCACGCAGCACCTGGGTGTTGATGAAGAAGCCGACCATGCCTTGGGTTTCCAGGCGTGGGCGGTTGGCATTGGGCACGCCGACGCGCAAGTCGCCTTGGCCGCTGTAGCGGTGCAGCAGGCCTTGCCAGGCGGCCAGCAGGACCATGAACAGGCTCGCCTGTTGCTCGCGGGCCAGTGCCTTGATGGTGTCGCCCAGCTTGGCGGGCACTTTCAGGCTGAAGCGCGCGGCACGTTGGTCGCGTTGGTTGGCACGCGGATGATCGGTGCACAGGTCGAGCACGGGCAGTTCATCGCCCAGTTTGTTCTTCCAGTAGGCCAGTTGGCGTTCGGCCTCCCCGTCCGCCAGCCACTGCCGTTGCCAGCTGCCGTAGTCGGCATAGCCCAGCGACAACGCTGCCAGGTTGGCCTCCAGGCCTTGGCAGCGCGCGGCATACAACTTGGCGAACTCATCGAGCAGGATGTTCAGCGACCAGCCGTCGGCGATGATGTGGTGCAGGGTCACCCACAGCTGGTGGTCTTCGTCATCCAGGCGCACCAGAGTCACGCGCAGCAGCGGGCCGCAGGCCAGGTCGAAGGGCCGCTGAGCTTCCTCTTCGCGTCGTGCCGCCACCTCGGCGGGGGACTGGCCTTCGAGGTCCAGGTGACTCAGGTTGAAAGGCTGCTCGGGCAGAATGCGCTGCACGGCCTGGCCGTCTTCTTCGCCGAACAGCGTGCGCAGTGATTCATGACGTGCCACCAGCGCCTGGAATGCAGCCTCCAGCGCGGCCTGGTCCAGCTCGCCACGCAGGTGCAGGCCAGCGGGAACGTTGTAGGCCGCCGACTGCGGCGCCAGCTGCCACAGAAGCCACATGCGGTTCTGCGCCAGCGACTGCGGCAGGGCCTTGCCTCGGCTCAGGGCGCCGATGGCGGTTTTGCCGGTGCCTTGGGCGAGTACCTGCGCCACGGCGGCGCTGTAGTCGGCCAGGGTCGGTGCTTCGAACAGGGTGCGCAGGCCCAGGTCGATGCCCAAGTCGTCAGCCAGGCGTGCAGTCACCTGGGTGGCGGCGATGGAGTTGCCACCCAGCAGCAGGAAGTGGTCGTCCGCAGCCACCGCCTCAATCTTGAGTATTTCGCGCCAGACGGCAGCAATCCGCACCTGCAGGTCATCGGCCGGCGCAGCGGCCTGGGCCGACTCGGCAGATGCCGGGAAGCGTGCGTAGCAGTCCAGGCTGCCATCGTTCATGCGCAGGCGGCAGGCCGAACGCTGCAGTTTGCCGCTGGAGGTCTTGGGCAGCGCGCCCGGGTTGAGCAGCAACACCACGGCGGGTGCCTGGCGGCAAGCGTCGGCGATCACCTGACGCAGGGTCTTGATCAGCTCCTGAGGCTTGATGGCCTTCTGCACGTTGCGGCTGATTTCCACCGCCACGCCGATGCCCTCCTCGCCCTGATCGTCGACGGCGAACACTGCCACGCGGCCTTTGCGCAGCACTTCGACTTCACGCTCAAGGGTTTTTTCCAGGTCCTGCGGGTACAGGTTCTGCCCGCGAACGATGAGCATGTCCTTCAGGCGACCAGTGACGAACACTTCGCCATCGCGCATGAAGCCAAGGTCACCGGTGCGCAGCCAGGTCTGGCCGTCCATTTCGACGAAGGTGCGGGCACTGGCCTCGGGGTTGCGCCAATAGCCCAGGGCGATGCTCGGGCCGCCGGCCCAGATTTCGCCCACCTGGTTGTCGCCCAGCACTGCAAGCCGCTGCGGCTCGACGATGCGCACGGCGTGGCCAGGCTGCGGATAGCCACAGCTCATCAGCACGCTGCCCTTGCCTGGCTCGGCGCGGTTGGCGGCGAACGCTTCGGCATCCAGTTCCAGGGCACCGATGCCCTGGCCACGACGGCTGCCACTGACGAACAGCGTGGCCTCGGCCAGACCGTAGCTGGCGAAGAAGCTGCTCGGGTCGAAGCCGCAGGCGCGGAATTTGTCGGCGAAGGTGTCGAGGCTGTCATGGCGAATGGGCTCGGAGCCGGAATAAGCCACGCGCCAGCGGCTCAGGTCGAGTCCGGCCAGGGCCGCCTCGCTGACCCGCTCGCTGCACAGGCGGTAGGCGAAGTCGGGGCCACCGCTGATGGTGCCGCCGTACTCGCTGATCGCCTGCAACCAGCGCACGGGCCTTGCCAGGAAGTAGCCGGGCGACATCAGCACGCACGGCACACCGCTGAAGATCGGCTGCAGCAGGCCGCCGATCAGGCCCATGTCGTGGTACAGCGGCAGCCAGCTGACGATCACATCGTCCGGGTTCACGTCGATGCCGAAGCCATGGCGAATCAGTTGTTCGTTGGCCACCAGATTGCCGTGGCTGACCTGCACGCCCTTGGGCAGCGCGGTGGAGCCGGAGGTGTACTGCAGGAAGGCGATGTCATCGCCTTGAAGCGTAGGTTCGCGCCAAGCATTGGCCAGTACCGGGTCCAGGCTGTCCACAGCCAACAGTTCTGGGGCGTTGTCCGCCGCCAGGGCTTCCAGGCCCTGCAGGCTTTCATGCAGCGCCGTGACGGTCAGCAGCAGCCGTGGTTCGGCGTCGTCGATGATCGACAGCAGGCGTTCCTGATGGTGGCGGCGCGACGACTCAGGCGGGTACGCCGGGACGGCGATAACACCGGCATACAGGCAACCGAAGAACGCCGCGACGTAATCCGGGCCACTGGGGAACAACAACACCGCACGGTCACCCAATACGGCGCGTGCCTGCAGGGCGGCGGCGATGGTGCGTGCGCGCGCGTCCAGGTCCCGATAGCTGAGCACGGCCTGCTCGCTGGGGTCATCGGCCAGAAAGCGCAAGGCGATCCGGTCCGGGGTCTGCGCGGCGCGTTGCGCCAGGGCCTGGACCAGCGTGAGCGGGAGTTCGAAGGCGTCCGTCATGGGGTGTTCCTGCCAGTGTCTGGTGAAGTCGGCCGGCTGCCCCGCACGCGTTGGGCGGGCAGCGCTCGGCGGCCGGATGTACACAGGGGAACGGATGGGCGCAGGAAGAAATTAGCGTTTGCCGGGGTTGGGTGAGGGGCTGCAAGTGCAAGTCTCGAGAGTTGCTGCGCTCTGCAGATCGAGCGCCGCCCGCGCGGCGCATCGCGAGCAAGCTCGCTCCTACATTTGTTTCGGGCCAGTTATTCCTGAAAAGTATAGATACTAATTACGTTTCGTATTTGACAATCATTATCATTCTGAATAGCTTGTCGCACGTCGTAGGAAGCTTCCCAAATCTGGAGGCGACCTCTCCCCTCTGAGACAAGGTGATTTCCATGGCGGAACAACTATCCACAAGTAAGTGCGATTCACCATTACTTCAGGCATTCGTCGACAATCGCAGCATTCTGGTGAAGATCGCGGCACGCATCACCGGCTGCCGTTCGCGCGCCGAAGACGTGGTGCAGGATGCATTCTTCCGCCTGAGCGCCGCACCGCAGATCACCTCGTCGTTCAAAGCCCAGCTCAGCTATCTGTTCCAGATCGTGCGCAACCTGGCCATCGACCATTACCGCAAGCAGGCGATGGAGCTCAAGTACTCCGGCACTGAAGAGGAAGGCCTCAATGTGGTCATCCAGAACGCTTCGCCGGAAGCCACGCACATCAACCTCGCCACCTTGGAACACATTGCCGACGCGCTCAACGAGCTGCCGCAGCGCACCCGCTATGCCTTCGAGATGTACCGCCTGCATGGCGTGCCACAGAAAGACATCGCCAAGGAACTGGGCGTGTCGCCGACGCTGGTGAACTTCATGATTCGTGATGCCCTGGTGCATTGCCGCAAGACGGCCAGCCGCCAGGCCTGAGTTTTTTCATCCAGGGCCTTATCGCCGGCAAGCCGGCTCCCACATGGACCGCGCTGATCTTGAGATCACTGCCATACCTGTGGGAGCCGGCTTGTCGGCGATTGCGGTCAAACCAACTTGCAGTGATCGAAGAACCGCTCCCGCCCCAGAATCATCAGTGCCGCACGCTTGTGCGGGAAATCGAACTCCTTCTCGCAATGGAAGCACTGGTCGTGCATGTAGCCGATCATCTTGCCGTTGTCGGCACGCGGCTCGGCCACCACCCGCTGGGTGCGCGGGTCGTCCAGGAACAAGTAGTGCACCAGGGCCGACAACCAGCTGGCCACCTTGTGCGGACCACGGTGCGCCTCTTCACCCACCAGCATGTGAACGCCGCGGTCGTAATCGTCCGCCGGGTAGAACGGCGCGATGCGGTCTTCTTTCGCCCAATAGGCTTCGAAGTAGGCGAAGGGCTGGTCATCGAAACAGCCGATCAGGGTCAGGGTGTGCGGGTCGGCGTCGAGCTTTGCCAGGTACTCGCGATGCTGCTCGAGCGAACCGCCCTCCTGCCAGAACTGCTCCACCCGCGGGTTGTTCTGCCAGCGGTTGAATCGCTCCAGGTCCTGGTCGATTTCCAGGGTGCGCAGCGAAACCCAACTGCCCAGACGGGCATCGAAACGACGGTATACCTCACCGCGAGGTTTCGGTGCACGGCGCGGGTGGCGCTTGCCATTGCTGATCTGCATCTGCTGCGGGTAGGCCCCAGTGGCAGCCTGGCCCAGCCAGGGCTGAGGCAATTGCCAGAACAGGGTGCGCTCGCACAGGTACTGCCCCGGCTGCTCGGTGCTCAGCAGCAGGCCGCTGGCCAGTGCCTGGGGCATGGGCTCGGCCAGTTGCCAGGTCAGGCGCTGGCGCGCCGGGTCGCGTGACAGCAACCAGTAGCACGCCGCCCACAAGGCCTGGTAGGGGCGCTCCGGGCACAGGCTTTCGAGGTGAACGCGCAGGGATTCAGCCGGCTCCAGGCGCACCCGGATCAGCGGGCGACCTTCGAGGGTCAGGCTCAGCCAGCAGTCACCCTCGTCGGCACTCAGGCTGCGCCAGCGTGGCAGGGACAGGGGCTGCGAAGCGGCATCGAACGGCATGGTAATGGCTCACAGGTAGAGGAAAGGAAGGCTCACACCTGAAAACGTGGCCACCCTCCAGGAATTTAGTCGTGGGGCGCTTCGACGCTGATGCGGTAAGGCTGGAAGATGCGCGTCAGCTCGCCGGTGTCGCGCAGGTAACGCAACAGCGCCGCGAACGCCTCGTCGCTGATCGGGGCACCGGGGCGTAGCAGCGCGTAATGATGGTAAATCTGGTCGACCCGCTCCGAAGCCATCAACTGCCCAAGGCTGTCCGGGTTGCGCACCAGAAAATCGCTCAGGTAGGAGCGAGTCACCAGGGCGATGTCGGAGCGGCCAGCCTGAACCATCAGCAGATTGCTGTCGTGGGAATAGGTCAGCGTCGCGTTGTAGGTTTTGCGCAGGTAATTTGGGTCGGGGTTGAAGCTGGCGAATGCATAGTGGTAACCATTGAACAGCGCCAGGCGCTTGCCGCTCAGGTCATCGAAGTAGTGTTGGTCGCGGTTGCCGAGCTTCTTGGCGACGAACACCTCGGCATCCTCAAGGCCCATGTCGACGGTCTGATGCGGAATCTGCTGCCAGCCCCATTGCGGGTTCTCGAAAATCGCCATGTCGGTGCGACCCTGCTGCAAGTCGCCGAAACGCCGCTGGATGGAGGTGGGCACCAACACGAAACGGTAGTCCTGCTGCAACCGGTTCAGGGCCTCCACCAGTTGTGGCAGCAAACCGGTGTCCGCGCCCTGCTCAGGCCGTACGGTATAGGGAGGAAAATGCGCGGCACCGATTTTCACTTCGATGGCCTCGCCAGCCCAGGCAGGCGCTACCAGCCACAACGCGGCGAGTGCAAAGAAAGAACACAACACTTTTAGGCCGGGCGCTGGAGTCAAGACGGACACTCATCACGGTTCGTACCTGGATGCGCCTAAACTAGGCGTTTTCCCGGCAAGGCACAACCGCTGGTTATGCCAAAGTGAGGGCATTTTGCCAGGGGATGCCGAGGGGCCGGACATTGGCTACGCTGCTCTGGCATGTATGGCAAGGGAGCCAAGTATGGGCCATTGGTTGGTGATCGACCTGGAAGCCACCACCGACGACGGTGGCTGGCCGGTCACAGAGATGGAAGTTATTGAAATCGGCGCCAGCCTGGTGACCCGCGAAGGCCGCGAAGTCGACCATTTCCAGCGCTTCGTCAAGCCCAGGCGGCGTCCCCAGCTGACACCGTTCTGCCGCGAACTGACACATATCAGCCAGGCCAGCGTCGACAGTGCCGCAGGCTTCGCTGACGTGTGGGCCGCTTTTGAACGGTGGCTGGGGCACCATCAAGGCCAGTTGCAGGCGTGGGTCAGTTGGGGCGACTACGATCGCCAGCAGTTGCTGCAGGAATGGCAGCAGCACAAGGTCGACAGCCTGCTGCGCACCCTGCCACACATCAACCTCAAGCAGCGTTTTGCCAAGGCTCGCCACTTGCAGCGCCCAACCGGGCTGAACGGTGCCCTGCAACTGGCCGGGCTGCAGTTTTGCGGGCAACAACACCGGGCCCTGGAGGATGCTCGCAATACGGCGCGCCTGCTGCCCTTGAGCCTGCCCGCCCACGGCACCTGAAAGCAGATGACGGCGCCAGTGGCCTTGGGCATACTGGCCAGCCCTTTTTCATCCCCCTCATTTCAGGAGTCGCCCTATGTTCAAGGTCAACGAGTACTTCGATGGCACCGTCAAGTCGATCGCCTTCGAAGGCACTGAAGGTCCGGCCACCGTTGGCGTCATGGCACCGGGCGAATACGAGTTCGGCACCGCCAAGCGCGAGATCATGCATGTGGTATCGGGCGCCCTGACCGTCAAGCTGCCGGGCAGCGACAACTGGGAAACCTTCAATGCAGGCGACAAGTTCAATGTTGCCGCAGACAGCAAGTTCCAGCTGCAGGTCAAGGTTGATACCGCTTACCTGTGCGAGTACCGCGACTGATTGATTCGTCTGTCCCGGCCTCTTCGCGGGTAAACCCGCTCCCACCGGTTTAGTCTGTGGGGGCGGGTTTACCCGCGAAAGGGCCGGGACAGCCAGCTCAGTCCATCAGAAATTCTGCCACCCTTTCAGCCGCCGCCTGCATATGCTGCTCATGGCTGAACCCCGAAGCCTTCAGTGGCTTCAAGTCATGATCCGCCGCCACCAGCCAGCTCACCTCGATCGCAGGCGACAGCGCATACCCCTGAACCGCCTCCCGATTACCCAGTGCATCGCGCTCGCCTTGCACGATCAGCGTTGGCGTGCGCAGCCCTGCCAGATGCTCGACCCTCGGCTTTTCCGGCTTGCCCACGGCGTAGAACGGATACCCCAGGCACACCAGCGCATCGGCACCGAGCTCATCGGCCAGCAAACTGGCCATGCGCCCGCCCATGGACTTGCCGCCAATGGCCAGCTTTCCCGTGACCAAAGGTCGCACCTGCCGGTACACCTCGTGCCAGCATTCCAGTAATACCTTCTGCGGATTGGGCGGCCGTTTGCCGCCACTCACCCTGCGCTCGGCCATGTAGGGAAACTCGAAGCGAATCACCCCCACCCCAAGCGCCGCCAGCCTTTGCGCCATGTCCTCCATGAACGCGCTGTCCATGGGCGCACCCGCGCCGTGGGCCAGGATCAGGCAGCCTGCGGGGCCTTCACCCAGGCCTGTGCGCGGTGGGTCGCAGCGCAAGCCTGGGACATTTCCGATATTCGCCCATTGATCCCCGTCAATACCGGCACTTTGCCCATTAATCATGCTTGCCTCGCTGTAAAGCCTGCCAAATAACCGTGGATGGGAACCCATACATGAACACAACCAGCAGTACCGCCTATAACTACAAGGTGGTCCGCCAATTCGCCATCATGACGGTGGTGTGGGGAATCGTCGGGATGGGGCTCGGCGTCTTCATCGCCGCCCAGCTCGCCTGGCCTTCCCTCAACTTCGACCTCCCCTGGACCAGCTTCGGCCGCCTGCGACCCCTGCATACCAATGCGGTGATCTTCGCTTTCGGCGGCTGCGCGCTGTTCGCCACCTCCTATTATTCGGTGCAACGCACCTGCCAGACCACCCTGTTCGCACCGGGCCTGGCCGCGTTCACCTTCTGGGGTTGGCAGTTGGTGATCCTGCTCGCGGCCATCACCCTGCCGCTGGGCTACACCAGCTCCAAGGAGTACGCCGAGCTGGAATGGCCGATCGACATCCTGATCACCATCGTCTGGGTCTGCTACGCCATCGTGTTCTTCGGCACGCTGATGAAGCGCACCACCAAGCACATCTACGTGGGTAACTGGTTCTTCGGCGCCTTCATCCTCACCGTGGCATTGCTGCACGTCGTCAACAACCTGGAGCTGCCGGTCAGCCTGACCAAGTCGTATTCGGTGTATGCCGGTGCCACCGATGCCATGGTGCAGTGGTGGTATGGCCACAACGCGGTGGGCTTCTTCCTGACCGCAGGCTTCCTGGGGATGATGTACTACTACGTGCCCAAGCAGGCTGAACGGCCGGTGTATTCCTACCGCCTGTCCATCGTCCACTTCTGGGCGCTGATCACCCTGTACATCTGGGCCGGCCCGCACCACCTGCACTACACCGCCCTGCCCGACTGGGCTCAGTCGCTGGGCATGGTGATGTCGCTGATCCTGCTGGCGCCGAGCTGGGGCGGCATGATCAACGGCATGATGACCCTCTCCGGCGCCTGGCACAAACTGCGCAGCGACCCGATCCTGCGCTTCCTGGTGGTGTCGCTGGCGTTCTACGGCATGTCCACCTTCGAAGGCCCGATGATGGCCATCAAGACGGTCAACGCCTTGTCGCACTACACCGACTGGACCATCGGCCACGTGCATGCCGGCGCCCTCGGCTGGGTGGCGATGATCTCCATCGGCGCGCTGTACCACACCATTCCGAAAGTGTTCGGTAAAGAGCAGATGCACAGCATCGGCCTGATCAACGCGCACTTCTGGCTGGCCACCATCGGCACCGTGCTGTACATCGCCTCGATGTGGGTCAACGGCATCGCCCAAGGCCTGATGTGGCGTGCGGTGAACAGCGACGGCACGCTCACCTACTCGTTCGTCGAAACCCTGGTGGCCAGCCACCCAGGTTTCATCGTGCGCTTCGTCGGTGGCGCGATCTTCCTCAGTGGCATGTTCCTGATGGCCTGGAACACCTGGCGCACCGTGCGCGCGCCGGCTGCTGAAGCCACCCCTGCCAACGCCCAGCTGGCCTGAGGAGACCTGCCTGATGAAACATGAAGTCATCGAGAAAAACGTCGGCCTGCTGGCCCTGCTGATGGTGTTCGCCGTCAGCATCGGCGGCCTGACCCAGATCGTCCCGCTGTTCTTCCAGGACGTCACCAACAAGCCGGTCGAAGGCATGAAGCCCTACACCGCGTTGCAACTGGAAGGCCGCGATATCTACATCCGTGAAGGCTGCGTCGGTTGCCACTCGCAGATGATTCGCCCGTTCCGCGCCGAGACCGAGCGCTACGGCCACTACTCGGTGGCCGGCGAGAGCGTCTGGGACCACCCGTTCCTGTGGGGTTCCAAGCGTACCGGCCCGGACCTGGCCCGGGTCGGCGGGCGCTACTCGGACGACTGGCACCGTGCGCACCTGTACAACCCGCGCAACGTGGTACCTGAGTCGAAGATGCCGTCGTACCCGTGGCTGGTCGCCCAGCAGGTCGACAACAGCCACACCGACACCAAGATGCGCACCCTGCGCACCCTCGGCGTGCCGTACACCGACGAAGACATCGCCGGTGCCCGCGATGCAGTGAAGGGCAAGACCGAGATGGATGCCCTGGTCGCCTACCTGCAGGTGCTGGGCACCGCCATCAAGAACAAGAGGTGAATGCGATGGAACTGGACATCGGCATGATCCGCGGCTTGGGCACCCTGGTGGTGATGATCGCCTTCATCGGCCTCTCGCTGTGGGTGTTCAACCGTCGCCGCGACCGAGATTTCGCCGAAGCGCGCCTGCTGCCCTTCGTCGACGACCGCCTGCCCCCGGCCGGGCAGGAACCTGCCATGAGGAATGAACGGCAATGACCACCTTCTGGAGTACCTACATCAGCGTACTGACCCTCGGCAGCCTTGTTGGCCTGGCCTGGCTGTTGCTGGCCACCCGCAAGGGTCAGAGCAACAACACCACCGACCAGACCATGGGCCACAGCTTCGACGGCATCGAGGAGTACGACAACCCGCTGCCGAAATGGTGGTTCTACCTGTTCGTCGGCACCCTGGCCTTTGGCGTCGGTTACCTGATCCTGTACCCGGGCCTGGGCAACTGGAAAGGCATCCTGCCCGGTTACGAGAATGGCTGGACCGGCGCCAACGAATGGCAGAAGGAAATGGAAAAGGCCGACGCCAAGTTCGGCCCGATCTTCGCCAAGTTCGCCGCAATGCCGGTGGAGGAAGTGGCCAAGGACCCACAGGCCCTGAAAATGGGTGGCCGCCTGTTCGCCTCCAACTGCTCGGTGTGCCACGGCTCGGACGCCAAGGGCGCGTATGGTTTCCCCAACCTGACCGACAAGGACTGGCGCTGGGGCGGCGAGCCGGAGACCATCAAAGCCTCGATCATGAACGGTCGTCACGGCGTGATGCCGGCCTGGGCCGAAGTGATTGGCGAGCAGGGCGTGGCGGATGTGGCAGCCTACGTGCTGACCAACCTCGACGGCCGCAGCCTGCCGGAAGGCGTGAAGGCGGACGCGGCCAAAGGCAAGGAAATCTTCGCCGCCAACTGCGTGGCCTGCCACGGGCCTGAAGGCAACGGCACGCCCGCCATGGGCGCACCGAACCTGAACCACCCGCAGGCGTTCATCTACGGGTCGAGCTTCGCCCAGCTGCAGCAGACCATCCGCTATGGTCGTCAGGGCCAGATGCCGGCGCAAGCCGAGATCCAGGGCAATGACAAGGTGCACCTGCTGGCGGCTTATGTGTATAGCCTGTCGCAGGGCGAAAGTGTCGAAACGGTGAGTGCCAAGTGAGTATGTCGGGAGATATCTTGCGCCTGTGAGACCGAGCGCCGCCCGCGCGGCGCATCGCGAGCAAGGCTCGCTCCTACGTTTGTTTCGGGCCAATTATTCCTGTGGGATTCGCGCGCGAACGCCTTGGCGCATGGCTTGATATCGAGTCGTACCCACAAGGCGGTCGCGCGCGGCTACAGGCGTTATTGGCCCGAAACAAACGTAGGAGCGAGCCTTGCTCGCGATGCGCCGCGCGGGCGGCGCTCGATCTACGCCCCACCGCAAATCCCAAGACATCCACCTCCCCACCCCAACGCGCACCAAAGCCCCCTCCCTTGCACCCCCTCCGATCAGAACTAAGCTTGTTGCCTCAGTAGCCCTCGCTGCCAATCCAGCGAGACAGACGCGGCGCACGGCCTGACGCCGCCAGCAAAAAAAGCTTGACCGATCGATCAGAAAAAAGCGAAAAACGGTACACATTACAAATATTTATTTGTGTACAATCGTTCGAACCCCAACACCGCGGGACATCGGTGGACGGGTTTGGACACGGGTCGGCGCAAGGATCCTTGCGTTGCCATAACCCAGGTGGTTATCGATACTGGCGCCGATTTTTCAACCAACAAGAACACCAAAACCGTGGAACCTTAGCAATGAGCACAGCAATCAGTCCGACTGCTTATAACTATAAGGTCGTCCGCCAGTTCGCCATCATGACGGTGGTCTGGGGGATCCTTGGCATGGGGCTTGGGGTGTACATCGCCTCGCAGCTGGTATGGCCACAACTCAACCTCGACCTACCCTGGACGAGCTTCGGCCGCCTGCGTCCCCTGCACACCAACCTGGTGATTTTCGCCTTCGGCGGCTGTGCACTGTTCGCCACCAGCTACTACGTCGTGCAGCGAACCTGCCAGACGCGGCTGATCTCCGACGGCATGGCCGCCTTCACCTTCTGGGGTTGGCAGGCGGTGATCCTCGGTGCGCTGGTCACCTTGCCGATGGGCTACACCACCACCAAGGAATACGCCGAGCTGGAATGGCCGATCGCGATCCTGCTGGCCATCGTCTGGGTCACTTACGGGTTGGTGTTCTTCGGCACCATCGTCAAGCGCAAGACCAAGCACATCTATGTCGGTAACTGGTTCTACGGCGCCTTCATCGTGGTCACCGCGATGCTGCACATCGTCAACCACATGTCCCTGCCGGTCAGCCTGTTCAAGTCGTACTCGGCCTATTCCGGCGCCACCGATGCGATGATCCAGTGGTGGTACGGCCACAACGCCGTGGGCTTCTTCCTCACCACCGGTTTCCTGGGGATGATGTACTACTTCGTGCCCAAGCAGGCCGAGCGGCCGATCTATTCGTATCGCCTGTCGATCGTGCACTTCTGGGCGCTGATCACCCTGTACATCTGGGCCGGCCCGCACCACCTGCACTATACCGCCCTGCCCGACTGGGCTCAGTCGCTGGGCATGGTGATGTCGATCATCCTGCTGGCACCGAGCTGGGGCGGCATGATCAACGGCATGATGACCCTCTCCGGCGCCTGGCACAAACTGCGCACCGACCCGATCCTGCGCTTCCTGGTCGTCTCGCTGGCGTTCTACGGCATGTCCACCTTCGAAGGCCCGATGATGGCCATCAAGACCGTGAACTCGCTGTCGCACTACACCGACTGGACCATCGGCCACGTCCACGCCGGCGCGCTTGGCTGGGTGGCGATGATCTCCATCGGCGCGGTCTACCACATGATCCCCAAACTCTACGGCCGCGAGCAGATGCACAGCGTCGGCCTGATCAACGCGCACTTCTGGCTGGCCACCATCGGCACCGTGCTGTACATCGCCTCGATGTGGGTCAACGGCATCACCCAGGGCCTGATGTGGCGCGCAATCAACGATGACGGCACGCTCACCTACTCGTTCGTCGAAGCCCTGCAAGCCAGTCACCCGGGCTACATCGTCCGTGCACTGGGCGGTGCGTTCTTCGCCTCCGGCATGCTGCTGATGGCTTACAACGTGCTGCGCACCGTACGCGCCGCCAACCCGGCGCAGGCTGAAGAAGCCGCCAAGATCGTCGTCGTGGGAGCGCACTGATGAAGCATGAAGCAGTCGAGAAGAACATAGGCCTGCTGGCCTTCTTCATGGTCATCGCCGTGAGTGTCGGTGGCCTCACCCAGATCGTCCCGCTGTTCTTCCAGGACGTCACCAACAAACCCGTTGAAGGCATGAAGCCGCGCACCGCGCTGGAGCTTGAAGGCCGCGACATCTACATCCGCGAAGGCTGCGTCGGTTGCCACTCGCAGATGATTCGCCCGTTCCGCGCCGAGACCGAGCGCTACGGCCACTACTCGGTGGCCGGCGAAAGCGTCTGGGACCACCCGTTCCTGTGGGGTTCCAAGCGTACCGGCCCGGACCTGGCCCGCGTCGGCGGCCGCTACTCGGACGACTGGCACCGCGCGCACCTGTACAACCCGCGCAACGTGGTGCCTGAGTCGAAGATGCCGTCCTACCCGTGGCTGGTGGAAAACAAGCTCGACGGCAAGGACACCGCGAAGAAGATGGAAGTGCTGCGCACCCTCGGCGTTCCGTACACCGACGCCGACATCGCCGGTGCCCGCGACGCGGTCAAGGGCAAGACCGAGATGGACGCCATCGTCGCGTACCTGCAAGGCCTTGGCACCATCATCAAGAGCAAACGGTGACGCTGATGGATATCGGGATGATTCGCGGCCTGGGCACCGTCGTGGTGATGGTGGCCTTCGTGGGCCTGGCGCTGTGGGTGTTCAACCCACGGCGCAAGCGGGAATTCGACGAGGCGACGCTGTTGCCGTTCGCGGATGATCCAGAGGCCAGCCGGCACGTCGAACAAGCGCAAGACAAAGCTTCTGGGAGCAAACAACAATGACAACCTTCTGGAGTCTGTACGTCACCGTCCTGACCCTGGGCACCATCTTCTCGCTGACCTGGCTGTTGCTGTCGACCCGCAAGGGCCAGCGCGAAGAGGTCACCGACGAAATCGTCGGACATGCCTTCGATGGCATCGAGGAATACGACAACCCGCTGCCGAAATGGTGGTTCTGGCTGTTCGTCGGCACCATCATCTTCGCCCTTGGTTACCTGGTGCTCTACCCCGGCCTGGGCAACTGGAAAGGCGTGTTGCCGGGTTATTCGTACCTGGATAACGACAAGAAGTCCGAGTTCGCCAATGGCCAGCCAGGCTGGACCGGCGTGCACGAGTGGGAAAAGGAAATGGCCAAGGCCGATGCCCGCTTCGGGCCGATCTTCGCCAAGTTCGCCGCCATGCCCATCACCGAGGTGGCCAAGGACCCTCAGGCCCTGAAGATGGGTGCGCGACTGTTCGCCTCCAACTGTTCGGTGTGCCACGGCTCCGACGCCCGTGGCGCGTACGGCTTCCCTAACCTCACCGACAACGACTGGCGCTGGGGCGGCGAGCCGGACACCATCAAGACCACCATCATGGGCGGTCGCCATGGCGTGATGCCGGCCTGGGCCGAGGTGATCGGCGAGCAGGGCGTGGCGGATGTGGCCGCGTTCGTGGTCAGCAAGCTCGATGGCCGCAGCCTGCCGGAAGGCGTCAAGGCCGATGCCGAGAACGGCCAGAAGATCTTCGCCGCCAACTGCGTGGCCTGCCACGGGCCAGAGGGCAAAGGTACGCCGGCCATGGGTGCGCCTAACCTGACTCACCCGCAAGCGTTCATCTACGGTTCGAGCTTTGCCCAGCTGCAGCAGACCATTCGCTATGGTCGCCAGGGTCAGATGCCGGCCCAGGAACAGCTGCAAGGTAACGACAAGGTGCATTTGCTGGCGGCTTATGTGTACAGCCTGTCGCATCAGCAGCAGGAGCCTGAGAAGGCTGAGTAAGGCTTATAGCCTGCACTGGCCTCATCGCCGGCAAGCCGGCTCCCACAAAGATAAGCGGTGCTTTTGTGGGAGCCGGCTTGCCGGCGATGAGGCCAGTGAATTCAAGCACTTGATGACCTGGATCAATTGACACCCGCCATAACACGATTCACACCATTAACCCAACGCGACTAAGTGTCGCAGCGCGACCCCGATGTGCCACCACCGGCGTATCATGGGGCGCAGAGCGCTAGCAGAATGCGCGAGACTGCGGCCGGCACGCACTGGCCGCGGCATTTCTCCACTGCCGTGGGACTTGATGATGAGCAAGCAAATTCCGGTACATGACGTCACCCCGCCTGCCAGCAAAGGGAAGGATTCCGTCGACCTCTATGCCTCCCGAGAGAAAATCTACACCCGCGCCTTCACCGGCGTGTTCCGCAGGCTGCGCATGGTCGGCGGCGCAGTACTGTTCCTGCTCTACTTCGGCACTGTGTGGCTGAACTGGGGTGGGCACCAGGCAGTGTGGTGGAACCTGCCGGAGCGCAAGTTCTACATCTTCGGCGCCACCATCTGGCCGCAGGACTTCATCCTGCTTTCCGGCATTCTTATCGTCGCCGCCTTCGGCCTGTTCTTCGTCACGGTTTATGCCGGTCGGGTCTGGTGCGGCTACACCTGCCCGCAAAGCGTGTGGACGTGGATTTTCATGTGGTGCGAAAAAGTCACCGAAGGCGACCGCAACCAGCGCATGAAGCTCGACAAGGCCCCCATGAGCGGCAACAAGTTCCTGCGCAAGTTCGCCAAGCACAGCCTGTGGCTGCTGATCGGCTTCGTCACCGGCATGACCTTCGTCGGCTACTTCTCGCCGATCCGCGAACTGGCCATCGAATTCTTCACAGGGCAAGCCGATGGCTGGGCCTACTTCTGGGTCGGCTTCTTCACCCTCGCCACCTACGGCAACGCCGGCTGGCTGCGTGAGCAGGTGTGCGTGTACATGTGCCCCTATGCCCGCTTCCAGAGCGTGATGTTCGACAAGGACACCCTGATCGTTTCGTACGACCCGCGCCGCGGCGAAACCCGTGGCCCACGCAAGAAAGACGCCGACTACAAGGCCCAAGGCCTGGGCGACTGCATCGATTGCACCATGTGCGTACAGGTTTGCCCCACCGGCATCGACATCCGTGACGGCCTGCAGATCGAGTGCATCGGCTGCGCCGCCTGCATCGACGCCTGCGACAGCATCATGGACAAGATGAACTACCCCAGAGGCCTGATCAGCTACACCACCGAGCACAATCTGTCCGGCCAGAAGACCCACATGCTGCGCCCACGGCTGATCGGCTATGCCGTGGTGCTGCTGGTCATGATCGGCGCCCTGGCCACCGCGTTCGCCACCCGTTCGCTGGTCGGTTTCGATGTCAGCAAGGACCGGGTGCTGTACCGCGAGAATGCCCAGGGGCGAATCGAGAACGTGTACAGCCTCAAGGTGATGAACAAGGACCAGCGCGACCACGTCTACGTGCTCGATGCTGCCGGCCTGCCGGACCTGAGGCTCGAAGGCCAGCGCGAAATCCGCGTGGCCGCTGGCGATATCGTCAGCCTGCCGGTGCAGCTGTCGGTCGCGCCCGAGAAACTGCCCTCGACCACCAACGAAATCACCTTCATCCTCAAGAGCGCTGACGACAGCGACAGCCAGGTTGAAGCCAAGAGCCGCTTCATCGGCCCACAGATCCGCTGAGAGAGAACCACACAATGCCTGCCGCCACCGCCGCCAGCCCCTGGTACAAGCACCTCTGGCCCTGGATCATCATCGGCATCCTCACCACCTCGGTGTGCCTGAGCCTGACCATGGTCAGCATCGCCGTGCGCAACCCGGACAACCTGGTCAACGACAACTACTACGAGGCTGGCAAAGGCATCAACCGCTCGCTGGACCGCGAACTGCTGGCCCAGACCCTCAACCTCAAGGCCAGCGTGCACCTGGACGAGCTGACCGGCGAAGTGGACGTGCGCCTGACCGGCAACAGCGACCCGCAGAGCCTGGAGCTGAACCTGATTTCGCCCACCCAGCCGGACAAGGACCGCAAGGTGCTGCTTAGCCGGGCCGAAGCCGGACGCTATGTCGGCCAACTGGATGACAAGGTTGATGGGCGGCGCTTCGTCGAGCTGCTGGGCAGCCAGGACGAGCACGTGTGGCGGCTGTTCGAGGAGGAAAAGGTCGAGCATGGTACGACCTTGCAGCTGGGTGATGAGGCGCTGCAAGGTGCCGAGCACCAGTAATCGCAGCACCCCCGCTCTCCTGTGAGAGCGGGTCCGTTTCAGGCCGGCCGTTTTGTGTAAGGCAATGATGTCATGACCCACCCCACCCCCTGCTACCACTGTGCCCTGCCCGTCCCCGCCGGCAGCCGCTTCACCGCTGTGGTCCTCGGCGAACCGCGGCAGTTCTGTTGCCCCGGCTGCCAGGCGGTGGCCGAGTCCATCGTTGCCGGGGGCCTGGAGCACTACTACCAGCACCGCAGCGACACCAGCGCCAACCCCGAAGCGCTGCCCAGGCAGTTGCAGGATGAACTGGCGCTGTACGACCGCGCCGACGTGCAACGGACCTTCGTCCGCCACAGCGGCGAACTAGCCGAAACTACACTGCTGGTCGAAGGCATCAGCTGCGCCGCCTGCGGCTGGCTGATCGAAAAACACCTGCGCAACCTGCCCGGCGTCGCCGAAGCGCGGCTGAACCTGTCCAACCACCGCCTGCTGCTCAACTGGGATGACCACCAGTTGCCGCTGTCACGTCTGCTCGCCGAACTGCGCCAGATCGGTTATGCCGCACACCCCTACCAGCCCGACCAGGCCGCCGAGCAACTGGCCCGGGAAAACCGCAGCGCCCTGCGCCGCCTGGGTGTGGCCGGGCTGTTGTGGTTCCAGGCGATGATGGCAACCATGGCCACCTGGCCGGAATTCAACATCGACCTGTCGCCCGAACTGCACACCATCCTGCGTTGGGTGGCGTTGTTCCTGACCATCCCCATCGTGTTCTACAGCTGCGCCCCGTTCTTCAAGGGCGCCGCCCGCGACTTGCGCACACGCCATCTGACCATGGACGTCTCGGTCTCGCTGGCCATCGCCCTGGCCTTTGGCGCCGGTATCTGGACCGCCATCACCGGCAGCGGCGAGCTGTACTTCGACACCGTGGGCATGTTCGCCCTGTTCCTGCTCACCGGCCGCTACCTCGAACGGCGCGCCCGCGAGCGTACGGCGGCGGCCACCGCGCAGCTGGTGAACTTGCTACCCGCCTCCTGCCTGCGCTTGGATGCCTATGGCCACGCCGAGCGCATTCTGCTCGGTGAACTGAAATGCGGCCAGACCGTGCAGGTCTTGCCAGGCGCGGTGATTCCCGCCGACGGGCGCATTGTCGAGGGCCGCTCCAGTGTCGATGAGTCGCTGCTGACCGGCGAGTACCTGCCCCAACCTCGCCGGGTGGGCGAGCGCGTCACCGGCGGTACGCTGAACGTGGAAAGCACGCTGAACGTGGAAGTCGAGGCTCTTGGCCACGATTCGCGGCTGTCGGCTATCGTGCGCCTGCTGGAACGCGCCCAGACGGAAAAGCCGCGCCTGGCGGAAATCGCCGACCGCGCCTCGCAATGGTTCCTGCTGTTCAGTCTGGTCGCAGCCGTGGCCATTGGTCTGTGGTGGTGGCACCTGGACCCGACCCGGGCGTTCTGGATCGTCCTGGCCATGCTGGTGGCGACCTGCCCGTGCGCCCTGTCCCTGGCCACGCCCACTGCCCTCACCGCCGCCACCGGCACCCTGCACAAGCTCGGCCTGTTGGTGACCCGCGGCCACGTGCTGGAAGGCCTGAACCAGATCGACACAGTCATCTTCGACAAGACCGGCACCCTCACCGAAGGGCGCCTGGCGCTGCGCAGCATCCGCCCACTGGGCGCGATGCCCGCCGACCGCTGCCTGGCCCTGGCGGCCGCCCTCGAAAACCGCTCGGAACACCCCATCGCCCGTGCCTTCGGCCGTACCGCCGCGTCAGCCGACGAGGTGCAGAGCGTGCCGGGGCTTGGTCTGGAAGGGCTGGTGGACGGCCAGCGTCTGCGTATCGGCCAGGCCACCTTCGTCTGCGCCTTGAGTGGCGCCGAGGTCCCTGGCGTGCCAGAGCCCCGCGGCCAATGGCTGCTGCTGGGTGATCGTCAGGGCCCACTGGCGTGGTTTGGCCTGGACGACCGCCTGCGCGAGGATGCCGCCGACCTGTTGGCCGCCTGCAAGGCTCGCGGCTGGCGCACCTTGCTGCTATCGGGCGACAGCTCGCCAATGGTCGCCGAAGTCGCCGCGCAGTTGGGCATCGACCAGGCCATCGGCGGCCTGCGCCCGGACGACAAGCTAGACCGCCTCAAGGCGCTGCAGGCCGCAGGCTGCAAGGTGCTGATGCTGGGAGACGGGGTCAACGACGTGCCGGTGCTGGCCGCCGCCGACATCAGCATCGCCATGGGCAGCGCCACCGACCTTGCCAAGACCAGCGCCGACGCGGTGCTGCTGTCCAACCGCTTGCAGGCATTGGTACAAGCCTTCGACCTGGCCCGCCGCACCCGCCGCAACATCCTCGAGAACCTGCTCTGGGCGACCCTGTATAATGGCCTCATGTTGCCGTTCGCCGCGCTCGGCTGGATTACCCCGGTGTGGGCGGCCATCGGCATGTCGGTCAGCTCGCTGATCGTGGTCCTCAATGCCCTGCGCCTGACCCGGCTGCCCGGCTTGCCGACCGCCAGCAGCCACCCGCAACCCGCCACGGCCTGACCAGGAGCCCGCCATGCCAGCCCTCTATGTCATGATCCCGGCCGCCCTGCTGCTTGTTGGCGTGGCGGTGTACATCTTCTTCTGGGCGGTGGACAGCGGCCAGTACGACGACCTCGAAAGCCCTGCCCACAGCATCCTGTTCGACGACCAGGACCCGCGCCATCAAGCCGCCGTGAAGGGCGACGAAGCCCAAGCCGAAGACAAGGAACCGCCACCTCGTGCCTGAATTGTTTCCCCTGCTGGGCTCGGCACTGGTACTTGGCCTGCTCGGCGGTGGCCACTGCCTGGGCATGTGCGGCGGCCTGATGGGCGCCCTGACCCTGGCCATCCCTCCCGAACAACGTGGCCGTCGCCTGCGCTTGCTGCTGGCCTACAACGTCGGGCGCATCCTCAGCTATGCCTGCGCCGGCCTGCTGCTGGGCCTGGCCGGCTGGGCCGTGGCCAGCAGCCCTGCCGCCCAGGCGCTGCGTGTGGTGGCCGCGCTGCTGCTGATCGCGATGGGGTTGTATCTGGCTGGCTGGTGGAGTGGGCTGACCCGTATCGAAGCACTGGGGCGTGGCCTGTGGCGGCACATTCAGCCGGCCGCCTCGCGCCTGATGCCCGTCTCCAGCGTGCCACGCGCACTGTTGCTGGGAGCGCTGTGGGGCTGGTTGCCGTGCGGCTTGGTGTATAGCACCCTGCTGTGGTCGGCCAGCCAGGGCAATGCCGGCTATAGCGCGGCGTTGATGCTGGCATTCGGGCTGGGAACCTGGCCGGTGCTGCTGGCCACGGGTTTGGCGGCGGAGCGTGTGAACGCAGTGCTGCGGCGGCGTAGCGTGCGCATGGCAGGGGGTGTGCTGGTAATCCTGTTTGGCATCTGGACCTTGCCTGGGCCGCACCAGCATTGGTTGATGGGGCACTGAAAGGGGGCTGCGCAGCGGCCCCCATTGCCCTTGATACAAATCAACACAGTTTCCTACAGACGACCCTAGACTCCGGACACTGCAGCTCTTTCCGGGGACCGCCCACATGCTCGACGACCTACGTTGGGATTCCGACCTGATCCGCCGCTACGACCTGGCCGGACCACGCTACACCTCCTACCCGACCGCGGTGCAACTGCACAGCGAAGTGGGCTCGTTCGACCTGCTCCATGCCCTGCGCGAGAGCCGCCGAGCCGTGCGCCCACTGTCGCTGTACGTGCATGTGCCGTTCTGCGCCAACATCTGCTACTACTGCGCCTGCAACAAAGTCATCACCAAGGACCGCGGTCGCGCCGCACCCTACTTGCAGCGCCTGGAGCAGGAAATTCAGCTGATCGCTTGCCACCTGGACCCTAAACAACGTGTTGAACAGCTGCATTTCGGTGGCGGCACGCCGACCTTCCTCAGCCATGTGGAACTGCGCCAGCTGATGGCCACCCTGCGCCAGCACTTCAACCTGCTGGACGACGACTCGGGCGACTACGGCATCGAGATCGACCCGCGCGAGGCCGACTGGTCGACCATGGGCCTGCTCCGCGAGCTGGGCTTCAACCGCGTCAGCCTCGGCGTGCAGGACCTGGCCCCAGCCGTGCAACGAGCGGTCAACCGCCTGCAGAGCCTGGAGCAGACCCGCACCCTGATCGAGGCAGCCCGCACCCTGCAGTACCGCTCGGTGAACCTGGACCTGATCTACGGCCTGCCCAAGCAAACCCCGGAAGGTTTCGCCCGCACCGTCGAAGAAGTGATTCGCCTGCAACCCGACCGCCTTTCGGTGTTCAACTACGCCCACCTGCCCGAGCGCTTCATGCCGCAACGGCGCATCGACAGCAACGACCTGCCGAGCCCCGCGGCGAAACTGGAAATGCTCCACGCCACCATCGACCAGCTCACAGACGCCGGCTACCGCTACATCGGCATGGACCACTTCGCCCTGCCCGACGACGAGCTGGCCATCGCCCAGGAAGAAGGCACCCTGCAGCGCAACTTCCAGGGTTACACCACCCACGGCCACTGCGACCTGATTGGCCTGGGGGTTTCGGCCATCAGCCAGATCGGCGACCTGTACTGCCAGAACAGCAGCGACCTCAACACCTACCAGGACGCCCTCTCCAATGCCCAGCTGGCCACCCAGCGCGGCCTTTTGTGCAACCACGACGACCGCGTGCGGCGGGCGGTGATCCAGCAGCTGATCTGCCACTTCGAACTCGACTTCGAGCCCATCGAACAGGCCTACACCATCGATTTTCGTGGCTACTTCAACGACCTCTGGCCACAGCTGCTGACCCTTCAACGGGACGGCTTGATCCGCCTTGACGACAAAGGCATCCGCATCCTGCCAGCGGGCCGTCTGCTGGCGCGCTCGGTGTGCATGGTGTTCGATGCCTATTTGGCCATGCACAACCACCAGCGCTTTTCACGGGTAATCTGAACCAGACGAGTCGAATAACCGCATGGACAACCTACCTTGCCAGGCACACTATGGGCAGGTCGCAAGCCAAGGCACACCCTGCTGAGGCTTCGCCAGTTCGCACCAAAACTGCGCACACTGGCCTACAACCTATGCCGTGGGTTACCCTTACGGCTTATGTGTGTTTCCCACAAGGATCGATTCAAATGTCCGAGCCAGTCAAACTGCGCCCACACAGCCAGGCCCATTGCAAGGATTGCAGCCTGGCCCCTCTGTGCCTGCCTCTTTCGCTCAACCTGGAAGACATGGATGCACTGGATGAGATCGTCAAGCGTGGGCGACCGTTGAAGAAAGGCGAATTCCTGTTCCGACAGGGTGACAATTTCGGTTCGGTCTACGCGGTACGCTCCGGCGCCCTGAAAACCTTCAGCCTGAGCGACAGCGGCGAAGAGCAGATCACCGGGTTCCATCTTCCGAGCGAGCTGGTTGGCCTGTCGGGCATGGACACCGAGGCATACCCGGTGTCGGCCCAGGCCCAGGAAACCACCTCGGTCTGTGAAATCCCGTTCGAGCGCCTCGACGAGCTTTCGGTGCAGCTACCGCAGCTACGCCGCCAGCTGATGCGGGTGATGAGCCGCGAAATCCGCGACGACCAGCAGATGATGCTGCTGCTGTCGAAGAAAACCGCCGATGAGCGCATCGCCACCTTCCTGGTCAACCTGTCCGCCCGCTTCCGCGCCCGCGGTTACTCGGCCAACCAGTTCCGCCTGAGCATGTCGCGCAACGAAATCGGCAACTACCTGGGCCTGGCGGTGGAAACCGTGTCGCGGGTGTTCACCCGCTTCCAGCAGAACGGCCTGATTCGCGCCGAGGGCAAGGAAGTGCACATCCTCGACCCGATCCAGCTCTGCGCGCTGGCCGGTGGCGCAATGGAGGCCTGAGGCTTCGGCGAACGAGGTATACTTGCGCATTCGTTTTCCCAGGATACCTGCAACAATGCACAGCGACGCCTTCGACCTCAAAGCCCTGATCCGCCCGGTAGTGGACTTCCCCAAGCCGGGCGTGATCTTCCGCGACATTACCCCGCTGTTCCAGTCGCCACGCGGGCTGCGCTATGTCGCCGACCAGTTCATCGAGCGCTATGTCGAGGCTGAGTTCAGCCATATCGGCGCCATGGATGCGCGGGGCTTTCTGATCGGCTCGATCATCGCCCACCAGCTGAACAAACCGCTGATCCTGTTCCGCAAGCAGGGCAAGCTGCCGGCCGACGTGCTGTCGGAGGGTTACCAGACCGAGTACGGCGAAGCCTTCCTGGAAGTGCACGCCGACAGCCTGTGCGAAGGCGATTCGGTGCTGATCTTCGATGACCTGATTGCCACCGGCGGCACCTTGCTGGCAGCCGCCAATCTGGTGCGCCGTACCGGTGCCCAGGTGTTCGAGGCGGCGGCGATCATCGACCTGCCGGAACTGGACGGTTCGCGCAAGTTGCAGGCGGCTGGGGTGCCGACTTTCTGCCTGACCGAGTTTTCGCTGAGCGAATACTGAGTCGTGTTTCGGGCCGCTTTGCGGCCCATTCGCGGGTAAACCCGCTCCCACAGATTCCGCGCAACCTTGCTTATCAGCGCAGCACCTGTGGGAGCGGGTTTACCGGGGCGCCGGACCGGCGCGAACACGGGCCAAGCCCGTGCCAAATCACAACGAAATCGGCTTGCGCCCCGCAAAAGCGTGCGCCAGTGTCCCGCCATCCACCAACTCCAGCTCCCCGCCCAGCGGTACCCCGTGGGCGATGCGCGACGCCACCAGGCCTTTCTCGGTCAACAGCTGCGCGATGTAATGCGCAGTCGCCTCCCCTTCCACCGTCGGGTTGGTCGCCAGGATCACTTCAGTGAATGTGCTCTGTTCTTCGATCCGCGCCATCAACTGCGGCACACCGATCGCCTCAGGCCCGAGGCCGTCAAGCGGCGACAGATGCCCCTTGAGCACGAAGTAACGGCCGCGATAACCCGTTTGTTCCACGGCGTACACATCCATCGGCCCTTCCACCACACACAGCTGGGTGTCGTCACGACGCGGGTCGGCGCACTGCGGGCACAACTCCTGCTCGGTCAGCGTGCGGCACTGACGGCAATGCCCAACACCCTCCATGGCCTGGCTCAGAGCCTGGGCCAGGCGTGTACCACCGCTACGGTCACGCTCAAGCAGTTGCAGGGCCATGCGCTGGGCAGTTTTCTGGCCGACACCGGGCAAGATTCGCAGGGCGTCGATCAGTTGGCGGATGAGAGGGCTGAAACTCATGGGAAAGGCCTGACAATTCAATAAGAGGCGGTTTATACCGGCCAGGGCAGGCAGCGTCAAATCAGCCACGACAGCATCGGAAACCAGCTACCCGATATTGCTGTCGACCCACGCCCACCTGCCCCGGTTCACCACCTCGGCATTACCCGTGCACGGTTACCAGATCGGCACCGAGTAGCTGATGGTCAGCCGGTTATGGTCAGCATCCCCACCCACCTCACTGCGCAGCATGGAGTTGCGCCAGGCCACCCCCACGTTCTTCAAGGGGCCGGACTGAATCACGTAGCCGAGCACCAGGTCACGCTCCCACTCCTTGCGGTCGGCGCCACCTGCGGTCTTGATCTGGTCGCCCTTGAGGTACGCAAGGTTAAGGTTCAACCCTGGCACACCGGCCGCTGCGAAGTCATAGGTGTACTGCCCAAGCAGTGTGCGCTCACCGGCATAGTTGAAGCTGGCCGTGAGACGATCGGTAATCAGGTACAGCGAGGTTCCTCCCGCACCTTCGCCAGGCAGGCTGCCTTGGTTGAGCTGGACGAAATTGCTGCCATCGGACACCTCCTGGTAGCCCAGGCTGAAGGCATGGCCACCCAGGCCATAGGTGAACATCGCGCTCCAGGTATCGTTGTCGATCTCACCGTCGTTGCCCTTGGTGTAACCCGATGTGCGGTATCCCGCCTTGCCTTGGGCATTGGCACCGTCGGAGCCGGTGCGGAAGTAGCGAAGGTCGGTCTTCAACACCTGGCCCGGGGCAATAGGCAAGGTGTGCAGCGCGCCAACGAAGTGCTGTTTGTAGTAGTCCTCGAGGTTGGCGTAGTAGTACTGCAGGGTCAGGTCCTTGATGCCCTTGTAATCACCGCCGGCAAACAGGAACTTGTTGCTCTGCTCAAGGCCGCCAGCCACCGCCATTCCGGTGAAATTGCTCGACATTCGCCCCACCACATGCTCGATCTGCCCAGCTGTCAGCGTCACGCCATCGATCTCGTTGGACGTGATGACACCGCCCTCGAACAGCTGCGGCAACAAACGTGCATCGTTGCTGGTCAGGATCGGCAACTTGGGCTGCAGGATGCCGTAGCGCGCATCTGTCTTGGAGAAGCGCAGCTTGCCGGTCAAGCCGCCACGACTGAAATCATCCACGGCCTCGGCGCGCCCCTTGGCATCGGTGTCTTCAGGAAACACCGAGCCCTGCCCTGGCGCGTCGAGTTTGACGCCGAGGGTACCGATGGCATCGACCCCGAAACCGACCGTGCCTGGGGTGAACCCCGACTGCACGTTGAGCACGAACGCTTGCCCCCACTCGCGCACGCTGTCCTTGTCGACATCCCGGTAATCATGGTTGTAGTAGAAGTTGCGCAGATCGAGCCGGGCCGAACTGTCTTCGA
Source organism: Pseudomonas sp. Teo4 (assembly GCF_034387475.1). Classification (NCBI taxonomy): domain Bacteria; kingdom Pseudomonadati; phylum Pseudomonadota; class Gammaproteobacteria; order Pseudomonadales; family Pseudomonadaceae; genus Pseudomonas; species Pseudomonas sp. Teo4. The sequence continues at coordinate 3,064,909 of NZ_JAXCIL010000001.1, forward strand.
TGAACCCTGCGGCGTTCGCCGCCCAGGGCTGTGTTGCCAGCGCGGTGCTCCCCACAGCCATCGCCAGTAACGTCTTCTTCATTGCGGTCGTCTCCCAAGTGTTGCGTTTTATGGTTATTGCACTGGAATTGCGGACGAACGCTCCCTCAGGCGAGGCGTGTGCCACCTGGACGGAGCGGGCATTACGAAGTGGACTGCAGATACCGACCGGGGCCCGTTGCGGGCCCCGATCACTTCAACTCATGACGACTTGACGGCGCCGCGCACGGCCTGTCCTTCATTGTCACGCTGGGTGCTGCGCACGCACAGGACGGCCACCAGCGAAACCAGCACGGTACCCAGCAGGTACAGCGCCACAGGCTGCCAGCTCCCCGCGTAGCGGCTGAGCAGGAAGGTCGCGATCAATGGTGCGGTACCACCGGCCAGCGCCGCCCCCAACTGGTAGCCCAGGGTGATGCCGGTATAGCGCACGCGGGTCGAGAAAATTTCCGAACTCATGGTGCCCAGCACGGCGGTGACCGGCGCCCAGAGCACACCGAAGGCGATCACCGTGGCCAGCATCAAGCCCCAGGTGGTGCGGGTATCGAGCAGTTTGAAGTACGGCACGATGAATGCGGCGATCAACAGGATGCCTGCGATGTAGACAGCCTTGCGGCCTACCTTGTCCGACAGCCAGCCCATCAGCGGGATCATCAACGAGGCAACCGCCGCGCCGACCATCACCGCATTGAGGGTGCTGACCTTGTCGTAGCCCAGGGTGGTCACCGCATAGCTGACCACGAAGGTCGAGAAGATATAGAACGGCGCGGTTTCCACCACCTTCAGGCCCGCCGCGATCAACACTTCGCGCCAGTGGTCGCGCAGGGTTTCCACCAGCGGCATCTTGGCGACGTTGCCGGTTTCCTTGGCCTTCTTGAAGTCGGGGGTTTCGTCCAGGCCATGGCGAATCCACAGGCCGAGGAACACCAGGCCCGCGCTCAACACGAACGGCACGCGCCAGCCCCAACTGAGGAACTGGTCTTCGGGCAACATGGCCATCAGGCTGACCGCCATGGTCGCCAGCAGCATACCCACGGTAACCCCTACCTGCGGCACGCTGCCAAACAGGCCTTTGCGCTTGGCTGGCGCATATTCGTAGGCCAGCAGCAGCGCCCCGCCCCATTCACCACCGATACCCAAGCCCTGGATCACACGCAGGGAGATGAGCAGGATCGGCGCCCACACGCCAATGTGCTCGTAAGTCGGCAAGCAGCCGATCAGCACGGTTGCGCCGCCCATCAACGACAGGGTGATAACCAGGGTTTTCTTGCGGCCGATGCGGTCACCGATGTGGGCGAACAATACCCCCCCGATAGGCCGCACGAAGAAGGTCAGCGAGAACGACAGGTAGGCCAGCAGCAGGCCGACCACAGGGTCGAAGTTGGGGAAAAACAGCTTATTGAATACCAAGGCGGCGGCGGTGCCGTAGAGGAAATAGTCGAACCACTCGATCGAGCTGCCGGTAAGGCTGGCGATCAAGGCGCGACCACGCCCCTGGGTTGCAGCGGGGGTTGCACTGGACGGCGTCATGCGAGTCTCCGTTTTTTTGATGTTATGTCGGCGAGCACAGTGTGAAACCGGGCAAAAGAGCAACCGGGTTGCACCGATGCGAGCGGATCTTATTCAAACTTCAAAAAAAGGTGCAACCCAGATTAAACGTTTAACCTTTAATTATTTTGAAAAATAAAAAGAGATGCGCTGTTTTGAACCATAAAAAAAGCGAAAACCGCTGATAGCACCAAAAGAGTGCGTCATGACTCACAAGTCACAAAGTTACCTTTTAAGTTTTCAAAAGAAAGGGTTGCACCCAGTTGCACCTAATCTCGAAAAACCCTTAACCTGAAAAAGAACACAACAACAAACTTCGGAGACTACCGATGAAAGCGCTGTTTATTGGTTACGGGCGAATGGGTAGCGCACTGGGCGACGCCTGGCTGCGCACGGGGTTGATCGAGCAACTGAGCATTGTCGACCCCGGGCTCGCAGGCGCCCCAGAAGAAAGTCGCTTCACCCGCCTCGAAGAGGCCCCCGAGGATGCCTTCGACCTCATCGTGCTGGCTGTCAAACCTGGTTATGCCAGCACCGCTCTGGCCGGACTGAGTGATCGGCAATGCAGCCAGGCAATGGTGATCTCGGTCGCCGCCGGGGTGACGCTAGCGACCTTGAGCCAAGCGCTGGACGAGCGCTGCCCGGTGGTACGGGCCATGCCTAATACTCCGGTGCTGGTAGGTGCCGGTTGCACTGGCCTGTACGCTGGCGGCGGACTGGGCGAGGTACAACGAGAGCGTATCGGGCAATTGTTCGCAGCGGTCGGGCAAGCGTACTGGGTGGAACAAGAAGGACTGCTGGACGCCGTCACCGCCATCAGCGGCAGCGGGCCGGCTTACTACCACCTGTTCAGCGAAGCGCTTGCCCAGGCCGGAGCCAAACTTGGCCTGCCCACAGAACTGGCCCACCAACTGGCCGCACAAACCGCTTTTGGCGCAGCCACTTTGCAACAACAAGCGCATGCCGATTTCACCGAACTTCGCCTCGCGGTAACTTCACCGAACGGCACTACCGCAGCCGCCATCGAAGTATTCGAAGCCGATCAAAAGTTACGCGCTTTAGTGGACGCGGCAACAACTGCTGCCTTCAACCGTTCAGTGGAATTATCGGCACACTGATACTGCGTACATTTTTATTATTCAGTCATTCAAATAAAAACCGATAATAAAAAAGCGCCCGCTGCTTTTGGCAACGGGCGCTTTTAAGTTCAACCTGCAAAACGCAGATCAGAACGGCATCTTGAAGCCCGGCGGCAGTTGCATGCCGGCGGTCATGCTGCCCATCTTGTCCTGGCTGTTCTGCTCGACCTTGCGCACGGCGTCGTTAAGCGCCGCGGCGATCAGGTCTTCGAGCACTTCCTTGTCATCTGCATCGGTCGACATCAGGCTCTGATCGATGCTGACGCGCTTGACGTCGTGACGACCGGTCATCACCACGCTCACCAGGCCGCCACCGGACTGGCCGGTGACTTCGGCGTTGGCCAGCTCTTCCTGCATCTTCTGCATTTTTTCCTGCATCTGCTGGGCCTGCTTCATCAGGCCGGCCATGCCACCTTTCATCATGGGGGTATACCTCGATTGGGTCATGTAATGCAGCCCGGCATGTGGCCGGGCGCATGGTTATCCGTTACTGGCCCTGGCTGACCAGGGCGTCTACAGGCTCAATAGTATCGTGCCGGACCTTGGCGCCGAACTGCTTGATCATCTGCTGGATCAACGGGTCCTGTTCGATCGACACCACCGCTTCATGCTGACGCTCGGCACGCTTGCGCGATGCGGCCTGGGCGGGTGTCTCCTGCTCGGGGCGCACCAGCTCGATCCTGAGGTTCAGCGTGCGCCCCAGGTGCTGATTGAGCGCCTCGTTCAAGCGGCGTTGCTGAGTGCTGTTGAACAGGGCGCCCTGCCCTGGGTCCAGATGCAGCAGCCAGTCATCACCGTCCGCCGCAATCAGCGTACAGTTTGCCGCGATGTTGCCTGTCATACCGGAGACAGGCAACTGTGGGAATAATTCCAGCCATTGCAGGGCCAGGCCGGTGGCCGGCTGGGCAGCAGGCAGCGGTTCTGGTGCAGCGACGGGGTGATCTTCCTGAACGTGTTCAGCCAGCTCGTCAAGGTAGCTGAAGCCCATTGGCTCGCTGTCACCACCATAGTAGTCGTCATCCATCGGCGGCTCATCGTCACGGTCCATGCCCGCAGGAGCATAGGCACTCGGATCGAACGGAGGCGGTTCGATGGCTGGCGGTACGTTCTGTGGCTCGGCAGCCGCGGGTGCGGGCGCCGGCGCTGGCTCGACAGCCTTTGGAGCCGGCGGCGCTGCAGGCTCTTCCCATGGCAGGTCGACAACCTCTTCCACGGGAGCGGGCACAGGCTCGGGCTGAGCTATCACAGGCACAGGCTCAGGTTCCGGAGCCGGCTCAGGCTCAGGCTCGACCGGCACCTGCTCGACCAAAGGCGCTGACGCTACCGGTGCTTCGACAACGGGCGGCGCAACGACAGCCGCTGCCGCTGCCACCGGCCTTGCAGAATCAGCTGTGGCCTGGCTGATCCCCACCGGCTTTAGTACCGGTTTCGGTGCATCGTCGGTATCGGCTGGACGGAAAGCCAGCATGCGCAGCAGGACCATCTCAAAGCCGCCACGCGGGTCCGGCGCCAAGGGCAGGTCACGTCGGCCAATCAGGCCCATCTGGTAATAGAACTGCACGTCCTCGGCGGGTAACGCCGACGCCAGGGCCAGCACGCGCTCGCGATCGCCCTGGCCGTTGTCCACCGCCTCAGGCAGCGCCTGGGCAATGGCTACCCGGTGCAGCACGTTGAGCATCTCGGCCAGCACGCCACTCCAGTCCGGACCTTGCTCGGCCAGGTTGCGCACGGCCTCCAGCAGCGCGCGCGCGTCGCCTTCGAGCAGCGCCTGCAGCACACCATAGACCTGGCCATGATCGAGGCTGCCGAGCATGGCACGCACATCGGCAGCCAGCACCTTGCCCTCACCAAAGGCGATGGCCTGGTCGGTAAGGCTCATGGCATCACGCATCGAACCATCGGCGGCGCGGCCGAGCAACCACAGCGCATCCGGCTCGAACGGCACGTTTTCGGCCGTAAGCACGTGGCTCAGGTGCTCGACCACCCGTTCGGGGCTCATGTTCTTCAGCGAGAACTGCAGGCAGCGCGACAGGATGGTGGCCGGCAGCTTCTGCGGGTCGGTGGTCGCCAGGATGAACTTGACGTAGGGCGGCGGCTCTTCCAGCGTCTTGAGCAAGGCGTTGAACGAGTGGGTGGACAGCATGTGCACTTCGTCGATCAGGTAGACCTTGAAGCGCCCACGGCTGGGGGCGTACTGCACGTTATCGAGCAGCTCGCGGGTGTCTTCCACCTTGGTGCGGCTGGCGGCGTCGATCTCGATCAGGTCGACGAAACGACCCTCGTCGATCTCCCGGCACACCGAACAGGTGCCGCAAGGCGTGGACGTGATGCCGGTTTCGCAGTTCAGGCATTTGGCGATGATACGGGCAATGGTAGTCTTGCCGACCCCGCGGGTGCCGGTGAACAGGTAGGCATGGTGCAGGCGCTGATTGTCCAGCGCGTTGATCAAGGCCTTGAGCACATGGGTCTGGCCGACCATTTCGCGGAACGAGCGCGGACGCCATTTACGTGCAAGAACCTGATAACTCATCGAAAAACCATCGTAGCCTGATCGAGCGAAAGATCGCTAATGCTAGCGGAGCGGGGGCAAAATTGCACCCTGCATGGCTCGTCTAAGCTAAGGAACTGGCGCAGGAAGTTCAGGGAGGATAGCCATTGCGAAGACTGCTGGCCCTGTTGTTGTTCTGGACCACCCACAGCCTGGCGGAGCAGCCGGTGCTGCGCTTCTCCGTGGCCGAAAGCTGGAGCATGCCGCTGATCCGCACCGAAGACGGCCAGCCGGTGGAGGGCTTGCTGTACGACCTGATGCAAGCCATGGCCCGCGAAGCCGGCGCCCGCCCCGAATATCACATGCTCGCCCGCCTGCGCCTGCAACAGGCGATGGACGATGGCGATATCGACGTGCGCTGTTACGTCAGCACCCAGTGGTTCAACGACCGGCCGGGTAATTTTGTCTGGAGCATTCCACTGTTCGTGCAGCGCGATCTATTAGTCGCCCGCCCTGCCGACAGCGCCCCCACCCGACCTGAGCAATTGCCACCGCAAGCGATCGGTACCGTGCTCGGGTATACCTACACGACCCTGGAGCCGCTGTTCGCCACCGGCAAGCTGCACCGCGAGGACAGCCGCAATCAGGAGCTGGCACTGCAAAAGCTCGAGATTGGCCGCTATCGCCATGCGGTGAGCAATCAGTTGTCACTGGGATGGTTCAACCAGCGACTACCTGCCGAACAACGCTTGCAGGCGGTGGCGGTGCTGGAGGAGCAATCACTGGGGTGCATGGTGCGCAATGACCCGGCGATACCGACACAAGCGGCATTGAGGGCGCTGGTGAGGCTGAAGCAGTCAGGGGCGATAGAGCAGATTACCCGGCGGTATGGGGCTGCGGAGTATTCGGTGGCTCGGCCTTGATTGCGGTGATACCCGCGACCTCGGAGCAAAACCTGGAGCAAGGATCAAGAACAGAAGACAGGGGCATTTTTCAACCCCAGAAATGGAGGCGGCCCCACCAGCCACACCCCGGCACTCAATGTCCCCGCCTTGGCTGCTCCCTTCCGGGCCTGACCAGGTGGCATGCAAGCATGCTCGGTAATCAATGCAGGGCTTATGGGGCGAGGGTTTCAGGCTGATGAGGTAGTTCGCCACCCACCTTTGCAGCCACTCAGCATAGGGGCTCAAAAACCGGGGTGTAGCCAGCACTGTCACACTTTGCTGTAACACTTTGGTGTCACACCCATGGCCTACATCATCAAGCGCGGGGCGCTCTACTATCTGAATTTCAAGCTGCCGAAGCACCTCTTCCCGAGGTGTAACACTTTGCGTTTGAGCCTGAACATCAGGCACCGGCAGAGCGCCCTGTTCATTGCCGCAGCACTGGTCCAGCGACTGCATCACTACCTTAGCGAGCACCCGCTAACAGACCTTCAGACACTTCGTGCACTATGTTCGCAGTGGCGGGACTCAGCCCCCACACCTGCCATTCCTGTAGCACTACGGGCGAGTTCGACGACTCCAGTGAAGGCCGGACACGACAACCCTACCCTCGCCGCCCTATCGAGGCTCTATATAGAAGAAGGGAAACGTGGCGGCACATGGCGGCAGGTCAGTGCGGATGAAGTCGAGCGTGCGTTATCTGACCTGTTCGAGCTAATGGGTGACATGCCTGCCATAGCCTTCGATGCTCAGCAAGCACGCACACTCAAGGAGAGGCTAAGCCGCTGTCCCCAGTACTTTGGCTTACGCCCCGAGTTCAAGGGGAAGACCCTGAGGCAGGTGGTCGAGTCGGACAGCAACTACAAGACCATCACCGCCGTAACGGTGAACAACCGGCTACGCAAGCTCACCGCCTTCATGAACTGGTGCAAATCAAACGGCTATATAGCCGAAAATCCTCTAGCCGGGATTAAGGTGATGACGGGATCAGCGAAGGATGCACGACTATCCTTTGACCGCCACGACCTTGTAGCCCTGCTCAACCACGAAGCGCTGCAAAAGGAAGCCAGCAAGCACCCTTGGCGATACTGGTTGCCACTTCTCGGGCGAGCCACCGGAGCACGACTGGAAGAGCTCTGCCAACTGCGCATCGATGACTTCATCGAGCAGCACGGCATCCAGTGCATTCGCATTGACGACTCTCGTGAAGGCCAGAACCTAAAGAATGCAAGCAGCCGTCGCGTGCTCCCCCTGCACCCTACCCTGATCGACCTTGGCCTGTTACAGCACGTTGAGTCAGTCAGGGTTACCGGGGGTGATCGCCTGTTCCCTGAGTTGGAAGCCGTGCGAGGAAAGCTGGGCCACGCACCATCGAAATGGTTTGGCCGCTACAAGGTGAAGCAAGGCATCACCGACCCCAAGAAAACGTTTCATAGTTTTCGCCACACATTGATTGACGACTTGCGGGATGCAGGCGTTCAGGACTCTCTCATCAAGCGTATTGCCGGCCACGAGGACGGAGCGGTAACCTTCAGTATCTACGGAAGCCGTAACCCACTGAAGGCGATGCTTGACGTAATCCGCCATATTGCCGTACCCCTATGATTTCCGCGAAACAAGCCTGTGCATCAGCTCGCTGGAGCTGCCAGGTATAGAGGGAGGGCCGCTCCGATTAGCCTAACCGGATGCGGCACCACTAAGACCAGAGACCAGAGAAAGGCCGAAATATTTTCGCATAAGGGGGTTGACTCCATGTAAGCACTCGCGTAGATTCTCGCCATCACCAAGTGACAGGTGATCAACAAGGCCCGCATTGGCCAACTGCAACACCCACCTCCCTGCAGATTCGTTAAAACAACGAATGGTTAGCACGGAGGTTTCGTCGTGTCCGGAATTCAGCAAGTTCCGACCGCATCAGCCCTAGTTTTAATTACTTGAGTAACCACCATGCCATGATTGCAAGATGAGTCCGTGCCCGAAAAACGCCTTCAAAACACCGCCGGAGAACAACTGTATGACGTAAGAGAATCGCCCTTCATACCTGGCTGAGCATAGAGCCAGTACATCAGTACGATTCCATATACCACCAGCACGACGGAACTTTAAGTTTCCGTGACGGCACCCTGCGACCCAAAAAACACAACTAAACCGACCACAGGATAGACAGATGCATTAGCCACTTCACCGACACTTACACCGACACCCACAAACTTAATTCAACAGGCCACCCAAACCCGCACAAGCTCTTAATTTCGAGCGACGGTTACCTATTGCCTGAAATCCGTAAAAGAAGATAACCAAATGAAATACCAAGCCAACATTGACGCCATAGAACTCGAAAGCATTTACCGCCCGAAGAACATCCTAGCCAAGCAGCGAGTTTCGACGCAATACGTTGTCCCGCTCACCGGCCCTATTGGCGAAATCCATGAGTATGGCGAGTTCATCAACATCCTTGCCCATGCGGGAGAGGAAGATCAAGTATATATCCAACTCTCATCACCAGGCGGAAGCCTGGAGACTTGCGACTATCTTTGCCGTCGAATGGAAGAATGCGAAGCTCACATCACTGTAGAGATTGGAATGACTTGCGCCTCAGCTGCTTCTGCTATAGCCCTACAAGCCGAGGACTGGGTGATTTACGATAGCAGCACTATGATGATTCAACCTTATTACTACTCACCAGGGTACGGAAAGGAATCGGACATCCGGTCGAGAATGGAATACATGGATCGACTAAATTGGGAATGGATTGAGCGAACCTACGAAGGCTTTCTCTGCGAGGAAGAAATTATCGAAACCCTAGAACACGGCAATGATCTATATCTCTACGCAGACGATCTACGGGAACGAATGCCGCTACTCAATGAGTATCGCAAGGAGCTTAAGACCCGACGTTCCGAAGAGATCATGCAACACTGGGAACACCAAAAAAACAGCAACAGCATAGAGGCGTTATATCATTTAGACCCCATTACCACCAGCAAGAGTTAACTCTAAGTATTCGCAAGGACATTCCGCCGCCCGAATAAACACGAACAACCAACTAGTGGAGACAGCCATGACTTAGACCCAACCTAAACCGCAACGACCTCGCCCAGCGCCTAATCAATGCGCGAGACAACTTTAAACGCCCATTCTAATCGCTACCAAACCATCGCGACGGGCTGCTACACCCAAAATTTAAGAGATGAGTTATATCATGCAAACTAATACCTTTCCTGAGCAGAGCCAAATCGTAAACCCAATCACCACCTCCAACTTCATGGCATTCGATACTCCGCTTCAGACACTGACAGTTGATTACGATAACCACACAATCAACCCAATCGCCATGAGCAGCATGGAGATCGCTGATCTGGTGGGGAGCCGTCACGACAATGTGAAAATCAGCATCGAGCGACTGGTAGATCGCGGAGTAATTGAAGCTCCTGCATTGCAGGACCTTCGCACTTTGAGTGGCCAAGCTAGCAAGGAATATATTTTCGCTGGTGAACAAGGCAAGCGTGACAGTATTGTTGTCGTCGCTCAGCTCTCACCAGAGTTCACCGCAACCTTAGTTGATCGCTGGCGCGAGCTGGAGGCAGAGAAAAAACATGACTCCCTTGCTATGCCGAACAATCTTAGTGGAGCCCTGAATCTTGCGTGCATGCTTGCTTATAAAGTAGAGGCACTGGAACAGCAGGCTACCGAAAACCTCGACAAGCTTGAATTCTACGAAGAGATGGTAAATACGACGCAGCTATTCAGCGTATCTACAGTTGCCAAAACGCAAGATACAGGGCCGATTCGCTTGTTTGCCTACATGCGTGACCACAAAATCCTAATGTCGAAGCGCTATAAGTTCAATGAGCCCTACCAAGTACATTTGGATGCTGGGCGATTCCATGTAAGGTGGGCTCACTACAAAGACGAGTTGACTGGTGAAATTGAGTTGAAAGCAACTCCATACTTCACAGGCAAAGGAGTCACTTGGATCAAACAGTTCATCGCCAAGCACGGTCGCGACGGATTGTAAGGACATGGGTCACGCTCACGAGCTTGAGCCCCCTAGCTTGTAATCCTCGGGTTTGCCTCGCTAAGCGCTAACAACATGGACGTATTTCCCCAGGACGACGTTATGCACCGATCTGGACGTAATACTCATTAACGGTGGCTGGCGCAATCAAACCAGCCATCGCCTAGCGCCAAACTTCAAATAGCCACAGCTAGCTCACTCAAAGTCAATAGCCCACTGAGCAGAGCGGATTTCGTGCCGCCTGCAATTTTGGCTACAAGTTCCTGCCGCTAACTAACGGAACACAACTGAGGGTTTGCATATGAACTGACACCAGACAAATAGCAAAATACATGAAACAGAACCACCTTAATAGCGACACTATCGAACTACTCTCCCAATCTGAACTCAAAGCGCTAGACGCACGAATCGGAGCCAACGCTGACAAATGGCTTAAAGATCACGCACCGAAGACCAAGAGCAAGGCCAAACGTGAGCCCAAGAGTAATCGTGGAAGAAAGCCAAAGGTAGTTGAAAATCCTTTCTTCGGATTCATTGGCAGTACATCGCACTGGGGTCGCTACCCAGTGTTTGCAGAAAGCATCATCGAAGGAGCTGCACGACTGGACTGGCATGATCGCCCTATCGGAAAGGGTGGAAAGTCCATGCCATTGTCTGTAAGCAACATCGCTGTGATCCTGGAAAGCTTGCCAGTCATTTCAAACGAAGCTGTGGAAGACTTGTTGCACTTGGGTGAGCGACACGCTCGACGTTACTTTAAAGCGATGCAACTCATCATTCCTCAAATGATGGAGAGACGCCCTCGCTCACTCATCAATGAGATGGATGGTGTCGAGCCTGAACCAAAAGCCTGCGAATGGGAGGACCGTGATGATGCGTGTGCCCCAAGCGCCGAAGCGCTGGACAAGCTGCACCATGACCTTCGTACCTTGACTGAATACAAGACTGCTGAAGAATACGAGGCGGAGTTTTACTCTTTCACCACTCAGTCGAACTCAGTCAACTTCTCCACTCGCCAACAGCACCCAATGAAGGCCAAAGTGGTGCAGATGCTACTGGAGGGCGCCACATGCAAAGCTGTTGAGCAAGAGACTTCGGTATCCGCGAAGACAATCAGGAAGTGGCGGGACGAGATGATCACTGCACAAGGACCGCTGCAAGCCGCCTGATCCACGCCCGTCGGGGGGAGTAATTCGGCCGCATGTATCAAAGGCCAAGTGCCAACTTCCGCCAATGGGCGGAATGGGGCACAATCGCCAAAGCGGAAGCTTTGAGATTAACCACTTCTACTTATTATTTCGTGGCGTGAACGCCACAGCAGGACCGCATGTGCCTGAAGCACGACTAACAACTCTATTAAGCAGGGGAAGAAAGGGGCAAGCAAGCCCCTTCCCGCTCTTGATCTTCCTTTCAACCTTGCTTAGAGCTGTAGAGGTTACTACAACGTGACGGAACGTCACCATGTATCGGCACAGTTCAAATCAAAAGCTCCGGGGGGCTTTTCTGCCCTGCCCCCCTGATTACAAGCATGCCGTAAGGCAAGGTAACGATTCTAGGTAGCAAGTGGGAGCGGGGCTACACTGCCCCTCCCCGCTCTTGATCTTACTTCTAATTCTACAATCATCGCGTGCAACACAATCTAGTAACGGTACGTTACATCTAATTCTACAGCTGAACCCAAGTTGATCGGGGGCTTTCACCTCTGCCCCCGCCTCTATAACTATCATGCCGCAGGCATTCGAGGAACGCTAACTATGCAGGACGGTGTGGTGCGTCACCACCCACATCTAATCCAGGCAGACAACACCAGAAGCCAAGAGTGACAACTCTGCTCAGCCCCTACAGCACACTCAAACCCGTTCTTCGGGCTTCATCACCTGAAGAACAAGGGGGCTAATGATGCACTCAAGTGGACCGCCCGGTTCGATACTCACATTTACCAAGTCGATCCAGCCCCCATCGACAAGGTGAGCGAGTTCCTTGGTGAGCTTACGGAGGGTAACGTCGCACTCATGGGCGATAGCAGCCTGTGACACCCGCACTACTCCGCCCTCTCCCACGTTCGACCAAAGGGCAAGAAGGATGGCACCACAAGAACGGTGTGAAAGCACCAGCTTAAGGGCGCACCTCATGGCTTCAGGCGTGAAGTACACGGAGCCCTGGGATACAGGGGAATTAGAAGCTACCTCGGTCATCGGCTCGATCCTTAGGCACCCGCGAGGGCTGACCCTTCAACGAATGTCACGATTAGTGTGTGTCCGATTAGATCACATCCGCTGACCATGAGGGAATGCCTGCACCACCACCCTACCCAGCGCTTCAGCATCAGTTCGGCACCCGAATCAGGGAGCTGCGTATGGCTATGGGCATGAGCCAAGAAGCCTTTGCTGATCGGTGCGGTTTCGCCAGGACGTACATGTCTCGCATTGAGACTGGCGGTGCCAATCCATCCATCAACGCCATCAAGGTGCTGGCCGATGCCTTGGGTGTGAGCATCGCGGCCCTATTCGAGGGAATGTGAGCGATCTTTCAACATGACTGGCCAGGTTTTTTTGGCACAGCAGCGCCCACCTACACCACATCAGCAAGGTCTGCCGAGAGCCGTTATCTGACGACCACTATCGACCCAAAGCGACCCTTGGTGGAGGGCAGCAAAGGGCCAAACGTCACCGTTCGACTTGATCCACTTCCTACGCTAACTCAGCCAATCTTTAAGCATTCAGTGAAGCCACTGCATTGAATGATAGCAATTTGACCTCATTTTCTTGGATTTCCGAAACTTTAGATGCGAAGAGGACGAATTTAGAATCGTAGCTACGCTATCCCAAGAACCTGAATCCCCTGCTGGCAGTTGCCAAACCGGTACAGCGCTTTAGTCAAAAGGAGCTTGCAATGACTTATTTCGCGAAACCGAGCAACTATGGCCGCTCTGCGTCGGCGGGCAGAATCTGGAAACTCAGTTCGACTTTCTTCTTGGCGACCGCCATTGCCATGGCATCGCAGGCCTGGGCGGAAGAAAAGGCCAAGCCGGCCACTGCCGCAACCAAGGCCGCGAACGACGCTCTGCTCAAGGAACTGCCGTTCAACGACAAGACTTCCTTCGAGCTGGCCCACAAGGGCTTTATCGCCCCCTTACCTGCGGAGCCGATCAAGGGCCCTTCCGGCAACATGATCTGGGACCCGGCTAAGTACGGCTTCATCAAGGAAGGTGCAACTGCACCGGCCACTACGAACCCGAGCCTGTGGCGGCAGTCGCAGCTGATAAATATTTCCGGCCTGTTCGAGGTCACCGATGGTCTTTACCAGGTGCGCAACTACGACCTGTCGAACATGACCATCGTCGAGGGCAAGGAAGGCATTACCATCATGGACCCGCTGATCTCCTCGGAAACCGCCAAGGCGGCCTTGGAGCTGTATTACAAGCACCGACCGAAGAAGCCAGTGGTCGCGGTGATCTACACCCACAGCCACGTCGACCATTACGGCGGTGTGCGGGGTGTGGTAAACGAGGACGACGTCAAGGCTGGCAAGGTCAAGATTTATGCGCCCAAGGGTTTCCTCGAACATGCCGTAGCCGAGAACGTGATGGCCGGTACAGCCATGAGCCGTCGTGCCAGCTACATGTACGGCAACCTGCTGCCGCCTAGCGAAACCGGCCAGCTCGGTGCTGGCCTGGGCACCACCACTTCCGCCGGCACCGTGACCCTGATTCCGCCTACCGACATCATCGAGAAGACCGGCGAAAAGCACACAATCGACGGGTTGACGTACGAGTTCCTCTACGCGCCGGGCAGTGAGGCGCCAGCGGAGATGCTCTATTACATCCACGAGAAGAAGGCGCTGAATACCGCCGAGGACTCGACGCACACCTTGCACAACACTTATTCCCTGCGCGGGGCGAAAATTCGCGAACCGCTGCCGTGGTCCAAGTACCTCAACGAAGCGCTGAAAATGTGGGGCGACGATGTACAGGTCATGTACGCCATGCACCACTGGCCGGTCTGGGGCAACAAGGAGGTCAAGGACCAACTATCGTCGCAGCGTGATATGTACCGCTACATCAACGACGAGACCCTGCGTCTGGCCAACAAGGGCTATACCATGACCGAGATCGCCGAGCAGGTGAAACTGCCGCCCTCGATCGCCAACCGTTTCTCCAACCGGGGCTACTACGGCTCGCTCAACCATAACGTCAAGGCCACCTACGTACTGCACCTGGGCTGGTTCATCGGCAACCCCGCCACCTTGTGGGAGCTGCCGCCTGATGAGCAAGCCAAGCGCTACGTCGACATGATGGGCGGTGCCGATGCGGTACTGAAAAAGGCCAAGGAGTACTACGACAAGGGGGACTATCGCTGGGTGGCTGAGGTGGTCAACCATGTGGTCTTCGCCGACCCGAGCAATCAGGCGGCCAAGAACCTTCAAGCCGACACGCTGGAGCAGCTGGGCTACCAGGCCGAGAGTGGCCCATGGCGCAACTTCTACCTCACCGGTGCCCAGGAACTGCGCAATGGCGTGCAGAAACTGCCGACACCGGACACCGCCAGCCCCGACACCGTCAAGGCGATGGACCTGGACCTGTTCTTCGACTTCCTGGCCATGCGGTTGAAAGGGCCTGAAGTGGGCGACAAGCACATCACCCTCAACCTGGACTTCACTGACCTCAAGCAGAAGTACACGCTGGAAATGGTCAACGGTGTCCTCAACCACACCGAGGGCGTGCAAGCGAAGAATGCCGACGCAAGCATCAGCCTGACCCGTGACACCTTGAACAACATCATGCTCAAGCAGACCACGCTCAAGGACGCGGTCAGCAAAGGCGACGTGAAGGTCGACGGTGCCGAGGGCAAGCTTGAGGAACTGATGAGTTACATGGATAACTTCGAGTTCTGGTTCCCAATCGTTACACCGTGAATGCTCCCTTGACGCAGTTAGGCGTCAAGCAGGACATCGAGTAATCGGTGTCCTGCTCTTTTTTTAGACCGGAGTAACGCAGAAGGAGAAGTAGCATGAAGAGCAAATCGTTGGTTGCAGTAGTGTGCCTCGCCTCGCTACTGCTGCATGGCTGTGCCAGCAAGTACGTCGAGCCGGACCAGTATTCGGGCTTTCTGAAAGACTACAGCAAACTCAAAGAGGATAAATCGCCATCGGGCGCGGCGGTCATGCGCTGGATCAAGCCGGGAATTGATGCCAGCCAGTTCAGCAGTGTGTATGTCGAGCCCAGCCAGTTTTACCCTAAACCACAGCCAACTGAAAAAATCCCACAACAGACGTTGACAGGGATCACCCAGTACTACGATCAGGCGTTGAAAACCCAGTTCTCCAAAGCCCTGCCGTTGGCCACCAGCCCAGGACCGGGGGTGCTGGTGGTACGCCCGGCAATCACAGGGGTAAGCGCCAAAACCAAGGGCCTGCGTCCTTATGAAGTGATTCCGATCGCGCTGGTCGCTGCTGGCATCAGCACGGCCACGGGTATCCGCGACCAAGATACTAGTGTTGCCACCGAGGCTGCTTTCATCGATGGTCGCTCCAATGAAGTCGTCGCCGAGGTGGTACGCAAAGGCGCCGGTACCGACCTTGAAAACTCCTCGCAAGTAATGCAGGCCAAGGATGCTCGCGTTGTGCTCGACGGTTGGGCGAGAGACATGGTCAATGCATTCCAGGCGCTGAAGAAATAGCTCTTATGTCCTCCTGGCGTGCTGGCCGCGACAGGAGGACTTAGAGGCCTTGAGTAGACTTCAAGTGAGAGGCTTCACTTACTGGAGGAGCGGCAATGAATACCGTGTTGCTAAAGCTCAAACATGAATTCATGAAGGTGCTTCCCCCGACCCTGTTCTTCTTTGTGATCCTGCACATCGTGGCGCTGATTCGTGCACTGATGATCAAGGGCTCAGGGGTCGAGTTGCCTGTTTCAGCTTCCGTGCTGATCGCGTCCATGGTCCTTGGCAAGTCAGTACTCGTTGCTGACATGCTGCCGTTCATCAATCGATTTCCCGACAAGCCGCTGATCTGGAACGTCGCCTGGAAAACCGCAATGTATGCCTTGGTAGCCCTGATCGTTCACTATCTGGAGCGACTGTACGATTACTGGAAAGAGTCGCCCGGGTTTGTCGATGCCAATGCTTTGTTATGGTCGTCGATGAACTGGCCGCGCTTCTGGGCGATTCAGATTCTGTTGATCACCCTGATCTTCATGTACTGCGTAATCGCAGAGCTGGCACGAGTAATTGGTCGTGGTCGACTGAAAGTGATGTTCATCGGCCCACTGCCGCCAAAAACCGCTGAATCTACGGAGGGCGCCTGAGGGTCAGTCACTGGTTCGGGGAGGATTCTCAGGGGCATGCTCGAACGTCCGCTACGGGGCGATAGCAGTCATTCGCCACAACGCTATTACATTATCTATTGGCTATCTATTCGTCGCCCGACTAGACACGCGCCCCACTACCGGCCACCTAAACCCTCGCCACCCGAAAATACTGGGATTGAGCCAGGTGGAGCTAAGCTGAAGCCCCTTGAACGATTAACCATTCAAAACATATGGTTTATATGCGGATGATCTCTCCCTAGCAGTACCACACTTGAAGTGGTGAAGCTATCGGTTCATCTGATCAAGCCAGACCGCATGGTTGACCTAGCACCGGGATAGTATCTGGGCATAACTGGCACTGGTTGAAGCCAGCCGATGACGAGTCAGCAACGCAGCGCACAAAGGCTCGCCGACTATCAAAGGAGTAGACAAGTCTGGTAGCAGGACAGCCCATCACACAGCACTCTCGCAAAGCTATCGGGGATAGTCATACGCTGAGACCCTTATTGGTCCATGGCCCCAGAGTGCAAACCGGAAACCCCACAAAGCCGAAGGTTCGCAACCGAGTGCACGAACATTAACTTAACACTTCGTAGACGGTCGTTAGCAATATGTTATGATTGCCATACAGCAGACGATCACGCGAGACGATGATGCAGGTAGTGGCCTATGCAAGGATGAGTACAGACGACCAGTGCTTGTCGGTAGGTGGCCAGTTCGCAGCCATCAAGATCGCAGCAGAAACCCACGGATGGGAGATTCTCGCCCAGTTCACTGACGAAGGTGTATCAGGTGCCATCGATCCCCAGGACCGACCACAATGCCGGCTGGCTCTCGCTATGGCGAAAGGGCTGGACTGCCCAGTTGTCGTGCATCGAATCGACCGCCTCACACGCGATCATGCTCACTTCGTCACACTTCAGAAGAAGTACACCTTCATCGAGGCAGAAGACGTACATAGCAGCGGCCTGCTGCGGAACATCAAGTCATTACTCGCTGAAGAAGAGCTGCTGAAAATCCGTGCCCGTACAAAGGCTGGCCTGGCCGAACTGAAGAAGCTCGCCGCCAGTGGTGATACTGAAGCTCAGGAAAAGATCGCCCGTCGTGACGCTGGCCGTGCGAAGGCGTGGGCAGTGGGCAACGGTGCCGCTATAAAGGCTAAGCAGGTTCATGCAGACAGTCGGGCTGATGCTATCGCTCACCACATCAAGGCGTGCTTGTACGATGGTTGCACTTCGTTTGCTGCCATTGCCCAGTGCCTCAATTCCAAGGGCGTGACCACAGCTCGGGGCAGTGCATTTCAACCCATGACTGTATCCCGCTTGATGACTCGCCTTCAGTTGTCCTTCGACACTAAGGGCTGATACCAGCTTGTAGCCTCACTGGGAGCGATTTCAGCAAAGCTCCCTGTAAGACCCTGATATTTTAAAATCATGCTCTACCGGTCCCTCCTGGCCCGTGAAGGGGATTAAGCACCGGGAGCCACACGGCTGATCTCAGCCGCTCCTTCATTGCCTCTTATGATATTCCTACCCACGCACACAGGCGATATTCTCGATAGGGTACGTTGCCTCCGAATTGTTTCAGGTAACACCGAGATTGGAAAAGTATCCTATCCTGCCTGCAGGCCCTATCGCCTCGTAAAATAGTGCAATGGTGCAACAGCATAGAGAACACCTAATATGGAAAACAAGGCCCCAGCAATCGCAGACGCACTTGAACTGCTATATTTAAATCAGATTGCTTTGAGAGCGGCCATCGAAGAAATCAGTACCTGGGTCCGCCAGCGTGGGTCCGTGAATGCCCACGAAAACGCCATGGGCGCCTTAGCAACGCTTGATACAAATGAAGATGCCCTCAACGCCGCAATTTTACGATTACGCTCCCAGCTCCTCTAGCTCCTTGCCGCCTTCGGGCGGTTTTTTTGTCTTTCACGGCTGAGCTAGGCTTTAGACCAGCGTGAAGCGCTAGCCACATAGCAGGCTATGCTATCTAGGAAGGTACAGACTGCATGCCAACCACTGGTCAGTGATCAGTACGTGAGATGGGTACTCTGATTGATAGGGCCAAGACGGAAATGAGATTTCAGATCGACTATTCGCTCAAAGGTGAATCGAGGGTGTGGCACTGCGAAGGCCCGAGAAATGATCTATCGCTAGACGATGCATTGAAGGCGCTGATCCAGCTTCACACACCCTTCATAACGCAGCTCTTACAACCTGACTGCATGCGATCAACCGACGACGAGCGAAAGCTGGCGATCCAGAACTTAGGGATATCTGATGTCAGAATTCAAGCACTTCACCCTTGATGATCTTCGTCAAGCCGATGCACTCTCCCACCCCGCTCATGACTTTCCGCGATTCTTCCTGATTTTCCTAACCATGCTGGACAACGGTGGCCCGATTGCTGCCGATGAGATTGCTCGGGTTTATGAACTGGAAATGGACAACCTAAAAGCTTACTGCCGTCAAGCTGCTGAACTATTGAATTCGGAGCGCGGATTTCTTCATGCTAACGAAAAGGTGCTAGCAGATTGGGCGGGCTATTAGCCACGCCCCCATATGGCATCGCGCATTCCGCCGCGATCAGCTGACCAGCCCTTAGCTCGGGTTAAACTCTGGAATAGGACGCTCATGCCAATGCAATCGCTCTTCGCCATCTTCCTCTTCGAGACGAAGATTGCTGACCATTCGCCCAAGTAAAAATGGATTATCCCCACACGTGATTCTACCCTGCCAAGGAACACCATTAATGACATCGAACGAGGCAGGATAGGGGTTTACGCTTCTGTCTTTCGCATATGCCAGCTTTTCAGCATCCGAGAAGTTCCTCGACACGTACAGCTGCTCCATCAAGTCTTTCACATATGCACCCTGTCGCCGATGGCTGACGACAGCAACGACCTTGTCTGCTACAGCAGCGTGATCACCCATCCATTCCCACGTGATTAGCCATGCTGTTTTCATCACGAGCCTCCATACTGAAGTGCATGCGACACCTAACCAAGTGCCACATCAAGCGACTCATAACTCATGCCAACACTGAGCCTGCATTGGCATGAGCCAGCAGGCAACAACTATTCGTAGAGTGAAACGGAGCCTTTCAGTTGCTCGGCAAAGGTGTAGATTTCATCGAGAGATGAGATTGGATGCCGAGTTTCATTTTTATCAGAATCGAACAGGCCAATATACTTCTGACTCCGATTGAAGTGTAATCGACAGATGGGCTTTCGATTATTGTCATCAAGCAAAATACCAAAGTAACTCTGTGTATCGCGATGCACTATTCGCTTCGCATCAACAACTGCCCGCACAATCGCCTTGACGATATGGAATCCTTCAAGCTCATCAAGGGTGGTTTGAATACGATCTTCATCAACTTCTTCGGCAGGCTCTGCTGACACAGTAGATTGAACTGCACTCATCGCATAGGACGGCTCGACGGCGCCACTCATTGCAGACTTGAGTCGATCATTAACCTGATCCCCTAGAAACTGAATTGCAGCCTTACGGGTCAAAGTGGTGAACTGCTCTCTAACCTTCTGGGTGATGATTCCATCGTAAACCCGAGTAGCGAAAAACTTAACGAAGTCATCACTCGGCTGACTGAACTGCGAAGCCATCTCTTTCTTGATCTGGCCAACGTACTTCAGTTCTCCAGCTGCACTGATGATCGAGTCAACATCGAACGCAGACTTGGTTAGCTTCTGAAGCTCAGGAAGGGCGTGCTCATCCAGATCGAGAAGGTCCAGTTCCAGGAACGGCTTCTCATCCATCTTGTTAGGGGCATCGAGGTCGGTGAAGAACCGGTAGACCTGGCCATTGGTAAGGATCGAGATACGGGCGGTGGTGACGTGGAAATACCGGAAGAGCTGGCTAGCGTGATTGATATGCAGCGGCTCGCCGATCTTCTTGCACTCGATCAGAATCTGAATCTCGCCGTTCTTCATGATGGCGTAGTCGATCTTCTCGCCCTTCTTAGTCCCAACGTCGCAGACGTACTCGGGCGTCACCTCGGAAGGGTCGAAGACATCGTAGCCTAGGACAGTGTTGATAAAGGGCATGACGAAGGCAATCTTGGTCGCCTCTTCCGTTTGGATTGCAGGCCCCTGCTGGCGGATTTTGGCTGATAACGCGTTCAGTCGCTCTACGAATTCCATCTCTCGCTCCTCGCTCAGATGCCACATCCTAGTAGCACAGCCGCCGTACTGGCAATTACAAATCACAGCGAGCTAAAGGGAAAAGCGGGGCACTAGCGGATGACAGAGCTTCGCCGAGATTGGCGTAACCGCAGAGGGGTATTGGAGAGGAATGATAACGAAGCTAGAATTCCCAGCACAGTGCACCACTTAGGTGTACCTAAACGCTGTCACACTTCGAGATTTTTGAGCGAGAAACCCTTGAGAATTCAAGGGCTTGCGTAATGGAGGCGGCCCCACCAGCCACACCCCGGCACTCAATGTCCCCGCCTTGGCTGCTCCCTTCCGGGCCTGACCAGGTAAACGGGTAATCAATGCGGGGGGACCGATGGAGCCACCACTACGCTGCTCGCCATGTGACGAGCCGCGCCATTGTACCGGTCTGAGGCGAAGTTACAACCTCTTCAGTGAGAAAAAGTCATCATTTCTCAATGACTTGTCCTGACGCACCGGCCTCATCGCCGACAAGCCGGCTCCCACGTGGACCGCGACGCCCTCAAGATCACCGCAGTACCTGTGGGAGCCGGCTTGCCGGCGATGAGGTCGGCAAGGTCAAAACAAGACAATGCGCTTCAGACGGCAATACCCTGTTCGCCCAGAAACGCGACGAACGCATCCTCATCCAGCACCTTCACCCCAAGCTCACTGGCCTTGGCCAGCTTGGACCCGGCACCAGGCCCGGCGACCACGCAATGGGTCTTGCCAGACACGGAACCTGCCACCTTGGCGCCCAGGCTTTCCAGCTTGTCCTTGGCGATGTCGCGGCTCATGCGCTCCAGGGTCCCGGTCAACACCCAGGTCTGACCAGCCAGCGGCAGCCCTTCGGCCACCTTTTTCTCGCTGTTCCAGTGCATGCCGAAGGCCTGCAACTGGGCCTCGATAGCACGCGCCAGCTTCTGGTTGGCCTCGTCGCGGAAGAACTCGCGCACGGCATCGGCCTGCTTGGTGTTCAGAGCCTGGCGCAAATCGATGCCATCGGCCTCGATGATCTTGTCCAGGGTGTCGAGCTTGGCCACCAGCTTTTCCGCGCCAGTCGGGCCGACCGAGGCGATATCGAGCTTGGCGATCATCCCGGCCAAGGTGGTGCTGGCGGCGAACTCTGCCGCCAACTCGCCCTCGTCCTGCAACTGCATGCCGCAAGCGAGCAACTGCTCGATCACCTTGCGGTTGTGGTCGTCTTCAAAGAAGTTGTGAATCTCGTAGGCAACCTCAAGACCAATGTCCGGCAGATAGGTCAGCACCTGCGGCAGGGCCTGCTGGACGCGCGCCAGGCTACCCAGCGAGCGGGCCAGGACCTTGGCGGTTTCCTCCCCTACATCTGGAATGCCCAAGGCGTAGATGAAGCGTGCAAGGCTCGGGCGCTTGCTGGCTTCGATGGCATCGAGCAACTTCTTGCTGGACACCTCGGCAAAGCCTTCCAGGCCGACGATCTGGTCGAACTCCAGCTTGTACAGGTCTGCTGGCGAGCCGATCAGCCCTTCATCCACCAGCTGCTCGACGCTCTTCTCACCCAGGCCATCGATATCCATGGCGCGACGGGAAACGTAGTGAATGATCGCCTGCTTGAGCTGGGCGCCACAGGCCAGACGGCCGACGCAGCGGTACACCGCGCCCTCGCTGGTGGTTTCCTTGCCCTTGCTGCGCTTGATCAACTGGGTGCGCTCGACCTGCGAGCCGCACACCGGGCATTCACTCGGCACCTCGACCGGGCGGGCATCTTCAGGACGGCGCTCAAGCACAACCTGCATGACCTGCGGGATAACGTCTCCGGCGCGGCGGATGATCACCGTGTCGCCGATGCGCAGCCCCAGACGGGCAATTTCGTCCATGTTGTGCAACGTGGCGTTGGAAACGGTTACGCCCGCGACCTTGACCGGCTTCAAGCGCGCCACCGGCGTGACCGCACCGGTGCGACCGACCTGGAATTCGACATCCAGCACTTCGGTCAGCTCTTCCATGGCGGGGAACTTGTGGGCAATGGCCCAGCGTGGCTCGCGGGCACGGAAGCCGAGTTCGCGCTGGGCCGCCAGGCTGTTGACCTTGAACACCACACCGTCGATTTCGTACGGCAGGCTGTTACGCCGCTCGCCGATGTCGCGGTAGTAAGCCAGGCACTCTTCGATGCCTGCCGCGTGCT
This sequence comes from Pseudomonas sp. Teo4, assembly GCF_034387475.1. Lineage (NCBI taxonomy): Bacteria > Pseudomonadati > Pseudomonadota > Gammaproteobacteria > Pseudomonadales > Pseudomonadaceae > Pseudomonas > Pseudomonas sp. Teo4. The sequence continues at coordinate 3,087,730 of NZ_JAXCIL010000001.1, forward strand.
TGAGCTCGCGACTGATGGGCAAGCCCCATTGCTTGAGTTGTTCGAGAATACCAATGTGGCTTTCGCCGATGCTTTCGGAGACCTGGCCAACGCCGTAGCAGCAGAACTCCAGCGGACGGCTGGCGGTGATTTTCGAATCCAGCTGGCGCAGGCTGCCGGCAGCTGCGTTGCGCGGGTTGGCGAAGGTCTTGCCGCCAGCCTCGGCCTGGGCGGCATTCAGGCGGTCGAAACCGGCCTTGCTCATGTAGACCTCGCCGCGCACTTCGAGCACCGCTGGCCAGCCTTGCCCTTGAAGCTTGAGCGGGATATTGCGCACGGTGCGCACGTTGGCACTGATGTCTTCACCGGTGGTGCCATCACCACGGGTGGCACCCTGTACCAGTTGGCCATCACGGTACAGCAGGCTCACCGCCAGGCCGTCCAGTTTTGGCTCGCAGCTGAAATCGACCGCACCGGGTTGATCGAGCCCTTCCACCACGCGACGACCGAACTCACGCAGGTCGGCTTCCTCGAAGGCGTTGCCCAGACTGAGCATGGGCACTTCGTGACGGACCTGACTGAACGCCGCCAGGGCTTGACCACCCACACGCTGGGTCGGCGAGTCAGGCGTCACCAGATGAGGGTGTTCGGCCTCCAGGGCTTTGAGTTCGTTGAACAGTCGGTCGTACTCGGCGTCTGGAACGCTGGGTTCATCGAGCACGTAGTAGCGGTAGTTGTGCTGGTCGAGCTCGGCTCGCAGTTCGAGAATTCGGGTTTGGGCGGTCATTTTCTGGTTCTCTTGCAAAGCAAAAGAGCAGCCTGGAAGGATGGCTGAGGCTTGGAATTGCGGCTGCCTGACCTGACCCTATCGCCGGCAAGCCGGCTCCCACAGGTACCGCACAGAACTCAGGGCCTGTGTTATTCCTGTGGGAGCCGGCTTGCCGGCGATAGGGCCAAACCAGGCAACGGCAATACCCGAACCAACCAGCACGCCCTCAGGCTGCTCTTTCGCTTGGATCTATCAACGCTTCTGAGTCAGCGCACGGCGCTCGAACTCGACGATACGCTGGCGGTAGTGCTCGATAGTCTGGGCGGTCAGCACGCTGCGCTGGTCGTCCTTGAGCTCGCCATTGAGCTCATGGGCCAGCTTGCGCGCGGCGGCCACCATCACGTCGAAGGCCTGCTTCGGATGGCGCGGGCCTGGCAGACCAAGGAAGAAGCTCACGGCGCGGGTGCTGAAGTGGTCGATGTCGTCCAGGTCGAAGATGCCTGGCTTGACCGCGTTGGCCATCGAGAACAGCACCTCGCCATGACCGGCCATGCTTTCGTGACGGTGGAAAATGTCCATTTCGCCGAAACGCAGGCCGCTTTCGAGGATGTTCTGCAGCAGCGCCGGGCCTTTGAAACCACCTTCATCGCGGGAAATGACACTGATCACCAGCACTTCTTCGACAGGCGGCAGCTCTTTGGCCGCATTGCCGCTGGCGGCGAAACCGCTGTTGCGGTTGTTGTCGGCAGCGAAGCTTTCATCGGCATCGTCGAACAGGTCCGGCTCACGCTGCTCGGCAACCAGGTTCAGGTCGCCCTGCGGGGCTTGCGCTGCACGCTTGTTGCGCTTGCCGGCCTTGGCAGGCTTGGGCTCGCGTTCACGCTCAGGTGCACTGACCGAAGGCAAGTCGCTCTCGTCCAGCTCTGGCTCTTTATGAGTGTCCAGCACCCGCGATGGGCCAAGCACCTCGGCACTGCCTTCTTCGTCCGGCAGGTTGGAGTAGCTGCGATCCAGACGGAACTTCAACTTGCCTTTACCGCCGCGCATGCGGCGCCAGCCGTCGAAAAGAATACCGGCGATGACAATGATGCCGATGACGATCAGCCACTCGCGCAGACCGATTTCCATGTAATCCCGTGCCTCTATAAAAATATGCTTGAAAACAAAGGGTTCAAAGCCCTTTAACACGTGGCGCCAACTCTATGTTCTGACAGGCGTTTTACCCACGCAAAAAACGAGTGACATTAAGCTAGCACGACCAAAGACAACTTTACACCGTCTGTCGCACATGGCGGGGCATTTGCCTACACATTCTGCCCTATCTTCGCTTATCAGGCGTCGACCATGGCCAGCGCCTCCTCCACATCAACTGCAACAAGACGTGAGCAACCGGGCTCATGCATGGTCACCCCCATCAATTGATCGGCCATCTCCATGGCAATCTTGTTATGGGTGATGTAAATGAATTGCACGCTTTCACTCATGTCCTTGACCAAACGGGCGTAGCGCCCGACGTTGGCATCGTCCAGCGGCGCGTCGACCTCGTCGAGCATGCAGAACGGTGCGGGGTTCAACTTGAAGATGGCAAACACCAGCGCAAGAGCGGTCAGTGCCTTCTCGCCGCCGGACAGCAGATGGATGGTGCTGTTCTTCTTGCCCGGCGGGCGCGCCATGATCGTCACCCCTGTATCGAGTAGATCTTCGCCCGTCAGTTCCAGGTAAGCGCTGCCGCCACCGAAAACTTTTGGAAAAAGTGCCTGTAATCCGGCATTTATCTGATCAAAGGTATCCTTGAAGCGGTTGCGGGTTTCCTTGTCGATCTTGCGGATGACGTTTTCCAGGGTCTCCAGCGCCTCGACCAGGTCGGCGTCCTGAGCGTCCAGATAGCGCTTGCGTTCGGACTGCTGCTCGTATTCTTCGATGGCGGCCAAGTTGATCGCGCCCAGACGCTGGATACGCGCCTCCATCTGCTCCAATTCCTGTTCCGTGCCCTGCTCGCTGGCTTCGGGTTCGAGCGTGGCAAGCACGCCTTGCAGATCGTAGCCATCGGCCAGCAGTTGCTCCTGCAGGGTCTTGCGGCGCACGTCCAGGCCCTGGCACTCCAGGCGCAGCTGTTCCAACTGGCCACGCAGCAGCTGGGCCTGCTGCTCGGCCTGGGTTCGGCGCTTCTCGGCGTCGCGTAGCTCGCGGTCGGCCTCGTCCATGTGCAGCCGTGCCTGGCGCATTTCCTCGTCGACGCTCATGCGCCGCTCCAGCAACTCCTCCAGCTTCAGACGAAGCTCTTCCAGCGGGGCCTCGCCCTCCTCCAGGTTGAGGCTCAACTGTTCCTGACGCTCGCTCAGGCGCGCCGCTTGTTGCTCCAGACGCTCCAGAGCCTGGCGAGTGGAGTCGTGCTGGGCCCGCAACGAGCCAAGGCGCACGGCCAACTGATGGGCGTGATCCTTGTGCTGACGGGCTTCCTGACGAATACGGTCAAGGCCCTCGCGCAAGGTGTCGCGCCGGGCCATCAGCGCTTCGCGCTGTTCGGAGTCCTGCGCCATGACTTCAAGCGCCTCTTGCAGCACCAGGCGCGCTTCGCCCAGCTGTTCGTGCTCAAGGGCACGCTGCTCCTGCAGCTCGAGCAGCTCTTCCTGCAAACGGCTGCGGCGCAGCTCCAGCTGCTCGGCTCGGGCGCGGGCGGCTGACAGGCGCGACTTGAGCTCGCCGTGCTGACGGGTTTCTTCCTGGGTGCGGCGGCGCAGTTGCTCACGCTGTTCTTCGTGATCCAGTTGCTGCTCTCGCAGGGCCTGCAACTGCTGCTCCAGAAGCTCCAGCGCAGCCTCTTGCTCGCCCTGCTCCAAGCCCAGGCGCTCGATTTCCTGGCCACGGGCCAGCACCCCACCCTGGGCATCGCCGCCACGGCTGATACGCAAAAAGTGACGACCGACCCAGTAGCCATCGCGGCTCACCAGGCTTTGGCCTTCGCCCAGCGAGGCTCGCAGGGCCAAGGCTTGAGCGAGGTCTTCCACTGGCTTGACCTGGGCCAGCCAAGGGGCAAGATCGGTTCGGCCTTCGACTTTTTCCAGCAGGCTGCCGGCCTGGCGCGCGCCCTCCTTGCTCGCAAGCAGCAAACGCAGCTCGCCCTGCTCCAGCTGGGTGAAATCGAGTTGGGCGAAATCGTTCACCAACACCGCTTGCAGGTCGGCGCCCAGCACCGTTTCGACGGCCAGCTCCCAGCCCGGCTCGACGCGCAACCCTTCGGCCAGCCGCGGCTGCTGGTCCAGGCCTTGTTCGCTCAACCACTGCGCGGTGCCGGCCCCTGGTTCGAGGGCAGCCTGCTGCAGGGCTTCAAGCGAGGCCAGCCGCCCGCCCAGGCGTTGCAGATCACCCTGCGCCTGTTGCTGCGACTGGGTAGCCTGTTGCAATTGCTCACGCACGCTTTCCAGGCGCTCGATCACCTGTTCTTCCGCCAATTGCAGCTCTTCAAGCAGCAACTCACTGCTGGCCAACTGCTCGCCCAGCGCAAGCATGTCGGCATCCTGCGGGTCGGCGCCCAACTGGTCGCGCTCCTCGCCGAGCTTGCGCTGGCGCTCAGCCATGCGTTCCAGGCTGGCCTCCAGCTGCTGCAGGCGTGCCTGCTGCACCTCGGCCTGACGCCGCGGTTCGGCAGAGCGGGTATTGAAGCTGTCCCATTGCTCTTGCCAGCCATGCATGCCTTGCTCGGCTTCTTCCAGAACGGCGGCGGCTTCCTCGGCGGCGGCCAGGGTCAGCTCCTGTTCGGGCACCAGCATGTCCAGTTCTTCGCCCAGGGTGGCCAGCAAGGTGCGATCGTGGCCCAGGTGCGACTCTGTCTCCAGGCGTGTGCGCTCGGCTTCCTTGAAGTCGTCCTGCAACTGGCGCAGGCGTTGCTGACCGTGCTGGATACTCTGCTCGACCCGGGCGATGTCCCCGGCCACCGAGTAGAAGCGGCCTTGAACCTGATTGAAGCGCTCGGACAACTCATGGTGGCCATCACGCAAGCGCTCGATGCTGGCGTCGGCATTGCGTTGCTCGGCTACCAGCGCCTCGTGGGCCACATCCTGGTCGCCAATCACCGTCTCGCGCTGACGCACGCGCGCATCCAGGTCTCGCCAGCGCAAGGCCGACAGGCGCGCCTTGAGCTGGCGCTCCTGTGCCTTGTACTCGCGGTATTTCTCGGCGGCCTGGGCCTGGCGGTGCAAGCGCTCCAGCTGGCGCTCCAACTCTTCGCGCAGGTCGGTCAGGCGCGCCAGGTTTTCCTGGGTACGACGGATGCGGTTCTCGGTCTCGCGACGGCGCTCCTTGTACTTGGAGATGCCAGCGGCTTCCTCGATGAAGTTGCGCAGCTCCTCGGGCTTGGCCTCGATCAGCTTGGAGATCATGCCCTGTTCGATGATCGAATAGCTGCGCGGCCCCAGGCCCGTGCCCAGGAAGATATCGGTGATATCACGCCGACGGCACTTGGCGCCGTTCAGGTAATAGGTGTTCTGCCCGTCGCGGGTAACCTTGCGGCGGATGGAGATTTCGGCGTAGGCGGCGTATTCGCCCACCAAGGTGTTGTCGCTGTTGTCGAACACCAGTTCGATGCTGGCCTGGCTCACTGGCTTGCGGCTGGTGGAGCCGTTGAAGATGACATCGGTCATCGACTCGCCACGCAGGTTCTTCGCCGAGCTTTCGCCCATCACCCAGCGCACCGCATCGATGATGTTCGACTTGCCGCAGCCATTGGGGCCGACCACGGCCGCCATGTTGCTGGGGAAGTTGACCGTGGTGGGGTCGACGAACGACTTGAACCCGGCCAGGCGAATGCACTTGAGGCGCATCGGTCAGCCCTTGGCCAACGCCGCCAGCACCAGTTCGCAGCTGCGCTGGCCGTAGGCGGTGAGCACCTCGCGGATGCGCGGCAGGTCGCGGGCGACCACAGCGTCGAGCAAACGGGCGAACAGGTCCAGGTAATCGATCATGTTGGCCTTGCGCTGGTCCAGGGCCAGGTAATAGGCACGGCTCATGGCCGGCTGCAGGTTCTCGACGGTTTCCTGCAGGTAGGGGTTGTCAGCGAACGGATACGCCGCACGCATCACGGCAAAACTTTCAGCCACGAAGGCCTTGATGTCCTGCTCGCCATGGGCGTGGCGCAAACGCTGCTGGATGCCCAAAAACGGCATCAGGTCGCTGTCGGTGCGCCATTTTTGCGCAACGGCGTTGCCCAATAGAATGTAGAACTCGCTCATCAAGCTGCACAGACTGCGCACGCTGCGCTCATCCAGTTCGGTCACATGGGCGCCACGACGCGGCAGGATCGCTACCAGATGGCGACGTTCGAGGATCAGCAGCGCTTCACGCACCGAACCACGGCTGACATTCAGCGCTTGGGTAACCTTCTGCTCCTGGATGCGTTCTCCCGGCGCGAGTTCGCCGCGGATGATCCGCTCGGCCAGGTAGTCGGCGATCTGCTCGGAGAGGCTGTCCGGCGCCTTGAACGTCATGGTTTTCCTTCAAAATCATTGAACTGGGGACAAGGGCGCGATTGTAGCGCACTTGCAGACCAATCGAGCAGTGGGACCACAGGCTTTGTTGGCATCGCTGGATACCCTGAACGGCGGCCCGATCTATGCTTAGGAAAAGGACTGGTTCGGTGGAATCGGGTGGGGTGCAAATAATTTCCTGACCTTTGGGTCAGAAAAATATTGACCTGGAGGTCAGCCCTGCTTAGAGTCCGCCCGAACAACAATAAAACCATTGCGAGGCCTTCCCCGTGATCCAGTTTCTCGTCAATCAGGAGCTGCGTAGTGAGCACGCCCTGGACCCGAACATGACGGTGCTGCAATACCTGCGCGAGCACCTGGGCAAACCCGGCACCAAAGAGGGCTGCGCCAGTGGCGACTGCGGCGCCTGCACCGTGGTGGTCGGCGAACTGACCCAGGACGACGTCGGCAACGACACCCTGCGCTACCGCAGCCTCAACTCGTGCCTGACGTTCGTCTCGTCGCTGCACGGCAAGCAACTGATCAGTGTCGAAGGCCTCAAGCACCAAGGCCAGCTGCATAGCGTGCAACAGGCCATGGCCGACTGCCACGGCTCGCAGTGCGGCTTCTGCACCCCAGGCTTTGTCATGTCGCTGTTCGCCCTGCAAAAGAACAGCGAAGGCCACGACCTGCACCAGGCGCAGGAAGCCCTGGCCGGCAACCTGTGCCGCTGCACCGGCTACCGCCCGATCCTCGACGCCGCCGAACAAAGCTGCGCCAAGCCCTGCCGCGACCAGTTCGATGCCCAGCAGGCACAGACCATCAGCCGTCTTAAAGCCATTGCCCCGACCCAGACCGGCGAACTCAACAGCGGCGACAAGCGCTGCCTGGTGCCGCTGACCGTGGCCGACCTGGCCGACCTGTACAGCTCGCACCCCGAGGCCCGCCTACTGGCCGGAGGCACTGACCTGGCACTGGAAGTCACCCAGTTCCACAAGACCTTGCCGGTGATGATCTACGTCGGCCACGTCGCCGAACTCAAGCGCATCGAAAAGACCGCGGGCCACCTGGAAATCGGTGCCGCCACCCCGCTCACCGACTGCTACGGCGCGCTCAACGAGGAATACCCGGATTTCGGTGACCTGCTGCACCGTTTCGCCTCACTGCAGATTCGCAACCAGGGCACCCTGGGCGGCAACATCGGCAACGCATCGCCCATCGGCGACTCGCCGCCCTTGCTGATCGCCCTCGACGCGCAGATCGTCCTGCGTCAAGGCCAGCGCCAACGCACCCTGGCGCTGGAAGACTACTTCATCGACTACCGCATCACCGCCCGTCAGGACAGCGAGTTCATCGAGAAGATCATCGTGCCGCGCGCCAGCGCTGACTGGGCGTTCCGTGCCTATAAAGTGTCCAAGCGCCTGGACGACGACATTTCCGCCGTGTGTGGCGCCTTCAACCTGAGCATCGAGAATGGCGTGGTCAGCGGTGTGCGCATCGCCTTCGGCGGCATGGCCGCCATTCCCAAGCGTGCCCGTGCCTGCGAAGCCGCACTCCGCGGCAAGCCCTGGACCCAGGCCAGTATCGAACGCGCCTGCCAGGCGCTGACCGAAGACTTCACCCCGCTCAGCGACTTCCGCGCCAGCAAGGAGTACCGCCTGCTGACCGCGCAGAACCTGCTGCGCAAGTACTTCATCGAACAGCAATCGCCGTACATCGAAACCCGGGTGACCGCTTATGTCTAACCATCACGCCGTCAAGAGCCAGGCCGAGATGGCCGAACTGTTCAGCCAGGACCTCACCACCGGGGTTGGCCGCAGCGTCAAGCACGACAGTGCCGACAAGCACGTGTCCGGCGAAGCGGTGTACATCGATGACCGTCTGGAATTTCCCAACCAGCTGCACGTCTATGCCCGTACGTCCGACCGCGCCCATGCGCGCATCCTGCGCATCGACACCACGCCGTGCTATGCCTTCGAAGGCGTGCGCATCGCCATCACCCACGAAGACATCCCGGGCCTGAAGGACATCGGCCCGGTGGTCGCCGGTGACCCGCTGCTGGCCATCGACAAGGTCGAGTTCTTCGGCCAGCCGGTGCTCGCCGTGGCTGCCCGTGACCTTGAGACCGCACGCCGCGCAGCGATGGCCGCCATCGTCGAGTACGAGGACCTGGAGCCGGTGCTGGACGTGGTCGAAGCGTTTCGCAAGAAGCACTTCGTACTCGACAGCCACACCCATCAGCGTGGCGATTCAGTCGCCGCCCTGGCCAGCGCCCCGCATCGCCTGCAGGGCACCTTGCACATCGGCGGCCAGGAACACTTCTACCTGGAAACCCAGATTTCCTCGGTGATGCCCACCGAAGATGGCGGCATGATCGTTTACTGTTCGACGCAGAACCCCACCGAGGTCCAGAAACTGGTCGCCGAAGTGCTGGACGTGCCGATGAACAAGATCGTGCTCGACATGCGCCGCATGGGCGGCGGCTTTGGCGGCAAGGAAACCCAGGCCGCCAGCCCGGCCTGCCTGTGTGCGGTGGTCGCTCGCCTGACCGGGCAGCCGACCAAGATGCGCCTGCCGCGGGTCGAAGACATGACCATGACCGGCAAACGCCACCCGTTCTATGTCGAGTACGACGTGGGCTTCGACGATGACGGCCGCCTGCACGGCATCAATTTCGACCTGGCCGGCAACTGCGGCTATTCCCCGGACCTGTCCGGTTCGATCGTCGACCGCGCCATGTTCCACTCCGACAACGCCTACTACCTGGGCGATGCCACCGTGCACGGCCACCGCTGCAAGACCAACACCGCCTCGAACACCGCCTACCGTGGTTTCGGTGGCCCGCAGGGCATGGTCGCCATCGAGCAGGTGATGGACCACATTGCCCGCCACCTGGGCCGCGATCCGCTGGCGGTGCGCAAGGCCAACTACTACGGCAAGACCGAGCGCAACGTCACCCATTACTACCAGACGGTCGAGCACAACATGCTCGAAGAGATGACCGCGGAACTGGAAGCCAGCAGCGACTATGCCGAGCGCCGCGAGTCGATCCGTCGTTTCAACGCCAACAGCCCGATTCTCAAGAAAGGCCTGGCGCTGACGCCAGTCAAGTTCGGCATCTCGTTCACCGCCACCTTCCTCAACCAGGCCGGTGCGCTGATCCACATCTACACCGACGGCAGCATCCACCTGAACCACGGCGGTACCGAGATGGGCCAAGGCTTGAACACCAAGGTCGCCCAGGTGGTGGCCGAGGTGTTCCAGGTCGACTTCAGCCGCATTCAGATCACCGCCACCAACACTGACAAAGTGCCCAACACTTCGCCGACCGCCGCCTCCAGCGGCGCCGACCTGAACGGCAAGGCGGCGCAGAATGCCGCCGAAATTCTCAAGAAGCGCCTGACCGAGTTCGCCGCCCGGCACTACCAGGTCACCGAAGAAGACGTGGAGTTCCGCAACGGCCATGTGCGGGTGCGCGACCAGATCGTCAGCTTCGAACAGCTGGTGCAGCTGGCGTACTTCGCCCAGGTTTCGCTGTCCACCACCGGTTTCTACCGCACCCCGAAAATCTACTACGACCGCAGCCAGGCGCGTGGCCGGCCGTTCTACTACTTCGCCTTCGGCGCCGCGTGTGTGGAAGTGATCGTCGACACCCTGACCGGCGAGTACAAAATGTTGCGTGCCGACATCCTGCACGACGTCGGCGACTCGCTGAACCCGGCCATCGACATCGGCCAGGTGGAAGGCGGCTTCATCCAGGGCATGGGCTGGCTCACCACCGAGGAACTGGTGTGGAACGCCAAGGGCAAGCTGATGACCAACGGCCCGGCCAGCTACAAGATCCCGGCAGTGGCCGACATGCCGCTGGACCTGCGAGTGAAACTGGTCGAGAACCGCAAGAACCCGGAAGACACCGTGTTCCACTCCAAAGCCGTGGGCGAGCCACCGTTCATGCTCGGCATCGCTGCCTGGTGCGCGATCAAGGATGCCGTGGCCAGCATCGCCGACTACCGCGAGCAGCCGAACATCGATGCGCCGGCGACGCCGGAGCGGGTGTTGTGGGGTTGTGAGCAGATGCGCAAGGCCGTAGCTGTCGAGCAGCCCACCGCCCAGGAAATGGAAACCGTGACGCACTGACAGTGCGAAACCCTGTGGGAGTGGGTTCACCCGCGAATGCGGCGGCGAATGCATCATCGCATTCGCGGGTAAACCCGCTCCCACAGTGCCCGCGGCGCAACGTAGAGAGGTTGCATCATGCACCAATGGATCAACGCCCTCGCCGACCACCAGTCCCGCGGCGAACCCTGCGTCCTGGTGACCATCATCGAGGAACGCGGCTCCACGCCTCGTAATGCTGGCTCGAAGATGGTCGTTAGCGCCAGCGCCCTGTATGACACCATCGGCGGCGGCCACCTGGAATACAAGGCCCTGCACATCGCCCGGCAGATGCTCGAGGAGCACCGCACCACCCCGCACCTGGAGCGCTTCAGCCTTGGCGCCAGCCTCGGCCAGTGCTGCGGTGGCGTCACCGTGCTGCTGTTCGAGCCCATGGCCGCGGTGCAGGCACACATCGCGGTATTCGGTGCGGGCCATGTCGGCCGTGCTCTGGTACCCTTGCTCGCCGCACTACCCTGCAAGGTGCGTTGGATCGATTCACGCGAGCAGGAATTCCCCGAACTCATCCCCAACGGGGTGAGCAAAGTCGTCAGCGAGGAACCGGTCGACGAAGTGGCCGACCTGCCAGCAGGTTGCTACTGCATCGTCATGACCCATAACCACCAGCTCGACCTGGAACTGACCGCCGCCATTCTCAAGCGCAACGATTTCACCTGGTTCGGCCTGATCGGCTCGAAGACCAAACGGGTCAAGTTCGAGCACCGCCTGCGCGAGCGCGGCTATGACGATGCCGTCATGGCACGCATGCGCTGCCCGATGGGCCTGGCCGAGGTCAAGGGCAAGCTGCCGATCGAGATCGCCGTGTCGATTGCCGCGGAAATCATTGCCACCTACAACGCCTGCTTTGGCCAGCACGATGCTGCCGCCAACGCCGGCCCCATTGCCCAGTTGCTGCCGCCCTCTCGGCGCAGCCAAGCTATTTGACGAGTGTTTTATGACTGCAACCCGCAAAGCCTACCGTGCCGCCATCCTGCACAGCATCGCCGACCCGGCCGAGGTCGGCCTGGAGGCGTCCCACGAATACTACGAGGACGGTCTGCTGGTGATCGACGATGGCCGCATCGCCGCCCTTGGCCATGCCAGCGAGCTGCTGCCAACTCTGGACGCCGGCATCGAGGTGGTACACCACCAGGACGCCCTGATCACCCCAGGTTTCATCGACACCCATATCCATTTCCCACAGACCGGCATGATCGGCTCCTACGGCGAACAGCTGCTGGACTGGCTGAACACCTACACCTTCCCGTGCGAGAAGCAGTTTGCCGACAAGGCCCACGCCGACCAGGTGGCGAAGATCTTCCTCAAGGAACTGCTGCGCAACGGCACCACCACCGCCCTGGTGTTCGGCAGTGTGCACCCTGAGTCGGTCAACGCGCTGTTCGAAGAGGCCGAGCGCCTGGACCTGCGCCTGATCGCCGGCAAGGTGATGATGGACCGCAATGCCCCCGACTACCTGACCGATACCGCCGAATCCGGCTACACCGAGAGCAAGGCACTGATCGAGCGCTGGCATGGCAAGGGCCGCCTGCACTATGCAGTCACCCCACGTTTCGCGCCAACCAGCACCCCGGAACAGCTCACCCTGGCCGGCCAGTTGCTCAAAGAGCACCCAGGCGTGTACATGCACACGCACCTGTCCGAGAACCTCAAGGAAATCGAGTGGGTCAAGGCGCTGTTCCCGGAGCAGAAAGGCTATCTGGACGTCTACGACCACTTCGAACTGCTGGGCGAACGCTCGGTGTTCGCCCATGGTGTGCACTTGTGCGACGAGGAGTGCCAGCGCCTGTCCGAGACCGGCTCGGCGATTGCCTTCTGCCCGACCTCCAACCTGTTCCTGGGCAGCGGCCTGTTCAATTTGCCCCAGGCCGAGCGCTTCAAGGTCAACGTGGGCCTGGGTACCGACGTGGGCGCCGGCACCAGTTTCTCGCTGCTCAACACTCTCAACGAAGCCTACAAGGTGATGCAACTGCAGGGCGCCCGCCTGCACCCTTACAAGTCGCTGTACCTGGCCACCCTTGGCGGCGCCCGCGCACTGCGCCTGGACGACCGCATCGGCAGCCTGCGCCCAGGCAATGATGCCGACTTCGTGGTGCTCGACTACAAGGCCACGCCGCTGCTGGACTACCGCATTCAGCAGTCCAACAGCATCGAGGAAACCCTGTTCGTGCTTACCACTCTGGGTGACGACCGCACCGTGCGCGAAACCTATGCCGCCGGGCGCTGCGTACACCAACGCTAAGACGCGCTAGAAATCGGCCAGGCGCATAACCGCGACCTGGCCGTTGTGGCGCCCAGCCCCCAACCGCAAGGTCACCACCAGCCGCACCAGCCGGCTCTGCTCGATAGCCTGCTGCAGCGACTGTGCAGCTTGCTCCCCCAACTGCGCCTGCCACCGCGTGAGCCACACCTGCGACAAAACGGCCGTGCCCTGCTCGAACGCCACTTCGACCACAGCGTCCTCCCTCACACTTAGGTGCGCAATGTACACCCTGCCCGTCGAGGGCTGGTTGTACTGGATGATGCTACCGACACGGTGCTGGCGCACCAGGCCGTAGCGCCTGAGGATATCGTCCACCACGGTGGTGGCATGCTGACGCATGCGCCGACCACTCACCGCGCCCAGCAGATCCTGCACGCCTTGCTCCACCGCTCGCAGATAGTAAATCCATGGGCTGGCAGTCGGCACATTAACTGCCAGAGGCAGGCTCCAGCTTCGCCCGCTGTCCAGGCCCAACGGGCGCTGTGGCGTGAGCAGCAGCAACGGGTCCGCCAGATCGCCGGCCGCCCGCGTATCACCCAACCAGTTACCCAGTACTCGCTCCAGATGCAGCAGACGAGCATGCTCAGTCCCCTGGAAACCTTCGAACACCGAGCGGGCCACGTTTTACGCACTTTGCTGCGTCAAACCAGGCCTGGCCCGTGTTACCTGGCGGTCCAGATTCAACATGAACAACGCACGTCGCACCGACCAGCCTTGTTGGCTACGCACGACCAGCCAAGGCTGTTCGCCATAGCTTTGCCGAATACAACGTTCCAGGTCATCGAAACTCAAGGGAGCCGCTAACCGCTGAGAACGGGTGAGCAGAATGTTGCTGGTGCCTTCGACGGGGAAGATCGGCACCCAGCGCCGTTCGATGCTCACGCCATGGGCCAGCGTATCGCCTGCCCTGCCGTACAACCCCGAATGAGGCACCAACTCCTGATCCGTCGCCAGCAGGTCACGGGCACTCTGCCGCCAGCTGCGCCCCGGCGGCACAACCTGATCATTGCCAAGGCTCAGGCGTATGCGTTGCCACACCAGCTCAGTGGTATTCGGACCATCCAGGTGCAGCCCTCCCACTATCGGGTGCAGCAAGCCTTGTTGACGCGCTGAGCGCATCGCTGAAGCCGCGCGGAGATTGACCCGCGACAGCAGTTCGTCAAGCCAGACGTCACCAAGCTGCACCATGCCATTGCGGCCCATCAGGGACATTTGCCCCATGTGCTGGTGCTGCAACAGCACATATACATGACGCTGCCCTGGGCGCAGGAAAATCGCGACGTACCGGCCATGGTGCGCGCCCTGCTCGATGACCAGATAGCCCCGAGCAGTGAGCAAGCGGGTCATGCTTTCCTGGAACGGCTGCATGGCTTCAAGGCCGATGGCATTGCGCAGCGCGAAGGCCTCGGTATCGGCAAGGGACCACCGCCATTCGTTGTAATGGCCTATGTTGATTTGCTGGTCCATATTGAATGCCAATGCGCGAACGACCCGCTCATTGACCACCTGCAACGGCTCGGACCCAACGTCATCGATCCAGCGCTCCAGCTCCTGAAGGCTTATCGAACTCCAGCCACTGCGGCGCAAGGCATTTTGGTACAGTGCCTCGCCCATTGCTGACCGTGCATGAGGGTTCATCTGGGGATAACGCCTCGCCAGACGGGCACTGAAGGTTTCGGTGAAGCCACCCAGTACCTGAGGTGCAGTAACAGTATCGGCACCCAGCTCCACACGTACGGGACCACGCCCCTGTTCGATCAGAGCATCCAGATCGCGCAGCCGCGCCGGAGGCGTTCCCGGTTGCGCGATGAAGCGCACTCGGCTCGATGCCGAGCCATTGAGGATCGGATAGTAATTGCCTTCGATCCGCACACCCGGCACGGGTATGGCAGAAGCGTTGCCGATTCGTACCCGCACTTCTCCTCCGTAACTGCCTGAGCTGTTGACGATATCGTCGGTACCGATATTCCAACGCAGCCGCTGCCACGGCTGGGCAGCTACAGCACCCGTGCCCGAAGCGCCACCCGAGCCACCCGCCCCAGTGCGATAGGCTCGTGACCAGTCAGGTGGTGCACCATCGGCCAAGTAGGAAATAGCGAACTCGGCCTCCTGCTGGCTGCCTCGAAAGTCATACTCGGCAAGTACTCGTCGACCTCGGGCTAACGCCCTCTCTCTACTCACACCCGCAAAACCTGGATGACGGCTGCTCGGCCCCCAGTGTTTGAACAAGGCTTCGGCTTCACTCAGCTTGCCGCCCCCTCCCCGCAATCCGACCTGGGCATGCAGCACCCAGCGCCCGCCATCCAGCCGCACCGGCGCCTCGTAACGACGAGTAGCGGTCGCCTTCAAGCGCAAGGTACTCTCGCCCGCTCGACGATAAACGGCATACACACGCCCGTCTTGGCGGATGTATTGCTGTCCATCGAGCGTCCAGATGCCTTCGTTCTGCCCTTCAAGCCGGCTCGCGCCACGTAGCTTCAGGTGTGCCTCGTAACCGGCCAGCGGGCGACTGACGTGCAACTGACGGATACGCAGGCGCGCCGCGCGGCGCAGACTCCACAGCCCCCCTGCGACAGGTACGGCTGTCAGCAGAATGTCGATCACCCCGCCGGCCACACCGATGGCTCCCCAACCCAAGGCCTCGGCATCCTTGGCTCGCCATGCCTGGCCGATCGCCTGCGCACTGTGTTCGATATCCTGCAAGGCGATGGCCACATTGATACCAGGCACCAGCGCCAACCCGGCCCTGAGGTAACCCACATGACGCTCATGCGCGCTTCGGTCGCCATCGATGCGGATGCCCACCTGGCTACGCCCCTGCTGCCGGGCCTGGTCGATCAACCGGGCGCAGCGCTCTTTGAGTTGCAGGCTTACCAGGTGGTCAATCGCTTCAGGCGCTCGGAGGTAGCCTGCATAACCCTTGGTCGCAGCCTGGCGGAAGTAGCTCAACAACCTGGCCGGCTCGTTGGAGCAACGTCGTGCAATGTATTCGGCCATATCGGTACGCGTACGAATGGCCAGGCGCAGGTAGTCAAGCGCTTGCTCAAGGCTTTCGCGTTCGATCAAGGTATTGCCCTTCGGCGCACCGGGAAGGTACAACACCGTCAGCCCGGTAGCGATGTCAACCAGGGCACCGGCCCCCTTGGCCTCCTTTCCCTGCTCTTGCCCGCTGTGGATCGTCAACCAGTGCAACCGCATGCCAGCCCGCACCAGTTCGTCGTGGCTCAGCGCATCCGCAGCCTCCATCACCATGCGTGACGCTTGTACGCTCAGGTCACGCCGCCAGCGCGTTGACGAAGCCAACAGTTTCAGCTCAAGCACATAGGGGCGGCGCAGGCGCTGAACATCCTTGGACTGTTCGGGTGCAAACGCAGCGAACACCGCCTGTTCGAAGTGCTTGAGCGGGTCGAGCTTGACCAAGGTGCGGGAAAGATAGCTGGCGGAGATACCCGCGACTTTCCACTGGGCCATCTCCAGGCGTTGTTTCTCGGAATCATCGCTGGCGTCGAAACCCTCGCATGCCAGCTGTGCGACAGTTACGTCCTCCCATTCGTCGCTCGCCACCCAGGAAAAGGCAGGCCCTGGCGACTCCAGAGGCTCCGCCGAAAAGCCAAAATCGCCACCCGGCGATGGTTCCAGCCCCGTGCCAGGTGCCAACCAGTAGTGGTTGACACTCACAGGCCGGTGCAGCAGTACCGTGTCAGAGCCCAGTTCGATGCCAAGGTCGCTTTTCACCTGGGCGCACAAGCGTTCGCCAGCGAAAGTCGCAAATGGCTGTACTTGTTCTTCCAGCCAGCCCTCCAGATCGATGGCCGATTGCTGATAGCCGCTCAATTGAGCGGCGTAAGCGTGTCGCTCGGCATCGCTACGATTCAACAGCCAGTCCGGCATGTGCTGAGCCAGCGTGTCGGCCGCCCAAAGGCGCTCGACCACCATCACGGCGGACTGCCGACAGGTGTCGGCCGGAATGGACAGCGCCGCACGAGCCAGGTCCTGACGGCGCTCGGCATCCTGCTCGGCCGACAACGGCTCAGGCTCAGCGTGAGTTTCCTGCTCTGCCATCAGCTGACCGTTCCAGTGATCCAGCAGAGACTTCACCATGCCCGTCAAACCGTCCGACGCCGGAGCCAGCTGAACCTTGGCATCGACGTCCGCCAATTGGCCGAAGGCAGGCAAGTGCGCCACAGACAACGTAAGCTCCAAGCGCTCACAGAGCATTGCTTGGTCATGCAGACAAACCAAGCCGCCTCCGTCTCCGTGCACCCATGCTGCCATGGGGGTGTGTTGCAGCCCGGCTCGCCAGGCGCTCGACTGCACCACAACCCACACACCAGGCAATACCTGCTCTCCTGCTCTGGCTTCAAGCCATTGCACAGATTGGTCGGCTGCGGGGGCGAACAATTGGGTGTGGTCCTGTTGTGACAGTTGCCCCTCCAGAACCTGCAAGCTGGCCTCAGCACTCATCGCTTCGCCGATGGCAGTTTCAAGCTGGCCAAGTACGCCTTCCCATGGCCCCGGCTGGGCGGCCAGAGCTTCTTGAATGCTCTGCTGCGCTGCCTGGCGGCGGGTTCGCAGCGCCAGCCAGGGCGCCAAAACCTGCTCAGTGGGTGCTGCATCACCAAAGCTCTTCAGCAATCGTTGAAGGTGTTGCTCCCGGCGGACTTCGCGCAGGCGCTCGGGGTAGCTATCGGGCAAGCTCCCCAACAGCAGCAGGTCTTGATAGACCCGCGCCTGGACTTCAAGAGCAGTATCCAACGCGCTGCGCCATAGAGAGTCGGCCGATTCGATGTGCTCTGCATGCTCAGCCAACCCAGGAGGCAGAAGCTGCTGCCACTGCGCATCCTCGGCCAACTTTGCCCGTAACGCATTGGAGGCCTGGTTCAGCCAGTCGACAGGGGCATCCGCATCGGCAAGGCCCGCACTCAAACAGCGCCTGGCACACGCCAGGTCCTCATCGTCGATGCTCGAGACTTCTGTGGGCTCTGGGGTAATTGCGTCAAACAACTCGTCCGGTAACGTCATGAAGGTGGCTCCTGAAAAAGAGCCACCAGTCTGCGGACGAGGTCAGCAAATAAAGCGGTACATCTTTGTTGGCTGGCACCTAGATGGCTTACGGCTCACGTGCCAGGCCGCGATACAGCGCACCGCCAATCGCAGCACCGATCAGCGGCGCCAGCCAGAACAGCCAAAGCTGCTGCAAGGCCCAACCGCCGACGAACAATGCCGGCCCGGTGCTGCGCGCCGGGTTGACCGAGGTGTTGGTCACGGGAATCGAGATCAGGTGGATCAGCGTCAGCGCCAGGCCGATGGCGATCGGTGCAAAGCCAGCGGGTGCACGGGCATCCGTGGCGCCCATGATGATCACCAGGAACATCGCCGTCATCACCACTTCACTGACGAACCCCGCTGCCAGCGAGTATCCACCCGGCGAGTGGTCGGCATAACCGTTCGAGGCCAACCCCGACGAAAGCTCGAAGCCGGCCTTGCCGCTGGCAATGAAGTAGATCACCGCCGCCGCGAGGATGGCGCCGATCACCTGGGCGATCACGTAGGGCAGCAGTTCCTTGGCCGGAAAACGCCCGCCCACCACCAAGCCGAATGAAACTGCAGGGTTCAGGTGGCAGCCAGAGATGTGACCGATGGCGAATGCCATGGTCAAGACGGTGAGACCGAACGCGAAAGCGACACCCAGAACGCCGATGCCGATGGGGGAACTGGCCGCCAGCACTGCGCTGCCGCAGCCACCCAACACCAACCAGAAGGTGCCGACCAGTTCGGCCCCCATACGTTTACCGAGGGACATGCTCATGAATCCTTTCCTCAAGTAGTTGAACGCAATGAATGCGCAAGCCCAACTGCTTGATGAAGGTTTGCAGGAGTGAATCTAGCAGAGCTTTGGCCAATGGCCAGTCACGCGCGGGGCCGCTTCAAGGCCCCGGCAAACGATCAACCCTTGGCCGAGACCTTGGGCTTCTTCAACAGATGCGAGAACACCGCGTGCAGATCATCCGAAGCGCTCTCCTCGTCGAGGTTGAGCTTGCTGTCGATATGGTCCATGTGGTGCATCATCAGGCTCACCGCCTGCTCCGCGTCACGGGCCTCGATGGCGTCGATCAGTTGCATGTGCTCGTCATAGGAGCAATGCGAGCGGTTGCCGCTTTCATACTGGGCGATGATCAACGAAGTCTGCGACACCAGGCTGCGCTGGAAGCTGACCAGCGGCGCGTTGCCTGCCGCCTCGGCCAACTTGAGGTGGAACTCGCCCGACAGGCGAATACCGGCACCCCGGTCACCGCGGGAGAAACTGTCGCGCTCTTCGCGCACCATCTGGCGCAACTCGTTGAGCTGTTCGAGGGTGGCGTGTTGGACGGCCAGCTCGGTAATGGCGCGCTCGACCATGCGCCGCGAGAAGAACACCTGACGCGCCTCTTCCACCGTCGGGCTGGCAACTACCGCCCCACGATTGGGCCGCAACAGCACCACGCTTTCATGGGCCAGGCGCGACAGCGCGCGGCGAATGATGGTGCGGCTGACGCCGAAGATCTCGCCCAGCGCTTCCTCGCTCAACTTGGTGCCCGGAGCCAGACGCTGCTCGAGGATCGCCTCGAAAATGTGCGCGTAGACGATGTCGTCCTGGGTACCGCTGCGGCCGGCCTTGCCAGCGCGTGCAGGTTTCTTCAGAGGTTGGAGCTGTTCGTTCATGGGCTCTCGAGGCACGAAGGAAAGTATGGCGCCATTGTACACAGGCTGAGCCGTTTCTGCAGGTGGCCTTTTAGCCATATAGCCATTGCACACCGGTTTTCGCACACAAAAGATAAAACATTATTTGCATTCTTTGTACACAAAAGCATAATCCAGCGAGCAACATCTTGACCCATGAGTCAACAAAATGGTCAGACGTCTGCCTTCCCTCTCGGAGCCGCCAAGTGCTTTGCGCAGGATAATGGCTCTACAACAACAAGAAAGACTTGAGGAGTACTCGCTGTGGAACGCCACAAATCCGAAGCCCCTACGCTGGATCTCGCCCCACCGCTCGAAACGGGCTGGCTGGAGCGGATTTTCAAACTCAAGCAACATGGCAGCACCGTCAGAACCGAACTGATCGCCGGGGTGACCACCTTCATCACCATGGCCTACATCATCTTCGTCAACCCCAACATCATGGCCGACGCCGGCATCGACCATGGTGCCGCCTTCGTCGCCACCTGCATCGCCGCCGCCCTGGGCTGCCTGTTGATGGGCCTGTACGCCAACTGGCCGGTGGGCCTGGCACCGGGCATGGGCCTGAATGCCTTCTTTACCTACACCGTGGTCGGCACCATGGGCTACAACTGGGAAACCGCGCTCGGGGCGGTGTTCGTCTCGGGGGTGCTGTTCATGTTCCTGACCTTGTCGAAGGTTCGCGAGTGGCTGCTCAACAGCATCCCGGTGAGCCTGCGACATGCCATGGGTGCCGGCGTCGGACTGTTTCTCGGACTGATCGGCCTCAAGACCGCAGGCATCATCGTCGACAGCCCGGCCACGCTGATCAAGCTCGGCTCGCTGCATGAGCCTGGCCCGTTGCTGGCGGCCCTGTGCTTCCTGCTGATCGCAATCCTCAGCTACAAACGCGTGTTCGGTGCGATTCTGATCAGCATCATCGGTGTCACCCTGGCCGGCTGGGGCCTGGGGCTGGTGAAGTTCGGCGGCGTGATGTCGATGCCACCGAGCCTGGCACCGACCTGGATGGCCATGGATGTGGCGGGCGTGTTCAACGTCAGCATGATCAGCGTGGTGCTGGCGTTTCTGTTCGTGCACATGTTCGACACCGCCGGCACCTTGATGGGCGTGGCGCAGCGGGCCAACCTGGTGGCGCCTGACGGACGCATCGAAAACCTGTCGCGCGCGCTCAAGGCAGACAGTGCCTCCAGCGTGTTCGGTGCCGTGGTCGGCGTGCCGCCAGTGACCAGCTATGTGGAAAGTGCTGCAGGCGTCGCGGCGGGTGGCCGTACCGGCCTGACGGCGGTGGTGGTCGGCATCCTGTTCGTCGCTGCAATGTTCTTTGCACCGCTGGCCGGCATGATTCCGGCCTATGCCACTGCTGGCGCGCTTATCTATGTGGCGATGCTGATGATGGGCAGCATGGCGCACATTCATTGGGACGAAGCCACCGACAGCATTCCGGCGATCGTCACGGTGATCATGATGCCGCTGACCTTCTCCGTCGCCGATGGTATTGCCCTGGGCTTTATCAGCTATGTGGCGTTGAAGGCGGGTACTGGCAAGTACAAGGAGATCTCGGCCAGCCTGTGGGTGCTGTGTGCGATTTTCATCGCGAAGTTTGTGTTCCTATAAAGCCTAAGCAACCACTGCGGACATGTGACCTGATAATTTTGTCAGGTCACATGAGGGCGCCGAACCATTATCCTCCCGATACCAGAGAGATCACTCGTGTCGTCCCATGCCAAACAAACCAACCTTTTGGTTCTACAACAAACACCTTCTCACGACCCAAGTTAAGGATGCAGTCGCGGTCAGTGTGATGCGTCACGAGAGCCTGCCTTTGGCGCAAATCTCCAACCGCGAACCCGCAGCTCTGTTTGCCTGCGACCCTCAGTGTTCCACCCTGAGTTCATCCACACTAAGCATCCTTACTCACTTTCGCTACGGGCCATTTGGATACTCACCCGCCGACACAAGTGAAACATGCCTACTCCAGTTCAACGGTGAACGCCTAGAGCATCTCTTGGGCTGCTACTTGCTTGGCAACGGCCATCGCGCCTTCAACCCAAAGATGATGCGCTTCCACAGCCCAGATCACCTGAGCCCCTTTGCCGCAGGTGGCTTGAATAGTTACATGTACTGCCACGGCGACCCAATTAATCTTCGAGATCCGAGTGGAAAATCGATATTCCACGTGCTGTTCAAGCCCCTGACCCCCTTAGTAAAAATTACTATTGGCGGCTTGACGATCGCGTTGACAAAACAGAAATCAGACTTCCTTTTGGAAGTAAAACTCACAACACAACACGCGCTCACGCGAGGCCCGATCCAACCACATGATTTCCCGGTTGAGCGGAAATTTCTAATGCAATACTCCAACAAATCGTCTCGCCCATTCGACAAGGCCGTAAATGGCGTCAACTTCAATCTGGCCACACACGGCGATGCAAGCCTGACCATGGAACAAGCCACTTACTACATAAAGGCAACACATTCAGGCAGTTTAAACACAGCATCGCACTGGGGGAGCACCAAAGGATGGGGAAAGGGTTACATCGAGACCGGCCAACCGCAGGCAGCAGTAGGTGCAGGTTTCAATTTTATTGCAACGGTCGTTTCCGGCCCGCTAGACCACGCGGCCTACAAAACTGGCAAATACCTATCCACCCAAGAATTCAACATGCCTGCTGAAGTGCGCGATAAATTGCGCGAATTCACCTCCCCCGCCAAATAGACACCTAAGGTAACGAAATTTCTGGCAGACGAAAAAAAGCCCGCCAGTGTGAGAGCGGGCCAAAGGACCTACGAAGATTCTTCTAGTGACCAACTAGCTTCCACGATAGGTCGAGTAGCTGTACGGCGAGATCAGCAGCGGCACGTGGTAGTGATCCTGCTTCTCGTCGATGCCAAAGCGCAGCACCACAACATCCAGAAACGCCGGCTCCGGCAACTGCACGCCACGGGCACGGTAGTAGGCGCCTGCGCTGAATTGCAGCTGGTAGACGCCAGTACGGTAATCGTCACCCTGCAGCAACGGCGCGTCGACGCGGCCGTCGCTGTTGGTCAGGGCAGTGTTCACCAGCTCCAGTTGCTGGCCTTCGACGCGGTAGAGCTCGACCTTGATCGAGCTGCCTGGGCAGCCGTGCGCGGCATCCAGTACGTGTGTGGTCAAACGTCCCATTGCTTGTCGCCTCTTGTGCAGATCGTGGGCAGAAAATACCCGGCAGGCACCAAAATGGGCCTTACCGTATTCGGGAATGCAGCCATTAAGACATTTTCGCAAAAGATTGTACACAATTTTTTGAACCCATCCGCCGCCCCTGCCGTTACGCCCCGGCAAACCGGTCACCAGTCGCTAATACAGGCGCTATGCCGACGTCAACACCATTAACTGACCAAATGGGCAGGTTTCTTGCAAAGGCTTTCCAGGCAAGGCTCATGCGACAAATGGGAAGAAATGCGGAAAAACAGGCTTACAAAAGATTTCAGAAGTTGTATACAATCAGCCCATCCGGTGGTGCGACATCCCGACGCGGCCCGCCCACCCCCGCACTAACGCACAAGAAGGAAGACTGCAGTGAGCGCTGACTACCCTCGCGACCTGATCGGTTACGGCAACAACCCACCTCACCCGCAATGGCCGGGCAATGCCCGCATCGCTCTGTCTTTCGTGCTCAATTACGAAGAAGGCGGCGAACGCAACATTCTGCATGGTGACAAAGAGTCCGAAGCCTTCCTCTCCGAAATGGTTGCCGCCCAGCCACTGCAGGGCCAGCGCAACATGAGCATGGAGTCGCTGTACGAGTATGGTAGCCGCGCTGGCGTCTGGCGCCTGCTCAAGCTGTTCAAGGACAGTGGCGTGCCGCTGACCATCTTCGCCGTGGCCATGGCCGCCCAACGCCACCCCGACGTGATTCGCGCCATGGTCGAAGCCGGCCATGAAATCTGCAGCCACGGCTACCGCTGGATCGACTACCAGAACATGGACGAGGCGCAAGAGCGCGAGCACATGCTCGAAGCCATCCGCATCCTCACCGAACTGACCGGCGAGCGCCCGCTGGGCTGGTACACCGGCCGCACCGGCCCGAACACCCGCCGTCTGGTGATGGAGGAAGGTGGCTTCCTCTATGACAGCGACACCTATGACGACGACCTGCCCTACTGGGAGCCGAACAACCCCACCGACAAGCCGCACCTGGTGATTCCCTACACCCTGGACACCAACGACATGCGCTTCACCCAGGTACAGGGCTTCAACTGCGGCGAGCAGTTCTTCCAGTACCTCAAGGATGCCTTCGACGTGCTGTACGCAGAAGGCGCCGAGGCACCGAAGATGCTTTCCATCGGCCTGCACTGCCGCCTGGTCGGCCGCCCAGCGCGCCTCGCCGCGCTCAAGCGCTTCGTCGACTACGCCAAGAGCCACGAGCAGGTCTGGTTCGCCCGTCGTGTGGACATCGCCCGCCACTGGCACACCACCCACCCGTACAAGAAAGAGAATGCCTGATGACCGCCTTCAAGACCCTCAAGCCATCCGCCCTGGACCGTGACGCCTTCGTCGAGGCTTTCGCCGATATCTACGAGCACTCGCCGTGGGTCGCAGAAAAAGCCTTCGACCTGGGCCAACCGGGCGAACTGGACGAGATCGAGGCGCTGCACCAGCGCATGAGCGACATCCTGCTCAGCGCCAGCCACGCAGACCAGCTGGCCCTGATCAATGCTCACCCGGACCTGGCCGGCAAAGCCGCCATCCAGGGCGAGCTGACTGAATCGAGCACCAACGAGCAGGCCGGCGCTGGCATTCACCAGTGCACCGCCGAAGAGTTCGCCCGGTTCACCGAACTGAACGATGCCTACAAGGCCAAGTTCCAGTTCCCGTTCATCATGGCGGTCAAGGGCAGCAACCGACACCAGATTCTGGCCTCGTTCGAAAAACGCATTCACAACGATGCCGAAGCCGAGTTCAAGGAAGCCCTGGCGCAGATCAACCTGATTGCCCTGTTCCGCCTGCTGCAGCTTTGAGGACTGAGCGCAGCCCTGACCCGAGTGCGTGACGCGTCCGTACCCAGGGCCTGGGCTGCAAGCCGGTCCACCTATTCAAGAACAACGAACATAGAAGAGATAACCGCATGCGCACCCTGATGATCGAGCCCCTGACCAAAGAAGCCTTCGCCCCTTTCGGTGACGTGATCGAAACCGACGGCAGCGACCACTTCATGATCAACAACGGCTCGACCATGCGCTTTCACAAGCTCGCCACGGTCGAGACCGCCGAGCCTGAAGACAAAGCGATCATCAGCATCTTCCGCGCCGACGCGCAGGACATGCCGCTGACCGTGCGCATGCTGGAACGCCATCCGCTGGGCAGCCAGGCTTTCATCCCGCTGCTCGGCAACCCCTTTCTGATCGTGGTCGCGCCCGTTGGCGATGCACCTGTATCAGGCTTGGTCCGTGCCTTCCGCAGTAATGGCAGGCAGGGCGTTAATTACCATCGCGGCGTTTGGCACCACCCGGTGCTGACGATCGAAAAGCGGGATGACTTCCTGGTGGTTGATCGCAGTGGTTCTGGCAACAACTGCGACGAGCATTACTTCACCGAGGAACAGATGCTGATCCTCAATCCCCACCAATAAGAAAAGGTCGGTCATCGTTTGGTGACCGGCAGAGGTACATACTGTGGAAGCACACCTTCACGAATGGCTGAACCTGAGCATTCGCTGGGTTCACATGATCACCGGTGTCGCCTGGATCGGTGCATCGTTCTACTTCGTCTGGCTGGAGAACCACCTGAACCGAAGCAACCCGCGCGATGGGTTGTCGGGTGATCTCTGGGCAATTCACGGCGGTGGTATCTACCACCTGGAGAAATACAAACTCGCACCCCCGAAAATGCCCGAGAACCTGCACTGGTTCAAATGGGAAGCCTACTTCACCTGGATGTCCGGTATCGCCCTGCTGTGCGTGGTGTTCTACTGGAACCCGACCCTGTACCTGCTGGCCCCCGGCAGCACCCTGAGCGGTGCCGAAGGCGTCGCCATCGGTATCGGTTCGCTGATCGCCGGCTGGTTCATCTACGACTTCCTGTGCGACTCGCCGCTGGGTAAAAAGCCTGCGCTGCTCGGTGCCGTGCTGTTCGTCCTGATCATCGCCGCCTGCTTCGGCTTCAGCCTGGTGTTCAGCGGCCGTGGCGCCTACCTGCACACCGGCGCGATCATCGGCACCATCATGGTCGGCAACGTGTTCCGCATCATCATGCCGGCCCAGCGCCAGCTGGTGGCCGCGATCGAGAACAACCAGACCCCCGACCCGGTACTGCCGGCCAAGGGCCTGCTGCGCTCGCGCCACAACAACTACTTCACCCTGCCGGTGCTGTTCATCATGATCAGCAACCACTTCCCGAGCACCTACGGCAGCCAGTACAACTGGTTGATCCTGGCCGGCATCGCGGTAGCGGCGGTACTGATCCGTCACTACTTCAACACCCGCCACGACAGCAACAAGTACGCCTGGACCCTGCCTGTCGGTGCCCTGGCGATGATCTGCCTGGCCTATGTCACCGGTCCCAAGCCGATGGCCGTTGCGCCTGAGCAGGCTGCTGCGAAGATCGAGTACCAGCCTTTGCCAGCCACTGCCGTAGGTGGCAAGACTGCTGCCGAACTGCGTGCCGAGGAAGCGGCCAAGCCGGTCGAGGCCCCCGCCGAAGCACCAGCCCAGGCAACCGCCCAGGCCGGTGGCGACGCCTTCGACAAGATCCACACCGTCATCCAGGAACGCTGCACAGTGTGCCACTCGTCCAAGCCGACCAGCCCACTGTTCAGCGCCGCCCCTGCTGGCGTGATGTTCGACACCCCGCAGCAAATCCAGGCCCAGGCCGCGCGCATTCAGGCGCAAGCGGTCGCCAGCCAGATCATGCCGCTGGGCAACATCACTCAGATGACCGCCGAAGAGCGCAAGCTGGTCGGTGACTGGATCGCCAAAGGCGCCCCGGTGAACTGATGCACCTCTCCCGCCGGGGCGTCCGCGCGCCCCTGTGGGAGCGGCCTTGCGCCGCGAAAGGGCCGGTACTGCCGGCCCAACGTTTGAAGAAACACGCAACAAGCAAGCATCGAGCGTTCGGGCTTCATGCGGGAACCCCAGGCTTTCTACCGAAAGCTTGCCGCCTGCAGCCTGACGCTTGGATCCGAGAATAAAAACAAAACTCGAGGTGCTGCATGTCCGAGTCACGCAAGGCGTACATTCCAGTTGCGCCGCCGCGACAGCCTCTGCCCCTGTTCCAACTGATTCTGGTAGGCCTGCAACACGTTCTGCTGATGTATGGAGGCGCGATTGCCGTGCCTTTGATCATCGGCCAGGCTGCCGGACTGTCTCGCGAAGAAGTCGCCTTCCTGATCAACGCCGACCTGCTGGTTGCCGGCGTTGCCACCATTATCCAGTCGTTCGGTATCGGCCCGGTGGGCATCCGCATGCCGGTGATGATGGGCGCCAGCTTCGCAGCCGTCGGCAGCATGGTGGCCATGGCCGGCATGCCCGGTGTGGGCCTGCAGGGAATCTTCGGTGCGACCATCGCCGCCGGGTTCTTCGGCATGCTGATCGCGCCGTTCATGTCCAAGGTCGTACGCTTCTTCCCACCGCTGGTCACTGGCACGGTGATTACCTCCATTGGCCTTTCGCTGTTCCCGGTTGCGGTCAACTGGGCCGGTGGCGGCCAAGAAGCGGAAACCTTCGGCTCGCCAATCTACCTGCTGGTGGCCGGCCTGGTGCTGGCGGTAATCCTGCTGATCAACCGCTTCATGCGCGGGTTCTGGGTGAACGTATCGGTGCTGGTGGGCATGGGCCTGGGCTACATCCTGGCCGGTTCCATCGGCATGGTTGACCTGTCCGGCCTGTCCGAAGCGCCTTGGTTGCAAGTCGTCACGCCACTGCATTTCGGCATGCCGACCTTCAGCCTGGCGCCGATCCTGTCCATGTGCCTGGTGGTGGTGATCATCTTTGTCGAATCCACCGGCATGTTCCTGGCCCTGGGCAAGGTCACCGACCGCGAAGTCACCCCCGGCATGCTGCGTCGCGGCCTGCTGTGCGATGCCGGCGCGTCGTTCGTGGCGGGCTTCTTCAACACCTTCACCCACTCGTCCTTCGCCCAGAACATCGGCCTGGTGCAGATGACCGGCGTGCGCTGCCGCTACGTCACCGTGGTGGCCGGTGCTCTGCTGATCCTGCTCAGCCTGCTGCCCAAGGCGGCTTTCCTGATTGCCTCGATCCCGCCTGCGGTACTGGGCGGCGCGTCCATCGCCATGTTCGGCATGGTCACCGCCACCGGGATCAAGATTCTCCAGGAAGCGGACATCGGCGACCGTCGCAACCAGCTGCTGGTTGCGGTCAGCGTCGGCTTCGGCCTGATCCCTGTGGTCCGTCCGGAGTTCTTCGCGCAGATGCCACAGTGGATGGAACCCATCACCCACAGCGGCATCGCCATGGCGACAGTCAGTGCGCTGGTGTTGAACGTGCTGTTCAACATCCTCGGTGGCACCGACCGCGCCGTGCACAACGACGCCTGTCACCAACATTGAGTTACCGGGCGGCGCAATGCCGCCCTTTCTCACTTCTGCAATAACTGCGACACCGTCGGCCCGCCGGAATGGGCCGCCCGGGGCGCCTGCGCGCCGAAAAAACCGCCAACAAAAACAATAAGTCCGGGAATCACAACATGAAACGCATCACCTCGTCCCTGCTGTTGGGCAGCAGCCTGCTGGCCACCCTCCCCTCGCATGCAGGCGAATGGCTGCAGTGGCATGGCGAAAGCCTGTCCTACCTGTATGGCAAGGACTTCAAGGTCAACCCCGACATCCAGCAGACGATCACGTTCGAGCACGCCAACAAATGGAAATACGGCGACACGTTCCTGTTCATCGACAAGATTTTCTACAACGGCAAGGCCGACCCCAGCAAAGGCGTGACCACCTATTACGGTGAGTTCAGCCCGCGCCTGTCGTTGGGCAAGATCACCGGCCAGAACTTCGCGTTCGGCCCGATCAAGGACGTGCTGCTGGCCATGACCTACGAGCGTGGCGAAGGCGATAACGAAGCCTACCTGATCGGCCCCGGCTTCGACCTGAACATTCCCGGATTCAACTATTTCACCCTCAATTTCTACCTGCGCAACACCGAAGGCAGCCGCCCGGGTGACAACGTCTGGCAGATCACCCCGACCTTCTCCTACACGATTCCCGCCGGCAAATCGGACATTCTGATCGACGGCTACATGGACTGGGTGGTGGACAACGACCAGACCCGACGCGGTACCTACCATTCCAACCTGCAGTTCAACCCGCAGGTCAAGTATGACCTGGGCAAGGCCATGAACCTCGGCGCCAAGCAGCTCTATGTTGGCTTCGAGTACAGCTATTGGAAGGACAAGTACGGCATCGACAGCCAAGGCAATGTGCAAAGCAACCAAAGCGTGTTCAGCGCCCTGGTGAAAGTGCATTTCTAAGAAGCTGACCAAACGCCCAAGTTTGCATCACTGTGCTCCAGGACGGAGCACTTGAGACAAGGCGCGCAAGTGAGTAATCTGCGCGCCCCCTCGATCAGGGCAGGATGGATTCTGCCTGCGTTTACTGACCGCTCAGTCAATGAATACGGGCGGTTGGCCAACGTGTTGCCAGCCTGAAATACCCTTTTCATCCGTTCAGAACGACGTCGAGCAGGATGGTTGCGCCCAACCCGGAAAAGTTGGCGCAGCTCTTGCCAAACAACTGTGGCTATTCGAAAAAAACTGACTCAAAAGACAGAAAAAAAGCGCCAACACCACGCGCTGACAACAATTCAATCAAGGGAGCGACACTCGCAATGCGTACCATCAACAGCCTGATTCTCGCGGGCGGCCTGCTGGCCTGCGGCACCTCTTTCGCCGGTGACCTGCTGCAGTGGCAGAACAACAGCCTCACCTACCTGTGGGGCAAGAACTTCAAGGTCAACCCAGAGATCCAGCAGACCGTCACCTTCGAGCACGCCGACGCGTGGAAGTACGGCGACAACTTCATCTTCGTCGACAAGATTTTCTACAACGGCAAGGCAGACTCCAGCAACGGCCCGAACACCTACTACGGCGAGGTCAGCCCACGCCTGTCGTTCGGCAAGATCCTCGACCAGAAGCTGGAGTTCGGCCCGGTCAAGGACGTGCTGCTGGCCATGACCTACGAGTTCGGCGAGGGTGACACCGAGTCCTACCTGATCGGCCCAGGCTTCGACCTGGACATCCCGGGCTTCGACTACTTCCAGCTGAACTTCTACCAGCGCACCACCGACGGCAGCCGTGCCGGTGACAACGTCTGGCAGATTACCCCGGTGTGGTCGTACACCATTCCTGTGGGCTCGTCCGACATCCTGATCGACGGCTTCATGGACTGGGTGGTCGACAATGACGAGAACCGCCGCGGCGAATACCACGCCAACCTGCACTTCAACCCGCAGGTGAAGTACGACCTGGGCAAGGCGCTGCACCTGGGCGAGAAGCAGTTGTACGTAGGTTTCGAGTACGACTACTGGAAGAACAAGTACGGCATCAAGGATTCCGACGGGTTCACCACCGACCAGAACACTGCAAGCTTCCTGGTCAAGGTTCACTTCTAAACAGCTGAATCGTGACAGCGCCATTACATCGTGGCGCTGTCAGCGTCAAACTTGTAAGAACTTTCTTACAGTCTTTTAAGATCAAACCTACTTACTATTGAGCCTGCCTTTATGGTCAACATGATTGTGGCCGGCAGGAACATGCCAAAGATCAACAGCCCCCATTCCACCTGACGGTGTTCCAGCACCCTCAGAATATCCAGCACCAGCATTACCGAGCAGATCGTCAACGTCAGGCCCAACAGTGCAAAGCCCCCATACCGGGCCCACGAACCGGTGCCGCGCAGCAGAATCCACAGACCCAGCGCGCTCCAGGCCATTACCGCGAGCAGGTAAAGTGCCAGATGGTAGACATCGTAGGTCAATACATTGCCGAACATGAACTCACCTCCCCGTGTGTACGAAGCGCGACAAGTCCCGACTATAAATCCGACCTTCCATTACTGCACTGCAAAATTTTGACATTTTTTTTGCATTCACCAACTTATCTTGCCTGCCTTCACACATAAAAAACGAAAACAGGCCAACTTGATGCGCACTTCCCTCGCCGCTTCCTGGCGCTATCTGCTGCTGCTTTGCTCACTCTGGTTCGGCATATTCCTGCTGACGCGCCTGGTGTTGCTGGCTACCCATCTGGATGAAGTCAATGGCGATTACTTCTCATTGTTTTTCACCGGGGCCATCTACGACCTGAGCTTCCTTTCCTACGCTGCACTGCCCATGGCCTTGTACTTCGCACTGTGCCCGGCAACGCTGTGGCGCACACGCGTCCATCGCTGGCTGTTGAGCGCGTTGCTGGTGGTCAGCTTGTTCGCGATGCTGTTCGTCAGCGTGGCCGAGTGGCTGTTCTGGGATGAGTTCGGGGTGCGCTTCAATTTCATTGCAGTCGACTACCTGGTGTATTCCAAGGAGGTGCTCGACAACATTCGCGAGTCCTATCCCCTGCCCATGCTGCTCGGTGGCATCGCACTGGCAGCTACGTTGCTGGCACTGGTGCTGCGCAACGCCTTGGCCAAAGCCCTGTCGGCCCCCGTCGCAACCCTGCGTCAACGAGGGCTGGGGCTTGCGCTTTTTGCCGGTGTGGCGGCGCTGAGCATGTTGCTCATCGACCAGCAAGTCCCTCGCGGTCAAGGTGGCAATGCCTACGAACGCGAACTGGCCAGCAACGGCCCTTACCAATTCTTCGCCGCGTTCCGTAACAACGAACTGGATTACACCCAGTTCTACGCAAGCCTCGGCGCCGCAGAGGTGGGTGCACAGATGCACCAGGAACTGGCCGAACCCAATGTGCAGTTCCAATCCACTGCGCCCCAGGACATCCGCCGGCACGTCAGCGCCAAAGGCCCGCAACGCACGCCAAACATCATTCTGGTGACCATCGAAAGCTTCAGCGCCAAGTACATGGGCAGCAATGGCGACCCACGCAACCTCACGCCAAACCTCGATGCCCTGCGCCAGCAGAGCCTGTACTTCAATAATTTCTACGCCACCGGCACCCGTACCGACCGTGGCCTGGAGGCCATCACCCTGTCAGTCCCGCCCACCCCAGGGCGCTCGATCGTCAAGCGCATCGGCCGTGAAAGCGGTTATGCCAGCCTTGGCCAGCAGTTGGTCGCCAAGGGCTACGACGCCGTGTTCGTTTATGGCGGGCGCGGCTACTTCGACAACATGAACGCGTTTTTCAGCGGCAATGGCTACCGCATCGTTGACCAGAGCAGCGTTGCAGAGAACGAAATCAGCTTCAAGAATGCCTGGGGCATGGCTGACGAGGACCTCTACCGGCAAACGCTCAAGCTGGCCGATGCCGACCACGCCAGGCAGCAACCGTTTTTCCTGCAACTGATGACCACCTCCAATCACCGGCCTTACACCTACCCTGACGGGCGCATCGATATCCCCTCTGGTGAAGGCCGCGAAGGCGCGGTGAAATACACCGACCATGCCATCGCCCAGTTCCTGAGGGAGGCCAGAAGCAAGCCCTGGTTCGACAACACACTGTTCATTTTCGTCGCCGACCACACCGCAGGCAGCGCAGGGGTGGAAGACCTGCCGGTCAGCAACTACCAGATTCCGCTGTGGATCTACGCGCCGAAACTGATCGAAGCAGGAGAAAACAACACGCTGGCCAGCCAGATCGACCTGGCGCCAACCCTGCTTGGCCTGCTCGATTTCGACTACACCTCGACCTTCTTTGGGCGCGACCTGCTACGCGAAAACGCCTTGCCGCCACGGGTGCTGATCGGCAACTACCAGCACCTTGGGCTGTTCGACGGCAAGGATCTGGCCATCCTTAGTCCGCGCGGCGGCATGCGGATTCACCAGAACGCCCTGGGCAATAGCCGAGAGTCCCGCGTCGACGCGGACAATCCGCTGGTACGCCGGGCAATTGCCTACTACCAGAGCGCCGCCTACGACTTCGGCCAGGGCTTGCTGGCCTGGAAAGGGGAGGAAAGCTCCGAAAAGAAAGGCGTCGCCGTCAGCCCCTGACTGCACGCCATATTTTGGATACGACGCTGACCGCTCCCAGCACCACGGCGCCGGCCACCACGCCGGCCAAACCGTTGAGCAGCGCTCCGGTCAGCGCACCACCGCGCCCTTCGCTGAACGCCTCGATGGCGTGATGCAACGGCGCGATGCCGTGGACCAGAATCCCGCCACCGACCAAAAACATCGCGGCAGTGCCGATCACTGACAAGCTTTTCATCATGTAGGGTGCAGCGCGCAGAATGCCGTTGCCAACCGCCTGGGCCACACGCGACGCTTTCTGGGTCATCCACAACCCCAGGTCATCGAGCTTGACGATACCGCCTACCAGGCCGTACACACCGATGGTCATGACGATGGCAATGCCCGACAGCACGATGATCTGCTGGGTCAACGGGGCATCCGCCACAGTGCCCAAGGTAATGGCGATGATTTCTGCCGAGAGGATGAAGTCGGTACGCACCGCGCCTTTTATCTTGTCCTTTTCGTACGCCACCAGGTCAACGTTCGCATCGGCGACCGCCTCCTTCAGCGCACTGTGCTCGGCTGCCTCGTCTTCCTTGCTATGCAGGAACTTGTGCGCCAGCTTCTCGAAACCCTCGAAGCACAGGTAGGCGCCGCCGATCATCAGCAGTGGCGTGACCGCCCAGGGGATGAAGGCACTGATCAGCAGCGCAGCCGGAACCAGGATCAGCTTGTTGACGAACGACCCCTTGGCCACCGCCCACACCACCGGGATCTCGCGCTCGGCGCGCACTCCGGTCACCTGTTGGGCGTTGAGCGCCAGGTCGTCACCCAGCACGCCCGCCGTCTTCTTCGCCGCGACCTTGGTCATCACCGACACATCGTCGAGTACCGTGGCAATGTCGTCGATCAGAACCAGTAGACTGCTTCCTGCCATGTTTGCCTGTTCCGAAAAGGTTGAGTGGGCCAGATTCTAGCCGAAAGTCGCTGCCTTGAGCGCCCGTCGGGGCCGGTGCTACCATGGCCGATCCCTCTTTGAGGTGGCCAGACACGAGGAAGACCCCCGACAATGAGCACCATTCGCGAGCGCAACAAGGAACTGATCCTGCGCGCGGCCAGCGAGGAATTCGCCGACAAGGGCTTCGCCGCCACCAAGACCAGCGATATCGCGGCCAAGGCCGGCCTGCCCAAGCCGAACGTGTATTACTACTTCAAGTCCAAGGACAACCTCTACCGAGAGGTCCTGGAAAGCATCATCGCGCCGATCATGCAGGCGTCGACGCCGTTCAATGCCGATGGCGACCCGAAGGAAGTGCTGAGTTCGTACATTCGCTCGAAGATCCGCATCTCCCGCGACCTGCCCCATGCCTCGAAGGTGTTCGCCAGCGAGATCATGCATGGCGCGCCGCACCTGTCGCCGAGCCAGGTGGAACAGCTGAACGAGCAGGCACGCCACAACATCGAGTGCATTCAGCGCTGGATCGACCGCGGGCAGATCGCCCATGTGGATGCGCACCACCTGATGTTCAGCATCTGGGCCGCGACCCAGACCTATGCCGATTTCGACTGGCAGATTTCGGCGGTGACTGGCAAGGCGAAGCTGGCTGACAGTGATTATGATGCAGCGGCGGAAACCATCATTCGGATGGTATTGAAAGGGTGTGAACCCGAAGTGGCCTGACCGGTTTTGGGGCCGCTTTGCGGCCCATCGCAGGCTGCGCCAGCTCCCACGGAGCTATGAAAAGCCTTAGTACAACAACTGCTCAGCTCATCAATCAGTGGGAGCTGGCGTAGCCTGCGATGGGCTGCAAAGCAGCCCCGGCACTCCAACGCCTATGCGGCCACCCCCGCATCCGCCTTCAACCCAACCTCCTCGATCGCACTGATCGCACACTGCTCGTCGATATCCGACGTATCCCCGCTGATCCCGACCGCTCCCAGCACCTTCCCGTCCTGGTCGCGAATCAACACACCACCCGGCGCCGGCACCACAGGCCGCTCACCCAACCCGTTCAATGCCGCGAAAAACGCCGGCCGCTGCTGCGCATCCAGCGCCAGCAAACGCGAGCCCTTGCCCAGGGCAATCGCGCCCCAGGCCTTACCGGTTGCCACCTCCGGGCGAATCAGGCTCGCCCCATCTTCACGCTGTAACGCAAGCAGGTGCCCGCCAGCGTCCAGCACCGCCACCGTCAACGGTGCGGCGTTGATCTTGCGGCCCGCAGCCAGCGCGGCGTTCACCAGGCTGACGGCGACTTTGAGGTTCAAAGCGTTCATGGAAAGGTCCTCTTCTTGTTGTGAGAAGCCCTAAGGGCAGTTGAAAACTGATAGGACAAATAGAACA
Source organism: Pseudomonas sp. Teo4 (assembly GCF_034387475.1). Lineage (NCBI taxonomy): Bacteria > Pseudomonadati > Pseudomonadota > Gammaproteobacteria > Pseudomonadales > Pseudomonadaceae > Pseudomonas > Pseudomonas sp. Teo4. The sequence continues at coordinate 3,122,493 of NZ_JAXCIL010000001.1, forward strand.
CAACCACAAATATTTTTGTATACAATAATTTGAAACGATCGTATGCGATCACGCAAATAGCCGTTTTCACGGGCGCTCGGACGAAAGCCAGCCGAGCCGATGAAAATCAATTGACCTGAGCCGCCAGGCATGAATACACTCTGGCACAAAGCAAGTTGTATACAATTACAAAATCGATGAGGCACAAACCATGAGCAAAATGAGAGCAATCGATGCAGCCGTTCTGGTCATGCGCCGTGAAGGTGTAGATACCGCGTTCGGCATCCCGGGGGCTGCCATCAACCCGCTGTACTCGGCCCTGAAGAAAGTCGGTGGCATCGATCACGTCCTCGCTCGTCACGTCGAAGGCGCCTCGCACATGGCCGAGGGCTACACCCGTGCCAATCCGGGCAATATCGGCGTGTGCATCGGTACCTCCGGCCCTGCCGGCACCGACATGGTCACCGGCCTTTACAGCGCTTCGGCCGACTCCATTCCAATCCTCTGCATCACCGGCCAGGCTCCGCGTGCTCGCCTGCACAAGGAAGACTTCCAGGCAGTCGATATCACCAACATCGTCAAGCCAGTCACCAAGTGGGCAACCACCGTTCTGGAGCCGGGCCAGGTGCCTTACGCCTTCCAGAAGGCCTTCTATGAAATGCGCACCGGCCGCCCAGGCCCTGTGCTGATCGACCTGCCGTTCGACGTGCAGATGGCCGAGATCGAATTCGACATCGATGCCTACGAGCCGCTGCCGGTGCACAAGCCGTCCGCTACCCGCGTACAGGCTGAAAAAGCCCTGGCCCTGCTCAATGACGCCGAGCGCCCACTGCTGGTGGCCGGTGGTGGCATCATCAACGCCGATGCCAGCGACAAGCTGGTCGAGTTCGCCGAGCTGACCGGTGTGCCGGTCATCCCGACCCTGATGGGCTGGGGCACCATTCCGGACGACCACGCGCAGATGGTTGGCATGGTCGGCCTGCAGACTTCGCACCGCTACGGCAACGCCACCCTGCTCAAGTCCGACCTGGTGTTCGGTATCGGCAACCGCTGGGCCAACCGCCACACCGGTTCCGTTGACGTTTACACCGAAGGCCGCAAGTTCGTTCACGTCGATATCGAGCCAACCCAGATCGGCCGCGTGTTCACCCCAGACCTGGGTATCGTTTCCGATGCTGGCAAGGCGCTGGACGTGTTCCTGGAAGTGGCCCGCGAGTGGAAAGCCGCTGGCAAGCTCAAGTGCCGCAAGGCCTGGCTGGAAGACTGCCAGCAGCGCAAGTCGAGCCTGCAGCGCAAGACCCACTTCGACAACGTGCCGGTCAAGCCGCAGCGCGTTTACGAAGAGATGAACCAGGTATTCGGCAAGGACACCTGCTACGTCAGCACCATCGGCCTGTCGCAGATCGCTGGCGCGCAGTTCCTGCACGTGTACAAGCCACGTCACTGGATCAACTGCGGCCAGGCCGGCCCACTGGGCTGGACCATTCCTGCTGCCCTGGGTGTGGTGAAAGCCGATCCGAAGCGCAAGGTCGTCGCGCTGTCGGGTGACTACGACTTCCAGTTCATGATCGAAGAGCTGGCGGTGGGCGCGCAGTTCAACCTGCCATACGTTCACGTACTGGTGAACAACGCCTACCTGGGCCTGATTCGCCAGGCGCAGCGTGGCTTCGACATGGATTACTGTGTACAACTGGCGTTCGAGAATATCAACTCGACCGACGCCGCCACCTACGGTGTCGACCATGTCGCCGTGGTCGAAGGCCTGGGCTGCAAGGCCATCCGCGTATTCGAGCCAGGCGAGATCGCCCCGGCCCTGCTCAAGGCACAGAAAATGGCCGAAGAGTTCCGTGTACCGGTCGTGGTCGAAGTGATTCTCGAGCGTGTGACCAACATTTCCATGGGCACCGAGATCAACGCGGTTAACGAGTTCGAAGACCTCGCCCTGGTCGGCAACGACGCGCCGACCGCCATCTCGCTGCTGGACTGATCGCCTGACGCCCCCAGGCATTGCGCTGGGGGCCTTCATCGCAAGGAGACAACTCATGCCTCGCTTCGCTGCCAACCTGTCCATGCTGTTCACCGAACAGGACTTCCTGGCCCGCTTCAAGGCTGCCGCCGACGCTGGTTTCAGCGGTGTCGAATACCTCTTCCCGTACGACTTCAGCGCAGCTGAAATCAAGCAACAGCTTGACGCTCACGGCCTGACCCAGGTGCTGTTCAACCTGCCCGCAGGCGATTGGGCCAAAGGCGAGCGTGGCATCACCTGCCACCCCGACCGCGTCGAAGAGTTCCGCGCCGGTGTCGACAAGGCCATCGAATACGCCAAGGTCCTGGGCAACACCCAGGTCAACGCCCTGGCCGGCATTCGCCCGCAAGGCCTGGACTGCGCCACCGTGCGCAAGACCTTCGTCGAAAACCTGCGCTACGCGGCTGACAAGCTCAAGGCCGCCGGTATTCGCCTGGTCATGGAAATGATCAACACCCGCGACATCCCGGGCTTCTACCTGAACACCACCCAGCAAGCGCTGGAGATTCAGGCTGAAGTGGGCAGCGACAACCTGTTCCTGCAGTACGACATCTACCACATGCAGATCATGGAAGGTGACCTGGCCCGCACCATGGAAGCCAACCTGAAGCTGATCAACCACATTCAGCTGGCTGACAACCCAGGCCGCCACGAGCCAGGCACCGGTGAAATCAACTACCGCTTCCTGTTCGAACACCTGGACCGCATCGGCTACCAGGGCTGGGTGGGCGCGGAGTACAAGCCGCTGACCACCACCGAAGCGGGTCTGGGCTGGCTGAAGACCCACAACGCAATCTGATCGATCCTCTGTGGATGCTGGGGGCTGCATTGCAGCCCATCGCAGGCTTCGCCAGCTCCTACAGAAACAGCCCCGGTGGGAGCTGGCGAAGCCTGCGATGGGCCGCAAAGCGGCCCCAATTAGCCCGCACACATTGCAGCGCCTGAACTGAACAAAATTAAAGAGGCACATTCTCATGGCTAAAATCGGTTTCCTCGGCACCGGCATCATGGGCAAACCCATGGCCCAGAACCTGCAGAAAGCAGGTCACAGCATCTTCGTTTCCACTCACCACGACGCAGCGCCAGCCGACCTGATCGCCGCAGGCGCAGTCGCCCTGGCCAACCCGAAGGAAGTGGCCCAGGAAGCTGAATTCATCATCGTCATGGTCCCGGACACCCCGCAGGTCGAGAGCGTCCTGTTCGGTGAGAACGGCGTTGCCGAAGGCGTTGGCCCGAACAAGGTCGTGATCGACATGAGCTCGATCTCCCCTACCGCCACCAAAGCCTTCGCCGAGAAGATCAAGGCCACCGGCGCTGCCTACCTGGATGCCCCGGTATCCGGCGGTGAAGTCGGCGCCAAGGCCGCGACCCTGAGCATCATGGTCGGTGGCTGCCCGAAAGCCTTCGAACGCGCCCTGCCGCTGTTCGAAGCCATGGGCAAGAACATCACCCGCGTCGGTGGCAACGGCGATGGCCAGACCGCCAAGGTCGCCAACCAGATCATCGTCGCCCTGAACATCCAGGCAGTCGGTGAAGCCCTGCTGTTCGCCGCCAAGAACGGCGCCGACCCAGCCAAGGTGCGTGAAGCCCTGATGGGCGGCTTCGCGTCCTCGAAGATTCTGGAAGTGCACGCCGAGCGCATGATCAAAGGCACCTTCGACCCAGGCTTCCGCATCAACCTGCACCAGAAAGACCTGAACCTGGCCCTGCAAGGCGCCAAGGAGCTGGGCATCAACCTGCCCAACACCTCCAACGCCCAGCAAGTGTTCAGCACCTGCGTGGCGCTGGGCGGCGGCAACTGGGACCACTCGGCGCTGATCAAAGGCCTGGAGCACATGGCCAACTTCTCGATCCGCGACGACAAGTAAGCCTGTACCGGCCTCTTCGCGGGTAAACCCGCTCCCACAGGTATTCCGCAGGCCTGAGGGCAGCAGTAATCCTGTGGGAGCGGGTTTACCCGCGAAGAATCCAACACTGATTGACCTGCGACCACAGGTTCAACAGTGGTACCGAGCAACACCCGCCCCTGGTTCGGCCTGCACGGAGGCAGTTCCAGGGGCGTTTTCGATTCTGCAGAACAAAAACAATTGGGAGCCTGCCATGTCGGTCGATCCGCAAAAAATTCTCCGCGAGCTGTTCGACACAGCCATCGCTGCCGCCCACCCCCGCCAAGTCCTCGAACCCTACCTGCCCGCCGACCGTAGCGGCCGGGTCATCGTCATTGGCGCCGGCAAGGCCGCAGCCGCCATGGCCGAAGTGGTCGAGAAAAGCTGGCAGGGCGAAGTCTCCGGTCTCGTCGTCACCCGCTATGGTCATGGCGCCAACTGCCAGAAGATCGAGGTGGTCGAAGCCGCCCACCCGGTACCCGATGCCGCTGGCCTGGCCGTGGCCAAGCGCGTGCTCGATCTGGTCAGCAACCTGACTGAACAAGACCGCGTCATCTTCCTGCTGTCCGGCGGTGGCTCTGCCCTGCTGGCCCTGCCGGCCGAAGGCCTGACCCTGGCCGACAAGCAACAGATCAACAAAGCACTGCTGAAATCCGGCGCCACCATCGGCGAGATGAACTGTGTGCGCAAGCACCTCTCGGCGATCAAGGGCGGCCGCCTGGCCAAGGCCTGCTGGCCAGCCACCGTCTACACCTACGCGATTTCGGACGTGCCGGGCGACCTGGCCACGGTCATCGCCTCTGGCCCCACCGTTGCCGACCCAAGCACCTCGGCCGATGCGCTGGCAATCATCAAGCGCTACAACATCGATGCGCCGAAAGCGGTCATCGACTGGCTCAACAACCCAGCCTCGGAAACCGTCAAGGCCGATGACCCGGCCCTGGCCCGCAGCCACTTCCAGCTGATCGCCAAACCCCAGCAATCGTTGGAAGCCGCCGCCGTCAAAGCCCGCCAAGCCGGTTTCAGCCCGCTGATCCTCGGCGACCTGGAAGGCGAGTCGCGCGAAGTGGCCAAGGTGCATGCCGGCATCGCCCGGCAGATCGTCCAGCACGGCCAACCGCTCAAGGCACCCTGCGTGATCCTGTCCGGCGGCGAGACCACCGTGACCGTGCGCGGCAATGGCCGTGGCGGGCGCAACGCCGAGTTCCTGCTCAGCCTCACCGAAAGCCTCAAGGGCCTGCCGGGCGTCCATGCCCTGGCCGGTGACACCGACGGCATCGATGGCTCGGAGGAGAACGCTGGCGCCTTCATGACCCCGGACAGCTACGCCCGTGCCGAAGCGCTGGGCCTGTCCGCCAGCGATGAGCTGGACAACAACAACGGCTACGGCTATTTCGCCGCGCTGGATGCGCTGATCGTCACCGAGCCGACCCGCACCAACGTCAACGACTTCCGCGCCATCCTCATCCTTGAGACTGCCCAATCATGACGCCTGATAAAAAAGTCAAAATCCTCGCCACCCTCGGCCCTGCGATCAAAGGCATCGACGACATTCGCCAACTGGTCGAGGCCGGCGTGAACATCTTCCGCCTCAACTTCAGCCACGGCGAGCATGCCGACCACGCCCTGCGCTATCAGTGGATTCGTGAAGTCGAGCAACAGCTGAACTACCCGCTGGGCATCCTCATGGACCTGCAAGGCCCGAAACTGCGCGTAGGCCGGTTCGCCGAAGGCAAGGTTCAGCTGCAACGCGGCCAGGCCCTGCGCCTGGACCTGGACAAGACACCGGGCGACAGCCGCCGGGTCAACCTGCCGCACCCAGAGATCATCGCCGCACTGGAACCTGGCATGGACCTGCTGCTGGACGACGGCAAGCTGCGCCTGCGCGTTACCGCCAAGCACAGCGATGCCATCGACACCGAAGTGCTGGCCGGTGGTGAGCTGTCCGACCGCAAGGGTGTGAACGTACCGCAAGCGGTGCTCGACCTTTCCCCGCTCACCGAGAAAGACCGCCGCGACCTGGCCTTCGGCCTGGAACTGGGTGTGGACTGGGTGGCCCTGTCGTTCGTGCAGCGCCCTGAAGACATCGTCGAAGCACGCCAGCTGATCGGCGACCGTGCCTACCTGATGGCGAAGATTGAAAAACCGTCGGCGGTCGAGCAGTTGCAGGCCATTGCCGAGCTGTCCGACGCCATCATGGTGGCCCGTGGCGACCTGGGTGTGGAAGTACCGGCCGAAAGCGTGCCGCAAATCCAGAAACGCATCATCGGCACCTGCCGTCAGCTGGGCAAACCGGTGGTGGTGGCCACCCAGATGCTCGAATCCATGCGCTTCTCCCCGGCCCCGACCCGCGCCGAGGTCACCGACGTGGCCAACGCCGTGGCCGAAGGTGCTGATGCAGTGATGCTGTCGGCCGAGACTGCCTCCGGCGACTACCCGCTGGAAGCCGTGCAGATGATGAGCAAGATCATCCGCCAGGTGGAGAACGGCCCGGACTACCAGGCTCAGCTCGACGTTGGCCGTCCGAAAGCCGAAGCGACCGTGTCGGATGCCATCAGCTGCGCGATCCGTCGCATCAGCGGCATCCTGCCGGTGGCGGTACTGGTCAACTACAGCGAGTCGGGCGCCTCGACCCTGCGCGCTGCACGCGAGCGGCCACGGGCACCGATTCTCAACCTGACGCCAAACCTCAACACCGCTCGCCGCCTGAGCGTGGCCTGGGGCGTGCACTCGGTGGTCAACGACCGCCTGCGTCAGGTGGACGAGGTGGTTTCCACTGCCTTGGAGATTGCCCAGGCGCAAGGCATGGCCAGCCGTGGCGACACGCTGCTGATCACGGCCGGTGTGCCTTTCGGCAAGCCAGGCTCGACTAATACGCTGCGGATCGAGACCTTGATCTAGTTTTTGGGGCCGCTCTGCGGCCCATCGCCGGCTTCGCCAGCTCCCACGGATACTCACACCATACCCGTGGGAGCTGGCGAAGCCGGCGATGGAGGGCAACGCCCTCCCCCATTCACTGATGTAACAGAACTGCGGAAAACCGAGGCCCAAAAGAGGCCCACCGCTCCCCCATCAACCTCACTGACTGCCCATGTACACCAAAAATTTCGTCAACCCGTGCCCCGACTGGGCCACGGCGTTACTCAACGGTTTCAGCCAAGTGCTGCTGCTGCGCAACCCCCTGTGCGGCCTTTGCTGCCTGCTGGCCATCCTGCTCACCGCCCCCAACCTGGTCGGCGGCGCCCTGCTCGGTGCCCTCGCCGGCCTGTTGACCGCGCAGCGGCGCGGCTATGAGCGGGCGGACCGCCAGGCCGGGCTGTACTGCTACAACGGCGTGCTGATCGGCATTCTGATCAGCGTCGTATTGCCCTGGTCGGCAATCATGCCACCGCTGATCATCGCGGCGGGTGGGCTTTCCAGCATCATCACCCACCAGTGGCGCAAGCGTGGTGGCAAGTTGTTGATCGCCTATACGGCGCCCTTCGTGCTGCTTGGCTGGGCCACTCTGCTGGTAGCAGAGCCGTCAGCCAATGGCTTTGTCGAAGCCGACCCGGTCTTTGCTCTGCTGCGGGGTGTGGGCCAGATCTTCCTGTTGGACAAACCCTTGGCCGGGCTGCTGATTGTCATCGGTATGTACGTCGCCAACCCCTATGCCGCCACCTGGGCGGTGATCGGCTCAGTGATCGGAGGTGGTGTGGCGTTGCTGGCCGGTGAGGCACAGGCTGCGTGGATGGGGTTGTATGGCTTCAATGCGGCGTTGGCTGCGCTGGCGTTCAGTCGTCAGGGTGAAAAGCCCTGGGTTACGCTACTGGCCATTGCCCTTGCCCTGCTGCTGCAGCCACTGTTCAACCTACTGCCGATTGCAGGCCTCACTGCCCCCTTTGTCGTCGCGTGCTGGTTGATGCACTTGGGCAACCACCTGACACAACGCAACCCACACCACCACGTGCGTCGCTTGCACAGCTGAAACGCACCCCCTAGGCTCAATCCATTGCACAGCGGAATGAGCCCATGACTACCCCTTCGAGCTTGCGCGAGCAGCTCTACATCATCGTCTTCCAGACCGACACCAAGGCTGGAAGACGCTTCGACAAGATCCTCCTGCTGATCATCCTCGCCAGCCTGGTCACGGTAATCCTCGACAGCATCGACGAGGTGCACCAAGGCTACGCCGGCCTGCTCGCCATCATCGAATGGGGCTTCACGGCGATCTTCCTGGCCGAGTACATCACCCGCCTGTACTGCTCGCCCAAGCCCATGCGCTACGCCTTCAGCTTCTACGGCCTGGTCGACCTGCTGGCGATCGTGCCGGGGATCATCGCGCTGTACTACAGCGATGCGCAGTACCTGCTGATCATCCGGGTGATCCGGATGCTGCGGATATTCCGCGTGCTCAAGCTCAGCCCCTACCTGAAGCAGGCCCATTACCTGATGGAGGCGCTGCGCGGCAGCAAGCAGAAGATCATCGTGTTTCTGGTCAGCGTGTCGACCCTGGTTACGGTGTTCGGCACCTTGATGTACGTGATCGAAGGCCCGGAGCATGGCTTCACCAGCATTCCCAAGGGCATCTACTGGGCCATCGTTACCCTGACCACCGTGGGCTTCGGCGATATCGTGCCGAAAACCCCGCTGGGCCAGGTGCTGTCGTCGCTGGTGATGATTACCGGTTACTCGATCATCGCCGTGCCAACCGGGATTTTCACTGCCGAGCTGGCCAATGCCATGCGCGGGGAGCAGTTGCAGCACGACTGCCCGACCTGCAGCAAGAAAAGCCATGAGCATGGGGCGGCGTTCTGCTCCAGGTGTGGGAATGTGTTGTTTCCCAAACAATAGTGGTGTCAGTACTGGCCCTATCGCCGGCAAGCCGGCTCCCACAGGTTTCACCACAGGCCTGTGGAAGCAACTGTCTTGAGTTGCCTGTACCGGCGCCATCGCCGGCAAGCCGGCTCCTACAGGTACTGCAATGATCTTGAGAACGTCGCGGTCCATGTGGGAGCCGGCTTGCCGGCGATAGGGCGCGCATGGCCAACGGCATAACCAAAGTGTTTTTTGTTCTTTAACCCGCTCAATGCCAGCCGCTATAGTCGCTGGCAAACTGCCCGCAAACTTTCAAGAACAAGGAAGCATCGTGAAGAAACTCTTCAGCGCCTCGCTGCTCGCCGCAGGCCTGGCCCTCGGCAACCTCGCCCAAGCCGCCCCCACCCTGCTCAACGTTTCCTACGACGTGATGCGCGACTTCTACAAGGACTACAACCCAGCGTTCCAGAAGCACTGGGAAGCCGAGCACAAAGAAAAGGTCAATGTACAAATGTCGTTCGGCGGCTCCAGCAAGCAGGCGCGTGCCGTGATCGATGGCCTGCCAGCCGATGTCATCACCATGAACATGGCCACCGACATCAACGCCCTGGCCGACAACGGCAAACTGGTACCGGACAACTGGGTGACCCGCCTGCCGAACAACAGCGCGCCGTTCACCTCGGCCACCGTGTTCATCGTGCGCAAGGGCAACCCGAAGGCCCTGAAAGACTGGCCAGACTTGCTCAAGGACGGCGTGCAGGTGATCGTGCCCAACCCCAAGACCTCGGGTAACGGCCGCTACACCTACCTGTCAGCGTGGGGTTATGTGCTCAAACAAGGCGGTGATGAAGCCAAGGCCCGCGATTTCGTCGGCAAGCTGTTCAAGCAGGCACCCGTGCTCGACACCGGTGGACGCGCCGCCACCACCACCTTCATGACCAACCAGATTGGCGACGTGCTGGTGACCTTCGAGAACGAAGCCGAGATGATCGCCCGCGAGTTCGGCCGCGACCAGTTCGAAGTGGTTTACCCAAGCGTGTCAGCCGAAGCCGAGCCACCTGTCAGCGTGGTCGACAAGGTGGTGGCGAAAAAAGGTACCCAGGCGGCCGCCGAGGAATACCTCAAGTACCTGTGGTCGCCAGCGGCTCAGGAAATTGCTGCACAGAACTACCTGCGTCCACGTGACCCAGCCGTGCTGGCCAAGTACACCGACCGTTTCCCGAAAGTCGACTTCCTCTCGGTGGAGAAGACCTTTGGCGACTGGCGTACCGTGCAAAAGACTCACTTCAATGACGGTGGCGTGTTCGACCAGATCTACAGCGGCCAGTGAATCTCTGTACGCCACCGCAACCATGATCATTGGCACACGCTTCCCGGTTAAATGAGCGTCAGCCACTGCCCACCATGGCTCCTGTCATTTCAGGAGCCATGGATATGTACCGCACGAACCGCTTTACCTCCCTCCCCGCCAAAGCGGCCTTGCTCGTCCTTACCAGCTGCGCCTGGCAAACAGCCGCAGCAAATTTGGTGCACCCGGGAATTCTCGTAGACCGCGCGCAATTGCAATACGTCAAAGCCCGTTTGCATCAGCAGCCCTGGCAACAAGCGTTTCAACAGGCCAAGGACAGTGTCTGGGCCAACAAAGCCTATCAACCCAAACCTTGGCACACGGTCGAGTGCGGTTCCTACTCCAAGCCCAACTATGGCTGCTCCGACGAAACCAACGATGCCGCAGCCGCCTACACGCAGGCATTGCTCTGGTCATATACCGGCGAAACAGTGTACGCAGAAAATGTTCGACGCATTCTCAATGCCTGGGCTAACACGCTGGCCGGTGGCCACACCAACAGCAACGGCCCGCTACAGGCAGCCTGGTCGGCCACGCAGTTTTCCCGAGCGCTGGAAATCACCAAATACAGTTACGCACAATGGCCAAAAGCAGAACAGGACAAAGTGGCCCAGATGCTGGTCACTCAGTATCGCCCCAATATCCTGCGGATGTTCACCCCAGGAGCTGGGTCAACGTGCCACAACAAGAACTGGCACGCCTCAGGCATCGAGGCGCTGATGAGCATCGGTATCGTCACCGATAACAGGCAATGGATGGAGGACGCTATCCAGCGCTGGAGAAGCCTCGTGCCTGCCTACATCTACCTCCCGACAGATGGCTGGCGGCCCGTCGATGCCACATGGTGCACACGTTCCGACAGCCGGATCGCTGCACATTGGCATTCACCCAAAGCCTTCGTCACGGGCCTGAGCCAAGAAACCTGTCGCGACCTAGCGCACACCGCGATGGGCCTGGCAGCCATCGTCAATGTCGCAGAAACAGCCCGACTGCAAGGCATCGACCTGTACGCCGAACAGCAGTACCGAATCATTCGCGCCCTCGAATTGCACAGCAGCCATCAGAACGGGAACCTCACCCGTCAGCTCTGCAGTGCACCCCTCAAAGCAACGATCAACGGCACCTTTGAAATCGCCTACAACCACTACGCACTACGCCGGGGTATCCGTATGCCCGAAACCCAGACCTTCCTGGCCAAGTCGCGCCCCATGCCGGGAGGTTTTCATCTTCGCTGGGAAACACTGACACACGGCCTGACAGGAACCAGGCAACGGGGTAACTAACGCGGCTGCCCGTGATCCAGTCACTTCTGCTGGAACACCAGTGCCTTCAACCCACCCGCCGGGTCCACATCCGGAAACTCCGGCGGGTTTTCCAACCGCTCCACGAAAGCCAACCCTGGCGCCTGCTCCGCCATCCCCTGAATGAGAAACTCCGGCCCGATACCTGGGTCGTTCACACAGGCCAGCACCGTCCCACCCTCGGTCAACAGCTCCGGCAAACGCCGCAGGATCTTCGCGTAATCCTGGGTCAGCACGAAACTGCCCCTCTGGAAAGTCGGTGGATCAATGATGATCAGGTCGTAAGGCCCGTACTTGCGCACCTTGCCCCACGACTTGAACAGCTCATGCCCCAAGTAGGCGACGCGCGACGCGTCATGCCCATTGAGGCGGTGGTTGTCGCGGCCACGGGACAACGCCGACTTGGCCATGTCCAGGTTCACCACCTGCTCCGCGCCGCCAGCAATGGCCGCCACCGAAAAACCACAGGTGTAGGCAAACAGGTTCAGCACCCGCTTGCCGGCCGACTGCTCACGCACCCAGCGACGGCCGTAGCGCATGTCGAGGAACAGGCCATTGTTCTGCCGTACACCCAGGTCGAGCAGGTAGGTCAAGCCATCCTCGATCACCTCACGCTGCTGGCAAGGTTCGCCCACCAGCCACTGCCCAGGGCTGTCCGGCAGGTAGCGGTGTTGAATGAGCATGGCCTGGCCCGTCCATTGCGGGCGCTCGGCAAGTGCTTTGAGCATGGCCTCCAGTTCGGCGAGCTGGCCCTCGGGCGGTTCGCGAAACAGCGCCACCGACAACACGCCTTGCAGCCAGTCGACCGTGATCTGCTCCAGGCCTGGCCAGCAGCGACCACGGCCATGGAACAGGCGGCGGGTTTCCTGAGGGGCGGGGTCCAAGGCAGTGAGCAGATGCTGTTCGAGGGTGTGGATCGGCGAGGTCATGGCGGGTTCGAGGATAAAAGGGAGGCATTGTACGCTGAAGAGGCCACTGTGTGGCCTCACACTTCTTTGACCAACGCCGGTTTCCGGCGCCACCACCAGCCCTGCTGCATGCCTGCCGCCGCCAGCAAAATCAGCGCCACGCCCAACCATTGCAGCGGCGCGAGACGATGCCCGAAGGCCATCCAATCAACCAGAATCGCCGCAATCGGATAGACGAACGACAGCGCCCCGGTCAACGCCGTCGGCAGACGCTGGATTGCGCTGTACAGCAGCACATACATCACCCCCGTGTGAATGACACCCAGCGTCACCAGGCTACCCAGCGCCGAGGGTCCATCTGGCAAACCGCCCAACTGCACCCAGGGCGCCAGCAGCAACACCCCGGTGGCCACCTGGATCAGGGCGATCAGGTGTGGCGGCGTTCCACTCAGGCGTTTGATGATCAACGCGGCGATGGCATAAAGGAATGCGGCGCCCAATGCCAGGGCGATGCCCAGCAGGTAATCACTACCACTGGCCTGCCCTGCACCATGTGCACTGACGATGGCCAACATGCCCAGGAACGCCACGCTCAGCCAGGTCACCTTGGGCAAGGTGATTTTTTCACCGAGAAACAGCGCCGCCAGCCCCACCAGCATGAACGGCTGCACGTTGTACACCGCCGTGCCGATGGCGATGGAGGCCCGGGAATAGGATGCGAACAACAACACCCAGTTGCCAACAATGGCCACACCACTGGCAATCGCCAGCAGGAACGCGGTCCGGCTGATGACACCGGGTTTGAGGAAGCCGAATGCAGCGCAAATCAACAGCAAGGTGCCGGTGCCGAACACGCAGCGCCAGAACACCACCTCCAACACAGGTTGCCCGGACACCAGTACGAACCAGCCAATGGTCCCCGAGATCAGCATGGCAGCGAGCATTTCCAGCGAACCACGGCGCAGTGAACTGTCCATCTCACACCTCCTGTAGACGATGGCAACAGTATGCAGAGGGTGCCCATCGACCTTCCAGCGGATATCAAAGGTAAAAACAGCGGCCTACCTTTACTATCAAGGCAAACAACCATAACAACCTAACGAGGCGAACATGACCGATGCCATCGACCAACTGCTGATCAATGCCTTGATGGAGGACTCACGCCGCTCGCTCAAGGCACTGGCGCAGATCAGCGGCCTGTCCGCCCCCAGCGTCAGTGAGCGCCTGCGGCGCCTCGAAGAACGCGGCGTGTTGCGCGGTTACACCGTGGATGTCGACCCGCGAAGCTTCGGCTACCAGTTGCAGGCCATCGTGCGTATTCGGCCGCTACCGGGGCAGTTGCAGGAGGTAGAGCGACAGATCATCGCAATTCCCGAGTTCACCGAATGCGACAAGGTCACCGGCGAGGACTGCTTCATCGCCCGGCTGCACGTGCGCTCGATGGAGCAGCTCGACACCTTGCTCGACCGCATCAACGTACTGGCCGAGACCAATACCGCGATCATCAAGAAAAGCCCGGTGAAACGCCGGTTGCCGCCGATGGATTGAGCCCGCGAACACCAGCCAGCCCACAAAAAATCCTGACTATTTTTTGTACACAAGAATGTAACCTTAGGTGCCATTTTTGTGTGCACTTTCTTAAGTAACGCCCCAATACGTTACACAGCGTCGCCAACTAAATTTGACCTGAAAATCAACTAAATGAGTTCCAAAAATTTAAACCTGTTCAAATGGTCAAGTTATAACAGTTTAATTTCATGAAGTTACATTCCAACTAAGTCTATTCCAAAAAGCATCCTGCACTACGCTGCGCTTTACCTGGCATGGAACTCGCTTTTGTGTGTTCGTGTTTTGTATACAAACCAAACAAAACATAAATACACAAAAGCCCGCGACGCCGGTCCAAAACCGGACGCCGCGCCCAGAACCCAGTGATGCCAACGCTGCACCGACGAGATGGCGAGCCCGTGCGCATGCCCGCTCATCGCAGTTCGCGCGCATCAGGAGCCTGCCGGAATGAGTACCAGCCTCGACCTTGCCCCTGAACTATCCGTTGCCAGCGCCAACCCCTCTTCCACCCTTGCCGGTACCGCGCCGGCCATCGAACTGAGCCCACGCCTGCATAACCGCGACCTGGCCCCGACCCGAATCGAAGGTCGGCGCTGGGGTGGTTACAGTATCTTCGCGTTGTGGACAAACGATGTGCACAACATTGCCAACTATTCCTTCGCCATGGGCTTGTTCGCCCTCGGCCTGGGTGGCTGGCAGATTCTGTTGTCACTGGCGATCGGCGCAGCGCTGGTGTACTTCTTCATGAACCTCTCCGGCTACATGGGGCAGAAGACCGGGGTCCCCTTCCCGGTCATCAGCCGCATTGCATTCGGCATCCATGGCGCGCAGATTCCGGCGCTGATACGCGCAGTCATCGCCATCGCCTGGTTCGGCATCCAGACCTACCTGGCATCGGTGGTGCTGCGCGTGCTGCTCACGGCGGTATGGCCGCAAGTGGCCACCTACGACCACGACAGCATCCTCGGTCTGTCGAGCTTGGGCTGGGTGTGCTTCGTGGCGATCTGGCTGGTACAACTGGTGATCCTCGCCTACGGCATGGAGATGGTGCGCCGCTACGAGGCCTTCGCCGGCCCGGTGATCCTGCTCACCGTGGCCAGCCTGGCGGTGTTCATGTACTTCAAGGCCGACGCACGCATTGCCTGGTCGGTGGCCGAACCGCTGTCCGGCTATGAGATGTGGCGCAACATCTTCGCCGGCGGTGCCCTGTGGCTGGCGATCTACGGCACCCTGGTGCTGAACTTCTGCGATTTCGCCCGCTCTTCGCCATGCCGCAAGACGATCCGCGTCGGCAATTTCTGGGGCCTGCCGGTGAACATCCTGGTGTTCGCCGCCATCACCGTGGTGCTGTGCGGTGCGCAGTTCCAGATCAACGGCCAGATCATCGACAGCCCCACGCAGATCGTCGCCAGCATTCCCAGCACCCCGTTCCTGGTACTCGGTTGCCTGGCGTTCCTGATCGTCACCGTGGCGGTGAACATCATGGCCAACTTCGTCGCCCCGGCGTTCGTGCTCAGCAACCTGGCACCGCGCCACCTGAACTTCCGCCGCGCAGGGCTGATCAGTGCCACCCTGGCGGTGCTGATCCTGCCGTGGAACCTGTACAACAGCCCGCTGGTGATCGTGTACTTCCTGTCTGGCCTCGGCGCCCTGCTCGGCCCGCTGTACGGCGTGATCATGGCCGACTACTGGTTGCTGCGCAAAGGCCGCATCAACGTACCGGAGCTGTACAGCGAGAACCCGACTGCCGCCTACCACTACAGCAAAGGCATCAACCTGCGCGCCGTAGCCGCGTTCGCACCGGCGGCGTTGCTGGCCATCGTCCTGGCCCTGGTGCCCAACTTCCATGGCATAGCGCCGTTCTCCTGGCTGATCGGTGCCGGTATCGCCGCCGCGCTCTATCTGCTGATCGCGCCGCGCAATGGCCAATACCACGATGTCAGCGGTGAGTGCATCGCCGTCGACCACAGCAGCCACTGATCAAGGAGGATTAACCATGCGAATTCTGATTGCCAACGTAAACACTACCGAAGCCATCACCGAGGCCATCGCCGAACAAGCCCGCAGCATGGCCTCGCCCGGTACCGAAATCGTCGGCCTCACCCCGTGGTTCGGCGCCGAGTCGGTGGAGGGCAATTTCGAAAGCTACCTGGCCGCCATTGCCGTAATGGACCGCGTGCTGGCTTACGAGGGCCCCTACGATGCGGTGATTCAGGCCGGTTACGGCGAGCATGGCCGTGAAGGCCTGCAGGAGCTGCTGAACGTGCCGGTGGTGGACATCACCGACGCCGCCGCCAGCACCGCGATGTACCTGGGCCATGCCTATTCGGTGGTCACCACCCTGGACCGCACCGTGCCACTGATCGAAGACCGCTTGAAGCTTTCCGGTCTGTACGATCGCTGCGCATCGGTGCGCGCCAGCGGCCTGGCGGTGCTGGAACTGGAAGCCGACCCACAGCGTGCGGTGGAAGCCATCGTCGACCAGGCCGAACGCGCCGTGCGCGAGGACAAGGCCGAAGTAATCTGCCTGGGCTGCGGCGGGATGGCCGGGCTCGACGAACAAATCCGCCAGCGTACCGGGGTGCCGGTGGTGGACGGTGTGAGCGCGGCGGTGACCATTGCCGAATCGCTGGTGCGGATGGGGCTCAGCACGTCCAAGGTGCGAACCTACGCCACACCGCGTGCGAAGAAGGTGGTGGGTTGGCCGATGCGGTTCGGGCGCTGACAGATCCGGGCCCGTAACTCCCATCGCCACGACAAGCCGGCTTGTACCTGTGTTGCGCTGGCCTCAGGTGCGACGCTGTACCTGTGGCCGGCTTGCCGGCGATGCAGGCAACGAGGTGCATGGCACCGGCTTCGCCGGTGATCGCCGGCAAGCCGGCTCCCACTTGGACCTCGTCAACCTTGAGATCACCGCTGTACCTGTAGGAGCCGGCTTGCCGTCGATGAGGCCGGTAAGGCAACACAAGACAGTTGCTCCCACAGGGATCGCGCCAGCTTTTAGAAATTGAGCAAGACAGTTGCTCCTAAAACTCAATTTCTGTAGGGGCCGGTGACGTCAGCACATCAACCGCGCCAACCGCTCCCCGCTACCGCAGGCCAAGGTAAAGCCCAAGGCCCCATGCCCCAGGTTCAACCACAGGTTGCGATAACGCGTTGCCCCGAGGATCGGTACCCCCGTAGGCGTCGCCGGTCGCATCCCCGCCCACTCCACCGCCCGCCCATAGTCCGCCGCCTCAGGTAACGTATTTCGAGCCAACCGAAGCATGCTCTGATACCTGCGCGCATCCACCGTTTCGTCGAAACCGACGATATCCACCATCGCCGCGACCCGCAGTTGCTCACCCAGCCGTGCGTAGACGATCTTGCGCTCGTAGTCGGTGATACTCACCTCCGGCGCCCGGTGGTTCGATGCAATGGGCGCTGTCAGGCTGTAACCCTTCAATGGGTAGATCGGCAGTTTCAACCCCGGCAATGCCAAGCCCGGGCTTCGATGCCCGGCACATAACACCAGCTGCTCCACATCCAGTTGCTCATGGCCCAGTAGCAACCCGGTCACCTCATCGTTGCGCCTGATCAACCGCGTAACCGGCCGGCCCAGTAAAAACCGACACCGCCCCGAGGCACGCAGGCGCTCGGCCAGTTGCTGGCAAAAACGATGACAATCGGCAACTTCCTCATCTTTCGTATACACACCACCGATAAAGGGCGTGCCGACCAGTGACGGCTCCAGTGCCTGAATATCTGTTGCCCCCAGCACCTGCTGGCTCACCGGGTCGAGTAGATGCTCACGCCCACGGGCAAAAGCATGCTCGCTACGAAAAGCGACCAGTTTGCCATTACGCCGCCAGGCGAAATTTCCCAGCCCATCGTCCTCGCGCCAACGTTCGAGCGTCGCCTGGCTGTGCAGGGCCAGTTCCAGCAACACTTCAGTATTTCGCCGGTTCACCGAACGCCGACAGGCCATCATGAACGCCACCAGCCAGCGCCATTGAGCCGGGTCCAGCCGCAAGCGCAGGCGTAAAGGCGACTCACCCTGAAGCAACCAGCCCAGTGCCTGCCAGGGCACACCCGCATCGGCCAGTGGCGCGACATAGCGATAGGAAAGCTGCCCGCCATTGGCAAAACTGGTGGCGCTGGCCAGGCTGTCACGCGCCTCGACAAGGTCGACCGACAAGCCCTCGCGCACCAGCGCGTAGGCCGTCGCCAGGCCGATCACCCCGCCGCCGATTATCGTTACCCGTTGGCTCATACTTCATCCCTGTCATGGCCTCCACGACCAGACAGTAACAGCGGATCAGCTACGGGCGGAAGTTGCTCAGGGCTGCACGATCGAGTCCGGCGCTGATACAGCGTCGTTAATCGTCACATCGAAGACCTGCTCGATGACCTGTTTCGGCCCTTGATTCAGGCTCCAGGTGAAAAAGACAAGAAAGCCTAACAAAAAAACGAAAAGCACTGACCCCACCAAACTCTGAATCACGCCCAACCAGAATCCCGGTTTTGCATTTCTGATTTCATTGCTGGCCTTGGCCATTCGACTGTCACTCCCTGCGCAATCGGGAGTACGCAGCCTCGAAGGCGGCCTTGATTTCGGAGCGAGTCTTTCGGGTACTGGTAACCACGCCTTCCAGTTCGCGCGGCAGCGAAATTTCCCGCTGCCCTCCGCAAGCAACAAGCATGGCGTTCGCTTCACGAACGACTCGTGCGGAAAAATGCGGTCTTATGGACATGTCGCCCTCCTTCGACAAGACAGCTGGAATCGTAGCCTTCGAATGGCAGCGGCTCAATCGGATACAGGCCAACCGCATGCGTATTCCGTTTCCGCTTCTTGTGTAGGACAGAGCCTACTCAATCATCCCGCGTCAGTACTTCCAGCAGTTCGATCTCGAAGGTAAGGTCCGAATTGGGCGGAATCGAGCCAACGCTACGCTCGCCATAGCCCAGGTGGGCCGGCACTTGCAGTTTGCGCTTGCCGCCAACGCGCATGCCCATAAGGCCCTGGTCCCAGCCCTTGATCACTCGGCCGGTACCGATGACGCACTGGAACGGCTTGCCGCGCGACCACGACGAGTCGAACTCGCTGCCGTCGGCCAGCCAGCCGGTGTATTGGGTGGTGATCAACGCGCCCTTGACCACGGCTCTGCCGTCGCCTTGCTCAAGGTCGATGATCTGCAATTCGCTGCTCATGGCATGCTCCAACGGAAATCAAAGCCGCCCTTTTCTCAGGAATGCACCGGTTTGGCAAGCGCGCGTGGCACCTCGTGCTGACGCATGGACCACAGCACCCCGCCAACCACCAGGACAATCGCGGCCCCCTCCAGCAGGCTTGGCCCGCTCTGCCGCCAAAGGAAGGCATACAACAGCGCGAACAGGGTTTCGAATACGATCAGCTGGCCACTCAGGGTTAGCGGCAGGCGTTTGGAAGCCGCATTCCACAGCGCCATGGCCAACCACGAACCGAGCACTGCGCAGCCCAGACTAGCGGCCCAGAACAGCCACCAGCGGGACATTGGTGCCTCCACCTGCAGTTGCTGCGGTTGCCACAGGGCCAGGGCAGCAACCATGAACAGGCTGGCCAACCCCGTCATCACCCCGCACAGCACCGACCACTGATGGCTGTCGAAATGGGCGCACTGCTTGAGAAAGCGACTGTTCTGCACCGCGTACCAGGTCCAGCAGGCCAGTGCGGCAAGGGCGAAACCCAGGCCCATCAGCTTGTCACCGATATCACCCGGGACAAACACGAACGTTTCCAGGTTGATGCACAAAATGCCGGCCAGGATCAGCACCAGCGGACCGATCAACCTGGTTAGCGGCACCGCACCGCTGTCATGGCGACCGCACAGGGTGATGGTCAATGGCAGCACCCCCACGATCAGCGAGGCTGGCGCCACACCCAGGCGCTGGATGGCAGCCACCAGGCAAATGAAATACAACAGGTTGCCAATCACCGCCAGGCGCAGCAGCATCCAGCCGTCGCTCAGGGTCAACTGGCGCAATTGGCGGGCCATGGGCAACGCCAGCAACAGCGAGATCACCCCGACCATCACATAGCGCACACTGCTCAATAGTATCGGGTTGAACTCCGGCAGCAGCTCCGGAACCATGAGCACCATGCCCCACAACGCGCCAGCCATGCCGGCATACATCACACCGCGTTTCACCTGACAGCTCCCCTTCGAAGATGACGCAGGCTACCGCCGGCCAGGGTTTCAGGCAAAGGATCATTGCTCATGCTGGCATTCCCTGGAGGAATGCTCAGCCGAGCTGCTCGAAGGCCTGCTCGCCGGTCAGTTCCTTGGTCTGGTTGGCGAAGCAGTACCAGGCCGGTTTCTGCTCGACGAAAATCTGCAGGTCGAAGTCCCAGGCCTCATCACCATCGAGCAGACCGACCGGCACGGCATAGAAATCGTTGGCCTTGAGCCGGTAGTACAAGTGCGTACCGCACTGGCCGCAGAAGCCGCGCTGGGCCCAGTCGGAAGAGTCATAGACGCTGGGGGCACGCCCTTCGATTTTCGGCGGCTGGCTGCAGTGCACCACCAACAGCGGCCCACCGGTCCACTTGCGGCACATGCTGCAGTGGCAGGCGCTGATATGGGTGTTGTCGACCGTGACGCTGAGGCGGGTGGCACCGCACAGGCAAGTGCCTTGTTTTTCGAGGGCCATGGGCGGGTCCTTGGGATGGGGTACGGGCTGGCAAGTATAGATGCCTGCACCGGCCTCATCGCCGGCAAGCCGGCTCCCACAGGGACGGCAGTGATCTCAAGATCTGTGCGGTCCATGTGGGAGCCGGCTTGCCGGCGATGAGGCCAGTAAAGGCAACACAAGACTGCTACTCCCACAAGATGAAGTTGTGCCTGCAGGAGCGATAAGTCTTCCCAATCAGATGAACACGCTACCCCGCAGGTAGAGCGCCGCCCGACCGCTGATAATCACCCGGCCGTTGCCCGGTACTTCACAGAACAGCTGCCCCTTGCGGGCCCCGCCCTGCTCACAGCTCAGGCTGGCCTTGCCCAGACGCTCGGCCCACAGCGGCGCCAGCGAGGTATGGGCAGAACCGGTAACCGGGTCTTCGTTGACCCCGACCCGCGGGCCGAACCAACGGGTGACGAAGTCGTAACCACGGCCCGGAGCGGTCACGGCGATGCCGCGCACATCGAAGGCCGACAGTGCAACGAAGTCCGGCTTGAGCGAATCGAGCAATGAAGCATCATCGATCATCAGCACGAAGTCGTCGCTGCGGTACAGCTGACGCGCGTCGCCAAGGCCCAGCGCCTCCAACAGGCCCTCGGGAATATCCACGGCAACTGGCTGCTTGGCCGGGAAGTCCATCGCCAGCAAGCCATCGGCGCCACGGCTGACCCGCAGTTCGCCGCTGCGGGTATTGAAGCGCAATACTTGCGCCGTCTCGCCCAGCTGCTCGAACAGCACATAGGCCGAGGCCAGGGTGGCATGACCACACAGGTCGACTTCGACCGTCGGGGTGAACCAACGCAGGTCGTAGGCTTCGCCATTGCGCACGAAGTACGCGGTTTCCGAAAGGTTGTTCTCTTCGGCAATGCGTTGGAGCACATCGTCCGGCAGCCAGCTTTCAAGCGGGATCACCGCCGCCGGGTTACCCCCGAACGGCTCAGCGGAGAAGGCATCGACCTGGAAGATCTCGAGTTGCATGCAAACACTCCTTGAGGCCCGGACAGCACCGGGCGGAATCGAAAGCGAAGGTTACGGGCGTACTGGTGTGAGCACTGGCTCGCCGGCGAAGAACGCCTGCAGGTTGCGCAGCACCAGAGTCACGGTGTCCCGCGCGGCTTCCGGCGACTGGCCGGCCACATGGGGGGTGAGCACCGTGTTGCCGAGCGCCTTGAGCGCATCGGGCACTGCCGGTTCATCGTCGAACACGTCCAGTGCGGCACCGGCGATCTGCTTGCGCTCGAGCGCCGCGACCAAGGCCTGGGTATCCACCACGCTGGCACGGGCGATATTCACCAGGTAGCCCTCGCCCCCCAACGCTTCGAGCACCTGCGCATCGACCAGGTGCCTGGTATTGGCGCCACCGGGCGTGGCGACCACCAGGATGTCCACGGCGTCGGCCAGGTGCCGCGGGCTGTCGTACCAGGTGTAGGGCACATCCGCACGTGGGGTGCGGCTGTGGTAGCTGATGTTCATGTCAAAGCCCAGGTTTGCGCGCTTGGCAATGGCTTGCCCCACCGCGCCAAGGCCGAGGATGCCCAGGCGCTTGCCGCTGACCGACGGGCTGATCACCCGCTTCCATTCGCCCCGACGGGTACTGGCGTCTGCACGCGGGATATCGCGCAGCAGCGCCAGCATCAAGGCGAGGGTGTGGTCAGCGACAGCGGCGGCATTGGCGCCGGCACCATTGGTGACGGTGATCCCACGTGCGGCGGCGGCCGCCAGGTCGACCTGCTCGTAGCCGGCACCGATCACGCAAATGATCTGCAGTTTCTGCAGCGTGTCAATCTCGGCGGCGGTCAGGCCAAGCGGACCGCGGGTGAGCACTGCGTCAATCTCATGGGCATGGCGGGTGATGGCATCGGCACGCAGTTTTGGTGAAGGGGCGCGGATCAGGCGATAGCCGGCCTTTTCGAGCAAGGGCAGGTAATCGTCGACGGTTTCCACCAGTACCAGAACTGTTTTGCTCATACCGCCTCCGGGTCAATTCGAAGGGGCATTATGCGGAGTTACCAGGCAGTACAGTCAATCAAAAAAACAGCACTGAACTGTACTGTATCGGTTGCCTGTACCGGCCTCATCGCCGGCAAGCCGGCTCCTACATGGACCGCGACGTTCTCAAGATCATTGCAGTACCTGTGGGAGCCGGCTTGCCGGCGATGAGGCCGGTACAGGCAGCGCAAGGCATGATGCCGGGTGACCTATCTTATTGGGCGAATGCTCGCCCAAGCCCTCCGGGCACACCACTGCTATCGGTTTCCTGCCACGGGCCATCCGGGCTCAGCGACCAGCTCCAGCCGCCATCCCAGCGGTAGTAGGTGCGTTGGCGATAGAAGGTATTGGGCTTCTTCTCCAGCACATACACACCCAGTTTCGGGTCCCAATGGCTGGCACCGCCAGGGGGTGGTGCGAAGCTGGCGGAGGTGCGCGGCATGGGCTTGGGTGTCGCCGCCGGCTTGCTCGGCTGGGTGGATGGCCGGCTACCCGGCAGCGGCTTGACCGCGGGGCCCTGATGCGGCGGCGGTGCAACCGGCGGCTCGGGCTGCTCGTACGGCTCGTGCACCGTACACGCAGACAAACCCAGGGCGAGGGTAATCAGGGTCAGGCGGACGGTGCTGTGCATGGCGTTGTTCTCTTACAAATCGGGGCTGTCGATGATCAGGTGCTGGGTGGCCTGGGTGCCTTTGGCCAGGGGTGCGCCCTGGCCGATCCACTCGCCGCGGGTCGGTTGACCGGCGCGTGAAACACGGGCAACCAGTTTGACTTCAGCGAAGTCCGACAGTTTCATCTGCGGCATCATCGCATCGGCGTCGGACAGCTCCACCTCGATCGGCAGCTGGGCAACCGTCACCCGCTTGGCCGCCAGCGGCATCGGCGGGCCATTGAGGGCACGGGCAAAGATGAACACCGTGTCATCGGGCTTGACCTTGTCCTTGAGCGCGGCAGCCAGTTCCACTCGCACTTTCAGCCGCGCAGCCACCGGCGCGGCCGGCTTGCCACCGAGCCGCTCGGCGGCGCGGTCGATGCCGCCCTGCAAGGCCGCGCGTGAGGCATCGCCCTCCGGCAGCAGAGCCAGCAGGCGCTGCCAGTAGTCGATAGCTTCCTGGTACCGCTCGCCCTCGAATGCGGCAATGCCACGCAGGCCCAGGCTGGTCACTTCTTTCGGGTCAGCTTGCAGTGCCTCGTCGGTGAGCGCCTGCAGTTGTGGGCTCCACTTCTTGTCGGCGGCAAAGTACAGCGCCTGAGCCCACTGCCCAAGCAGCTCGGGCTGGCGCCCGGCCAGGGCCACGGCACGTTCGAAGGTGCGCGCCGCATCGGCCGGGCGCTGCTCGGCCATGTAGGCGCGGCCCAGGAAGTACAGGCCTTCGGCAGAGTCTGGCTGTGCCTGGACGGCACGTTCCAGGCGCGTGGTCATTTCTTCCATGGTCTTGGGCGCCTCGGCGAACTCCTGGGTCAGCTCGACCTTGTCCGCTGCGCCGAAGTGCAGGTACAACCCCAAGGCCATCACCGGCACCAGCACCGCTGCCAGTAACGGCAGGGCCTTGCCCAGATGGCCTTGACGCGGCGCCTCGCCCCCTTCGGTGTCGGCCAGCAGCTCACGGGCCGCTTCGTCACGCCCAGTTGCAAATTGCGCCTCATCGAGCACGCCGGCCGCCTGCTGGGCGGCCAGTTCGGCGACCCGCTCCTGGTACAGAGCCACGTTCAATGCGGTACGGTCTTCTTCCTGCTGACGACGGCGGCCACGCAGGATCGGAATCAGCAAAAAGCCGAGGGCGGCGAGCAGCAGCAGGCCCGCACTAAGCCAGAATTCAGTCATGGGTCTGTTCTTTTTCCAGCAGTTTGGCGAGACGCTCGCGTTCTTCGACGGACAGTGCCTTGGTGCCAGCGGCGGCAGGACCACGGCGCCGACGGACGATCACCGCCAGTACCACGAAGCCACCGGCCAGCAGAATCCCAGGGCCGAACCACAGCAGCCAGGTGCGCCCGCTGAGCGCCGGCTTGTAGCGTACGAAATCACCATAGCGGTCGACCATGAAGTCGATGATCTGCTGGTTGCTCTTGCCTTCACCTAGCATGCGGAAGATCTCGCGGCGCAGGTCGGCGGCAATCGGCGCATTGGAATCGGCGATGTCCTGGTTCTGGCATTTGGGGCAGCGCAGTTCCTTGGTCAACTGCTGGTAACGCTCACGCTCTGCCTCATCGCGGAACTGGTAGGTGTCGATGGCCGCCTTGGCCACGCCGGCCAGGCTCATGCCCAGCACGGCCGCTGCCAACCAGCGCCTCATGGCTTGGCCTCATCGACCAACCCTTGGTACAGCGGCGCCAGCTGTTCACGCCAGACCGTCGCGTCGACGACACCGACGTGCTTGTAGCGGATGACGCCTTTGGCATCGATCAGGAAGGTCTCCGGCGCGCCGTACACCCCCAGGTCCAGGCCCAGTGAGCCTTGCTCGTCACGGATATCCAGCTGGTACGGGTTATGGAACTCCGCCAGCCACTTCATTGCGGCAGCGTTGTCATCCTTGTAGTTCACCCCGTAAATCACCACGCCCTGCTGGGCCAGCTGGTTCAGGTACGGGTGTTCGACCTTGCACGACGGGCACCAGGTCGCCCATACGTTGACCAACGCCGGGCGGCCAACCAGGTCGGCCTGGGTAAGGTTGCGATCGCCCTGCACCGAGGCCAGGGAAAACGCCGGGAACGGCTTGCCGATCATTGCCGAGGGCAGCTCGTCGGGCTTGAGGAACAGTCCCTTGTAGAGAAACACCGCCACCAGCAGGAACACCGCCAGTGGCACAACCATGATCCAACGCTTCATGCAGCTGCTCCAGACACGCCCAGGACATCACGCACCCGGGTCTTGACCTTGACGCGGTAGCGTCGGTCGAGGGCCGCCAGCAATCCACCCAGGCCGGTCAGCAGACCGCCCAGCCAGATCCAGCGGACATAAGGCTTGATGTGCACGCGCACGGCCCAGGCACCGTTCTCCAGCGGCTCGCCCAGGGCAACGTAGAGGTCACGGGTGAAGCCGGCATCGATACCGGCCTCGGTCATCATCGACTGCTGCACGGTGTACAGGCGTTTTTCCGGGTGCAGCGTGGTGATTTCGCGACCCTCGCGGGAGACCACCACCGTGCCTTTGTCAGAGATGAAGTTAGGGCCTTCGAAGTGCTTGGCGCCCTGGAACAGGAAGTGATAACCGCCCAGCTCGACACTCTCACCCGGCGCCATGCGCAGGTCACGCTCGGCGCTGTTGTTGCTCGACAGCACCACGCCCAGGGCGCACACCGCCAGGCCCAAGTGCGCCAGCTGCATGCCCCAGTAGCTGCGGCTCAGGCCGCGCGTGCCCTTGGCCAGGCCTTTGTGACGGGTCTTGTCGAAGATATCGCGCAGCCCGCCCAACACCACCCAGGCGGCCAGGGCGAAGGCGCTCAAGGTCGGCCAGTCGAAGTCGTCGACGATAAAGCCTGCAACCGGAGCCAGCACCGCGCTGCCGATCAGCACCGGGGTCATCATGCTGGCCAGCCATTTGCCGGGGGTGTCCTTCCAGCGCACCACCACGCCAACGGCGAGCACCACCATCAGCAAGGCCATCAGCGGCAAGAACAAGGCGTCGAAGTACGGTGGGCCGACCGAAAGCTTGGCGCCGGTCAGGGCGTCCAGTACCAGGGGGTACAAGGTACCCAGCAGAATCATCGAGGCCGCCACTACCAGGATCAGGTTGTTGGCCAGCAGCAATGTCTCGCGCGACCACAGGGCAAAGCCGACCTGGCTTTTCACCACGGGCGCACGCAGGGCGAACAGGGTCAGCGAACCGCCGACCACGAACAGCAGGAAAATCAGGATGAACACGCCTCGGGCCGGGTCGGAGGCGAAAGCATGCACCGACGTCAGCACCCCGGAACGGACCAGGAAGGTCCCCAGCAGGCTCAGCGAAAACGCGGCGATGGCCAGCAGTACCGTCCAGCTCTTGAATACACCGCGCTTTTCCGTCACCGCCAGCGAATGGATCAGCGCCGTGCCCACCAGCCAAGGCATGAACGAAGCGTTCTCCACCGGGTCCCAGAACCACCAGCCGCCCCAACCCAACTCGTAGTACGCCCACCACGAACCCAGGGTGATGCCGACGCCGAGAAACGCCCAGGCAACGATGGTCCACGGCCGCGACCAGCGTGCCCAGGCAGCATCGAGACGCCCACCCAGCAAGGCGGCAATGGCGAAGGCGAAGGCCACCGAAAAGCCCACGTAGCCCATGTACAGCATCGGCGGGTGCACGATCAGGCCGAAGTCCTGCAGCAGCGGGTTGAGGTCGCGACCATCGGTCGGCACCTGCGGCAGCAGGCGCTGGAACGGGTTGGAGGTGATGATCAGGAACGAC
The DNA here is from genome assembly GCF_034387475.1 of Pseudomonas sp. Teo4. Taxonomy (NCBI): domain Bacteria; kingdom Pseudomonadati; phylum Pseudomonadota; class Gammaproteobacteria; order Pseudomonadales; family Pseudomonadaceae; genus Pseudomonas; species Pseudomonas sp. Teo4. The sequence goes on from NZ_JAXCIL010000001.1 coordinate 3,149,379, forward strand.
AGGAAGCCGACGCTGATCATGCCCATTACCGCCAGCACACGGGCCAGCATCACCTGCGGCAACTGGCGCGAGAACACCGAAACGGCGAAGGTCCAGCCACCGAGAATCAGGGCCCAGAGCAACAACGAGCCTTCGTGGGCACCCCATACCGCGCTGAACTTGTAGTACCAGGGCAAGGCGCTGTTGGAGTTGCTGGCCACATAGGCGACCGAGAAATTATCGGTCAGGAAGGCGTGGGTGAGGCAGGCGAAGGCGAACGCCAGGAAGGCGAACTGCCCCCAGGCAGCCGGACGCGCCAGGCTCATCCACAGGCTGTCACCACGCCAGGCACCCAGCAGCGGCACACTGGCTTGCACGGCGGCAAAGCAGATCGCCAGGATCATCGACAATTGGCCCAGCTCGGGGATCACCAACGCCGCGTTCATGGCTTGGTCTCCGCGCCCGTCGCGGCCTGGCCGCTTTCTTTCAGGGCCTTGGTGACCTCAGGCGGCATGTATTTTTCATCGTGCTTGGCCAGTACCTCGTCGGCCACCACCACACCTTCGGCATTGAGCTTGCCCAGGGCAACGATGCCCTGCCCTTCACGGAACAAGTCAGGCAGGATGCCACGGTAGGTGATCGGCACCGACTTGTTGAAGTCGGTGACCACGAAGCGCACGTCCAGCGAGTCGGACGAGCGCTGCACAGAGCCTTTTTCGACCATGCCGCCAGCACGGATACGGGTGTCCAGCGGTGCCTCGCCATTGGCGATCTGGGTCGGGGTATAGAACAGGTTGATGTTCTGTTGCAGGGCGCTCAAGGCAAAGCCGACGGCAACGCCGACACCGACCAGCAGGCCGAGGATGAGCAACAGGCGTTTCTTGCGCTGCGGATTCACTGGTTGTTCTCCCGGCGCAGACGGCGCGCCTCTTCTTGCAGGTAGCGACGACGGGCCAGCAGCGGCGCGGCGACATTAACCGCCAACACCGCCAAGCAGATGCCGTAGGCCGACCAGACGTACAGGGCATGGTGGCCCATGGCGAGGAAATCGCCGAATGAAGAAAAGCTCATCACGCGGCCCTCCGACCCAGGCTGCTCAACACTTCCTCCCGAACCCAACTGGCCCGTGCCTCGCGTTTGAGCACCTCAAGGCGCATGCGCAGCAGCAGCACGGCACCGAAGAAGCAGTAGAAACCCAGCGCCGTGAGCAGCAGCGGCAACCACATTTCGGCAGGCATGGCCGGCTTTTCGGTGAGGGTGAAGGTGGCGCCCTGGTGCAGGGTGTTCCACCACTCCACCGAGTACTTGATGATAGGAATGTTCACCACCCCGACGATGGCCAGCACCGCGCAGGCCTTGGCCGCGCTGTCACGGTTGCTGATCGCCTGGCCCAGGGCGATGATGCCGAAATACAGGAACAGCAGGATGAGCATCGACGTGAGGCGCGCATCCCAGACCCACCAGCTGCCCCAGGTCGGCTTGCCCCAGATCGCACCGGTGACCAACGCCACGGCGGTCATCCAGGCGCCGATGGGGGCCGCGCATTGCAGCGCGACATCGGCCAGTTTCATCTTCCACACCAGCCCCACCACCCCGGCCACCGCCAACAGCACGTAGCAGGACTGGGCCAGCATGGCCGCCGGCACATGGATATAGATGATGCGGAAACTGTTGCCTTGCTGGTAATCCTGCGGGGCGAAGGCCAGCCCCCAGATCACACCGGTCACCAGCAGAACGATGGCGGAGACGGTCAGCCACGGCAGCATTCGGCCGCTGATGGCATAGAACCATTTGGGAGAGCCCAGCTTGTGGAACCACGTCCAGCTTATTTTCATCAGGGTACATCCAGGGTGTTTGCCGGGCTTGGAAGCCCGGGACTCGTTATTCGCCAACGCTGATCTTCAGGCCGGCGGCGATCGCAAAGGGTGCCAATGTCACAGCCAGGGCAGTCAGGCTGGCAAGCCAGAGCAGATGGCCGGTTGCCGGCATATTCTGCAACGCCGCTTGCAACGCACCACTGCCCAGGATCAATACAGGGATATACAACGGAAGAATCAGCAACGCCAGCAGCAAACCACCGCGCTTGAGGCCGACCGTCAGCGCAGCCCCCACGGCGCCCAGCAAGCTCAACACTGGCGTGCCCAGCAACAGTGAACCCAGCAGCACCGGCAGGCAGTGGCTCGGCAAGCCCAGCATCAGCGCCAACAGTGGCGCCAACAATACCAGCGCCAGCCCGGAAAATATCCAGTGCGCCAGCACCTTGGCCAGTACCAGCAAGGCCAGCGGGTGCGGTGACAACACCCACTGCTCAAGCGAGCCATCCTCGAAATCGCTGCGAAACAGGCCATCCAGCGACAACAACACGGCCAGCAAAGCCGCCACCCAGACCAGCCCAGGCGACAAGGTTTGCAACAATTGGGTTTCGGGGCCGACCGCCAACGGGAACAGCGCCACGACGATGGCGAAGAACACCAGCGGGTTGGCCAGCTCGGCCGGACGGCGGAACAACAGACGCGCTTCACGGCGCAACAACAGGATGAATACGCTCATGCCGCCCATTGCCCCAGGTTCAGTTCACGGTAGCCAGAGGGCTTGCGTTCGAGTGTGTGGTGAGTGGTCAGCACCACCGTGCCACCCTGCTCGCAGTGCGCCGCCAAGTGCGCTTCCAGTTGCGCCACGCCCTGCTTGTCGAGGGCGGTGAAGGGTTCGTCGAGAATCCACAACGGCGGGCTGTCGAGGTACAGGCGAGCCAGGGCCACACGACGCTGTTGCCCTGCGGAAAGGGTATGACAGGGCACATCTTCGAAACCGCGCAGGCCGACCGCCTCCAGCGCCTTCCAGATCGCTTCTTCGGTGGCCGGTTGGTGCAGGGCGCATAACCAGGTGAGGTTTTCCTCGGCCGTCAGCAGGTCCTTGATGCCAGCGGCATGGCCGATCCATAGCAGAATGCTGGCCAAGGCATGGCGCTGCTCGGCCAATGGCTGGCCGCCCAGCAGGATCTGCCCGGCAGTCGGCTGCATCAGCCCGGCCAGCAGCCGCAGCAGGCTGGTCTTGCCGCTGCCGTTGGGGCCGCTGATCTGCAGCATGTCGCCAGGACGCAGTTCGAAATGCAGATGCTCGAACAGCAGGCGCCAGTCGCGCTCGCAGGCCAGGCCCACGGCTTGGAGGTGAAGGGTCACGGGTTCGCCTTATCCAGTGTCGGGCTCATGATCTACGTTGCCTGTTTCACGGGTAAACCCGCCCCCACAAGAGCCTGTGCTGAACCCTGTGGGAGCGGGTTTACCCGCGAAGAAGACGCCAATGATCCTGAACCCTGAGTCTCAAGTCGCCCCGCTCGCTGCCGTTATACTGGCAGTGGCGGACGAACGGCATTATTACATGCGACGCTCGCCTGCCAAGAGGGCGGGTTCGACAGGTTGTATACAATCATGACTGAAATCAATAGTCTCGGCACACAAACCGCGGTCAGCCCTCAGGCGATCAAGGCGGCGATGACCAGCGAGCTGTTGCGCCTGACCGAAGCCCAGCCCGGGCTGCTCAAGCCAGGCGAGACCGCGCAGGCCGAGGTGTTATCGCTACGCCAGGTGGGCCAGGACATCCAGCTGTTGCTGCGGGTCGTGCAAGCCAACGGCAACCAGACACAGCTTCAGGCCAGTGCCAGCCAGCCATGGCCGCAGGGCAGCCAGATCACCGTCAGCCAGCCCGAGAGCAACCGCCTGGCAGTCATGGTCCAGCAGAGCACTGCCAGCAACGTCGCCACCCTCACACAACTCGACACCAGTAAAGTACCGGTGGGCACTGTGTTGCAGGGCAAAGTTCTGACCAACCAGCCCCTGCCTCCAACCCCCGGCCTGCCCCCCAGCTTCCGGTCTCTGGTCAGCCTGCTCAACAGCGCTCAAGCCGGCGCCACGCTGACCATCGACAGCCCGCGACCGCTGCCGGTGGGCAGCCTGCTCACGGCACGGGTGGAAGGTGATCAGTCACTGCGCTTCGTCCCCCTGAGCGGCCGTCAGGATCAACTGAACATCGCCCAACTGCTGCTGACCCAGCAAAACCGCCAGGCCTCGCTCCCGAGCCTGCTCAGCACCTTGCAACAAATCAGCCGCGACCCGAACAGCAACAGTGAATTGCGCGCCACCGCCGAGCGCGTGCTGTCGAGCTTGCCCGATGCCCGTCAGCTTGGCGATGCCAAGACACTGGCCCAGGCCCTGAACAACAGTGGTGGTTTTCTCGAAGCGAAGCTGCTCGGCGGCGCGCCCGGTAGCGTCGCCACCGACCTGAAGGCGCAACTGGTCCGTCTGGTCGCCCAAGCCTCGACGAACGCGCCCACTGCCGCTGCGTTCGTACCCTCGGCAGCGACCCTGGCCCAGGCATTGCCAGTGTTCGCCCGCAGCGCACTGGGCATGCTCGATCGCGTCAGCCCTCGGCAGCAACCCGGGGCGTTTCCGCTGCCTTCGCGGCTGTTGCAGGCCATGGAGAGCGAGGGCGACCTGCAACAACTGCTACGCCTTGCAGCGGCCGCTGTTTCGCGCTTGCAAAGCCACGCGCTGAGTAGCCTGCAACAGACCGGCGCCACTGAAACCGGCAACCTTCAGACCACCTGGCAGACCGAAATCCCCGTGCGCCACGGCCAGGAGTTCGTCCCCCTGCAGGTCAAGCTGCAGCGCGAAGAGACGCCCGAGCAGCACGCCGACCGGCAACGTCACGCGGCAGAACCGCTGGAGGCGCTGTGGCGCATAGAACTGGCGTTCGACCTCGCCCCGCTGGGGCCCTTGCAGGTTCAGGCGCAGCTGAGCCAAGGCCGATTGTCTGGGCAGCTGTGGGCCGAGCGCGAGCAGACGGCGCAACTGATCGAGCGCCAGCTGGGTGATCTGCGCGAGCGCTTGCTGGCCCGTGGCCTGGATGTCGGCGACCTGGAGTGCCACCCTGGCATACCGCCGCAAGGCCCAAGAACGCGACTGGAACAACGCTGGGTGGACGAAACCGCATGACCCACAAGCAACCGCGCCAGGCCATTGCCCTGAGCTACGACGGCCAACAGGCCCCCACCCTCAGCGCCAAGGGCGATGACGAGCTGGCCGAGGCCATCCTGGCCATTGCCCGCGAGCACGAAGTACCAATCTACGAAAACGCCGAGTTGGTGCGCCTGTTGGCACGCCTGGAACTGGGCGAGCAGATTCCCGAAGCCCTGTACCTGACCATCGCCGAAATCATCGCCTTTGCCTGGCAGTTACGCGGCAAGGTGCCGGTGGGTTTCAACGACGACACAACCACGGAACGCGACATCACACCGTCGTTGCTTGCCCTGCCAGAGGGCAGTGGCGGACGTTAGCTGCCCTGAGTCACCAAGCACTATCTACCACTTCGCCCCACGCCTGATCGGTAAGCCTGCGCCTCTCATCCAGAGTCAGGCAACCATCATGAACGACAGCATTATCAATAGCGCCGGCATCCAATATGTGCGGGATCACTTGGCCCACTTCCCCCGCCCGGACAATGAAGCCAAGCGAGCCCTGCGCGACTGGGCATCGAACAGGGGAGTCACCCTCGACCCTGACCAGGTCGATGTAGTGACCCTGCACTACCGGCCCGACGGCGCGCAGGGCTACCAGGCGGTGATCACCCAGCGCATGAGCCTTACCCAGGCCTTGCTCGGCAAATGGCAAGGTGAGTCGAACAACGACCTGTTCGGCTCCCTGTTCGGGGCTCCTTGGGCAGGAACCTTTCCGGCAGGACCACTGAAAATCGTCGACCAGTTGCCAGCGACTGGTTTTGCTGACAACAGCGCGCCATATCTGGTCTTCAACGGGGTGTTCCAACGCACGCAACCTGCACGGTTCGACCCATCGACCTACATCAAGCTACCCATCGAAGAGCTGCAAAGCTTCATCGACGATAGCGACTTCCATGCCTACTACACCCAAACTCTCGACATCTACTGGAGGGTCCATGCAGGCTCGCATCGGCTGAGCTGCAAGCTGGCTTTCATCGCGGCCTGCAACAAGCAGGTGGCCGAAGGCAGCCTGAGCGATGCCGCCCGCAAGCTTGCCTGGCGTGCGGCGGGCCTCATGCCCCGTGGCCGCGGGATACGCCTGAGCACGTTGACGGTCTACGGCTACGCCTCCACCGACCTGTTGTACATGAACCACGCACAAAGCGACCTGACCCTGCTGTACCTACCTGGCAACAGCTCACCGCTGCTGGAGTTCACCAGTGAGGTCGCCCTCAAGGACTGGTTTGGCGAGCAATGCAAAGACTCGGTCAAACGCCAGGCCCTGAAGCAGCACTTCAACCTCGCTGACCTCCCAGACGGCCTTGACTTCAGCGGGCTCGAAACCGCCCTTTCCGGACTTGGCGACTACCCGGCGATCCACCGGTTATCGTCCAACCGTCCCGGCTTCACCACCGACGGCCGCTGGTCGCCGCGGGACTACGTGAACTACCGCCCTGGCAAATACAACCCAAAGCTTACGGGCGATCTTTTCGAGGTCCTCACCCAAAGACAAAAGGAACGCAGCTACGCTGACGCCGACTTCATCATCACCAGCAACGGTGAACTTGCCAAAGCGAAATGGCGTGGCTATCTGAACTCGGCGCTCAATCTGCTGATGCCACTGACCTTCGTGGTGCCGGAGCTGGCCCCATTGCTGGCGCTGGGAGGTGTGGCACAGCTGGGCCTGGGCCTGGACCAGGCCATCAACGGCAAGACGTCGCAAGCAAAAGCCGAGGCCGTCGGCGAAATCGCCTATGGGCTTTTCAATGCCAGCCCGCTGGCCGTTGGCGCTGTAGCCAAGGGGTCAGGCCTGCTGCGCTTCGAGATTGAGGGTTTCGTCCCTCCAAGCAGAATCAACGATCAATGGGGCTACCCCCTGAGCCCGATGAACGCGCCTCGTCTGCCCGAGGTGGAAACCGCTCGATTTTTCCACTTCTCCGAGACCATCGAACCGCTGGATGCAATAGACCCCTTCGAAAGGCCGATAACCAGAAAAACCCGCTACGACGGCCAACCTGATCACCTGCAAGCACTCACGGTCTCGAGCGACGGCGAGGTGAAGGAACTCAACCTGATCTACGACATGGACCTTGATCTGTTTTTCGATCCCCGAGACGCGAACGAAATCAATCCACCGCGCTACAGGGCGACCGTCGGCACGCCTTTCGTCGACAGCATCGATCCCGCTACACACCTGGCAACCAACGCGTCGCGTACCGCTACCCTGCGCATCCTTGGCGTGGACCTACCGTTGCCGGCGCAGATTCCAGTACCTGTACGGGGCCTGCAGCCCATCCCCAAAACACTGTCTTCACTTTGGGTAGGTGACAAGGCCATCAGTGAGAAATTGATCGAGAACTTGGGCAACAACATGAAACTGCTGAAGAACAGCGGATACGAATACCGACTGTTCCTCTCCAACAACAACCCGACCGTTTACGCAGAGAATGTCAGCCAATTGAGCCGCAAGGCACCTGACCTGGTCGTACTGCCACTGGAAGACCAGCCGTTCTTCAACGCGTTCAAGCAAAGCAAATACTTTGAGCAATACCAGGCGGCTGTTGATGGCAATGGCGGCGTGGCCACCAATTTCTCATCGGCGTCGGACGTGCTGCGCTACCCAATGCTGCACCATGAGGGGGGGCTTTACATGGATGTGGACGACGAAGTGCTCACCCCCGGCAGTGGCCGTTTCGGCTGCATCGGCTTGGGTGTTTGTGCAGCTCAACCGATTGAACAGGTAACACTCGCCACCACCGAAGACGGTCTGCTATTGCAGCCGGCGATGTCCAACCAGCGCCTGGGCATGAACCAGCAGTACAACACCAGCATGATCGGCAGCCACGCTGGCAACCCCACCTTGGTGGCCATCTCCGATGAAATGCATGCGCGCTATCAGGCCAACAAGGACTTTTACCAGTCAAGGCCCAGCCAGGCCGAAGACCCCTCCGGCTTCAGTGCCTACGCCAAGCGCCTTAACCGGCTCACCGGCCCTGGGTTGGTGACCGACGTGGTCGATCGACTGCTTCCAGACCTGTACCGTCTGCGTCAATTCAGGCTGCTTTACAGCATGGCGCAAACCAATGCCAACCACTTCCTGGACTTGAGCGCCTGGGGCGAAGCAGAACTCGAATTGTTACCCCTGAGCCGCTTCGCCAAGGTGGGAGGGTTACATTCCTGGGCCAACACATGACAACAAACAGACGACCTTCGGGTTAATGCCGGTCAGTCAAGCCGGTTGGGACCGCTTTGCGGTCCATCGCAGGCTTCGCCAGCTCCCACGCATGAAGTGCAAGGTTCAAGATATGGAACCATTCGTGGGAGCTGGCGAAGCCTGCGATGGGCTGCAACGCAGCCCCATTTACCTCAACTGACCGACATCAACCTTCAGGTCGCCCTTGCGTATCACTCAGCCCGATGCAACTTGCTCATCAACTCCGCCTCGGCCTGGGTCAGGCCGCAGGTTTCGGTCAACTCGGCGACACTCGCCCCCATGCCCACCAGCTTGGCGGCCTGGGTGAAGGTCACGTTGCTCGGGTCACGCTGCTCAAGCCGCTCCAGACGGTCAGGCATGGAGGCGACCGCCGCACGCAGCTCATGGATCGCTTCGCCCATGCGCACGGTCACGTTCTGGTAATCGTCCAGGCGCTTGGCCAAGTCTTTGATGCGCTGGTCACGCAGCGCATCGCCGATGGCCTGCTGGGCGGCCAGTTCGCGCTGGCGCTTGCTGTAGTTGAGGAAGAACCACAGGCTCAACGCCCAGAGCAGCGCCAGGAAGATGACAGCAACCTCGAAAATCAACTCAGATGTTCTCCAGCTCGGACCACTCTTCTTCGGTCATCATCTTGTCCAGCTCGACCAGAATCAGCAGCTCGCCGTTCTTGTTGCAGACGCCCTGGATAAACTTGGCCGACTCTTCGTTGCCCACGTTCGGCGCGGTTTCGATTTCCGACTGGCGCAGGTAGACCACTTCCGCGACGCTGTCGACCAGGATGCCGACTACTTGCTTGTCCGCCTCGATGATGACGATACGGGTGTTGTCGGTCACCTCGGTTGGCATAAGCCCGAAGCGCTGGCGGGTGTCGATCACGGTCACCACGTTGCCGCGCAGGTTGATGATGCCCAGCACATAGCTCGGGGCACCCGGCACCGGGGCAATTTCGGTGTAGCGCAGCACTTCCTGCACCTGCATCACATTGATGCCGTAGGATTCGTTATCCAGACGGAAGGTGACCCACTGCAGGATCGGATCTTCAGAACCTTGTGCGGACGACTTTTTCATTCCCCTACCCCTTGAAATCCGCCCTTGGCGGTGTGTTCTGTCATTTGTGTTTGGCGTGCATCTGCTTGACGGCGCCGCTGGCGATCAATTCGGCCAGTTCGGCAACGTCGAGCAATGCACACATGTGTTCTATGACCGTGCCGGCCAGCCACGGGCGCTGGCCACGCTGGCTGCGCCATTTGATCTCGGCCGGGTCCAGGCGCAGCGAGCGGCTGACCTGATGCACGGCCAGCCCCCACTCGTAGCCCTGGACGGAAATCACGTACTGCAAACCCTGGCGAAAATCGTCGCGGTAGCGGTCAGGCATCACCCAACGCGCGGTATCCAGCACCTTCAGGTTACCGGCCTGGCACGTCAGGATGCCCAGGAACCAGTCAGGCTGGCCGAACAGCGGTGTCAGCTCTTGCCCGGCCAAGGTGTAGATCGAACCCAGGCAGACCAGCGGCACCGCCAGGGTCAGGCCTGCCACATCGAACAACAGGCACTCGAACGGCTCGGCAGCCCACGCCGGGCGCCCGTCCACAGTCGCGGGAGGCACCGGCAGGTTCGGTGCCGGCAAATGCACATCCACCAAGGGTACGACCGGCTCGATGGCCTGTTCGGTCAACACCGGAATACTGGCCTGGGCCACCACTTCGGTTTCCACCACGGTAACCACCGGCGCTTCGATCGGCAGCACGGTTGGCAGAACCTTGGCCTGCGGCTCGGCGAATGGACGAGGCGCGATGCTGGTCACCACGGCGGGCGATGGCTGTTTTCGGGCATCACGGGCCTGTTCCTCGCGCACGGCGGCGGCGAATTCATCGCTTGCCACGGTGTCGGCAACAGGCGCGCTGGACGGCACATCCAGGCTTTCGTCAGTTTCGGTCGCCTCCTGCAGAAGGCCGTCGAGATAGGACTGCAGGGCCATCTGTGGCCGTGTGCTGAGCTTCTGCGCTTGCGTCATCAGGCCACCTGCATCGCGGTTTTGTAGGTCAGCAGGTGCTTGAGCAATGCCCGGTACGCAGTAACGCCGCGGCTCTTGCCGTCAAACTGCGACGGTGTGACGCCATTGCGGCTGGCGTCACGCAGGCGCGTATCAACCGGAATATAGCCCTGCCACACATTGTGTTCGTAAGTGTCACGCAGCAGCTTGAGGGTACCCAGAGAAGCCTGGGTGCGGCGGTCGAACAGGGTCGGGACGATCTGATAGGGCAAGGCCTGCTTGCGCGAGCGATTGACCATGGCCAAGGTACCGATCATGCGCTCCAGGCCTTTTACCGCGAGGAACTCGGTCTGTACCGGCACCACCAGCTGCTGGCTGGCCGCCAGGGCGTTGACCATCAGCACGCCGAGCAAAGGCGGGCTGTCGATCAAGGCGAAGTCGAAATCCTGCCAAAGTTGCGCGAGGCTCTTGGCAATGACCAGGCCCAAGCCACTCTGCCCCGGAGACTGACGTTCCAACACCGCCAGTGCGGTACTCGACGGCAGCAGCGAGATTCGTTCATCGCTGGTCGGCAGCAGCAACTGCCCAGGCAGCCCCTCGGGCACCGTGCCCTTGTGCAGGAACAAGTCGTAGCAGCTGTGCTCCAGTGCATCGGGGTTGTGCCCGAAATAGCTGGTCATCGAGCCATGCGGGTCGAGGTCGACGACGACCACGCGCTTGCCCGCCTCGGCCAGCAAGCCGGCCAAGGCGATCGTGCTGGTGGTCTTGCCGACACCACCTTTTTGATTGGCTACTGCCCAGACTCTCATAGGACAACTCTTGACTCATTGATGTCGCAGAAACTCTGTGGGAGCCGGCAAGCCGGCTCCCACAGAGTATGCGGTGACAGAGAATTGACGACTCACTGCCCCGCCGCCGTTGCTGGTGTTGTCGGTGCACTTTGTGTGCCAGCGCGGCGCAAGGCAGCGTCCGGCGTGGCATTGGCGCTGCCGGAGCCAGTCAGGCTGCGGCGCACCTCCAGGTTGCGGGAAATCACCAGCACCACTCGGCGGTTGCGCGCTCGCCCTTCGGCGGTGTCGTTGCTGGCCACCGGTTGATATTCGCCATAACCCACCGACGCCATGCGTGCAGGGTTTACACCCTCCATGGCCAACAGTCGGACGATGCTGGCGGCCCGCGCCGACGACAGCTCCCAGTTGGTCGGGTACTGCGCGGTGCGAATCGGCAGGTTGTCGGTGAAACCCTCGACGTGCACCGGGTTGGCGAACGGCTTGAGGATGTTCGCCACCTTCTCGATGATGTCGAAGGCCTTGTCACTGGGCATGGCATCGCCACTGCCGAACAGCAGCGATGAGTTTAATTCGATCTCCACCCACAGCTCATTGCCGCGCACGGTCATCTGGTCGGACTTGATCAGGTCGCCGAAGGCATCGCGCACATCGTCGCTGATGGTCTTGAGTGGGTCGTTGCTGGTCTGCGCCAGGCCCGCATCAGTCTGCTCGCTGTCCTTGATCAGCGGCTCGGCAGGCTTGACGCTGAGCGGCTGCTCATCGCCGATGGGAATCGGCTTCATGCTGCGCTCGGGGTCGTTGAACACCCCCAGCAACGCTTGCGAGATGACCTTGTACTTGCCCTCGTTGATCGAGGAAATCGAATACATGACCACGAAGAAGGCGAACAGCAAGGTGATGAAGTCGGCGTACGACACCAGCCAGCGCTCGTGATTCTCGTGTTCCTCGGTATGGCGACGGCGACGCATGCGTTACTCCATGAAGCCTTGCAGCTTCAACTCGATCGAGCGCGGGTTCTCACCCTCGGCAATCGACAACAAGCCTTCGAGCAGCATTTCGCGGTAGCGCGACTGGCGCATGACGATGGCCTTGAGCTTGTTGGCAACCGGCAACAGGATCAGGTTGGCACTGGCCACACCGTAGATGGTGGCGACGAACGCCACGGCGATGCCGTTACCCAACTGTGACGGATCGGCCAGGTTGCCCATTACATGGATCAGGCCCATCACCGCACCGATGATACCGATGGTCGGCGCGTAGCCGCCCATGCTCTCGAACACCTTGGCAGCCTGGATGTCCCGGCTTTCCTGGGTCAGGAAGTCCACTTCCAGAATGCTGCGGATCGACTCGGGTTCGGCGCCGTCCACCAACAGTTGCAAACCTTTGCGGGCATAAGGGTCAGGTTCGGCATCCGCCACGCCTTCCAGGCCCAGCAGGCCTTCCTTGCGCGCCGTCAGGCTCCAGTTCACCACGCGGTCGATACCGCCAGCCAGGTCGACCCGAGGCGGGAAGAATATCCAGCGCAGAATCTGCAGCGCACGCTTGAATGACGACAACGGCGACTGCAACAACGCCGCCGCCAGGGTGCCACCCAGCACGATCAGCGCCGCCGGGCCGTTGAGCAAGGCGCCGACATGGCCACCTTCGAGGAAGTTGCCACCGACGATGGCGACGAAAGCCAGGATCAGGCCAATCAGGCTTAGAACATCCATCAGACGCAGGCCTCGACCAAGTGCTTGCCGATTTCATCAAGGCTGTACACCGCATCGGCCAGGTTGGCCTTGACGATGGCCATGGGCATGCCATAGATCACGCAGCTGGCTTCATCCTGAGCCCACACCGTGCTACCCCCCTGTTTGAGCAGGCGCGCACCTTCACGGCCGTCCGCACCCATGCCGGTGAGCACCACCGAAAGCACCTTGTCGCCATAGGACTTGGCCGCCGAACCAAAGGTGATGTCCACGCAAGGCTTGTAGTTCAGACGCTCGTCACCCGGCAGGATCTTCACCGTGCCACGGCCGTCGATCATCATCTGCTTGCCACCCGGCGCCAGCAGCGCCAGCCCCGGACGCAGCACGTCGCCGTCCTCGGCCTCCTTGACGCTGATCTTGCACAGCTTGTCCAGGCGCTCGGCAAAGGCCTTGGTGAAGGCCGCCGGCATGTGCTGGATCAGCACGATCGGCGCCGGGAAGCTGGCTGGCAGCTGGGTCAGCACCCGCTGCAGGGCAACCGGCCCACCGGTGGAGGTGCCGATGGCGACCAGCTTGTAGGGCTTGCGCTTGGGCGCTGGTGAATGGTGTGCGACGGGCGCCGCCGCTGGGCGAGCGGGCGCAGCGGCACGTGCCGGCGCGGGGCTGGCAAAACTGCTGGCCGGCGCATGGCTGCTGGCGACTGGAGCCGGTGCGGCAACCGGCGCCGGGCTTGCATAGCTGCCGAACCGGCGGTTGCTGCGCGAGATGGTGTGGACCTTCTCGCATAGCAGCTGCTTGACCTTGTCCGGGTTGCGCGAAATATCCTCGAAGTTCTTTGGCAGGTAATCCACCGCACCGGCATCCAGCGCGTCGAGGGTGACACGGGCGCCTTCGTGGGTCAGCGAGGAGAACATCAACACTGGCGTCGGGCAACGCTGCATGATGTGCCGTACCGCGGTGATGCCATCCATCATGGGCATTTCGTAGTCCATGGTGATGACATCGGGTTTGAGCGCCAGTGCCTGGTCGATCGCTTCCCTGCCGTTGGTCGCAGTACCGACGACCTGGATCGTCGGGTCCGCCGAAAGGATTTCCGAAACGCGGCGGCGGAAGAAACCGGAATCATCCACCACCAGGACCTTGACTGCCATAAACACTCCATTAGGCGGCGCAACCGCCAGGCTGCGCCACCGAAATCAATAACGCCGGGCGGCGTAACGCTTGAGCATGCTCGGAACGTCGAGAATCAACGCAATGCGGCCGTCACCGGTAATGGTGGCGCCGGACATGCCCGGGGTGCCCTGCAGCATCTTGCCCAGCGGCTTGATCACAACCTCTTCCTGGCCCACCAGTTGGTCGACCACGAAGCCGATACGCTGGGTACCGACCGAGAGAATCACCACATGGCCTTCGCGCTGCTCTTCGTGCACCTGGTCCTGGACCAACCAGCGCTTGAGGTAGAACAGCGGCAGTGCCTTGTCGCGCACGATCACCACCTCCTGGCCGTCGACCACGTTGGTGCGCGACAGGTCCAGGTGGAAGATCTCGTTGACGTTGACCAGCGGGAAGGCGAAGGCCTGGTTGCCCAGCATCACCATCAGGGTCGGCATGATCGCCAGGGTCAACGGCACCTTGATGACGATCTTCGAACCCTGGCCCTTGGCCGAGAAGATGTTGATCGAGCCATTGAGCTGGGAAATCTTGGTCTTCACCACGTCCATGCCCACGCCACGGCCGGACACGTCGGAAATCTCGGTCTTGGTCGAGAAGCCCGGGGCGAAGATCAGGTTGTAACAGTCCGACTCGCTCAGGCGATCGGCGGCGTCCTTGTCCATCAGGCCCTTTTCCACGGCCTTGGCGCGCAGGATGCTCGGGTCCATGCCCTTGCCGTCGTCGGAAATCGACAGCAGGATGTGGTCGCCTTCCTGCTCGGCGGACAGCACCACTCGGCCGGTACGGGCCTTGCCTGAAGCCTCGCGCTCATCGGGCATTTCCACGCCGTGGTCCACGGCGTTGCGCACCAAGTGCACCAACGGGTCAGCCAGGGCCTCGACCAGGTTCTTGTCCAGGTCGGTCTCTTCGCCGACCAGTTCCAGGTTGATCTCTTTCTTGAGCTGGCGAGCCAGGTCGCGAACCAGGCGCGGGAAGCGGCCGAAGACTTTCTTGATCGGCTGCATGCGGGTCTTCATGACCGCGGTCTGCAGGTCGGCGGTGACCACGTCGAGGTTCGACACGGCCTTGGACATGGCTTCGTCGCCGCTGTTCAGGCCCAGGCGCACCAGACGGTTACGCACCAGCACCAGCTCGCCGACCATGTTCATGATCTCGTCCAGACGCGCGGTATCGACCCGCACGGTGGTTTCCGCTTCGCTCACCGCATGCTTGTCGGCGGCCGGTGCCGGGCTGCGAGCGGGTGCAACGGGCTTGGCGGCAGCGGCAGGTGCGGCAGCCGGGGCCGGCTTGGGCGCAGGTTTGACTTCAGCCTTGGCCGCAACCGGCGCCGCGACGGCGGCAGGCGCTTCTGCGGTGACGGCTTCGCCGGAAAACTTGCCTTTGCCATGCAACTGATCGAGCAGCGCTTCGAACTCGTTTTCGCTGATCTCATCACTGCCGACAGTAGCCGGTGCTGCCGCAGGCGCGGTTGCCGATGGCAACGCATCGGCCTGGAACGCGCCCTTGCCATGCAGTTGATCGAGCAGCGACTCGAATTCTTCATCAGTGATTTCATCGCTCACCGGCGCACTGACTACCGCTTCAGGCTCAGCAGCCGCGACTTCGGGCGAGAACTGGCCCTTGCCGTGCAACTGGTCAAGCAGCGACTCGAACTCGGCATCGGTGATTTCATCGCCACCACCGGTCAGCGTTTCGCCTTGCATCTGCTCGGCAGCAGCCGCGGCTTCGGCTTTCACGGCATCGAGCGAGTCGAGCAGTTGTTCGAATTCGGTGTCGGTGATATCGGCGTCGTCGGCGGGGGTTTCAACCACCGGCGCGACTTCCACTGCCGGTGCGGCAACCTCGGCCCCGGCAGGCTCGGCCAGGCGCGACAGCGCCGCCAGCAGCTCGGGTGTGGCCGGCGTGACTTCGCTGCGTTCGCGCACTTGGCCGAACATGCTGTTGACCGTGTCCAGGGCTTCCAGGACCACGTCCATCAGTTCCGCATCGACCCGGCGCTCACCTTTGCGCAAGATGTCGAACACGTTCTCGGCGATATGGCAGCACTCCACCAGCTCGTTGAGCTGAAGGAAGCCGGCGCCCCCTTTTACAGTGTGAAAACCGCGAAAGATCGCATTGAGCAGGTCGGCATCGTCAGGCCGGCTTTCCAGCTCGACCAGTTGCTCGGACAGTTGCTCAAGAATTTCGCCGGCTTCTACCAGGAAATCCTGAAGGATTTCTTCATCGGCGCCGAAGCTCATTAAACGTGCTCCCTAAAAACCCAGACTGGACAGCAGATCATCGACATCGTCCTGACCGGACACGACGTCTTCACGCTTATCGGCATGAATCTGCGGACCTTCACCCCGGGTTGGATGTTTTTCTTGATCTTTTTCAGCGCGCAGCTGCTGGTGGTCATGTTCGATACCGGCAAAACGGTCGACCTGACTGGCCATCAGCACGAGCTTGAGCAGATTGCTTTCTACTTCGGTCACCAACGCGGTTACCCGCTTGATCACCTGGCCGGTCAGGTCCTGATAGTCCTGTGCCAGCAAAATATCGTTGAGGTGGCCGGCGACCTTGCGGTTGCCGTCAGCGCTATGCGTCAGGAAACTGTCGACGCGCTTGACCAGCTCACGGAATTCCGGCGCCTCGACTTCGCGGCGCATGAACCGTTGCCAGTCGACGCTCAAAGCCTGGGCCTCGGTTGCCAGCTCGTTGAGTACCGGCGTGCTCTGCTCGACCAGGTCCATGGTGCGGTTGGCCGCACCTTCGGTGAGTTTGACCACGTAGGACAGGCGCTCGGTGGCGTCGGTGATCTGCGAGACTTCCTCGGCCTGCGGCATGCGCGGGTCGATCTGGAAGCTGACGATCGCGCTGTGCAGCTCGCGGGTAAGCTTGCCGACTTCCTGGTACAGGCCACGGTCGCGGGTCTGGTTCAACTGATGAATCAGTTGCACCGCGTCGCCAAAACGTCCCCGTTCCAGGCTCTCGACCAGTTCCTCGGCATGTTTCTTCAGGGTCGACTCGAACTCCCCCAAAGACGTATGTGATGGTTCCATGGCGCCCCCTGACGTGCCTCAGCCGTTGACGCGCTCGAAGATCTTCTCGATCTTTTCTTTAAGCACTTGGGCAGTGAAGGGCTTGACCACGTAGCCATTGACGCCGGCCTGGGCCGCTTCAATGATCTGGTCGCGCTTGGCTTCGGCGGTGACCATCAGTACCGGCATGCCCTTCAGGCGGTCGTGAGCACGCACTTTGCGCAGCAGGTCGATACCGGACATGCCAGGCATGTTCCAGTCGGTCACCAGGAAATCGTAATGGCCGCTTTCAAGCATCGGCAAAGCCGTGGTGCCGTCGTCGGCTTCATCGGTGTTGGTGAAGCCCAGATCACGCAACAGGTTCTTGATGATCCGCCGCATCGTCGAAAAGTCGTCAACGATGAGGATTTTCATGTCTTTGTTCAATTAGACCTCCAAGCAGTCTCAAACACGCTCGGCCCCGAGCGCGCACTCAATCAATTCGGTACAACGTGAAACGACTGCAACGACCCCAGGCTCAACGCGCCCGCCATTCCCCAAGACGGCTGCGCAGGCGCGCCGCGCATTGGCTGTGCAGCTGGCTGACACGCGACTCGCTGACCCCCAGTACCTCGCCAATTTCCTTGAGGTTCAGCTCTTCGTCGTAGTACAGCGCCAGCACCAGCCGCTCACGCTCTGGCAGGTTGGCGATCGCATCGGTCAGGGCAGCCTGGAAGCGCTCGTCTTCCAGATCGCGCGACGGCTCGATCTGGCCGCTGGCGCCATCCTCGTGCAACCCTTCGTGCTCGCCGTCCTGCAACAGGTCGTCAAAGCTGAACAGGCGACTGCCCAGGGTATCGTTCAAAATCCCGTAGTAATCATCGAGACTCAATTGAAGTTCGGCAGCAACTTCGTGATCTTTAGCGTCGCGACCGGTTCTTGCTTCCACGGCGCGAATTGCATCACTGACCATGCGCGTGTTGCGGTGCACCGAACGCGGTGCCCAATCGCCTTTGCGCACCTCGTCGAGCATCGCGCCACGGATACGGATACCCGCGTAGGTTTCAAAACTTGCGCCTTTGCTGGCGTCGTACTTGTTGGCCACTTCCAGCAGGCCGATCATGCCGGCCTGAATCAAGTCTTCCACCTGGACATTGGCCGGCAGGCGCGCCAGCAGGTGGTAGGCGATGCGCTTGACCAGCGGCGCGTATCGCTCCACCAGTTCATACTGGGCATCCTTGGCCGCCCGGCTGTACATCTTGAAACCGCTCGCATTCATAGGACCGGCCCTGCGCTGGTGGGCTGCACCAGACGCTCGACGAAGAACTCCAGGTGCCCGCGCGGGTTGGCAGGCAACGGCCAGCTGTCGACCTTCTGCGCAATGGCCTTGAATGCCAGGGCGCACTTGGACCGAGGGAAGGCTTCATACACTGCCCGCTGCTTCTGTACCGCCTTGCGCACGCACTCGTCGTACGGCACGGCGCCGACGTATTGTAGGGCGACGTCGAGGAAGCGATCGGTGACCTTGGTCAACTTGGCGAACAGGTTGCGCCCTTCCTGCGGGCTCTGCGCCATGTTGGCCAGCACGCGGAAACGATTCATGCCGTAATCGCGGTTCAGCAGCTTGATCAGCGCGTAGGCGTCGGTGATCGAGGTTGGCTCGTCGCACACCACCAGCAGCACTTCCTGCGCCGCGCGGACGAAGCTGACTACCGAGTCACCAATACCCGCAGCGGTGTCGATCACCAGCACATCAAGGTTGTCGCCGATGTCGCTGAACGCCTGGATCAGCCCGGCATGCTGGGCAGGTGCCAGGTGCACCATGCTTTGCGTGCCCGAGGCCGCCGGCACGATGCGCACACCGCCTGGGCCTTGCAGCAGCACATCGCGCAGCTCGCAACGCCCCTCGATCACATCGGCCAGGGTGCGTTTGGGCGTCAGGCCCAGCAGTACGTCGACGTTGGCCAGGCCCAGGTCGGCGTCCAGCAGCATTACTCGCCGGCCAAGCTCGGCCAGCGCCAGGGACAGGTTCACTGAAACGTTAGTCTTGCCGACGCCACCTTTGCCACCGGTTACGGCGATCACCTGTACGGGATGCATGCTACCCATGTCTGTTCTTTACCTTGTCTCGCTTGGACCCAAACCACACGGGAGGCAATTCTGTGGGCCCCTTGGTGTAGGTACTGTGCACACGCTGCATCATCAACCCGCTCGCCGGGGGTTGTGATAGAGATCAGCGAACATGTCGGCCATGGCCTCTTCGCTGGGCTCGTCCTGCAATTGCACACTGACTGCGCGGCTGACCAACTGGTGCGCGCGCGGCAGGTGCAGGTCGTCAGGAATGCGCGGGCCATCGGTAAGGTAGGCCACGGGCAGTTCATGACTGATGGCAAGGCTCAGCACATCACCGAGACTGGCCGTTTCATCGAGTTTGGTCAGGATACAACCGGCCAGGCCGCAGCGTTTGTAGCTGTGGTAGGCGGCGGTCAGCACCTGCTTCTGGCTGGTGGTTGCCAATACCAGGTAGTTTTTCGCGGCTATGCCGCGCCCGGCCAGGGTTTCCAACTGCATGCGCAGGGCCGGGTCGCTGGCTTGCAGGCCAGCGGTGTCGATCAGTACCACGCGCTTGCGCAGCAGCGGCTCCAGCGCCTGGGCCAGCGACTGGCCAGGGTCGACGTAAGTCACCGGTACGTTGAGGATGCGGCCCAAGGTCTTGAGCTGCTCCTGGGCACCGATGCGGAAGCTGTCCATGCTCACCAGCGCCAGGTTCTGCGGGCCATACTTGAGCACGTAGCGGGCGGCCAGCTTGGCCAGGGTGGTGGTCTTGCCCATGCCGGCCGGGCCGACCATGGCAATCACCCCACCCTCTTCGATCGGCTCGACCTCGGGCACTTCGATCATGCGCGCCAGGTGCGCCAGCAGCATGCGCCAGGCCTGGCGCGGCTCTTCGATCTCGGCGGTCAGGTCAAGCAGCTCGCGGGCGATCGGGCCAGACAAGCCGATACGCTGCAGGCGGCGCCAGAGGTTGGCCTGTTGCGGCTTGCTGCCCTGCAACTGGCTCCAGGCCAGCGAGCCGAGCTGCACTTCAAGCAGTTCGCGCAGCCCCGAAAGCTCGGAGCGCATGGCATCGAACAGACGTGGGTCGACCGGCGCCTGCGCAGGTGCTGCGGCGGGAGCTGGCATGTCCACGTGAGGCTCGATCAACGGTTCCGCGGCGGTCAGCGACTGCCCGGCGAACAATTGGCGGTTGCCTTCGGCACCATCGTCGCGGTTGTCCAATTCGGCCTGGACATTGGCAATGCGCGACTGGGTCTTGCGCAGTTCTTGTTCGAGTTCGGCATTCGGCACACGTGGGGCCAGGGCCGACAGCTTGTAGTCCAGCGCAGCCGTCAGCTCGACACCGCCGGCAATACGGCGGTTACCGATGATGGCGGCATCGGAGCCAAGCTCATCCCGGACCAGCTTCATGGCCTGACGCATATCGGCGGCGAAAAAACGCTTAACTTGCATAACCCACTACCTCAGCCGTTGGGGCCCACAGTGGCAACGATGGTGACTTGCTTGTTATCCGGTATTTCCTGATACGCCAGAACATGCAAATTCGGTACAGCCAGACGACCGAAACGCGACAACATGGCCCGGATCGGGCCCGCTACCAGGAGAATGGCCGGCAGGCCTTGCATCTCTTGGCGCTGGGCAGCTTCGATCAACGAACGCTGCAGCTTTTCGGCCATGCTCGGCTCAAGAAGAACACCATCTTCCTGACCTTGCCCGGCCCTTTGCAGACTATTGAGCAAGATCTGTTCCAACCTTGGCTCAAGGGTGATCACAGGCAGCTCGGACTCAACGCCGACAATGCTTTGCACGATGGCACGACACAATCCGACGCGCACCGCAGCCACCAACGCGGCGGTATCTTGACTCTTGCTGGCATTGTTGGCGATGGCCTCGGCAATGCTGCGGATGTCACGCACCGGCACTTGCTCGGAGAGTAATGCTTGCAGGACCTTGAGCAGCCCCGACAAGGAAATGACACCCGGCACCAGCTCTTCAGCAAGTTTAGGCGATGCCTTGGCCAGTACTTGCAGCAACTGCTGCACCTCTTCGTGGCCGATCAGCTCATGGCAATGCTTCTGCAGAATCTGGTTGAGGTGGGTGGCGACCACCGTGCTGGCGTCCACCACGGTATAGCCCAGCGATTGCGCCTGGCCGCGCTGGCCAACGTCGATCCATACCGCCTCCAGGCCAAACGCGGGGTCACGCGCAGCGATACCGTTGAGCGTTCCGAACACCTGGCCGGGGTTGATGGCAAGTTCGCGGTCCGGGTAGATCTCGGCCTCCGCCAGAATCACCCCCATGAGGGTCAGACGGTAAGCGCTCGGCTGCAGGTCCAGGTTGTCGCGAATGTGCACCGTCGGCATCAGGAAGCCCAGGTCCTGGGAGAGCTTCTTGCGTACGCCCTTGATCCGCGCCAGCAACTGGCCACCCTGGTTGCGGTCAACCAGCGGAATCAAGCGATAGCCCACTTCCAGGCCGATCATGTCGATGGGCGTGACATCGTCCCAGCCCAGCTCCTTGGTCTCCTGCGCACGCTGCGGCGACGGCAGCAGGTCTTGTTGGCGCTTCGCCTCCTCCTGCGCCTGGACCTTGGCCTTCTGCTGCTTCTTCCACACCATGTAGGCGCCACCACCGGCCAGCAGGCCGAGGCTGAGGAAAGCGATGTGTGGCATGCCCGGCACCAGGCCCATGACGATCATCAACGCGCCGGAAACCGCCAGGGCTTTGGGCGAGTCGAACATCTGCCGGTTGATCAGCTTGCCCATGTCCTCCGAGCCCGAGGCCCGGGTGACCATGATCGCCGCCGCGGTGGACAGCAGCAGTGATGGCAATTGCGCCACCAAACCGTCACCGATGGTCAGCAGCGCGTAGACCTTGCCCGCGTCACTGAACGTCATGCCGTGCTGCAGCATACCGATGAGCATGCCGCCGATCAGGTTGATGAACAGAATCAGCAGGCCGGCAATTGCGTCACCGCGCACGAACTTGCTGGCACCGTCCATCGAGCCATAGAACTCGGCTTCCTGGGCCACTTCGGCGCGACGTGCCTTGGCTTGAGCCTGGTCGATCAGGCCGGCGTTGAGGTCGGCGTCGATGGCCATCTGCTTGCCGGGCATGGCATCCAGGGTGAAACGCGCGCTGACTTCGGAGATACGCCCGGCACCCTTGGTCACCACCACGAAGTTGATGATCATGAGGATGGCAAACACCACCGCACCCACGACGTAATTGCCGCCGATCACCACCTCACCGAAGGCCTGGATCACCTTACCGGCGGCGCCATGACCCTCCTGGCCATGGAGCATGACCACCCGGGTGGACGCTACGTTCAGGGCCAGACGCAGCAAGGTGGCGACCAGCAGAATGGTGGGGAACGCGGCAAAGTCGAGCGGGCGCAAGGCGTAGACACAGACCAGCAGCACGACGATCGACAGGGCGATGTTGAAGGTGAAGAACACGTCGAGCAGGAACGGCGGGATCGGCAACATCATCATTGCCAACATCACCAGCAACAACAGCGGCACGCCCAGGTTGCCCCGGCCGAGACCGGCCAGGTTGTTGCGGGCGTTGCTGATTAACTGAGTGCGATCCACCGCGATTCCTCTTCAAGCAAAACTTTGACGCCCAAGGGGCGCTTGGGCGTGGCTTTGCAAGAAGCTTTCCAACTTTGCATGGCTTGAGGTATTTGGCGCCTGGGAGATCGGGCGGCGCTCGATCTCACGACCACCACCACCCCACCGCCAAACACCTATCAACTGTCGCGGCGCAAATCCGGCGGAATCGGCAAGTCATCCTTGAGCGGATCCGGTCGCTTGCCCTTGCCCGCCCGGTACTGGCGAATCTGGAACACATAGGCCAGCACCTGCGCCACCGCCAGGTACAACCCTGCAGGAATTTCCTGCTCAAGCTCGGTGGAGTAGTAGATGGCCCGCGCCAGGGCCGGCGACTCAAGAATCTGCACGTTATGCTCGACGCCGATCTCACGCATCTTCAAGGCAATGAAATCGGTACCTTTGGCCACCAGCAACGGCGCCACCCCACCCTTCTCCGGATCGTACTGCAAGGCCACCGCGTAGTGCGTCGGGTTGGTGATGATCACATCGGCCTCGGGCACTGCCGCCATCATGCGCCGCTGCGACACCTCACGCTGAAGCTGACGAATACGCTGCTTCACCTCGGGCTTGCCTTCGGTGTCCTTGTATTCGTCACGCACTTCCTGCTTGGTCATCTTCAGTTTCTTGTGCGTCTGGTACAGCTGGAACGGCACATCGACTGCGGCAATCAGCAGCAACCCCGCCGCCATCCACAGCGCGCTCCATCCCACTACCTGGACACTGTGGATGATCGCCTGGTCCAGCGGCTCGTTGGCAATGGACAGCAAGGCCTGACGGTCAGACACCAACACCAGCAGCGCCACCACCAGAATCACGAAGAACTTGGCGATCGCCTTCAGCAACTCGGTCAAGGCATGCATCGAGAACATGCGTTTGATACCCGCCAACGGGTTCATGCGACTGAACTTGGGCTGCAGCAAGCTGCCGGAAAACAGGAACCCGCCCAGGGCGATGGGCGCGACGAAAGAGATGACGAACAACAGGATCAACAACGGCTGACTCGCCCAGATCGCCATCTTGCCCGATGCCAGCAGGAAGGCACCCATCGAGCGCTCGTCGACGATCACCTCGCGGGTCAGGCTGAAGTTCAGGCGCATCATCTCGAGCAGGGTCTCGGCCATGTGGCCACCGAACGCCAGCAATCCGCCCGCCCCGGCCAGAGTCACGGCCACGGTGTTCAGCTCCTTGGAACGGGCAATCTCACCTTTCTCACGCGCGTCGCGCTTGCGTTTGTCGGTGGGTTCTTCTGTCTTGTCCTGACCGCTCTCGCTCTCAGCCATGCTCAGCGCGCCCTCGCCAGTTCACGCAGCCATTGCAGCGCTTCGCTGGCCAATGCCTGGTAGTGCGAAAGAATATCGGCAAGGCCCACCCAGAAGATGCCCATGCCCAGCACCAGGGTCAGCGGAAAACCGATGGAGAAGATGTTCAGCTGAGGCGCGGCACGCGTCATCACGCCAAAGGCGATGTTCACCACCAGCAGCGCGGCGATCGCCGGCAGAATCAACAACAGGCCCGCTCCGAACACCCAGCCCAACCGCCCGGCCATCTCCCAGAAGTGGTTGACCACCAGCGCACTACCCACCGGCAGCGTGGTAAAGCTTTCGGTCATTATCTCGAACACCACCAGGTGGCCGTTCATCACCAGAAACAGCACGCTCACCAGCATGGTCATGAACTGGCTGACCACCGCCACGTTGACCCCGTTGGCCGGGTCGACCATCGAGGCGAAGGCCATACCCATCTGGATCGCAATGATCTGCCCGGCAATCACGAAGGCCTGGAACAGCAACTGCAACGAGAAGCCGAACAACGCCCCGACGATGATCTGCTCGCCACACAACAGCAAGCCGCGCACGCTCAAAGGGTCGAACTCAGGCAGCGGCGGCAACCCTGGCACGATCACCACGGTAATGGCCAAGGCAGCATAAAGACGGACCCGCGCCGGCAGCATGCGGGTACCGAAAATCGGCATGGTCATCAGCACGGCGGTGACGCGGAACAGCGGCAGGACGAAGGTGGCGACCCAGGTGCCGATCTGCGCGTCGGTCAGCTCCAGCATGCCGACCTCACCCGATCAGCTGCGGAATGCTGGAGTACAGGCCAATGATGTACTCCATGAACTTCTGCACCAGCCACGGCCCGGCGACGATCAGCGTCACCAGCATCACCAACAGACGCGGCAGGAAGCTCAGGGTCTGTTCGTTGATCTGGGTGGCAGCCTGGAACATCGCCACCACCAGGCCAACCAACAGGCTCGGCACCACCAACACGGCCACCATCAGCGTGGTCAGCCAGAGGGCATCGCGAAACAGGTCGACGGCTACTTCTGGGGTCATGCAAGGCTCTCCTTGACGGCGTCAGACACCGCCGAAACTGCTGGCCAGGGTACCCATGATCAGCGCCCAGCCATCGACCAGCACGAACAGCATGATCTTGAACGGCAACGAAATGATCAGCGGCGACAGCATCATCATACCCATGGCCATCAGCACACTGGCGACTACCATGTCGATGATCAGGAACGGGATGAAGATCATGAAACCGATCTGGAACGCGGTCTTGAGCTCAGAGGTGACGAACGCTGGCACCAGGATGGTCAGCGGCACCTGGTCAGGGCCGGCAATGTCGGTGCGCTTGGACAAGCGCATGAACAGGTCCAGGTCACTCTGCCGGGTCTGCGCCAGCATGAAGACCTTGAGCGGCCCTTGCGCCTTCTCGATGGCTTGCTGGGCGGTCATCTGCTCTTTGAGGTACGGCTGCAGGGCATCCTGGTTCACCCGGTCGAACACCGGCGCCATGATGAACATGGTCAGGAACAGTGCCATGCCGGTGAGCACCTGGTTGGACGGCGTCTGCTGCAGGCCCAGGGCCTGACGCAAAATGGAGAAGACGATGATGATCCGGGTGAAGCTGGTCATCAGAATGACGAACGCCGGAATGAAGCTCAGCGCCGTCATGATCAGCAGGATCTGCAGGCTGACCGAATACTCCTGCTGCCCGTCCGGGGTATTGGACAGGGTAATCGCCGGAATCGACAACGGGTCGGCGGCCTGAGCCAGTGGCGCGGCCAGCAGCAGCGCGATCGGCAACAGGGTGCTCAACAGTAAGCGCAGCGCGCCAATCATCACTTCTTGTCCTTCTGATCCTTGCCCATCAGCTCCAGAAGGCGCTGGGCAAACTCTGGCGTCGCCGTGCGGGCGTCGGCGGGCACATCCACAGGCTCGGCCATCACATGCAAGGTTTCGATACTGCCGGGGCTATGCCCGATCAGCACCTGCTCCTTGCCGACCTGCACCAGCAGCAGCCGGTCACGCGGGCCGATGGCGCGACTGCCGACGATCTCGATCACCTGGCCGCCCCTGGGGGCTGCGCCCTGCATGCGACGCAGCAGCCAGGCCAGGAAGAAGATCAGACCGACCACCAGCAACAGCCCGAACACCATCTGCGCCAGTTGCCCACCCAGGCTGCCGGGCGCGGACGCCGCAGGCGTTACAGGGTTCGGCGTGGCAGCGGCAAGCGCCACCTCGCTGGCCAGCAGCGTTGCCAGGGCCATCACAGCCCGCATCATGCCCTTCACTCAGCGCAGCTTCTTGATGCGTTCGCTGGGGCTGATCACGTCGGTCAGGCGAATGCCGAACTTCTCGTTGACCACAACCACCTCGCCGTGGGCGATCAGCGTGCCGTTGACCAGCACGTCGAGTGGCTCGCCGGCCAGGCGGTCGAGCTCGATCACCGACCCTTGGTTGAGCTGCAGCAGGTTGCGGATATTGATCTCGGTGCTGCCCACTTCCATCGAGATGCTCACCGGAATGTCCAGGATCACATCCAGGTTCGGGCCATCCAGGCTGACGTTTTCCTTGGGCTTGGGCGAGCTGGCGAACTCTTCCATCGGCAGGCGGCCGGCACCACCGTTGCCGCTATCGCCACCGAGCAAGGCGTCGATATCGGCCTGGCCAGCGTCGCCGGTTTCTTCCAGGGCGGCGGCCCACTCATCGGCCAGAGCCTGATCTTCTGGGGATGTGATCTCGTTTTCGTTAGCCATGATGTCCTCGACAAGCATTCAATTCGTAGAGAGCGATCGGCACGCCGTCAGCGGCGTTCGATCGGGTCGATGATCTGCAGCGCCAGGGTGCCCTTGTGCGACCCCAGCCGGGCCTTGAACGACGGCACGCCATTGGCACGCAGCACCAGGTGCTCGGGCAGCTCGACGGGGATCACGTCACCCGGCTGCATGTGCAGCACATCGCGCAACTTCAACTGACGGCGGGCAACCGTGGCAGTCACTGGCACGGAGACATCGAGCACGTCTTCGCGCAGGGCCTTGACCCAGCGCTCGTCCTGGTCGTCCAGGTCGGACTGGAAACCAGCGTCGAGCATTTCGCGCACCGGCTCGATCATCGAATAAGGCATGGTCACGTGCAGGTCGCCGCCACCGCCGTCCAGCTCGATGTGGAAGGTCGACACCACCACCGCTTCGCTCGGGCCGACGATGTTGGCCATGGCCGGGTTGACCTCCGAGTTGATGTACTCGAAGTTGACCGGCATGATCGCCTGCCAGGCTTCCTTGAGGTCGACGAAGCACTGGTCCAGCACCATCCGCACCACGCGCAGCTCGGTTGGCGTGAACTCACGGCCCTCGATCTTGGCGTGACGGCCGTCACCGCCGAAGAAGTTGTCCACCAGCTTGAACACCAGCTTGGCGTCGAGGATGAACAGCGACGTGCCGCGCAGCGGCTTGATCTTCACCAGGTTGAGGCTGGTGGGCACGTACAGCGAATGCACGTACTCGCCGAACTTCATGACCTGCACCCCACCCACCGCCACGTCGGCGGAGCGGCGCAGCAGGTTGAACATGCTGATTCGGGTGTAGCGGGCAAAACGTTCGTTGATCATTTCCAGGGTCGGCATGCGACCACGGACGATCCGATCCTGGCTGGTCAGGTCGTAGCTCTTGATGCTGCCGGGTTCGGCAACGCTCTCGGTCTGTACCAGCCCATCGTCGACGCCGTGCAACAGGGCGTCGATTTCATCCTGGGACAGCAGGTCCTGTACGGCCATTGCGGACTCCTACTGCAATACGAAATTGGTGAACAGCAGCTGGTCGACGACCGGCTTGCCGACTTCCTTCTGGGCGACTTCCTGCACCACCGCGGTGGCTTTCTGGCGCAGCATCTCCTGGCCTACCGGGCTGCCGGCCAAGGTGTCGAAGCCCTGCCCGGAGAACATCATCACCAGGTTGTTGCGGATCACCGGCATGTGCACCTTCAGCGCCTCCAGGTCAGCCTGGTTGCGACCCTGCATGGTGATGCTCACCTGCATGTAGCGCTGGCGGCCGTTCTGGTTGAAGTTGACGACAAAGGCAGGAGTCAGCGGCTCGTAGATCGCCGCCGGCTTGATGTTGCTCGCCACTGGCTCGGCCGCTGGCGCGGGTTCGCTCTTGTGCATGATGAACCAGGTGGCGCCTACAGATAGGCCAACCGCCAGCAGCAAGGCCAGCACCAGCAGCAAGATCAGCTTGAGTTTGCCTTTAGAGGCGGGGTCTTTCACTGCGTCGCTCTTTGCCATGCCAATAATCCGTCGTCCATCGGGTTTCATAGGAGGATGACGTGGCTTGAGCAAGTGTTATGCCAGATTTGGCGAAGAGCGCTAGACGTTCGTTTTTCGGGGCGATTGAGAACGAGCGCCGCCCGCGCGGCGCATCGCGAGCAAGGCTCGCTCCTACGTTTGTTTACGGCCAGTAACGCCTGTGACCGGCGCGCGCGACCGCCTTGTGTGTACGACTCGAAATCAAGCCATGCGCCAAGGCGTTCGCGCGCAAATCCCACAGGCATAACTGGCCTGAAACAAACGTAGGAGCGAGCCTTGCTCGCGATGCGCCGCGCGGGCGGCGCTCGATCTCAACCCCACCACAACCCTCAAGCGTAGTAATCGACGGCGCTGTCGCCAATCACCACCTGTTGTTCCAGCGGGCGGGAAGCATCGGCAAGCTCGCCCTGCTCAGCGCCACCCTGCCCGCGCCGCGCCGCCACCCCGGAGAACTGCGAACCATCCTGCTGGGCCTGCTGTTGCTGTTGCCCGCGCGACTGGTCGGCCACATTCACATCCGGCTGCGCCAGCCCTTGCTGGGCGAAAAGCTCACGCAAACGGTGCACCTGGCTGTCCAGCGCATCACGCACGCCGGCATGGCCGCTGATGAAGGTCACCTGAGTGGACTGGTCCGTCGCTACATTGACGCGAATGTCCAGGCGACCGAGCTCAGCAGGTTCAAGCTGGATGTCTGCCGATTTGAGGTTCTGGCTGGACAGGTACATGACCCGGTTGACCAGGCCTTCGGTCCAGGCGTTCTGGTTCATCGCCAGCGGCTGATGCAGCGGACTGCTGCTCACCGGCACCGCATTGGCGGTCTTGGCCGTGGCGGCCTGGGTCAGGTTGGCCAGGCGGTTGGCAAAATCGTCGACACGGGTATCACTGCTGGCGCCCTTGGTGTCCTTCAGGCCGTCCTCGAGCAGCGCGCTGAATGCCTTGTCACCTGGCTCCGACTGCCCGCCATCAGCCTCAGGCTTGTCGAGCAGATTCGCCAAGGTATTGACGGCCGCTTGACCCTCGTCACCCTGTACCTGGGATGGATCTGAAGCCGGGGCGGCATGTGCCGACGTCGTGCCCTTGGCCTGGGCGCTCTGCTCCAGCGCCAGACGCAGGGTGGGCAAGCTGGCCAGCGGGTCGGCCTCGGGGTCGAACGCATCCTCCTCTGGCGCTTCCGGCAAAGGGCTGACCAGCTGTGGCTTCGCGGGCTGTGCCGCAGCCTGCAGCACTGGCGCCACCGCCTCGGCCTGAGCCTGAATCAGTTGCGCGCCAGGCTGCGCATCGGTGACCTGACCGGCCACCAGGTTCGCATCCAGCGAGTTCGAATCACTGACTGGCGCAGTGTCTGCAGCGGCCTGACCCTGGTCGTCAGCTGGCAATTTGTTGCCGTCATCGGCAACCTCTGGCTTGTCGGCAGCTTCCTTTTTGCCGCTCTGAGCCGCTTCAGGCTTGTCCTTCGGCTTGGCAGCTACAGCCTTGTCATCCTGGGCCGGCACCTTGTCACGGCCCTGCTTGGCCATCACCTGATCAAAGCCAGAACCCTGCTCGCCCGCCGCCTGTGGCGACTTGTCCGCCAACGAGCTGGCCACGCGCGACGGCTTGCCCACGGCGTTGGCTTGCAACAAAGGATTGGATGCGACAGGCATCGAGGGGTCTCCGCGCCAGATACAAAAAAAACGTCTGGGCAAAGACAGGCAAAAGTCGCGCCAAGTCGCAAATCAACCTGCAGAAACGCGCTCTTGCTCACCGCGATAGAAGCGCTGAACCTCCAGGTACTCCTGGTCGATTCGATTGATCAGGTCTTCGATGCCGTACAGCGGCTGCTGCCTGACCCGATCCTCCAACTGCTGGCACAAGCTGGCCAGGCCGACCGCACCCATATTGCTGCTACTACCCTTGAAGCTGTGAGCAGCAATACCAAGCTCATCGGCATTCTTGGCTTCATGCAGCTGACTCAAGCGCCGTTCGGAATCTTCCAGAAAGGTCTCCAGCAGTTGCAGGTAGCCATCTTCCATGACTTCCCGCAAATCACTGAGCACCTTGTGGTCTATATGCATGTCAGTCACTTGTTCACTCCTTGATCAAGTTGGATTATGCCTGAGCCGCCCTGCGACCCACCATTGGACTTACCAGTCAAAGCAGACCCGTGCGCAGCGCCCGCCTTCGCACCATTCGGCGCGGTCACCCAGCCGCTGCACCAGGCCCAGGCCACGACCACTGAGCCCCTGCTCCCGAGGCGTTCGCGACAACACCTGGTAAACATCGAAGCCGGCACCGCTGTCTCGCACTTCGATGGTCAGACGCCCGCCATGGGCAAGCGGTTCCACCCGCAGGTCGATCCGCACATGGCCTTCGACCAATGAACCTAAACGCCGGGCGCGTTCCTGATAATAGTCGGCAAAACCCTGAACATCACGCTTGAGCTGCGAATCCAGGCCCAGAACACCATGCTCCAGGGCATTGGAATACAACTCGCTGAGCACGCTGTGCAAACTGCCGGTACTGGGCCGCAGGCCATGAATTTCCTGCAGCAACTGCACAAGATACGGCACCGGGTTGAAACGCTTGAGGCTTTCACCACGTAGCTCGAACCCCAACGACCAGTCCAACGGGCTTGAGCGCCCACTATCTGAGTACAGCGTCGGTGCAGGCACCCGCTCGCCAGGGGCGAACATGCGAATGTCGCACAGGCTGATGTCATCCCTGGGACGCCCGCCAAACCGCTTGAGCGCCTGCATGACCTCGTCGAACAGCAGGCCTGGGTCACTGTTGTCGGCCAGCACCTCACGCAGGCGCTGAACACCGAACAGACGATCCTGCTCATCGGCCGTATCGACCACGCCATCGGAAAGCAGCAGCAAACGCTCGCCAGGGGCCAATGGAAGCACTTCGGTGCTGTCGTCGAAACGCTCCGGCGCGAGGATGCCCAGCGGTAGATGACGCGAGCTGAGCGTCGACAGCACCTCACCGCTGGCCGACAGCCGGTAGCCATCGGGCATGCCGCCGTTCCATACCTCCACCGAGCCACGCTGCACGCTGAGGTTAAGCAGCATCACGCAGGCGAACATGTCCACCGGCAGGATGCGCTTGAGCTTGGCGTTCATTTCGCGCAGGGTCTGCGCCATGCCGTAGCCCTTGGCGGTCATGCCATAGAACACCTCGGCCAGGGGCATGGCGCCGACGGCAGCGGGCAGGCCATGGCCGGTGAAGTCGCCCAGCAGTACATGCATGTCACCGGACGGAGTGAACGCCGCCAACAACAAATCGCCATTGAATAACGCATAGGGCGACTGCAAGTAACGAATGTTGGGCGCCGACAGACAGCCGGAATGGGCCACCTTGTCGAACACCGCCTTGGCAACCCGCTGCTCGTTCAGCAGGTGATGGTGATGACGAGTGATCTGGTCGCGCTGCTCAAGCACCGTGGCCTGCAGGCGTCGCAAACGGTCCATGGCGCGGATCTTGGCACCGAGAATCACCGCACTGTAGGGTTTGGCCATGAAGTCATCGCCACCAGCCTCCAGGCAGCGCACCAAGGCATCCTCCTCACTTAACGAGGTGAGAAAGATGATCGGCACCAACGCCTCACCCGCCAGGGCCTTTATCTGCCGTGCGGCCTCGAAGCCATCCATCACCGGCATGAGCGCGTCGAGCAACACCAGCTGCGGCCTTCGCTCGACGAACAGGGCCACCGCCTGCTCACCGTTTTCAGCGGTGAACACCTGATGCCCCTGGCGCCGGACGATTTGCGCAAGCAACAAGCGATCAGCCGCGCCGTCCTCAGCCACCAGCACGGTCAACGCCTGATCAGCCGACATCACGACACTCAACTGATATCGAACAGTTTTTCGAAATTGGAGATCGCCAGGATCTTGCGCACATCAGAGCTGGCGTGCACCACCCGCACGTCCGAGTCGTCGCCGCCTGCGTGATCACGCAGCAACAGCAGCATGCCGAGCGCGGAGCTGTCCAGGTAGGTGGTGTCCTTGAGATCGACGACTACCGAGTCAGGCCGGCTGGCCTGGCGCTCGTAAGCATCCCTGAACTCCTGATGCTTGCCGAAATCGAAGCGCCCCTTGATCTTGATCGTCAGCTTTTTCTCGTCCTGCGAAAAATCACTCTCGACTGCCATACTAGCGATTCCTTCGATGATGGCGAATGCAACTCTTCAAGGTTTAGCAGCCACTGACAGGCGCCGCAAGGCAGTATCTGCAACCTGTACCGGCCCTATCGCCGGCAAGCCGGCTCCCACACGGACCGCGCCGTACCTGCAGGAGCCAGCACAACCTACAAGTGCCCCTGCCGCGGAAGGCGCTGCGACAGTTCATCCAGCAACCTTTGCTCCCGCTTGTCCTCGGCCCGCCGCGCCTCATCCATGTACCGCTGCACCAACTTGCGCAGGCCTTCCACCCGGGCATAGGCCTGCTGCCAGATGCCACGGGCATTGTTGAGGTTATTCTGGTGCCAGCTCAGACTCTGCCGCTGCTGGGTCATGGCCGTTTCAAGCTGCGCCAGGAAACGCTGGTAGTTCAGCAGCCAGCTACCATTGACACCCTGCCCCCCGCGATTGATCCATTGCGCCTGGTAACCCTCACGAAAGGTCTCAAGCTCCGCCAGCTTGGCCTGGGCCTGGGCAACCTGCTGCTGGAAATGCCCCAGGCGCTGAGCAGCCTTGCGCTCGGCCTCTTCGGCCATGTCCACCACTGGCGCAAGACGCGCGGCACGACTGGGCAAGGCCATCGACTATCAGCCCCCACCCGGCGGCGTGAAGATCATCGCCAGTTGCTCACGGCTCTTGGCCATGCCGACGTTGTCATCCAGACCTTGTCGCAGGAAGTCCACCAACTTGGGCTGCAAGGCAATGGCCAGGTCCGTTTCCGGGTCGCCACCGGCCACATAGGCACCGACGCTGATCAGGTCGCGACTTTGCGACAGGCGCGACCACAGCTGCTTGAATTTCTGCGCCTGGCGCAAATGGTTGGCATCGACCACCTGGGGCATCACCCGGCTGATGGACGCCTCGATATCGATGGCCGGGTAATGCCCCTCCTCCGCCAGGCGCCGCGACAGCACGAAGTGGCCGTCCAACACACCCCGCGCGGAGTCGGCGATCGGGTCCTGCTGGTCATCGCCCTCCGAGAGCACCGTATAGAACGCGGTGATCGACCCACCGCCCGGCTCACCATTACCTGCCCGCTCCACCAGCTTGGGCAGCTTGGCGAACACCGACGGCGGGTAACCACGGGTCGCCGGCGGCTCAC
The DNA here is from genome assembly GCF_034387475.1 of Pseudomonas sp. Teo4. Lineage (NCBI taxonomy): Bacteria > Pseudomonadati > Pseudomonadota > Gammaproteobacteria > Pseudomonadales > Pseudomonadaceae > Pseudomonas > Pseudomonas sp. Teo4. The sequence goes on from NZ_JAXCIL010000001.1 coordinate 3,182,728, forward strand.
CGATGGCCAAGGCAATTTCCCGCTGGGCCTGGGCAAAGCGAGTCAGGGAATCCATGAGCAACAGGACGTTCTTGCCCTTGTCGCGGAAGTACTCGGCAATTCGGGTGCAGTACATGGCGGCGCGCAAACGCATCAAGGGGGCATCGTCGGCGGGTGACGCCACCACCACCGAGCGCTTGAGCCCTTCTTCACCGAGAATATGCTCGATGAACTCCTTCACCTCGCGGCCCCGCTCACCGATCAGGCCGACCACGATGATTTCAGCCTCGGTGAAGCGGGTCATCATGCCCAACAGCACCGACTTACCGACACCGGTACCGGCGAACAGACCCAAGCGCTGACCACGGCCGACGGTCAGCAGGCCGTTGATGCTGCGGATGCCCACGTCCAGCGGCTGGCTGATCGGGTCACGATTGAGCGGGTTGATGATCGGGCCGTCCATCGGCACCCAGTCCTCGGCCTTCATCCCGCCCTTGCCGTCCAATGCGCGGCCGGCACCGTCCAGCACCCGACCCAGCATGCTCATGCCCATGGGCAGGCGGCCGCTGTCGTCCAGCGGCACCACCCGCGCGCCCGGGGCAATGCCGGCAATGCTGCCTACCGGCATGAGAAAGACCTTGGTACCGGCAAAGCCCATGACTTCGGCTTCGACCTGCACCGGGTGGTAGCTGTCATCGTTGATCACCAGGCAGCGGCTGCCCACAGCAGCGCGCAAGCCCTCGGCTTCCAGGGTCAGCCCCACCATCCGCAGCAGGCGGCCCTCGACCACCGGCTGGGTGGGCAGCTTGATCGCCTCGACGTAGGTGCCCAGGCGCTTGCCGAAACTGGTGCGGTCAAGGCGCATCGTGGTCGCCCAGCTCGACGCTGAGGTCCGGCGCTGCCGGATGCAGCGACTGGTCGTGCAACTGGTCGAACAGCTGCGTCACAGCCTTCTCGATGCGCGTCTCCATGGTCGCATCGATGCGACTGTGGGCCGTTTCGATACGGCAGCCACCCGGCAGGAGCGCTTCATCCTCCAGCAGCTTCCAGCTTTCTTCGTGACGTTCGCGCAGGGCCTTGGCCAGCTCGAAATCCTGGGGGTTGAGGTGAATGCGAATGTTGTCGGCGCCCATGGGCAACAGCTTGAGCGCCTCGCGCAGCACCTGGGTGATCTGACTGGAATCGGTGCGCAGTTCGCGACCGATCACCTGGCGAGTCATGTGCGCGACCAGGTGCACCAGGGTTTTCTCGATCTGCGTGTCCTGCTCGGCAATCGGCTCGAGCAGGTTGCCCATCAGCTGCTCCAGGCTGGCCAACTTCACCGCCAGGGCTTCCTCAGCCTCCTGACGCACCTTGAGCTGAGTGCTGTGAAAGCCCTCGCGCTCGCCGGTGGCGAAGCCTTCGTTGTAGGCCTCCTGACGGATCGCCTCAAGTTCTTCGAGGGTCAGCGGCTGGACTTCCTCCAGCGGCACCTCTTCGACCTCTTCCTCGATGACTTCGGGTTCAGGTTCAGGCTCGGGCTCCGGCTCTGGGTCGAAGCTGGGCAGCGCCCAGACATCGACGCCCTCGAGGTCGCGGGCGCGGATCAGGTCGCTGGGGTGTTCAGTGGTGGACATGCCGTCAGATTCTCAAAAACATGTTCAGCCAATGCATTCCCTGTGGGAGCGGGTTTACCCGCAAATGCATCGGCAGGGGCAACCTCATCGGCCGGTCTGGCGCATTCGCGGGTAAACCCGCTCCCACAGGGGCAGCGCCAGCCAGCATGAACCGGCAACCTTTTAAATCATTTCCTCGGCACCCTTGCCGCCGAGCACGATCTCGCCGGCTTCGGCCATACGACGGGCAATGGTGAGGATTTCCTTCTGCGCCGTTTCCACGTCGCTGACGCGCACCGGCCCCTTGGCCTCGAGGTCGTCGCGCAGCAGCTCCGACGCACGTTTGGACATGTTCTTGAAGATCTTGTCCTTGACCCGCTCGTCGGCACCTTTGAGCGACACCACCAGCACGTCGGAGGACACCTCGCGCAGCAGCGCCTGGATACCGCGGTCGTCGACATCGGCCAGGTTGTTGAAGACGAACATCAGGTCTTCGATCTGCTCGGACAGGTCGTTGTCAATTTCGCGGATCGAGTCCATCAGCGCGCCTTCCACCGAACTGTCGAGGAAGTTCATGATGTCGGCAGCACGCTTGATACCACCCAGCGTGGTCCGCGCGGCGTTGGAGTTGCCCGAGAACTGCTTCTCGAGGATCTGGTTCAGCTCTTTGAGCGCTGCCGGCTGCACGGTATTGAGCGACGAAACACGCAGAATGATGTCCAGACGCACCTTGTGGTCGAAGTTGCTCAGCACTTCACCGGCCTGGTCAGGGTCGAGGTAGGCCACCACGATGGCCTGGATCTGCGGGTGCTCGTAGCGAATGACATCGGCCACGGCGCGCGGCTCCATCCACTTCAGGCTGTCCAGGCCACTGGTGTTGCCACCAAGCAGGATGCGGTCGATCAGGCCGTTGGCCTTGTCTTCGCCCAGCGCCTGGTTGAGCATCTTGCGGATGTAACCGTCCGAGCCCACGCCCAGGCTGGTCTGGTCGCCGACGATGTCGACGAACTCGCTCATCACCTGCTCGACCTGCTCGCGGTGCACGTTACCCATTTGCGCCATGGCCACACCGACCCGCTGCACTTCCTTGGGCCCCATGTGTCGCAGGACCTGGGCGGCATCGGTCTCGCCCAGGGAGAGCAGGAGAATGGCCGCTTTGTCTACGCGGCTCAGCTTGGCGGCAACGGCTCGGTTATCACTCATCGGCGTTAATCCACTCTTTCACGACCTGGGCCACACGACCCGGGTCTTCGGCCACCAGGCCCTTGATTGCGTTGAGCTGTGCCTCGTAGCCCTCGGAAGGGCTTGGCAACAGAATGCTGCTCGGGCCACCCAGGCTGACGCGGTCGTTGGCCAATTCGCCATCCAGACCGATCATGCCGCCCAGCTCCATGTCGCTGTCCGTGGCAGCCTGCTTGCCGCCACCTGTGATGTTGTTGAGCACCGGACGCAGCACGCCGAACACCAACACCAAAATAAACACCACGCCCAGCACTTGCTTGACGATGTCCCAGAACCACGGCTGCTGGTAGAACGCGATTTCGGCGATCTCTTCGCCACGGTCAGCGGCGAACGGCACGTTGATTACCGTCACGCTGTCGCCACGGCTGGCATCGAAGCCCACCGCGTCCTGTACCAGACGGGTGAAGCGCGCCAGATCCTCGGCACCCCATGGGGCGCGAGTGGTCTCGCCGCTGGCGGCATCGACCTTGACCTGGTCGTCGACCACCACCGCCACCGACAGACGGGTCAGGCGACCCTGCTGTTGACGGGTGTGGCTAATGGAACGGTCCAGCTCGAAGTTCTTGGTGGTCTGCTCACGTTTGTCAGCCGGGTATGGCGCCAGCATCGGCTGGCCAGTGGCCGGGTCCATGATCTGCTGGCCGTTGGCATCCACCAGGGGCTGACCTGGCTGGATCGCACCGGCCGCAGGTGCGGCGGCAGTTGCGTTTTCCGGTGCTGCGGCGCCTGCCGGGGGCTGGTTGCTCAGCGCACCCGGCACGCCCTGCGGGCCTTGGCTGCTGGAGCGTTGCTCGTTGACCGCCTGCTCGCTGCGCAGTGCAGGCTGGTCTGGATTGAACTGCTCGGACGTGGATTCCACCGCGCTGAAGTCCAGGTCGGCGGACACTTCGGCCTTGTAGCGATCGTTACCCAGCACCGGCTGCAGGATGTTGTGCACGCGCTGGGTCAGCATGCTTTCCATGCGGCGGCTGTAGTCGAACTGCTTGCCGGCCATGGTCAGGGCGGTGTCCTGCAGCTGGTCGGAGAGCAGGTTGCCCTTCTGGTCGACCACGGTGACCTGCGACTTGTCCAGCTCTGGCACACTGGTGGCGACCAGGTTGACGATAGCCATCACCTGCCCCGCCTCCAAGGCGCGGCCCGGATACAGCTCGACCAGCACCGAGGCGCTTGGCTTGCGCTCATCACGGACGAACACCGAGCTTTTCGGGATCGCCAGGTGCACACGCGCCGCCTTCACATTGTTCAGGCTGGAAATGGTACGTGCCAGCTCGCCTTCCAGACCACGGCGGTAGCGGGTAGCCTCCATGAACTGGCTGGTGCCCAGGCCTTGCTCTTTGTCGAGAATCTCGAAGCCCACATTGCCGTCGCTCGGCGCCACGCCGGCGGCAGCCAGTTTCAGGCGCGCACGGGAGAGGTCGTCGGCCTTGACCAGCAGAGCACCGGAATTGGGCTCGACGTTGTAGGGAATGTCGGCAGCCGCCAGCACATCCATGACCTGCTTGGTGTCCATCCCGGCCAGGCTGCCGTACAGCGGGCGGTAGTCCGGCTGTTGCGACCAGAGCACCACGGCAAAGCCGATCGCCACGCTGGCGGCCAACCCGACCAGCAGGCCGACCTGACGCAGCATGGGCATCTGCGAGATGTTTTCCAGGAACGCCATGCCGAACAGCGGCGGCTTGGCCGCTGGCGGGCCACTTTTGGCGGGGGCGTTATCGACGACTGCTTCGGCCATGACTTAACTTCCGTCCTTAAACCGGCATCTGCATGATGTCCTGGTACGACTGAACCAGCTTGTTACGTACCTGCGTCAGCGCCTGGAAGGACACCGAGGCTTTCTGCGAAGCAATCATCACGTCGGTCAGGTCGACACCGCTCTTGCCGATCTCGAAGGCGTTGGCCAGCTGGTTGGAAGCCTGCTGGGTCTCATGCACCTTGTTGATAGCCTGGCCGAGCATGTCGGCGAAGCTGCTTTGGCCCGGCGCCAGCTCTGCGGCGGCCGACGCCTTGGGCGCGGACATGGCTTCAGCCTGCATGGCACGCATGTCCAACATCAGACGATTGAATTCAACACCTTGGCTCATGACCTTCTCTCTCCGGCGGCCGCATTTTTTTGACACTGATGCAGCGGATAGCCTGGAGCTAGCAACAAGAGTGCCAGCCCGCTCACCATCCTGTTAATTTCGTGGTTTCAGCCGTACAGGCTGGCTTCGACATCAAGCCCGGCATCACGCATCTGCGCCAACTTGTAACGCAGGGTACGCGGGCTGATCCCCAGCCGTTCGGCAGCTTCCTTGCGGCGACCACGCTCGGCGCGCAGGGTGTCGATGATCATCTGGAATTCGTGACGACGCATGTCATCACCCAGCCCAGTGGCCTCGACCGTCAAATCTTCGGATAATGGCTCAATAGTGGCACTTACTGTACCCGCCAAGGGTATGGCGCCAGCCAGGCAGAAATCCGCCGCCTCGATCACGCCACCCTGCTGCAGGATCAAAGCCCGCTGCAGTGCGTTATCCAGCTCACGGACGTTACCCGGCCAGGCATAACCCTGCAGGCAAGCGCGCGCCTCGGTGGACAGACGCACCGGCGCATGCTTCATCTTGGCCACATGACGCGCCAGCAGGCGCTCGGCCAACGGCAGAATGTCGCCATTGCGCTCACGCAGCGGCTGCCATGCCAAAGGGAACACCGAAAGGCGGTAATACAGATCTTCACGAAAACGCCCCGCCGACACCTCGCCAGCCAGGTCACGGTTGGTGGTGGCCAGCACACGGATGTCCAGCGCAACCGGCTTGCGCCCACCAACCCGCTCCACCTCGCGCTCTTGCAGCACACGCAGCAACTTGGCCTGCAGCCCCAGCGGCATCTCGGAAATCTCATCGAGCAGCAAGGTGCCGCCATTGGCCTGCTCGAACTTGCCTTCTTGGGCGGCGATAGCACCGGTGAAAGCGCCCTTTTCATGGCCAAACAAGGTGGCTTCGAGCATGTTGTCGGGGATCGCCGCGCAGTTGATCGCCACAAAAGGCTGCGCTGCGCGCAGCGATTGCTGGTGAATGAAACGCGCCAGCACTTCCTTGCCAGTGCCTGACTCCCCCGAAATCAACACGGTGGAATCACTGCGCGCGACCCGCGTCGCCAGCTCCAGCAATTGCCGGCTGGCCGGCTCGCAAGCCACTGGCCCATCTTCGTCAGCCGCCCCTACGCGCCCGGCAGCATGTCGCTCCACCAGACTCAAGAGCGCCTTGGGCTCGAACGGCTTGACCAGGTAGTCGACCGCACCTTGGCGCATCGCCTCGACAGCACGCTCCACCGCGGCATGGGCCGTCATCAACAACACCGGCAAGTGTGGGTGGTGACGCCGCAACTGAGCCAGCAGCTGGTGACCATCCATGCCCGGCATGTTCACATCGCTGACCACCAGGCTGAACGCCTCGCCACTTGCAGCTTCGAGCGCTTCCTCGGCACTGCCCACGGCACGATAGGCGTAGCCACCGATTTCCAAGGTATCGCCCAATGCCTGGCGCAATACGCGGTCATCCTCGACCAGCAGCACCTTGATTTCCATTACATAGCCTCCGCTGGCTGCCCGTCGATCAACGGCAACTCGACCCTGACACAGGTGCCGCGCCCCACCTTCGAACGCAAGCGCACACTGCCCTGATGCGCACGCACCACCGCCTTGACCACCGCCAGACCCAGCCCGGTTCCCGTGGCCTTGGTGGTCACGAACGGCTCACCCAGACGCTCAAGCACATCGGCCCCGATGCCGCAGCCGGCATCGCTGACGCACAGATGCAGCACCTGCTGGCGACGGTACAGGTGCACCTTGAGCCGGGCCGGTCCGTCACTGGCCTGCAAGGCATTTTCGATAAGGTTGAGCAACGCGCCGACCAAGGTATCGCGATTGCACAACAGCTCGCCCAGGTGGCTGTCGCACTGCCAACGCACGGCATGCCCCTGGACATGGGACTGCGCCGCCTGCTGCAGCGCCTGAAACAGCCCCTTGGGCGTGATACGGTCGCCCAACGGCAATTCGCCACGGGCAAACACCAGCATGTCACGCACCTGGTGCTCCAGTTCGTGCAAGCGCTCCTTGAGGTTGCTGGCAAAGCGCTGACGGGTCTGCGGCGCGAGCGCTTGGCTTTCGTCCGCCAAATGGCTGGCGTAGAGCATGGCGGCCGACAACGGCGTACGAATCTGATGCGCCAGGGAAGCGACCATACGCCCCAGGGATGACAGACGCTCATGGCGCGCCAACTGGTCTTGCAGGCGACGGGTTTCAGTCAGGTCGTTGAGCAACACCAACTGGCCTGGTTCAGCGTCGAGCGAGCGCGTGGCAATGGACAACCGACGGCCATCGCGCAGGGACACCTCGTGGCCGTCATCTTTGCGCGGCGCGAAACTGCGGGCGATCACTTCGCGCCACAGCTGCCCCACCAGCGGCTCACCCAGCAGGTCGCAAGCCGCCGGATTGGCCTCACTCACCAGCCCTTGCCCATCAATGACGATGACGCCACCCGGCAGCAAGTCCAGCAGATTCTGCAAACGATTGGCCAAGCGCTCCTTCTCACCCAGTTCGTCCATGCGCTGCGCACTGACAACCGCCAACTCGCCACGCAGCTCGCTGACGCGGGCCTCGAGCATGTTGTAGGACTCACTGAGCTGACTGGAAACCTGATTGAACAGGGCGAAAGCCTGCTCAAGCCCTTGTCGACTCTCCTGTTCGACCGAGGCACCCCCTGGTGGATTGGGGGTTCGGGAAAAGTGGGCGGCCTGGGGCATCGTGCTCTCTCGCGTGGCTGACCGTCATAAAAACGGTATGTTGCTAGCGATGTAGCAATAGCCGTGCCGGAGATGGGGGTTTGCTGAGGGTAGGGCTTGGGTTTTGCGGGGAGGTACACCTTGGGATTTGTGGCGGGATCGAGATCGAGCGCCGCCCGCGCGGCGCATCGCGAGCAAGGCTCGCTCCTACGTTTGTTTCGGGCCAGTTATGCCTGTGGAATTTGCGCGCGAACGCCTTGGCGCATGGCGGGACATCGGATCGTACGAACAAGGCGGTCGCGCGCACCGGTCACAGGCGTTATTGGCCGTAAACAAACGTAGGAGCGAGCCTTGCTCGCGATGCGCCGCGCGGGCGGCGCTCGATATTCGCCGCACCGCAAACCGCAAGGCTTGCGCAAGGCCTACCCAATCAATCCTCAGCCTGATCCTCGCCACCCTGGCGGCTCATGCCGTACTTGCGCATCTTCTCGACCAGGGTGGTCCGACGAATACGCAAACGTTCAGCCGCGCGCGCAACGATACCGTTGGCATCGTCCAGCGCCTGCTGGATCAACCCCTGTTCGAGACTGCCCAGATAGTCCTTCAGGTCCAGACCCTCGGGCGGCAACATGGCATGGTTGGCGAAGTTCGGTGCATGGCCATTGATGGCCACGCGCTCTTCGAGATCGCTGCGCAGGCTGTCGACCAACTGCTCGTCTTCGTCATCGACGTAGCGGAACTTCTTCGGCAGCTCCGAGACGCCAATCACCCCATACGGGTGCATGATCGCCATGCGCTCGACCAGGTTGGCCAGCTCGCGGACATTGCCCGGCCAGCCGTGACGGCACAGCGACATGATCGAAGCCGAGTTGAAGCGGATCGAACCGCGCTTCTCGTGCTCCATGCGCGAAATCAGTTCGTTCATCAGCAGCGGGATGTCTTCCACACGCTCACGCAGCGGCGCCATCTCGATGGGGAACACGTTGAGCCGGTAATACAGGTCTTCGCGGAAGGTCCCGTCCTCGATCATCGTTTCGAGGTTTTTGTGGGTTGCCGCGATGATTCGCACATCGATGCTCTGGGTCTTGTTGCTGCCAACGCGCTCGAAGGTACGCTCCTGCAACACCCGCAACAGCTTGACCTGCATCGGCAACGGCATGTCACCGATCTCGTCGAGGAACAACGTACCGCCATTGGCCAACTCGAAGCGCCCGGCACGGCTGGTGATGGCCCCGGTGAAGGCGCCCTTCTCGTGGCCGAACAGTTCGCTTTCCAGCAACTCGGCAGGGATCGCGCCGCAATTGACCGGCACGAATGGCGCTTCACGGCGCTTGGAGTGGTAGTGCAGGTTACGCGCCACCACCTCCTTGCCAGTGCCGGACTCGCCCAGGATCAGCACGCTGGCGTCGGTGTCGGCCACCTGCTGCATCATCTGCCGCACGTGCTGGATCGCCCGACTGGTACCCACCAGGCTGCGGAACAGGTTCGGCTCACGCTGCCGACCACGCTCACGCGCCTGGTCGTACATCTCGCGATAAACCTGGGCACGGTGCAGGGAATCGAGCAGCTGGCTGTAGCTTGGCGGCATTTCCAGGTTGGACAGGACCCGGCGGCGCAAGTCTTCCGGGAAGTCCGCAGAAGAAATTTCACCTAAAAGCAGAACCGGAAGGAACTCATCCCACCCAGCCACTGTCTTAACGAGCCCGAGTACTCCACCTGGAGCATTCACGGTACCGACCAGCACGCACAGCACTTCGCGACTCGAAGACAACGGCTCGACCACCCGTTGCCAGTCCTGACTGGAGCACGGGAGGTTTTCTTCGCCGAGGAAGTTCAGGACCACCGCCAGATCGCGGCGGCGCTCGCTGTCGTCATCGATCAGGAGAATTTTGGTTTCACGCCACATGCAATAGCAACTTCCCTAGTCATATCGGCGCCCTTAGGCGTGCTCGACATCATTCCGACTGAATGGTCAGTGTTCGGACGTCTGAAATTCGAAAACAGCCACTAGTAAAGTCAAAAAACAGCACGTAGTCAAATTAATGGCGCACGGCTTTTTGTACATCTGTGGTCAACTGAACAGATGGTATACCTTGGCAGCACTTTTCGCCTGACGGATTTGCGTCATCTCGTCGACTATTGATTGACGCTCGCCACTTGCAACCTCGATTAGCTGCTGATAAACCGCCAGCAGCCCCTCAAGACTCGAACGCACTGCAGCCTCGTTGCTGAGCGCCTCTGCCAGTACATCCTCGACACAGATACGGCATTCAAGGTCGAGCTCGCTGACCACATTCCAGTCACGACTGGCCAAAGCGGCCAGCAATGCATCGCGGGTCCGCTCGATACGCTCGATCACCTCGCTCATACAACCTCCCGGCTCAGGATGCCGCCGACTGCTCGCCGACCGCATCCCAACCTTCCTTGACCGTGGTCAGCAAGTCCCTGACCTCGTCCAGAATCGACGGGTCATTATGGACATTGGCCTCGCTCAGACGGCGAGTCATGTACAGGTACAGGTTATCGAGACGATTGAGCTCATCCGTCATGTTGTCGCGATCCAGACCTTCGCGCAGCCCGCCAATGATGCCGATGGCCTTGCCGATTGCGATGCCTTTGCCGGCAATGTCCTTACGCTGCATCGCACCGCTGGCCTGGGCAATACGGTCCAGGCCGCCTTCCATCAGCATTTGCACCAGACGATGCGGACTCGCCTCGGAGGTCTGCGCCTGGGCGCCGATCTTCTGGTATTGCCGAAGGGCTAACATTGGATTCATGGGTACCTCGTCACCACGGGGTTGCTGTATGACCGGGCTATCGGCGCGGCGTCAAAAAACTTTAGCGAGAATACAAAAAGCCCGACAGAGCGTCACGCTTCGTCGGGCTTTTGGCGTTACTTTCGACTTACCCCATCGCATCTCTGACCCGGCATCACCGGGCGATGTCAATCAGGAGTTCTTCTGCTGGGCCGCCATCGCTTCGAAGATGGAAACAACGCTGTCGCGCTGCGCGTTCAACTGACCGACCAAGGTATCCATGGTGTTGTACTTCTTGGTCAGAGATGCTTCCAAATCCTTGATACGGGCATCCAGCGAGCTCTGCTCCAGACTCAGGCCCTTCTTGGCTACCTCAAGCGACTTGCTGCGCTCATCAAGCACACCACCCGTTGCCGAGAACGGCTCCATGGCCTTGGTCATTCGATCCAGCAGACCACCATCGCCATTGAACAGGCTCTGCACCTCGCCGCCGAGCTTCTGATCTTCGATCGCCTTGGTGAACTTGGTCGAATCGAATTCCAGAAGACCACTGCCTTGAGTGGTATTGATCCCCAGCTGCGAAAGCACACTCAACTGCCCCGAACCGGAAGTCGCCGGAACCACCAGTTCATTACGCAGCGCCGTGAGCATGCTGCGCACTGCAGAGTCGCCCGACAGCGCAGGCGTCGACCAGGTACCATCAGATCCCTGGACCGACTTGCTGACACCATTGATTGCCAGCACCAGCGAGTTATAGGCATCGACAAAGGACTGCACGGAGGTCTTCAGGCCCTCGGTGTTCGCCGTCACGCTGATCGATACCGGTGACAGCGCTTCAGTCTTGGACAACAACTCGAACGTCATGCCACTGATAGCGTTGTCGACCTTGTTCGACTTGCTGGTCAGAGCCATGCCGTCGATTACAAACTCAGCATCCTGCGCCAGGTCACCAATACGCCCGGCACCGCCATCATCGGTGATCTGATCGGCCGGACTAATCGCCAAAGAGTCGATGCCCGAGGTGGAAATATCCGAAAGCTCGCCCATGGTCGTGGAGCTCAAGACCAGACGGGAGCCCTGCCCATCATTGACGATATTGGCCGTGAAGCCTTTCGAAGTCGCCTGTGCGTTGATCGCATCACGCGCCTGCTGCAAGGTAGCGTTGGCCGGAATGGTAACGTCGAAGCCGACGCCGTTCTGGGTAATGGTCAGCGTGCCGCCAGTGTCAGAAACCTCGGAGCTGCTGTCAGCAAACCGCTGACTGGCAACCCGCGAAGCCGTCGCCAGTTGCGTGACCTGGACAGAATAGCTGCCATTGACCGCCGAACTGCCAGCGGTAGCCTTTACGTACTTATCGTTGGAGGTAGTGGCCACAGACCCGAGAAATGCCGGGTTGGAGCTGTCATTGAGCTTCTCCAGCGCAGTCTTGTATGCCGCCAGAGCACTCTTGAGACCACCTACTGCGGAAATCGACGCGGTATTGGCCGAGGTGCGGCGATCGATCTGGCTTTGCTTGGGGGTTTTCTCGGCATCAACCAGGGCCTTCACAATGGACGCGGTATCGAGACCGGAACCCAGCCCCAAACTCGGTAGAATTGGACTTGCCATTACATCCTCCTTCTCTGGTTAACGCCGAAAAGCTGAGCTTCCTCATCAGCATCGGTGCAACAATTCAAATGACCTGCCAGCCGTCAAGCTTTCTCATCGAAGAGCAGACTGTTGACGTCGTGCAAACTCCGAGCCAGCTCCAGCGCGGTTTCCGACGGTATCTGCCGGATCACCTCGCCACTGTCACGGGCAACGACCTTGACGACCCAGGTGCCGGTGGAATCATCCACCGAAAATTCCAGGTTGCGCTGCAACGACTGGACGAAATCCTGTATTTCCTTGACAGCCGAATGCAACTCGGCCTCGCTCTTGGGAGCGTCTTCCTGCGATGTCTTGCGGACCTGCCCGTAGGCTTTCTCGACCGCATCATCCTTATGGGTATTGCCGGCCAGCGACGACACCGGATACGACGGGCTCGACTTGACGCTTATGTCCATCGCACATCACCTCTGAAAGTAAAAAGCGAGAGAGTGCGTATACACCCTCTCGCCGAACTTCATCGCGCTATTACTGAAGCAGTTTCAGTACGGCGGATGGCAGCTGGTTGGCCTGAGCCAGAACTGCGGTCGAAGCTTGCTGCAGAGTTTGCTGCTTGGTCAGCTGAGCGGTTTCTGCGGCGAAGTCGGTGTCCTGAACACGGCCCAAGGCGGAAGACGAGTTCTCGTTCATGCTCTGCAGGTTGTTGATGGTGGACTGGAAGCGGTTCTGGATAGCACCCAGTTCCGACTTCTTGTCATCCACTTTCTGCAGTGCGGCGTCGATCGCAGTGATTGCACCGTCAACGGCGGTGTGCACTGCGGAGTCGGAAGTACCCGAGATCGCCAGAGCACCGGTACCAACAGCCAGGGCGGTAGCCGCGAAGCTGGAGGTCATCGAAACGCTCAGAATCTGGCTGGTACCGGTCATGGCACCGACCTGGAACTCCATGGTGCCAGCGGTGCCGTTCAGCAGTTGCTTGCTGGTGCCGTAGGTGGTGGAGGTAGCGATACGGGTGATTTCGTCGGACTTGGCAGCGAACTCTTTGTTCAGAGCGGCGCGTTCAGTGGTACCGTTCGAGTCGTTACGCGCTTGCAGAGCCAGCTCACGCATACGCTGCAGGATGTTGGTGATTTCCGACAGAGCGCCTTCAGCGGTCTGGGTGATCGAGTTACCGTCGTTGGCGTTCTTGATGGCAACGGTGGTACCGGTAACCATGGTCTGCAGCTTGTTGGCGATCTGCTGACCAGCGGCGTCGTCTTTGGCGCTGTTGATACGCAGGCCCGAGGACAGACGAGTCATCGAGGTGCTCAGAGCGTCGGAAGCTTTGTTCAGGTTCTTCTGCACGCCCAGCGAAGTGGTGTTGGTGTTTACGGTTAATGCCATGACGAATTCCTCGTTGGATGGATACTGCGGCTTCCGGCCCTGGCATCCGCCGGGTGTGGCCTAGAGAACCTTCGTAATGGTTATCGTCGGGTTTGCAAGTTGCTTTAGGGGTTTTCCAAAAAAAAATGCCATCACCGCGCCACCCCTTGCAAACCGGGCCCTCCAGCCCAACCCCTCACCATCCCGCGCACCAACACTGTGTGACGCACTTCACACTTCAGTTCGAAGACGCCTGTTCGATCAAATGCAGCAACTCGTATTCGAGATAGTCGGCCAGCGCCAGCCAGTCCTGGCGCTGCTGCGCATCGAGCATGGCCTGCAAAACCACCGCCCCCGCCTGGGGTTCGACCTGCGGCAATACGGCGTCGAATAGCTCGACCATCCGCAACGCCCCCTCCACATCCCGCCCGAGACGAAACAACGCGGCGCATTCACGGGCCGCAACCCATTGAGTGGCGGCAGTCATGCGCAGAACTCCGGATCAAAGGTAGTGCCGGCGATTTGCGCGCCCGCCCGACTGGTGTTGTGGAAGTGCACCTGAGGATGGCGCGCAATGAAACGCTCCAGCTCGATCAAATATCCCCGGAAGTTCAGCTGAGTGCGCACCCGCTGGCCATGGCCGTCCAACACCCAATGTCGCGCCGCCGAGATTGCAGGGCCGAGCACGCCATCATCCCAACCGGTGTGGGTACGGTCGCCCGGGAAGGCGAAATCGGCGCCGAACAGGGTAATGCACCCTGCCCCCATCTTCACCGCCAGGTCCACCGCCGGGTGAATCACGCTGCCGCCGACGAACAACTCGGCACGCGGTATCGCTTCACGCACCTGGGCATACAACGCGCTGGCGGAATAGGCGCTGTAACGCGGCCCACGCCAGCAACCGAGAAGCTCTACATCCAGCATCGGCATGTATACCAGGGTGGTCGCCGCCGAATCTTCCGGTGGCAGGTGATGGAGGCGAATCTTGTGGTCGACACTGACCACGATGTCGGGCCGGATTCCGGCGCGCAGCAGTGGCAGGTAAGCGGTGTCGACACAGATGAACAGCGGCCGCTCGGCCTGGGCTCGGACCTTTGCCAAGGCCGGCAGATGCCCGGCCAAGGTCGGACCGGTGGCGATCACGTAGCAGTCACGCCCCGCCTGGCTACCGAACAACGCGGCCACATCAGGATCCTGACGCAGAAGCGGCAAGCTGTCTTCGAGTAGCTTCTGCAGGCGCGAGTCAGCCACATCGAAGGCGCGATTGTTGTCCGTCAGATGGACTTCACTGATCAGCCGGTCGCGGATCTTCGCATTGAAGTCATCGGCCAGCACCAACTCGGATGGCAAGGCGAAGAACGGCAGGGTGATGTCCGCACTGTCGCCAGCGTAAGCCAGCTCGACCCGTGGATCGGCCAGCCAGTCGGACTGATCGAGCAGTTGCAACACCAGCTGGAACAGGGCGCCATTGAGCAGGTACACCTGCAGTCGGACAAGGCCCGGCCGCTCCAGCAGTACGCGCTGCACGTCACCCAGGCCGGTGCCATAGAGATGGAGGATGGAACTGTCCGCGGGCAGGCTTGCCGCCTGCTGACGCGCTTCGGCTAGCCGGTCGTGGCGACTGGTGAGCTGAATGCCGGACACACTCAGTGTCGACCCCAGCCCTTCCACCAACTCGACCTCGAGCGCTTCACCCGTTTCACCTTGCAGGCGCTCGAACAACACCGGCCAGCGGGCCTGCAGCACTTCAGCGTTACGCTGGAAAAACTCGCTCATGGGTTGAGCTTCCCTTGCCTGCGAAACGCTGAAGATTACCCTAATGGCAGCGCTTATTCAGCCTTGTAGAGAATCGCCGAACCCCACGACAGGCCGACACCGAAGCCGCTGATGGCCACCCGCTTCCAGGCGCTGTCGAACATGTGCTTCTGCAGCAGCAGCGGAACGCTCGAAGACACGGTATTACCGGTCTCCAGCATGTCCTTGACGAACTTGTCGACCTGGGATTTTTCCGGGTCTTCTTCGAAGCGTCGCGCCACGGCATCGACGATCGCCGCGCTGCCCTGGTGGATGCAGAAGGCATCGATATCGCTGTTCTGCAGCCCTGACTCGCCCAGCAGTTCATGCAGGTGCGCCGGCACCTTGATCAGGGCGAAGTTGAAGACCTGACGACCGTTCATGTAGAACTCGCCATCGGTGACCTTCAGGTGTGGCGCGCCGCCACCATCGGTACCGAACTTCGCCTTGCCCAGTTGCCAGGTGGCACCCTCGCCCATCCAGGTAGCGGTGGCGGCGTCACCGAACAGCATGGTGGTGTTGCGGTCTTCCGGGTTGACGATCTTGGAGTACGGGTCAGCAGTTACCAGCAAGCCGTTCTTCAGGCCCGCGGCTTCCATGAAGCCCTTGAGCGCATAGATACCGTAGACATAGCCAGAGCAGCCCAGGGAAATGTCGAAAGCCGCGACATGGGTCGGCAGGCCGAGCTTGTGCTGAACGATGGCCGCAGTGTGAGGCAGGCCTTCCTCGTCACCGTTCTGGGTGACGACGATCAGCGCGTCAATGGATTCGCGCTTGAGGTCAGGGTTGGCGGCGAACAGGTTGTTGACCGCTTCGACACACAGGTCGGAAGTTTCTTGCTCGTCATCCTTGCGTGGCAGGAAGCTCGCGCCGATCTTGCCGAACATGAACTCTTCGTCCTTGCCGAATTTCGCGCCTTGCACATAGTTGTCCAGGCCGGCAGCGGGCACATAGCTCGCGATGCTTTTAATGCCGATCATCATGGCTTCCCAATAAAAAACAGCTCAATACCGCCGCCCGGATGGCTGGGGCGACGCCTGAAAAACGGGATCCACCACCCGGTCGATTGGGCGGCAGGCGAGGCTGGCAGACGGTAAAAACCTGCCAGCCCCATTAACGGTTACAGAGGGAGATGCCCGCTCTGACCGATAGGTCACGAATATTTCGTGACAATCGCATATTTTGCCCAGCCTCGTCACCTCGGCAATGAGCTTGCGAACGTGCAACTTTAGGCAAACCTGGCGCCTGCGATCAGTCGATCAGCGGCCAGTCCAGCGCCGTACCGCGCTTGAGCGGGTGCCGGGCCTTGCGCCCGAGCACCGCGTCGAGATGGCCCGGAGCCAGCCCCAGGCCCGGGCGAATGGCGCGCACATTGGTCCGATCGAAAACTTCGCCGACAGCCATGTCGCGCACAACATACAGCGAGCGACGAAAACGCCGCGAAGCCTCTTCGGCCGGGGTCGCGCCATAGTGCACCCGCCCCAGCGACTGCCAGGCACGTTCGGTCTCCAGCACCAGCGCGGCCATTTCCCGAGGTTCCAGGGAGAACGCAGCATCCACGCCGCCGTCGGCACGGTCGAGGGTGAAATGCTTCTCCACCATCGTAGCCCCCAGGGCCACCGCCGCCACCGCCACACCGACACCCATCGAGTGATCCGACAGCCCGACCTGGCAACCGAACAGCTCTTGCATGTGCGGGATGGTCAGCACGTTGCTGTTTTGCGGGCTGGCTGGGTAGGTGCTGGTGCATTTGAGCAGCACCAGGTCACGGCAACCCGCCTCCCGCGCCACGTGCACGGTGCGTTCAAGCTCCGCGAGACTGGCCATGCCGGTGGAGATGATCATCGGCTTGCCAGTGGCCGCCACCTTGCGAATCAGCGGCAAGTCGGTGTTCTCGAAGCTGGCGATCTTGTAGGCCGGTACCTCCAGGCTTTCCAGAAAATCCACCGAGGTTTCGTCGAACGGCGTAGAGAAGACCAGCATGCCCAGTTCACGGGCGCGCTCGAAGATCGGTCGGTGCCACTCCCAGGGGGTATGCGCCTTTTCGTACAGCGCATAGAGCGATGATCCATCCCAGAGGCTGTTCGGGTCCGCGATGAAGAACTCGCCATGGGCCAGGTCCAGGGTCATGGTGTCGGCGGTGTAGGTCTGCAGCTTGAGCGCATGGGCACCAGCAGCAGCCGCCGCCTCGACGATTTCCAGGGCGCGCGCCAACGACTGGTTGTGATTGCCGCTCATTTCCGCGATCACCAGCGGAGGCTGGTCCGGGCCGACACGGCGATGCCCGATGTTGAAACTGTTCATGGGCTACTCCTCGAAAACCCGCTCGAACGAGCACGGCGACTGAACGAAGCCGGCACCCGCGAATAATTGCAATGACGCCTGGTTGTCGGGCAACACCTGGGCCTCGATCGCCCGCAGGTCCGGCCACCGCTCACGAACGAAGGCTTCACCACGGGCAAGCAGCGCCCTGCCCCAACCCAGGCCGAAACGCCCACTGAAGAGGTACAACGACACTCGCGCACGCTGCCCGGGCAAGCGGTCGTAACGCACGCTGCCCACCGGCCCGTCGGTCGCTTCAGCGATCAGCAGCAGGCGCTGCGGATCGGCCAGTGTCGCTGCCAGCCAGGCTTGGTGAGCCGGCCAGTCCAGCGCCTGCGCTTGCTGTGAGCGACGCCGCACCTCGGGTGCATTGCGCCCGTCGAACAACAACCGCGCATCCTCGATACGGGCCAGGCGTAATGCAAGCCCCTCCCCCAGCAAGGCGACCGCTACCCGTTGCGCCCCCCGACCGTCGACCAGCGCACGACTGCGTTCGGCGAAACACTGGCGCAGGGCCTGGTTGTCGAGCAGCAAGGCAATCGCCTGGCGCAGCGTCGCCACCTCGACCTGCCCAGCCTCGCCCAGGTACAGGTGCATGCCTGCCCGCGCCATGGCCTCAGCATTGGCCCGCTGGTTCTCAGCCACACTCACACACAGGCTCGGCAAGCCCAGCGCGGCGCGCTCCCAGGTAGTGCCGCCACCGGCACCGATGAACAGGTCCGCAGCAGCCATTCGCGCCGGCAAGTCGTCGACATAGTCATGCAGTTCCCAGCCCGCCTGCGCATCGCATAGCTGGCCTAGCAACTCGCGTTGCGGGTGCCTGAGGCCGGCGATGCAGGTCACCTGCACACCCTCCAGCTCCGACAGCGCGCGTAGGGTTCTGGGCAACATGCCAGCCACATCGAAGCCGCCGAAACTGACCAGCACTCTGCGTGCCTGTTGCGCAAGCGAAATCGCAGCCGCCTGGAACGCTGGGCGGACCAGCGCGTAGCGTGGCCCAAGCAAGCGCCGGCATGCTGGCGTCAGCAGCGGCGCGTAGAGCGCCTCGTTGGCAATGAAATTCTGATCCAGCAGCAAGTCGGCCGCATGGGCACGGTCACCCAGGTCATCGATGACCGCGACGCGCTGGGCAAACGCCCGGGCCGCCTGTTCCCAGCGGGCATCCAGGGCGTAGTGGTCGACGATCACCCAGTCGAACTCAGCGTGCGCCGGCAGCACCTCACGCAGCGCGGCGATATCCGCCGACCAGCGTTCGATACCTGGCGCTTCCTGGGGTTGCGGCCAAGCAAAGACCTCGAAGCCCTCTTGCTCGATGGCGACGCGACGATGACCGTCAAGCAGGCAACAGGCAAAGCTGACTTGCGCCCCCAGCTCACGCAGGGCGTGAGCCAACGCCAGGCAACGCGCTGCGTGACCGACGCCGATGGATGAGGAGGCGTCAGCCCGCACCAGCACCTTCATGAATCCAGCTCCCCGCCAGCCTTCAGCGCGGCATACAGGTACTGCGCACGCAACCAGTCGTCCTCGGTATCGATGTCCTGAACCAGATGCCGGGGGATGATCACCGGCAGGCTGCGTTCGGAATACAGCACCTCGTTTTCCAACCAGGCCTGGACCCGACCCCAGTAGAACTGGCCGGCGTCCTGATAGGCCGGCTCCAGGTCCTGGGAGCGGGTTTCACGGAATTGCGGATACAGGGGTTCCAGCGCCCCCTGGGCGTCCAGCGTCAACGCCCGCTGGACGGGGAAGCCGAAACTGCTGACCGAAAAGGCGAACGACCGCTCTGGGTGTTGCTGCAACAACGCCAATCCCTCTTGCAAGTAGCGCTGCTGCACGAATGGCGCAGTGGCATACAGGCAACAGGCATGGGTCAGGACATGGCCCTGGCCAGCCAGGGTCTGCAGCGCATGGCTAACCACGGCATGGGTGGTCGTGTGGTCGTCGGCCAGGTGCGCCGGCCGACGAAACGGTACCTGGGCGCCATACTCCAGTGCTATCGCTTCGATTTCCGGATCGTCGGTGCTGACCACCACCTGCTCGAACAGGCCACTGGCGATCGCGGTGCGGATCGAGTGGGCAATGATCGGCAGACCGGCGAAGCTCTTGAGGTTCTTGCGCGGGATCCGCTTGCTACCACCGCGGGCCGGTATGATCGCGACGTTGCCTTTCAGCTGCTCAGTCATCTGCGCCGCCTACCGACAGTTCCAGCAAACGACGCAGACTTTCGACCACATGATCCTGCTGGGCATCGGTCAGGTCTGGGTACATCGGCAGGCTCAAGGCCTCTGCATAGTAGCTTTCGGCCTGTGGGAAGTCCCCTTGGTTGAAACCCAGGTCGCGGTAATAGGGCTGCAGGTGAATGGGGATGTAATGCAGGTTGACCCCGACTCCCGCAGCGCGCATCCCATCGAACACCTCGCGGTGAGAGCGCGGTATACGATCGCGCTGCAGGCGCACCACGAACAGGTGCCAGGCGGACTCGGCGTCCTTCTGAGGCGCCTGGACACTGACGGGCAGGTGCGCCAGCAGGCGCTGATAACGAGCCGCCAACTCGCGGCGACGTTCGAGGAACGCATCCAGTCGCGTCAACTGAGAAAGGCCCAGGGCAGCTTGCAGGTCGGTGATGCGGTAATTGAACCCCAGCTCAAGTTGCTGGTAGTACCAGGCGCCATGGCTCTCATCGGTCATCTGGCCGGCGTCTCGGGTGATCCCGTGACTGCGCAGCAAGCGCAAGCGTTGCTCCAGGTCTGCACGATTGGTAAGGACCATGCCGCCTTCGGCGGTAGTGATGATCTTCACCGGGTGGAAGCTGAACACCGTCATGTCGGCGAATTCGCCACAGCCGACCGGAGCGCCTGCATAGTGCGCGCCGACCGCGTGGGCTGCATCCTCGATCAGCGTGAAGCCGTACTGCCGGGCCAGCGCCGCAATCGAACGCATGTCGGCGCTCTGCCCGGCGAACGCCACGGCAACGACCACCTTGGGCAGGCGCCCGTCTCGGGCAGCCTGCTCCAGTTTCACTGCAAGCGCTTCGGCATCGATCGTCCAGGTATGCGCATCGATGTCGACGAAGTCGACGCCGGCCCCGCAGTAGCGCCCGCAGTTGGCCGACGCGACGAAACTGATGGGACTGGTCCACAGCCAGTCTCCTTCCCCCAGGCCGGCGGCGAGGCAAGCCAGGTGCAGCCCGGCGGTGGCGTTGCACACCGCCACCCCGTATTGCGCACCACAGCGCTGGGCGATGGCCTGCTCGAAGCGCTCGATCATCGGCCCCTGGGTTAGCCAGTCGGACTGCAGCACTTCGACGACCGCGGCGATGTCAGCCTGGTCGATGTTCTGCCAACCGTAGGGAATCATGCTGGCAATCCCGCATGCAGGTCCGTCAGCTGGTCCACGGTGAGGAAGGCGGGGTTGGTATCGGAACGGTACTCGAAATCTTCAGCCACCCAGCGGCCGGTTTCACCGACGCGGTCGACCGCGAAATCGACATCGGTATGGTTGAAGCGGATCGATGGAACGATGGTGAAATGATCGCCAAACTCCAGAGTCATCCGCGCATCGTCCAGCGGGATCATCAACTCGTGCAGTTTCTCTCCCGGACGGATGCCGACCACGTTCTGCGGCAAGTGACCGGCCATGCCACTGGCCAGGTCGACGATGCGGATGGACGGGATCTTGGGCACGAACACTTCACCGCCGTGCATGCGGGCAAAGCTGTCGAGCACAAACTGCACGCCATGGTCGAGGGTGATCCAGAAACGCGTCATGCGTGGGTCGGTGATCGGCAGCTCACGGGCGCCCTCTTCGATCAGGCGCTTGAAGAACGGCACGACCGAGCCCCGCGAACCTGCAACGTTGCCATAGCGAACCACAGCAAAACGGGTGTCCTGCTGCCCGGCAAAGTTGTTGGCGGCCACGAACAGCTTGTCGGACAGCAGCTTGGTCGCACCATACAGATTGATCGGGCTGGCGGCCTTGTCGGTGGACAGCGCAACGACCTTCTGCACACCGTTCTCGATCGCCGCGGCAATGATGTTCTCGGCACCATTGACGTTGGTGCGGATGCACTCGGTGGGGTTGTACTCGGCAGCGGGTACATGCTTGAGCGCAGCAGCATGGACGACATAGTCGATGCCACGCATGGCCTGGCGCACACGCTCGGCATCACGCACATCGCCCAGGAAGTAGCGCATGCACGGCGCATTGAAGCGCTGCTGCATCTCGTACTGCTTCAGTTCGTCACGGGAGAACACCACGACGCGCCGCGGCCGGTAGCGCTCAAGCAGCCGCTCGATGAAGCGGCGCCCGAACGACCCGGTTCCCCCGGAAATGAAAATGGACTTGTCGTCGAACATACCTGGATCCTAGGGTCGGCGCCGTCAGCTGACGATGGCGCCCGGTTGCAGTGTCAGGCCGGGCGCACAGCGTACATATTTCTGACTCGCGCCCCCTTTGATCCAGCTCGAAGCAAGATGCAGGCCAGCCCCAAGGGGCACCGGCTCAGCCGATAAGGCCAGCCCAGTCCAGCGCCGCCTTGCCGGGGGCCAGGTCCACCCCTTGGGCGGCGCCCTGCCACTGCGCCGACCATTTGGCGCGCAAGGCCGCCAGTGCAGCTTCGTCCTTGGCGACAGCGCCGGGATGAATCACCTGCACCTGCGGTGTCCACACCGTCAACAGCCCGGCGGCGGCGGCTTTCAGGCACAGATCGACATCACCATGGGCATGAGCGAAAGTCATTTCGTCCAGGCCTTCCAAGGCTCGGAACACTTCACTACGGACCATCAGGCAGCTCGCCGAGACCGCCAGGCAGTTCTGCTCGACTACCAGGCGATTCAAGTAGCCCACGGCATCTGCGGCCTCACCGGCGAAGGCTGGTTCAACCTGGCCTTCAACACCCGGCAGCAGGCCGGCCTGGGCAAGCTTGCCGTCGGTATTCAGCAGCTTGCCACCAACCACGCCGACCTCCGGACGCTGCGCCTGGTTCAACAGGGCCTCGATCCAGTTGGCATTGACCACTTCGGCATCCGCCGCCAGCAACACCAGGTACTCGCCCTTGGCCTCGGCACTGGCCGCGTTGCACAGGGCCGCCGGGCTCAGACGCTCGGCACTTTGCAGCACACGCACCTTGCCAGCCCCCTGTTGCTGCTGTGCCAGCCACTCCAGCAACGCTGGCGACTGGCTGGCGTTGTCGGCGATCAGCACCTCGTAACGCAGGTAGCGGGTGCGCTGCAGAACGCTCTCCAGGCAACGCTTGAGGTCGGCGAGGTTGTCCTGGCTCTGCAGCACGATGCTCACCAGCGGCCGCTCGATGTGGCGGTAGTCGATACGCAGCGTTCCAGCCGTCGGGGCGCTGACCTGGGCCTTGTAGCCGCGGGTCGACAGATGCCGGGTCAGGGTCTGACGCGCATGCTCGCTGTCACCGGCTTGCGGCGTCGGAGTGATCAGCAGTGGCTCGTCGAGATGGGCCAGACCATTGAGCCCACCCTGCTCGATCAGCCTAAGCAGCAGATCGAACTCCAGGGCATTGCTGTACTGGCTGTCAAAGCCACCGGCCTCCACCAACGCCTCGCGGCGTAGCAGCCAATGACGCGCCATCAGCACCGGGTTGCTCTGCAGCAGGTCCAGGTTGACCCCTGGACGCAGCAGTTCACGCCAGGCGCCATTGGCCTGTTGCTGGATCTCGTCCACCGCGACCGCTCGGCAACCAGGCGCATTGAGCAACTCGAGGCTGGCACGCAACAAACCGGTGGCGGTGAAGCGATCACCAGCCTCGGCAAGCAGCAGCCATTCGCAGGACGTCTGCCGGGCAATCTGATTGATCCGCTCGACGTAGTCTTCACGGGTGACCTTGATGAAATGCAGGGTGTTCTGCAGCGAGGTGGCCATCGGCGGCTCGCCTGTGGTGAACACCATGATCCGGAACGCCTTGCTCAAGCCACCCAGCAAGCTGTCGAAGGTGTCCTGCAGCTTGGCCACATCGTTGTCCAAATCCAGCAACAGGATGCCGAATTGCGGACCACCCTGATGCAGCGCCAGGTGCTCGTCGATTGCCGCAAGGGCCGCAGCGTCGGGCTTGCGCGCTTCCAGCCAATCGAGCAGGCGCCCCGAGCGCATGTTGCCAAGCAGCTCGCGACCAGACTGTTTCGATACCTGTAGCAGGCGCGTCAGCCAGACCGACAACGCCTCGGCATCTTCCGCCTCACCAACGTCGCGCAATTGTGTGGCCAGTTGCTGCACCGCATTACGGTTGAAGCCGTTGTATTCCACTGCCTTCCACAGACGTTCCTTGAGGGTAGCCGGGGTGTCGTCGCCATGCACCTGGAGCATCAACTCCTGACGCAGCAACACACCTTCAAGCTGCTCCAACTGCAAACGCCCTGCCGGCATGGCGTGAATCAGGAACTCCAGCTCGGTCAATCGATCGAAGAACGCCTGGTTATAAAACGGCATTTCCACGTATTGCGACGGTTGGAAGGCGCGCACTGGCGGTTTCGATGGACCGACCCAGTTCGAGGTCCACACTAACTCCAAGGTGAGCGCCTTGCGCTGGAACAGGCTCTGGGCCATAGCCGCAAAACTGTTCAGGGCGTGCTGGCGCAACGCATCCCGCCCCAGCCCTTCGATGGCCGTCGGCAGGCCGGCGAGGAAGTCGGCGAACGCTTCGCGACCGGCCACCGACTTGGCATCCGTGAAGCTGAGCGCGTGGATCACCTCAGTCTTGTGTTCGGAGCTGCCGTAGTTGGCCTCGCGTACGGCGTACGGAATCGGCAGGATCCGTGCCTTGGCATTGGCCAACAGGAAGTACACATGGCCAATCTCCTGCCATTCGAAGCTGGTGCCCTCGGGCAGCAATTCGAACCAGCGGCGCAGCAGTGCGGTACGGGTGACAGCGAAGAACGGTGGGATGAACTCGCCCATATAGTCCATCACGCGCTGTTCGGCGCGCAGATGGCCATAGTCCTCGCCAACCTTCTTGTCCCGACGGTAGTAGCTGACACGGGTGGCTTCGGCCAGGTACATCATGCTGTAACCGTGGCACATGCCGTAGTCTGGATTGGCGTCGAGGAAGTCCAGCGCCTGGTTCAGGCCGTCGTGCAACAGGAAGTCATCGTCGGCGGCGAAGGCCATGTACGGCGTACGCACCAGGTTCACGCCATAGGTCAGCTTGGCCTGGAACCCCATGTACGAGAACTGCGACAGGTGCAGGTACTCGACCCCGGGGAACTGCGCAGCGATTGCCGCGGCAGACTCAGTGGAAGAGTCGAGCACGAGGATCGAGCACGGGTAGCTGCTGTAGTACTGCAACGTCCGGCGCAGGAACGCCGGACGGTTGTGCGTCATCAATACCAGCGTGAACCGCTCGCGCAGCGTGGCTGCCTGGTCTGCTGCGAAATTGCCTTGCATAGTCTTCACCACCATTGGCGTTGCCGCCTAAGAAATCGAACTCTGTTGAATGTCTCAGCGAACTCGGCGCAGGTAGCCATCCGGTGCCACGGTGACCAGCAACTTGTTCTGCAGCTGATAGTCGATCTCGAAGCTGTCGTTGCTCTTGAGGTATTCCCAGACCGCGGTTTTCGGGTTGTCGCCATGGCCCCACGGACGATCCGGGAAGAAGTCGGCCGGCATGTCCTCGACCACGGTGTCCATCACCACGCAGTAGCTGCCCACGGCCACCAGCGGTGCGTACAGCTCGAGCTCCTTGAGCACATGCTCGTGCGTGTGGTTGGAGTCGAGCACGAGGATGACCTTCTTGCCTTCGGCAATGGCCTTGACCTGCTCGGCGATGCCGGCGTCGATGCTCGAGCCTTCGATCATGCGTACGCGCTTGCTCATCGGGTGCGCCTCGATGGCTTCGCGGTTGTGCGGGCGGATGTCGATGTCGATGCCCAGCACTTCGCCATGGCCCTGCAGCTCCAGCAGGGAGGCGTAGTAGAGGATCGAACCACCGTGGGCGATGCCGCACTCGATGATCAGGTCCGGTTTGACCTGCCAGACGATCTCCTGCATCGCCATCATGTCCTGGGGCAACTGGATGATCGGCCGGCCCATCCACGAGAAGTGGTAGGTGTACTTGTGCTCGGCCGACTTGTTGAAGAAGTCGCGGGAGAGTTTTTGCAGCTCTTTGTCTTCACCCTGGGCGGCAATTTGCGCTTTGCATTCGGCTTCGAAGGCTTGGATAGGCGTGTCAGTCATTGTGCTTCACTCGGTTGGCAGGTCAGTGAAATCGGCGCTGTCGACGGCGTGATAGACGAAGCGGTCGTCGGTCATGCGGCGGATTTCTTCGAGGTAGTTGGAATTCATCACGAACAGCTGCGCGCCCTCCGGCAGGGCCGCGAGCGCCTCCTGTGGCGAGGACACCCGGGCGCCGCTCAGGGGCAGGTAGCGGCCTTGCTTGGCCGGGTTGATGTCGATCACCCGGTCCACCGGCGCACCGGCGCGCTGCAGGAACAGCGAATAGATCACGCCCTTGGACGAGGCGCCCCAGATCGCCGAACCGCTCTGGCCATCACGCTGCACGATGCGCACGGCGCGCTCCAGGCTGGCACTGAAGTCGGCAGGAAGTGTCAGCTGTGGCGTAGGCTCAATATCGGTACGCAGGCTGGCAAGGTCAGCCACGATGTACAGGTACTGGCCGTCGAACAGATGGCCAGCCTCGGCGACCGTGCCGAACAGGCGGCGCAGGTCAGCCAGGCGGAAGTAGTTGACGTGCTCGTAGAACAGGTCGAACCAGGCCTTGTGCTCGATGATCCAGTCCAGGCACGGCACTTCGATGTAGATCTGCCCTGCCCCACCGTTGGCCTCGGCAATCGCGATCAAAAAGGCCACCGGGTCTTCGATATGTTCGAGTACATGGCGCAGCACGATGGCATCGGCCGAGCGGTTCAGCTCACGGGTGAACGGGGCCTTGACCACATCCGGATTATCGCCTTCGTAAGCCGGGTCGATGCCGGTGACGGCATAGCCGCGTTCGCGCAGCAACTCCAGGAACCAGCCCTTGCCACAACCGACTTCGATCAGGCTCTGGCCTTTGAAGTAGCGGGCGATCACGCCCTCGACATCATCCAGGTGGCGTTGGAAACGCACCGAGTGGGCCTGCTCGTTCTGGTAGTCGCTGTCGTAGCTGAGCTTGTCTGCGCTGAAGGCGTCGTTGTAGACCAGGCCGGTGCGGCTATCCTGCACGAGGCGCATCTCGGCACTGGCCGAGGCGCGCGCCGACTCGGCATCGGCGAACGTGCGGTTCTGCAGCACCGGCAGGCCAGTGGCGCGGTATAACTCATGCTTCATCACAAGCTCCCAGCTGGGCCCGCAGCCGGCGGGCGTCGCCCCAGAACGCCATGGGTTCGTGGGCTGGATAAGGGTAATGCCCCAAGTTCAGCGCGATGCGCGCGCCGCGGCTGGCGATATGGGTTTCGACCAGCTTGCGTACCGATATCGGCTGACCGCTGCAGCAGTTGACCACACCGCTGAATTCACCCTGGCCGAGCAGGTCGGCCAAGTAGCCGACGGCGGTTTCGATGGGTAGGAAATCACGCAGTTGTTCGCCACCCGACATATCGAAGCGCGGCTGGCCGTCATCGATAGCCCGGTCCAGCGCCGCCAGCAAACTGTTGGGGTTCTGGCCTTCACCGTACAGGTAGAACAGCCGCACCCATTGCAAGGCGAACGGATGCTGGCGGGCCAGGCTTTCCAGGAATAGCCGCAGGCTGTGCTTGGCCAGCCCGTAGGGGTTGGCCGGCTGGCACGTCAACGATTCGTCCAGCGCGCCATTGCGCAGGCCATACTCGAAACAGGTACCGGTGACCTGAACCCGGGTAACCCCGCTTTGAACCACTCGCTGGATGAAGCCATAGTCGGCCATCAGGTTGTGTTCGAAGTGGAACAGCCCCTGGTAGTTCGGCAACCCGGGCCAGGCCAGGTGCACCAGTGCATCGACACCGTCGCACAGCGTGTCGATAGACAGCTGTGGGTCATGGATATCGGCGCGAACGAACTCGACCTGGTCGAACCACGGCATCGCCTGGGCAGGCTCCAGCCGCCGCGCCACCGCACGCACCTGGTGCCCCCGTGCCAGCAGCGCGCCGACCAGATGCCGGCCGACAAAACCGGTGGCTCCGGTGACCAGCACTTTCAAGGCAGTCACAGGACCGTCAACTCCGGAACGGCAATGACGAACTGCCCGCCCCACTCACGGATCTGCGCCTGTTGCTCGCTGACCTCCTTGAGCAGGTTCCAGGGCAACACCAGCACGTAGTCGGGCTGCTCGATGGCCAAGCGCTCAGGGGCGACCACCGGTATACGGCTGCCCGGCAGGAACTTGCCCTGCTTGTGCGGGTTGGCGTCGGCCACCCAGGCCAACAGGTCAGGCTTGACCCCGGCGTAGTTGAACAATGTGTTGCCCTTGGCCGCCGCGCCATAGCCAACTACGCGCTTGCCTTCGGCCTTGGCCTGCAGCAGGAAGCGCAGCAACTGGTGCTTGATGCGTTCGGCCGCCGGCGCCAGGGTGCTGTAGAACTCAGCCGTGCTCACCCCCACCCGCGCCTCGATGCCGAGCAGGTCATCGACGCTGGCCTGGCGCAACTGCGGGCCACCGGCTCGCTGGACGAACACCCGCAGCGAGCCGCCATGGGTCGACAGTTCGCTGACGTCGAATACCTCCAGGCCGTTGCGTGCGCAGAGGGTATTCACGGCGGTCAGCGACAGGTAGGAATAATGCTCGTGGTACAGGGTGTCGAACTGATGCTCGGCCATCAGGCAGAGCAGGTGCGGGAACTCGAAGGTGGCCACGCCATCGGCCTTGAGCAAGGTGGCGAAGCCGCGTAGGAAGTCGTTGATGTCCGGCACGTGGGCCAGCACGTTGTTGGCCGCCATCAGGTCGGCCGACCAGCCCTCGTCCACCAGCTCGCGGGCAGCCTGCTCGCCGAAGAACACCTCACGGATCTCCAGCCCTTTGGCACGTGCCGCCTGTGCGGTGCTGCGGGTGGGTTCCACGCCCAGGCAGGGAATGCCGCGCTCGGCCACGTACTGCAGCAGATAACCATCGTTGGCGGCGATCTCCACCACCCGGCTTTGCGCGCTCAGGCCGAAGCGCTCGACCATCTGCCCCACGTAGTCACGGGCATGGGCCAACCAGGAGCTCGAATAGGAGCTGAAATAGGCATAGTCGGCATCGAACAGCGCATCGGCGCGGGTGTAATCCTCGGTCTGCACCAGCCAGCACTGCTCGCATACCGCAACCTTCAGCGGCACCCAGGCCTCGGCGGCGGCCAGTTGCTCGGCACGCAGGTAAGCGTTGGACGGCGGCGCGGTGCCAAGGTCGATCAGGGGCAGGCTCAGGCAGGTACCACAGCCACGGCAGTTCATGGACACACTCCGGTGAACGATGGGGTCAACCAGGGATGCTCGGCATCCCGGGCTGACAGATTCTTGACAGCCAGCGGCCAGGCGATGGCCAGTTTCGGATCGTGCACCGACAGCCCGCCTTCGCGGCCTGGCGCATAGTCGGCGCTGTGCAGGTAAAGCAGCTGGGCGTCCTCGCTCAGCACCTGAAAACCATGGGCAAAGCCGGCCGGAATCAGCAGGCTGCGACCGTCACCTTCACGCAGGTGCTCGGCGTGCCAGTGCAGGAAGGTGGGCGAACCTTGGCGCAGGTCCACGGCCACGTCCCACACTTCGCCGCGCAGGCAGGTGATCAGCTTGGCCTCCGGGATATCACCAAGCTGGTAGTGCAAGCCACGCACGCTGCCCTGGCCGAGCGTATGCGAGTGGTTGATCTGACGCACATGGAACGGCGCGCCCAACTCGCTCAGGCTGGCTTCGCAGAACAGCCTGGCGAACTGGCCTCGGGCGTCGCCGTGGCGCTTGTGCTGGACGCTGAACAGGCCGTCGAGGGGCAAGACTTGCAACAACAGATCAGTCACGACAGCTCCGCGTACAGGTTCAACTGGTCGAGGGTGAAGGCACGCATGTTGTCGCCGCGTTGCCAGGCAAGGTGCCAGTCCAGGGTGTGCCTGAGGCACTCGTGCAGCGACCAGCGCGTGCGCCAACCCAGCACCTGACGGGCGCGGGAGCTGTCCAGGCGCAGCAGGCCGGCTTCGTGCAGCTCGCTTGGCTCGACTTGCAGACCCGGCGCAGCAGGCCATTGCCGGGCGAGGTAATTGACCACTTCGCCGACGCTGCACATGTCTTGTTCGCCCGGGCCGAAGTTCCAGGCACCGGCATAGGCCGGGCCTTCCTGGTACAAGCGCTCGGCCAACAGCAGGTAACCGGCCAGCGGTTCCAGGGCGTGCTGCCAGGGGCGCACGGCTTGCGGATAGCGCAGGGTCACCGGCTCACCAGCCGACCAGGCCTTGAGCACGTCGGGGACCAGGCGATCGGCGGCGAAGTCGCCACCGCCCAGCACGTTGCCGGCGCGCGCGGTCGCCAGGGCCAAGCCGTGTTCGGCGTACTTGGCCGCCGGGAAGAACGAAGCGGCATAGGACTGCGCCAGCAGCTCGCAGCAGGCCTTGCTACTGCTATAGGGGTCGTGCCCGCCAAGGGCTTCGTTTTCGCGGTACGGCCAAGGCCACTCCTGGTTGGCATAGACCTTGTCGGTGGTCACCAGCACGCAGGCACTCACGCCGCCGACCTGGCGCACGGCCTCAAGCAGGTTGAGGGTGCCCATGACATTGCTGGAATAGGTGCCCAATGGGTCACGATAGGCCTCTCGCACCAGCGGCTGCGCCGCCAGGTGCAGGACGATCTCAGGCTGAACTTCGGCCACCACCTCCAGCAGCGCCCCCAGGTCACGCAGATCGCCGCGCACGTCGCTGATGCCGTTGCCGACCTGGGCCAGCGCGAACAAACTTGGCTCGGTACCTGGGTCCAGGGCGAAGCCTGTGACCTGCGCCCCCAGCTCACGCAGCCAGAGCGCCAGCCAGCTGCCCTTGAAACCGGTGTGGCCGGTCAGCAGGACACGCTTGCCCTGCCAGAACGCCGGGTTCAGGCCCACTGTTTCCATGGGGCCTCCCCGCTTTGCCAGAGGTTTTCCAGGTGGTTCTTGTCGCGCAGCGTGTCCATCGGATGCCAGAAGCCATCATGCTGGAAGGCGTGCAGCTGCGACTCGGCAGCCAGGCGCGCAAGCGGCTCGGACTCCCAGGAGGTCTGGTCGTCGTCGATGTAGCCGAGCACCTTGGGCGAGAGCACGAAGAAGCCCCCGTTGATCCAGCCGCCGTCGCCGCGTGGCTTCTCGACGAAACCACAGACCCGGTCGCCGTCGCGTGCCAGCGCACCGTAGCGACCTGGGGGCTGTACCGCAGTGACGGTGGCAAGCTTGCCGTGGGCCAAGTGGAAATCGACCAGGGCGCCGATGTTCAGGTCCGAGACGCCGTCACCGTAGGTGAAGCAGAAGGCATCTTCACCCTCCAGGTAGCGCGCCGCACGGCGCAGGCGGCCACCGGTCATGGTCTCCTCACCGGTATCGACCAAGGTGACGCGCCATGGCTCGCTGTAGTTCTGGTGCACGTCCATGCGATTGGCGCGCATGTCGAAGGTGACGTCCGAGGTGTGCAGGAAATAGTTGGCGAAGAAATCCTTGATCGCGTACCCCTTGTAGCCCAGGCAGATCACGAAATCGTGGATGCCGTGGGCCGAGTACTGCTTCATGATGTGCCAGAGAATTGGCTTTCCACCGATTTCGATCATGGGTTTGGGCTTGAGGTGGGACTCTTCGCTGATACGCGTGCCCAGTCCACCCGCCAGAATTACCGCCTTCATGTAGTCCCCTCTTGTTCGTCACCGGCCATGGGTCGTGTGGCTGCACGATTTATGGCGATATGACGGGGGGCTTGCAGGAAACGCGCCAGATGGTGTTTTTCATCAAGGCCTGTGAGCGAGCGGCAAGTGCCAAGGCACCCGCCACTCACGGTGGGGATCGGTCAGCTCGGCATCCAGCCGCTGTACCAATGCTGCACATGCTCTTCACGCAGCACATAGTCACGCAGCACTTCCTGCTTCAAGCGGTCACCCTGACGGAAACTTTCGTCCGGGTCGGCCAGGTGCATGCGAATCGCCTCCAGCCACTCGGCCGTGCTGTTGGTCTTGATCCGCGTGCACGGCAGGTAGCCTTCGTAGGCACGCGTGTCGGTGACGATCACCGGGTAGCCGCAGGCCCCGTACTCCAGCAAGCGCAGGTTGCTCTTGCAGTCGTTGAAGATGTGAAACTCCAGCGGCGCCAGGGCCAGATCCAGGTTCAGGCTGGCGAGCTTGGCCGGGTACAGCTCCAGCGACACCGGTGGATGGAACTCGCTGACGTAAGGCCGCAACGCCGGCGGGCACATGCCGAAGAACACCCATTCGACCTCGTTCGCCAGGGTTTTGACCACCTCGGCGATCACTTCCAGGTCGCCGGTATGGCTGGTGCCACCACCCCAACCCACCCGCGGCTTGCGCGACGTGCGGCGCTGGCTGCGCAAGCTGGTCCACAGTTGCTCGGCCAGCATGTTCGGCATCACCCGGATATCGCTGTGAGTGTCGTGCAATGCATCCGCCAGGGCCTGGGTCGAAACCACCAGCCGGTCACAGCGCTCGATACCTCGGCGCAGTGATTTTTCCAGGTCCTTCGGCGTATGTTTGAGGTGGCCGTTCTTCTTCGGCACGTTTATCACGTAGTCGTCCAGCTCGTAGATGCAGAAGCCCTTGGAGAACGTCTTGAGCCGTTCGATCTCCTTCACGAAACCTTCGGTATAACGCCCCTGCAAGATCGCCACATCAGGGGAGCAACGCTCCAACTCGACGCTGGTCGGAATCTCGAAATACTGCTGCTGGGTTACCCAACCGGCCTTCTCCAGCTCCACCAGCGGCTGAATCACCCGGTAATGCCCGACCGCCGTCTTGTTCATCGGCAAGGCCAGCACATGGGGCAACGGGCGACTGACAAATGGCGTCCAGGCTGCCTTAAGACCCGGGTCCAGGCAGAAGCTGGAACCGTTCAGGGACAGGTTGATGTTGTAGGCCGGATCACGTGCGACCACCGGCATCCAGGCCCGGAAGAACGCATCATGCTGCTCCGCCAGGCGCACCTGGCGTTCGGCTTCGCGTTGTGGGTCGATCGCTACCGGTGGCGGCGGGTCCAACACCAGCCGGGCATCCGGCGCCCACACGACCAGATAACCAGCCTCACCCAGGCGCAGGCCGAGGTCGACATCGCTGAAGGCCAGGTCGAAGACGCTGTCGTTGAGCCCACCCAACTCAAGGAAGAGCTGCTTGCGCACCAACAGGCAATCGGCGCCGACCACCGAATAATTCTGCGCCACTTGCAAGCGCTGCATGTAACCGCCCGCCTCCATCGGCTCACCCACGAACGGCGAACCCACCGCACCACGCAGGCCCAGCACCCCGCCAGCATGGGCAACCAGACCGTGGGCGTTGCACAGCTTGGCGCCAACCGCGCCGACTTCACGGCGCTGACCATGGCTCAGCAGTGCATCGAGCCAGTCCGCTTCGGTGACCACGGCGAACGGGCTCAACATCAGCAGGTATTCACCCCGGGCATGCTGCGCAGCCAGGTTCTGCACAGCGGCGAAGCTGGCCTCTTCACCCAGCGTCAGCACCCGCAACTTGTCGCCGCCCAGTTGTTGCAGGGCAGCCAGCCAGGCATGGGTCTCGGCACCTTGGCTGGCGTTATCGACGATCAGTACTTCGTAGTGGCTGTAAGCGGTTTTCTCCAGCACGCTTTCCAGGCAGCGCTCAAGCGCCGGCAACTGGTCCTGGGCACTGATCACCAGGCTCACCAGTGGCTGCGTGGCATGCAGGTAGCGGACCTGGTTGATCGCCCCACCGCTGTTCTGCAGCCGATAGGCCATGCCCAGGCGTTTGAGGTGCGCATCCAGTACCTGTGGGTTTTCCTCGATCACCTCCACCGAGGACAACCAGGCGGCATAGCTGAACGCGCTCTCAGCCAGGACTTCCGGAATGTGTTCGATGGTTTGCGGGCCACGGCTTTCCACCAGACGCCAGAGCAGGTCATGGGGCGCC
Organism: Pseudomonas sp. Teo4; assembly: GCF_034387475.1. NCBI lineage: Bacteria > Pseudomonadati > Pseudomonadota > Gammaproteobacteria > Pseudomonadales > Pseudomonadaceae > Pseudomonas > Pseudomonas sp. Teo4. Next base: position 3,216,137 of record NZ_JAXCIL010000001.1, read on the forward strand.
AGTTCGCGATAGCCGGCGGCAAACCCGCCCAACGCCTGGATGGCCTCGCGGGAGTAGGCCAACATGCGACCGGTGTAAGGGTAACCGCGCATCAGGTCGAGGTTGAAGTCGGGCTTGAACACCGGCTCAACCGACTCTCCGTCGCGCAGGCCGCCCTCATCGCCATAGCAGCAGGCGATCTGCGGGCGCGACACTACGCGCTCAGCCAGCAGCATCAGGCTGAAGGCATTGAGCCGGTCGCCGGCGCGCAACAGGTAGATCCAATCCACCCCGTCCAGTTGCTCGACCACCGCGTTCAGTTGCTCGGCCCAGTCAGCCTGCAATGGCTGGCTGATCACACGGGCATCAAGGCCGACAGCCTTCGGCGCACTGGACAGCACCAAGGTCGCGTCTGCGCCATAGGCCTGGCGGGCAATGCTGTCCAAGGTCACTTGCAAGGCCTGTGCATCGCCCATACGATCGATCACCACCGGCACGATGCGCGGACGCGTTGGCCAGTGTTCGCTCAGGCGCATCAACCGCGCCAGCACCAATGGGTCCTGGCGGCAGGCCAGCCATTTGCCGTAAAGCTCGGAAAAACTGTCACTGTCGCTGCCGACGTGAGACTCCTGGATCGCCTGCAGGCAGCGCAGGGTATGGACCAGGAACAGGTTCTCCCAGGTGCGCTGGGTGTCGCGTTCATCACCCTGAAGAATCTGCACCCGCACCCAGCCGGAGAACGGTTCACGTTCGGCAGTGCGAGCCGCGAACATGTCACGCAGATGCTGCGCTTCGTTGACGGCCGCAGCCTTCACCTCGTCCTGGCGACGCAGTTGGCCGGGATGAACCCGCTCGACACAATGCACCCCGGCAGTCACGCCCAAGTGCCCACGACGCAGCAGGCACACGAACAACACGAAATCGAGCATGGCCACGAAACCCGGTGCCAGCGCCGGCAGCAATTCGCGCAGGTCGCTGGCGCGCAGCAGCACGCTGCTCAGCCCGCCGATGAAGTTGAGCTGGCGAGTCTCGAAGAAGTCCAGCAGGTCGTCGCCATTGAACAGCGTGTCGCCATAGGTAACCGGGCTGGTCTCCAAACGCTGCGGCAGAATGTGATCTTCGCCATCCACCAGATGGCGTCTGGCCGTGACCAGGCTGACATCGCCATGGGCCTGGAACAGGCGCACCTGGCTGGACACGCAGTCGGCCATCAAGCGGTCATCATCGCAGAGGAACTTGATGTAGTCGCCTTGGCTTTGCTCAAGCCCAAGCTGCAGGTTCCCGACAAAACCCAGCGGCTGCAGGTTGCGCACATAAATCAGCGGGTGGCGCGCAAGACTGCGCAGCTCCTCGACCACCGCCTCGATCTGCGACCCACGGCTGTCATCGCAGACGATGACTTCGAGGTTGTCGTAGTCCTGGGCCAGGGCACTGACCAGGGCTGCACGGAAGTAATCGGGGTTGCAGGCGGGGATGACGAGGCTGACTAGGGGGGCTGGGTTCACGGGGGAATCTCTCGACCGATGACTGCCCGCGGGAAATTCAGAACAGTCGACAACACGGGAAGAACAACGCGCCTTCTGCGCTCACCCGTAGCGGGCTGGCGCAGAAGGCGAAGGGCGTAATCAACTGATGGCGTTGAACAGGCTCAGTTGGCTGACTCGCGCGAACGCCGCCTGCGAAGCTTCGAGCATGGTCTGCTGCTGGGTCAGACGCACCAGCACGGTGGCCGGGTCGGAGTCGCGGATCGACGATTGCGTGGTGGTATTGGCGATGCCCAGGCTCTCGTTGGTGTTTTGCTGGATTTCCAGCGCCTTGCCCCGCGCACCAATATCGGTGACCGACCGGGCGAGCTGGTCCTGGCCACTCTGGATGTTGGCGATGGCCGAATCCAGGTCGGCACGCAGTTGCTGGCTGGCCGCGTTGTCGCCGTCGATCGGCTTGCTCAACGCCGCACGCAACTGGGCCACGGTATCCAGCACGTTCTGGGTCTGGTGGTTGTCGACATTGACCATGTACTGGTCACCGGACTGCTGCGCGGGCGTGGTAGTGAAGGTGAAGTCCACACCCGCGGCCGAAGCGACGTTGCCCGCCATGGTGCCACTGGCCACCGGACGGCTGTCGGCAGTCAACGGCTGGGCATACAGCTCGAAGTCCGTGGCGCTGGTGAACTTGATCACCGCACCGCCGTTCGGGAACATCGCCTTGTACTTGGCCGGGTCGGTGATGCTGACCGAGGACACCTGGGCGCTCGACGGGTTGCCTGGGCTACGGGTGGCGGTAATGGTGTCGGGCTTGCTTTGCAGGGTGAAGGTATGGCCCGCCACCGCTGCATCCGGCACGTCGCCATCCTGCAGGTTGATGTTCAGGCGCAGGTCCACGCCACGGAAGCTGATCATCGACCCACCCGCGGTGTTCGGGTCGAAGGTACCGCCCTGGGTGGCTTCGGCGGTCACATCGTTGCCCAGGCTGTCGGTGATGCTGAACTGGGTGCTGCTGAGCATGGTAACGGTGTACGGCTGGCCACTGCGGAAGCGGTCGTTGTAGGTAACGCTGCCGGACACCTGGCCGTTGGACAGTTTCACGCGGCCGTCGTCCACCGCCGGGGAAGTCAGGCTGGTTTCGGTACGGCTGGTGTTCAGGGCTTGCTCGAACACGCTGTAGCCGGTGCTGTTGCCTGCCATCTTGAGCATGTCGCCGACTTGCAGTTCCTGCTGAGTCTGGTCGCCCTGGTAGGTGTATGAGCCATCGGCATTGCGCACGAACGGCGCGGTGTCGGTCCTGGAGCCGGCGAACAGATACTGGCCGTTCTCGTCACGGCTGTTCATCAAGCTCAACAATTGATCTTCCAGCTGACCCAGCTCGGCCGCCTTGGCCTTGCGCTCGGTGTCGGTATAGCCGGCGTTGCCCGACTCGAGCGCCAACTCGTTCACCCGCGTCAGAATCGTGTTGATCGAATCGAGGGTAGTCTCGGCCTGGTTCAGCGAGTTGGTGATGTTGGTCGCGTTGGTCTTGTACTGCGCCAGCATGTCGGCCTGGTTACCCAGCTGCAGCAGACGCGCGGCACCCACCGGATCATCGGCAGCGGTATTGACCCGAACGAAAGAGCTGGCTTCTTCGTTGGTCTTGATCAGGTTGGAATAGTTGCGTTGGTAGTTTGCCGCGCTCGACTGGTAGAACTGGGCCGTGGAAATACGCATGGTTCAATACTCCTTAAAGCGCAGCAATCAGGGTGCTGAAGATTTCTTGCGCAGCTTTGATGATCTGCGAAGAGGCGGTGTAGTACTGCTGGTACTTGACCAGGTTGCCGGCCTCTTCATCCAGCTGCACGCCGGACAAGGAGTCACGGGCACCGGCTGCCTGGGTCAGGATCACGCCGGTCGCCTCGCTGTCCATCTGGCCCTGCTTGGCCTGTGCACCTACGCTCTCCACCAGTTTGCCGTAGGCATCGGTGATGCTGATGCCCTTGGTCGAACCGATGTCCACGGTCTGCTTGGTCTGCAGTTCCTGCAGGGACAGCGCATTGCGGTTGTCCGATGAGCCTGCACCGGTCAGCGACACGGTGAAGCTATCACCATCCTTGGGCGAGCCGGCGACATCCATCTCGAAGCTGAAAGTCTTCTGCACGCCACTGCCGTCAGTGATCGGGTTGCCCGACGAATCGACCATCGGCACGTCGAATTTCAGGGTGTTGTTCTGCCCCGGAATGAAGGTGCCGGTGCCAATGCTGTTGCCCTTGGCATCGAACGCTTCATAGGTTTGCGGCGAGGTGGTTTCGTCGCCGAACACCAGGCGCACCGGCGTGGAATACTTGATACCGGTCTGCAGCTCCAGGCGCTGGGCCGGGTCGGCGATGTCCAGCACCGAGGTCAGTACTGGCTGGGTGATCACACCGGTACCGGTATTGCCACTGCCAGAGGTGGCGGTCAGCGGCGCGGCCAGTGCCAGGCGCTTGGCATCAGTGAGCACCACGTCGATTTCCGCCGAGGCATTGCGGGTCGGGGTGATCTTGAAGCTATCGCCCACCGCCGCAGTACCGCTCTTGAGGTCGATGCTGAAGCCATCGATCACCGCTGCCGGGTCGTCGTTGGTGCTGTAGGTGCCCATGTCAGTGCCGTCAGGCAGCTTCTTGACCTGGTACTTGTCTGCGGTCGGGCCGACGAAGGTCACCTGATAGTCACTGGTGCTCAGCTTGCCGGTATCGCGGATGGCCACGCTCAGGGAAGCGGAGCCAGCGTTGCCGACCTTGGCGATGCTGCGCGCGGACATGGCCTTGTCGCTGTTCAGGTCGTTGAACAGCGCCGCACCGAACTCACCGTTCTTGTCGATGCCCTGGCCCAGCTGCGAGTTGATTTGCTGCGACACCACCAGCGCGATGCGGCCCAGTTCGTTCATGGCCGGCGCCAGGGTCTCGCTGCGGTAGCGCAGCAGACCGCCCATTTCGCCACCGGTGACGCTGCTGGTGACGTCCATGGTGGTGCTACCACGATCGAGCTTGATCGCGTACTGGCTCGGGTCGGTAGCGCTGGGTTCGGCGCTCATCTTGTTGGTGGTCTTGCCCAGCACCAGCGATTGGCCGTTCTTCAGGTAGACGTCGATGTTGCCGTCACGCTCTACGGCCTGAACACCCACCAGCTCGTTGAGCTGGCGCACCGCTTCGTTGCGCTGGTCGAGCAGGTCGTTCGGCTGACCACTGGCCGCCGAGACCTTGGAGATCTGGTCGTTGTACTGCGCGATGCTGGAGGTCAGCTCGTTGATCCGGGCAGTCATCGAGCTGAGGCTGCCGTTGATGTTGCTGTTCTGCTCCTTGAACTGCGCGGCCAGGCTGTTGAAACGGTTGGCCAGCGCGTCGGCGTTGCTCAGCAACAGCTGGCGGGAAGCGTCTTCGGTCGGCTTGTTGGCGGCGCTCTGCAGGGCGGAGAAGAAGTTGGTCAGCGCTCCGGTGATACCGGTATTGCTGTCGGACAACAGGTTGTTGAGCGGCGTGACCTGGTTCAGGTAGGCGGTGCTGTCGCTGTTGAGCGACGTGGCGGTTTGCAACTGCGCATCCAGGAAGGCGTTGTACACCCGACGCACATCCGCCAGCGTTGTCCCGGTGCCCATGAACACCTGGCCTTCCTGGAGCGAACCCCTGGAGCGCTGAACATTCTGCTGGCGCGAGTAACCGGCGACATCGGCGTTGGCGATGTTGTTGCCGGTGGTATGCAGGCCCGCCATGGAGGTCGACAGCCCCGACATGCCAATGTTGATCAAACTCGCCATGGTTTCCTACCTTTAAAGTTGTGTTGTAGTACCGAGCGACGCATAGCTCTCGTACGACTTCATCTGTCTTGCGATCTGCGAGATCTTGCTGGCGTAATCCGGGTCGGTGGCGTAACCGGCCTTCTGCAGTTCTCGCACGAACTGTTCTGGCTTATCGGCCGACTTCACCGCTTCTTGATAGCGGGAATTGCTCTGCAGCAGGCTGACCAGGTCATGGAAACTGTCCTGGTAGGAGTCATAGGAACGGAACGCCGCCGTTTCCTTGACGAACTTGCCGTCACGAAACTCGCTGGTGATCGCCCTCGCCTCGCCACCTTCCCAGCTGCCGGTCGCCTTGATGCCGAACAGGTTGTGGCTGCTGGTGCCGTCGCTGTTGCGCATGACCGATTTGCCCCAACCGGTTTCCAGCGCGGCCTGGGCGACCAGGTAACGCGGGTCGACGCCGATGCGCTTGGCGGCCTGCTCGGCCATCGGCAGCATGGTGGCCACGAACGCATCGCTGTCGGCGAAGGCTTTCTTCGGCGCCAGCGGCGGCTGCGCCACGGCACGACCCAGGATGCGCGTACCGCGCTCGGGTGCGGCAAAGGTCTGCGCAGCGCCCGCCACCACCTGTCCTTCCCGGGCTGGCACTGCAGCGGTGTTGGTGGTTGCCGCAGCGTTGCCGGTAGAAGGCACGATACCGGCCAGCAGGCGATCGGTGAGCTTGCTCGGCAGCGCCAGACGCCGCGAGTTGAGCGCGGCCACATCGTTGCGCGTGGCGGTCGACTGGGTCGCGTGCACAGGCTCAGCCACCTTGTTGCCCCACAACGCCGGAGCATTGCCTTCGATGCGCGGGAACGGGCTGGTGTTGGCCGGCGCGGCCTTGTTCTTCGACAGCTGGCGCACCAGCACATCCTGCAAACCGATACCCCCGCCCTCGCGGGACATGCTCACGGCCAACTGCTGGTCGTACATGTCACGGTACTGCTTGACCGTTTCGGAGTTCATCGGGTTGTCGTCAGCCAGCACATCACTGGCCTTGCGCGACGCCTTGAGCATCTCGCTGATGAACAGCGACTCGAACTCCTGGGCAACCTTGCGCACGTTGGCGTCGCTGTCGCGATCGCCATGCTTGAGCGAGTTGAGGCGGTTGAGGTCGGTGTAGGCACCGCTGTCGGCGCCGCTGGAAACCTTGGCATTCATCAGGCGGCGTCCTCAGATGACGATCAGGTCGGCTTGCAAGGCGCCGGCCTGTTTCAATGCTTCGAGGATGGCCATCAGGTCGCTGGGCGCAGCCCCCACCTGATTCACCGCACGCACGATCTCATCCAGCGTGGTGCCCGGGCCGAACTTGAACATCGGCTTGGCTTCCTGCTGCGCATTGACCTTCGAGCGCGGCACCACGGCGGTCTGGCCATTGGAGAACGGCCCCGGCTGGCTGACGATCGGGTCTTCGGTAATGGTCACGGTAAGGCTGCCGTGGGTCACGGCGGCTGGCGAAACCTTGACGTTCTGGCCGATGACGATGGTACCGGTACGCGAGTTGATGATGACCTTGGCCACGGCCTGGCCTGGGTCGATCTCCAGGTTCTCGAGAATCGACAGGTAATCGACACGCTGGCTCGGGTCCATCGGCGCGGTGACGCGCACCGAGCCACCATCTATCGCCTGGGCCACGCCAGGGCCGAGCAGGTCGTTGACCTTGTCGACGATGTGCTTGGCGGTGGTGAAGTCGGGGCGATTGAGGTTCAAGGTCAGGCTGTTGCCCTGGTTGAATCCGCTCGGCACCGCCCGCTCGACAGTGGCGCCGCCAGGAATACGACCGGCCGACGGAACGTTGACGGTAATCTTCGAACCATCACGCCCCTCGGCATCGAAGCCGCCCACCACCAGGTTGCCCTGAGCCACGGCATAGACGTTGCCGTCGATACCCTTGAGCGGGGTCATCAGCAGGCTGCCACCACGCAGGCTCTTGGAGTTACCGATCGACGAAACGGTGATATCCACCACCTGGCCAGGCTTGGCGAACGCCGGCAAGTCGGCGTGCACCGACACCGCGGCCACGTTCTTGAGCTGAACGTTGCCGGAACCGGACGGCACCTTGATGCCGAACTGCGACAGCATGTTGTTGAAGGTCTGCAGGGTGAACGGTGTCTGGGTGGTCTGGTCACCCGTACCGTTGAGCCCCACCACCAGGCCGTAACCGATCAATTGGTTGGAACGCACGCCAGAGATGCTGGCGATGTCCTTCAGGCGCTCGGCATGGGCACCGAAGGCACAGGACAGAAGCAGGGTCGCGGCAAGCAGCTGCCTTACGTTGAACATGGTCATCCGTACTCAGAAAGGCCAGAGCGGGCTGATGAAGAAGCGATCCAGCCAGCCCGGCTGACTGGCATCGGCGAAGGAACCGGTGCCCGAATAGGTGATGCGCGCATCGGCCACACGGGTCGACGGCACGGTGTTGTCGGTGGCGATATCGTCGGCACGGACCATGCCGGCGATGCGCACCAGTTCCTCGCCGGTGTTCAGGGTCATCCACTTCTCGCCGCGCACGGCGATGATGCCGTTGGGCAATACCTCGGCGACGGTGACGGTGATGGAACCTGTCAGGGTGTTGCCCTGGGTGGCCTTGCTGTCGCCCTTGGTGGCGCGCTCGCCGCTGTAGCCAGCCTCAAGCGAAAGGTCGCCACTGCCAAACGGGTTGTTGGTGTTTGGCGTGGTGCCGAACAACGAAGTCAGGCCGATGTTGGCGTTGCTGTCCTTCTGGATCTGCGAACCTGCGTTCTTGCTGGCCGAGGTGCGCTCGTTGAGGGTAATGGTGATGATGTCACCGACCCGGAACGCCTTGCGGTCGCTGTACAGGTTCTGCTCGAAGCCCGCCTGGTAGATCGAACCGTTGTTGGCCGCTGCCGGCAACGGGGTGCGCGGCAGGACCGGCGCGTAGTACGGGTCGTTGGGCTTGGGTGTCGGAGCGACACAACCTGCCATCAACACCGCCCCCCCCAGGGCGAAAACGGACAACAAACGATTCATGACACTTACCTCATGCTGCAACTGAACTAGGAGCTAGGAACCAGGAGCCGGAATTACAGCTGCTGGGTAACGAACGACAGCATCTGGTCGGCGGTGGAGATGACCTTGGAGTTCATCTCGTAGGCGCGCTGGGTGGTGATCATGTTCACCAGCTCTTCCACGGTGCTGACGTTGGAGTTTTCCAGGGTCTGCTGCAGGGTGGTGCCGAAGCCGTTCAGGCCTGGGGTACCGACCTGCGGCGCGCCGCTGGCAGCGGTTTCCAGGAACAGGTTGTTGCCCATCGCCTGCAGACCAGCCGGGTTGATGAAATCGGCGGTCTGGATGTTGCCGATGACCTGCGCGGCAGGGTTGCCGGCGGTGGTGATCGACACGGTACCGTCCTGGCCAACGGTGAAGGTCTGGGCATCGTTCGGCACGACGATGGCCGGCTCCAGCGCCAGGCCATCGGCGTTGACGACCTGGCCGTCGGAGTTCAGGTGGAAGGTACCGTCACGGGTGTAGGAAACGGTGCCATCAGGCTGCAGGATCTGGAAGAAGCCACGACCGTTGACCGCGATATCCAGCGGGTTTTCGGTGGTCTGCAGACTGCCGGTCTGGAAGTTCTTCTGGGTGCCGACGATCCGCACACCGGTACCGACCTGCAGGCCCGAAGGCAGCTCGCTGTCCTGGGTGGACTGCGCGCCTGGCTGACGTTTGATCTGGTACAGCAGGTCCTGGAATTCGGCGCGATCACGCTTGAAGCCGGTGGTCGAGACGTTGGCCAGGTTGTTGGAAATGACGGTCAGGTTGGTGTCCTGGGCGGACAGGCCGGTTTTAGCGACCCAAAGAGCCGGAAGCATCAGTATTCTCCTCGTGCGCCTGTTTTACGGCACCCGTTCAAAAGTGATTAGCCGATTTGCAAAACACGCGCCATGGCTTCATCGCCTTCCTTGGCCGCGTTCATCATCTTGACGTGCAGTTCGAATTGACGGGACAGCGCCAGCACCGAGGTCATTTCTTCGACGGCGTTGACGTTGCTGCCCTCCAGGAAACCGGACACCACGCGCACATTGACGTCGGCGTCGGCCGGCTGGCCGTTCTGGGTATGGATCAAGCCGTCCAGGCCTTTGGTCAGGCCTTTGGTGTCCGGGTTGACCAGCTTGATACGGTCGACTTCAGCCATCACCCGCGGGTCCTCGCCCATGGCGCGAATGCTGATGGTGCCGTCGGCGCCCACTTCCACCTTCTGCTCTGGTGGCACGGCGATCGGGCCGCCATTGCCGATTACCGGCATGCCGTTGCCGGCACGCAGCACACCCAGTGCATCGATGTTCAGGCTGCCGGTGCGCACATAGGCTTCGCTGCCATCCGGCGCCTGCACGGCGATAAAGCCTTGGCCGGCCACCGCCACATCCAGCTCACGCCCGGTCTCGACCATCGGCCCTTCGCTGAAGTCGGTCGCGGGGCGCTCGGTCATGGCAAACGCTCGCGCCGGAAAGCTGTCACCGAACACCGGCATCGAGCGCGCCTGCTCCAGGTCACGCTGGAAACCGTTGGTGGAAACGTTCGCCAGGTTGTTGGCATGGGCCTTCTGCGCCAGCGCGTTCTGGCTGGCACCGGTCATGGCCACGTAAAGCATCTTGTCCACAGTCATCCTCCGCTGCACTGGCGATCATTTGCCGCTCGCCGTTGCTGTGCAGGCTATAAAGCAAGTTCCGAACCAACTTTCTGAAATCGTGAAAAAGCCCGTAAATACGGGCTTTTGAGGTATTGGCTGCGGGTGCTGACGCCGGTTATCCGGCGCCGGGTTGCCGCTGGCGGCAAAGGCGTTTGCCTGTCGCGGACTGATCGCCGGCAAGCACCCCTGCATAACAGGGAGCCGTGGGAGCGGGTAAACCCGCTCCCACCTATGGCTCCCTGCAGCCGCCATTGGTGTAAGGGCCGGCAAACTTCTTCCAGCCATCGCCGGGCGACCATTGCGAACAGACCAGCCGCCCGTCCGCCTGGCTTTCCCAACGCCACCAGGGCGCGGTACCAGCCTGGGCCTGGTACAGACAAAAAGCCGCGATCAACGCTACGACCAGCTTGTTCATTCCACCCCCAGCCAATCAACACACCATCATCAGGTCATCTGAATGATGGTCTGCATGATGGTGCTTTCAGTGGAGATGGTCTTGGCGTTCGCCTGGTAGTTGCTCTGCGCCTTGATCAGCTCGACCAGCTCTTGCGTCAGGTTGACGTTCGAGGCTTCCAGCGCGTTGGATTCGACACTGCCCAGGGTGCCGGTTTTCGGCGAATCGATACCCGGAATGCCCGAGGAGTAAGTCTCGGTCCAGCGCGTACCACCAATCTGCTGCAGCCCCTGCTCGTTGGCGAAGCTGGCCAGCGCCACCTGGCCGATGGCGCGAGACTGCTGGTTGCTGAAGCTGGCGAACATCACACCGCTGGAGTCGATCGACAGACTCGACAGGATGCCAGTGGCGTAGCCGTCCTGGGACTGCGACATACGTGCGGTCTCAGTGTTGTACGAGGTGGTGCTGTTCATCGACAGACGCATGCCGGCAGCGTTTTCCGCCGAACCGTTGGAAGCCCAGTTGCCCGCAGCGTCTTTAGCTGCCGGGATCCACCCCTTGAGAGTGAAGGTATTGTTGGTCACAGCCCATTCGGCATCCGCCGAGGCACCCGGCGGAATGCTCGTCGGGTCGGTGGTCATCGATGCCACGCTACCGTCGGGATTGAACGTCATGGACGCTTCCAGCGGGTCGGCGGAGCTCGGATCCATCGGGTTGCGACCATCGATCAGGGTGTACATGGTCCACTGGTTCGTACCGGTCTTGCGGTAGAACTGCTCCATGGTGTGCTCGTTACCCTGGCTGTCGTACACCTTGGTCGGGAACGACTTGGTGTAGGTGGTGTCATCGGCAGGGTCGAACACCGGGCCAGCAGGCGTGGCGGTCGACAACGGGATGATGTCTGCCTCGGAGTTCAGGTTGATACCCTGATCGATCAGCGTGGTGGCCTTTGGCGCCAGCGATGAGGTATCGATTTTCAGGTCGGTCAGCACGCCACGCTTGATGTTGCCGTTCTCATCGGCGGCATAGCCTTGCAGGCGCAGGCCGTCCGAGGTGATCACGTAGTTGTCTTTGCTGTTCTGGAAGGCACCGGCACGGGTGTAAACGCGCGCGCCGTTGTCGGACAGGATGAAGAAACCCTGACCCTGGATACCCATGTCCAGCACGTTGCCGGTGTTGTTGACGTCGCCCTGGCTGAACTGCTGGGAGATCGCCGCCAGGCGCACGCCGTTACCGACCTGGTTCTTGCCCACACCCAGACGGTTGGCGCCAGCGTATACGTCGGCGAATTCGGCACGGGAGGATTTGAAGCCCGTGGTGTTGACGTTGGCGATGTTGTTGCCAGTGACGTCCAGCTGCTTGTTGGCTGCGTACAGACCACTAAGGCCGATATTGAAAGACATGCTGTTGCTCCTTTTTTTGCCGTTCTGTCGGCCTTAGATACCGATGGTTTGTACGTCGGACAGGGAAACCTTGCCCACACCCGCCAGGTTCAGCACCATCTCGCCGGTGGTGTTGAAGCTGACGCTGGTGACCTTGGCTGGCAACAAGGTGTTCATCTGCACCGCCTGGCCGTCCACCGTCGTGGTGGCGGCAAAGGTGTAAGTGCCTGGGTCGACCTTCTCACCCTTGTCATTGGTGCCATCCCAGATGAAGTCGCCATAACCGGCTTTCTGCTCACCCAGCTCGATGGTCTTGACCGTGTTGCCATCCTTGTCGGTGATGGTGATCTTCGCTTCACTGATGGCCTGAGGCACAACGAACTGTGCGTTGAAGCTTTCGGCGGTATCGACGATCGCCTTGTCGTTCTGCACGATCACCGAACGACCGACCAGCGAGGAAGCCTGCAGTGCCTGCGACGAGGCCATGGCACTGGTGATGGCGCTGACCGACTCGTTCAGCGAAGTAATGCCTTCGAGGCTACTGAACTGCGCCAGCTGGGCGACGAACTCGCTGTTGTCCTGCGGGTCCAGCGGGTTCTGGTTCTGCATCTGGGTGACCAGCAACTGCAGGAACGCATCCTTGCCCAGCGTCTGGTTTCCGGTCGCCGAACTGGTCGCCGAGCTCTTGTTGGTGCTGCTGGTGGTGACACCGGACGCCGCGATGACGTCATTGAGGTTCACACCGCTGGTGCTATCGACTGCCATGGTCTGGATTCCTTATCACTGACCCAGGGTCAGCACTTTCTGCATCATGTTCTTGGCGGTGTTCATCAGCTCGGCGTTGGTCTGGAACGCGCGGCTGGCGGAGATCATGTCAGCCATTTCCTCGACCACATTGACGTTCGGGTAGTAGACGTAGCCGTCCTTGTTCGCCGCCGGGTGATTAGGCTCGTAACGCGCCTCCAGATTGCTCTGGTCTTCGATGATGCCCTTGACCTGCACACCCTGCCCGGCTTCGCCCTGATCTTCGAACAGCGACTGGCTGGCACCGTTCTGCGCGCTCTGGAAAGTGGTGGCGAACACCGGGTGGCGTGCACGGTAAGTCTGATCGATGCTCGACGAGACGGTCTCGGCGTTGGCGATGTTGGAAGCCACGGTATTGAGACGCGTGTTCTGCGCGCTCATGCCGGAGCCTGCGATGTTGAAGACACTGGACAGGGACATGGTTACTCTCCGCGCAGGGCCGAAACCAGCCCTTTGAATTTACTGTTGAGCAGGGTGAAGCTGGCCTGGAAACCCATGGCGTTTTCCGTGTAGTTCGCCTGCTCTACCTGGGCGTCCACGGTGTTCTGGTCGATCGACGGCATGTCGGGCGTGCGGTACTTCAAGGTGTCGTCCGCCATGGTCAGGCCTTCGGCCTCGATGTGCCGGCTGTTGGTACGGTCCATGGCGAAGCGGCCGCTTTGCTGCTTCTGGCTCTCGGCGGCAAGCACCGACGAGAAGTCCATGTCACGCGCCTTGTAGTTGGGCGTGTCAGCGTTGGCGATGTTGTTGGCCAGCACTTCGGCGCGCTGGGCGCGGAAGCCCAGCGCCTTTTCGTGGATGCCAAGTGCCTTGTCGAAACTGATGCTCATGTCGGGGAAACCTTCGAAGGTTGACCGGAGTGTCGTTGCCGAAGGTATAGCAAGGGCTGTGCCAAACCTTGTAAAGCCCATGTTTGCGGGGTTTAAGCGATTTTCGGCAGCGGCGGCATGCCAGAAAAGCGGCAAAGTGCTTCCGCTTGAAGATGCCTGAGCGGCAATTGCCGGGCGGCAAAAGCGGCAAAACAAAAAATTGACGTCAGAGGCGAGGTGGCGGGGCGACGAGGGTTAGTCGGGAGAGATGCGGTGCCTGGTAGATCGAGCGCCGCCCGCGCGGCGCATCGCGAGCAAGGCTCGCTCCTACGTTTGTTTACGGCCAGTAACGCCTATGACAGGCGCGCGCGACCGCCTTGTTTGTACGCCTCGATATTGCGCCATGCGCCAAGGCGTTCGCGCACATTTCCCACAGGCATAACTGGCCCGAAACAAACGTAGGAGCGAGCCTTGCTCGCGATGCGCCGCGCGGGCGGCGCTCGATCTACCAGGCGCCGCAAATCCAAAGACAAGCACCCGCCCTACCTGATCACTTGGCCTGATAGATGATCCCCGGACTGCACTGCACCATCTGGTAATGGTCCGGCAGCCCGTTCAAAGCCTCGGACGCACCAAGGAACAGATACCCACCCGGCTTCAAGGTGCTGTGAATCCGCAGCAGAATGTCCTTCTTCACCTGCGCCGAGAAGTAGATCAGCACGTTGCGGCAAAACACGATGTCGAACTTGCCCAAAGCCGCATAGCTATCGAGCAAGTTGAACGAACGGAACTCGACACGGCTGCGAATGGCCGGCTTCACCGCCCAACGCCCCGGCCCCTTGGTATCGAAGTAACGCTGCAGCCGCTCTTGAGACAAGCCGCGGGCAATGGCCAGGCTGTCGTACTCGCCGGTCTTGCAGTTGGTCAACATCGAACCGGACAGGTCGGTGGCGACGATCTGCGCCCCCATCTTCAGTTGCCCAAGGTTGCTGCGCTCGAATTCGTCCAGCGCCATCGAGATGGAATAAGGCTCCTGCCCCGACGAACAGGCTGCCGACCAGATGCGCAAGCGCTGGCCCGGGTTGCCCTTGATGAACTCCGGAACCACCTTGTTCTTCAACACTTCGAATGGATAGGTGTCGCGAAACCACAAGGTCTCGTTGGTGGTCATGGCATCGACCACCTGCTCGCGCAGGCCGCCGCGCGGTTGCGTCTGAATACGCTGCACCAGCTCGCCCAGGCTCTTGATGCCCTGCTGCTCCATCAGCTTGTTGAGACGGCTGGAGACCAGATACTGCTTATTCTCGCCCAGCAGGATGCCACAGGCTTTCTCCAGGAATACCCGGAACTGTTCGAAATCCAAATTACCCGTAGACACTACTGCCGCCTCTTTTCAATCACTGGTGCCGGGAGCTGGCCCCCGGCTGCTTCAATGCGTTGCCTTGATCCGGTCGACCACGCGCTGGGCAAGGTCATCCGGCTTGAACTTGGCCAGGAAGTCATCGGCACCGACTTTCTTCACCATGGCCTGGTTGAACACCCCGGACAGCGAAGTATGCAGGACGATGTGCAATTTTTGCATACGCGGGTCGCTGCGAATCTCCGCAGTCAGCGTATAGCCGTCCATTTCCGGCATTTCAATGTCCGAGATCATCATCAGGAACTCTTCTTCCGGCCGCTTGCCCTCGTCCACCAGCTTGCGCAGGTAATCCAGGGCCTGACGACCATCGTTGAGCGCCACCACTTCGACACCGACCGTCTGCAAGCAGCGGCTGACCTGCTTGCGCGCCACCGACGAATCGTCGACGGTGAGCACCCGCAGCAGCACGGCCTTGTCCTGCACTTCGGCATCGATCACCCCGGCGGACACCGATTCGGACGACGGAGCCACCTCGGCCAGCACCTTCTCCACATCGATGATCTCGACCATGCGGTTGTCCACCCGCGTGACCGCTGTCAGGTAGTGATCACGGCCGGTCCCCTTGGGTGGCGGGTGGATCTCCTCCCAGTTCATGTTGACGATGCGCTCTACCGAGTGCACCAGGAACCCTTGGGTCTTGGTGTTGTACTCGGTGATGATCACGAAACTGTTGCGCGTCTCTTCCTTGAGGCCGGGCAACCCGGTCGCCATCGACAAGTCGAGGATCGGGATGGTCGCCCCGCGAATATTGGCCACACCACGCACCACCGGGTGGGACTTGGGCAGCAAGGTCAGCTCCGGGCACTGCAGCACCTCCCTGACCTTGAATACATTGATGCCGTAGAGTTGCTCGCCGTTGAGGCGGAACAACAGCAATTCCAGGCGATTCTGCCCCACCAGTTGCGTGCGCTGGTTGACCGAATCCATAACACCAGCCATGCCAGACTCCTTTACTTGTCAGCCTATGCACAGAGTCGGCACGGGCTTTGCTTTTTTGAGTGCCATGTACACGAAAACGACATTTTTCCGACGATTGACCCGCCTACTGAGCAGCACGCTCGCCGCGCTGTGCCTGTTGGCACCCGGCGCTCGTACGCTGGCGGACGCGTTCACCTTGCCTGAACAGCTTATCGGTGTCACCCAAGGGTTTCTTGAATTTACCGTCGAGGATTACCTGGCCACGACCCAGACCGTGGGCCGCTACGAGATCCAGGTCAACTCGCTCGACCCACGCCTGCGCATGCCGCTGTGCAGCCAGCAATTGGACGCCTCGCTGGAGAGCCCGGCGCAGCCGCTGGGCCGGGTGACGGTGCGGGTACGCTGCGATGGCAGCGCGCCATGGACGGTGTTCGTGCCGGCCACCGTGCGCTTGTACCGCGATGTCGTGGTGGTCACTCGCCCGCTCAAGCGCGGCAGTACGGTCGGTGAGGGGGATGTAGCCCTGCGCGAACGCGACGTTGGCACGCTCAGCCAGGGCTTTCTCACCGAACTCGACCAGGCGCTGGAGATGAAAGTGCTGCGCCCCACCGTGCTCGATCAAGTCCTTACCCCCCAGCACCTTGAACAGGCTGAGGTGGTGCGCAAGGGCGACCACGTGGTGATCGTTGCGCGCAGCGGCACCCTGAGCGTGCGCATGCCGGGCGAAGCCCTCACCAAGGGCGGCATCGGCGAACAGATCCGCATCCGCAACCTGAATTCCAAACGGGTGGTCAAGGCACGGGTCACAGGCCCGGGCCAGGTGGAGGTAGCCATGTAGAATGGGCTGGCAGTAGGGAACCGCATTTCCTAAACTGTGTCAGAAAACGGGTTCGCGAGCTTGCTGACAGGCGGCTATGCATTTGTGCCTAAAGTTTCTTTGAGGTTGGCCGAAAACAAGGCAAGCGTCCAAATACCCAGAGGTTTCTGATCATGGTCATCGACTTCAGTCGTTTGAATAACTCTCCGTCCATAACGGGCGGCGTGCGCGGCAACACCGCGTCCGGCAACGCCGACAAAACCGGCGAAACCAATGAAGCGCCGAAAAGCGCCAGCGCCAGCGGAGAAGCGGTACACCTCAGCCAAGAGGCTCAGCAGTTGCAGAAGATCAGCGACAAGCTGCGCGATCAACCTGAAGTCAACAGCGCCCGTGTGGCCCAGTTGAAACAGGCGATCGCAGATGGCAGCTACCAGGTCGATGCCGGCCGGGTCGCCAGCAAACTGCTTGATTTCGAAGCTCAGCGCTAACCTTACGGCGCGCTGACTTCACGGACGCTAATAAAGGCCAAGAGTTAGCCATGCACGACATCACTCTGCTGCAACTGATCGAAGACGACATCGCACCCACGCAGGAACTGCTCGACCTTCTCGAAAAGGAAGCCGTTGTCCTGCATGGCCGTGACATGATGGTGCTGGAGCACATTCTGGCCCGCAAACAGTCGTTGATCGTCTTGCTCGAACAGCAGGGACTGCGGCGCAACCAGCTACTCACCAGCCTGGGCTTGAGCCCGGACCGCGCAGGCGTGCAGGCCTTGGCCGCACAGTCGCCCAACGGCGATCTCATCCTGCAGCAGCTTGAGGTGCTCAGCCAGTTGCTCGATGCCTGCCAGAAGGTCAACGAGACCAATGGCCGAATCATCCAGATGCAACAACACACCACGGCCAACCAGATCAGAATCCTCAACGGTGGTGACTCTCCGTCCCTCTACGACAGCCGTGGCACCACCTCGCCAATGAGCAAGCCCCGGGCGCTCAGCCAAGTGTGATTAGTTCTATCAAGGCACGGAACATACTGGCAAAATGCCGTAACTTGCGTGTGCCGTTTTTGCCTGGAGATTGATAACCCGTGTTCAATGAAACCGACGCTCCGCAGCCACCAAAGGTGCTGACCACGCCTTTGGAGATCGCGGCCAACCTGCGCCAGTTGCAGGAAAGCCATGATCCTCTGATCATCACCTTCCATGAACGTAGCCAGCGATTCCAGAGTTACGTAGTGCAAGTGGACCGCGACAGCGATGTCCTGGCGCTGGATGAGATGATCCCGCGCGATGGCGAGAAATTCATCGAGAACGGCGAACCGTTCCGTGTCGAAGGCTTCCACGATGGCGTGCGCATTGCCTGGGAATGCAACCACCCGCTGCGCATCAGTGAAGTCGATGGCCACCGCTGCTACCGCGGCGGCTTGCCAACGGAGATGACCTACCACCAGCGCCGCAATGCCTTCCGCGCAGCGCTGAAACTGTCGCAGCTGGTCGACGTCATCCTGGACGGCACTCACCTCAAGGGCAATGGCGCGCTGCGTGGCAAACTGCTGGATATCTCGGCCACCGGCTGCAAGCTGCGTTTTGACGGCGATGTATCGGAACGCCTGCAACTGGGCCAGGTGTACGAGCGCTTCAAGGCCGGCAACCCACTGGGCCTGGTGGACACCATGGTCGAGTTGCGCCACCTGCACTTCGAGGAGCGGATCAACACCACCTTCGCCGGTGTACGTTTCCACAACCTCAACGGCCAGGCACAACGCAAGATTGAAAGTTTCGTCTACCAGCTGCAGCGTGAAGCGCGACGGTTCGATAAAGACGACTACTGATTGCCCCGCATCATCGACGAACGCCACCCCATGGGTGGCGTTTTCGTTTCCCTCGCAACAGCAACGTTTCCGAGTTACCGGCAAGTGACTGCCTGCTTAGTGTGGCTTGCGTCGCGCTTGACCTGGGCGCGCTCAGACGAGGACAAACAATGTTGCAACGCACATTTACCGCCGAACTGCACTGCCAGTATGGCCGAGTGGGAGTAGTCGAGACGCCGCTGGCTGCGGATCCGCGTTTTTCCGCCGATCAGGAAGGCTGGCTATGCACCGAAGACCGCCGAGGCGCGACCTTGAGCTTCAAGCCGATCGTGTTCCAATTCCTGTTCATCGAGAAAAAGAATGACCGCATCCATTACCGAGTCAATTGCGCAGACACATGGCAATATGCGGGCGCGAGACTCGAACAGAACAAGAACGGCTGGTTGGGTTTATACGGCACTCACGTGATAGGGAGAGTCATTGACGCGCTGAATCCTGCCAACCTCCTGCCCGCTCTTCAGCCGATATGGAAGATCGAAACACTCCAGGCTTGGGATGGTGATATCCAGAACGCCGAAAACATAGCGTTCTACCTGCGCGACAGGAACGGCCACAGAGTGGCGCAAGTCGAGAGCATCTACAGAAGAAGCACCCCGCATCTGCGCCACTGGTTTCTCAATGCCGGGCAGATGGACGGTGAAATACTGAAATTCCACCTGCACAACATCAAGGTCTCCTGAGCCTATGACCCGCCGGCGGCAGCGCGCGTTTCCGGCGGGCACATGCGGCTTCAAACCGACCTATCCACCTCCGCCTCAGGCTTGACACCGTTTGCCGCTGGCGCCTGTTCCTCCTCGGTGTCCTCTGCCGCCACTGGCGTCTGCATCACATCCTGCACGGTCTGCTCATCCACCCTCGGGTCAAGCGCCGCGGACAATGGCGAACCTGCCGCTGGCATCGCCACGTGACCCAGCGGCGCATCCTGCACCTGATGCAGACCAGTGACCGCTTTCGGCCGAATACGCCACACCAGCACCAGCGCGAAAAACGCGAAGAAGGCATAGAGCATCTGCGCACCCAGCACTTTCATCAGCACACCTGCCGCCAGCGGCCCGATGCAAGCGCCCACGCCATAGGTGACCAGCAGCATGGCGGTCAACGAAACCCGTCGCTCGCTTTCGACGTGGTCATTGGAAAACGCCACCGCCAGCGGATACAGGCAGAACTGCAACAGCGAAATCAAGAAGCCGATGCCAAACAGCAACTCCAGCGGCACGCTGGGCATGATGGCCAGTGGCGCCGAGGCCAACGCCAGCCCCACCGCGACACTGCGGATCAGCACCGCACGGTCGTAGCGGTCCGACAACCAGCCCAATGGCCACTGCACCACCAGCCCCGCAAAGATACAGCTACCCATGAACAGACCGATCTGCTCGGTGGACATCCCCTGGCTGGATGCATAGAGCGGCGCCAGACCGTAGAAGGAGCCTACGATCAGGCCCGAGCCCAACACCGTGCTCAGTGATTGCGGCACCCGCTTGATGAAGAACTTCGGCTCCATCGGTGCCGGACGCAAGGGTGCCGGGTGAATCCGCCGGGTCATCGCAACCGGCACCAGGCACAGAGCAAAGCACATGGCGACCAGCATCAGCAGCTCCGGCCCGAGTTGCGGGTGGACTACCAGAATCAACTGGCCGAGCACCAACCCCAGGTAGGAGGCGATCATGTAGCCACTGAACACCGCGCCACGATGTTTGGCCTCTGCCTGCTCGTTGAGCCAGCTCTCGATCACCATGTACTGGCACATCATGCCCAGGCCGACGATCATCCGCAGCCCGACCCAAACTGGCAGCCAACTGGTCAATCCGTGGCCTAGCACCGCGGCACCGACGATACCGGCGCAGGTGGCGTAGGCACGAATATGACCCACCCGACCGATCAGCCGGTGACCGACCTTGCCCCCCACAGCCAGGCCGAAGTAGTTGGCCGCCATCAGCGCACCGACCCACAGGCTGTCGACATGATCGGCCGCCAGGCGCAGCGCCAGGTAGGTACTGAGCAGGCCGGAGCCGATCAGCATCATCAAGGCAGCGAAATACAGCGACTGAAACGGCTTCCAGATATTACGCATACTTCCCGTCTAGCTCCCTGGTCAGGTGGCATTGGCATGCAGGCAAGCATAAAAGCAAATCAACCACAGCGCAGGCCCCTGACGGCGAAATACCTGGTCAGCGGCGTGTCCAGTCGTGGTTGTGTCGCGTTCAGGCCTGTGTTGCCAACACCCGCCGCTCCCACGGCGTGATCTCATCGAAGAAGTCCGTCAGCTCCAGGGTCTTGGTGGCCAGGTAACCGTCGATGAACTCGCCGCCGAACAACTCCCGCGCCAGAGCGCTGCGCTTGAGCCGTTGCAGCGCGGCATGCAGCGTGCACGGCAGGCTCAAGGACTCGGGCACCTCGAACTCACCCTGAATCGCTGGCGTCGGCTGCAGACGTTGCTCGATGCCATGCAGGCCTGCGGCCAGGCTCGCCGCGATGGCCAGGTAAGGGTTGGCGTCCGCCCCAGGCAAGCGGTTCTCAACCCGCCGCGCCACCGGCGCACTGGCAGGAATGCGCAGGCCCGCGGCACGGTTGTCCTCGGACCAGCAGGCATTGTTCGGCGACGCATAGGGGTGACACAGGCGCTGATAGGAATTGACGTTGGGCGCGAACAGCGCGGTGAAATCGGCCATGCAAGCCTGCAAGCCGCCGATGAAGTGGTAGAAGGTTTCGGTCGGCTGCCCTTGGTCATCGCTGAACACATTACGCCCCGTGTCGATCTGCACCAGGCTCTGATGGATATGCATGGAACTGCCCGGTGTTCTGGCCAATGGCTTGGCCATGCAGACCACGGTCAGGCCATGCTTGAGTGCCACTTCCTTGAGCAGGTGCTTGAACAGGAAGGTCTGGTCGGCCAGCAACAGCGGATCGCCGTGCAGCAGGTTGATCTCGAACTGGCTGACACCCATCTCGTGCATGAAGGTGTCACGCGGCAAGCCCAAGGCCGCCATGCACTGGTACACCTCGGCGAAGAATGGCCGCAGGCCGTTGTTGGAGCTGACGCTGAACGCCGAATGGCCAAGCTCGCGGCGGCCATCGTTACCCAGGGGCGGCAAGAAAGGCTGAAGCGGATCACTGTTGGGGGCGAACACGAAGAACTCGAGTTCGGTCGCCACTACCGGCGCCAGGCCCAGGGAGGCGTAACGGGCGATGACGGCCTTGAGCAGGCCACGGGTGGACAAGCCTGACGGGCTGCCGGTCAGCTCATTGGCATCGCAAATCGCCAAGGCCAGCCCATCATCGGCCCAAGGCAGGCGATAAATATGGGCAGGGTCTGCAGCAAGGGCCAGGTCACCATCGTCGCTGCCGTAGAACTTCGCCGGCGGGTAGCCGCCCATGATGCATTGCAGCAATACACCACGCGCCATCTGCAGGCGACGGCCTTCGAGAAAGCCTTCGGCGGTCATCACCTTACCGCGCGGGACGCCGTTGAGGTCGGGGGTGACGCATTCGATCTGGTCGATGCCCTTGAGGTGCTCGGCGAGCGAGCGCGGGCTGGCGGTGGTCATGACGCTGTCCTTGTTGTTATCAGCTACAACAACATTAGGCTGGGGGTGTTTAAAATATCAAGCACCCATGACCAGGACATCCGCTGCTGTCTGCACCGGCCTCATCGCCGGCAAGCCGGCTCCCACAGGTACGGCAGTGATCTCAAGATCTGCCCGGTCCATGTGGGAGCCGGCTTGTCGGCGATAGGGCTGATACGCCCTACTCCCGTAATGTCATTCCATTCGCCGGCAACGGCAATGCGGTCTTGTAACGCACCTGCTTCAAGGCAAAACTGGAGCGAATATTCGCCACCCCCGGCAGCCGGGTCAGGTAATCGAGAAACCGCTCCAAGGCCTGGATGCTCGGCAACAACACCCGCAGCAGATAGTCGGGGTCGCCGGTCATCAGGTAGCACTCCATCACCTCCGGACGCTCGGCAATCTCCTCCTCGAAGCGGTGCAGCGACTGCTCCACCTGCTTTTCCAGGCTGACATGGATGAACACATTCACATCCAGCCCCAACACTTCGGGCGCCAGCAATGTCACCTGTTGACGGATCACCCCCAGTTCCTCCATCGCCTTGACCCGGTTGAAACAGGGCGTGGGCGAGAGGTTTACCGAGCGCGCCAGCTCTGCGTTGGTGATGCGGGCGTTTTCCTGAAGGCTGTTGAGAATGCCGATATCGGTACGATCGAGTTTGCGCATGAGACAAATTCACCGGTTTTTTGTGTTTATGGGGAATGTTTATCTGCGCCGCACCGCAAAGGCAACCAACTTGAGAGAAAAATTCTCCTGCCGTGCCACTAAGATGTAAATGACGCTGACCTACCAGTCACGAGCCGGTACTCAGCGGCGGCCGCTTCAAAGCTCACAAAAACAACATCCGAGCGAGCGTAAAAAGCATGAACGAGTACGCCCCCCTGCGTTTGCATGTGCCCGAGCCTACCGGCCGGCCAGGCTGCCAGACCGATTTCTCCTACCTGCGCCTGAACGACGCGGGTTCTGTCCGTAAACCCCCGAT
This sequence comes from Pseudomonas sp. Teo4, assembly GCF_034387475.1. Lineage (NCBI taxonomy): Bacteria > Pseudomonadati > Pseudomonadota > Gammaproteobacteria > Pseudomonadales > Pseudomonadaceae > Pseudomonas > Pseudomonas sp. Teo4. The sequence goes on from NZ_JAXCIL010000001.1 coordinate 3,239,006, forward strand.
CGACGTCGACGCTGCCGACACCTCCGACTTGTCCTACAGCCTGATTCGCGTGCTGGACGAACAGGGCAATGCCCTGGGCCCCTGGGCCGAGGACATCGACCCGCAGGTGTTGCGCCAAGGCATGCGCGCCATGCTCAAGACGCGGATCTTCGACAACCGCATGGTGGTCGCCCAGCGCCAGAAGAAGATGTCCTTCTATATGCAGAGCCTGGGCGAGGAAGCCATCGGCAGCGCCCAGGCCCTGGCCCTGAATCGCACCGACATGTGCTTCCCCACCTACCGTCAGCAAAGCATCCTGATGGCCCGTGACGTGTCACTGGTGGAGATGATCTGCCAGTTGCTGTCCAACGAGCGCGACCCGCTCAAAGGCCGCCAGCTGCCGATCATGTACTCGGTGCGCGACGCAGGCTTCTTCACCATCAGCGGCAACCTGGCGACCCAGTTCGTGCAGGCCGTTGGCTGGGCCATGGCTTCGGCGATCAAGGGCGATACCAAGATCGCCTCCGCCTGGATCGGTGATGGCGCCACCGCCGAGTCGGACTTCCACACCGCCCTGACCTTCGCCCACGTCTACCGTGCCCCGGTCATCCTCAACGTGGTCAACAACCAGTGGGCGATCTCCACCTTCCAGGCCATCGCCGGCGGTGAATCGACCACCTTCGCCGGGCGCGGCGTGGGTTGCGGCATCGCCTCGCTGCGGGTCGACGGCAATGACTTCGTGGCTGTGTATGCCGCCTCGCGCTGGGCCGCCGAACGTGCCCGCCGTGGCCTTGGCCCGTGCCTGATCGAGTGGGTCACCTACCGTGCCGGCCCGCACTCGACCTCGGACGACCCGTCCAAGTACCGCCCTGCCGATGACTGGAGCCACTTCCCGCTGGGCGACCCGATCGCCCGTCTCAAGCAGCACCTGATCGCCATCGGTCAGTGGTCGGAGGAAGAACACCAGGCCGTCACCGCCGAACTTGAAGCCGCTGTGATTGCCGCGCAGAAGGAAGCCGAGCAGTACGGCACCTTGGCCAACGGCCATATCCCGAGCGCCGCCTCCATGTTCGAGGACGTGTACAAGGAAATGCCCGATCACCTGCGCCGCCAACGCCAGGAAATGGGGGTTTGAGATGAACGATCACAACAACAGCATCAAACCGGAAACCGCCATGGCCACCACCACCATGACCATGATCCAGGCCCTGCGCTCGGCCATGGACGTCATGCTTGAGCGCGACGACAACGTGGTGATCTACGGCCAGGACGTCGGTTACTTCGGCGGCGTGTTCCGCTGCACCGAGGGCTTGCAGAACAAGTACGGCAAGTCCCGCGTGTTCGACGCGCCGATCTCTGAAAGCGGCATCGTCGGCACCGCCGTGGGCATGGGCGCCTATGGCCTGCGGCCAGTGGTGGAAATCCAGTTCGCCGACTACTTCTACCCAGCCTCCGACCAGATCGTCTCGGAAATGGCGCGCCTGCGCTATCGCTCGGCAGGCGAGTTCATCGCCCCACTGACTCTGCGCATGCCCTGCGGCGGTGGCATCTATGGTGGGCAAACCCACAGCCAGAGCCCGGAGGCGATGTTTACCCAGGTCTGTGGCCTGCGCACGGTGATGCCGTCCAACCCCTACGACGCCAAAGGTCTGCTGATTGCCTCGATCGAATGTGACGACCCGGTGATCTTCCTCGAGCCCAAGCGCCTCTACAACGGCCCGTTCGACGGCCACCACGACCGCCCGGTAACGCCTTGGTCGAAACACCCGCAAAGCGCAGTACCGGACGGTTATTACAACGTGCCATTGGACAAGGCCGCGATCGCCCGCGCCGGCAACGATGTCACCGTGCTGACCTACGGCACTACGGTCTACGTGGCCCAGGTAGCCGCCGAAGAGACTGGCGTGGACGCCGAGGTCATCGACCTGCGCAGCCTCTGGCCGCTGGACCTGGAAACCATCGTCGAGTCGGTCAAGAAGACTGGCCGTTGCGTGGTGGTGCACGAAGCCACCCGCACCTGCGGTTTCGGCGCCGAGCTGGTTTCGCTGGTTCAGGAGCACTGCTTCCACCATCTCGAAGCGCCCATCGAGCGCGTCACCGGCTGGGACACCCCCTACCCCCACGCACAGGAATGGGCTTACTTCCCAGGCCCTTCGCGGGTAGGCGCGGCATTGAAACGGGTCATGGAGGTCTGAATGGGCACGCACGTCATCAAGATGCCGGACATCGGCGAAGGCATCGCGCAGGTCGAGTTGGTCGAGTGGTTCGTCAAGGTCGGTGATGTGATCACCGAAGATCAGGTGGTGGCCGATGTCATGACTGACAAAGCCACCGTGGAAATTCCCTCGCCAGTGAGTGGCAAGGTCCTGGCCCTGGGCGGCCAGCCTGGTGAGGTGATGGCGGTCGGCAGCGAGCTGATCCGCATCGAAGTGGAAGGCAGCGGCAACCATGTGGATGTGCCGCAGGCCAAGCCAGTCGAGGCGCCTGCAGTTGCCGCACCGGTTGTTGCTGCGCCGCAACCGCAGCCGGTGGTCAGCCAGGGCACTGCTTCCTGCACCGCAGCCCCCATCGTGCCGCGCCAGGCCAATGAAAAACCACTGGCCTCCCCCGCCGTGCGCAAGCGCGCCCTGGATGCCGGCATCGAATTGCGTTACGTACACGGCAGCGGCCCAGCCGGACGCATCCTGCACGAAGACCTCGATGCCTTCATCAGCAAACCGCAAGCCAGCGTCGGTCAGGCGCCTGGTGGCTATGCCAAACGCACCGACAGCGAACAGGTGCAGGTCATCGGCCTGCGCCGCAAGATTGCCCAGCGCATGCAGGATGCCAAACGCCGGGTTGCGCACTTCAGCTATGTCGAGGAAATCGACGTCACCGCGCTTGAAGCCCTGCGCCAGCAACTGAACCAGAAGCATGGTGACAGCCGTGGCAAGCTGACCCTGCTGCCGTTCCTGGTGCGCGCCCTGGTCGTGGCCCTGCGCGATTTCCCGCAAATCAACGCCACCTATGACGACGAGGCCCAGGTCATCACCCGCCACGGTGCGGTACATGTGGGTATCGCCACCCAAGGCGACAACGGCCTGATGGTACCGGTGCTGCGCCATGCCGAAGCGGGCAGTCTGTGGGGCAATGCCAGCGAAATTTCACGCCTGGCCGTAGCTGCCCGCAGCAACAAAGCCAGCCGTGAAGAACTGACCGGCTCGACCATCACCCTCACTAGCCTCGGCGCCCTGGGCGGCATCGTCAGCACGCCAGTGGTCAACACGCCGGAGGTGGCCATCGTCGGGGTCAACCGCATTGTCGAGCGGCCCGTCGTGATCGATGGCCAGATCGTAGTGCGCAAGATGATGAACCTGTCCAGCTCGTTCGACCACCGAGTGGTCGATGGCATGGATGCCGCCTTGTTCATCCAGGCTGTGCGTGGCCTGCTTGAGCAACCCGCCTGCCTGTTCGTGGAGTGAGCATGCAACAGACTATCGATACCACACTGCTGATCATCGGCGGCGGCCCTGGCGGCTACGTGGCCGCCATTCGCGCCGGGCAACTCGGCATTCCCACCATACTGGTTGAAGGCCAGGCGCTGGGCGGCACCTGCCTGAACATCGGCTGCATTCCGTCCAAGGCACTGATCCATGTGGCCGAACAGTTCCATCAGGCGTGCCGGCACACCGAACAATCGCCGCTGGGCATCAGCGTGAGTTCGCCGAACCTGGACATCGGCCGTAGCGTGGCCTGGAAGGACGGCATCGTCGACCGCCTTACCACCGGCGTGGCGGCGTTGCTGAAAAAGCATGGCGTGAAGGTGATCCACGGCTGGGCGAAAATTCTCGACGGCAAGCACGTCGAAGTGGACGGCCAGCGCATCCAGTGCGAGCACCTGTTGCTGGCCACCGGTTCGCACAGCGTCGAATTGCCGATGCTGCCATTGGGCGGCCCGGTCATCTCGTCCACCGAGGCCTTGGCGCCCAAGGCACTGCCCAAGCATCTGGTGGTGGTGGGTGGCGGCTACATTGGCCTGGAACTGGGCATCGCTTACCGCAAGCTGGGTGCCGAGGTCAGCGTGGTGGAAGCGCGCGAGCGCATCCTGCCGACCTACGACAGCGAACTGACTGCGCCAGTAGCCGAGGCCCTGAAAAAACTGGGTATCCAGCTGCACCTGGGCCACAGCGTCGAAGGTTACGCCAATGGCTGCCTGCTGGCCCGCGACAGCCAGGGCGCACAGTTGAGCCTGGAGGCCGACCAGGTGCTGGTGGCGGTCGGGCGTCGACCCCGCACCCAAGGCTACAACCTGGAGTGCCTGGACCTGAAGATGAATGGCGCAGCCATCGCCATCGACGACCGCTGCCAGACTAGCATGCGCAATGTCTGGGCCATCGGCGACGTGGCTGGTGAACCCATGCTTGCCCATCGCGCCATGGCGCAAGGTGAGATGGTGGCCGAAATCATCGCTGGCAAGGCACGGCGTTTCGAACCCAGCGCAATCGCGGCGGTGTGCTTCACCGACCCGGAAGTGGTGGTGGTCGGCAAGACACCCGAGCAGGCAGCCCAGCAAGGCCTGGACTGCATCGTCGCGCAGTTCCCGTTCGCCGCCAATGGCCGGGCCATGAGCCTTGAGTCCAAAAGCGGATTCGTGCGCGTGGTGGCGCGTCGCGACAACCACCTGATCGTAGGCTGGCAGGCGGTAGGCGTGGCGGTCTCCGAGCTGTCCACCGCGTTTGCCCAGTCGTTGGAAATGGGCGCGCGACTGGAAGATATCGCCGGCACCATCCACGCTCACCCGACCCTCGGCGAGGCGGTACAGGAAGCGGCGCTACGCGCTCTGGGCCACGCCCTGCATATCTGACACTGAAGCGGCTGCGGCCGATGTTGGCCCGCTGCGCCCCAGGCGCCGCGGGTCTTTTTTCATTCAGCTATGGTGTTCTTGCCGGCGGCCTTGGCCCGGTACAAGGCTTTGTCAGCTCGCACCAGCACCTCCTCGGGGGCCTCACCCTCGCGCAATTGCACCACGCCGTAGCTCATGGTCAGGCGGCAGTCGCCGACCGGCTCGACCTTGTCCATTACCTGGCGCAACCTCGCCGCTACCTCCAGCGCCTGCTCCAGGGTGGTGTGCGGCATGACCATGACAAACTCGTCACCACCCCAACGCGCCAGCAGGTCCAGCTCACGCAGCCCGGTGCGCAGATGCTCGACGACGTCGACCAGTGCCGCGTCGCCCCGGGCATGGCCATACCGGTCGTTGATAGGCTTGAAATCGTCCAGGTCCATGGCCACCAGCGACAACGGCTGACGGAAACGCTGGGCGCGCTCGCACTCCTGGTGCAGCACCTTTTCCAGGCGATATCGATTGGCGATGCGGGTCAGCGCATCCCGTTCAGCCAGCTCGCGGTTCTCGTCCAGCTGGCGCTGCAGTTGCTGGTTCACCCACGACAGCTCGCGGGTACGCTCGGCCACCTGGGTTTCCAGTGACTGGTTCTTTTGCTTGAGCTGCGCCACCAGGCGTTTGCCGGCATCGATATTGCGATGGGCACCGAGCATGCGGGCCACCGAACCGTCTTCATTGCGCGCGATGACATGACCACTGTCTTCGATCCACAAATAGCTGCCATCCTGGCAGCGGCAGCGGTATTCGATCAGGTAGCGCTCGTTGCGCTGATTGATGTAGGCCTCGAAATGCGCCATCACCCGCGGGTAGTCCTCCGGGTGAATCACGCTCTCCCAGGTCAGTACTGTATTGGCCATGGAGTGGCTGGCATAACCGAGCATGGCGTACCAACCCGGATTTCGATAGACGTAACCGGTATTGGCGTTCCAATCCCAGATGCCGTCACTGATCAATTCAAACAGCAGGTGCAGTTGTTGTTCGGTAAAGCCGGCAGGCGCCGGTGCTGATTCCTGGTTCATGGACGCTCTCCCTGGTGTCCAGCAACTGCGCCACGTTCAAGGCTGCCGAAACATGTTGATGCTTGCCGCAGACGGCAAGGTCATTCCGCAAAAAGGCAAGCATATTCCGAGCAGATGCCCGCCGGAAATAGCCGAAGTGCTCTATTTTCCGGCTTTTCAGCGCTGGCACAGGTTTTGCCCCTACTCCCTGCCTTTTACCTTTCCAAGGAGGAAACATGCTTATCACATCCACTGGCCTGAACTGGCAGACCAACATTGCCCAACAAAACCGGGTGAGCAGCGAGCTGGCGGTTGCCGAAGCCGTGCAAGTGCGCGCCCCGGTGACCACCAACAATGCCTCGGCCCAGCAGAACAGTCAGGGCAACACCGCGCAACAGAACGCCGAGGACGCTCGCGAAGAGGCGTTCGCCAAACTCAAGGTAGCACTGCAGAATCCCGACATTGCCGCACGGCAGCAGGCGAGCGTCAGCAAGCAGGACACCAGCGATGCCGTTCGGGAGTTCCGCGAATACATGGCCAAGACCCCGGAGCAGAAGGTGCAGGAGAAAGTGCTCGCGGAATTGGGGATGACACCGGAGGAGTATGAAGCCCTACCGCCAGAGCAGAAGCAGAAGATCGGTGAGCAGATAGCCCAGCGGATCAAGGAAGACATCGAGATGGACACACAAGTCAAGGTGCAACAGCAGGCGCTTCGTGAAGTCCAAGCGCAGCAAGGTGCTGACATCGCCACCTCCCAGAGCGCGGATGAGCGCGAAAAAGCCCTGGACGCCATGTCGGTCTGACCATCAGGTGGCAAGCATGAAAGGGCTTACAGCAGCGCCGCGCCCTTTCATGCCGGCACTTCACATCAGACGCGGAAGTAGCCCACCGACGAATCGAACGGCAGTCGCTTGAGTTCGATCTTGTTCAGGTCCAGCACATCGCGCAGCGCCTGGGTTTCGCCCGGGAAGTTGCGATAGGCCACTTCGTCCAGCACCACGATCGCCCCTTTGGGCATGTACGGCAGGAAGGTTTCCAGCGCCACCTTGGTCGACTTGTACAGGTCGGTGTCGAGGATCAGCATCGCCACCACCAGGTCCGGGCGGGTCTTCACGAAGGCCGGTACGGTTTCCAGGATGTCGCCTTTGACGATCTCGCAACGCGGGATACGGTTGACCGGACGGATCAGGTCGTTGGCCTCGATCATGTCCTGAATCAGCGTCTCGTCGGTGTCGGAGAACATGCTTTCGTTGATGTCGGCCGGATCTTGTTCGGCATCGATGCTGGCAAAACCGCCGAAGGTGTCGAAACCAATGATCGAACGGTTGATCGCGTAAGGCTCCAGGATCATCGACAGCTGCATGTACAGCATCAGCGAGTTGCCTTTGTACACACCGCACTCGACGATGGCACCAGGAATATCCTGGACCATCTTGAACAGTTCGATGCGCGACAGTGCAGCGGTCACGGCGATACGGTTGGCAAACACGAACGGCGCATCAGCCACGTATTGGGCATCGACACGGCTCAGCACGCTGGCGCGCTTTTCGTTGTACTCGACCTCGGCAGCAGTCAGACGACGCTTGGTCATGGGTTAACTCCCTGGAATTGCGAAAAGTCGCTGGCATTGAAAAAGTCTTTGAAGCCGGCCTCTGCGTCCGAACAGCCGTTGTCGACGTTCGGCGCGCCGCGCTTGTGCAGCAAGTCTTGCAGGTGGATCAGGCGGAAGTCCACGCTGAAGCGCACCTTGTCGGTGAAGTTGGCAACGGTGCCGTGCAGGTGAGCGCCCGAGAAGATCAGCATCTCACCACTGTTGGCAGCCACACGCAGCTCGGCGCTGGTATCGATGTCTTCCAGCGGCACTGGGTGCACCCGAGTCTCTTCGGTGATGTTCTGCGAGGCCTTGTGCCGTTGCACGTTGATCCAGTCGTTCAGGCTCCACTGGGCGGAACTGTTCTGCACCGGCCGATCGAAGTAAGCCGGGTTGATCATCATGGTCTGTTCGGGCTCGATGCTGTACACCGGCATCCAGGTGTTCACCTGGCTTTCGACGCTGCCGTACCAGGTGTCGCGGTGTGGCTTGTAGGCGTAACTCACACCGGCATGCAGGTAGTCGTAATTGGGTACCACACGCACCCGAGGCACGTCGAAGATGTAATCCTTCGGGTCGGCTCCGATCTCGCGAATGAAGTCGCGGATCATCGCCTTGGCGTCTGGGCCGTTGGTGAACTGGCGCTTCAGCGCGGTGACACGCTCGACGAAGGTTTCCACCGGCATCATCTTGTGCAGTGACTGGTGGTCGGTCTCGCCATCGAACGCGGCAGTGATGCTCTGCCGGGCCAGGGCGCACAGAGCATGTGCATTACCAAGGCCGGTCTCCAGGAAGATATCGCCCTTGAACAGCGAGCCTCGGTAGTCCGGCTTGTTTTTCACCTGGTTGACATAAAAATTCATACTTGCCCCTTCACAACTCATTGAGACCAATGCCCACCGCAGGCTGCGTCGACCGGCAGCGGGGCATGAATTGAAGTGGACGCAAGGCGACGCACCCTACCCCACGAGGCAGGAACTCCAACCATTGGCGATACGGGTTCATTGCCCGTATCCAGTGACCAAGTGATCGGCATGCTGACAGGAAACTTTAAGCGCGCGAGTGCCGGCGATCAGGATTTCGCGCCTGAATCTCGAGCAGGAAACAACATGGTGGGGGTGATCTGCAAAACGCTATGCATTAAATGGCGTCCCAGGCAGGAATTGAACCTGCAACCTTCCCCTTAGGAGGGGGATGCTCTATCCAATTGAGCTACTGAGACACAGACGCCGACAGCGAGCGCTGCACGACAGGATGGCGATCATGTTAACCAGCGCATTGCCGTTTGTCATGTCTCTATCGGGCTTTTTGCACGTAATCCATTTCCGAGGTTGGCAAGCCGCTCATTGGATCAGTCGTTCTTGCCTCAGCAAAGCCAGCAACGCCTCAACGGCCACTTCCAACGACGTGGAATTATCCAGCACATGCACGCCCGGTTCATGCTCGGCTTGCAACAGGGCATTGCGCGCCAGACGCTGCTCCACTTCCTCCGGTGTTTCGCGCCCTCTTGCCAGCAAACGCTGCCGCAACACCTCAGGCGTCACGGCAATGCACACCGCCAGCATCTCGGGGTAACGCTGCCGCGCCAAGGGCAGGTATGCACGCGAGCCGTTGACCAACACATGCCGCCCCTCACTCAGCCATTGGTCCACTTGCGAGGGAATACCATAATCCAGTCCATTGGCCCGCCAATGCATGGCAAACGCGCCGGCCTTGCGCAACTCTTCGAAGCGCTCCGGCGTGACACCGTGGGCGGCCTCCCCCTTGGATTCTGCAGATCGGGTGATGACCCGACGGGCAATTTCCACCCCCGCTGCGGCCAATTTCACACGCGACGCATCAATAAGGGAATCTTTTCCCGAACCCGATGGTCCTACCAGATAGATCAGGCGGCCTGAGGGTGTATTGCGGGCGCTTGCGTCATGTTGCATAGCCACTATGCTCTAAGGAGGGAAACCCGCGCATTCTAGGTGTTTTCCCGGCCCTTTGCTGCGATTTACCAGTTTTTGACGGCAAAGGTCTGACGGTGTGGCGTGCCGGTACATGCAAAACTTTTCAAACCAGTGCTCATTTCTGATAATTGGTACTGGCAAAAAGCCTTTATCCGGCTCACTATTTGTCACAGAATTGACGCCAAGGAAACGGCGACCTTGAGGCAAGATGAGCGCCCAAATTTTTACGACGGTTGAACATTTTGTCGTCGCCACGGTCGTACTTCCACCCCGTGCGGCCAATTTGAGAACCGCTTCCCCTGAACCAGTAAATCCGGTCAATTTATATGCGCCCAATGAAACAGGCTATCTATTCGAGCCGCACCGCTGACAAGTTTGTCGTCCGCCTGCCAGACGGGATGCGTGAGCGCATTGCCGAGGTAGCGCGCAACCACCACCGCAGCATGAACTCTGAAATCATCGCTCGCCTGGAGCAAAGCCTTATCCAGGAAGGTGCGCTGGGTGACGAGCTGAGCATGCGCCTGGACAGTCCAGAACTGTCCCTGCATGAGCGCGAGTTGCTGCAACGCTTCCGCCAGCTTTCACACCGCCAGCAGAATGCGCTGGTAGCCCTCATCGCTCACGATGTGGAAATGGCCGCCGACGCCTCATAAGGGGCTTCAAGCGAGCATGAAAAAGCCAGCGCAAGCTGGCTTTTTTCGTTGCGGCCACAGAGGCGGCCTTGCGTCTTGAAGGGCTGCGAAGCAGCCCCAACTGGCAACACCCTTTACATCAGGAACAGCGTTGCCAACCCCAGGAAGATGAAGAAGCCGCCACTGTCGGTCACGGCAGTGATCATCACGCTCGACCCCATGGCAGGGTCACGCCCCAGACGGGTCAGGGTCATTGGAATCAGGACCCCCATGAGCGCCGCAAGCAACAAGTTCAAGGTCATTGCCCCGGTCATCACCAGGCCCAACGACCAACTGCCGTAGAGCCAGAAGGCAACTACACCGATCACACCACCCCAGATCAGGCCGTTGAGCAGCGACACCGCCAGCTCCTTGCGCATCAACCGCGCGGTATTGCCCGGCGACACCTGGTCAAGCGCCATGGCGCGCACAATCATGGTGATGGTCTGGTTACCCGAGTTCCCCCCGATACCCGCGACAATCGGCATCAACGCCGCCAACGCCACCAGCTTTTCAATCGAGCCTTCGAACAGGCCAATGACACGGGACGCCAGAAATGCCGTGATCAGGTTGATCGCCAGCCACGCCCAGCGGTTACGCAACGAACGCCAGACCGAGGCGAAGATGTCTTCCTCTTCGCGCAGACCGGCCATGTTCAGCACTTCGCTCTCGCTCTCCTCACGGATCAGGTCGACCATCTCATCGATGGTCAGACGGCCAATCAAGCGGTCGCTCTTATCTACCACCGGCGCGGAAACCAGGTCGTAACGTTCGAAAGCCTGAGCCGCGTCGTAGGCATCTTCCTCAGGCTTGAAGGACACGGGGTCAGTCGCCATGACCTCCGCCACCTTCTTCTCCGGGTCGTTGACCAACAGACGCTTGATCGGCAGAACGCCTTTGAGAATGCCGTCGTAATCGACTACGAACAACTTGTCCGTGTGGTTTGGCAGCTCCTTGAGCCGGCGCAGGTAACGGAGCACCACTTCGAGGCTGACGTCTTCACGGATGGTGACCATCTCGAAGTCCATCAGCGCACCAACCTGCTCCTCGTCGTAGCTCAGTGCCGAGCGCACGCGCTCACGCTGCTGGGCATCGAGGCTTTCCATGAGCTCGTGAATGACGTCTCGCGGCAACTCGGGGGCCAGGTCAGCCAGCTCGTCGGCGTCCATCTCCTTGGCGGCGGCCAGCAGCTCGTGATCGTCCATGTCGGCGATCAGGGTTTGCCGCACGGCGTCGGAGACTTCGAGGAGAATGTCGCCATCGCGATCCGAGCGCACCAGCTGCCAGACCGTCATACGGTCTTCCAGAGGCAATGCTTCGAGGATGTAGGCGATGTCGGCAGGGTGCAGGTCGTCGAGCTTGCGTTGCAGCTCAACCAGATTCTGACGGTGGACGAGGTTTTCCACCAGGTCGTGGTGATGACCTTCCTGACGGTGCGTCAGGTCCTCGACCACACGTTGGCGCTGCAGCAACTCGACCACTTGGGCCAGACGATCCTGCAGGCTCTCTTGGCCTTTCTTTACTTCTACTTCAGTCATAGGCGAACTCCACTCCCAGCAGCGGAGCACGCCGGGAGAATCAATCGGTCAGATCTTTCTGTATGAATCTTGTTAAGGAGTAACTACTGGGTAAGTCCATGGTGGTATTCCACAAGCCCCGGCGGGGCTGACGGGCGCAATCATACACTGCCTAAGCTGTCAGATCGCTTAAATTTTTGGCCAGAACAATCGTTTGCGCGATAAAGCTAGGACAACGCTCGAAGCTATCAGTGCGACGGCTGTTCAGATGTTAAAAGCACATTTGTTATGTGCCTGCGGGCTTTCAGTGCTACGTGGGCCTGGGCCGCTATGCAGCCATCGCCGGCAAGCCGGCTCCTACACGAAAGCTTAGTTGCACTTCACAGACAATTCTGCGGCATGAAAAAACAAAAAGCCCGCTCAAATGAGCGGGCTTCTTGATGTGTGGCGGACTCAGGAGGATTCGAACCTCCGACCGCTCGGTTCGTAGCCGAGTACTCTATCCAGCTGAGCTATGAGTCCGTGGTGGTAGTTTTAGACCAGATTACCACTGGTTGAGTGAAGTCGCCTTGGCAAGCAAAGCCACTTCAAAAGTGGCGGACTCAGGAGGATTCGAACCTCCGACCGCTCGGTTCGTAGCCGAGTACTCTATCCAGCTGAGCTATGAGTCCGTAGATGGTAGTTTTAGACCAGGTTACCACTGGTTGACTGAAGCCGCCTTGGCAAGCAAAGCCACTTCAAAAGTGGCGGACTCAGGAGGATTCGAACCTCCGACCGCTCGGTTCGTAGCCGAGTACTCTATCCAGCTGAGCTATGAGTCCGTAGATGGTAGTTTTAGACCAGATTACCACTGGTTGTTTGAAGCCGCCTTGACAAGCAAAGCCACTTCAAAAGTGGCGGACTCAGGAGGATTCGAACCTCCGACCGCTCGGTTCGTAGCCGAGTACTCTATCCAGCTGAGCTATGAGTCCGTGTCTTGCTGCGCATTTTAGGTCGCTGAACGATTTGGCAAGATGCCTGATCAGCTACAGCGCCCTAAGCGAATAATGGCGGTGAAGGGGGGATTCGAACCCCCGATACCCTTATGAGGTATACTCCCTTAGCAGGGGAGCGCCTTCGGCCACTCGGCCACCTCACCGCAACACGAGGCGAATATTAAACAGGCTCTTCCTCGTTTGCAACCCTTTTTTTTGAAAAAACTTCAAAAAAATTAAAGGCTTGGCTCCTCGTCCTTCTCTTTCTTGATTCGCAGGTAGATTTCTTCGCGGTGAACGGCCACTTCTTTAGGGGCGCTGACGCCGATACGCACCTGGTTTCCTTTGACGCCGAGCACCGTCACGGTGATCTCGCCGTCTCCAATGATCAGGCTCTCGGCGCACCGACGAGTCAGAATCAACATAGCTTTCTCCTTACGCAAAACAGTCAGGGATAACAGTCGTTGGTATCAGGGCCGGGTCGTGGACAGGCGACACGGCCTTGGGTCGAATGCCATGCAGGCAGGACAGGGCCTGCATAACGTTCAGAAACGCGAAGGGCGCGGCAAGCCGCGCCCCTCCAGGCAGCGTCTTACTCGCCCTGTCGGGCCGGAGCGTCAAGTTCGAACGCGGTGTGCAGCGCGCGAACGGCCAGCTCCAGGTACTTCTCTTCAATGACCACCGAAACCTTGATTTCGGACGTGGAGATCATCTGGATGTTGATGCTCTCCTTGGCCAGGGCTTCGAACATGCGGCTGGCAACACCTGCGTGGGAACGCATGCCGACGCCAACGATCGAGACCTTGGCGATCTTGGTGTCGCCAATTACTTCACGGGCACCGATTTCGCGCGCGGTGTTTTCCAGCACGCTGTGCGCCTTCTCGTACTCGTTGCGGTGTACGGTGAAGGTGAAGTCGGTGGTGTTATCGTGCGAGACGTTCTGCACGATCATGTCCACTTCGATGTTCGAAGCGCTGATCGGGCCGAGGATTTTGAACGCAACGCCCGGGGTATCCGGCACGCCGCGGATGGTCAGCTTGGCCTCATCACGGTTGAAGGCGATACCGGAAATGATCGGCTGTTCCATGGATTCCTCTTCATCAATGGTAATGAGGGTACCTGGACCCTCCTTGAAGCTGTGCAGCACGCGCAGCGGAACGTTGTACTTGCCGGCGAACTCCACCGAACGGATCTGCAGCACCTTGGAACCGAGGCTGGCCATTTCCAGCATCTCTTCGAAGGTGATCTTCTCCAGGCGCTGGGCCTGCGGCACAACACGCGGGTCGGTGGTGTAGACGCCATCGACATCGGTGTAGATCTGGCACTCATCAGCCTTCAACGCAGCCGCCAGGGCCACGCCGGTGGTGTCGGAGCCACCACGGCCGAGGGTGGTGATGCTGCCGTGCTCGTCGACGCCCTGGAAGCCCGCGACCACGACTACACGCCCTTCCTTGAGGTCGGCGCGAATCTTCTGGTCGTCGATCTGCAGGATGCGCGCCTTGTTGTGCGCGCTGTCGGTGAGGATGCGCACCTGGTTGCCGGTGTAGGACACCGCTGGCACACCACGCTTGATCAAGGCCATGGTGAGCAAGGCGATGGTGACCTGCTCGCCCGTCGAAACGATCACATCCAGTTCACGCGGAACCGGCTGATCGGTGATCTGCTTGGCCAGATCGATCAGACGATTGGTTTCACCGCTCATGGCCGACAGCACAACCACCAGGTCATCGCCCGCCTCACGGTGTTTCTTGACCTTTTCGGCTACCTGCTCGATTCGCTCGATGGAACCGACAGAGGTGCCGCCAAATTTCTGTACGATCAACGCCATTTCAATGGTGCCTCAGCCCATACAGGGCCCCAAAAAAACCATCCAACATGAACGGGCCGGCGACTAGACCACCGGCCCGCTCATCTCAAAGTCCCTGCTCTGCGAATGGCACGGCCAGCGCCAGGGCCTGGTCCAGTGCCGCGACATCAACGCCGCCACCCTGGGCCATGTCCGGACGGCCACCGCCCTTGCCACCCACCGCCGCAGCGGCTTGTTTCATCAGGTCGCCAGCCTTGAGTTGACTGGAGAGGTCCTTGGTCACGCCGGCCACCAGCACGACCTTGCCCTCATGCTCGCTGCCCAGCAGGATCACTGCGTGGCCGAGCTTGTTCTTCAACTGATCGACCAGGGTCAGCAAGGCCTTGCCATCCTGCCCATCCAGGCGGGCGGCGAGCACCTTGGCGCCCTTGACCTCAACAGCCGCGTTGGAGAGATCGTCCCCGGCGGCGCTGGCGGCCTTGGCCTGCAGCTGCTCCAGCTGCTTTTCCAACTGACGGTTGCGCTCGAGCACAGCCGACAGCTTGTCGATCAGGTTGTCACGGTTACCCTTGACCAGTTGCGCGGCTTCCTTGACCTGCTCTTCGGCAGCGTTCAGGTAAGCCAACGCCGCTTCGCCGGTAACCGCTTCGATACGGCGCACGCCCGAGGCCACGCCGCCTTCGCTGATGATCTTGAACAGGCTGATATCGCCGGTGCGCTTGGCGTGGATACCGCCGCACAGCTCCACCGAGAAATCGCCACCCATGCTCAGTACGCGCACGGTATCACCGTACTTCTCGCCGAACAGAGCCATGGCGCCCTTGCGCTTGGCGGTTTCGATATCGGTCAGCTCGGTTTCCACCGCGGTGTTCTTGCGCACTTCGCGGTTGACGATGTCTTCCAGGGCCTTGATCTGCTCCGGTTTCACCGCTTCGAAATGGCTGAAGTCGAAACGCAGACGCTGACTGTCGACCAGCGAGCCCTTCTGCTGGACGTGCTCGCCCAGCACCTGGCGCAACGCTTCGTGCAGCAGGTGGGTCGCCGAGTGGTTCAGCGAGGTGGCGTGCTGCACATCGGCATCGACCTTGGCTTCTACCGCCGCGCCGACGCTCAGGGTGCCGCTGGCAACCACACCGTGGTGCAGGAAGGCGCCACCGGTCTTGGTGGTGTCACGCACGTCGAAGCGCACGCCGCCGGCCAGCAGGTAGCCGGTGTCACCCACCTGGCCGCCGGATTCGGCGTAGAACGGGGTACGGTCCAGAATCACCACACCCTGCTCGCCTTCGGCCAGTTGCTCGACGGCCTGGCCGTCCTTGTACAGGGCGATGACCTTGCCCTGCCCTTCAGTGGCGTCGTAGCCAAGGAAGTCAGTGGCGGTATCGACCTTCACCAGGCTGTTGTAGTCCATGCCGAAGGAGCTTGCGGAACGGGCACGCTCACGCTGGGCCTCCATTTCGCGCTCGAAGCCGGCTTCGTCGATGGTCAGCTCGCGCTCGCGGGCGATATCGCCAGTCAGGTCCATCGGGAAGCCATAGGTGTCATACAGCTTGAACACCACATCGCCCGGAACCACATTGCCCTTGAGTTGGGCCAGGTCCTGCTCGAGGATACGCAGGCCCTGCTCCAGGGTCTTGGCGAACTGTTCTTCTTCAGCCTTGAGCACGCGCTCGATGTGCGCCTGCTGGCTCTTCAGCTCAGGGAAGGCCTCGCCCATCTCGGCCGCCAGCGCGCCGACGATCTGATAGAAGAAGCTGCCCTTGGCGCCCAGCTTGTTGCCGTGGCGGCAAGCGCGGCGAATGATGCGGCGCAGCACGTAGCCACGGCCTTCGTTGGACGGCAGCACGCCGTCGGCAATCAGGAAACCGCAGGAACGGATGTGGTCGGCAACGACTTTCAGCGACGCTTGTGCATCGTTGCTGCAACCGATGGCCTTGGCCGCAGCCGACAGCAGGTTCTGGAACAGGTCGATCTCGTAGTTCGAGTGAACATGCTGCATGACCGCGCTGATGCGCTCCAGGCCCATGCCGGTGTCGACCGACGGCGCTGGCAGCGGGTGCAGGACGCCGTCAGCCGTGCGGTTGAACTGCATGAAGACGTTGTTCCAGATCTCGATGTAACGGTCACCGTCTTCTTCCGGCGAACCGGGTGGGCCGCCCCAGATGTCCGGGCCGTGGTCGTAGAAGATCTCGGTGCACGGGCCGCATGGGCCAGTGTCGCCCATGGTCCAGAAGTTGTCGGAGGCGTACGGGGCGCCTTTGTTGTCACCGATGCGCACCATGCGCTCGGCCGGCACGCCGACTTCCTTGGTCCAGATGTCGTAGGCTTCGTCATCGCTGGCGTAGACGGTGACCCAGAGCTTTTCCTTCGGCAGGTTCAGCCACTTGTCCGAGGTCAGGAAGGTCCAGGCGAAGGTGATGGCATCGCGCTTGAAATAGTCGCCGAAGCTGAAGTTGCCCAGCATCTCGAAGAAGGTGTGGTGACGTGCGGTGTAACCGACGTTTTCCAGGTCGTTGTGCTTGCCGCCGGCACGCACGCACTTCTGGCTGCTGACCGCACGGGTATAGGCGCGCTTTTCCTGGCCGAGGAAGCAGTCCTTGAACTGGTTCATACCGGCGTTGGTAAACAGCAGGGTCGGGTCATTGCCCGGAATCAGGGAGCTGGAGGCGACTCGGGTGTGTCCCTGCTCTTCGAAGAAGCGAAGGAAGGCTTCACGGATTTCTGCGCTTTTCATAGGTTCTTCCACGGAAACGGCGGCCCTTTGGGCAAACGCGTCGACGAAACGACGGCAAAGGGCCGCATTATATCGGTCCTGCAGTCTCGGTGCAGTGTGTTTATACGATAGAAAACGTCGATTGGACGGTTTTTCGGGCTAATGCCACGCAAACGACATGACCGGATGCTAAATCCTGTCTTTCACCACTGGCAAGCCAATTACCGCCCAAGGGAAGGGAAAATGGAACAGGCGGTGAATTAAGAGGTGTTCATCAGGAAAAGGATCCAAAACCGCGCCGCTAGCATACTGCTCAGTCAGCATGACCTATATAGATAGCGGCTCGCACACCCCGCTCGCCCTTAATCTGCCCTCCCACGCCCATAGGAGGTCAGGCAAATGACCAACCAAGCACTACCTGCGCAGATTCTGGACGGTAACGACAGAAGCAAAGAGGCCGGTTTCGGCGAAATGGATGAGGCCATTGCCTACGACAACCCAGCCGCTCCAGGCATCACGTTGTCGCGGGTCTATTTCAACTTCGAGCTGTTCGACCTGTACCACTCGCCGCACGTACACATCCAGCGCAGGCTGATCGACGCAGTGGATGACGGGGCATATGTCGGCACCGCTGACGAGATTCTGGTCTGGCTGAGGACCACTGACGTAACACTGACCCAGGACAGCGGTATCACCCTGGAAATCGACGGCAAACCTTTGGTAATCGAACGGGCCTCCCCTGAACAGCGCCTCCATCTACTGTTCGTGAACGCACAAGCCCCGAAAAGTATCGCTGAAGACGTCAAGATCCCCCTGCGCATAGACGGCAACGCCAGCGCGAACAGAACCTTCGAGGTAACCCCAAACGACCACCTGTTTGTCTATGGCACCCCGCAGTTCCAAGCACGCACGCTCGCGCAACTCGCCATGCCGGCAAGCCATCCCGAACTCGCAAGGTTGCTGGATACAGCGCACCAGCAGTACGACGCAGTGCCCGACATCGTCCTCATGCAACGCCATGCCGGCCCGCCGCAACAGGGCCCAGGCTTCGACCTGCAACGGGTAATCCCAGCCAAGTATTCCCACTTGCTGCCCGGCGACTATACGGTCGTACTTTACGACCCCTACGACAGCAAAGCCTCGCCAGACTGATTCAGCCGACAAGGCTGCTGCAACGGATCCATGACGTGAGGCAATGGCCCCTAGGAGAGGCCGCGACCGTTATCAGGCACGATGAGAATCCCCGCCCTGAGGCCATTCTTGACCTTGGGGTTGGGGAAGATGATTCGCGCGCCCTCTTCCTCGACCACCCAGCGCATCTCGGCCAGGTCTTCGGCCAGCAGGTAACCCTTGCTCAGCTCGGAGAAGTTCTCGATGTCCGCTGGCAAGTGCAGGTGGAAGCTGTCGCTGTGCTTGATGATCTCGCGGGACACACTGAACAGCTTCAGGCCGTCGAGCGAAGCATCGATCTCGGGCTCGGTGGCTTCGATGATCTGGATAAGCCGTTCTTCGAGCTTGTCGAGGTTGACCTGCTCGTTCTGCCCGAACGGCCGCGCCTTGCCCAGCTCCAGGGTAAACGCCTCGGCATCGAGCTGCTCGTAGGTGAAGGCACTGAAGGTGATGGACGTCTTGCTCTGCAACAGCACCGCCTCCATTCCGGCAGCTGCCAGGCGAGCCAGCTCACGGCGGGAATGCTTGCGCCCTTCTTTATAAGGGTACAGGGCGAACTGCTCGATCTTCGAACCGCGGATGGCGGTATGCAGATCGTAATGCAGGCGGGTGCGGTCCGGCTTACTGAAGAACACCCGGGCGAACTGTTCGAGCTCGGCCGCTCGCAACGCCTCGAAGCCACTGGAAAGCTCGTGGCGACCGTTGAACAGGCGGTTGATGTCCTGCTCGATGAAGCGCTCGCCCTTGCGAATCGCCGCCGGATTGCCGAACAGGAACAGCACCCGCGTGCGCGGTTTGATCTTGCCGTTGGCAATGCCGTGCAACAGCCGCTCCAGCAGTTCGATCGGCGCCGTTTCATTGCCATGAATACCGGCCGACAAAAGCAAGTCCAGCCCGCAATCCTCGGTTTCTGGCGGGCGCACTTCAAGCGCCCCCTCCCCCAGCCAGCGCAGACGCACGCCCTTGGGTGTCACTTGGGTCTTCTCGGCCGGCTCGTGATCGGTGAGGGTCAGCTCAAGCAATTTGCCAAGGGCGAGCATAGGCGCTTCCTTAGTGGTGGTGGCCGCAGTCGGGCCCATGGACGTGGTCGTCATCTTCACCGACTTCGGCCGGTTCCATTTCAAGCTGCAGGCTGACCAGGTTGGTGGCCATCGGGCGCAGCAGCAGGTTGGCGTACTCGGTGTCGTCTTCCTCGACATCTACACCGATCAGCAGCTGGCCGCGGCCGTCCTGCTGGATCCACACTTCCTTGCCTTGCCAGACCACGGCAAAACGGGTGCAGGAGGTTTCCAGCTGGGTGCCGTCTTCGTCTTCCAGGATCAGGCGCAGGGCGTCGGTCATTGCAAATTCTCTCTTCAAGGTTGGCGTTGGAACGGATAGACCGAGCCCAACTTAAGGATCTGGGTCAATTCATCCAGCGCGGTACGGCATTCAACCAGCAACTGCGGGTCGGCAAGGTCCGCTTCGCCGAGGCGGTCGCGGTAGTGCTTGTCGACCCACTGCACCAGCGTGTCGTACAGCGGGGCGGTCATGATAACGCCTGGATTGACCGCCGCCAGCTCCGATTCCTTCAGCGCCACGCGCAGGCGCAGGCATGCGGGGCCACCGCCGTTTTGCATGCTCTGCTTGAGGTCGAACACTTTGACCTCCTTCACCGGGCCGCCCTGGCTGGTCAGCTGGTTCAGGTACGCCCAGACGCGTTCATTGTTACGGCACTCTTCCGGTACCACCAGCAGCATCGAACCGTCGTCACGGCTGAGCAGCTGGCTGTTGAACAGGTAGGAACGCACTGCGTCCTCGACCGCCACTTGCGCCCGAGGGACGCAAATGGCCTGGAAGTTGCCACCCTTGTTGGCCAGTTTAGCCTGCAGTTGACCAAGCACCGCGCCCGTCTCCAGGAACGCATCCTCGTGGTAGAACAGCACCTCGCCGTTACCCACCGAAATCACGTCATTGTGGAACACACCCTGATCGATCACCGCGGGGTTCTGTTGAGCGTAGACCACGCCATCATCACTCAGCCCGTGCAGCCGAGCCACTGCCTGGGACGCCTCCAGAGTCTGGCGTGCCGGGTACTTCTGCGGCGCCGGGTAGCGGCTGTCGAAGGCACTGCGGCCATAAACGAAGAACTCGACACCGGCTTCGCCGTAGCTACGGCAGAAACGCGTGTGGTTGGCCGCGCCCTCGTCACCGAACTGCGCCACGGCCGGCAGCGCCGCGTGGTGGGCGAAGTGCTTGTCGTCAGCGAACATCGCACCGAGCACACGGCTGGTGGTCGGGTGCTCGATGCTGCGGTGGTACTTGCAGTTGAGGTTGGCGGCAGTGAAATGCACGCGACCATCGGCAGTGTCGGCGCTGGGGCTGACGGTGGCGGCGTTGGCCACCCACATGCTCGACGCCGAGCAACTGGCTACCAGCAGCGGCATGGCTTCCTTGGCGGCACGCTGAATCACCTCTGCGTCACTGCCGCAGAAGCCCAGGCGACGCAGCGCGGCCACATCGGGACGCTCCTGCGGGGCCAGCACGCCTTGCTTGAAGCCCATGTCGGCCAGGGCTTTCATTTTGGCCAGGCCCTGACGCGCCGCCTCACGCGGATTGGACGCCTGCTGGCTGTTGCTCTGCGAAGCCACGTTACCGTAGGACAGGCCGCCGTAGTTGTGGGTAGGCCCCACCAGGCCATCAAAATTCACTTCATAGGATTTCATCGGCTAGGCTCCGTGACCTGTTGTTATAGGGTGACGCCCGGCGTCAAGGTCGCCGGCAAGGCAAGGCTGGCGGTCTCCAGCGAAGCCACGGGGTAAGCGCAGTAGTCGGCTGCGTAGTAGGCGCTGGCGCGGTGGTTGCCGCTGGCGCCCACCCCACCGAACGGGGCACTGCTGGCGGCGCCGGTCAGCTGCTTGTTCCAATTGACGATACCGGCCCGGCTGCGCAGCCAGAAGTACTGGTAACGGGCGTGGGAGTCGGACAGCAGACCCGCGGCGAGTCCGTACTGGGTGTTGTTGGCTTCATCGATGGCGGCATCGAAGTCGGCGTAACGAATCACCTGCAACAGCGGGCCGAAGAACTCTTCGTCCGGGCGATCAGCCACAGCGCTGACATCGATGATGCCTGGGGTAAGCAACGCAGCCTCGGCACTTGGCTGAGTCATCGCCAGGAGGCTGATGGCGCCTTTGCCAAGCAGTTCGGCCTGAGCCGTGAGCAGTGCGCGGGCGGCCTGAAGGGAAATCACCGACCCCATGAACGGCGCAGGCTGTTGGTCGAAGGCGCCGACCGTGATGCTTTTGCACACTTCGACCAGGCGGGCGACCAGCGCATCACCCCAGGCCCCTTGCGGCACCAGCAGGCGACGGGCACAGGTGCAGCGCTGACCGGCCGAGATGAAAGCGGACTGAATGATGGTGTACACCGCCGCGTCGAGGTCCTTGACCTCATCCACCACCAGCGGGTTGTTGCCGCCCATTTCCAGGGCCAGGATCTTGTCCGGGCGACCGGCGAACTGCTGGTGCAGCAGGTTGCCGGTGCGGCTGGAGCCAGTGAAGAACAAACCATCGATACCCGGATTGGCAGCCAGCGCCACGCCCGTCTCACGCGCCCCCTGAACCAGGTTGAGCACACCAGCCGGCAACCCGGCAGCGACCCAGCAATTGACTGTCAGCTCAGCGACCTTGGGCGTCAGCTCGCTGGGCTTGAACACCACGCAGTTGCCCGCCAGCAGCGCCGGAACGATATGCCCGTTGGGCAGGTGACCCGGGAAGTTGTAAGGGCCGAACACTGCGACCACACCATGGGGCTTGTGCCGCAGCACGGCGGTGGCGTCGGCCAGTGGGCCGCTTTTCTCACCGGTACGCTCGCGGTAACTCTGCACCGAGATGGCCACCTTGTTGATCATGCTGGTGACTTCGGTGGCCGATTCCCACAGCGGCTTGCCAGTTTCCTCGCCAATGCAGTGGGCCAGCGCCTCGGCGTGCTGCTTGAGCTGCGCGGCAAACTTCTCCAGCACGTCGATACGCGCCTCCAGGCTCAGCTGCGCCCAGGAAGGGAACGCATCGCGAGCAGCCTGCACGGCCGCCTCAACCTGGCCGGCGTCAGCGCCCTGGCCTTGCCAGATGACCGCCTGGGTCACCGGGTTCAGTGATTGCAGGGCCTCGCCCTGGCCAGCCTGCCACTTGCCGGCAATGTAATGCGTGGTCATTTACTGGGCCTCCCGGCTTGCCGACAGCGGCACAGCACGTACGTTGTCACCGGCGCCCATGCGCAGGCGCTTGGCGGTCAGCGGGTCTACCACCAGGGTGCCGGCTGCCAGGCGCGCAGGTGCTGCGGTGATGCGGCAGTCTTCACGCTTGCGGTTGTGAATGATGTAAGGGGTCGCGTCATCACCTGGCGTGCCGACGGCCAACACCAGGGTCTGGCTCTCGCGCACTGCGCGAATTCTGGAAGTTTCGCACTCGATGGCCGGGCCGGCGTCGAAGATATCGACGAAGCCCTGATAGTTGAAACCTTCCTGCTTGAGCATGGCCAGCGCCGGCTCGGTATCGGTGTGCACACGGCCAATGACGGCACGCGCCGCCTCAGACAGGAAGCAGGTGTACAGCGGGAACTTGGGCATCAGCTCGGCGATGAACGACTTGTTGCCCACGCCGGTCAGGTAGTCCGCCTGGCTGAACTCCATCTTGAAGAAATGCCGCCCCAGGCTTTCCCAGAACGGCGAGCGGCCATGCTCGTCGGACATGCCGCGCATTTCGGCGATGATCTTGTTGCCGAACAACTCCGGGAACTCGGCAATGAACAACATGCGCGCCCTGGACAGCAGGCGGCCATTGAGGCCGGAGCGGTAGTCGCCGCGCAGGAACAACGAGCACAGCTCGGAGTTGCCGGTCAGGTCGTTGGCCAGGAACAGCGTCGGGATCTCGCGGTAGATGTTCAGCTCCTGGGAGGCGCTGACGGTCAAGCCGACCCGGTAGTTGTACCAGGGCTCGCGCAGGCCTACAGCGCCAGCGATGGCACTGATACCCACCACCAGGCCTTCGTCGTTCTCCAGCACGAACAGGTAATCGGTGTCGCCACGCTCGGCTTCGCCACGGAAGCTTTTTTCAGCCCAGCCAACACGATGCCCGAGGCGTTCCTCGTTGGCCGGCAGGGTAGTCAGCCCGGTGGTGCCGGTGCTGCGAGCCAATTCGATCAGCGCAGGTAAATCGCTGCTGCGTACAGGACGAACGATCATGCTATCTCCTTGTGCAGCAGCCTACGCCACCGCGAAACTCTGTAATGCGAAGGCCTTAAACGGCAACCAGACGCACGCTGGCGCCCTCACCCACACCCAAGGCATCGGCTGCTTCGGCCGTAAGGCTGACCGGCTTGCCTGGCACCCAGTCCAGCTCCAACAGCACGGCGCGGTAGTCCTGCAACTGGCCGTTGCACACCAGGTACGGGCGCCCACCCTTGATCGGGGCCTCGTCCAGCTTGACCGGAACCACACGGCTCTGGGCAATCGAGCGAATACCCGAGGTACGTGCATGCAAGGTCGGGCCACCATCGAAGATGTCGATGTAGTGCTCGGTCTCGAAGCCTTCGCGCATGAGGATGTCGAAGGTGATCTGCGCACGCGGGTGCACCTGCCCCATGGCCTCCTGCGCCTCGTCGGGCAGCAAGGGCACATAGATCGGGTAGTGCGGCATCAGTTCGGCGAGGAAGGTTCGGCTCTTCAGGCCGCACAGGCGCTCGGCGTCGGCGTAGTTGAGGTCGAAGAAGTTGCGCCCGATGGCGTCCCAGAACGGCGATTCGCCCTGATCGTCGCTGTAGCCGACGATCTCGGTCACCACCGAATCGGCAAAACGCTCTGGGTGCGAGGCCATGAACAGCAGGCGCCCACGCGAATTGAGCTCTGCCCAGGCACTGCTGACCAGTTCCGGCACCACGTAGAAGCTGGTCAACAAGCTGTTACCGGTAAGGTCATGGCACAGCGACAGCACGTGAATCTTGTTGTGGATCTTCAGCTCACGCGAGGCATGCACGAAGGTTTCGTTGCGGAAGCTGTAGAACGGCTCGGAGTAGCCCGCCGAAGCGACGATCGCCGAGCAACCGGCCAACTTGCCGGTGGCGCTGTCTTCAAGCACGAAGAAATAGCTCTCTTCGCCATTGAAGCTGACTTCGGCGGCGAAGGACGTCTCGGACGCGGCTATCTTGTCGCCCAGGCGGGCGGTGTCGTCCGGCAGCGAAGTGACACCAATGGGGCTGTCTGCAGCCATGCGCTGCACTTCGTTCAGATCAGCCATTTGCGCGGGGCGCATCACCAGCATGGTGTCACTCCTTTGGGAAAACTGGCCGTTCATGACGGCACGGAAAAACGGCAGGCGCGCAATCAGGTTTGCAAGCACGCACCCGCTCTGGAATTCGGGTATCGCCGGCCCCGGTCATCAGGGCCAGCGAAGGGACCGCAGGCCGATCAGCCCTTGGTCAGTTGCGCCACGGCGCGCTCGAAGCGGTCCAAGCCTTCGTCGATGTCGGCATCTTCAACCACCAGGCTTGGGGCGAAGCGCACTACATCCGGGCCGGCCTGCAGGACCATCACGCCTTCCTTCTCGGCGGCGTTGAGTACGTCCTTGGCCTTGCCCTTCCAGGCCTCGGTCAGCACGCAGCCAATCAGCAGACCAACACCACGCACTTGGGAGAACAGGCCGAATTGCTGGCCGATTTTTTCCAGGCGGGTCTTGAAGCGCTCATGCTTGGCTTTGATGCCATTCAGGGTTTCCGGCGTATTGATGACGTCCAGCACGGCGCAGGCCACTGCGCAACCCAGCGGGTTGCCGCCATAAGTGGTGCCATGGGTGCCGACGGCCAGATGCTTGGCGATTTCGCTGGTGGTCAGCATGGCGCCGATCGGGAAACCACCGCCCAGGCTCTTGGCGCTGGTCAGGATATCCGGGGTCACGCCGTAGTGCTGGTAGGCGTACAGCGAACCGGTACGGCCGACGCCAGTCTGCACTTCGTCGAAGATCAGCAGGGCGTTGTGCTCGTCGCACAGTTTGCGTGCGCCTTCAAGGTAAGCCTTGTCGGCAGGAACCACACCGCTCTCGCCTTGGATCGGCTCGATCACCACCGCGCAGGTCTTGTCGGAGATCTGCGCCTTGAGCGCTTCCAGGTCGTTGTACGGTACATGGCTGATGCCGGTGATCTTCGGGCCGAAACCATCGGAGTACTTGGGCTGGCCACCGACACTGACGGTGAACAGGGTACGACCGTGGAAGCTGTTCACGGTGGCGATGATTTCGTGCTTCTCAGGGCCGAAGCGGTCATGGGCGACACGGCGGGCCAGCTTGAAGGCAGCCTCGTTGGACTCGGCGCCGGAGTTGCAGAAGAAGGCACGCTCGGCGAAAGTCGCGTCCACCAGCTTATGGGCCAGGCGCAGGGCCGGCTCGTTGGTGAAGACGTTGGACACATGCCAGAGGGTGTTGGCCTGCTCGGTCAGCGCCTTGACCAGCGCTGGATGGCAGTGCCCCAGGGCGTTGACGGCGATGCCGCCGGCGAAGTCGATCAGCTCACGGCCCGACTGGTCCCAGACTCGGGAACCCTCGCCTCGCACAGGAATGAAGGCCGCCGGAGAATAGTTGGGAACCATGACCTGGTCGAAATCGGCACGTTGCACCGGGGCTTGCTCAACGGACATCTGAGTCTCCTGAAGAGGAACGCTGGCCTGGAAGTGGCGAGCGATGGGGGGATTGTAAGGACTGATCCGCGCCTGTCCTTGCGGCCAAGCGACAACTTGTTACAGCGCTAAACCCTGTTTCAGCAAGGTTTTCGGCAATGCGACAAACACTGTCGCAATCGCGCAGTGTAACGGTAGAGGCGGGTTGGGTGAACGGGTGTTCACATGCGAGTGTACGACGTTATTCCTGCAGCGCGATTGAAATCGAGCGCCGCCCGCGCGGCGCATCGCTGGCTTCGCCAGCTCCCACATCTGTTTCGGGCCAATTATTCCTGTGGGATTCGCGCGCGACCGCTCTTGGCGCATGGCTCGATACCGCGTCGGACGACAAGGCGGTCGCGCGCGCCTGTCACAGGCGTTACTGGCCCGAAACCAATGTGGGAGCTGGCGAAGCCTGCGATGCGCCGCGCGGGCGGCGCTCGATATGCGCCACCCCGCAAAACCCAAGGCAAGCCCCCAAAACCATCAACCTTTTTCGGCAGGCGCCGAACTCAACTCGAACGGGCTGCTGCTGCGTCGCTGGTTGCGATCTTCCCGCGGCGTGGCGCCAAAGAAATTGCGATAGGCACTGGAGAAATGCGGCCCCGAGGAGAACCCGCACGACAAGCCGATCTGGATGATCGACTTGCTGGTCTGCATCAACATCTGCCGCGCCTTGTTCAAGCGCAGCTCCAGGTAATACTGGCTGGGCACCCGATTGAGGTACTGCTTGAAGATCCGCTCCAACTGCCGACGCGACACGCACACATGCTGGGCGATCTCATCGGTAGTCAGCGGCTCCTCGATGTTGGCCTCCATCAACACCACCGCCTGAGTCAGCTTGGGGTGGCTGGAGCCAAGGCGATTCTGCAGCGGAATGCGCTGGCGCTCACCGCCTTCACGAATGCGCTCGACCACCAACTCCTCGGACACCGCCCCAGCCAGCTCGGCGCCGTGATCCCGCGCCAGCACCGCCAGCAACAGGTCGGTGACCGCCATACCGCCACAAGCGGTCAGGCGATCACGGTCCCAATCGAACAGATGGCTGGTGGCGATCACCTTCGGGAAACGCTCGGCGAAGTCATCCTGCCAGCGCCAGTGCACCGCAGCACGGTAGCCGTCGAGTAAGCCGAGTTGGGCCATCGGGTACACGCCCGCAGACAGCCCACCGATCATGCAACCGCTGCGCGCCAACTGCTTGAGCGCGGACGACAGGGCCGAGCCCACAGCCTGCGGCGGCTCGTCCGCCAGCAGGAAGAGTTTGTGACAGCCTTCGAGACGACCGCTCCAAGGCTCGCCAGGCAGGCGCCAGCCCCCTTCTGGCGCAGGCTCGGCCTGCAGGAAGACGGTGTCATACACCACATCCGGATGCACCCGTTGCGCCACCTGCAACACGTCCTCGGCCAGCGCCAGGGTCAAGGGCTTGGTGCTGGGCCAGATGAGAAAACCGATTCGCTGGGTGGTCATAGGGTACGGTCCGAAACCTGAGGTTTTTCGAGTCTGTGGCGCCGGGTCAGGCTGCGCTCGCTGCGCAGCATGCCCTATTATGGTGCAAAGGTGCAGTCTTTACTTCAGGCTGCCAGAGAGGAACTGCTGCAGGCGCTCCGATTTCGGGTTGGCCAGCACTTCACGCGGGCAGCCCGTCTCTTCCACCAGGCCTTTATGCAGGAACACCAGCTGATTGGACACCTCACGGGCAAAGCCCATCTCGTGGGTGACCACCACCATGGTGCGGCCTTCCTGGGCCAGGCTCTGCATCACCTTGAGCACATCGCCCACCAGCTCAGGGTCGAGCGCCGAAGTCGGCTCGTCGAACAGCATCACCTCAGGCTCCATGGCCAGGGCACGGGCGATGGCCACGCGTTGCTGCTCGCCACCGGACATATGGCCCGGGAAGGCATCCTTGCGATGGGCAACGCCTACTTTGGCCAGATAGTGCTCAGCCTTTTCCAAGGCTTCTTTCTTGTTCACACCCAGCACATGCACCGGCGCCTCGATGATGTTCTCCAACGCGGTCATGTGCGACCACAGGTTGAAGTGCTGGAACACCATCGACAGGCGCGAGCGCATGCGCTGCAACTGACGCGGGTCGGCCGCCTTGAGCGCGCCATCCTTGCCGGCGACCATCTTCAGCTCTTCATTGTTGAGCAGAATCTTGCCCGCGTGGGGCTGCTCGAGCAGGTTGATGCAACGCAGGAAGGTCGATTTGCCCGAGCCACTGGAGCCGATGATGCTGATCACGTCGCCTGCCTTGGCGGCCAGGGACACACCCTTGAGCACTTCATGGCTGCCGTAGCGCTTATGCAGGTCTTGGACTTCTAGTTTGTACATGCTGTCGGTTCTCACAGAGCGATCAGTGCTTGCGCGGCGCCAGGTAGCCGAGCCAGCGGCGTTCGGCCATCTTGAACAGGCGCACCAGGATGAAGGTCAGGCACAGGTAGAACACGCCCGCCGTGATGTAAGCCTCGAAAGGCAGGTAGTACTGGGCATTGACCGTGCGCGCAGCACCGGTGATGTCGATCAGGGTCACGATGGATGCAAGACTGGTGGTCTGCAGCATCATGATCACCTCGTTGCTGTACTGCGGCAGCGCCCGGCGCAGGGCCGAGGGCAGCAGAATGCGCCGGTACATCTTCATGCGCGACATGCCCACCGCCTTGGCAGCTTCGATCTCGCCATGGGGCGTGGCCTTGAGGCTGCCGGCGATGATTTCGGCGGTGTAGGCACTGGTGTTGACGGCGAAGGCCAGGCACGCGCAGAAGGTCGCACTCGACAACCACGGCCAGAAGATACTCTCGCGCACCGCCTCGAACTGGGCCAGACCGTAATAGATCAGGAACAGCTGCACCAGCATCGGCGTGCCGCGGATCACATAGGTGTACAGCCAGGCCACCAGGTTCACCACCGGCTGCTTGGACACTCGCATCAAGCCCAGCGGAATGGCCGCCAGCAGACCGAACAGCAGCGACAGCGCCAGCAGCTTCAGAGTGGTCAGCAACCCACCGAGATACAGCGGCATGGCCTCCCAGACGACGTTGTAGTCGAAGATCATAGTTCAGCCACCTTGACGCCTACCGAGTAGCGCTTCTCGAGATATCGCAGGGCCAGCAGCGAGACACTGGTGATCACCAGGTACAACGCCGCCACCGCCAGGAAGAAGGTGAAGGGTTCACGGGTGGCATCGGCCGCCTGCTTGGCCTTGAACATCATGTCCTGCAGACCGACCACCGAAATCAACGCCGTGGCCTTGGTCAGTACCAGCCAGTTGTTGGTGAAGCCCGGAATCGCCAGACGGATCATCTGCGGCACCAGAATGCGAAAGAACACCTTGGTGTTGCTCATGCCATAGGCCACGCCGGCTTCGGCCTGGCCCTTGGGAATACCGAGGAATGCGCCACGGAAGGTTTCCGACAGGTAGGCGCCAAAAATGAAGCCCAACGTGCCGATACCAGCAATCAGCGGGTTAAGGTCGATGTAATCGTCGTAGCCGACCAGCGGCGCCACACGGTTGATCAGGTCCTGACCGCCGTAGAAGATCAGCAGGATCAGCACCAGATCCGGAATGCCACGAATCACAGTGGCGTACATGTCACCCAACCAGGCCAGCCAGCGCACAGGCGACAAGCGCAGCGCAACACCGATCAGGCCGAGCACGATGGCCAGGGCCATCGACGACAGGGCGAGCTGAAGCGTCAGCCACGCCCCGTCGAGGATGACTGCCCCGTAGCCTTTCAACATGATGAGGTCCTCGACCTAGAGAAATAAAAATGGTGCAAACCTCAGAGTCTCTGCTGTTTGCACCATTGCACCGGTGAAACTCGACGTCTTACTTCGAGTCTGGACCGTAGATGTCGAAGTTGAAGTATTTGGCTTCAATTTCTTTGTATTTGCCGTTGGCGCGGATCGCGTCGATGGCGGCGTTGATGCGGTCGGCGTTGGCCTTGTCACCCTTGCGCACGGCGATGCCGACGCCGTCACCGAAGTACTTCACGTCGGTGAACGATGGGCCGACGAAGGCGAAGCCTTTACCAGCATCGGTCTTCAGGAAGCCATCTTCGAGCAGGGTAGCGTCGGCAACGGTACCGTCCAGGCGGCCCGCGGCGACATCCAGGTAGATTTCGTTCTGAGTACCGTAAGGCACGACGGTGGCGCCCTTCGGAGCCAGGACTTCCTTGGCGAAGCGGTCATGGATCGAACCGCGCTGCACGCCAATTTTCTTGCCCTTGAGTTCATCCAGGCTTTCGCTGACGGTGGTGCCTTCCTTCATTACCAGGCGCGCTGGGGTCAGGTAGTAGCGCTTGGTGAAGTCCACCGATTTCTTGCGGTCTTCGGTGATCGACATGGACGACAGGATGGCGTCGATCTTGCGCACCTTCAGCGCTGGGATCAGGCCGTCGAATTCTTGCTCGACCCAGGTGCATTTGGCTTTCATTTCTTCGCACAGGGCGTTGCCGATGTCGTAGTCGAAACCGGCGATGCTGCCGTCGGGTTGCTTGAAGGCGAAGGGTGGGTAGGCGGCCTCGATACCGATTTTCAACGGCTTCTCATCGGCCTGCGACACCAGGGAAAACACGGACAGCGCCAGGGCGCCAAGCAGTGCAAGCTTCTTCATCAGGTAACTCCATCGGTACGGGGCAATACGAGGCAGGAGGTAACAGCTGCCCGATATGCGAATGGGTACAACGCGAGCCGCGCAGGGTTCGACCAAGGTCGCAGACCACGAGCGAGTGAGTGGCATTTTAACGACAGCCCGAAAGCCGATATTTCTTCAAAGCGACAACTACGTATAGAAGCGCCTGAAACGGCATCTGGCGATGTTGACAGCCATTGCAAAATATGCAAAAGCGCAAGGAATAGAACCTATTGACCTAGCAATTACCGGGCCTATTATTGGCAAAGCCTTGTAGTACGGCAAGTGCAGCGTGCTGACTTGCAAGAAATGGCTACAGAATCGCACCAAAAACGAACGAACCTGTTTCTTCTTGCCCCGGCCTTGTGCGAAATCGGTGACACGATGGTTACCGATGAATGTCGAGGTAACAGGATGTAAGTAAAGCAAAAACCCCGCCGGTTGCCCGTGCGGGGTTTTCTTTTGTTTCAAGGGGACTGCTTTTCAGCCCAATCGCCAGCAAGCCAGCTCCTGCAGATACGACAGCGTTCTCGAGAGCGGCGCGGTCCTTGTGGGAGCCGGTTTGCCGGCGATTGGGTTACGCCGAAGCCAGGTTCATCGCCTTGTGGGTGTCGATCAGGTGCTGCACCACACCCGGGTCGGCCAGCGTCGAGATATCACCCAGTGCGTCGTATTCACCGGTGGCAATCTTGCGCAGGATGCGGCGCATGATCTTGCCCGAACGGGTCTTCGGAAGCCCAGGTGCCCACTGGATGACATCCGGCGATGCGATCGGGCCGATCTCCTTGCGCACCCAGTTCTTCAGCTCCAGACGCAACTGCTCGTTCGGCTCGATACCGGCATTGAGGGTGACATAGACATAGATACCCTGCCCCTTGATGTCATGCGGCACACCCACCACCGCAGCTTCGGCAACCTTGGCATGAGCCACCATGGCGCTTTCGATCTCGGCGGTACCCATGCGGTGGCCGGACACGTTGAGCACGTCATCCACGCGGCCAGTGATCCAGTAGTAGCCATCTTCGTCGCGGCGCGCACCGTCGCCGGTGAAGTACATGCCACGGAAGGTCTTGAAGTAGGTGTCGACGAAGCGGTCGTGGTCGCCGAACAGCGAGCGCGACTGGCCCGGCCAGGAATCGAGAATCACCAGGTTACCCTCGGCCGCACCTTCGATCAGGTTGCCCAGGTTGTCCACCAAGGCCGGCACCACACCGAAGAACGGACGGGTCGCCGAACCAGGCTTGAGGCCGGTTGCACCCGGCAGCGGGCTGATGAGGATGCCGCCGGTTTCGGTCTGCCACCAGGTATCGACGATCGGGCAGCGCTCTTTACCGACCGTCTTGTAGTACCAATTCCAGGCTTCCGGGTTGATTGGCTCACCCACCGAACCCAGCAGGCGCAGGCTGGAGCCATCGGCACCCGCCACGGCAGCCTGCCCTTCGGCCATCATGGCGCGAATCGCAGTCGGCGCGGTGTAGAGGATGTTGACCTTGTGCTTGTCGACGATCTTCGACACGCGGGTAATGTCCGGATAGTTCGGCACACCTTCGAACAGCAAGGTAGTCGCACCGTTGGCCAGCGGACCATAGACGATGTAGCTGTGGCCGGTGACCCAACCCACGTCCGCGGTGCACCAGTAAACCTCGCCCGGGCGGTAGTCGAACACACGCTCATGGGTAAGGGCGGCATACACCAGGTAGCCACCGGTGGTGTGCAGCACCCCCTTGGGCTTGCCGGTGGAACCGGAGGTATAGAGGATGAACAGCGGCTCCTCGGCACCCATTTCCTTCGGTGCGCAGTGACTGGAGGCCACTTTCATCAGGTCTTCGTACCAGATGTCGCGGTGTTGGTGCCAGGCAATGTCGCCACCGGTGCGCTTGCACACGATGATCTTCTGCACGCTGTTGGTTTCAGGGTTGGTCAGGGCCAGGTCGACGTTGGCCTTGAGCGGCGTACGACGGCCACCGCGCACACCCTCGTCGGCGGTGATCACCACCTTCGAGCGGCAGTCGATGATGCGACCGGCCAGTGCCTCCGGCGAGAAGCCGCCGAACACCACGGAATGGATGGCACCGATACGGGCACAGGCCAGCATGGCCACAACAGCCTCGGGAATCATCGGCATATAGATGGTGACCACGTCACCACGGTGCACATCCTGGCCGCGCAGGGCGTTGGCGAACTTGCACACTTGTTCATGAAGTTCGCGATAGGTGATGTTGCGGTGCTCGGAAGGGTCGTCGCCCTCCCAGATGATTGCCAACTGGTCGCCACGCTCTTGCAGGTGACGATCCAGGCAGTTGGAGGAAACGTTCAGAGTGCCGTCGGCGAACCATTTGATATCGACGTGATGGTCGTCGAAGGAGGTCTGCTTGACCTTGGTGAAAGGCTTGATCCAGTCGATACGCTGGGCCTGCTCGCGCCAGAAGCCGTCCGGGTTGATCACCGATTGCTGGTACATGGCCTTGTAGGTGGCCTCGTCGGTCAGGGTAGTGGCCGCAACCTCGGGACGAACAGGATACAGTGGAGCCGCACTCATCTGTGTTACCTCGGTGTAATAGTTGTTTTTGTATGGAACCGTTTGTAACTGTACCAGAGCGACAAAAGCCATTCGACGTTGGTAGTAGCGAAGACCGATTTCTTTCGGCCGTTTTTCCACGAAGGCTCTAGCCCGCGGCTGCTGGCCCAACCAGGTAGAAAAACCGGTGATTTTGCCCAGGGATTGTTACAGATTCTGTCAAAAGGCAAAAAAACTTTATCAAAACGCCATCTGTTTCACCCCAATACCTGGGCATAAAATTCACCTCGCCAACAACGGCAAGGCGATTAACTTCTGGTAACAGCCCCCACGAAGGCAACTGTTAATCCCTCTCTAACTGATAGTTAAAACTTAGCTGTACTCGCGGCGTCACAAGCGCCGCGCATCCCCTCACGACCTTAGATAGGTAAAATGAAAATGAAAGCTTTACTGGCATTGGTTCTTGGCAGTGTTGTTTGCAGCGCAGCGATGGCTGGCGAAGTTGCAAAAGATGCCGAGCAGATTCCGGTTGAACAGTACAGTTACTCGCAGCACCTGGACATCGCTCGCGTGCTTTCCATGAGCGAAGTGCCCAACGTCTGCGAAGTGGTGCCTGCCCGCATGACCTACGAGGACTCCAAGGGCCAGAAGCACGTTCTCGAGTACCGCGTGATGGGTAACGGCTGCTCCAACGGCTAAGTTTCTCCGGAGTAGTCAGCTGGAATGGGGCCCCACTGGGGCCCTTTCGCATTTCAACTAATCGACCGACTTATTGAGCGAATAATCTCGCAACTTATTGGCAATCGTCGTGTGCGAAACACCCAGACGTTTACCCAATGCCCGACTACTTGGATACTCACCCATCAAACTTTCCAGTACGGCCTTTTCAAATCGTCCGACAATCTGCGAAAGATCCCCGTCCAGCGAAAACTCACCCAAGGGCTGACGTACGCCATAATCCGGCAAGCGAATGTGTTCGCTTTTCACCACCCCGCCCTCGCATAACGAAACGGCCTGGAACAACACGTTCTCCAATTGCCGCACGTTGCCCGGCCAATGGTATTGGCCGAGCTTGTCCATCGCTGCAGGCGCCAGACGCGGCATCGCACAACCGATCTGCCGGCTGGCCTGATCAAGGAAGTGCTGCACCAGACCCTCCAACCCGTCCATGCACTCGCGCAGCGGCGGAATGTGCAACGACAGCACGTTGAGCCGATGGTAGAGGTCCTGACGGAACTCGCCGCGCGCGCACAATTCCGACAAGTCCACCTGGGTTGCGCAGATCACCCGCACATCCAGGTACACCTCTTCGTCGCTGCCTACACGACGGAAGCACCCGTCCTGCAGAAAACGCAGCAGCTTCACCTGAAGACGCGGGCTCATCTCTCCTACCCCGTCGAGGAACAGCGTGCCACCGGCCGTCAGCTCAAGCAGGCCCAACTTGCCCTCGGCCCTGGCCCCCTCGAAGGCACCCGGCCCGTAGCCGAACAACTCGGTTTCTGCCATGGACTCCGGCAAGCCTGCGCAGTTAAGCGCCATCAACGGCGACTGACCACGCGGGCTGGCCAAGTGGCAGGCTCGGGCCAGCAGCTCCTTGCCGGTCCCCGTCTCACCCTCGATCAGCAAGGGCGCATCAAGGGGCGCCATGCGCCGCGCCTCGCGCACCACCGCAGCCATCATGCGTGAACTCTGGAAGATGCTGTCGAAACCGCGCAATTCCTGTTTGCGCACGTTGTAGATACGCTCACCGATACGGTCGGCGCGGTGCAGGGTCAGCACCGCACCGGCAAGCGCCTCGCTGTCGTCGTGCTCGGACTGCAACGGTGCGATATCGGCAAGGAACACATCGCCTTTGACCTTGATACGCAAACCGTTGATGCGCGACTTGTTGGCCCGCACCAGCTCCGGCAGGTCGAAATCCTCGACGTAACGCGCCAATGGCATCCCAGGCACTTCATCTACCCGCACCCCCAGCAGTTGAGCGGCGGTGCGGTTGGCAGCGACGATGCTGCCGCCCATGTCGATCGACAGCACCGGGAAATCCAGAGCGCCGAGCAACGCGTTGAGCTCCATGTGCCGACGCTCGCTGGGCATCAATCCGACGCGCTTGACTCCGAACACCCCGGCAATCGCTTCGAACTTCGGCCGCAGCGCCTGAAACTGCAGGTTGATCAGGTTGGGGCAATGCAGGTAGATGGCATTGCCATGGTCGCCGCCCACCTCGCCGCGCAACACGTTGATACCGTACTCCACCAGCAGGTTGAGGATGTCGCGAAGGATGCCGATGCGGTTCTGGCAATGGACTTTGATACGCATGAAAGCTCTCGAGGCGCGGAAGTTTTTCAACAATGCGCGGAAAAGTCGTAAAGATAAGCTGACAAATTAACCGAATTCTTCAGCCTGGCACCCCGGATTTTCCGGCAGACGGGGTATTTTGTAAAATTATCGTTACGACGAATGGACAGGCGAGCCTCAAATCAGCCGCACCCTCCCCGTGCAAAACCGCGGATGAAGGGATATTTCTAAGGTATGTCGCGGACATAACAAGAAAGCCCTCACCAGGAGAGCCACATGAAACAGACGCAATACGTGGCACGCGAGCCCGATGCGCACGGTTTTATCGACTACCCGCAGCAAGAGCATGCGGTGTGGAACACGCTGATCACCCGCCAGATGAAAGTCATCGAAGGCCGCGCGTGCCAGGAATACCTGGACGGCATCGACCAGCTCAAGCTGCCCCATGACCGCATCCCGCAACTGGGCGAGATCAACAAGGTACTGGGCGCCACCACCGGCTGGCAGGTTGCCAGGGTGCCGGCCTTGATCCCCTTCCAGACCTTCTTCGAACTGCTGGCCAGCAAACGCTTCCCGGTGGCCACGTTCATTCGCACCCCGGAAGAGCTCGACTACCTGCAGGAACCGGATATCTTCCACGAAATCTTCGGCCACTGCCCGCTGCTGACCAATCCCTGGTTCGCCGAGTTCACCCACACCTACGGCAAACTCGGCCTGGCCGCGACCAAGGAACAACGGGTGTACCTGGCCCGCCTGTACTGGATGACCATCGAGTTTGGCCTGATGGAAACTGCACAAGGCTGCAAGATCTACGGCGGCGGTATCCTGTCCTCGCCGAAAGAGACCGTATACAGCCTGTCTGGCGAGCCCGAGCACCAGGCGTTCGACCCGATCGAAGCGATGCGCACGCCTTACCGTATCGACATTCTGCAGCCGCTGTATTTCGTGCTGCCGAACCTCAAGCGCCTGTTCGACCTGGCCCACGAAGACATCATGGGCATGGTTCACCAGGCCATGCAGCTGGGCCTGCACGCACCGAAGTTTCCACCCAAGGTCGCTGCCTGAGCACCTTGCCGATAACAACTCAAACCGGAAAACACCCCATGAATGCCTTGAACCAAGCCCACTGCGAAGCCTGCCGCGCCGACGCCCCGAAAGTGACCGACGAAGAACTGGCCCAGCTGATTCGCGAGATCCCGGACTGGAACATCGAAGTGCGCGACGGCCACATGGAGCTTGAGCGCGTGTTCCTGTTCAAGAACTTCAAGCACGCCCTCGCCTTCACCAACGCAGTCGGCGAAATCGCCGAGGCCGAAGGCCACCACCCAGGCCTGCTGACCGAATGGGGCAAGGTGACCGTGACCTGGTGGAGCCACTCGATCAAGGGCCTGCACCGCAACGACTTCATCATGTGCGCACGTACCGACAAGGTTGCCGAGACGGCCGAAGGCCGTAAGTAAGCAACAACAGCAGGGCCCCTGTGGGAGCGGGTTTACCCGCGAATACGAGAGTGGTTCAACCACCGTATTCGCGGGTAAACCCGCCTCCACAGGGGCCCTGTTGCATGCGCGATAACGTTCGATATCCGCCCGCAAAACCGACAGCTGACCGGCAAAAAGTTCAAACTGTCATCCCGAGTGCTGTATCCTGCCCCAGCTTTTCGAAGCCACCCACGCGCCTGGCGCAGTCTTTACACTCACTCTTGCGAGGAACGACGAGATGCATGAAATCCCGAATCTTCCCTTCCCAAGCCTGAAACCCGAAGAGCAATCCGTTGCCGCCCACACCGAACCGACGCCTGGCGTCGAGCAGGATGGCGACGATAAATCCAGCGCTGACCAGGAATAACCGCGCACTCCCTCCGACTGTGTGAAAACGGCTGACCCGCGGTCTACCCTTGTCATCGCGTTTTCACACCGTCCAGAACCTCTGCCACGAAGGCCCCCATGCCAGACTCACCGCGCCCCCTTGCGGTCACCCTGCAAGTCGTCTCCATCGTCCTCTTCACCTTCATCGGCTACCTGAACATCGGCATCCCCCTGGCCGTATTACCCGGCTATGTGCACAACGACCTGGGTTTCAGCGCCGTCATCGCCGGCCTGGTGATCAGCGTCCAGTACCTGGCCACCCTGCTCAGCCGCCCCACCGCCAGCCGCATCATCGATAACCTCGGCAGCAAGAAGGCAGTCATGTATGGCCTGTTCGGCTGCGGCCTGAGCGGCGTGTTCATGCTGGCCTGCGCCTTCCTGACCCAGCAGCCTTGGCTGAGCCTGGCTTGCCTGTTCGTAGGGCGCCTGGTACTGGGCAGTGCCGAAAGCCTGGTCGGCTCCGGCTCCATCGGCTGGGGCATCGGCCGGGTCGGCGCCGAACACACCGCCAAGGTCATCTCCTGGAACGGCATCGCCAGCTATGGCGCACTGGCCATCGGCGCGCCGCTGGGGGTGCTGATGGTCAAGAGTCTGGGCTTGTGGAGCATGGGTGCCAGCATCATCTTGCTGGGCGTGGTCGGCTTGCTGCTGGCCTGGCCGAAACGTGCAGCACCAGTCGTCAGCGGTGTGCGCCTGCCGTTCCTGCGGGTGCTGGGCAAGGTATTCCCACATGGTACCGGGCTGGCGCTGGGCTCGATCGGCTTCGGCACCATCGCCACCTTCATCACCCTGTACTACGCCAGCCGCCAGTGGCCGAACGCGGCACTGACCCTGAGCCTGTTCGGCGCCAGCTTCATCTGTGCACGCCTGCTGTTTGGCAACACGATCAACCGCCTTGGCGGGTTCCGCGTGGCCATCGTTTGCCTGTCGGTGGAAACCTTGGGCTTGCTGATGCTGTGGCTGGCACCCAGCGCCGAAATGGCCCTGGCGGGCGCTGCCCTCAGTGGTTTCGGGTTCTCGCTGGTGTTCCCGGCGCTGGGTGTGGAAGCGGTGAACCAGGTTTCGGCGGCCAACCGCGGCGCAGCGGTGGGGGCTTATTCGCTGTTCATCGACCTGTCGCTGGGGATTACCGGCCCGCTGGTGGGTGCGGTGGCGTCGGGATTCGGATTTGCTTCGATGTTTCTGTTCGCGGCGGCGGCGTCGTGCTGTGGGCTGGTGTTGAGCTTGTATCTTTACCGACAGGCTCTAAGACTACACTCGGCTTAGTTACCGGGGCTGCTACGCACCCAATCGCAGGCTTCGCCAGCTCCCACAAGTAGGGTGTTGCATCTGTAGGAGCTGGCGAAGCCTGCGATGGGCCGCAAAGCGGCCCCAGTAAACCTAAAGCACTTTTACACCTGATCAGCGCTGCGCGTACTGCAACACGACCTCCAACGGGTGACGCATCTGCCGCTCGGTCATGCGTTTGACCTGGCTACGGCACGAATACCCGGTCGCCAGCGGCTCGCCGTCCTTGTCCAGCTTGGTCGCCCAGGACTGCTCGAAGATGGTCCGCGAGGTTTCCTGGTTGCGCGCCTCGTGCCCATAGGTACCGGACATCCCGCAGCACCCGGTGGCCTCGGTCACAAGCTTGAGCCCCAGACGGGCAAACACCTGCTCCCACTGTTTGGTGCTGGCCGGCACGTTGGTCTTCTCGGTGCAGTGGGCCATCAGGCGGAAGTTGCCCGGCGCGACC
This sequence comes from Pseudomonas sp. Teo4, assembly GCF_034387475.1. Lineage (NCBI taxonomy): Bacteria > Pseudomonadati > Pseudomonadota > Gammaproteobacteria > Pseudomonadales > Pseudomonadaceae > Pseudomonas > Pseudomonas sp. Teo4. Next base: position 3,277,984 of record NZ_JAXCIL010000001.1, read on the forward strand.
GCAGCCTGCTCTGGCAGCACATCCATCAACCACTCCTGCGGCAACAGGACTTTCGGGCACTCTTCCAGGCCTGGCACCTTCTGGTATTCCTGGCGGTAGACCAGGGTCATCGCCGGGTCCAGACCCACCAGCGGCACACCGCAGTCGGCCAGGGCCTTGAGCTGGGTGGCGTTGCGAATCGCAGCCTTGGCAAAGGCCCCCAGGAAGCCCTGCACGTGCAGCGGCTTGCCATTGGCGCTGTAAGGCGCCAGGAACACCCGGTGACCGAGACGGTGGGCCAGTTCAATGAACGACGCCAGCAGCGGCGTCTCGAAGTAGCGGGTGAAGGCATCCTGCACCAGCACGATGCTGCGCTCGCGCTGGGCCGGGGTCAGTTCACGCAGCGCCGGTACACTGGCCACACCCACACGGCAGCGAGTCAGCGTCGACTGGAAGTTGAATCGGCTGATCAGCGGGCTGTCGACCATGCCGACTTTGTCCGCCAGCAGCTTGCTCACCCATTTCGAGCCCATCACCGCGTTGTACAGCCCTGGCGCATGGGCCAGGTACGGAATGGTGAACTCCAGCGAACCGATCAGGTAGTCGCGCATAGGGCGTTGGTAACGGCCGTGATACAGCTCGAGGAAGCGCGAGCGGAAGTCCGGTACGTTGACCTTGATCGGGCACTGGCCCGCGCAGGATTTGCACGCCAGGCAACCGGCCATGGCGTCATACACCTCGTGGGAAAAGTCCTCCTGGCCCTGCTGACGTGCGCGGTTGTTGCGCAGGCGCGCCGGCAGGCCCTTGAGCCACGACACCTTGTTGCGCGCCGCCGCCAGCACGTCGATATCGGCCTCGCCCTGCAGGCGCAGCCATTCGCGCATCAGCGAGGCACGGCCCTTGGGCGAATGCTGGCGCTCGCGGGTGGCCTTCCACGACGGGCACATGGCGTCGTTGGGGTCGTAGTTGTAGCAGGCGCCGTTGCCGTTGCAGTGCACGGCGCTAGGGAAGTCCTGCCACACGCGCTCGCTGATGGTACGGTCGAGATCACCACGCAGGGTCACGCCGTCGACCGGAGTCAGGCCTTCGGCGCTGTCCGGCGGGGTGCAGATCTTGCCCGGGTTGAGCTGGTTGTGTGGGTCGAAGGCGCCTTTCAGGCGCTGCAGCGCCGGGTACAGCTCGCCGAAGTACTCCGGCACATACTCCGAACGCAGGCCCTTGCCATGCTCACCCCACAGCAGGCCACCGTAGCTTTTGGTCAGCGCTGCCACAGCGTCGGAAATCGGCTTGACCAGTGCGGCCTGGGCCGGGTCTTTCATGTCCAGCGCCGGGCGCACGTGCAGCACGCCGGCATCGACGTGGCCAAACATGCCGTAGGCCAGGCCGTAGCCATCGAGCAAGGCGCGGAAGTCGGCAATGTAGTCGGCCAGTTGCTCCGGTGGTACCGCCGTGTCTTCCACGAACGGCTGCGGGCGCACTTCGCCCTCGACGTTACCCAGCAAGCCTACCGAGCGCTTGCGCATGACGTAGACGCGGGTGACTGCCTCGGCGCCTTCCGCCAGGGTATGCCCCAGGCGCTCGACGCTGGTGTCCGCCTGCAAGTGTTCAACGAATGCCTGCACCCGGGCGTTGACCTCGGCCGGCTCATCGCCGCAGAACTCCACCAGGTTGATGCCCAGGGTCGGGCGCTCGGGGTCTGCCGGGAAGTACTCGGCCACGCTGTGCCAGACGATGTCCTTCATCGCCAGCATCAGCACCTTGGAGTCGACGGTCTCGATCGACAGCGGCTTGTGCGCCATCAGTGCGTTAGCGTCGCGCAGGGCGTCCATGAAGCTGGTGTAGCGTACGTTGACCAACACCGCGTACTTGGGAATCGGCAGCACATTGAGCTTGGCCTCGACCACATAGCCCAGCGAACCCTCGGCACCGCACAGCACGCTGTTGAGGTTGAAGCGGCCTTGCTCGTCGCGCAGGTGCGCCAGGTCATAGCCGGTCAGGCAGCGGTTGAGCTTGGGAAAGGTGCTTTCGATCAGCTCGGCCTGGTTCTCCTGGATGTCACGCGCCATGCGGTACACCTCGCCGACCCGGCCGGGCGCGGCACAGGCCTGCTCCAGCGCCGCATCGTCGATGGGCAGGCTGTGCAGGCGCTCACCACCCAGCAGCACGCTGTGCAGCTCCAACACGTGGTCGCGAGTCTTGCCGTAGGTGCAGCTGCCCTGCCCGCTGGCGTCGGTGTTGATCATGCCGCCGACGGTGGCGCGGTTGGAGGTGGACAGTTCCGGGGCGAAGAACAGCCCATAGGGCTTGAGCGCGGCGTTGAGCTGGTCCTTGACCGTACCGGCCTGGACACGCACCCAGCGCTCTTCGACGTTGATTTCGAGGATCTTGTTCATGTGCCGCGACAGGTCGACGACGATGCCGTCGGTCAGCGACTGGCCGTTGGTGCCGGTACCGCCGCCACGCGGGGTCAGCTTGACCTGCTGGAAGCGCGCATCGCCCATCAACGTAGCGACCCGCGCCACATCGTCGGCGTCCATCGGGAACACCGCTGCCTGGGGCAGACGCTGGTAGATCGAGTTGTCGGTGGCCAACACCGTGCGGGTGGCGTAATCGGCACTGATCTGGCCTCGGAAACCGCTGTTGCGCAGGGCTTCGAGGAATTCTGGGTAGTTGGCGCTCGGTGCACGGGTCGGCAGCTGGGCGATCATCGAAGGATGGCCTCTTGATATTGGCTAATTCACGGAAATCCTGTCACCTCGGCATGGGTCATTTCATGCACGGATGACGAATAGGCCCATGTTCCTGTAGTTTCGTCACAGGGGCAAACGGATAATCCTGCCGCTATCAATGACTTTTATGAATGAATTACCGCCATCTGACCCCCTCCATGTCGCTGCTGCTGGCATTCGAGGCCGCCGCGCGGCATGAAAGCTATACCCGAGCCGCCGCCGAACTGTCCCTGACCCAGAGCGCGGTCAGCCGGCAAGTGCAGGCGCTGGAGCAGCAACTGGGCCTGACCCTGTTCCGCCGCGAGGGCCGCCAGGTGCAGTTGACCGACGTCGGCCGCCTGTACCAGCGCGAGCTGAGCGAGGCGCTGGGACGCATCCGCAGCGCGACCCTGCAGGCGCTGGCCTACCAGTCCGGCGTCGGCACCCTGCGCCTGGCGACCCTACCCACCTTCGGCTCGAAGTGGCTGTTGCCGCGTCTGCACGCCTTCTACAGCGCACACCCCGGCATGCTGGTGCACATCCATTCGCGAATCGAAGCCATCAACTTTGACACCAGCGAGATCGACGCGGCCATCGGCGTGGCCAGCCATGACCTGCCGGGGCTGATCTGCCACCGCCTGCATGCCGAACAACTGGTGGTGATCTTGCCACCGGAGGCCAGCGGCGATGCCCAGGGCTGGAGCCCGGCGCGAATCAGTGAAGAAGTGCTGCTGAACGTTGCCAACAACCCCCACGCCTGGGGTGAGTGGTTCTCCCACCACGGCCTGCCCCACCGCTCGATGCGCCTGGGGCCTAGCTTCGAACTGACCTCTCACCTGATTCAGGCCGTACGCGCCGGGATCGGCATCGGCCTGGTGCCGCAGATTCTGGTAGAAGAGGAATTGGCCAAAGGCGAGCTGTTCAGCCCGGGGACGGCGTTTGCCAGCCAGCGCAGTTATTACCTTATCTACCCGCCGAGGAATGAGGCACTGCCATCGTTGCGGGCGTTTCGTGGCTGGTTGCTGGAACAGATCTGAATTTTTGCTGCCTGCACTGGCCCTATCGCCGGCAAGCCGGCTCCCACATGAACTGCGCCGCTGCAATATTTGTGGGAGCCGGCTTGCCGGCGATAGGGCCATTACAGGCAACAAAAAACCCGATGCCAGTCACCTGACATCGGGTTTCGTTTTCACCGCCAGCGCTTACTTGGTCGCAGTCCCAGCCGCACCATTGGCCTGCGTCCCACGCTTGCTCTTGAGCACGTAGAACACGAACATCGCCACCAACCACACCGGAATCGCATACACCGACACCTGGATGCCTGGAATCTGCAGCATGATGCCCAGAATCAGGACCACGAAGGCCAGGCAGATGTAGTTGCCGTAGGGGTACCACAGCGCCTTGAACAGCGGCTTCTGGCCGGTACGATCCAGGTGCTGACGGAACTTCAGGTGCGAGTAGCTGATCATCGCCCAGTTGATCACCAGGGTCGCGACCACCAGCGACATCAGCAACTCCAGTGCATTCTGCGGAATCAGGTAGTTCAGCAGCACCGCAATCAGGGTCACCGCCGCCGATACCAGAATCGAACGCACCGGCACACCGCGCTTGTCGACCTTGGCCAGGGCCGCCGGAGCGTCACCTTGCTCGGCCATGCCCAGCAGCATGCGGGCGTTGCAGTAAGTGCCGCTGTTGTACACCGACAGCGCTGCGGTCAGTACCACGAAGTTCAACAGGTGGGCGGCCACATCGCTGCCCAGCAGGGAGAACACCTGCACGAACGGGCTGCTGCCGTAGCTGCCGCCAGAGGCGTCGATGCTGGCGACCAGGTTGTCCCATGGAGTCAGCGACAACAGCACCACCAGCGCACCGATGTAGAAGATCAGGATGCGATAGATGACCTGGTTGATGGCCTTGGGGATGACGGTTTTCGGCTTGTCGGCCTCGGCTGCGGTGAAACCGAGCATTTCCAGGCCACCGAAGGAGAACATGATGAACGCCAGCGCCATGACCAGGCCGCTCACGCCATGCGGGAAGAAGCCGCCATGCGCCCACAGGTTGGTCACCGAGGCATCCGGGCCGCCGCTGCCGCTGGTCAGCAGGTAGGCACCCAGGCCGATCATGCCGACAATGGCCGCGACCTTGATGATGGCGAACCAGAATTCGGCTTCACCGAACACCTTCACGTTCATCAGGTTGATGAAGTTGATCAGCAGGAAGAAGCCAGCCGCCGTGACCCACGTCGGGATCTCCGGCCACCAGTAGTGAATGTACTTGCCGACCGCCGTGAGCTCCGACATGCCCACCAGGATGTACAGCACCCAGCAGTTCCAGCCCGACAGGAAGCCGGCGAAACCGCCCCAGTACTTATGGGCAAAGTGGCTGAACGAACCGGCCACCGGCTCTTCGACGATCATTTCGCCCAGCTGGCGCATGATCATGAAGGCGATGAAGCCGCAGATGGCGTAGCCGAGGATCATCGACGGGCCGGCGGATTTCATCACGCCTGCCGAGCCAAGGAACAGACCGGTACCAATCGCGCCGCCGAGGGCGATCAACTGGATATGGCGGTTCTTCAGGCCCCGCTTGAGCTCGCCTGAATGCGTGTTTTGTCCACTCATGAACGAAGTCACCTGCATTGTTTTTATCTGTGACGGAATCGGACCCACCGCGCTCGTGGCGCAGCGGAATGGGCAAGGTGGTTACCTTGGGTTTCTTGTACAAAGGGACCGCCGGGGCGGATCAGCCGGGCTTGGACAAGAGTGCGCGGTACGCAAAAGGGTCACAGGTAAAACGCGGCGCACTGTATACCCCTGCAAACGCGCAGGCGTCAACGCGTTGCGTCGTTTCCTCGGGAAAAAACGCAGCGGTCCTGTGGTGTAGGCCATCGAAGGCGGAGTGATCGGCGTACATGGCGCCTCCATTTGTTGTTCTGTAGGCCCAGCTCTGCGGATGGGCTTCTTGCACTCGGCAATGCCGGCTATATCAGCGTGGCACGGGGGTTTGGGCAATAGGGCGGCAGCCGGCGAGGAGGTTTTGCGGGGCGCTTGGCGGCAAGTTCTGTTTACAGAAAAGGTTGCCGGTCAGGGAAATCTGAAGAATCCGTACAATTTTCTTTACAAGGCGGTTTGAAAACTTGCCAGTCATCGGAAAATTTCTTTTTGCTCAATATCTTGGGTCGGCGGCGGGATCGCACAGGCACAAAAAAGCCAGCCCGAAGGCTGGCTTTTTCAACGCCGCTGCAGATCAACCACGCGGCTTGCCGCGACCACGACCAGCTGGCTTGTCACCATCCGGCTTGGCGGGACGCTTGCGCATCTCGCTCGGGCGCTCGGCAACGGTGCTGCCACGGCTGCTCTTGCGCGGGGCTTCTTCGCGCGACTGACGCGCAGGGCGCTCGGTTGCACCCGCCTCATGCGCGGGGCGCAGGCTGCGCACGCGCTCGTTGCGGCCCATCGGACGGGTCGACTTGCGCTGCATGCGCTCCATCTTGTCCTTGGCCTTGAGGTTCATGGCCGGCAGCGCCACAGGCTGCAGGCCCACTTCTGCGGCCAGGATGTCGATCTCGCCCTGGGTCATTTCGCGCCAGCGGCCCATCGGCAGGTCGGAGTTCAGGAACACCGGACCAAAGCGCACACGCTTCAGGCGGCTGACCACCATGCCCTGGGATTCCCACAGACGACGAACCTCACGGTTACGGCCTTCCATCACCACACAGTGGTACCAGTGGTTGAAGCCTTCACCGCCGGGTGCTTTCTGGATGTCGGTGAACTTGGCAGGGCCGTCTTCGAGCATCACGCCGGCCTTGAGGCGCTCGATCATCTCGTCATCCACCTCGCCACGTACACGCACAGCGTATTCGCGGTCCATCTCGTAGGACGGGTGCATCAGGCGGTTGGCCAGCTCACCGTCAGTGGTGAACAGCAACAGGCCGGTGGTGTTGATGTCGAGGCGACCGATGTTGATCCAGCGGCCCTCTTTCGGGCGCGGCAGGCGGTCGAACACGGTCGGACGGCCTTCCGGGTCGTCGCGGGTGCAGATTTCGCCATCGGGCTTGTTGTACATGATCACCCGGCGGGTGGCCTCGGCAGCCTCTTCGCGCTTGATCAGCTTGCCATCGACGGTGATGGCGTCATGCAAGTCGACGCGCAGGCCGAGGGTGGCCTCGACGCCGTTGACCTTGATGCGGCCTTGGCTGATCCAGGCCTCGACGTCACGGCGCGAACCGACGCCAATGCGCGCCAGCACTTTCTGCAGCTTTTCGCCGGATGGAGGGGTGGGTTGGCTGTCTTGCAGGTCTTGCTCACTCATCTGGGCACCTCCCGGTGTACGAATGAAATAGGGGCTTTGGCGACGAACGTGCCAAAAGGGTCGCGCATCATACGCGGTTCGGCGGGGGAACGCACTGGAGGGTAGTGGGTTTTATAGGTGGGGTGAAGATTTTCTGCCCGATGGTCTTTGCGAAGCCTGTACTGGCCTCATCGCCGGCAAGCCGGCTCCTACAGGGTCCGTGTAGGAGCTGGCGATGAGGCCGGTACAGGCAACCTAGGGTTCAAGGCTCGAACTTGCCTTCTTCCTCAACAGAGGCCTCAGGCTCTTCCTCACGCAAATCATCGAAGTCGGTCTTCAGCCCCTCTTCCATGGCATCCAGCTCCACCAGCAAGCTGCGGAAACTGGTCTCCTCCTTCGGCTCGGCAACCTCTTCCTCGACCAGGCTGGCATCGGCCAACGCCTGCAGGTGCGCCGGCACCGGTGCATCGTCCGGGTCCAGCAACGGCTCCGGCTCCATCTCGCGCAATTCGGCCAGTGCAGGCAACTCTTCGAGGCTCTTGAGGTTGAAGTGGTCAAGGAACGCCTTGGTGGTAGCGAACATCGCCGGCCGGCCAGGCACCTCCCGGTAACCGACCACACGTATCCACTCCCGCTCCATCAAGGTCTTGATGATGTTGCTGTTCACCGCCACACCGCGTACATCCTCGATCTCGCCGCGGGTAATGGGCTGGCGGTAGGCGATCAATGCCAGAGTCTCCAGCAATGCACGGGAATAGCGCTGCGGGCGCTCTTCCCATAGCCGCCCCACCCAGGGTGCGAAGTCCTCGCGAATTTGCAGGCGATAGCCGCTGGCCACCTCCTTGAGTTCGAAGGCACGGCCGGTGCAGGACTTGCCCAGCACTTCCAGCGCCTTCTTGAACACCTTGGGGTCGGGCCGCTCGGCCTCTTCGAACAGTTCGTACAAGCGCTCCAGGGATTGCGGCTTGCCCGAGGCAAGCAGAAACGCCTCGATCAGCGACGCCAGGTCGCGGGGTTCATTCAGATTCATCGGATTCTTCGACAGACTCGGCCCGAAGACGGACATGGATCGGGGCGAAAGCCTCATTTTGCACCAGTTCGATCAGCGATTCCTTGACCAGCTCCAGAATCGCCATGAACGTCACCACCACACCAAGCTTGCCCTCGTCGACGCTGAAAAGCTCGATGAACGGCACGAAACCGCCGCCCTTGAGGCGCTCGAGCACTTCGCTCATGCGCTCGCGGGTCGACAGCGCCTCTCGGGTGATCTGGTGGCTTTCGAACAGGTCGTTGCGGCGCATCACCTCGGCCATGGACACCAGCAGTTCCTCCAGGCTGACCTGGGGTAACAACTTGCGCACTTTGGCCTGCGGGGCCTCCAGGCTAGGCACGACGATATCGCGGCCAACCCGTGGCAATTCGTCGATGCCCTCGGCTGCGGCCTTGAAGCGCTCGTACTCCTGAAGGCGACGGATCAGCTCGGCGCGTGGGTCGCCTTCTTCTTCCTCGACTTCCGACGAGCGCGGCAACAGCATGCGCGACTTGATCTCGGCAAGCATCGCGGCCATCACCAGGTACTCGGCGGCCAGCTCCAGGCGCACGCTCTTCATCAGTTCGACATAACCCATGTACTGGCGGGTGATCTCCGCCACCGGGATGTCGAGGATGTCGATGTTCTGCTTGCGGATCAGGTACAGCAAAAGGTCCAGCGGGCCTTCGAAGGCTTCGAGGATCACTTCCAGCGCATCCGGTGGAATGTAAAGGTCCACCGGCATTTCGGTCAGGGCTTCGCCGTACACCAGCGCCAACTGCAATTGCTGGGGCAACTCGGCTTCGGCGGCCTGAGCCTCGGGAGCGTCTACTTGGCTCACGCGTTGACCAGAAACGGCGTTGGGTCGCCGCAACCTTCGCGGATCAATTCAGGCTCGTCGCCAGACAGATCGATGATGGTGGAGGCCTTCAGGTCGCCGAAACCACCGTCGATCACCAGGTCGACGTGGTGTTCAAGACGCTGGCGGATTTCATAAGGGTCAGTCATCGGCTCGGTATCGCCCGGCAGGATCAGGCTCACGCTCATCAATGGTTCGCCCAGTTCGGCCAGCAGCGCCAGGGTAATGGCGTGGTCCGGCACCCGCAGGCCAATGGTGCGACGCTTCTCGTGCAGCAGCAGGCGTGGCACCTCACGGGTGCCATTGAGAATGAACGTGTAAGGCCCCGGCACGTGCGCCTTGAGCAGGCGGAACGTGCCGGTGTCGACCTTGGCGTACAGCCCCAGCTGCGACATGTCACAGCACATCAGGGTGAAGTTGTGGCTCTTGTCCAGGCCACGCAAACGCCGGACCCGCTCCACCGCAGTCTTGTCGCCGATCTGGCAACCCAGCGCGTAGGCCGAGTCGGTCGGGTAGACCACCACGCCACCCTTGCGGATGATTTCCACCGCCTGGCGGATCAGCCGCGGCTGCGGATTCTCCGGATGAATCTGGAAAAATTGGCTCACGTAGTCGTCCTGTTCATACCGCCATAGGCTGTTCATGGCTGAATCGGCGCCACAGAGGTGGCAGGTCCTCGGGCAATGGCCGGTAGGCACCGATCTCGCCCCAGGTGCCAGGGCCGTGGAAGTCACTGCCGGCGCTCGCCAGCAAGCCGAACTCTCGGGTAAGGATGGACATCGTGCCCACCTGCTCGGCCGGCATCATCCCATTGACCACCTCAAGTGCCTGCCCGCCTGCCTGAATATAGTCGGCTATCAGCCGTCTGCGCTTGCTGCGGGTCAGGTCATAGTGCATGGGATGGGCCAGGCTCACCCAGGCATTGGACTGGCGCAGGGTCGCGACGGTTTCCTCGAGCGTCGGCCAGTGCTGCTTGACGTCACCCAGCTTGCCGGCGCCAAGCCACTTGCGAAACGCCTCGCCACGGTCTTTGACGTGCCCTGCACGCACCAGAAACTCGGCAAAGTGCGGGCGTGCAGGGGCATTGCCGCTGTCGCCCAGCTCTTGCTGCACCGCGCGCGCGCCATCCAGGGCACCGGGCATGCCCTTGGCCGCCAACCGCTTGTCGATTTCCTCGGAGCGTAACCAGCGGCCGCGATGCAAAGCTTCGATCGCAGCCAATAGTGGCGGCGCGTCGAGGGGGAAATCGTAGCCCAGCACATGGATGGTCGCGCCACCCCAGGTGCAGGAAAGCTCCACCCCACTGACCCAGCGCATGCCCAGCGCCTGGCAGGCCTGGCGGGCTTCAGGAAGGCCTTCAATGGTGTCGTGGTCAGTCAGCGCAAGCGTTTGCACCCCGTGCTCATGGGCCCGGGCGACCAGGGTCGAGGGCGACAGGGCGCCGTCGGAGGCCGTGCTGTGACAGTGCAGATCAACATTCATGGAGGAGCGCTTTCGCTGGAATCGATGTTTGTTATTATGCCGTCACATCCCGATTCTGGCTGCCATTGTGAAACAATTCATCGATTTCATCCCGCTGCTGCTGTTCTTCATCGTCTACAAGCTCGACCCGCGCCCCATGGAGCTGGCGGGGCACAACTTCGAGTTCGGCGGCATCTACAGTGCCACGGCCATGCTGATCATCAGCTCGCTGGTGGTGTACGGCGCCCTGTTCCTGCGCCAGCGCAAGCTCGAAAAAGGCCAGTGGCTGACCCTGGTCGCCTGCCTGGTGTTTGGTGGCCTGACCCTCACCTTCCACAGCGAGACCTTCCTCAAGTGGAAGGCGCCGGTGGTCAACTGGCTGTTCGCCCTGGGCTTCGCCGGTAGCCACTTCATCGGTGACCGGGTACTGATCAAGCGCATCATGGGCCACGCGCTGACCTTGCCCGACGCCATCTGGAACCGCCTGAACCTGGCCTGGATCGGCTTTTTCCTGTTCTGTGGCGCCGCCAACCTGTTCGTCGCCTTCACCTTCCAGGACTTCTGGGTCGACTTCAAGGTGTTCGGCAGCCTGGGCATGACCGTGATTTTCCTGGTGGCGCAGGGCGTTTACCTGTCGCGCCACCTGCACGACGACCCTTCCACCTCCAAGACCAAGGATTGACATGCTCTACGCCATCATCGCCAGCGACGTCGCGAACTCCCTGGAAAAACGCCTGGCCGCACGCCCGGCGCACATCGAGCGCCTGCAGCAATTGAAGGCCGAAGGCCGCGTGGTACTGGCCGGCCCGCACCCGGCCATCGACAGCAATGACCCAGGCGAGGCCGGTTTCAGCGGCAGCCTGATCGTCGCCGAGTTCAACTCCCTGGCTGACGCCCAGGCGTGGGCCGATGCCGACCCGTACATTGCCGCGGGCGTGTACGACAAGGTCATCGTCAAGCCGTTCAAGCAAGTGCTGCCTTAAGCTGCCCCCTCCCTCTTCGCGGGCAAGCTCGCGAAGAGGGTCATGCGAACGTTAAGCAATTCCGACCAACGGCCGACAACCTCCAGAACCGATAGGAATCAGGAGTTACCATGCGCCAAGGTCAGATCGCCCTGCTGTTTTGCCTGTTGTTGCTACCCTTCTTCGCCTACGCCGAGCAACCCTTGTCGCTTGAGGCCGGTGCGCGCATCACCGAGCTTCAGCAGCGCCTGGACGACAGCGAAAAGCAACGTGCCGCCCTTGCCCAGCAACTGCAGGGCGTCGATAGCGAAAGGGAAAGCGCCCAGCTGACACGCCTGCGCCAGGACAACCAGCGGCTGAAAATGGCGATCAAGGAATTGCAGGCCAGCCCACCGCCAAGCCTGCTGACCGACCAGCAGCAATGGTTTCTGATTGGTTCTGCCGTTGCACTCTTGTCGGCAGTCTGCGGTATCTTTGCCAGTGGCGGTCACAGAAGACGCCGTCAATGGTTGAATTGAGTGAGTCATGAGCGAGCTGTTACTGATTGATGATGACCAGGAACTCTGCGAGCTGCTCGGCAGCTGGCTGACCCAGGAAGGGTTCTCTGTCCGCGCCTGCCACGATGGCCAGAGCGCGCGTCAGGCGCTGGCCGAGCACGCGCCGGCAGCGGTGGTGCTCGACGTGATGCTGCCCGATGGCAGCGGCCTGGAACTGCTCAAGCAACTGCGCAACGAGCACACCGAACTGCCCGTGCTGATGCTGTCGGCCCGTGGTGAACCGCTGGACCGCATCCTCGGCCTCGAACTGGGCGCCGACGACTACCTGGCCAAACCCTGCGACCCGCGCGAACTCACGGCGCGCCTGCGGGCAGTGCTGCGCCGCAGCCACCCGACCGCCACCACCACCCAGGTGGAGATCGGCGACTTGACCTTCAGCCCGGCGCGTGGCGTGGTCAGCATCGACGAACGCGAGATGACCCTGACCCTCTCCGAAAGCCGCATCCTCGAAGCCCTGCTGCGCCAACCCGGCGAGCCGCTGGACAAGCAGGACCTGGCGCAAATCGGCCTGGGGCGCAAACTGACCCTGTATGACCGCAGCCTGGACATGCATGTCAGCAACCTGCGCAAGAAGATCGGCCCGCACCCCGACGGCCGCCCGCGCATCGTCGCGCTGCGCAGCCGGGGCTATTACTACAGTCTGTAAGCATGCCGGGGCCGCTCTGCGGCCCATCGCAGGCTGTCGCCAGCTCCCACGCGACGCAAGCTCAGGAAACGCACACTACCCGTAGGAGCTGGCGTAGCCTGCGATGGGCTGCAAAGCAGCCCCATTACGAGCGATGCAATTCTTCAGCAAACAACATACCCATCTTTACCGAGCCTTTACCCTCCACTGACTGCGCTTGACCTTGATCTCCCTAGACTGGGCTCATCCGGTAACCACCGGCCCTTGAAAGGAGAGACACCATGCGCAAGACCCTTATCGCCCTGATGTTCGCCGCCGCCCTGCCGACCGTAGCCATGGCCATGCCTGATGGCGGCCAGCGCCACGACGGCCCGCATCACCGCGGTGATGCGCCTTTCGCCCAACTGGACCTGAGCCGCGACCAGCGCCAGCAGATCGGCAAGCTGATGGGCGAGCAGATGAAGCAACGCCGCGACATCACCGAGCGCTACCTGGATAAACTGCCGGCCGCCGAGCAGAAGGCCATGAAGGATGAAATCAAGGCCAGCCGCGACAAGACCGACGGCCAGATCCGCGCCCTGCTCAAGCCAGAACAGCAGAAGCAGTTCGACGAGCTGAAGAAAGAACGCGCCGCAAAGCAGGCTGAGTGGCAGGAGTTCCAGGCCTGGAAAGCTGAAAAAGGCGGCAAGGCCCAGTAAGCTGTCAGCCCGATGCCCGGTCCGCTTCCCCACGGACCGGGCTTTTCACGTTTGTAGGAGGTGCTCTTGCGTTCACTGTTCTGGCGCATCCTGGCCAGTTTCTGGCTGGCCATCACGCTGGTCGCCGGGCTGTCGATCCTGCTGGGCCACATGCTCAACCAGGACGCCTGGATTCTCAGCCGTCACCCAGGCCTCAACACCTTGGCCAGCCATTGGGCCAAGCACTACGAGCAGGAAGGCCTGGAGTCGGCGCAGCACTTTCTCGAGCGGCGCAAGCAGCGATTCAAGATTGACGTACAGGTGCTCAACGACAGCGGTGAGGCGGTGGTGCCCGGCACCTTCCCCCGTCGTGCGGCGGCCTTCGAGGCTCGCCAGCACAATGACGACCGTCGCCTGCCGTGGCGTCGGCTCACAGAGGAATACACCAGCCCTGATAGCGGCGAAACCTATCTGCTGATCTACCGTATTCCCCATCCGGAGCTGGACGCCTGGCACCGTGAGAGCCTGCTGTGGCCACTGAGCGCCCTTGGTATTGCCTTGGTGGTCCTGACCTTGTTCAGCCTGCTGGTGACCCTGTCCATTACCCGCCCACTGAGCCGCTTGCGCAGCGCAGTGCATGACCTTGGGCAAACCAGCTACCAGCAGAACAGCCTGGCACGCCTGGCGGCCCGCCGCGACGAATTCGGCGTGCTGGCCAACGACTTCAACAAGATGGGTGCTCGCCTGCAGAGTCTGATCGGCAGCCAGCGCCAGCTGCTGCGCGATGTGTCCCACGAGCTGCGCTCGCCACTGGCGCGCCTGCGCATTGCCCTGGCCCTGGCCGAGCGTGCCGAGCCGGAACAACGCCAGGCCCTATGGCCGCGCCTGACCCGCGAATGCGACCGGCTGGAAGACTTGATCAGCGAGATCCTCGCCCTGGCCCGCGTCGATGCCGAGCAGGCCCATGCTGAAGCGGTCGACCTCAACGCCCTGCTTGGCAGCGTGCGTAAAGACGCCCAGCTCAGTGCACCGGAACAGGAAGTGAAGCTGGAAGCCCAGTCAGGGCTGACCTTGCAAGGCTGGCCAACCTTGATCGAACGCGCCGTGGACAACCTGCTGCGTAATGCTTTGCGCTTCAACCCGGCGGGGCAACCGATCGAGGTTCGTGCCGAACGTGAGCAGGATCGTATCGTGCTGACTGTGCGTGATCACGGGCCGGGGGTGGCGCCGGAGCACCTGGCGCAGCTGGGCGAGCCTTTCTTCAGGGCACCGGGGCAGAGTGCGGCAGGGCATGGGCTGGGGCTGGCGATTGCGCGCAAGGCTGCCGAGCGCCATGGTGGGACGCTGGTATTGGCCAACCATCCGCAGGGTGGATTTTTGGCAAGGCTGGAGTTGCCGCTGGCGGAGGTGAGTGGCAGTTGAATCATGACTGCAGGTGCCGGCCTCTTCGCGGGTAAACCCGCTCCCACAGGTTTTGCGCTGCTGTTCAGGGCAGTGATATGCCTGTGGGAGCGGGTTTACCCGCGAAGAGGCCGGCACTGTCGAAACAATTCTCAGCCCCTTGCTTACCTCACTCGCCCCAGGCGCTGACGAACTCGGCGGTCGGCAGAACCGGCGCCGTACGCGGCTCAGCCATCGGCGTACCCACGTACAAATAGCCAATCAGTTCTTCGTTCTCTGCCAACCCCAGCCCCTGGTGCACATGGGCATCGAACGCCATGTCACCGGTGCGCCACACCGCACCGATACCCTGGGCATGGGCCGCGATCAGAATGCCATGGGCCGCGCAGCCGGCAGCCAGACGCTGTTCGGACTTAGGCACCTTGAAATGGTCCTGCAGCTTGGCGATGACCACGATCAACAGCGGCGCCCGCAGCGGCATGGCGCGGGCCTTGTCCAGGGCGGCCTGGCTGGCGTCGCCCTTTTTCTGCACGGCTTCGGCGAACAGTTCGCCCAGCTTTTCCCGGCCTTGACCTTCGATGGTCAGAAAGCGCCATGGGCGCAGTTGGCCGTGGTCCGGGGCGCGCAGCGCAGCCTGGAACAGTGCCTCGCGCTGGGCGTCATTGGGCGCCGGATCAGTCAGGCGTGGCACGGAAACACGGTTGAGCAATGCGTCGAGAGCCTCCATCGGCTACCCTCCTGGCAGGTAAATGTGCGGCCATTCTAGCGTTTACATCACCAGACCCATAGGTAGAATGGCGCCCTTCCGTTCAGAGTCAGAGCAGATCACATGGCGTTGCCGACCTTAAGGATCATTGGTTTCATCATCGGCATCTTCCTCATCACCCTGGCGGTCAGCATGGTCGTGCCCATGGCCACCCTGGTGATTTTCGAGCGTACCGGCGACATGCCGTCGTTCCTGTGGTCGAGTCTGATCACCTTCGTCGCCGGCTTGGCCCTGGTCATCCAAGGCCGCCCCGAGCATGTGCACCTGCGCCCACGGGACATGTACCTGCTGACCGTCTGCAGCTGGCTGGTGGTGTGCGTATTCGCCGCCCTGCCCTTCCTGCTGACCCAGCACATCAGCTACACCGACGCCTTCTTCGAAAGCATGTCCGGCATCACCGCCACCGGCGCCACGGTGCTCAGCGGCCTGGACACGATGTCGCCGGGCATTCTGATGTGGCGCTCGATGCTGCACTGGCTCGGTGGTATCGGCTTCATCGCCATGGCGGTGGCGATTCTGCCGCTGCTGCGCATCGGTGGCATGCGCCTGTTCCAGACCGAGTCTTCGGACCGTTCCGAAAAAGTCATGCCGCGTTCGCACATGGTCGCCAAGTCGATCGTCATGGTCTACGTCGGCTTCTCGGTGCTGGGAGGCCTGGGCTTCTGGTGGGCCGGCATGAGCCCGTTCGATGCGATCAACCATGCCATGTCGGCGATCTCCACCGGGGGGTTCTCGACGTCTGACCAATCGCTGGCCAAGTGGGATATCCCGGCCGTGCATTGGGTGGCGGTGGTGGTGATGATCCTTGGCAGCTTGCCCTTCACCCTCTACGTCGCCACGCTGCGAGGCAATCGCAAGGCGCTGATCCGCGACCAGCAAGTGCAGGGGCTGCTGGGCATGCTGGTGGTTACCTGGCTGGTGCTGGGCACCTGGTACTGGGCCACCACCGACCTGCACTGGCTCGATGCCTTCCGCCATGTGGCGCTGAACGTGACCTCGGTGGTCACCACCACCGGCTTTGCCCTGGGTGACTACAGCCTGTGGGGCAACTTCTCGCTGATGCTGTTCTTCTACCTGGGCTTCGTCGGTGGCTGCTCCGGCTCGACGGCGGGCGGCATCAAGATCTTCCGCTTCCAGGTGGCCTATATCCTGCTCAAGGCCAACCTCAACCAGCTGATTCACCCGCGCGCGGTCATCAAGCAGAAGTACAACGGCCACCGCCTCGACGAAGAGATCGTGCGCTCGATCCTGACGTTCTCGTTCTTCTTCGCCATCACCATCTGCGTCATGGCTTTGCTGCTGTCGCTGCTGGGCGTGGACTGGATGACCGCACTTACCGGAGCGGCGGGCACCGTGTCAGGCGTGGGCCCAGGCCTGGGCGAGGTGATCGGCCCGTCCGGCAACTACGCCACGCTGCCGGACGCAGCCAAGTGGATCCTGGCCGCCGGCATGCTGCTTGGGCGCCTGGAGATCATTACGGTGCTGGTGTTGTGTATGCCGGCGTTCTGGCGTCACTGAGTTCGTCACCCTCCGTGCCCAGCCGGGCACGGTACTCGCTTGGCGTGGCATCGAACCAGCGGCGAAATGCCCGGTAGAAGTTGCTCGGGTCGGCAAACCCCAGCAGGTAGGCCGTTTCCAGCAGGGTCAAGCCCGGCTGCGCCAGATACTGCTCGGCCAATTCGCGACGGGTGTCATCGAGCAAGGTCTGGAAACTGGTGCCCTCCTCCTGCAGACGGCGCTGCAAGGTGCGCTGTGACAGGTGCAGGGCCTGGGCCAGGGTTTCGCGCTTGGGCTCGCCCTGCGGCAAGATGCGGCACAGCACCTGGCGCACGCGGTGCGTCACCCGGCTTTCCGAGAAACGCGCCAGGTATTCCCCGGCGAAGCGATCATGCAGCACCGCCATCGCTTCGTTGGCCGTCGGCAATGGCGCCTCCATGTCGGTGCGCTCGAACACCAGCGCGTCATGGGCCGCGCCGAACACCAGCGGTGAATGAAAGGCCACCTTGTACGGTTCGACATTTTTCGGCTGCGGGCCCTGAATCAGCACCCGTCTTGGCTGGATTGGCCGCCCGCTGAGCCATTTGCACAGTGCCAGGGCGCACGCCAACGACGCTTCGGCGCTGTGCCGGGTCGGTGGCAGATGGTCGCCGTGCACGGTAAGAATCAGTGAATAGCCCTCGGGGCCCAGGACGAAACTCAGATCGGAACTTTCGGCAATGATGCGCTGGTAGCGCACCAGGCGCTGGAAACCTTCGGCCAGGGTGCGGCTGGACATCAGCGCATACCCCACCACATGAAATGACGCCGGCCGCACCACCCGCGCCATGTTCAGGCCAATGGCTTCATTGCCGGAAAGCTCCACGGCCAGTTGCCAGAGCCGGGTCATGGAGTCTTGAGGAAAGCGTGCGTCAGGGTCGTCCAGGGCGGAAAAATCCAGCCCCAGCTGCTTGAACATGGCCTGGCAATCGAGCCCTTCCAGCTCCAGTGCCTTCACAATCCCTGATGCCCAGCTGGCTGACGTGGTTCGTTCACTCATGACAGGCTTCTTATGCTGACCGCTTCGTGCGGTGAACCCCAAGGATACTCAAATGGCGCCGATTGTCACTGGCCGGCCCCGCCAATGACTCTAGACTCGATTCAGGCTCCACGCCGTGTATCCTGTCAAGAAGTGTTAATCCTGGAAGCATAGCCATGACCAGCACAGCGCAGTTTCGCAGTTTTGCCGAGTTCTACCCCTATTACCTGGGCGAGCACAGCAACCCCACTTGTCGGCGCCTGCACTTTGTCGGCACCAGCCTGGTGATCGCCTTGCTGGCGTACACCATCGGCAGTGGCAAGTGGCTGTTGCTGTTGGCGGTGCCCGTGGCGGGCTATGGATTTGCCTGGGTCGGGCATTTCTTCTTCGAAAGGAATCGGCCGGCCACCTTCAGCCACCCGTTCTACAGCCTGATAGGCGACTTCGTGATGTTCCGCGACATTCTGCTGGGCAGGATCAGTTTCTAGCCGTTTATCCTGTGGGAGCGGGTTTA
Source organism: Pseudomonas sp. Teo4 (assembly GCF_034387475.1). Lineage (NCBI taxonomy): Bacteria > Pseudomonadati > Pseudomonadota > Gammaproteobacteria > Pseudomonadales > Pseudomonadaceae > Pseudomonas > Pseudomonas sp. Teo4. The sequence goes on from NZ_JAXCIL010000001.1 coordinate 3,296,328, forward strand.
CCCGCGAATACTGCTGGGAGGCCAACGAAGCATTCGCGGGTAAACCCGCTCCCACAGGTACGTGCTGAATCCAGGCTTATGCCGGCTCGCGCAACTGCGCCATACGCTCACTCTGCTGCGCTTCGGCCAACCGATACAGCTCGATACTGCCATCCCAGTGCTCGATCAACGCGGTGCACGACTCGACCCAATCCCCGCAGTTGAGGTACTCCACCTCCCCCACCTTGCGAATTTCGGCGTGGTGGATATGCCCACACACCACCCCATGAAACCCGCGCCGGGTGCACTCGTGGGCAATGGCGTCCTCGAAATCGCTGATGAAATTCACCGCGCCCTTGACCTTGTGCTTGAGGTACGCCGACAGCGACCAGTAGCCATAGCCGTATCGGGCGCGCCAGTGATTGAGCCAGCGGTTGAGCACCAGGGTGGTTTCGTAGGCGCGGTCGCCGAGAAAGGCCAGCCAGCGATGGTAGCGCGTGATGACATCGAACTGGTCGCCGTGGATCACCAGCAGTCTTCGGCCATCCGCGGTCAGGTGCTCGGCCTCGTCCACCAACTGGATATTGCCCAGCAGTAGCTTGGAGTAACGACGCAGGAATTCGTCATGGTTGCCGGTAACGTAGATCACTTCAGTGCCGCGCTTGCTCATGGTCAGCAGCCGGCGAATCACGTTGGTATGCGCCTGCGGCCAGTAGATGCCGCCGCGCAGTTTCCAGCCGTCGATAATGTCGCCGACCAGATAGACTTTGTCGGCCTGGTAGCCCTTGAGAAACTGCGACAAGTGTTCGGCCTGGCAATCCCGGGTCCCCAGATGCACGTCGGAGATCCACAAAGTGCGAACGCGCTGTTTACGCGAGGGGCGAGAGAGTTCGACATGGGTCATGGGGCAGGCTCCGGCGCTGTTTGCTGGAGACTGGCAGGCGCAGATGACAGGTTGGTGGCAACGGCGTGACGAGTGATGGTGCGCCGCGAATGAGGCACAATGGAGCCCTGCCCCGCGAGGACCGCCCATGACCGCCGGCCGCATTCTTTCCCTGCGCCATTACCGGGACGACCTGATCGCCCATAGCCACGAACACCCGCAACTGGTGTTCGGCCTGCGCGGCCGTCTTGATTTCGAAGTGCAAGGGCACGGCGCACAAATCGATCGTCAGGGCCTGATGGTGGTACCTGCCGGCGCCCACCATGCCTGTGGCAGCGATGCCGGCAGCCAGTGCCTGGTGCTGGATGTGCCAGGGGAACACTGGCTGCATGAACAACTCGGCGATCACGCCGATGCCAGCCGCCGCTTGCTGGATAGCCCGGGCGCGCTGAGCCTCGACGCTCGCCAACAGCAACTGGTGGATTGGCTGGCCAACAGCCCGGTAGACGACCCACTGATTGCCCGTCAGGGCGCCGTGCTGCTATTGGCCAGCCTCAACCCCACGGCCGCTGCCGCCGTCGCACCAAGCCATCGGCTACCCTATTCGGCCTTTGACGCACATATCGAACGGCACGCGGCCCACCCTCTGCAGGTTGCCGACCTGGCGCGCCTGGCCGGCCTGTCCAGCGCCCGGTTGCACGCACGCTTCATTGACGAGTGCGGCATGACGCCCATGGACTACATTCGCCAACGCCGATTACTCATGGCGCGGCAGTTGCTCACGCAGTCATCGCTGCCGGTGGGCGAGATTGCCGCGCGGGTTGGCTACAGCTCGCAAAGTGCGTTTTCGGCAGCCGTGCTGCGGGCGTTCGGGCGCACGCCTTTGGCGTTGCGGCGAGAGTCTGGCGACAATTGATGCGAGTGTGACGACAGATTTTGGCCGGGCAGTGCCTCTACACTGTGCCTGTCCCGGCCTCATCGCCGGCAAGCCGGCTCCCACATGGACCGCACCAACCTTGAGATCACCGCTGTACCTGCAGGAGCCGGCTTGCCGGCGATAGCGCCGGTCCTGATACACCAGTTCTCTGAAAGGACCACCATGAACCACCGCACCGCCCTCGGCGCCCTGCATATCGGCGCGCTGTTCTTCGGCCTCACAGGCGTGTTCGGCAAACTAGCCGCCAGCGCCAGCCCGGCGATCATCGTGTTCGGCCGCGCGGCCTTCGCCGTGCTTGCCCTTGGCCTGTTCGCCAGCCTCGCTCGCCAGGGCTGGCACCCACTCAAAGGCCAGGACATGCGCCGCCTGCTGCTCGGCGGCGTGCTGCTTGCGGGCCACTGGGTGAGCTTCTTCATCGCGGTCAAGGTCGGTGGCGTAGCCATCGCGACCCTGGGCTTCGCCAGCTTCCCCGCCTTCACCGTGATACTCGAAGGGCTGCTGTTCCGCGAACGCATCCGCCGCAACGAAGCGGTGCTGGTACTGCTGGTCAGCATCGGCCTGGTGCTGGTGACACCCTCGTTCGACCTCGCCAGCGAGGCCACCGGCGGGCTGCTGTGGGCTTTGCTGTCGGGCTTGCTGTTCTCGCTGTTGTCGCTGACCAATCGAGCCGGTTCCGGGCGCTTACCCGCAGTGCAAGCGGCATTGTGGCAGAACCTGGTGGTCGCCCTGTGCCTGCTGCCGGTCGCCCTGCCAGGCCTTGCCGCCGTGGCGCCGATGGACTGGCTGTGGATCGCCCTGCTTGGCATCTTCTGCACCGGCGTGGCCCACAGCCTGTTCGTGGCCAGCCTGGCGGTGATCAAGGCGCGCACCGCCGCCGTGGTGTTCGGCATGGAGCCGGTCTACGGCATTGCCGTGGCCTGGGTGATCTTCGCCGAAACGCCCACCCCGCGCATGTTGCTGGGCGGTGCGCTGATCATCTTCGCCATCGTGCTGTCCAGCCGCCTGGCCTCGGACTCGCCTGCCAAGCAGCGGCCACTGGCCGAGAGCACCTGATCAGCGATCGTTATGGCCCAAGTCGCGCTGCGGGTCGATCTGGTCCCGCACCCGCTGCTTGAGCACTTTGGCCTCAGGGAAACCGCCATCGGCCTTGCGTTCCCAGATCTGCACACCATCACAGGTAATCCGGAACACTCCGCCGGTACCAGGCTCCAGTGCGACCCTTCCAAGGTCGTCGGAGAAGGTACTGAGCAGCTCCTGGGCCAGCCAGGCGGCACGCAGCAGCCACTGGCACTGGGTGCAATAATTGATGACGATTTCCGGCTTGGTGTTGACCATGGTGAGGCGTCTCCAGGTAAGGGGCCGCTTATACTAGCGGTCTTTACGCCAGGATTTGAGACTCACGATGCGCCGCTTGCTGTTCTGCCTTTTGCTGATGCTCACGTCCATCACCGCCCTCGCCACCGAGCACACCCGGCCCAAGGTTGGTCTGGTGCTCTCCGGCGGTGCCGCCCGTGGCCTGGCTCACATTGGCGTGCTAAAGGCCCTTGAGGAACAGGGCGTGCGCATCGATGCCATCGCCGGCACCAGCATGGGCGCAGTGATCGGCGGGTTGTACGCCTCTGGCTACAGCGTCCAGGAACTGGAAAAGCTGGCCACCACACTCGACTGGCAACAAGCCCTCTCCGACGCCCCGCCCCGCAAGGACGTGCCCTTTCGCCGCAAGCAGGACGACCGCGACTTTCTGGTCAAACAGAAACTGAGCTTTCGCGACGACGGCAGCATCGGCTTGCCCTTGGGCGTGATTCAGGGCCAGAACCTGGCACTGCTGCTGGAAAGCAAGCTGGCCCACACCGCCGACACCCGTGACTTCGACAAGCTGCCCATCCCCTTCCGCGCCGTGGCCACCGACATCGCCAGCGGCGAGAAAGTGGTGTTCCGCCGCGGCCACCTGCCACAAGTGATTCGTGCCAGCATGTCGATACCCGCAGTGTTCGCCCCGGTCGAGCTGGACGGTCGCCTGCTGGTGGACGGCGGCATGGTCGACAACATTCCCGTGGACGTGGCCCGCGACATGGGCGTGGACCTGGCCATTGTCGTGGACATCGGCACCCCACTGCGTGATCGTAACCAGCTGACCACGGTGGTTGATGTGCTCAACCAGTCGATCACCCTGATGACCCGACGCAATTCCGAAGAGCAACTGGCCAGCCTGCACCGCGACGACATCCTCATCCAGCCACCGCTAAGCGCCTATGGCGTCACCGACTTCGGCCGCGCCCGCGACATGATCGATGCCGGTTACCGCGCCACCCATCTGCTCGACTCGCGCCTGGCAGGCCTGCGCCAGGCAGAGGGTGATGCGGGCCTGGCCGTGGCCCGGTCGCCCCGCCAGCGAACGCCGGTCATCACCAAGATTCGGGTAGAGAACGACTCCAAGGTCAGCGACGATGTCATTCGGTCCTACATTCGCCAGCCAATCGGCGCGCCTTTGGAACTGGACCGCCTGCAAACCGACATGGGCACCCTGTATGGCCTGGACTACTTCGACCGGGTGCAGTACCGCGTGGTGCACAAGGGCGACGAAAACACCTTGGTGATCAACGCCCGGGGCAAGCGCAGCGGCACCGACTACTTGCGCCTGGGCCTGAACCTGTCGGATGACCTGAGTGGCGACAGTGCTTTCAACCTGGGCGCCAGTTACCGGGTCAATGGCATCAACAGCCTGGGTGCCGAGTGGCTGACCCGTGCGCAGATCGGCGACGTGCAAGAGCTGTACAGTGAGTTCTACCAACCATTGGATGTGGGCTCGCGTTACTTCGTCGCGCCCTACCTGGACTTCGGCTCGCAGAACATCGAGGCGACGTTGGACAACGACCCCATCGCCGAGTACCGCCTGGAGCGCTACGGTTTTGGCCTGAATGTCGGCCGCCAGATCGGCACCAATGGCGAAGTGCGTCTGGGTGTGGGCAAGGCCTGGGGCGAGGCCGACGTGCGCATCGGCGACCAGGACCTGCCCAAGGTCAGCTTCAACGAAGGCTTCTATGAGCTGAAGTACTCGTTCGATACCCTCGACAATGTGTACTTCCCCCACCACGGCGAAGACATTGGTCTGACCTTGCGCAAGTACGACGCCTCACTGGATTCGGACCAGGACTACAGGCAATGGCAGCTCAACCTGGACAAGGCGATGAGCAGCGGGCCGAACACCTGGGTGCTGGGCGGCCGATACGGGCGTACGCTGGATGATGCCGAGGTGGTGACCTCGAGTTTCGTGATCGGGGGCGCGAGGCAGCTCTCGGGCTTCCGCCAGGACTCGGTGTCAGGACAGAACGTCAGCCTCATGCGCATGGTCTACTACCGTCGCCTGACGCCCAGGGCCTATGTGCCGCTGGATTTCCCGCTGTATATCGGGGGTTCGCTGGAGCGTGGCCGGGCGTGGAACAATGACAATGAGTTCGACAGTGGCTATATCAATGCGGCGAGCATCTTCCTGGGGCTGGAGACGCCGTTGGGGCCGCTGAACTTGAGTTATGGGGCGAACAGTGAGCATCAGAAGGCGGTGTATCTGAATCTGGGGCATACCTTCTAGCTAGTTTGGGGGCGCTGCGCGCCCCATCGCAGGCTTCGCCAGCTCCCACGGATATGGACTGCCCCCAAGAAGTTGGACACAAATCCAATCCTTGGGGGGCAGTCCAGATATCTGGCAGTTCAATCCGTGGGAGCTGGCGAAGCCTGCGATGGGACGCACAGCGGCCCCAAACTTCAAGACTTCTCGAGATTGGCCAGAATCTTGGCATGCACCCGCATGCACACTTCCAGGTCCGCCTCATCCACCCCGGTGAACAACTCCAGGCGCAAGGCATTGGCGATGGTCTCGATCTGGTCGATCAGTGGCTTGGCCGGCGGGCACAGCAGGATTTTCTTCGCACGCCGGTCCTCCATCACCGCCTGACGGCGCACCAGGCCCTGGCTCTCCAGGCTGTCGAGCAGACGCGCCAGGGTCGGCCCTTCGACCCCTACACTCTGGGCCAGCTCGCGCTGGGTCGGGGCTTCGTCGAAACGCGCCAGGTGCAGCAACACCAGCCACCGCGCCTGGGACAGGTTGAGCCCGGCCAGGCGGCGGTCAAGCTCGGCACGCCAACCCCGGGACATCTGGGCCAGCTGCATGCCGAAACGGTGTTGGTTGTCGGTCAGGGGCATAAGCAACTCATTGACTAGAACTAATTATTAGTCAGCTAACCATGCTCGCTGCCATCAGGCAAGGCTGCGCGGCGCGGAAACGTCCGATAATCGTCAAAAAGCATGACAAAGGTCAGCCGATGGCAGAAATGCCTGCGATCAGAGCTCGAACTCCGCCGCCAGCGCCGCCCGTACGCAATAGAGCACGCCTTCCGGAATCCGCTGCCCGAACATCGGGGCAATGGCAGACACCGGGGGCAATTCACCCTCTCCGTCGAGGAAGGCGTCCTGCACTTCCATGAGCAGGTCTTCCGGCAGGTCCAGGGCCTGTTCCAGGCTCAGTTCCTGACGACCAAGCGCTTCAGCCAGAAGGCTGTAGACGTTCTTCTCGCTGCAGTTGAGTTGGCCGGCAATTTGCGCGGGGGTCATGCCGGCGCGGGCCAGGCTGACCAGTTCGTGGCGCAGGTCGAGCACCACTTTCGGCGCCTCTGCCGTGCCGCCTGCACCATTGAGCACTTCGAGGAAGGCTTGGCCATAACGCTCCAGCTTGCGCGCGCCAACACCGCTGACCTGGGCCATGTCGCTGAGGCTGGCCGGCTGGCTGCGGAGCATTTCCAACAAGGTGGAATCGGGGAAGATGACGTAAGGCGGCACGCTGTGCTCCTCGGCCAGCTTGCGCCGCAAGGTACGTAGCGCCTCCCACAGTTCGCGTTCCTCGGCGCGCACCAGCTGGCTGGCCGGGCTGCCGCCGCTGGAGGAAGCCTTGGCCACTGTCTGTGGCTTGAGGTCGCGGCGCAATTGCAAGGTCACTTCACCGCGCAGCAAGGGCCGGCAGCTGTCGGACAGACGCAGGCCGCCGTAGCCCTCCAGGTCGATGTCCACCAGCCCGCGCGCCACCAACTGGCGGAACAGCGAACGCCACTCGGCCTCGGCCAGCGCCTTGCCCACCCCGAACACCGAGAGTTTCTCGTGGCCGAAGTTGCGCACCTTTTCGGTGTCCTTGCCCAGCAACACATCCACCAGGTGGCCAACGCCGTAGCGCTGGCCCGTGCGGAATACCGTCGACAGCGCCTGGCGCGCCGGCTCTGTTGCGTCCCAGGTCTGCACCTGGTCGACGCAGTTGTCACAATGGCCGCAGGGCTGCTCGAGGGTTTCGTCGAAATAGGCCAGCAGTGACTGGCGGCGGCAGCGGGTTTCTTCGCACAGGGCCAGCATGGCGTCGAGCTTGTGCTGCTCGATACGCTTGTGGCGCTCGTCACCCTCGGAGTTCTGCAGCATCTGCTTGAGCATCACCATGTCCTGCAGGCCGTAGGCCATCCAGGCATCGGACGGCAAACCGTCCCGGCCGGCGCGGCCGGTTTCCTGGTAATAGGCCTCGAGCGACTTGGGCAGGTCCAGGTGGGCGACAAAGCGTACGTTGGGCTTGTCGATACCCATGCCGAAGGCGATGGTGGCGACCATGATCAGCCCTTCCTCGTTCAGGAAGCGGTGCTGGTTGGCCGCACGTGTCTCGGCAGCCAGGCCGGCGTGATACGGCAGCGCCGGGAAGCCCTGCTCGCACAGGAAGGCGGCGGTCTCGTCGACCTTCTTGCGCGACAGGCAATAGACGATGCCGGCGTTGCCACGGCGCTCGCCCAGAAACGCCATCAACTGCTTGCGCGGTGCTTCCTTGGGGACGATGCGGTAGAAGATGTTCGGCCGGTCGAAACTCGACAGGAAGCGCTCGGCGCCCTGCAGATGCAGGCGCTGGACGATTTCCTCACGGGTGCGCATGTCGGCGGTGGCCGTCAGTGCAATGCGCGGCACGTGCGGGAACAACTCGGCCAGCTGGCCCAGCTGCAGATATTCAGGACGGAAGTCATGGCCCCATTGCGACACGCAGTGGGCTTCGTCGATGGCGAACAGCGAGATGTCCAGGCCGCGCAGGAATTCCAGCATGCGCGGCTGTACCAGGCGCTCTGGCGCCAGGTACAGCATCTTCACTTCGCCACGGCGCAGGCGGGCAGCCAGGTCCCTTTGCTGTTCGGGGCTCAGGGTCGAGTTCAGCGCGGCGGCTGCCACCCCCAGCTCATCGAGGGTAGCGACCTGATCGTCCATCAGCGCGATCAACGGCGACACCACCACGGTCAGGCCTGGGCGCAGCAAGCCCGGCACCTGGAAACACAGCGACTTGCCGCCACCGGTGGGCATCAGCACCAGGGCATCGCCACCTTTGGCCACGCATTCGATGATCGCGGCCTGACGCCCGCGGAAGCTGTCGTAGCCGAAGATGTCCTTGAGAACGCGCTGAGCCTGTTCGAGCATGTGCAACTCCACCAATCGCCGTACCATCCTGGACACAGGCTGGACGAAAAACCCGCTTCGCACACAGCAAATGCGTAAGCGGCTTTTGCCAGATGACCGGGAAAACCCGCCCCTGGATGAAAAATCGCGGAGTATACCGCAGTGCGTTGCGCCACAGGGGCCCCGGTGACAGACGTTCCCTTTGCACCGTCGCCGCCGCAAGGTGCTAGAATTCACTATCGTTTATTCCCCCAAGGTAGCCCTGTAATGTCCTTCGCCGAGCAACTGACCCGCCTGCAAGCCTTCCTCGACGCCGATGAGCTGCACGAAGAAGCGCTGGACTACGTCGCCGCCCATGGCTACCTGACCGCATTGTCGATCTGCTCGGAGGAAGTTCCCGAGCGCGAATGGATCGACGCGCTGTTCGCCGAAGAGCCCCATTACGCCAGCGATGCCCAGCGCACCGAGATCGAAGCGACCTTGGTAGCACTCAAGGCCCACATTGCCCGCCAACTGGCCAGCGACGAAGAGTTCGACCTGCCGTGCGACCTGGACCTGACCGACGAGCCAGACGATTCCGACCTGCGCGGCTGGTGCATCGGCTTCATGGAAGGCGTGTTCCTGCGTGAGGAAGCCTGGTTCGAGAACGCCGAAGAGGAAGTCAGCGAGATGCTGCTGCCGATCATGGTCGGTTCCGGCCTGTTCGACGAGCAGCCCGAGTTCGCCGACATCGCCAGCAACGCCAACCTGCAGGACGACATGATCGTGCAGATCCCTGAGGCGCTGAGCGCGCTGTTCCTGCTGCTGCACGCTCCTGACGAGAAGCCGGCGCTGCTCAAGCCACGCCACCACTGAGTCGATCATGCGCTACCTGCTGCTGGCCATCGGCTGGCTCAGCGTTGCGCTCGGGGTGTTGGGAATATTCCTACCGGTGCTACCCACCACCCCGTTCCTGCTGCTGGCCGCGGCCTGCTTCGCGCGCAGCTCGCCACGCTTTCACGACTGGCTGATCAACCACCCGACGCTGGGGCCGTGGATTCGTGACTACCTGAACGGCGAAGGCATTCCGCTCAAGGGCAAGGTCTACGCCATCGGCTTGATGTGGGCGAGCATCAGCCTGTCCTGCTACCTGGTACCGCTGTTCTGGGCACGCGCCTTCATGCTGACCAGCGCGGTGCTGGTCAGCCTGTACATCCTCAAGCAGAAGACCCTGCGCCGGCCTGGTTGAGCGCTATCTCCGTGGGAGCGGCCCGGCAAGGCCGCTCCCCCAGATGAAGTCCCGTTCGTCCTCTTAGACCGTATCGACCTTCAACGAATGATCATTGAGCATCCCATTGATGATCGTCGCCGTGTCCTGCCCCGCCGAAATCACCCCGCCCGCCCCTGCCGTCACGCCGTAATGCTGGGCCAGATCGACCCCTGCCAGGTCGATGGTCTGGGTGGGTGGCGCACCCGCCACACTGCTGACCTCGATGGTCGAGACCACATCGGTACCGGTGCCACTGACCTTGAAGTGCAGGAAGTCGTCCAGCGATGCCGCTGTGGCATGCTCGCCCTGCAGCAATTGCGACAGGTCGAGGTGGTCACTGCCTGGTGTGAAGTCGGTGACCGTGTCGTGGCCAGTGTCGCCCTTTTGCCAGACGAAGGTGTCGTTGCCGACGCCTCCGGTCAGGGTGTCCTTGCCCGGGCCGCCGATGAGGATGTCGTTGCCGCCGCCGCCGTTGAGCACGTCATGACCCAAGCCACCATCCAGCACGTTGTCGCCGTTGTTACCGATCAGCGTGTCGCCATAATCCGAGCCGATCAGGTTCTCGATCCGCGCCAGGGTGTCGACACCCGCTCCACCGGTGTTCTGGGCACCGCTTAGGCTCAGGTTCACGGTGACCGGACCGCTGGCAGTCGCATAGCTAGCGGTGTCGATACCGTTGCCGCCATCGAGCAAATCATTGCCCGCGCCCCCGATCAACAGGTCATCGCCATTACCACCGTACAGGCTGTCGTTGCCCGCGCCGCCCACCAACACATCATGCCCATTGTTGCCGTTGAGGGTGTCATTGCCGTCCCCTGCCAACAGCACATCGTTGGCAGACGACCCATTGTGAGTCACGTTGCCCGCGGCCGTGAGGTCCAACGTACCGCTGGCACCGCTGCCGTGATGCTCGCTGACCGTGTAACCGGTGTGCTGGGCGCCACCTTCAGCATTGGCATAGTCGACCACCAGGCTCAGCTTGTAATTCTCGGCAGCCTTGCTGTTGCCAGGTGTGTTGGGCTGGTTGACCAGGTGAATACTGTATACCCCGTCATGGCTGGCGGTGAAGCTGCCGCCGTCAGCAACGGCCTGGTAGCTGCCGCCGGCATCCTTCCATTCCATGGTCAGGTTGCCATCCGCACGGTCATGGTCCAGCTTAAGGGTTTCGCCCTTGCGCAGGCTGACGGTAATCACATCCTCGGCGCTGGCGTTGCCTACCGGCCCCAGGTAACCAAGCACCACCAATGCGGCAGTCATGGAGCCAGTGCTGGTGATGAATGCGCTACGGTCCAGTGCCTTGACCTGGCTTTCAGGTACCAGGCTGTGGCTGCCGTTCTTGTCGTGGCCCGAGCCATGCCCTTTGTCGTCATCGTCCCCGCATTCCTGCCCGTTTTTGTCCTGCACGTCGATGCGGATGATCGTGGTGCTTTCATCGCCGTCGGCATCGCGGATGGTGTAGACGAAGGTGTCGGTGGCACCGGCCTTGGTGACGCTGTTGGAGTAAGCGTGGTAGACGCCATTGCCCTTGGCATCAAGAGTCAGGTAGCCGTACTCGCCGCTGACGGTGGTACCCACTCCGCCGCTGGCGGGGGTGGAGGTATCGTCGCCGGCGCGCACGCCGACCACATACTTGCCGTCGCCCAGCACATCGGCACCGACCACGTCATTCCACAACACATTCCCAGAAACCGAGTCGCCTTCGTTCACCGAGACAGAGTCGCAGTGGGCTTTCGGCACGTCATCGACAATCGTGATGACGATGGTGCTGGTCACGCTGTTGCCCAGTTGGTCGGTGGCCTTGTAGGTGAAGTGCTCGACCGTTTTATCGGCACCGGGAGTATTGGCGGGCGAAGTCAGGTTATAGGTGTAGGTGCCGTCCGGGTTGACCTGGATCTGGCCGTATTGGCCTACCGCGTTGCCAACCAGGCTGTAGGTCAGCGCCCCCAACCCACCACTGACCGAGCCGACCAGGGTGCCGGAGGCCGTCTCGGCGGTCGAGGCCGGGTTACTGCCGGTACTCAGGGCGTTTTCGTACACCGTGATGTCACCATCCTTGCCCGCCACCATGCACACGTTCTGCACGTTGATGGTGATGGTCGTGGTGCTTTCGTCACCATCGGCGTCGCGGATGGTGTAGACGAAGGTGTCGGTGGCACCGGAACCGGCCACACTGTTGGGGTAAGCGTGGTACACGCCATTACCGTTGGCATCCAGGGTCAGGTAGCCGTACTGGCCGTTGACGTTGGAGCCGAGTCCACCGCTGGCCGAGGTGGAGGTGTCGCTGCCCGCGCGCACGCCGACTACGTATTTGCCATCGCCCAAGGTATCGGCACCGAAAGTGTCGTTGTACAGCACGTTGCCAGTCACCGTGCTGCCTTCGTGCACCGTGGCGGAGTCAGCCACAGCTTTGGGCACATCATCGACAATCGTGATGACGATGGTGCTGGTTACGCTGTTGCCCAGCTGGTCGGTGGCTTTGTAGGTGAAGTGTTCGACCGTTTGATCAGCACCAGGGGTATTGGCGGGTGAAGTCAGGTTATAGGTGTAGGTGCCATCCGGGTTGACCTGGATTTGGCCGTACTGCCCCGTGGCACTGCCTACCAGGCTGTAGGTCAGCGCGCCTAACCCGCCGCTGACCGAACCGACCAAGGTGCCGGATGCCGTTTCGCCGGTCGAGCTCGGATTGCTGCCGGTACTCAAGGCGTTTTCGTACACCGTGATGTCGCCATCCTTGCCCGCCACCATGCACACGTTCTGCACGTTGATGGTGATGGTCGTGGTGCTTTCGTCGCCGTCTGCATCGCGGATGGTGTAGACGAAGGTGTCGGTGGCACCGGAGCCAGCCACGCTGTTGGGATAGGCGTGATACACGCCGTTACCGTTGGCATCCAGGGTCAGGTAGCCGTACTGGCCGTTGACGTTGGAGCCGAGTCCACCGCTGGCCGAGGTGGAGGTGTCGCTGCCCGCGCGCACGCCGACTACGTATTTGCCATCGCCCAAGGTATCGGCACCGAAAGTGTCGTTGTACAGCACGTTGCCAGTCACCGTACCGCCTTCGTGCACTGTGGCAACGTCGGCGACAGCTTTGGGCACATCATCGACGATGGTGATGGCAATGGTGCTGGTCACACTGTTGCCCAGTTGATCAGTAGCCTTGTAAGTGAAGTGCTCGACCGTTTTTTCAGCACCGGGCGTGTTGGCAGGTGACGTCAGGGTGTAGGTGTAGGTGCCGTCCGGGTTGACCAGTATCTGGCCGTACTGCCCCGTGGCGCTGCCAACCAGGCTGTAGGTCAATGCGCCTAACCCACCACTGACCGAGCCGACCAGGGTGCCGGACGCCGTTTCGCCGGTCGAGGTCGGGTTGCTGCCGGTGACCGTGCCAGAGGCCAGGTCGTTGCCGTCCTTGCTGGTGTCCAGCGCGTTTTCGTACACCGTGATGTCGCCATCCTTGCCCGCCACCATGCACACGTTCTGCACGTTGATGGTGATGGTCGTAGTGCTTTCGTCACCGTCGGCATCACGAATGGTGTAGACGAAGGTGTCGGTGGCACCGGAGCCGGCCACGCTGTCGGGATAGGCGTGATACACACCATTACCGTTGGCATCCAGGGTCAGGTAGCCGTATTGGCCATTGATGTTGGAACCCAGCCCGCCGACGGCCGAGGTGGAGGTGTCGTTACCCGCGCGCACGCCGACCACATACTTGCCGTCGCCCAAGGTATCGGCACCGAAAGTGTCGTTGTACAGCACGTTGCCAGTCACCGTACCGCCTTCGTGCACCGTGGCAGAGTCTGCAACCGCTTTGGGCACATCATCAACGATGTTCACATCCAGGCTGCCGGTTGTGGTGCTGCCGTCGACATCTTTGGCGATGACCTGGAAGTGTTCGCTGAGGCTATTGGCACCGTTGCCGCTGGCGTGGCTTTCGTTGTCGGTCAGGGTGTAGCTGTAGCTGACCACACCCGTGGCCGGGTCGTAGCCAGTGATGGTCAGGGTATGGCCTTCCGGGGTCACGACCGACTGCGGGAAGCCTGCCGGCACGCCACCGGTGACCACATTGATGCCACCCACGCTCAGGCTCTGCAAGCCATCCGGTGCAGTGACCTTGAACGTGCCTTGCTGGGTCAGTTCTGCCGCATTCGGCGCCGAGCCATCGCCCAGGTGTTTCTCGTAAACACTCAGTTCGCCGCCCTGCACCTCCAGCCCGTCGAGCTTCACCGGGTCATCGAGGTTGCTGATATTCAGGGTCAGGGTCGCGGAGCTGGTGTCGCCGTCGGCATCCTTGATCGTATAGGTGAAGTGCTCCAGGCCATTACCGCCACCGCCCAGACTCTTGAAGTCCGAGTCGTTGGTATTGAGCGTGTAGGTGTAGGAACCGTCTGCGGCCAGCACCAGAGTGCCGTAGGTGCCGGTGAAAGTACCGGCGATGACCGGGCCACCAACCACGCGGTCGGCGCCTTGCACGTCATTGGTCAGTACGTTGCCAGTCAACTCGGTGTGCTGCTCGGTGGCAGTGACCGCGTTGCTATCGTCGTATGCCTTGGGCACGTCGTCGACGATGGTAATGGCGATGGTGCTGGTCACGCTGTTGCCCAGCGCGTCAGTGGCCTTGTAGGTGAAGTGCTCGACTGTCGTATCGGCACCAGGCGTGTTGGCAGGTGACGTCAGGGTATAGGTGTAGGTACCGTCCGGGTTGACCTGGATCTGACCATACTGCCCCGTGGCGCTGCCAACCAGGCTGTAGGTGAGTGCCCCCAACCCTCCACTGACCGATCCGACCAAAGTGCCCGACGCCGTTTCGCCGGTCGAGGTCGGGTTGCTGCCAGTGACCGTGCCAGAGGCCAGGTCGTTGCCGTCCTTGCTGGTGTCCAGCGCGTTTTCGTACACCGTGATGTCGCCATCCTTGCCCGCCACCATGCACACGTTCTGCACGTTGATGGTGATGGTCGTAGTGCTTTCGTCACCGTCGGCATCACGAATGGTGTAGACGAAGGTGTCGGTGGCACCGGAGCCGGCCACGCTGTCGGGATAGGCGTGATACACACCATTACCGTTGGCATCCAGGGTCAGGTAGCCGTATTGGCCATTGATGTTGGAACCCAGCCCGCCGACGGCCGAGGTGGAGGTGTCGTTACCCGCGCGCACGCCGACCACATACTTGCCATCGCCCAAGGTATCGGCGCCAAAGGTGTCGTTGTACAGCACGTTGCCAGTCACCGTACCGCCTTCATGCACTGTGGCAGAGTCTGCAACCGCCTTGGGCACGTCATCGACGATATTCACATCCAGGCTGCCGGTGGCGGTGCTGCCGTCGACGTCCTTGGCGATGACCTGGAAGTGCTCGGTAAGGCTGTTGGCACCGTTGCCGTTGGCGTGGCTTTCGTTGTCGGTCAGGGTGTAGCTGTAGCTGACCACGCCCGTTGCCGGGTCATAGCCGGTAATGGTCAGGGTATGGCCTTCCGGGGTCACGACCGACTGCGGGAAGCCTGCCGGCACGCCACCAGTGACCACATTGATGCCGCCCACGCTCAGGCTCTGCAGGCCATCCGGTGCAGTGACCTTGAACGTGCCTTGCTGGGTCAGTTCTGCCGCATTCGGTGCCGAGCCATCGCCCAGGTGCTTCTCGTAAACGTTCAGCTCGCCGCCCTGCACCTCCAGCCCGTCGAGCTTCACTGGGTCGTTGAGGTTGCTGATGTTCAGGGTCAGGGTCGCGGAGCTGGTGTCGCCGTCGGCATCCTTGATCGTGTAGGTGAAGTGTTCCAGGCCATTACCGCCGCCGCCCAGATTCTTGAAGTCCGGGTCGTTGGTATTGAGCGTGTAGGTGTAGGAGCCGTCCGCGGCCAGCACCAGGGTGCCGTAGGTACCGGTGAAGGTGCCGGCGATGACCGGGCCACCGACCACGCGGTCGGCACCTTGCACGTCATTGGTCAATACGTTGCCAGTCAGTTGGGTGTGCTGCTCGGTCGCAGTTACGGCGTTGCCGTCGTCGTAAGCCTTGGGCACATCATCGACGATGTTCACGTCCAGGCTGCCAGTGGTGGTGCTGCCATCAACGTCCTTGGCGATGACCTGGAAGTGTTCGCTGAGGCTATTGGCACCGTTGCCGTTGGCGTGGCTTTCGTTGTCGGTCAGGGTGTAGCTGTAGCTGACCACGCCCGTTGCCGGGTCATAGCCGGTGATGGTCAGGGTATGGCCTTCCGGGGTTACGACCGATTGCGGGAAGCCCGCCGGCACGCCACCGGTGACCACATTGATGCCGCCCACGCTCAGGCTCTGCAGGCCATCCGGTGCAGTGACCTTGAACGTGCCTTGTTGGGTCAGTTCCGACGCATTCGGCGCCGAGCCATCGCCCAGGTGCTTCTCGTAGACGTTCAGTTCGCCGCCCTGCACCTCCAGCCCGTCGAGCTTCACCGGGTCATCGAGGTTACTGATGTTCAGGGTCAGGGTCGCGGAGCTGGTGTCGCCGTCGGCATCCTTGATCGTATAGGTGAAGTGCTCCAGGCCATTACCGCCACCGCCCAGGTTCTTGAAGTCCGGGTCGTTGGTATTGAGCGTGTAGGTGTAGGAACCGTCTGCGGCCAGCACCAGAGTGCCGTAGGTGCCGGTGAAGGTACCGGCGATGACCGGCCCACCGACCACACGGTCGGCACCTTGCACGTCATTGGTCAGTACGTTGCCAGTCAGCTCGGTGTGCTGCTCGGTGGCAGTGACCGCGTTGCCGTCGCCGTAAGCCTTGGGCACGTCATCGACGATGTTCACGTCCAGGCTGCCGGTGGCGGTGCTGCCGTCGATGTCCTTGGCGATGACCTGGAAGTGTTCGCCGAGGCTGTTGGTGCCGTCGCCATTGGCGTGGCCTTCGTTGTCCGTCAGGGTGTAGCTGTAGCTGACCACACCCGTGGCCGGGTCATAGCCGGTGATGGTCAGGGTATGACCTTCCGGGGTCACGACCGACTGCGGGAAACCTGCCGGCACGCCACCGGTGACCACATTGATGCCGCCCACGCTCAGGCTCTGCAAGCCATCCGGTGCAGTGACCTTGAACGTGCCTTGCTGGGTCAGTTCTGCCGCATTGGGTGCCGAGCCATCGCTCAGGTGCTTCTCGTAGACGTTCAGTTCGCCGCCCTGCACCTCCAGCCCGTCGAGCTTCACCGGGTCGTTGAGGTTGCTGATGTTCAGGGTCAGGGTCGCGGAGCTGGTGTCGCCGTCAGCATCCTTGATCGTGTAGGTGAAGTGCTCCAGGCCATTACCGCCGCCGCCCAGGTTCTTGAAGTCCGGGTCGTTGGTATTGAGCGTGTAGGTGTAGGAACCGTCCGCGGCCAGCACCAGAGTGCCGTAGGTGCCGGTGAAGGTACCGGCGATGACCGGGCCACCGACCACGCGGTCGGCGCCTTGCACGTCGTTGGTCAGTACGTTGCCAGTCAGCTCGGTGTGCTGCTCGGTGGCAGTGACGGCATTGCTGTCGTTGTAAGCCTTGGGCGCATCGTCACGGATGATCACATCCAGTGAACCTTGTGCGACATCGCCATCGGGGTCGCTGGCCACTACCGTAAAGTGCTCTTGCACCGTACGCACCCCTTCGCCACTGCCATGCTGCTCAGCGCCGGTGAGGGTGTAGCTGTAGGTCACCACGCCAGTGGCCGGGTTGTAACCGGTAATGGTCAGGACGTTCCCCTGCCCGGTGGTGATGGACTGGCCAACCCCCGTGACAACACCAGCCGTCACGACATTGATGCCACCCACATTGAGATTGAACACACCATCCTGCGCCACCACGGTGAAGCTGCCGGACTGGGTCAGCGCTGAAGGATTGCTCGCCGACCCATCGACGAGGTTGGCCTCGTTGAAGGTCAGTTCTCCCGGAGCCAGATTCAGCCCCTGCAAACCGACCGGGTTGTTCTCTCCCTGTGGCGGTGTGGGCCGCAGCACACTACCGTCATCACCACTACTGCTATCGGTCCCCCCAATCTCGCGCGTGGCCAGTTCAGGAAATCCGTTGAAGCCCGCTGTTGGGAAACCCACTGTCGGGTCGACCCGTGCAGCCACCTCGCTCAACATCACGAAACTATGACCACCGCCCAGGGCACCAGGTGCACCACTGCTGGATGGCCCGGCAGCCGTCGCCTCGGCCGACTGAGTGGGGTCGTCGCCTGCCGCAATGGCTTGCTGGATGCGCTCGACGTCGCTGAGCTGCGCCTGACTCGGTGCGGTGTCGTGGTTCTGGGCATGAGGTGCTTGGTTGGCCAGTAGCTCCGTGGTCATCGTCAGGCTGCTGTCACGCCCCAGGGTCAGCTCGGCACCGTTGTGCAAACGCACGGCCACGGCCCCCGCAGCACCGGTCTCCAGTTGTTCGCCGGCGAACAGGCGGTCGCCCTCCACCAAGGGCCGCCGGCCACCATCGCTGCCAACCGCGAATACCTGACCGACCACTTTGCTGACCACACCGACTAACTTAGCCATGAGCGCACGCCTCCCCTAACCGTTAGGCTTCTACAGCCAATGACAGGGCGGATGGGGGATAAAGGACGTCGAGCTCGAGCGTAGTCGCGGTGAGCAACGATCCTTCAGGTGACTACTTTGGCGATAGTAGTAATGTAAGTTGGCCATCATTTTGTGCCAATAATTTGTCGCCAAATACCACCTTTGCCTAACCGTTCTGCGTCTTTAGCTGCAAAAAATCTGGAACTGACTGCGATGCCTGAAAACCGAGGGTTATCACGGGTTTCAAAATCACCTGAAAGAAACAATGTCTTGGTTTCCATAGACCGCATAAGTTTTTTTTCGCATAGGTGTTATGAAAAAATCTTCTTAGCTCGCGCGTTAAATGTTCTTAGCTCTGTTGTTACAAACTTGAAACGGTTTGATAGATAAATTTCGTCATTTTTTTGGCGAACAGCAGGACTATTTTGGACCAGGGAGATGTACCCCATGCGCGTGTTAACCCCCATCACCAGTGCAGTGCTGTTGGCCATGGCGTGTGCCAACGTTCAGGCGATGTCAATCAACGAGGCCGTCCAGAACGCCGTGGACCAGCATCCCGAGATCAGCGCCAGCCGTAACAGCCGGCTGTCGGCAGACGAGGATGTGAAGTTCGCCCGCGGGGGGTACTACCCAACTGTCGACCTGGTGGCAGGCTATGGCCGCCAACGTTCCGACAACCTCAATACCCGTGGACTCAATGCCGACGGCACAAGCAACCACAACAAGGAAACGCTCAACTACACCCAGTCGGAACTGCGTCTGCGGCAGATGCTGTTCGATGGCTTCAATACGCCCAATGAAGTGGGACGTACCGAGGCGGTTGCCAACTCACGGGCCTACTACACGCAAGCCACCGCCGAGACGGTTGCCCTGCGCGCCATCGAGGTGTATCTGGAGGTGCTCAAGCGGCGTGAACTGGTGACCTTGGCCAAGAACAACCTGCAGGCCCACCTGCGGGTCAACGACCAGATCGGCCTGCGCAGCGAACGCGGCGTAGGCAGCACCGCCGACCTCGACCAGTCCCGCGCCCGTCGGGCACTGGCTGAAAACAACCTGGACACCGCCGAAGTCGACCTGGCAGATGCCGAGGCCAACTTCTACAGCGTCATTGGCCGCATGCCCGACGAACTGGAAACCCCGGTCACGATCAAGGGCGAAGTGCCCGCCAACCTGGATGAGGCACGCCAGGGCCTGCTGGAAAACAACCCTTACCTGAAATCGGCCCAGGCCGACGTGAATGCCGCCGAGCAGCAGTACGAAGTGGCCAAGTCCCCTTTCTACCCGCGCCTGGATGCGGTGCTGGCCACCGGCGCCAACAACAACCTCAGCGGCGAAAAAGGCCACAGCAACAACGATTGGCAGGCCGGCGTCGAGCTTAGCTACAACCTGTTCCGTGGCGGCAGCGACAAGGCGCGCCTGCAGTCCGATGCGCACAAGATCAACCAGGCCATGGACATCCGCAACAACGCCCTGCGCGAGCTGACCGAGAACCTGAGCCTGGCCTGGAACGCCATGAACAACGCCCGCAAGCAGGCCCCGACCGCCCGTGAATATGCCGAAACCACCCAGCGGGTAAGAGCCGCCTACCAGGACCAGTTCGGCCTGGGGCAGCGCACCTTGCTGGACGTGCTCGACAGCGAGAACGAGCTGTACAACGCCAACCGCCGATACACCGAAGTGCGTTACACCGAGGAATATTCGATGTACCGGGTCCTGGCGACCATGGGCGAGCTGCTGAGCAAGCAGCGCATCTCGCTGCCGCCAGAGGCCATCGCCAAGAGCGACGTGCGCAACGAGGCCCGTTTGCCCGACATGCGCTAGGTACAGCGGCAGGAAGCAGATCCGGTTCGCAAGGCGTTGCACCCCCATCCAACGTCGCGGGAGTAGTCCATCGTGACCAGTATGCAAAGTGCGCAACCGCGCCCGGATGTCGATGACCCACTGCTCGATGGCC
The DNA here is from genome assembly GCF_034387475.1 of Pseudomonas sp. Teo4. Lineage (NCBI taxonomy): Bacteria > Pseudomonadati > Pseudomonadota > Gammaproteobacteria > Pseudomonadales > Pseudomonadaceae > Pseudomonas > Pseudomonas sp. Teo4. The sequence continues at coordinate 3,316,270 of NZ_JAXCIL010000001.1, forward strand.
TGCTGATCCTGTGCCGCCTGCATGGCCGGGCGGCCAGCCGCGCCAGCCTGTGTAGCGGCCTGCCCCTGGCCCAGCAGCGCCTGGATTCGGCGCTGCTGCCAAGGGCTGCTGCCCGGGCCGGTTTGCAGGCCCGCGTGCTGACGCGCGGCCTGGCAGACATTTCACCACTCAACCTGCCCGTGCTGCTGCTACTCAACGACGGCCGCAGCGCCGTGCTGCAACGCTGGGGTGATGATGGCCGGGCGCTGATCCTGCCCTGCGAGGCCGAAGGCGGCGAACAATGGGTCGAGCGCGAACCACTGGAGCAGGCCTACACCGGCAACGCCCTGTTCGCCCGCCCACGGCACACTTTGGAGGACTTGCGCTCGCCCTTGCTACCCCGGGTGAACGCCTGGTTCCGCGACACACTGCGTCATTCACGCTGGCTGTATGGCGATGCCCTGCTGGCCAGCCTGCTGATCAACCTGCTCGGCCTGATGGTGCCGCTGTTCGTCATGCAAACCTACGACCGCGTGGTGCCCAACCAGGCGGTGTCGACCTTGTGGGTGCTGGTCGCCGGCCTGTTCATCGGCACCGCGTTCGAGCTGGTGCTGCGCATGGTTCGCGCCAACTTGCTGGACCAGGCCGGCAAGAAGACCGACCTGATCCTGTCCGCAACCTTGTTCGAGCGCATCACGGGTATGGCGATGAAGGCCAAGCCCGCCACCATCGGCGGCTTCGCCCAGAGCATCCACGACTTCCAGGGCCTGCGCGAATTTCTCACGGCAGTGACCCTGACCAGCATCATCGACCTGCCTTTCGTTGCCCTGATGCTGCTGGTGATCGGCCTGCTCGGCGGTTGGCTGGTGTTGATTCCGCTGATCGCCTTCCCGGTGGCGGTGGGGTTCGCCCTGTTGATCCAGGCCCGTTTGCGCGACACGGTGCAGAAGAGCCTGAGCCTGGGCGCGGTGCGCCAGGCCCTGCTGATCGAAACCCTTGGCGGCCTGGAAACCCTGAAGGCCTGCGGCGCCGAGAGCGAACGCCAGTACCAGTGGGAGCACACCAACGGCGCCATCGCCCGCCTCGATGCCCATGCCCGCAACCTGTCGTCCCTGGCCAGCAATGGCACCCTGTTCATCCAGCAGTTCTGCGGCATGGCCACCATCGTTGCCGGGGTGTACAGCATCATCGCCGGCAACCTCAGCGTAGGCGCCCTGGTGGCAAGCTACATGCTCGGCAGCCGGGTGCTGGCCCCGCTGGGGCAGATCGCCGGGCTGATCACCCGCTACCAGCAGGCCCAGCTCACCATGCGCAGCACCGACGCCCTGATGGCCCTGCCCCAGGAGCGCCAGGCCGAGCAGCAGGCGCTGGAGCACACCACGCTCAAGGGCGGCCTGGCGCTGAGCCACGTCACCTTCCGCTATCAAGGGCAAACCAGTGCCGCGCTGCAGGACGTCAACCTCAGCCTCACCCCCGGCGAACGCATCGGCATCATTGGCCGCAGCGGCTCGGGCAAGAGCACCCTGGCGCGCCTGCTGATGGGCTTTCACCACCCCGATGAAGGCCAGGTGCTGCTGGACAACCTCGACCTGCGCCAACTGGATATTGCCGACCTGCGCAGCCAGGTCGGCTACGTGGCCCACGACCTGCCGCTGCTGGCAGGCTCCCTGCGCGACAACCTGACCCTCGGCGCCCGTCACGTCAGCGATGCACGCATGCTCGAAGTGGCCGAGCTGACCGGTGTCAGCGAGCTGGCCCGGCAGCACCCAAGCGGCTTCGACCGCCCGGTGGGCGAACGTGGTCAGCTGCTGTCCGGTGGCCAGCGCCAGGCGGTGTTGCTGGCCAGGGCCCTGCTGCTGGAACCGCCGATTCTGATTCTCGACGAGCCGACCAGCCACATGGACAACAGCAGCGAAGAACAGCTGCGCCAGCGCCTGATGGCCTGGGTGCCGGGCAAGACCGTACTGCTGGTGACCCACCGCACCTCGATGCTCAGCCTGGTGGACCGCCTGTTAGTGCTGGACAACGGCAAGATCGTCGCCGACGGGCCGAAGGATGCGGTCATCGACGCTCTGCGCAAAGGCCGCATCGGCGCAGCCCTGTAGGAGTTCACCATGCCTCTCATGCAAAGCGTACGAAGCAGTCAGGGTGCCAGCAAACGTGCCGAACACGACTACATGCCGGAACTGGCCGGCGCCACTTTGCAGGACTCACCGCGCCTGTCACGCCTGACTGTCTGGTTGGCCGCAGCATTGCTGCTGGTGGCACTGGCCTGGGCCAGCCTGGCGGTGCTCGATGAAGTGACGGTGGGCGAAGGCAAGGCCATCCCGTCGAGCAAGGTGCAGGTGGTGCAGAACCTGGAAGGCGGCATCGTCACCGAAATCTTCGTGCGTGAAGGCCAGATGGTCGACAAGGGCGCCACCCTGCTACGCCTGGATGACACCCGTTTCAAGTCGAACAAGGGCGAGAGCGAAGCGGATCGCTATGCCTTGACCGCTCAGGTCGAGCGCCTGTCGGCTGAGTCCGAAGGCCGCCCCTTCGAGCTGTCGGATGAAGTCCGTGCCAAGGCGCCGCAGGTTGCCGAAGACGAAATCGCCCTGTACGACTCCCGCCAACGTCGCCTGGCCAGCGAAAAACAGACGCTCAACGAACAATTGCGACAAAAGACCCAGGAACTCGCCGAGTTCCGCTCCAAGGTCGAACAATACCGCTCGGCCCTGGGCCTGCTGCAGCAGGAGTTGAACATGTCGGCGCCGCTGGTGGGTACCGGGGCTATCTCGCCGGTGGAAATCCTGCGCCTCAAGCAACGCACCGTCGAAGCTCGCGGCCAGCTCAACGCCACCAGCCTGGCCATTCCACGGGCGGAGGCGGCGGTGGCAGAGATCAAGAGCAAGATCCAGGAGTCCGATGCCACCTTCCGCTCCGAAGCGGCCAAGGAACTCAACGACAAGCGCACCGAACTGTCGAAGATCACCGCCACCAGCATCGCCATCGATGACCGGGTCAACCGCACCACGGTGGTGTCGCCGGTGCGCGGCATCGTCAAGTTGCTCAAGGTCAACACCATCGGCGGCGTGGTGCAGCCGGGCAGCGACCTGGTGGAGATCGTGCCCATCGAAGACAACCTGCTGATCGAGGCCAGGGTGCGGCCGCAGGACGTGGCCTTCCTGCACCCGGGGCAGCCGGCGATGGTCAAGTTCAGTGCCTATGACTACACCATCTATGGCGGCTTGAAGGCCAAGCTGGAACTGATCAGCGCCGATACCGTCACCGACGACAAGGGCAATGCGTTCTACCTGATTCAGGTGCGCACCGAGAAGAATCACCTGGGTGGCGACAACAAGCCGTTGCTGATCATTCCGGGGATGGTGGCCACGGTGGATATCATCACCGGGCAGAAGAGTGTGCTGGATTACCTGTTGAAGCCGGTGCTCAAGGCGCGGACAGAGGCGATGCGCGAGCGTTAGAAGTGGAGTGAATTCAATGGCCTCATCGCCGGCTTGCCGGCGATGAGGCCAGTACAGGCAACACAAACGAGCATGTCATGCCCGCGAACCGCGGTGATGGCCCCTACTGGACATAAGCCGCAGGCGGGTCCGGCAGCGCCGCGAGCAAGTCTCGCAGCCCATCGGCCCACTGCGACTGAATCCGCAGGAAGTAAGGGTCATGCGCCGTGATGCGGTGGCATTTCACCTCTGCCAGGCAGTCTTTGCGGTACACCAGCAGATCCAGCGGCATGCCCACCGACAGGTTGCTGCGCATGGTCGAGTCGAACGAGATCAGGCCGCAACGCAACGCCTCCCCCAGTGGCGTGTGGTACAGCAGGTTGCGATCCAGGATCGGCCGGCCGTACTTGCTCTCGCCCAACTGCATGAACGGCGTGTCCTCCGTCGCCTGGATAAAGTTGCCTTGCGGGTAGATGTTGTACACCCCCATGGGCTGGCCGGCGATCTGCCCGCCCACCAGGAACGAGCAGCTCAGGTCCACCTTGCCCGAGAGCTTGGTGCAGTCCCGGTTGATCACTTCACGAATGGTATCGGCCACCAGCGCAGTGGCGTCGTAAAGCGTCGGCACGTTCAACAGATGCTCGCCCTCGCTGGCGCAACGCTGTCTGAGCAAGCTCACCACCGACTGCGATGTCGCCAGGTTGCCGGCCGTTTGGAGCACGATCAGACGCTCGCCCGGAACATTGAACACGAACAACTTGCGGAACGTGGATATCTGGTCGATGCCTGCATTGGTCCGTGAATCCGATATGAAGACCAACCCTTCGGCCAGGTGCATCGCAACGCAATAGGTCATTGCTGCTGTGCCTGTGTAAGCGAGCTGACTTGTACCCGCGCCAGCATGGACTCCGCCCCTCCGCCACGGCGCATGCCGCGTACCGGGCAGGCATCGAGGTAGTCATGCCCCACCGCCAGCTTCAGGTGCCGTTCCGGCCTGGCCAGGCGGTTGGTGACATCGAAGCTGTACCAGCCATCGCCCAGCCAGGCTTCTGCCCACGCGTGGCTGGCCAGGTGGCTTTCGTCTTCGGTGCACAGGTAACCGGACACATAGCGCGCAGGGATACCCAGGCTGCGTGCGCAGGCCAGAAATGCATGGGTATGGTCCTGGCAGACGCCGGCGCGGTTGGCGAAGGCTTCCGCCGCCACCGTATCCACCGCAGTCGCGCCAGGGGTGTAGGCGATATGGTCGGCCAAGCCGTTCATCAAGTCGATCAGCGCCGTTCGGTCGCGTCGGGCGCCACAATGCTGAAGGGCGAAGCCGCGCAGCGCGTCGTCGATGGCGGTCAGTTTGCTCGAGCGCAGAAACGGCAGCGCGGACTGTGTGTCGTGTTCCACTTCCTGCGTCTGGTCGATGTCCACATCACCGTGGGCGCTCAGCATCAAGGCGTCATGGGGTTCGTCGATGGTCAGCACGTGCAGGACATTGCCGTAAGGGTCCAGCTGGCTGCCCACCGGGCGTGGCAGGTCCAGATGCCATTCCAGTATCCGCTGGCGTTCACTGCTTTTCGGTGTGAGGCGCAGCAACTGGATGCTCATGCACACGTCGTTGGAATAGTGGTAGGTGGTGTCGTGGCGAATTGACAGTCTCATACTACCTCCAGGTAGGAATCGTGAACGTTCTGCCCCAAGTGGTTGATCTGGCCGATGTAGTGGGTCAACCACTGATGCAGCCCTGACTCGAGAATCTCTTCGATCCCGGTGAAACGCAGCCGGGCACTCAGCTCGGCTGCCAGGCGTTGGGCCGGGCGGCCGTTATCACCGGGCAAACCAGCCAGCAAATGTGCCAGCTCTTCGACACAGGCATGCAGCGAGCGCGGAACGTCCGCACGCAGCAACAGCATTTCGGAAACCTGCTCGGCACCCGGTGCGGTGCGGTAGATTTCGTTGAACGCTTCAAAGGATGACAACGCCCGCAGCAAGGCGCTCCATTGGTAGTAACCGCGGGCAGAGTTATCGCTGACCTCCTCCGATTCCTCGCCGAACATTTCGTAACGCGCATCCAGCAAGCGCAAGGTGTTGTCCGCCCGCTCCAGGAACGTACCCAGGCGAATGAACCCGTACGCTTCGTTGCGCATGATGGTGCCAGCGGTGGCACCGCGAAACAGATGCGAACGTTCCTTGACCCATTCGCAGAAGTGGTTGATACCGTAGCGCGCCAGGCCTTTGCTGGCGATGTTGCGCATTTCCAGCCAAGTGGCGTTGATGTTTTCCCACATGTCGGCGGTAATGCGCCCACGCACTGCGTGCGCGTTGCTGCGTGCCGCCCGCAAGCAGCAATAGATGCTGCCGGGGTTGGTCTCGTCCAGGGCGAAGAAGTGCAGCATGTGCTCGACATTGAGCTCGCCATAACGGCGGTTGTAGTCATCCAGCGTACCAGCTGCCAGCAGCGACATCGCCAGCTCCGGCCGACCGTCGCTGCGCCCGGCCTGGGGCATCAGCGACAGCGAGTAACTGACCTCGAGCATGCGCGCCAGGTTTTCCGCGCGCTCAAGGTAACGGGACATCCAGTACAGGTCCGACGCAGTCCTAGAAAGCATGATTCAGTCCTCCACCACCCAGGTGTCCTTGGTGCCACCGCCCTGGGACGAGTTGACCACCAGCGAGCCTTCACGCAACGCCACCCGCGTCAAGCCGCCTGGCACCAGGCGGGTTTCCTTGCCCGACAGCACGAACGGGCGCAGGTCGATATGCCGTGGCGAGATGCCGTTTTCCACGAAGGTCGGGCAGGTGGACAGGCACAAGGTCGGTTGCGCGATGTAAGCCTCCGGCCGGGCCTTGATCCTGGCCCGGAACTCTTCGATTTCCGCCGTGGTGGCGGCAGGCCCGACCAACATGCCGTAGCCCCCCGAGCCCTGGGTTTCCTTGACCACTAGATCCGGCAGGTTCGCCAGCACATGGGACAGCTCCGCAGGTTTGCGGCACTGCCAGGTCGGCACGTTCTTGAGAATCGGCTCCTCCGCCAGGTAGAAGCGAATCATGTCGTCGACGTAGGGGTAGATCGACTTGTCGTCAGCCACGCCGGTGCCCACGGCGTTGGCCAGCACCACGTTGCCTGCACGGTAAGCGGTGATCAGCCCAGGCACGCCCAGCAGCGAATCGGGGTTGAACGACAGTGGGTCGAGGAAGGCATCGTCCAGGCGTCGGTAGATGACATCGACCGCCTGTGGCCCGGACGTCGTGCGCATGAACACATGGTTGTCACGTACGAACAGGTCAGCGCCTTCGACCAGTTCCACACCCATTTCACGCGCCAGGAAGGCATGTTCAAAGTAGGCGCTGTTGAACCGGCCAGGGGTCAGCACCACGGTTGTCGGGTTATCCAGCGGGCTTGAGCTTTTCAGGGTATCGAGCAGCAGATTCGGATAATGGTCGATGGGCGCCACGCGCTGGGCAGCGAACAGCTCGGGGAACAGACGCATCATCATCTTGCGGTCTTCGAGCATGTAGCTGACGCCGCTTGGGGTTCGCAGGTTGTCTTCCAGTACGTAGTAACTGCCATCGCCATCGCGTACCAGATCGACCCCGGCGATATGGGCGTAGATGCCACGATGCAGGTCCAGGCCCTGCATGGCCACCTGGTAACCATCGTTTGCCAGCACCTGTTCGGGTGGAATGATGCCTTCCTTGAGAATCCGTTGTCCGTGGTAGATATCTTCAAGGAACAGGTTCAGAGCCTGAACGCGTTGAATACAACCGCGTTCCACCGTTTGCCATTCACTGGCCTTGATGCTGCGTGGAATGATATCGAACGGAATCAACCGCTCGGTGCCCTGCTCATCTCCATACAATGTGAACGTAATGCCTGCGCGATGAAACAATAAGTCCGCTTCGCGGCGACGCTGATCGAGCAACTCCAACGGCGTGTTCGCCAACCAGCGCGCAAACTCTTGATAATGCGGGCGACAATCACCGGCCGCATCATACATTTCATTGAAAAAGGCCCGAGACATACGCAACTCCCACCACGCTAAGTGCAACTGTTATCCCTACGGAAATAACCTAGCAATAGCGATGCCGGAATATGCGGCATCAGGTAAACCGTGGCCTGTGGCGGTGCACGCCCGAATCAGGCGTTAACGCGAGCGCCCTAAATAAGTGCTTTTTCCAGAGTATTAAATATGGAGTGAACCAAAACAGGGAATAGGTGAGTTTTAATGCAAGTACTGAACAGGCCGTTTATTCGTCACTCACCATGATTGCGCTCGAAAGTTTCCCGCCCCATGGCCGCTATCTGCCCTTCGATCAACGCCTCGAACGGGCGCAGCAGTTCATTGAAACTCGCGGGTGCTTCAAGCACGTTCAATGCTTGAACAACTGCCTCGATGGTCGACAACGCCCCTGGCTCCGGCGCCTTGCGCAACCGGTAGCGAGAAGGCGCCACCTGCCCCAGCGTCACACGCGGCAGGGCCTCCAGTAGTGGGTTCAGGTACAGCAACTTGCGCGCCTTGCGCCAGGTGCCGTCCGGTACGATCAACAGCAATGCTTGGTCATCTTCTGCGCCATAAGTGCCCAACACTTCGGCTTCGTCCCCTGGGAACAACAAAACGGGGCGATAACCCGGTGTAGCGAGCAACTCGGGCAGATCCTCGAACACTTCCCCTACCCGCAATTGGGCATTCACCAGCCCCAATGCGGCAAACCGGGCGGTATTGAGGGCGTGGGACTGTTCACTGGTGTGCTGCAACAGCACCACTCGGGTGCGACTGTCGAGGTTGGGAATCAGCGGGCAAAGGCAGTGGTCTTGCGGACGCAGGCAGCGTTCGCAGCGGGGTCTGGACATCGGGTTCTCCTGGCTGGGCTCAGTGTGCCATAGCCACCCGATAAAAGGCCCACATCCCTGTGGGAATCACGCAGGTTCAGCGGTTGAAACGTTCCGCCAGGCTGTGCAGGTACTCGGCCATGCGCTCCAGGTCCTGACTGATCTCGGCGCCCTGCTTGGCCTGCCCGGCAGTCTGGTCGCACAGCTGGGCAATGCGCACGATCTGCTGGTTGATGTCTTCGGCGACGTGGCTCTGCTGCTCCGACGCCGTCGCCATCTGCTGGCTCATGCCGGTGATGCGGCTGACCGCCTGGGCGATCCCGGCCAAGGCCGACTGCACCGCCTCGACACTGTGCATGCTGTCGCGCGAAATCTGCTCACCGCGGCTGGCAGTGCTCACCGCACGTTCGGCTCCGGCGCGCAACGACGCAATGATGTGATGGATTTCATCGGTGGACGAACGGGTACGCTGGGCCAGGGAGCGTACTTCGTCCGCCACCACGGCAAACCCCCGCCCCTGCTCGCCAGCCCGGGCAGCTTCGATGGCGGCATTGAGCGCCAGCAAGTTGGTCTGCTCGGCAATCGAGGTGATGGTGTCGACCACACTGCCGATGCTTTGGGTCTGCTCAGCCAGGGCGTTGACGGCCTGGCCGATGTCGCTGACCGCATCGCTCATGCTGCCCATGGCCTTGAGGCTCTGCTGCGCCAGCTCGCTGCCCTGTTGGGCCAACTGGTCGGCATCACCAGCGGCATGGGCGGTACTTTGCACGTTGTGGGTGACCTCCTGAATGGTCGCGGCCATCTGCGCAATAGCCGTGGCCGACTGATCGGTTTCACTGCGCTGGCGGTCAAGCATCTGCGCCTGGGCATCGGACAGGCCAGCGGACTGGGCGGCCCGTGACTTGACCCCAACCCCGGCATCCACCAGGCGAGTCAAGGCGGTCTGCAGGCGCGCCTCCTCGCTGATGATCGCCAGGTCCAGTTGCCCCTGCAGGCCTGGGTTGTCGCTATAGGTCAGGGCCACCAGCGGGCTGGTGAAGGCTTTGGGATGTTCATCCAGAGTGCGCCGTATGGCCAGGTTCTGCCGATGCTCGATCAGGTACCAGGCCACCAGCAGGCTGGCCATCAACACACCCAACGCCGCATAAGTCGGCAACCACAGGTAACCGGCCGCCGACAGCAGGCCGGCCCCGATCAACGGCCAACCATGCCCCAACCCATGTCCGAGCCGAGAGGCCAAGGCTACCGGCGAGCGGCCCGCACGCAGCCGCGCATACAGCGCTTCGGCGCGGCGGATCTGCTCCCGGCTCGGCACCGAGCGCACCGACTCGTAGCCACTGACCCGGCCATTTTCGTAAATCGCCGTGACGTAGGCACTGACCCAGTAGTAATCACCGTTCTTGGCGCGGTTCTTGACCACACCCATCCAGGGTTTGCCTTGCTTGATGGTGTCCCACATATGCCCGAAGACCGCAGGCGGCATGTCCGGGTGGCGCACCAGGTTGTGCGTCTGCCCGACCAGCTCGTCATAGGTGAACCCGCTGATGGCTACAAAGGCGTCGTTGCAATAGGTGATGCGGCTGTTGAGGTCCGTGGTAGAGATCAGGCGCTGTTCGCTGGGAAAGGTTCTTTCGTGCTCAGTGACGGGCAAATTCATGCGCATCTTGGGCGATCCTTGCTTGTGTAGATGAATGGGAAAATCATCAAAGCAAGTAGAGGTTTAGCAGAGCGCCATTACGGTAGTGGTCAGGTTTTGCAGGAAAAATGCTCATCCCGACGGAATGTCCGAAATGTCTTGTGCATCAACCGACGATGAGTTGACTCTTGAGCAGGTCGCGGAACGTCTGGATCAAGGGTTCCCGGCTGCGCCCCCGGCGGATGATCAAGGAAAACGGTGCCTGGTAGCCAAAGGTGGCCGGCGACAATACCCGCAGGTCGCCCTTGTCGACCCAGGCCTGGGCGTAATGCTCGGGCAGGTAACCGATGTAGGCGCCCGAGAGAATCAGAATCAGCTGCGCCTCCATGCTCTCGACCGTTGCCGCACTGTGCTTGAAGCCATGCCGGGCCAGCTCTGCCTGACTCCAGTAGCCACGCCCGACCATGCGCTGCTGGGTCACCACCTGTTCCGGAATGCGCCGCTCGGCGAACAACGGATGGCGGCTGCTGCAGTACAGCCAGTGCTGCTCGCGGTACAGCGGTTGGTAGACCAGGCCACTCATGCGCGAAGAAAAGGCGCCGATGGCCAGGTCCAGGCGGTTGTCCTGAACCCCCAGCTGCAGCTCGTAGGGGCTGGACACCGACAAATGCAGATGCACCGCCGGGTGTTCCTGGCTATAGGCTCCAATTGCCTCAGCCAAGGGCAGCGCCCGGTCGCCCACGGTCGAGTCGATCACCCCCAGGTTGAGCGTGCCACGCAGTTCACCCTTGAGCGCAGCGGCGTATTGCTCGAAACCGTCCAGTTCGGCAAGCAGGCGCAAGGTCTCCTGGTGGAACAGCTCGCCCTTGCTGGTCAGGCTGAAACCGCCACGCCCACGATGGCAGAGCACGATGCCCAACGCCCCTTCCAGCTGGCTCATGTAGGTGCTGATGGCTGAAGTCGACAAATTCAGCTCACGCTGGGCATTGGCGAAGCCCTGGTGGCGCACCACGCTCACGAAGATACGCAGCAGTTTCAGGTCGGGCAGGGTCGAGGCCATGGTGCAACGGTTCCGCGGGAGGATTTTCGCGCAGTCTAACCGGTCTTGTGGGCGTTAGTTCAGAAATTCCTGAAGTAAGTTTTTGCCGGTAGCGATTCTTCCCGCGCACTACCTTGAGCAGACTTGGCCGAAATGTCCCTGCCCGCCAGCAGAACCACACTCACGAGGCGCGCGGCGGCACAGGTTCGAACAAACAAAACAATCGACCGACTGATGAGGCCCACCGTGGACAAGATTCTCCACCAACCACTGGGCGGCAACGAAATGCCGCGTTTTGGCGGCATCGCCACCATGCTTCGCCTTCCCCACCTGCAAAGCGCCGCTGGCCTTGACGCCGCGTTCATCGGCGTACCGCTGGACATCGGCACCTCGCTGCGCTCCGGCACCCGCTTCGGCCCACGGCAGATCCGCGCCGAGTCGGTGATGATCCGCCCGTACAACATGGCCACCGGTGCCGCCCCGTTCGACTCGCTGTCGGTAGCCGATATCGGTGATGTGGCGATCAACACCTTCAACCTGCTCGACGCCGTGCGCATCATCGAAGAGGCCTACGACGAAATCGTCGAGCACAACGTCATCCCGATGACCCTCGGTGGCGACCACACCATCACCCTGCCGATCCTGCGCGCCCTGCATAAAAAGCACGGCAAGATCGGCCTGGTGCACATCGATGCCCACGCCGACGTCAACGACCACATGTTCGGTGAGAAAATCGCTCACGGCACCACCTTCCGCCGCGCCGTGGAAGAAGGCCTGCTCGACTGCGACCGCGTGGTACAGATCGGCCTGCGCGCCCAGGGCTACACCGCAGATGACTTCAACTGGAGCCGTCGCCAGGGCTTCCGCGTGGTGCAGGCCGAAGAGTGCTGGCACAAATCGCTGGAGCCGCTCATGGCCGAAGTGCGCGAGAAAGTCGGCGGTGGCCCGGTTTACCTGTCGTTCGACATCGACGGCATCGACCCAGCCTGGGCGCCTGGCACCGGCACGCCGGAAATCGGCGGCTTGACCACCATCCAGGCGATGGAGATCATTCGCGGCTGCCACGGCCTGGACCTGATCGGCTGTGACCTCGTCGAAGTCTCCCCGCCTTACGACACCACCGGCAACACCTCGCTGCTCGGTGCCAACCTGCTGTTCGAAATGCTCTGCGTGCTGCCGGGTGTCGTGCGCCGCTGACGCCCCCGGGTCATAGGCAGTTTGGCGCCGAACCTGTGGGAGCGGCTTCAGCCGCGAACACCGGCAACGCCGGTGCCATGCAGCGCGTTGTCTGCTTCGCGGCTAAAGCCGCTCCCACAGGGTGCGCGTTGCTTGCACGATCGAGATTGCTACACCCTGGCAGGAGCCATCTGGGAGGGCCACTGAGGCCCGCCAACACAAGACAAGACCGCCGGGCGCCATGAACCCGCCCGCGTGGTCGATCTCGCCATAATAAAGATAATCGGGAGACCCCCAATGGCCTTGGACATCATCGTTGTACTGATCTATGCCGCCGGCATGCTCGGGCTGGGCTGGTACGGCATGCGCCGTGCAAAAACCCACGAAGACTACCTGGTGGCCGGGCGCAACCTCGGCCCGACCCTGTACATGGGCACCATGGCGACCACCGTGCTCGGTGGCGCCTCGACCGTAGGTACCGTGCGCCTGGGCTATGTCCATGGCATCTCCGGCTTCTGGCTGTGCGCAGCCTTGGGCCTGGGCATCATCGCCCTCAACCTGTTCCTCGCCAAACCCCTGCTGCGCCTGAAGATCTTCACCGTGACCCAGGTACTGGAACGCCGTTACAACCCGATGGCGCGCCAGGCCAGCGCGGCGATCATGCTGGCTTACGCACTGATGATCGGCGTGACCTCGACCCTGGCCATGGGCACCGTGCTGCAGGTATTGCTCGATGTGCCGTTCTGGATGGCCCTGCTGTTCGGTGGCGGCGTGGTGGTGGTGTACTCGACCATCGGCGGCATGTGGTCGCTGACCCTGACCGACATCGTCCAGTTCGTGATCAAGACCGTTGGCCTGATGTTCATCCTGCTGCCGGTGTGCCTGTACAAGGCTGGTGGTTGGGACACTTTGGTAGCCAAGCTGCCGGCGGCCAGCTTCAGCTGGACCACCATTGGCTGGGACACCATCATCACCTACTTCCTGATCTACTTCTTCGGCATCCTGATCGGCCAGGATATCTGGCAGCGGGTGTTCACCGCCCGTGACGAGAAGGTCTGCCAGCGTGCCGGTACCACCGCAGGTGTCTACTGCGTGCTGTACGGCCTGGCCTGCGCCCTGATCGGCATGGCCGCCCACGTGCTGATGCCGGACCTGGCGAACCCGAACAACGCCTTCGCCGAGATGATCAAGAGCCAACTGCCTGATGGTATCCGTGGCCTGCTGATGGCGGCTGCCCTGGCTGCAATGATGTCCACCGCCAGTGCTGGCCTACTGGCTGCTTCGACCACCCTGACCGAAGACCTGCTGCCCAAGCTGCGCGGCGGCAAGCAGTCGAGCCTGGGTATCAACCGCCTGTTCACCCTGCTGACCGGCCTGGTGGTACTGGGTATCGCACTGGCGGTGAATGACGTGATCAGCGCCTTGACCCTGGCCTACAACCTGCTGGTGGGCGGCATGCTGATCCCGCTGATCGGTGCAATCTTCTGGAAACGTGCGACCACCGCCGGGGCTATCGCCAGCATGTCGCTGGGCTTCGCCACCGCGCTGTTCTTCATGTTCAAGGATGGTCTGGACGCCAACACGCCGATCTACTACAGCCTGGCCATTGGTCTGGTGAGCTTCGTGGTGGTCAGTCTGATGTCGCGAAAGCCGGTGGCGGCGGTGAAGCTGGCCTGAGCCAGTAGATTCTGACTGCCCCCATCGCCGGCAAGCCGGCTTCTACAACCTGTAGGAGCCGGCTTGCCGGCGATGGGGCCACGACAGTCACCACAAAACCCCCAGAATCAAAAAGGCCGCGGCATCGGCAAAGATGCAGCGGCCTTTTTTCATTATCAGCGACGACGCGGCTGGCGCTTGCGCTGTTCTTCATCCGTCGGAATCGGCACCGGCTGCAGCGGTGGAGGGAGCAAGCCCAGGGCGACGGCGAGGTCGTGGAGCCAGTTGTAAAGTCGGTCGTTCATAAATGCCCCCTTTTACGGGTCAGCCTCACGGCAATTTCAATCCTGCGATGTTTCATACAGATCATAGTCCTATGTCCTGTATTACGCATGCCTCTGCGCTTACAGATATGGGCCAGTTTGACTCGGATCAAGCCGAAATGCCGTATTCCGACGACTGGTTAATCGTTTCGCTTTGTTGCAAGTCGATCCATGCCTGCAAATTCGCACCGCGCATTCCCTGGCGCCACATCAGCCAGGTGACGGCCTCATCGAAAGGCGCCTGCAACCGATGCACCCGAACGCGGTCTCGCCCCGGCAGGCTGTCGAGCATGGACCGGGCCATCATGGCCACACCGGCACCTGCAATCACGCAGGCCAGCATGCTCTGGTAGGACTCGATCTCCATCACCCGGCCCATAGGCGTGTGGGCATGGGCATACCACGCTTCCAGGCGCATGCGGTAAGAGCAACCCTGCCGGAAGGTGAACACCGCCTTGCCAGCAACGTCCTTGGCCGTGTTCACCGCTGGGTGCTCAGGGCTGGTGATCAGCACCAGTTCTTCTTCGCAAAGCGGTATGCCGTCCAGCCCGGCCAGGTTCAGCGGCCCATCCACCAGCGCAGCATCCAGGCGATGGCTGAGCAAGCCTTCGAACAACTCGCCGCTGGGCGCTGCACGCACCTGCAGGTTCACCGCCGGGTACGCCTGGTGATAGCGGGCCAGCAACGCCGGCAAGTGAGTCGCCGCCGTGCTGTACATGGTGCCCAGTACGAAGTCGCCGGCCGGTTGGCCGCCCTGCACCGCCGCCAACGCCTCGTCATGCAACGCGGCCAGGCGGTTGGCGTAGTCCAGCAGCACTTTGCCAGCCGGCGACAACTGCAGGCGTTGGCGTTCGCGCAGGAACAACTCCACGCCCAGTTGCTCCTCGAGCTGGCGCAGGCGCGTCGACAAGTTCGACGGTACCCGGTGCAAGCGCTCGGCGGCGCGGGTCACCGACCCTTCCTCGGCCACGGCCTGGAAGATACGCAGTTGGCTGAACTCCATTACATTCTCCAAAACAGAACAACTTCATCATCATTATTCAATTTTATTGAAAGTCAATCCGCCCTACCCTGCCATCCATCGCTTACATTCGCGCAGGAGCTTCCTCATGTCGCCGCTCGTACAACTGCTGGCCAGCGCCGTGGCCCTGATGATGGCCATGGGCATCGGCCGCTTCGCCCTCACCCCGCAACTGCCGCAACTGATCGCCGAAGGCCAGTTCGACCTCACCGCCGCCGGGCTGGTGGCCGCCGCCAACTACCTGGGTTACTTCCTGGGCGCAGTGGATGCCATGTTCGCCCGCAAACCCGCCCAGGTGCGCCTGCGCCTGCATGGGGGGCTGTGGTTGTGCGTACTGCTGACCTTGGCCTCATGGGCCGCCGAGGGGTTCTGGAGCCACCTGGCGCTGCGCTTCGGCACTGGCGTGGCCAGCGCCTGGGTGCTGGTGATGATCACCAGCCTCAGCCAGCAGGTTGCCAATGCCCACGGCCGCCAACGCCTTGGTGCGCTGGTATTCGCCGGGCCCGGCGTGGGTATCGCCCTCACCGGGCTTCTGGCACTGGGTGCACACCTGCTGGGCCTGGGTTCGGCTGCGTTGTGGCTGATTTATGCAGCGGCGGCGCTGGTCATGCTGCTGGCCGTGCGCCCCTGGCTGCCCCGGCCACAGCAACCGGCCGTGGCGCCCGCCGTGCCACAACACGCGGCATCGCGCAGTGCTGGCATTGGCCGCCTTGGCCTGGTGTACGCCTTGTATGGCATCGGTTACATCCTGCCGGCCACCTTCCTGTCACAGATGGCCAACCAGCAGTTCCACGGCAACTGGATGGCCGACCTGTTCTGGCCAGCGTTCGGTGCGGCGGCGGCACTGGGCGTGCTGCTGGTGAGCTTGCGCCGCCCAGGCCGAACCTCGGCCTGGCTGACTGCCACCCTTTGGTTACAGGGCTTCGGAGTGATGGCCTGTCTGCTGGGCGACGGTATTGGCCTGGCGCTTGGCGTGGTGCTGTGCGGCACGCCGTTCCTGGCTTGCATGCAACTGGTGATGCAACGCTCGCGGGAGCTGGCGCCCCATGCGACACAACGCAATGCCGGGCTGCTGACTGCCTGCTTTGCCTTGGGACAACTGAGCGGGCCGTTGCTGGCGGCGGTGAGTAACCATTACAGCGGGAGCCTGGCACCGGCGTTGGTGTTAGCGGCGGCAGGGCTGGGGCTGGCAGGGGTGTTGGTGCAGGTGGAAGGAAGGCGCCTGATCGCCTGCCCTCCAGAAGTCCGGGCAGTCTCCTAGGGCCTTATCGCCGGCAAGCCGGCTCCCACATGAACAGCGACGACCTCAAGATCACCGCAGTACCTGTGGGAGCCGGCTTGCCGGCGATGATGCTGGTAATGCCAACCCTTACCCCACCCACTTGCGCAACTGCTGCTTCACCCACGGCTCCGCACTCACCAGGATCACCCCCAGCAGCACCATCACCGCCCCCAGCACAAAATTCGCACTCAATGGCTCATCCAGCAGCAACACGCCAAAGGTCACCCCGAACAACGGCGTGATGAACGAGAACACCGCCAGGTTCGAGGCCAGGTACTTGCGCAGCAACCAGAACCAGGTGAGGTAGCTGATGAACGACACCACGATCCCCTGGAACAACACGCTGCCGAGCGCCAACGGGGTCCACGAGACCGCCCCGATCTGCCCGCTGAGCAAGGCAATCACCAACAACCCGACACAGCCAACCGCCAGTTGGTAGAACAACGTCAAGGTCGCAGGCGCCTCCGACAGCCGCGAGCAGCGCACCACCACGGTGGTCGCGCCCCAGGCCAGGCCGGCCAGTACCCCCATGGCGTCGCCCAGCAAGGTGCGCCCATCCATCTGTTCGAACGACATGCCACCGGCAAATGCCGTGGCGATACCGCCGAACGCCAGCAGGATGCCCACCCACTGCAACAACCGCAGGCGCTCGCTGGCCAGCCTGAAATGCAGCCCCAGCGCCGTGAACACCGGTGCGGTGTAGAGGAACACCGACATATGCGCCGCCGAGGTCAGCTTCAGCCCCTCGGCAATGAACAGGAACTCCAGGCCAAACAACCCGCCCGCCACCACACCGGCCTTCCAGGTGCTGCCCAGCTGTTCCCAACCACCGCGCCAGCAGACCAGCAAGCCGACCAGGACTGCGGCGATGAAATTGCGCACGGCAGCCTGCATCACCGGGGCGATGTCGACCGCCGCCGTTTTGATAAGCACTTGCTGGCAGCCCCAGATCAGGCACAGCCCCAGCATGACCTGGAAGGCAAAGGCGTCGGGGTTCTTGCGGGTCGCGCTCATGGGCGCGGCCCTTTTGTGGTGAAGGTCATGGATTCGGGCTCGGCAGTCATCAAAGAATGCCGATTATCGGTTTTCCATGGTCGCTCGTGCCACCCTCAAAACGACTTCACGCTATCCGCGCGCTCTGCCATGGAAGAGTAGGGACCCAACTGTCAACGCTGGCGTTGTTGAGCCTGCATGTACTGGCGCAGCAACTGGTTGATCCGTGTCTGATAGCCAGTCCCCTGCTCCTTGAACCAGGCAAGCACATCGGAATCCAGGCGAATGGTCACTGTCTGCTTGGCCGGAACACGCAGTTCGGCCGTACGAAAGAAATCATCGTCCAACGCAGCGATATCCGAGGTATCGATATCCTGATCATCCTGCTGCGCCAGACGGCTCCAATCAGTTTTCGATTCTTTGGTCATACTGTTTGGCCTCCCATCTGGTGGCTTTGCGTGCGGAGATGATACGTATGACATCACCCCGCCTCTCCGTGTACACAACCACGCCTATCAGCGCCTTCAGCCAGCCGATGCTCACCCAACGCGCCTCGCCATAGCCCCCGCTGTCATCCTGCCGTATCAACATAGGATGGTTGAAGATGTCGGGAACATCGGCGAAGTCTATGCCGTGCTTACGGATGTTAATTTGATTCTTTGCCTCATCCCACTCAAAGAACATGGGATGCTCTGTATTTACACCTGTACATACGATACCTCCTGTTTGAAGGCGAGACTAGAGGCACAGGTCTCGGGCATCAACAGCATATGGAGGTCATTCGGCATGCTTCAGAAAGGGACTACGCAGGTATGGGAACTAGCCCAGAACACCCCACAAAACCGCAGCAAATGGAGGCTTGCTACTGTTTCACCAGATAGTTGATGAACAACCTGAACAACTCCGCATTCCCGGCAATGCCCAGCCGTTGCCAGATATTGTGCCGATGCACCTTCACCGTCCCCTCGGAGATCCCCAGAGTGCTGGCGATGGACTGGCTGCTGTGCCCTTGCAGAATCAACTTGGCGACATAACGCTGGGTCTCGGTCAGCTGGCCCTGGAGAATTTCGACGAACGCATCCTCCAGTTGACTATCGGATTCTTCCGGGTCGGCCAGGTCGTCCGCATGCGCCAGCTGCAAGTGTTGGCCGAGCACCGCATCGATCACCGGCGTCAACGCCGCCAACCGCTGCATTTCGGCAGGCTCGAAGGCGCCTTTGTCCAGGCCGCGCATCAATGAATAGACCAGCGCGGTACGCGCTTGTACCGGCACGATGAAGCCGATCTCTTCGATCAGGCTGCCGTGGTGCGACGACACGCAAGGGTGGATATCACGGGAAATGGAAAAGCCTGAGGCGAAGAAACTGTCCGGCGCCAATTCGCTCATGCGCCACAACCCCGACGGGTGGTTGTTGGTGCAGGCCACATAGAACGGGTCGAGCAGATAACCGCCGCGCAGGTAGGCCTTGAGCGTTCGCTCGGTCACCCGCGCGTTGTAGCCGTCGTGCACCAGCAAGGCGGGCTGGTTGAAGCGAAACAGGTAGGCGCAGCTCATGTCGAAATCGACCACAGCCTTGAGCGCCGCGTCGATGGCCGGGCACAGCTGCTGGCTGCCGATGCTGCGGATGACCGTGCCCAGACGGTTGGCGTCGTCGCTGTTCATTGCTGCGGCCCGTACGAATTGGAAATGTTCGGCACGCATGCCGCCCGGCTTTGTCAGCCCGGACGGCATTGAACGATGCCAGGTCCAATCAGTGCAACGGTGCGCTTGCCTGCAGCAAGCCAGCGCTTTGTTCCTCGCGCCCCAACTCTTCGGCCTTGGGCACCGCCAGCCAGTACGCCAGCGCCATGCCCAGCAGCCCACCGGCCAGCTTGCCGATGATCAGCGGCCCGATCAGCGTGGGCTGGAAGTTAGCCGAGTAGGCCAGGTGGTCACCAAAGGTAAAGGCCGCGCAAACGGCAAAGGCAATGACCAGAACCTTGTCCTTGGGTGGCATGTCGGCGACCAGGCGGAACATCGCCAGAATATTCGCCGACGCGGCCAGGATACCGGCAGCGCCCACCGGCGACAGCCCGAGTTTCGACGCCACCGTCTCGATCGGTCGGGACAGGAAGCGTTTGATCAGGTAGACCATCGGGAACGCACCGCACAACATGATGCCGACGTAACCGGCAATTTCCAGGGCGCGGAACTGGTCTTGCTTGTCGGCGATGATCGGTGCGAAACCCCAGCCGCCGAACAGCGCGGTGAACACGCCGGTGAAGTACTCGACGATCGAGGCCACCAGCACCAGGGTCACCGCTGCATACATCAACTGCCCCAGCTTGAGGAACAGCTGCACCATCAGGTTGGGGAAATAACGCAGGGCTGCAGCCAGGGCCACGCAGAACAGAATCAGCGGCGACAGGTTGCGCAGCAGCGTCGGCAAGGTGAAGTGCAGCGCCTGGGTGGCCACACCAGCGGTAGCGATATCCGGACGCACGCCCAACCCCATGGCCTGCATGCCCATGGCAATCAGCACGATGCTGATCGGAATGCTCAATAACCCGGCCATGATCCCCAGGGCCATGTACTTGTGGTCAGCCTTGTTGAGCATGGCCAGGCCCACGGGGATGACGAAAATCACCGTTGAACCACACTGAAAACCGGTGATCAGGCCGAGTATCCAACCCTCGGGGCTATGCGACAGCGCCTGGGCCAGTTGATAGCCGCCCAGGTCCGAGGCGATGAAGATCGGCCCGGCGATGCCGGCATCGGCGCCCATGGCCAGGAACAGTGGGCCGATGAACTGGCTGATGAAGCTGGAGATGAAAGGAATCGCGGCCATGATACCGGCCACGGGAATGAAGATTGGCCCGATGCTGTGCAGGCCGGCGGTGAATTCCTTGGCCAGTTCGGACTCGGCGTTGATGATCGATGCAATGGCGCCGACCACGGCGCAGGCCATGATCACGTAGATGACGTAGGTGCCTATGTTTTCCATCTGCTGCCTCTGTGTTGTTGGAGTTGGCTTGTGGGCAGAATTGAAAGGTGCTGCGTATTGTTCTTGTTCATGGCTGGCACCTGAGTGCCAACCGGGCATCACATGGCGGTGTAGGCGTTATCGACGAACAGGTGCGAGCCACTGACGAAGCTGGATTCATCGCTGGCCAGGAACAACGCGGCAGCGGCCACTTCGGCGGGGTCGCACAGCCGGCCCTGCATGGTCTTGATGGCCTCGTCGGAGGCGTCGACGCCGTAGCCGCGTAGCAAATCGAGCTCACGCCGGCCATGGGCGGTACCGATGAACCCCGGGCAGATCGCGTTGCTGCGAATGTTCTGGTCACGGTATTCCACCGCCAGGGCGCGGGCGAACATGTGGCAGGCGCCTTTGGTGGTGCAATACAGCACCTCCATGGGCGTGCCGACCACGGCGGAAATCGATGAAGTACAGATGACGCTGCCGCCACCAGCGGCAAGCATGCCTGGCAGCACGGCCTTGGTGACCAGGAACATGCTTTTCACGTTGACGCTCATCAACCGGTCCCAATCCGCTTCGCTGGTCTCCAGGAACGGGCCGGCGGCGATGATTCCGGCGTGGTTCATCAACACGGTGATCGCACCGAACTTCGCCTGCGCCTGGCTGACGGCGCGGTTCACCTGCTCAGCGACGGAGACATCGGCCGGCACGAACAGCGCCTCGCCACCCGCCGCGTTGATACGGGCCGCCACCGCTTCACCCTGGCTACTCGGCAGGTCGAGAATCGCCACCTTGGCGCCTTCGGCGGCGAACAGCTCCGACGCGGCCAGGCCGCACCCGCCCGCCCCACCGGTAATCAGCGCTACCTTGCCCTTCAATCGATCCATTGGTCTGTCCCCCTGTGCTGTCGTGGTTGTGGCTCCACGCTAGAGGCAGGGGCAGACAGGGTCCATATACCCCGGGGTATAGAACCCGTTAAATCATTGATTCAATTTGAAAAACAATGAGATTCAAGCAGCCATCGGTCAAGCCACCTGAACTTCTGCCCAGCCTGCTTCATCCACCCCACATAATCACCATCGGAGGTAGGAAGGATGAAACCACTGCTGCGCATCGCCTGTGCGACTGCCCTGTTCTGTGCCCTGCCCGCCTGGGCTTGCACACCGGAAGAGGCAACTCAGAAACGTGAGGAGCTAGCCGGGCTGGTCAGCCAATTGACCGAACAGAACCCGCAAAAGGCTAAAGAGATCAATGATGAGCTCCAGGGGATGGAGCTGGGCACGGCTAGCAAGGACTTGCCAGACAAGTGTCAGCTGATCGACAAGCGGATCAAGGAGCTGAAGCAGGCGGAGAAGAAAGCCGAATAGTGGCTGTCAGTGCCGGCCCCTTCGCGGGTAAACCCGCTCCCACAGGTTCAGTGCGGTTCCTGGACTGCCCCCAAGGGTTGGATTTGTGTCCAACTTCTTGAGGGCAGTCCATACCTGTGGGAGCGGGTTTACCCGCGAAGAGGCCAGGACAGGCTACTTACTCAGCCGCAGGCTTGCGCTTCTTCAGCGGTGCCATGCCATCGCTGCTGGCCAGCGGTGCATTGGCCTTTGGCTTGGCGGTCGGCTTGCGCTTGGCGGTGCCTTTCTTGTCGGCGCCACCCTTTTTCTCGACCTTTTTCTTCTTGGTGCCCGCAGCCTTGCCCGAAGCCTTGACCTTCTTCGGCCCGCTGTAGGTGCCCTTCACTTCCTTGATCACCCGGCGCTCGAACTGCTGCTTGAGGTAGCGCTCGATGCTCGACATCAGGTTCCAGTCGTTGTGAGTGATCAGCGAAATCGCCAGGCCTTCGCCGCCCGCACGGCCAGTGCGGCCCACGCGGTGTACGTACTCGTCACCACTGCGCGGCATGTCGAAGTTGATCACCAGGTCCAGGCCATCGATGTCCAGGCCACGGGCCGCCACGTCGGTGGCCACCAGCACCTTGGAGCTGCCTTGCTTGAAGCGCTCGATGGCAAGCTTGCGGTCTTTCTGGTCCTTCTCACCGTGCAGCACGAACGCCTTCACATCCTTGGCCACCAAGTGACCGTAGATGCGGTCAGCCAGGGCGCGGGTGTTGGTGAAGATGATCGCCTTGTCGAAGGTCTCGTTGGCCAACAGCCACTGAGCGATCTGCTCTTTGTGCTGATCGTGGTCGGCGGTGATGATTTGCTGGCGGGTGCCTTCGGCCAACTGCGAGACGCTGTTGAGCATCAGGTGCTCAGGGTCTTTGAGCACCTTGCCGATCACATCGCGCAGGGCTGCGCCGCCGGTGGTGGCGGAGAACAGCAAGGTCTGCTCGCGGTTCTCGCACTCTTTGCACAGGCGCTCCATGTCTTCGGCGAAGCCCATGTCGAGCATGCGGTCGGCTTCGTCCAGCACCAGCACCTGCACGTGGGACAGGTCCAGGTTGCCGGCGTTGAGGTGCTCAAGCAGGCGGCCGGGGGTACCGATCAGAACATCTGGCACCTTGCGCAGCAGCGCGGCCTGTTCCTTGAAGTCTTCACCGCCGGTCACCAGACCCGACTTGATGTAGGTGAACTGCGAGAACAGCTGCACTTGCTTGAGGGTCTGCTGAGCCAGCTCACGGGTTGGCAGCAGGATCAGCGAGCGGATTTCTACCCGGCGCGATTGCAGATCGACCAGACGGTTGAGCAGCGGCAGGACGAACGCGGCGGTCTTGCCGCTGCCGGTCTGTGCCGTCACACGCAGGTCGCGCCCTTGCAGGGCCAGGGGGATGGCCGCGGCCTGCACCGGGGTTGGCTCGACAAATTTAAGCTCGGCCACGGCTTTAAGCAGGCGTTCGTGCAGGGCGAATTGGGAGAACACGGAGGTAACCTCAGGCAAGTGCGGGGAAATTCAGTTGCATAGGGTAACGTTTTCTGCCGTTTAAGCCGAATTTCTTTTGGCGTCATGGTGGGCATGCGCGGTCTAATGGCCCTTCGTTTTGCAATACAGACCTGTCTACACGCTTATGGATATTCAACAAATCTGGCGCGATGCCCTCGATCTCTGGGGCACCCTCGATCAACACCCCATGCTCCACGCCGCCCTGGGCCTGGCGGTGTTGCTGCTGGTTTCGCTGGTGGTCGGTCGCCTGGCCCGCTTCTTCGTGTTGCACGCCTCACGCCTGCTGGCACGCCAAAACGCCCTCAAATGGTTCGATGACCTGCGCCACAACAAGGTGTTCCAGCGCCTGGCGCAGACCACCCCTTCGCTGGTGATCCAGTTCGGCCTCAAACTGGTGCCGGAACTGTCAGACACCGCTCAGCACTTCCTCGGCAACGTCGCCCTGGCTTTCACCCTGCTGTTCATGACCCTGGCGCTGTCTTGTCTGCTCGATGCCCTGCTGGACATCTATGCCCGCACCGAGCATGCCCGCACTCGCTCGATCAAAGGTTACGTGCAACTGGCCAAGATGATGCTGTGGATCTTCTCCGTCATCATCATCGTCGCCACCCTGATCGACCGCTCGCCCCTGTTGCTGCTTTCAGGTCTGGGCGCCATGTCGGCGGTGCTGCTGTTGGTGTACAAGGAGAATCCAAAGAACTCCCGAAATTCCAGGAATGCAAAGATCGCGATATGGACAGCCACCGGTACCCATTCCCCTGCTCCGAGATAGCCCCAGATTTCTGCGAAGATTGTCAGGTATCCCCGGAAGGGCAAGCCCGTCACAATCTCTCAAGACCCGCTGAGGTTTGCCCGCCTTCGGGCTCCGTGACAGCAAACCGCTTACCGCCCCTGCCCCTGCCCGCCCCGCCCCCTAGCCACCGAAAGCCTTTCAGCCCCATCAAAGTTAGTGACGGTCGCCGACTTGCGTGTACGAACGGGCGTGACCCGCCTAGCCCAAAGAAGTGCTGACGCGACTGGGCTAGGGCTGCGGCATCAGTGGACGCCGGCCTGACTCATGCGAGGTGAGTTTCCCCACAAGTACGGAAGCGTTCTTCGAGCGCGATACGCAGAAATCTTCATGGCTTCGTTGCAAACCGGCAGTACGCGTCGAAATCTTCCAGCGGGTAGATGTGGAAGCTGGCGACCGAGTTCTCGTAACTCACCAGCTCCAAGAGGCCATTTCTGACCATGATGTGAACCGGGGTAAAGAAACCGCCTGGCCAAATACGTTGATACTTTTGCGCTCCGTCGCGTCGAATGCTTTGAAGCGATACCGCTGATTTCGAAACCGGCTGACCTCGTCTTCATCCATTCTCGCTGTGCTTCGAATAGGGAATTTGATGCTCTCCAGCGGCTTGTAGTACCCATCAATGGCATCCACGCAGTCTTTCAGCTCAACGTAATCTTCATCGGCGAGACCAGAGGTCAGGTCGACATTGAGCGATGTACCCAAGAACTCCGTGAGGCGTCTGGCCCACTGTAAATAAGTCATCAGGGTTGCCAGTCGCTTGAAGCCTTCAGGCCGCAAATCGATTGACATGACGTAAAGTCGCTCACCATCGAGCTCAACTATGAGGGTGACTTTCCAGCCATTGAGCGCAGCTTCCGTAAACTGCACGATTTTCGAGAACCACGGTAGTTGGTCAACCGGGCGCGATTGCCAATTCTCAACGCTGATGTTGAAGTTCACGTTGGAAACCGCGCCCCCGTCGCCGACTTCAGCGACGAGCTTGAGCATGCCAGCCATGGATTCGCCCCTGAGGCAGAACGACTTGGTGCCCCACACGATTTCTCCAGGCATGTCGTCCAGCACCAGCGTTTCCAAGGTGTCCGGATTCGTGAGCATGATCTTCTGGATCACACGGGTAGGAGGGCGAAAAATTTGCATCTTCCCCCCAGCGCCTTTGGTCATGTCCACGATCGCATCGAACAGGGGCGATCCCTGAATGGCGACGTTGGTCATGTCCAGCTCCAGGCCTTGCCCATGCTCGAACAGCGCGTCGAAACCAGTGGCAGCCATGCGGGCATCTCTTCCACCGACAGTCATGGCAAGCTGGACGTTTTCCTTCGCGTTCACCTGGAAAACCGTGCCGTGGTGAGGATCGTACCGGGTGACTACATCGAAGCGAGGGTCAGCCTGTGACAACACTTGCGCAGTAGCTCTATGGGCATTCTGGATGGCCGAGGGCAAGAAGCTTTTCGGCATTCCAGTAAGGGCCATGGCCAGAAGATCGGGCGCATCTTGAGCGGCGGGCTGACGTTTGCCGAGCTCGGCCTTAGCAGCGGCTTCGGCTTGTTTCTTCCAGCCTTTGAGCACCTCGACCGTGTAGGTGTTGAAGTCCCGGTCAATCTCATCTGCATGAATCGCGCAGAGCCAAATGCCATTCGAGAAGGCCTTTCTCTCATTGCTAGTCATGCTGGCATCGTAGCGGGCACCACCGGGCGAGGCAGCGCATATGTGGGCCGCCTTACCGACATTGGTCACCCCTTCTTCATCCTGTGGAGCTGACGTGGCGACTCTGCAGTTCGGGTTCGAGCACCGGTGTGCGACCCTATCCCGCAGTTTTTTGATGGTGCTCTGTTTGAAGTCATCGCGCGCCATAGGATCTCGCCACCTCAAAAGATAAAAAGGTCAAAGGAGTCGGACAGTGAGCGCTCAGACAGGGCCTGGCTCAATTTGATTTGCCCCGGCAATAGCAGCCCATCTGGCATCGTCAGAATTCGTAAACGGGCTTCGCCTTTTGCTTTGGCTTGTTTTCCGACAATGGCTCGTCAGCCGTTTCGTACGCCACGAAGCGCACGTCATGGTAGATGAGACTGTCAGCCACGTACTGAATGCAAGACCCGCTGGATGGCTTGGCCCCCATAACGCCCATTGCCCCATCCACGCTCCAGAACGTTGGTGTTGGCGCACACGCCACATGAGAGAACAGAACAATGTTGTTGCCCAATGGTGCCTGAACAGATTTGAAGATGAGACCGTCGATGCGAGGTTTGCAGTGCGTAGCAAGGTATTCGGCGACGGCTTGGGAAGTTAGGTAGTTGCGCTCGGAACCTGGAAGCACCGGGACTGTGATCAGGTTGTGGAGGTACTTCAGGAATTGACGACGGCCACGTTTTTCAAAGTAGTTGGCCTCAAAGAAACTAGGTTCGGGCCCCAGGTCAGCCTTCTCAAACCGGCCAAAATCCAGAACCTTGATCGGCTGGGTCAGTTTGAACTCACCACTGACAACGCTGCCGCCCACTGGGGGGCGTAACTCAGCAACGCAGGTTTTGCGCTCAAACGCACCATAGAAGGCCGGTACGCCGGCAGGGTTCATTCTCCTTCTCCTGCGATCTCCTTCGGCGGTGCCGACAGGTTCCTGGCAGGGTCAGCGCTGATCTTGCTGACGTCTTCGGCGTTGGCACAAGAGCGGGCGCGGTAGATCGACGGTGCGTCTGCAGGCGACAAAATGCGCACCACAGCATGGTCGCTGGATGAGGCGGAGTACTTCGCCAGCTCCTTAAACAGCCAGTCCAGAAACGACTTCGCGCTTTCATTGAAGAAGCGGCTTCCGTGTGCCAGTCCCTCTTGAAACTCACCCCACTTGTATCTGAAGTCGCTGGGCAAGTAGGGCAAGTGGGCGTAGTTCACGTCGTCGCTATATTTGGTCAGATGCCGAGAGACAAGCTGTACAACAGGATCAATGTTGTCACAACCGAAGATCTCTCCCACCCAGACATCGATCAGTTCACCGTACTGACGCTGAAACGAGCCGTGAGCATCGTTCCACGTAAAATGGTGCTCCCCTGGCAGACATAACTCTCAAGAATCTTTTCCACGCGGCTCACCAGCTTCGATAACGAAACCGCCTTGCGCTTGGTTCCACAGAGACAACATGCGATGGATGTGCCGTTGCGTTGTATCTGCCGAGCCAGGAAAGGATCCGAGGCACATTTGAAGCACACGTATTGCTCGGCTGTCATGGCAGTCTGGTCGTCCTTCTGCATAATGGTGGCAAAGTACAATGGCGCGGTGGCCAGTGATGATCGCTGATCATCAAAGGGAAAACCAACACCTCGTTCAGCACCTATGAATAAACACTGCGCGGCCACGCTCACCATTTCCCATACAGGTCGGAGGACACGTCATGAGCTCGATCAAGGACTACTTTTTCGAGGTGCAACAGGAAGCCTGTATCAACTGGATTGCCCAGACCTATGGATATGAGATCGATCCGGACGAAGACCCAGAGCTATGGGAAAAGCTGGCAGCCGAATATTCAGACATGCTCGACGCCAGAGCCGAGATCCAATGGCTCAATCGTCACTCTCACCAGGAATTTTTCATTGAATTTGAAGCTGAGCTAGCGGCCACGGCTAGCCTGTTGGCTGCTGCAGCCCTCACCCCCAACGCCAATACGGTCTTCAAGCTCGTGTATGCGCACACCGTCACCCTCATGGAGGCGCTGATCAGCTCGGTGGTGCGCAAGCTCGTTGTAAGCGACGAAAACCTGCTGATGTCGCTGGCTGCGGGTTACAAGAAGGTGAACGTTGTCTCCGTCACTCTGAAGGAGATCGCTGAGCAGCCAAAGCTGGTGGAAACCATCGTGCTTAGAATCTTGGCCGATCAGACCTTCCACAACGTCGCGACCATCAAGGAAGTCTTGGGCGTGATGTTCGGCGAACACATGAAAGACCTCAACCTGGCAGGAGTTGGCCGCATCTGCAGCAAGCGGCATGACATCGTTCACCGCAACGGCAAGACGGTCGATGACAAGCCCATCGAGCTGTCGCCGGCAGAGGTGGGACAGGCCATCAGTACCGTGAATGAGTTTGCCATGGACGTACGGCGCAGGATTGAGGCCGCGCTCAGGGAAGAAAGCCCCGTCCCTTTTTGACGACCCCTTACCCCACCCAAGGCCCTAAGCGCTCGCCCCGCCTGGTGAGAGTAACTGTACGGGGGTTCGGTGGCGATGCCCATCCAAAATTTGGATGCTGGAGTTCTACCCTCCTGTAAGGACGCAGCATGTACACCCACGAAATGGCACAGCCCACCGATACGATGCTCTTGAACGACATCCTCGACATGGAAACAGGTCAGAATGTCGACCCTCAGGTGTTCCTACGCCGCGAGCTGAGCCTGGTCATGAAAGACCGCGCCGAACTGATGGCCCGCTACACCCGCGATCCTGATGCACCTTGGCTCGTCTGCGAGCTGTGCTCAGCGCCTGTGATCCTGGTGCGCACGAAAGATCGGTACTTTCATTTCCGCCATCACCAGAGTGAAGAAGCGGAGCAGAAATGCTCGATCTCGACGCGAGGAGAGCTGAGCGCCGATCAGATCAAATGCATCAAGTACAACGCGGCCAAGGAAAGCTCGGCGCACCTAAGACTCAAGGCCATCATCCGCGACAGCCTGATAGCTGACGAAAAATGTACTGAGCCGCTGGTGGAAGCCGTATGGAAAGGGCTGCGTTTGGCTAAGCGAGCACAGTGGCGAAAGCCGGATGTCCAAGTCGAACTTGCGGGTCAGCGCCTGGCGTTCGAGGTACAGCTATCGACCACGTTCCTAAGCGAAATCGTAGGCCGGCGCGAGTTTTACCGGCGCAACAACGGCGCAATGGTCTGGGTCTTCCAGAGCTTCGATCCATATACGACGCGAACTGCCGAAGAGGATATTTTCTACCTCAACAACCACAACGTTTTTTTGGTGAATGAGGAAACGCTTGAGCGCTCCCGGCAGGCCAAGCGCATGGCTTTGGATTGCTGGTATCCCATACCGGAGTTGCAAGGCAAGACGATATTCAACCGCTGGACGATGGCCCACGTTTTCCTCGATGAGCTCAAGATCGACCCTCAAGAACAAAAGGTGTTTTTCTACGACTACGATGCTCAGCGAGCTGAACTCGAACGCTCTTTGGACACCTCCTGGCTCGCCAGGCTTTCTACGATTTCTGGAACGAGCGCGCTGCCACCGACTGCAGGGAAACGGATGCCGCCTGGACAACCTTGCGGGAACAGATGCGGATCGCCATGCCTCGCCTGCATCTGCCGGCAGATTACCGGACAGGGAAATTCCATGGTGCCATCTCGCTTATGCTAAGCGCGCGCTTTGGGCGCCCGGTGGGTACAACCTGCCTCGACTGATAAACGTCGCCAACACCGCATTCGATCACTACAAGGACTTCCTGTACGCCTTTGGCTGGGCGCTGCGGCTGTGCGGCCACGAAGACTTACTCAAAGCGCAAGACAGTAAAGGGACGTGGCGTCGGCGCGCCAAGCTGATCAAAGATGGCATGCGCAATCATGATGAAGGTTTCCGCCAAGATCCTAGCCTCAACCATCTGATCGCATTTCTTGTCCCTGAGATCACCGAGAAGCTGGCTCAAGTCAGAGACTGGTAGCAGCGAGTGAGTGCCTCCAGAGCCAGGCGGCGTCAAGCGATCTGGCGACTGCTTCAAGGCCGAATCTGTGCTGATCAGCGAAGGTTTTCCACTTTCTGTGGTTGACATCGTAACCCTCGTTGCTCAAAAATGATCACGAGGGCTCAATAAGAGCAGGGCTGATCTGGATCATGGCGATATTGGCAGATCAGTGTGGATTGCGCAGGTCGCCACCTGTGCGGTAGCGGTAACCGGCAACAATGGTTAGCTTCCGACCCCTTTCGGGCAGTAATGCCTGGACGTGCTAAGCAAGCGCTGCGACTACCAGCCCTCAATGATTTCTCGAAAAAGGCGCCTACGGCGCCTTTGCTTTCAGCGTGCCGACATTCATCGCGCTCTGCTTTTTCAGCACCTTGTAGGCCGTGACGACTGAATAGAAATTCTCTCCGGCAGCATCGAGCTGCGGTGACAGGATTACGACCCCTTTCGCGCCCCTCACGATCGTCAACCGATAGCCATCACGGGTCTGGTACCCCTCGCAAAGAATTTGCGCCCTGGGACAAGATTCCGCAACAAACGCGGGAACGTCTTCAATCGTCTGGCAGCCCGCGCTGACAAGCTCATGGCCATGACCTTCCCAAATGTGGCGGACACCAAAGCCTTTACTGAAACCATGGTGTTTGCCGACTCGCAGGTAGATGTCACCACCAGGTAACGTGAGGTTTCGACTACTGTATGGCTCGATATAGCCATAGCTGAGCAAACCGGTGACCGGATGCGGTACGCAGACCTCTTTGTCTAAGACCGCGTAATCGAACAACGGCTCAAGGGGCATCAATGCGGACAATTATTCTTCTTCCAATGGTGGAAAGTCCCCAGCGGGTACGGCATTTTGCCACAGAAATTGAGCCGCTATCGTGCAGGCGCCAAGTCTCGGTGGGCCAGCGTCGGAAGCCCCTTGTCCGGGCCCCTTGAAGCTCTGTCTTGGGCCCAATGAGTGTCCCCCTCGACTTCCATTGTCGTGCCAGAGCCATTGTCGTGCCAGAGGACAGCCCTTGCTCGGGATATCGAGTTGCCCCAACCTGCAGCATATAGCCAGTGACAGCGTTCGGCTTGGAAGCTCAGAAGCTGATAGAAGCCCAGAGGCTGATAGAAGCCAGGCTTAAGGAGTAGAGGGGATGTACCTTTGAGCGCTGACTATCCGTAATTTCCGCCAGTTTGGCGATCTGCCCCAGGTTTTGTCTTCCGCCAAAACGAGGCCGTCACTGCGCTTGTAGGGAGAATGATGCCGGCAAGACCACATTAATCCAGGGCGTGGCCCGTTACATCGTTTCTACCGGCTTTGATGGCCAGGCGAAAAAGCCTGTATTCAGGAGTTCCGGGTTTGGCGGGTCGTCTGTAGCTCGATCGGTGGCCTGGTCAGAACCTGTCGTATCCGGAGGGTCGATTCCTTAAGCACCCAGACCGTGCTCCAAACGCGCCAGTAACTCCAATGCATCCTCAGTGGTCGCATCCACCGGCCTTTTGTCGACTAAAGCGCGTGATGGGGTCATCAGCCAATGCATTGCAAGCGACTCATTACCGAACACTCGAATTGCGGCCTCTAGAAGTACAGGATCAATTTTTTCCATTTGTACACCTTGAAGGAGCGTCACCTGGCTCGTTGAGCATATGCCGACTGTCGAGAGCCTACGAGAGGGAGTGAAAGCCCGAAATGCGCCATTTGCGGATTGAGTGGTCAGCAAGCCTGAACTCACCAGGGTTGGCAAGCACTGCGTGCCCGGATAGCTACCGGGCACAGGCGCTCACCACCCATCACCGCAAGTCAGTTTTTGCTGCCGTAGAAAGGGTTCGACCAGTTGTTGACTTCCTCACACACTTTTTCGTAGTGAGCGCCATGAATCGGGTTTTGAAGGGTTTGATCCCACGTTACGAAATCACCGCCCGAGAGCACTGACATAATCTCGGCACACTGCTTCATCGCCGTTGAAATGATGCGGTGAGCTGTGCGGGGTTCGAGTCCATTTATTCGATGCTCCAGTGCTGTGCTCTGAATCGTGCGAAGCCTGAAGGCATGCCCAGGATATGAGTTTTTCTGGTGCGACTCATCCATGGGGATGACAACGCTGAAGCCCCAGAGTGTTGCCGATGCCGCAATGAGCGCGAACGTGAAGCACGCTTCGGTAATTTCAATGTGTTTCTGTGGATGGTAGTGCGGCTCGTCGGCAAAAAATCTCTTCTTAAGCTCATCCATCAGGAACTGCATCGCATAGGTATCGGCGATGACCTCTCGCGCGTGCTTCTCCAGTCGTTCCCGGTCATCTGCCGCTTCGGCTTCCGGTGGTGCACCTCGCTCCGCACGGCGAACCGCGTGGAGGTTATGAAAATGACCGACCTCGTGTAGGAGAATGAAACAGAAGATAGCGAACGCGAATGTTTCGAAGGTTGCCCGGTATTCAGGATCGCGCAACCACCAATAATCTGGGCTTTCCCAATCAAAAATGCCATCTTTGAGCCAGACCTTGACGTCGTGACGCCAGGGCAAAGGTGAGGCTTGGTAGGCTGGCGGAATGGGGCGGGCATGTACGGTCACTAAAGAAGCCAGCTTGATTACCAGATCAAGCATGCCCTTCCATACCATTACCGTCTTGAGCTCTGAATCCGCACCTGCTTGGCACCTCACCCCATCCACGAAGTACAGACTCACTTTATCGCCCGGCAGAGAGGCGCAAATTTCTCTACCCTGGCGCAGAAGCGAGTCATACATCTCACCATCTGGATCTTCGGTATAGATCTGCAGAATCCCCTCGCCTGGCTTGAAGTGTCTCTCAGCTATCCGACGTTCGATTTCGTCCATGTCGTCCCTGGCCTTTTATGAATGGTGGTCAACGGTAAGCGCCGATGGTCTGTATGCCACAACCACTGACACGATGCTACCCGCCAGACACAAACGAACGGGGTATCAGCCGAAGACAAAGCCCCCGCCTATCAAAAATTAGGCGGGCTGCTTTTTCTTGACCGCAAAGATCGTCAAGCGGTTGAGGTCATCGATCTCAAGCCTGTAGCTTTTCCCGGTCTCAGAAAGCACAAGGCGCCCCAGACCGAACACACGGAAATAGTCAGCGTCATCTTGAGCGAGGATGTCGTTGAAGAAGCCTCGGAACCGGTAAGCATCCATCTCCTGGCTGGTGACCTTCAGGTAAACGCCCTTTCCATCGACACGATCGATGAACCAAAACATGAACCCATTTCCCTTGCGTGGCTCCAGCCGAGCCCCACCATGGATAACTCGATTGGGTGAGCCGGGTGCCGCTTTCGATATGTTTGGAAAGTAGGAGATAAGCGGCATCTCTCCTTCACCCGTGACCTTCAGCTGTAGCCCGAAGAACTCGTTGCTCGAAAGATCCTTGTGCGCGTTGCGATAGTATTCGACGAGCCGCTCGAAACTGCTGGTGCGGTTTCTGGTTGAGAAGGAACTGCCTTTCGCAACCCCACTGCGGCCTTGCCCGCGACCCTGGGCAGGATTTGAACCAGCACTTCCTGACACCCCTTCCCCATCCTTCGGCTTGACGATGGTGGGGTCGAACTCATTGATGAAATCATGAAGCTTGCGTTTGGCTTCTCGATCCTTATGGGCAGCCTCTCCGCCCTGGCCTTGATCGCTTACATCGGGTTCCTCACCCTGCCAGTGGCAACCAGGCACATGCCCCACACCGGGGTCGCGAAAATGCGCAGCCCGATAGGTATCTTGTGGCAGGCTTGCATAGTTCACAGCCGTGATTGGGGGGGAGCTTGGCAAGGCCAAGCAATCAGCGTAGGAACATTGAAAGGTGTAACGCGCTCGGGGCTCAGGCTGCGAGAAGTAGGCCCTGCGTGCATCTGAGATGGAAACGACTTCACCGAGTTCTACGCAATAAGCTTCCGAGACTTGAATCTTTGCGGGCATTCCCTGACGTCCTGACATGATGGCGAAGCCCTAACACGCCCCAGGTAATCTGGTCTTGGGTCAGGCCTCACGGGAGGTACGTTTATAATCGGGATTCGAGTGACCTGTAAACCAGCTAAACCCGCGAGTTAGAGAGGCTGGGGATATCATCGGCTTACGGGAGAAGACAAGTGAGCTTCACAGCATCACGTCGACGATGGATTGCCTAGTGTGCTCTAGCGCCGTGCCTCAAGGCTGAAGCGGTTTCAGTACGTCATGAAATAACCCTTCAGTCAGGCGCTTGATGTCCAGCGCCTGTACCACGTCCCTAGTCTAGGTCTGCGCAGACCTCGCCCTGCTCTCCAACTGGACGTTGGCTGCGGCGACTGCAGGCCAGCATCCTTTAGCTGACCTGTTCGCAGCTAGCAAACAAGCGCTGTGCGTAGGCAAAGCCTCTAACCCGAACCCAATCGTGGTTCACCAGGAAGATCCAGCAAAGCAAGATGACCAGTTCGACTCCTGTGGCTGCGAGCAGGACTGGATGTTTCGCTAACGCTTCGAAGCTCAATTCTTGCAGGCAAACCTATCGTGTGATACAGAGTCACCAGGCAGAGCGCGGCGCAGGTCAGGGCCACTAGGATGCCTGTCGACTTACAAGCCGTGAGATTCCGGGCGAATCCATACTCCACGTTTTCATCAAAGATCATGGCGTACTTTTTCGTGTCTCTCGTCTGTTCACGCAGGAAGTTCGCCGCAGACCGATACACATCATCTGCGGCCCTCGGGTCAGCTTTTTCTTCCTCTTCAGTGACGACGGTGAAATCCTTTATGAGATCCGCCAGACGCTGCATGTAGCGTTTTTTCGTAGGCCGCTCCAACGTATCGTCGGAGTGCCTCAGCACGATGGTGGTTGGGGCACCACCCCACGTCTTGAACAGCTTCTCCTGGAGCTTATTGCCTTTGCTGGACATTTGGCTCGCGGCAAAGGCGACCACACCGAACGATACAAGGAAGGTTGCGATCACCCCGTTTAAGGATCGCGCAGCTTCGAAGAAAGCCATGACGTAAATGACTACTGGCAACACCAACAGCAAAGCAGGCTTTACCCTGGCCTTGTACTTATACGCATCAAAAACCTTGCTGAAATCCATACCAACCCCTCACGCAGTGCATGGTATTTGGGCATCAATCGAACAAACACACGTCGATCATCTAGGCGTATCGCGCAATTTCGCCGCTTGCCAACAACTAACCAAAGGTCAAACCCGTTACCCCAAGGCTCACCTCACATAAATGCCGAGATCAGCATCGGAAACGATCAGCATCAGTGCCGGTAAACCCTCTATCTGCATCCGGCTGACCAGCGTGGCAAACAAGACAAGGTCGTCTGCGCTCTGCTTGACGGAACAACCGTTCGGATGGGAATGCCAGTCCCCGACATAGTCAACGGTGCCAGCAGTCAGATCGTGCACCTTCTTCAGTGCCTCTAACTGACCTTCCTTGCCCCGGATGAAATGGGTTGGGCTCGACTCGCTGTCGGGTGGAGGTGGCAGGGTATCGACCAGGACGATGGTCTTCGTCTTCAAGTCAGTGATACCGAGAATGGATCCACCGGTTTCGTTGGGAAGCGCCGCAAGCCGCTGTGCCTTGATCTTGTCAATAAGGCCACCGTCATACGTTACCGACCACTCTCCAATCGTTGCGCAGGTGACGGGATGTACTAGGGCCTCATGTGATCCCACACTGCCCGACTCATCATCCAGCGCCGATATCATGATCTTGGCTTCGGCACCAGTTACGACCTTGCGCAGCCTCCGGGAAATTAGTCCCGCGTGGACATGGATGTTTTCATTCGACATCCGGAACGAAATATCCCGGCATCCGCCACCTACCCACCGATCGCCAAGGTGGTTGACGAGATGGGTTTCACCCCAAGGGTTGTTCAAGATTGCGCGGTAATACTGCCCTTCAAGGGCATCCAAACGCTGCAACCGTGCCGAGTCTTCGAGCAGAATGACATTCGACATTCCTGATGGAGTAAGGAAGACACTGGCCATCCGGGTTGAATGATCCCGTCGCGCCAGATCACGAGGCACAGCCAGCGTCGTGGTGGCATCGATCAAAAGCTCAGCGTCCTCTGGCCTCATTGATGCGGGGATCGTCAGCGAGAATGCCGTCGCAGATCGCAGCAGGTACCGGCTCGCCCGGATAGATCTGCCCTACCATCCTCCGAAGCACATCCGCTTTGCGTAAACCGACAAATCTGTCGTTTGCGACATGCCTGACCAAGTTGTGAGGGAGGAGCAGATCCGGGTCTACATACGTCCATGTGCCCCAGGCCAAGCGAGCCCAGATGTCGGCAAGCATGCCCCCTAGCGCACCTACCCCAGCCAACACACCCTTGAAAGTTGCATTATCGGGATCGACAGCAGACAGGTCTCGGGCAAATGCCGCGCTCAGCGAAGATCGCACCTCCACAGGCCTGAGGCCAAGCCCCTTCCATGTCTCCCCTGTGTAACCTCCCAACTGCACGGCGGGATAACAAACACCGTCCGCGTTCGGGGGCCAGCATCTCGAAAGAGGCTGCCAGATCAAAGAGATTGATCTCCAGCATGTAGCCTTTGACATCCATCCGATCCGCTTCGCCATTGCGAAGTCTGGGTACCAAGCCAGGATCAAGATGCCCTGGTTGTCGTTCTGAGCCGCCCGACTTAGCCCGCCAGAAGCTGCTTCACGCACAGCATTTGAAAGTTGCGTAGACAGCTCGCTGCCCCACTCCACCAACTGGTCATGCAACTCCCCAAGGTTAAACGGGAACATGGCCACCGACGTCGGCTCAACGGGCGGCACCATGATATTGAGTAAGCGATAATTGCTTTGGGTCGTTCCACTGGAATCCATGACCGCGCACGCAGCGTGATTTTGTCGCTTCTGTCTGTCATCAGGACGTGCAGTTTGCAATCGTCACTCGCCAGCTGCGCCGGAGTTAGCGCTGGCAGGATGAGCTGGAAGGGCTCGCGTAGAACATTTGCTCCAGCGGTTGATCTTCACGGTGCAGGCGTAGCTCCGATGACTCACGCAGCCACCAGAACAGACGCTCAAGAAACCGTTCAGCAGTCCAGATGCGCTCAACGCCACTCCACTCCACATCGTAGAGGCACAGGATCTTCGGCGTACCCGGCGCCGAGCCATGAAGATGTGACAGCGCAGGAAAATCTGTGCGAAGCGCATGCACAGTCACTGGAACACGAAGCCGTGGATTTACAGCAATGGCTAACGTCTCTACACGGTGGATTCCCCCAGGGTTACCCTTGGCAATCGTGCCGTCGCCCGCCTCGATGACGACGTACTCGGTTACCCCGCCTGCCTCAGCTTCCTGCCGAAGCTCCAAGAACTCGACGCCCGAGGGCCCCTTGCATGCTTTCACCAACGCTCGGGTGCAGGCATGAATAGGCTCGGGCTGATCGCCCATTGGGTCACCGACCGCATAGAAACTGCTCATTTTCTAGGAGCGCCTGCGCGAGGAGCCGCAGCAGCCGCAGCCGAGGTCGCAGCTGCGGCAACCGCTACCGCAGCCTTGATCACTGTACCGTCAGAGGCCGACTCCAATTCGAGCACGCCTTTGGAACCGTTCTCTTCCGTGCAGGCGAACCACCCATCCACTGGGCGCAGAATCGACCTGTATTCACGCTTGGCGCGGATGCAAGGTGGATCGTTGAAGTCGTCAACGATCTTCTTGCTGCTGGAGACAATCGTCGCGCCCTGTTTCGCCTGGCCCAGAGCATTGCGCGCTGCCTCGGAAACCCTGGCGTTTTCGCCTTTACCCGACCAGCTGTCCCAGGACAGGGTGTGCCACGAGCAGTGGTGTGGCGCGAGGAGCAAGTCGTAAGCGAGCGTTTCTGGGTCATCCTCAAAGCGTTTCCACATCCGCTCCCAGATGAGAACTTCGGCATCACCACCTACGAAGAACCGCGTGCGCTTGGAGCTGAATTGAGACGGTGAGATGTGCATGTTCATTACGATGCTCGACTCGTTCTTGGTCAGCTCTTCCTCCAGCGCAGCATCATCTTCATGAGGTGCAGGAGCCAGGAGCTGGGCCCTGAACACTGACGAAGAAGAACCATTGATGTCGCTGAACCATTCGCCAGACTTCACCAGGATCGCGCGCAGATCGTCAGTCTTGCCATCAACGTCTTCACCCATGATCTTGATGCGGTTGCCGCTAGCTGCCCAGCGGTGGTCACGCCAATACTGGACGCGCCGACGAGCCTCTTTGTTGAAAGCGCTCGCGTCATCACACAGCGTGTGATTTGGCGACCGACGCCGAAAGACCAGAGGCGAAGACCAGAGCTCGCGAATTATGATGCGCTTTTCCCAGCGATCCTTTTTATCATCCGGATACTGATCGGGGGCCCAGCCAGAAATGCTTGCTCAGTCCGCCGCAGTGATCCTTGTCCGGATGGCTCAGCATGAAGGCATCAACGTACGGACGATCCTTGTCATCCCGCAACAGCCGCTCGCGCAGTGCTCGCCCCACATCGGGTGTGTCATCGTTCGGGTCGTCGGCTTTCCCCGGATGTGGCAATCGATCAAGATGCTTGTGACATTGAAGTCTGCCAAGCGTACGAGCGTCATATCCCCGTTACCGACTTGGAAAAAGTAAATTTAGCGGGCACTCTTACCTCCATGCGCTATCTGCAAAATAACCCTCAGGCCATAGCTGAGCGTCATCTTCCATTCACTGAAAAACGTTTATGTTTTTATGCACCATCGCGCCGTTTATAAAACGGGACGCAAATGTTTCATCGCTTTGGTGAGTAATATTTACGCAACATGTGCTGAGGTCAGATCTCAAGAGAATCGGGGGAATGTTGATATGCTCGTTTCCTGCTGCCTGGACAACCTAACCGGCGAACTTGGGACGCCATTTCAACCGCACATCACCACCCGATTTTCGCTGGCCACGGTGACTAGGATGAGCCATGGCCCAACCGCATGTCACCTAGCACAACCTCAAGAAATCCGTTTCGAGGCCACCCCAAAAACACTACATCTAGTGCTTTCAACAAAGGGCAGCTACAACATATTCAAAACAACGCCCGACCGCAAGTGCCTGTCGCACGAGTAGCTTGCGCACCCAGCTGCGGTTGGATCCCATTTTTAAACTGTACGGATGCACAGCCCTGATGTTTCAAGGGCTTAACAGAAAAGAGGGCGCAATAAATTGTTACAAACTCAGATCTGTCTGAGATTTTCTCGGTGCGACGAGTTATGACGCAACGAAAGGAGCGCCTGAAAACCGACAGTAGATCAGCGTCAAATTAGCGACATAAATTTGTACAACCTACTTGCCAAATCTATCTAATCGAGCCTTCTCGCTTATGAACTGAGCCTGACGTTAGCGGCGCTGCCGAACCTAACTAGCAGACAATTCAATAAACCAAATGCAGGCGCACTTGCAGTACTTGCTCATCGAACAGACCCTCGCTGGTCTCAAGTCTGGCTTGCCACGCGGCGCCTGAATCATGGCAAGTTTCACTGGCCCGACATTCGCCATGGCTTCGAAATCGAACTCGACAGCGAACAACTCCAGGCCCAGGCCTGCCGTGGCGGCGGGTCGGTTCAGGCGGTGTGATCAGCACGCTGTAACCGCCGGCCATTAGGCCGGCCTGTTTGTCGTCGTTTCGCGCCTGCTCTGACACAATCGGCACGCATGAATGGGCATGATCCGTATGCCTATCTCAAAGATGTGCTGACGCGGCTGCCGACGCAGCGAGCCAGTGAAACGGACACCTGAGCCGCATCAGTGGGTGTTGGCCTGACTTACGCAAGGTGAGTTCAACGGACGCTTACACAGATACGGATCTTCAGCGAGCTCATCTTCAATCAGGAGTTCAGTATGGGACACCTCAGCCTGGAGGACGTCTACCCCGATGACGTTGATAAATATGGCCATATGCGTGTGGGAATGACCGACCTCTATGTCAAAGACAACCACGTCATCTATGGTGCGGTTACGCGTGGGGAATGCCGCGAGCTGACCAGCAGGTTGCTGCGTGACGCAGCGGTGCAGATGATCATAAGCGCTAGGCTTGCAGCGTTGCCCGAGGATTACGATCCTTGGATCAGCAGGATTGAGCGCAATCGCGCCTTACAGGCAAGGTATGGAGACAAATTCGATCCTTGGGACGATGACTAACAGCCCCATGATCGCCACCCCGTCACACGCCCAAGTCCCTAGCGAACAGGGCATCGCGGAGCGCAGGTGTCGCGCGGTTCTCATGGACGAGTCGGCGAAGCAGTGACTGGCTTAGATGCTCTCTGAGACGGGAGCGCAGTTCGATAAACGATTGTGATCCGCCAATGTTGCTTGTAGGCCACTGACGCGTTAACGCTTGCCGAAGAACCTGAAGAGCCTCGGCACCAATCGTACTTGGGTACAAGCGCTGCATCTCATCAAACCCGGCGCTGCGCTTATACCCAGCTAAGGTCTCGCTCAGCACCACGGCCAGGAGTCCCCGAAGACCCGCCACGCCTGTTCCCACAGCCGCTTTTCTACTTCATCCTGCAACGCCTACCCTCACCTATCACATCGCGCCGCGATCATCCCGCTGGCGGCCACCCTTGACTGCACAGGAAGGACGCAAATGCATATCGAATTTGATCTGAATGTGAACGACGCCGAAGCCCTACTGCGCCACTGCCAGACTCATGTGCCAGCAAGCGGAGATCCTCGCGAAGATGCCCGTTTGATGGACGCGTTGACCGCATTAGTGGAAGCGCTAATGACAGCTGACGCCCAATCATAATCAGAGCCATGGCGAGAGCCAAAGACACACCGATCGAAACCTCTGGTTTGCTCAGTGAGCACTAGGTTGCGCGCAGCCTTTTCATGAAGGCTACCTGTAAGGTGGCTGCAAACGTTCAACTGGCCGCTGGAAAGCTAGAGCGCGGGTGGTGATGAGGTCATTCAGTGGCACTCATTCTCGTTGTTGTCTGACATGGGAAAGATCCAAGGCGGAATAACCTTGGCCAAAAAATTTTGGCGACAGCATTGTGTTTTGTAACCAAAGCAAAAGCAGCGGCCTTTGGCCGAAGTGACGACCTCCTGCCAGCCCCTCCTTGCCTGGCGGCAAGGCTTGGAAGGGCTGAAAAGCCAAAGATCAAAAACCAAAACCAGCCTTGATACACCGTGGTTTGATCCAGCCGCAGGCGTGAGGCCAACACCGTTAGATTTTTTTTGTCCTCAAATATAGAACTCCGTCGCCTCAAAAAAATTTCAAGAGGGGGGGGGTGGGAAAAAATCCAAGTACCGTTCAAAAATGTCGACTCCATCACAAATTTACGGCCTGGGCACCGTTTTTTGTCCGACGCTGGCCGGTGTTCCCAGGCCTCATGCGAAGGCACATTGAGTGATACAGGCGATTGGCAACTCCCCTCTCGATCAAGCCAGACCGGACAGCGGGAGAGCTACTCAGGTTGCCACTGCTTACTGCCCAATGATCGCCATTTCTGTACCGATAACTTGGGGCTGCAGCAGCGCAGGTACTCCCATGACCAGGTCGTCAGACCTCGTTTGCAGCGACAAGACGACTAACTCGACACTGACGAACTGATATCGTTAGGATGACATCTTCGAATAGGTCATCAAGGAACGTTGCTGTGCCTAAACCCAAAAAACGCCAGCGTGAAAATCCGGGGTTTGAATCCACAATCTTGATTGACCCGAAAGATATTATCGAAAGTGCCTCAGCCTTCGGGGATGTAGCTATTTCCTTGTCCCTCCAATTAAATCCTATGGCGACCCAAGGTTGAATGTAGCTTTTACTAATGGTGCATTTGCACTAGAGCTGTACTTTAAATCCCAGCTTGTCGAAAGGATATTCGAGCCTGCCTTTATTGAAATGACTGCTGAAGGCGAGTCAGTCGTTACAGAAGAGCAGTATTTGAACGGCGCGCCGAACGTGGTGGTAATTCATCATAGCCGCCTTGAGGTCAAGGAAGGATTTAAATCTCATAAGCTGTCAGAACTTTATCAACACCTGAGCGAGGACACGCGAGCTCGCATCCTCACCGCAGTGTCAACTGAAACATCCAAAATACAAACGCAGGAAGACATGCAGGAGTTTCTTCAGACCATCAATGACTTTTTTGTGAATAAACGTTATCACTTTGAGGAATTCATCACCGGCGTTGAAAGTGACAAGAAGTACATTTACACCCTGGTGCCAGTCCTGAACGGTGTAAAATCAGCCCTTGCTGACACTTGAATTAATCGAAAAATATGTCTTCCGAAGAATATCCCGATACTGGATCAGCAACATCCAACTCAATCATCGGGGCAGTAGTCAGCGCTACAGATTTTGCGGCCCTTGAGAACAGTTTTGAGACACTCTGACTTGATCAGGATCGTCGGGATGATCAATGATTCGAGGCTCAAAGATTTGCTAGGCTTCGTCGCCATGGATAAACGTCGTCTATTCAGCTCAACGCGTATTCAAAGTGATCGTATGGCGTTTCTGGGTGCAGCGGTAACCAAGGATTTGGCAGGCATGCGAGCTCCGACATAAGATTGCCATCG
The DNA here is from genome assembly GCF_034387475.1 of Pseudomonas sp. Teo4. Taxonomy (NCBI): domain Bacteria; kingdom Pseudomonadati; phylum Pseudomonadota; class Gammaproteobacteria; order Pseudomonadales; family Pseudomonadaceae; genus Pseudomonas; species Pseudomonas sp. Teo4. The sequence continues at coordinate 3,358,384 of NZ_JAXCIL010000001.1, forward strand.
CTCACCCTATCTGGCAGCCACCCTCAGCATGGTCGGGAGCCGTGCCCTACCCCATCGGTTCAGCGAGTCAAATCCTCCCTTAGATCAGCTGACTTTTTATTCCCTTAGCCCCGACGAGCACGCGACGCGTGGCTTGCAGAGTTCCGAAAGATCCGTGCCATACGCTTATGGAGTGCCGTATGGCAATCACCGCCGTCATCTTTGACGCCTTCGGCACCACCTTGCGGATCGGCACCCGCACCCACCCGTATCGCCAATTGCTACGTGAAGGTGCCATGCAAGGTCGCCGCCCGCTGCCCGGCGATTTGCACCACCTGATGAAAGCCAACATCAGCCTGCGTGAGGCAGCAGATACCTTGGGCATTTGGACGTCGCCGGCACGCATGGCTGAAATCGAGGGCGCATTGGCGCGCGAAATTGACTCCATCGCACTTTACCCTGAAACACTGGAAGCGATTAGCGAACTCCAGGGCCACGGCATCGCGATTGCTGTGTGCAGCAACCTGGCTGCCCCCTATGGGCCGGCAGTAAAGGCCCTGATGCCTAAGCACACGGCCTTCGCCCTGAGTTACGAGCTTGGAGTCACCAAACCGGATCCCTTTCTGTATATGAAGGCATGCCATGAGCTCGGCGTCATCCCTGGCAAGCCGGAGGAAGAAGCACCTCGGGTCGTAATGGTGGGCGATTCGCCGAAGTGCGACCGGGACGGCCTTTGGCGGTGGGGATCAGGGGTTTTCACCTTGATCGCAGGGGCATAGGGCCACTCCGGGATCTGCGGGAGTTCGTTACGCTCATCCTCCGCTCGCAAGGCCAAATTGGGCCGAGCTGATCCAGCCGATGACAAAGCATTGATCCCCCATGAGACATCGCCTAATCTGGGGCGACCAACGAATCGACGGCCAACGGCAGACAACCACCCGATCCTTTGGTGCGCCGTCATAGCATGGTGTATACTGGCCTCGTGAATCAGGAGGATTTATGACTGCTTTCCTCAAAAGCCTCATGGGCAAAAACGACCTGGTGTCGAAAGTCTTGAAACGCCGCAGCGCCAATAAAGCTGTGAGCGCGTTTGCGCGCGGTCTCAGTACAGAGAGCGCCGCCACCATCAACGCCCGGTTCGCAAAGGCCAAGCGTGTGGCCTCTCGATAAAGTGCGCAAGAAAGGCCCTCAAAAGCCGCCTCTCAAGCCCTTCCTGCCCGCCCCTCTCTCGACGATGATGCGTCGCAAGGAGGGCACAATGTCATGTACGAAAAGCTCGTCGACAACCCAGATGACATCGTGGGGCAGTTGGCGTACTGCATGTACAAGCAGAGCAAGCAGCAGTACTTGCAGCAATTCGCCTCCCGAAACAACCGACAGCCCACCGACGCGGAAGTCCGCAACCACGTGCATTGCGCTGAATTACCTTCGGTGGACATGTACAAAGACACTGCCAACAACCTCTTCAACGAGTACCTAGGACAAGCTGTCCAGGAAAAGCTCGATGAGATGGAAAAGCACTACAAGGCAGAGCTGTGGTTGTTCATCAAGCGGCACAAGCCCGAGACCTATGGTGAGCGTTTCTCCCATGGGCTCAAGGCCCTGTTGTTCGGGGTGTAGGCGGTGTCGTGGGAAACGCCCTGACCACCCTGCTCGTGATTATCTTCCTGTTCGGAGCCGCCTCCAGCGTGACCCGTGACGACTTCTCCAAAAGCTCGCGGGAGCGTTTGATCTCTGGCCTTGCAGAGACATTCGACGTCGGAATCACCATCAATGGCAACCCGAAGGGTGAACCGACCATTGAAGCGGCCTCCGTGACAACACCGGCCACACCGAGGCCCTGATCATCCTACGTCGCGGTCTACTGAACGCAACGTAGATGCCCCACTTCTTCACACTACTGTTGCGCGAACCTCTGTGCCAGGAATCTAAGCACGGCATGCAGGTTCTCCAGGCCTTGCGGTGAGAATATTTCCAGGCCTGTCTGCGCCTTGTAATAGTGCTCTGCCAAGAACAAGCCATATTGGTCTTTTTTCGGCGGACTGGATAATCCCATCTTCCGCTGGGCCAACTCAAAGCTTTCGGCCCCAATAGGGCTTCCAGGGCCATGGTGGCGTAGGAAGCATCGATGTCTGCGAGCGTAATGACGACGTCCTCAGGCAGCAGCCACTTTGCCCTATATCGATCGCGCGCCTCTCGCCCGGCTTTATCGTCATCCAACAGGACGATAAACTTCTCGCCTCGGCCCATCAGCAGGCTAATTAAATTGCCGGAGGAGGTTGAGCCTACGCCTGGGACGATATTGAAATTCAAAGCGCAGTCGCAACTGGTGGAGGCGGCCATTAACGCGTAGTAGTCCGAGATCCCTTCCACAATGACACAGGGCGAGGTGCCGACAATCTGGGGCACAACGTACTGGAGCCTCTCAATGACCGGCTGAAAGTGATGACTTCGACTTGGATAACTGTCTAAAAATTGCTTGTATTTGATAGCGGCAATTTTAGCTGGCAAGAACTCAAGGTCATACCCGTCCGCATCGTCATGCTTCGCGGCACGATTCTCTACAATGTATGCTCCAGCAAGCCACCTTGGATCTACCATATGATGACTGTGAGTAGAGTAGATAATCTTGTCGCCGTTCTCGATCATTTTCTCGAAGAACGTCAGCAACTCTACCTGGGCCCGAGCGTGCAGGTTGGCCGCAGGTTCGTCGAATACATAAATCGTTTTGCGCTTACTGCTCTCCAGCTTGAAACGCGTCAACAGCAAGAACGTGAAGAACCACCTGAACCCGATTGAGCGCTCACTGATCTTGTAGTCAGAATCGCCATTGCTGACCGCAAAAGACACCATGGCAGTAGGTCGGTCAGCCCCGTGACAGACCACTGCAACTCAACCCGCTTGGCGGTCGTCTCGCGCGAAAAGACCCGCCGCCAACCACCAATCACCTCGGTGGTCAGCGCTTGAGAAACTTTTTTAAAGACGGCATCGATCTGCCCTTTTTCATGGCTTCGATAGAACGTGTCGAGCCATTGGGGCCCATTTCTTTCGCGATACTGGGCGATGCGCTTGTTGATATGCTCGTCTACGTCATGCTCAGCGTAGGCAAAGATCTTCTCTACGATCTCTCGATAGTGCCGCTGCTCATAGCTCTCTCCCGCAAACGGTGCCAGCTCAATTTCTTCAGGCACGTTAATCAGAAACGTCGGGAAATACGCAACTGTGGGAACGCCCTCCACCACCAATTCGGCGATGAGTTCCCAAAGATTCTGTTGTGGATCATCCGGCTGCGCATAAAGGCTCAAAGCTTAATGCCCCTGGCATCCTGACGTTAAACTCCAACCCCAGGCTACCCGAGCTCTCACCTTTGGGGTCATTGGCGAAGCTGATTTCTTTAGCAATTCGAAACTTCTTGCGTAGAGCTTCGACATCAACCTCAAGCCCTGCAAGCTCAACAAGCTGCTTGATCGCCAACACTTCGGTGTCGTCCAGCTTCACCGTGGCGGCTACCGAAACCGTGCCCTTGAATGAGCCCTTCTGACTGGCAGGAATGAAGGTAAATTCTTCGTTGTTCTCGGGCTGAATGTATAAAGGCTCGAAACCGATTGGTCACTGCTCACAAATTGCGAAATCGCTTCAAGAATGGTCGTTTTACCACTCTCGTTCAATCCAATGAGCATAACGATCGGCGTGTCGCTTCGCCCTGAGAGCTCTATGCTCGTACTGACAATGCCCTTGTAGTTCTTAATCTCAAAATCGAGGATTTTCGACATCAGCAAACACTACCCTGTGTTAGCACGAACTGAGCCAGGCCAGCTTAAACGCTTAACTTGGCATGCATGAGCCCTACGGATCTTCAACCGCCCCGGTTACCTATTGGCAAATTGGATCTGGCAGGGTTAGAGTGCTGGCACTCTAGCATCAGTCAAACCGCTGTCAACAGCTCTTGGTTTGCAGGCAAGCTAGCGCTGCGTAGGTTCACATAGGGATATTGGGGAACGTAATGTCAGGTTCAGACGGCAAGCTATTCAGGGACTACACAGCGGGAGCTCCCACCGAGACGGCCTGTGACAGGCTCTACCTACAGACTCAGCTGGCATCTCCGAAGCACGAAGTCGTTGAGCAGATCACCGTCGGCGACATCCTCCAGATGACAGTAGGCCTTGCAGGCAGTGAGCTTTCAGCGCTTGCCGTCTGGAATGGTCATGTCGCAGGCGGCATTGCGTCCCCGAAAGCGATCCGGCTGATCACCTGCATCCAGAACGGCACGAACTATGTAGCAGTTGTCACGGCCAAAATTGGCGGGCAAGTGGCGCTCAAGATCTCACCGGTCAAGCAGGAGTGATGTGATGATCAGCATAGCCGGTGGTGTTTATTACGAGCAGTGCATGTGCCCCACGTGGCAGGAGCTATTTGGCTCGGGCGGGCGAGCCGCTACGGCGATCGCGCGCCTGGGAGGGACGGTCAGCCTCGCAACCTATACCGACGACGCGGCGGGGTCGGTGCTTCGCCTGAGAGCGGCGTTGGAGGGTTTCTCCCTGGAATCGCATGCCATTGATCGAAGTCTGCAATTCCGCTACACCCACGGATTGTCCAAGCCTTCAATCGACCCCATCCCGAAGAGCCAGCAAAGCCTGCAGGTCACGGCTAGGAATGTCGTGCGCTTCGGCTTTATGGAGGGTGACTGCATCGTCGACGCTTACCAGGCAGTTTACGACCCTCAAAGCTCAAGCAACCCGGCGCCGTTCCGCGAGAATGGCTCCAAAGCTGAGCGGTTGGCACTCATCCTGAACAGAAGCGAGGCGCAAGCGCTGCATGGCAGTAGCACCTTAAGCGCGGCTTATCTGGCGCGCGCCTTATCCCAGTCTCAGCATGCCGAAATCGTCATCATCAAGATGGGCCCAGCCGGTGCGCTCCTGTTCCATGAGGATCGCATCCACGCTATCCCCTCTTTCGTGACGCCAAAGGTCTGGAAGGTGGGCTCAGGTGACGTGTTCGTCGCTACCTTTGCGTATTTCTGGCTTGAGGAGGCGCTGACTCCACTGGAAGCGGCAACACTCGCATCAAGGGCTACCGCTTTCTATTGTGAATCGCAGGGCTTCGCTTCAAAAGCCGGACTCAGCACTTACACCCCAAGTGCAGCCAGCATGCCTAAAAAGTCGAGGGGCGGAAGAGCGCCCCTGGTATATCTGGCAGGCCCCTTCTTCTCGCTGTCCCAGCTTTGGCTCGTTGAAGAAGCGCGCGGCCAGCTTCTGGAGATGGGGCTGAACGTATTCTCCCCGGTACACGACGTGGGCCATGGGCCGGCAGAGGATGTCGTGCACAAGGATATTGAAGCCATTCACGCATGCGACCTGATGCTCGCGATAGGTGACGGCCTCGACGCTGGCACGATCTACGAGATTGGCTACGCACGAGCACTCAAGAAGCCCGTCATCATGTACGTGGAAAATGAGTCTGAGGAAGATCAAAAAATGATGGCCGGCTCAGGCTGCACCATCACGGACGATTTCGTGACAGCCATTTACCAAACCGCCTGGAAGGCAGCAGAACTATGAAGCGGGCTCTTCTCCTCTCAGGTGGCATGGACTCGCTCGCATTGGCGTGGTGGTTACGTCCCGAGATCGGTATCACCTTAAATTATGGACAACTGGCCGCAGAGGCTGAGATCTCCGCCTCCAGCACCGTCTGCAAGCAGCTGGGTATTGAGCATCACGTCCTCTCGATCGACTGCCGCTCCGTCGGCTCTGGTGATATGGCCGGGGGCAAAGCAGATGCTCACGCACCTGCCAGTGATTGGTGGCCCTACCGCAACCAGATGCTCGTCACGCTGGCGGCGATGAAGGCAATCGGCCTGGGCGTAAACAAGCTCTACCTGGGTACCGTGAAATCCGATGGATCTCACCGCGACGGCACCCCAGAGTTTGTGGCTGCCCTCAATCAGTTGATGGTCATCCAAGAGGGTGAGATGAGCATTGAAGCGCCTGCTATCGGATTGAGCACCACCGAGCTGGTGAAGACTGCTGGGGTTCCAGCTTCCATGTTGGCTTGGGCCCACAGCTGCCACAAATCCAACGTGCCTTGCGGAACTGCCGAGGTTGCTTCAAGTACTTTGAGGTCTGGCACGAGCTCGAACATGGACAGGATCAACCTCAGTAGCCCTACGGTAAGAGCTTCGCCGGGGCACTATCTGCCTTTCACCTGGCCCGAGGGCGACTTCCATTCGCTGCCCGACGTGGCGCATGTCGGCGACAAAGGCATCCTTGACCTCCTCGATCACAGGCGCACCCGGCGCAGCTTCAGTGCGCTGGATGAAGGGCAACTGGGCCAGTTACTGTGGCGCTGTGCGCGAACTCAGGGCATAGCCGAGTCGAACTACGGCTTCGACCTTGAACTGCGACCAGCGCCCTCTGCCGGCGCTATACACCCCATCCATATCCTGGTTCACCTTCCAGGAACGTTGAATTGGCGTCGCTATGACAGTCGCCGTCACGGCCTCATCGAACTACCGGGATCCGGCGAGGCCCTCGCAGAATTGGTCGCGCAGTGCCATATGACCCTACCTGCCGAGCAGGCCACACGCTTGCTTCTGGTGGCAGAAGCCGGGAAGACGGGAGCGAAATATGCGAATGGTGAGAGCCTGATCTGGCGAGACGCCGGAGCACTCCTGGCGATCATGGCAGTGATTGCTGAAGCCTTGGGCTATGCGTTCTGTCCGCTGGGCATCACGGGAGAACCTTGGGCCAGCCGAATTGCCCCTTCCGGCGTGCTAACGGGCGTGGGCGTTGCGCTGGTCGGTGGGCCGGCCACGTAGCACTAGGCAGCCTTTAGACCGGCCTGGCTCAATAGCGAGTGAACCACCGTCGAAGCGGACATCATCTGGTACCACATCAGGGCGTCGAGCTTAGAGGCACGAACGTCGAGCGCTTGGCTCAGCGCCAGAAACTCTGCTTCGAGCTGCAGGTAGTGGCGCTCTACGGTAAGTCCAGGGGAGAAAAAACCTGCCAGGCCCCGGCGCGCAGGATATGGATGTCCAAGATGGCAACGTCGTCTGCATCCAGCCAGTTGCGCGCAACCCAAGAGGCAGTCTTGTAGCCGATCCCCGGCAGCTCCAGCAACCAGTCCCGCAGAGCACGCCCAGAATGAAGAGGACGCCCCCAGAGCCAGGGCAGCCAGTGCCGCATGGAGGTAACGTGCCTTTTGCTTGGCAAAGCGATAGCGTACGGTGCGGGTACCGATGGTGAGCGGGATGGAGAGCCACGCTTGCAACTGCTCTTCACTGGGAACATCGGCCTCAAAGGCGCCGAGGTTTCTCAGGTGGGCGAATGCCGCGAGGCCTACGTTTGCCGGGATGCCATGACCGCCCAGCAGGCATGCACCGACCTCTTCGGCCAAGGTCTCACCCAATTTGTAGTTGAGCGGTTCGGGCTCTTGCTCGTTGGCCCAGACCTGGTAAGCCCAGTACGCCGGAGTTGGGAATGCCTCGATCAAGCCCCCATGAAACCCCAGGAAGCACTTCGCTCATGGCATCCGGGAAGTCGCGGCTATAGAGCTTGGAGTCTACGAACACCACTCCGTTTTGCATCACCGGGCCTCCTGTGCGGAGCCGTACGTCTGCGTGATCCAGTGCAGGAAATCGCTGCGCTCTACGGATCCATCGCCGCTACACGATCGCGAAGCCGGGATTGGCGCCGGGCAATGGTCTGCCGCTCGCGGAAGGTATCACCCAGATAACGGCTGTCGTGAAGCTCGTCAGGGGCAGCGTAGTTCATCCATACACATTCCTCCCTGACATCCGTATGCGTCTTGGCCATAAACGTTACCTTCCTCCATCCTTGGAGCGCTTCGTTGTAGAGAGCACTGTCGTAGCCGGAGATCATCACGTTGCACGGCACGTTGCTCAGCGTGGACAGCAATTGCTCGTGTTGGGCATGGTCATACTCGAACCGGTAAATCTTGGAGCGACGCCGCGTCTGAGCGAGATACGGAGGATCAGCATAGATCAGCTCGGTACCGTCGTAGTTGAAACTGCTTAGGTAGCCCGAAGCATCACCCTGAACGAGTTCAAGGCCTTCAACTGAATGACCCGCCCAGGCGCCATGGACGGCGGGATCGACGTCCACGCCAATATTGCGCGCCGCAGGTTTCTTGTGACGCAGGACAGCGCCCGCACCCAAGTGCGACTCGATGTAGGTCTGATGCGGAGGCATCAGGTTGATCAAGCGCTGATAGCACTTGCCTTTCCCGCCTGGATATCTCATTCACCCATCATCGTCAAAAGTGACGATGATGTCAATGAAGCGTCCTTGAGCCCTGGGCACGCCGCCACACAAGAAAGCAACCGCACAACCGAGGTGAGGAGTGAAACCGGTTACATCACATTCGATGATAACGACTACTTGGGGCGCAACTGGCCTGACAACTTTAAGCCTTATTACGTGGGCAACTCTGAATCATTGAGCTCAGGGGTGAGGGGGCGTCTCAGTCGACATAGCCGACAACGGGGGCAACATGAAAATCTCCCAGCGCATCCGGAACAATGAGCCCCTTTACTTCATTGCAGCTCATGGCAATGACCTGCAGCGCCGTACGAGGCGTTGTTCCTTTGCCTCAAAACGGACGTGCAATTTTCGGACAATGTTCGTAGCGAGATGGAAAGGAGCTCGAAGCGCGAATATGAAAAAGTTCGCGCGAACATGACCCAGTTCGAACGAGACTATTATGACAATCTTGACCATGATGGTCGGGACGGTTAAGCCTCGTAACAGCATATCCCGTACTACCAGGGCCAGATCAGGGTGGGGATTAAAACGCCGCTTTGAGCGTCGCAGCAAGACACTCCCCTTCCTGACAAACCCACTATTGCGCTCACGTTGTGTCACCGATCTGATCGCGCTATGCCACCGATCTGAATGAAGAGATAACGACTCACAGAGGTGAGGCCAGGATGCTTCAGCAGCATCATTGCCCTCCTCTCTCTTGAGCGACCACTTCGGTGTCAGAGGCTGTCCCAGGAGGGTAATGGGAAGCACTGAGCACCGTCACATACCATCAGAGCGCGCTAGCCCCCTGTCAGGCAACTTCTTCTGACCAACCTACTGAGCCGTAAGGGGAAGCGGGACGACTAGATGACGGTTGTCACTGGTACCTATCGCTCGCTGCGATCATTGACGGCGTTTCGAGGCAATAAGGGCATCGAAGGCCTCCTGTTCGAAAGCCCCTCCCGCTGTCTCGCGGCCAAGAAGTCTGCATCCAATCCCGCCGCATCAAAATACTCACGGGCATGTCGTACGATGGCCAGCCAAAGCTCATACGGGACTGCTGTGTTATCGCTATTCCGGTACCGAAAACTTGGGCGCTGGAGCAGCGCAGGCGCTCGCATGACCAGATCGTCACTTAACCGTTGGAAGATTTGAAAGGGTGTGTCGCTCATCCCAATTAAAGAAGGATGAGTGAGGCGGTTGATAGCTTGGATGGCTGAGTCAGAATCCACGGTGTGAAGGTCGGATAAATGTCGCACGTCGGACTCAAACGCTTCGCCCCCCATTGCCACTGCCAGACGTTCAATGACCTCAAGCTCAGCCAGGTTACGGCGCTCCAGAGAGATCACGGGCTTTTCCATCGTTGCTTCCATCCAGTTGATACGACGTCCATTCTGCAGGATATGCGCGATCCCGCAAAACACAATCAGACGTCTATCTCAGCTGGATACTCGAATCGCGCAAGCCAAACCAATGCCCGATGACGCTGTTGTACGAGCCTGTTTGAATGTTCTTGGTCACTCTGGCAGGTCTGCGTAGATCCGTATGCCAAGCTCGTTCAACACCTGCAGCACGCTTGCGAGAGCTACAGTGCCTTTGCCGGTCTCGATGTCTCTCAGCAGCACATGACTCTTGCCTAGTATGCTGGCAAGGTCTGTTTGTATGATCGACTGCTGTTTTCGTATTTTTCGAACTGCAGCGCCGAATTCTGCGGCGGTGCGGAGCTGTACAAGATTCGTCATGACAATGCACCCAAAAACTAAATTATAGTTTAGTTCATGGGAACAATGTAGTGCATCGTCAGGAAATCGAAACTGTAGCTTATTTTATTACAGCAGATGGGCACACTAGGCGGCGACTCTTGGCGTCATCAACCTAAGAAGCTAGCCCCCCTATCGCTGCGTCTAACTCTCTCACAGCGCCTCTGCACTCGAAGAGTACAAATGTACTCCACCCGAGGCTGGCGATACGCCAAGGCGCGTGCACTCGCCTATCGACACTGAACGCTGCCATCAGTGGCGCTGGAGTGACTGAAGCCCCATCGCCGCACACTGATAGTCATTGATAGACTGGAACTGCTCCTGCCACGAGCCGAAGTCTCTCAATCTCCATCTCTGACTCTCCAGCATCAAGCAGGCATCTAAACCTCCACCCTCCTAATCAAATACAATAATTACACTGACCTGTTGATCGATCGAGATTTTTTAACAAGGACTAAACAATGATACAAGCCCTAGACTTCTCTCACGAATTTGAATTCAATGTCGAAGTTTATCACGATGACCACGGGATCTTCGGCGAGGGGCGACTAACTTTTGGAGGAGGCCTAATCTGCATCCAACTGGAGCACAACTATGATCACAAGATCACTCACATAGCGCCTTCAACTCTGAAGGCGAGAGCAAAAGACAGGCAGCACTTCACCTTATTTAATTGCGAAATAGCAAATAGCCAGATCTATGCAAACTACATCGCATGCGGAGATATAAACTCTAAAGCAGACAGCCTCCAGGTTAAATACGCAGATATTTCAGACTGGTTCATGCATGGCCAATATCTAGATGGAAAGCTCGGTGAGAGTCTAACCTGGAAAAATCCAACACCCCAGCTATCGGTAGAAATCAAAACAAACGAAGAAGACTTCACCCTTAATACCGAAACATTCAGCAGTCTAGAAAGGCGCGGTGAAAACCATGTCATACATGAACACATCCGCTTTACATTTGAGCGACCTAGCGGCACGTTTGCAATCGAGGAGGTAAGAGATAAAGCATTCGAGCTATCGACTTTATTATCCATACTGACTGCGACGCCTGTATCCATCGAAAGTGTGTGGGGCAGATTTAACTCAAAATATTCCGTACCTATCTACTTTCCATCCTTTAAAAAAATCGGCAGTAGGTTTTCAAGCGGAGCTTACTGGCTAAGCTGTTTGGCGCTACGAGACCTTCTGGATGATAACTGGCAGTCGATATTCGAGCGGTTCTACGCCTCCCCTTATCGAAAATCGACATGGGTTCGTCTTGCAGGCATGCAGCGCTATGAGGGATTTTGGGAGTTCAAAATCCTTGGCTATGTTAGCCTGCTGGACGAGTACGTCAGCACTTCTGCAACTATCGCGAATTGCAAATCAACAAAGGCTGAGAGCAAGAAAGTAACAGAACTGAAAGAAAAAATAAAACAACTATCAAATCCATTAAACGAAGACCAGATTGAAGAAGTGCAATTATTGATTGATACGATTTTCTTAGCATCGCGAGACCTTACATTCCTGGAGAAATACGAACTCGCGAGAAGCAGCACAAACGAAGACATCCTTAAAGTCATCAACTTAACCGATAACGACTTCAGGCTCATCAAGCGAATCAGGGATAAAGTTGCACACGGTGTCACTCCTGACTTGCAGGACACATCCTATCAAGAACTTCATCTCATCATTGAAAAAATCGCACTACTAATAACTTACTGGGCGCACATCGACCTTGGCCTTTCACCTTCCGACTTTGCAACATTCTTAAAACGCACGCACAACCAACTCCAATTCAACCCAGCATTAGACAAAGCCCATCTCGACCGCATAACAAACTCGGCAGAGTTTATTAATGTACCTGAAGGTCTTTTTGAGAAATTTACCTCTGGCGAGTATTCAATCATCAACGCGTGCTTCACTGAGAACGCCGATAATGAGCTGAGATATTCCGCAGCGCACAAATCAATGTACGACAACTGGATTAATGATCATTCTCGAAGCAGCAACCGGGTAATTGATGCCTTCGGAGCCGACTCCGTGCGAGTGAGATCACTAGTGAGTTTGTATCTAGAGTGCGCTGACAAGCACATTCAATTACACATGGCCTATATCATTAAGGACGCGTGATGTGTCGAACCGAATTTATAGTTTACATGCGACTGGATTGACAAATATGGAAAATGCCAGTCTATGACTATCACTAACCCCAGGCTCATCGCGATAAATCTCATGAGGTTCGCCGCTCAAGCTCGGTTGTTTGCTGCACATGCCAAAGAAACGATAGCTGGTTCCAAGGGGCGCACCAGAAGGCCGGGGGATGTGCAACAATGGGACGCCGAGTCCCTCTCTTCACGTGGATCACCAATCGCTTTGAAACCCCTGAGGGCTCGCCAGGGCGTCGTGGGATCTTCCCCTACCGCCCTCTGATCTATGCATGGATTACGCAGCCTGGTTTTGTAGGGTCAAGCAGGGTTAGCCGTTGACCTGTATCCCTCTATCACCAGGAGCACATTTGTACTCCAACTGGAAATGCTCATGAACGACATCTGGCTGCGAGAAAGAGAAAGAAGAAAGGCGCTGTTGCAACTGGCTGACCTGATGCCTGGCGACCGAAGCGCACGCCCGATTCTGGAACGACTGGATGAGCTTGAACGACTCGATCGCGAAGAACCACTGAGCGAATGCCAACTTGACCTAACTCAGCTGGCTGAGCTGCCCAAGGAAGCTCATCCAGTGGGCTGCCGGATCGTCCGCGATCAGGATATCCCAGAACCCTGGAAGTCTCGATTCACTGTTGCGCTCGGGCCCGCTACTAGAGTTGAGGAAGGGTTTTATCTACAGGATTGGACTGACTTTCTCGACACCTGGGAGCGTGATCTTGCACACGTGGAGCAGCACCGCGAGGCGCTTGACGACGAGTAATGAGCATCGCTAGCCGTTTTCTTGGCAGCAGGGGCCATGGCAGACAGGTTCGGGTTCAAAGGCAAGAGGCGGAGATCCCGCCTGCTTGGCTGTGTTATGAGCATCGGATGTCCGCTCTGCTCCGCCCTTCCGGATTCCCGAGCTGATACTGATCCAGAATCTTGCCAAGGTCAGCGGCCTTCGAGGCCCCCTGGATCACCTGATGCACTACGTTGCGTGGCGATCAGCGAACTACAATTCCGTGTTGCGCAAAATCGCTCAAAAGGGTCTTACGACTCAGCATGGCGGGCAGCTTGAATATGTTCCTGTATCCGTACCAAAGCCCCATCGGGAGTAGCACTAACCCTATGCCAAACGTGGCAGTAGCAGCAATAATAGCTGCTGGAACTGAAGCAAGCGAAAATACTACACCTTTCAACACGGTTGATCTTGCAATCAAACGAATATCATCTAGGTCGTATTCGACTTTCCCGTTCTTGTTTTCAAAAGCCAAAACAACGATGGTCTTTTTTGAAATTCTTTTGAAATACCAAGTTCGTGGGACTTCAGTCGCCATAGCCCCGTGATTTTTTAGATACTTCGGAACAACCACCTCTTTAAAATAGAACGTGTTGCCTTGTGCATCTTCAAGCCTTACGCGATTATAAAGCGCATCAAGATCGCCAAGTGCTTGGACGTCATAATTTTTAATAATCACTGTTATCTTTTCGAGGTCAGCCATTTTTCGTCCTTAAGGCATTAGTTTTCGGCAGGCGCAGCTATTCACACGAACTTCAACGCAGCCTGAGGGAATGGTTCAGGCGGCACACATCTGGATAAGAGGCAAGGCCAACTCCTGTACCACCTTGCCCCGCCACGAGTGATGCTCTGGCCACAGGCAGTCACGAGCCCTGTTCGCTCGTGATCACGTAGTGATCTCCTTTGGCACTGCGCATGAGCTTGAAGCCCTCTCTCTCGGCGACGCATCGCAATGGAGGCGTAGCAACAGTCATACCGTTTGAGGACACCCCGATTGGTCGCCGTATACGAGCGCGACGTATCTCTCACCCACCCTGGCAGCACTGAATAGGTACGCGTCAATGTGTACCGACCAGTCGATGCTCTGGGCCAGAACGACCTCACAGGGCAAGCCTTGCCCGGCGCTCTGTTGACCCTTAGCTCCCTGGACGCTGCGCGCCCACTCACAAATAGACATCTACTTCGATCTCGACAATTGATAAACCACTGAGGGTGGAGAGCCAGCTGCACCGTTTTTCTACGATCGACAGATCGCCAAGACGCGATGCGATTTAGCAATTTATTGAGTGAACTCCTGCAGCCTCTGCCGGAGCCATGCCGCCTCCCCTCATCCCAAACGACGGCTTCGCCGGCTGCGTCAGTGGCGCTTCGGAGACTCATCCGCGAGTGCCCCAATCAGCGCAACCGATAGCCCTGGCTCAGCAATCGACAGTTTTATACATTATGCGATGTGTAACTGTACACGCCAACATGGCTACATCCTCGCTTTTTGAGGACGTCGCCTTGTTGAAGCAAGCGTTAGCCGCAGTCGTTCGAGCACTTCGGGAGAGCCTGGGCTTCACGCAGGAGAACCTCGCTCACGCAGCCTCCCGCACTTACCTGAGCAGGATCGAAAACGCCGACAGCAATCCGACGATCGAGAAGTTCGCAGAGCTGGCCGAGGCACTCGGCCTGTCCCTGTGTCGCTCATGGCGCTCGTTGTATCGACACGCGACGAGACCTCCGCCACCGATGTCCTCGCGATTGCGACCGAAGAATGGGGGCGCTTGAGCTCAAGGTCAGCTCTGACGACATCAAGGCTCACCTCGCCGGCATGACAATCCTGAAACGACCTCCAGCGCGACCAGCCGATGTCGTCAAGCTGCGAAAAGTACTTGAATGCAAAGACGCTGGTTTGAGTAAGGCCGAGACAGCTCGGCGGTTGGGGATAAGCCGTTCAACGGTGGGATTTCTGTGGGAGCGGTCAGCTCCTGCTGAAAGCTGAAAGCTGAAAGCTGAAGGCTGAAGGCTGACAGCTGACAGCTGACAGCGGGCCTAATTTGCCCATGAGCCTCGATACATTTGGAGAAATGGCGTTTGCTAGAAAGATCTTAGTAGGTTCGATACCCAACCTTAAGACCGATTGTTTTTCATGCGCACTTAAATTAGCGCCTCATAGTTCTGCTCTAAGCATAACCGGATCCTGGGCATAATCATCCGGTTAAGCTTTTTCCCAGTATCAACTTTTTGAATTCCGGGTTCGGTATGCGGGTCTGGCCAGGCTGCAGATGCCACTTAAGACAATACTCTGAACACATGCATCCATCATCGGCCAACTACCAGCGCCCGTACAGTAACGCTTACGATGATGGGCGATAGCGCGTCGATACCTGCCCCCTCTGATGGCGTTATCCACAGAAGCGGGCGACAGACACAGCACACCGCGCAGCCCCAACGCTCGCGTTGACCGCTTGCCTGCCATCGGGCAGCTAACCAGCATTGGAGGCGTTTTATCCATGTATTGTAAATCGACCTGAAATTTCGAACAGATCAAAATTCATAACAATCAGGTGAATGCCATGCACAGCAAGGCGTGCGAGGAAGCAATCGAAGAAATTCAATATAGCAATAAACAGCATTTAACCGGCGCATAAATTACGCGACGCACAAACATCATTTTATGTATATATTGACGATTCAAAAAAACTCTAGACGCCGTTGAAAAATCCGGATAGCCTCCAAACAAATCCCACTGCAAAGCCGACTAGTCTTGGACAGAAATGCATCCGCTCGCCCTAGAAAAAGTTCCGAAGCCCAAGTTACTAAGATCGAGAGATTCCAGGTTCTTACCCCAAACTATGGCACCCCTGACTCGGCAGCAACTTCGATCAGTTCCGATTTAAACCTGGAGCCCACCAACAACGAAATACTCTACAACTTCCCAGTATTGCTAGACAGCGAGGGTCAACCTTGGGATATTGCCAACCTTTATCTGATTCATAAATATCACTATACCCTCAATTACAACCACCGCACTTATGCATCCATCGCCGACCATCTTTTGGATTACCGAAGATTCTTGGATTCGGAAAACATAGACTACCTGCATTTTCCAAAACTAAAACAACTCAAAGCAACCTATCGATTCAAGAAGCATATTGAAGGCGAAATCGACTCAGGCCGAATGACGCTTGACACTGGAAAGAAAAGAATGAGCGGCATCCACCGCTTCTACAAAAATATTATTAAGTTCAAGCTAATCGACCCTGAACTTATAGTGGAGGCCCCTTACAAAGAGGTCATTAGATATATAGAAACCACCACAGATTTTGGCTTGAAGACGTTTATCACCGTCTCATCGTCAGACTTGGCTCTACAGGGATCCAAGCCTTTACCAGATCCTGACTTCATTTACGATGACGGCAAGACAAAGCCTCTAACCATGCATGAGCAGATGGTTTTGTTAAAGGCGCTCAAGAAGTGCGACCGGGCCTATCAGCTACTCTTCTACCTTGCGATTTTCACTGGTGCCCGATTGCAGACACTCAGCACTATCAGGATCTGCGATCTTAATAGGCAACTGGACTACGAAGGTAATCTCAGACTTCCAGTGGGTGCAGGGACTGGCATCGATACAAAGAAAAAGGCGCGCATGACAATCATAATCCCTGGATGGTTGGTAGATGACCTCAAGATTTATATCCGCTGCAGCATTGCGCAAGGAAGGCGCGAGTCTTCGTATTACGGAGATACCGATTCAAATTACATATTCCTTACCAGTAAAGGAACACCCTTCTATACAAGCAAACAGGAAATGAAAGAACGCCTCACGGCAGACCCGAACAGCTCAAATTTTGGCCAACCCTATTCACACACCGAGGGAGAAGCGGTTCGTCAGTTCCTGCAAACCCTTATTCGGGATATTCAAAAAGCATCTCCAGGCTTTGAAAGATTTAAGTTCCACGATCTGCGGGCGACTTTTGGCATGAACCTACTAGAAGACGAGCTTGATAGACCTGACCGCAAACCCATAACCGCGATTCTGGAACTAGTCCAGCAACGCATGGGACACCGCAATAAAGAGATTACACTCCAATACCTAAACTATAGGTCGAGAATCGAGTGGAAAAACCATGTGCGAGACCAATTCGAATCTAAGCTTTTTTCGCATGTTGTGCGGGGCCGTAGTGAATGAGCACCGCTAATGATCCAGTCTTACGGCCCAGGAACGTCACGATCATCGATCTCTCGGACGTTACTACTACCATTCTGATCCCTGACTCGGTAGTTTTCCAACATGTACATAGAACAAATTTTGTTGTACACAACTTAGATGTATCGTCATTCTGCTATAAGAAGCGTGCGCACGGCTCTAGCGGTCAAATCGGCGACAAGGTCGATCCAAATAGTCTGGATATCCACCGACTTAAGATCGCTCGCATAATCATCGAATTCATTCGAGGCCAAAATCTAGAAACCGCAAAGAAACATCGGCACTGGTTCAATCTTTTCTTCGCCTGGATTGACGCCAACTACGTCAACATAAGCCTCGATGATATAAATGACTTGAAGATGGCATACATAGGCTATACAACTCATTTAATTCAAAGAACACAGGCTACGCCCAAGAGCGGCAACCGCATCACAGCAACTGTGGCGACGAACCAGCAGAAAGCTGTGGCCAAACTTATCTCAATCATAACAGGGGAAGAACTGCGCATAATAAAATCATGGGCCACCAAATTAAACAAAAGCAAGCCAGGCATTGTAAAATCCGACAAACCTTCTTCAGATGAGCAAGATATCTGTTTCGCCGCACACATAAATTTCTTAGACGAAGTTCACCGGGTCATTGTGAATAATGAGCCCTACCCCCTCATGCTGACCCCAGCGCTGGGAGAACCATATTACCTTCATGACGAAATCGGTTATCGAAAAACTCCCAACGTGCAATTGATGTATGAAGAGCTGAGGAAGTGCCCGACTCTCCCGCCGTTGGATGTGTTGACCTCAGCCAGCGTCGATCTTTCTCGACTTAGTGACCGAGACAAAGCACTTGCCTATTCAGCTCTGAAAAAGAAGGTAACCGACTCAAATTCCGCGAACCGAAACTTATACCGTTCAAGAAACCTTGTAATCATGGCGATGGTTGCGGGCTTCACCAGTTTGATTGCAGCAACTGGCAGCAACTCGTCTGTTATTGCAGAAGTTGAGCCAACAGACTTCAAACCGCTTCCAACCTCCAAAGGCATGCGCATGCTGGGTATAAAAGGCCGGGCGAACGGAAAGGCGGTATCTCCCGAATTCGGCGCCAGGTACAGCAGCACCTACAACAAAATTCTGGAATTGCGTCGTTGGCTTTTGGGCTCTGATGAATCCCTCTCCTTTTTCCATTCCCTAAGCGAGACGGTAGATACTCCACCATCCTAGCCGCCCACTTACAGGCTTATAAGTCGTTACTTAACAAGCTGATGCCTAATGTGCGCTGGGTCACGCCTATGGAGTACAGGAAGAATGTCAGCTATCAATACTTAAAGTTAAGTAATGGCGACACTTTGCTAACTGCACAGAAGCTCGGCAATACCGTACGCACCGTTGAAAGCCATTACGGTCGTCCATCCCTAGAAGATCTGGCTCAAGAGTTCAGCGCGTTCTTCGATGCCATGCAGGGCGCTGCCTTGGCACGAGGACGGAATCAGAATGTTATTCCGGTGAAAATCATTGAAGCAGAACCAGACGCGTTAACGATTCCGGGCGGCTCCTGCCTATCTGCAGCAAGAGAACCCACATTGGCATCAGGCTTCACGAGCTTGTCGCCAACACCGTCATGCCGTGAACCAGAATATTGTGTTTTCTGTAAGTACTATGCCGTTCATGCTGACGTTACAGACCTCAAGCGCCTTCTCTCCATTAAATTTATTATTGAAGCCAGCCAACCGCATTATGATTCAGACAGATGGACGGAAAATATGTACCCTCTCCAGTACCGGATTAATGAGATTATCGGCCTAGTTACGGAACAAATTGATAACCAGTCATTGATTGAACAAGTTGAAGAGCAAGTAAGTAGCGGTGAACTTGACCCGTTCTGGGCAACTCATCTAGACGCACTAGTTTATATGGGCTACGTGTCATGAATATTGAAGAACGACTGCGCCTCAGCCCCACGCAAAGAAACTACCCGCCTCAGAATTATGTTCCATCAGAGGGGGCACTCTCGACCCCACCAGATTTTATCATATCACGAGACACTGATGGGAAGCCGCTGAGCTTGTATAAGCATGACGTATGGCGCATGGGAGCGTATTCCACCTATAACATTACCTACTCTTTTATCGGCTGGCATAGTGATAATACGTCACCACTGTATGAAGCCATTCAACGTGAAATGAAAACTATACAGTTTTCAAGACTTTATTTATTCCCGAAGGCTAGAAAAGTACAAAGCGTGGCCGTACATGCCCTGCGGTCACTCGCTGCCATGGCACTGTCAAATAGCATAACTATAAAAGAGCTCATCACACAGCAACGCCATGAGGCAAAAATCTTAAGAGCCATCGCCGCGACCCCTAAGCACTCCACAGCCGATCTTTTTGTCAGACTGCTTCGTGACATAAATATTATAAGCAAAACGTCTCAGCACTCCGGCCTTGCAATTTTGGAAGGCCTGTCCATGCGAGCTGAAGGCATTCTACAGTCAATGTTCCCCGAAACTGATCGTCGCGAACAGACTTGGTTAATTCCATCCCGCATCTACGCAGCAATTATTAACGAATTCGCGGTCAATCTCGACACCTTTAACTCCATGAGCGCCAAAATCATCGAGTTCTACAGCCGTCGTCAAGATGAGCCAGAGTACGGCTATCCGCTCAGCAACCCACCCACTGGCAAGAAAATTGATCACTGGGAAGCGGCGATGACCTGCTTAGGTTTGAGCGATGACCTGTTGAACCTCGGCATAACCAATCTTGCCAAGCTGAACGCTTACCTTAATGAAGTCATTGCAATCGCCAAGTTCTGGATACATATATTTTCTGGCATGCGTGACGACGAGGTCAGTAAGCTTGCATGTAATGCCCTCCAAACCATCCGAATAAATGGCCAAGAGATTCCGGTCATTATGGGCAACACCTACAAAGGAGCATCGGAAAACTACACCCCGACTACCTGGATCACCTCACCAGCAGTGAAGAAAGCGTTCGATGCGGCGATCGCCATCGGCAGTATAGCTCGCATAAAAAACGCCTATCCACAACTGGAAGACAGTCGGTATCCGCTTTTCCCCATGCTAACTCATACGAAGAGTGTAACTCAATCATTCCACTTTGAGGTTCCAATTAGGGCCTCATTTAAAATCTCAGTTCCGCTGCGCAAAAACCCAGTGTTTTTGGTGACCGAGAGCGACATCCGTGAGTTAGAAATGTTCGATGGATTTACGGATTGGCGAGGGATACCGGGTTTGGAGGTAGGCAAACCTTGGCCCTTGAAAAGCCATCAATGCAGGCGGTCTCTTGCGGTCTATGCAGCTAGATCAGGAATGGTTTCGTTAGGTTCCATGGCACTTCAGTACAAACATCTAACTGAATTTATGACATCGTACTATCGACACGGGAGTGCTTTCGCTATCAACTTTGTCATCGACCCCGAACAAAAGCTGCTCATTGATGACATAGATACTCAAATCAAACTCAGGCAGTACGAGCTTTACGAAGCAGATGTTATCAATTCGTCATCCCCTCTCTGGGGCGGGGAGGGAAACCGAATCCAAGTTGCGGAGGATCGAGGTAAACCGCTGATAATAACCACAGACAGGAAGTTTACTAAGCAAAAATTTGAGCGGGGCGAAATGGTTTACAAAGAAGGCCCTGCAGGCGGCTGCACGAACCCCAACCCGTGTGCCCTCATCAAATTTACAAATCTGACCCCTTGCGTTGACTGCAGCCATTCAATACTTAGTGCGAAATCTATGCCCAAGATCAATAAAGCGATAACGACCCATAGGAAAGCATTGATCCACCTTCCAGAAAATAGCCGTTCCGTGAACAAATCATCTCGGAGATATCGAGCATCACCGCTGCAGTCAAAAAAGCCGGATACGGCGAACTTCTGGAGGCTTAAGTTGGTTAGCAATAGTCACTATATTGAGGCGCTCGACCGGCTTGTGCTTGAAGGCAGAGAGATCAACCTCGACTCTGTAGCGCTAGGTGCTGGGAGGAAGAGAGGCTCGATAAAGAGGGGGCGCTCAAGTCAAGCCGCCTTGGTGAAGTTAATTGATGACACGGCGGCTCAGCAACGCGCGCCCAAGCGGCGCCGATTCTGAAGAGTAAGAAGCCAGCCGCCAAGCCTAAGACCCAACGCCTTAATGACACAGCGGTTCGGAAGAGTGAGCTCTATCAGAAGACGCTTCAGAAGCTGGTTTCCATCCAGTTTGAGAATCATCGACTCAGAATGCGGATCGCGGAATTGGAGTCGGCATCCTCAACCTGAGTGCCTCCTGGTCATGTGGTTTGGGGGTGGGTTTGGAGGTTGGGTCTGAGGGTTGGGTCTGGGGGTTGGGTCTGGGGTTGGGTCTGGGGTTGGGTCTGGGGTTGAGTCTGGGCTGTAGGAATGAGCGTCTGAGCAGGAAACGCTTGGGCGCTCCAGCCTTCACATGGCCAGCGGCACACCGAGGTTGCAGATTTTCTCGCTGGCAGACGGCAGTTCTGAAAGCGGTGTTCGAGCTCGCTCAGTTTTGGCCAGGAGCTGGGCTGAAGGTCGGCTGGTGCTTGGTTGTGCTCAGGCCCCCTGTACATAATCTATCCCACGAGCGATGGGCATCTAGTCCGATTGCTGGTCGGCGCAAAGGGATAGGTATGAGGGTACAGGCACCTGGAGGTGTCCATATCATCCTGCTGTCCATATGGACAGGGACAGATGCAGGACATGCCCAGTGAAATCGGGGCCTTCCGGGGTGTCCACACTATCCCCTCTTTGGATTGTCAAGACACCCTGCTGTCGTTCGTCGCCAGCGTGCAACTGACCAGCAACGACATGTTGCATGTGGGCGACTGGATCGAAATGCCTCAGGTCGGCGCCGATGGCGATGTGGTGGACATCACCCTGCATACGGTCAAGGTACAGAACTTCGACAAGACCATTGTCTCGATTCCCACCTGGCGCCTGATGAGCGAGTCGTTCCGCAACTACCGAGGCATGCAGCAGTCCGGCGGACGGCGCATCAAGCGCAGCCTGTTCATCGACGCGGCCGGCGTGCGTTTTCTGACCCGCGAAGAGGAACAGCGCCTGACCCAGGTGAGCCTGCTCGGCGACTATCTGGCTGCAAAGCGCCAGGAGCTTCAGACCTGGAACGAGGCGCAGGGGCCGGTGGCGGAGCTGTCGGCCAACCACCGCAAGCTGACCAACATCGGCACCTTCCGGGCCTTTGCCCTGGCCTACCTGAAGAACCACCCGAACGTGCACCCGAACATGACCTGCATGGTGCGGCAGATGCAGACCACCGCCGAAGGTGTCCGCTGGAAATCTACTGCTTTACCACCACCACGGTGTGGGCGGAATACGAGCGGATTCAGGGAGACATCTTCGACTACCTGCTGGCGGTGTTGCCGGAGTTTGGCCTGAGTCTGTATCAGCAGCCCAGTGGCAATGACATGCGGGTGGGGTTGGCGGGGCGCGCAGTGGCAAAGCCTGAGACGCATCGTCTTGAGGATTTGAGCGAGGCTTGAGATTACCGGGGCCGCTTGGCAGCCCTTTCGCTGCGGTTCATCGCCACGCCAAGCCGGCTCATACAGTGATCTGGAGGTCGGCGTGGTACAGATGGGGCAACTGTCTTGTGTTGCCTGTATCGGCCTCATCGCCGGCAAGCCGGCTCCCACAGGTACGGCAGTGATGCGCTCTATGTGGGAGCCGGCTTGCCGGCGATAGGGCTCCCTTGTTACCCCGCATACCCCAACAGGTACAACAGCCCGGTCAAGGTCACCAGCGACGCCACCGTCGACAGCAAAATCGTCCGCGAAATCAACCCGGCCTCGCGGTTGTAGTACTCCGCCAGCATGAACGGCCCGGTCCCGGTCGGCAGCGCCGCCAGCAGCACGGCCGAAGCCGCCCACATGGTCGGCAGGCTGAACACCTTGAACGCCAATACCCAAGTCAGTGCCGGCTGCCCCACCAGCTTCAGGCCCACCAACGGCCAAGGACTGGCCTGCGTACCCGTGCGTTTTTCCGCCAGGAATGCCCCTAGGGAAATCAAGGCACAGGGCGTGGTTGCCAACGCCAGCATGTCGAGAAAGTGCATCACCGGCTCCGCCAGCCCCATTCCGGACATGGCCCAGGCAGCCCCGCCAGTGGCGAAATCACCAACGGGTTCTTTGCCAGCGCCTTGCTCACCAGCAAGATGGCGCGGCCGATCTGGCGTTCTTCCTGCAGGCCGACCTCGATCAGCGTCAGGGAAACCGCGAACACCAGGCAAACCACGATCAACGACGAAATCAGCGCCGGTTGCAGGCCTGGCTGACCAAACAGCAGCAGACACAGCGGGATGCCGATATAACCGGTGTTGGCGTAACCGGCGCTGAGCCCGTCGATGCTGGCCGCAACCAAACCATGGCCGCTGTACAGGCGCCAGCCCAGCGTGGCCACGAACATCGCCAGCGCCCCGGCACCAAAGGCAACAATGAACCCCGGGTGCCAGATCTCGCTCCAGGTCGCCGTCGCGGTAACCTTGAACAGCAGCGCCGGCAGGCACAGCCAGACCACCATCTTGTTGATCTCGGCGGCGGCCTTGTCGCCGAGCTTGTTGGTCTTGCGGCACAGGTAGCCGACCAGGATCAGGGCAAAGATCGGCGCGACGATGACGAAGATGGTATGCATGTCAGGCCTTGCCGGTCTGCGGGGTGTGCGCCCGGCTACCCAGGCGGCTCATCCACACCGAAGCCAGGATGATCGCGCCACCGATGAACAACCGCCCCAGTGGCTCGTCCTGGTTCCAGATCAGCAGGTTGAGCAACAGCCCCACCGGCACATGCAAGTTGTTCATCACCGCCAGGGTTGCCCCGGATACCATGCAGGCACCCTTGTTCCACCAGTACAGGCCCAACGCGGTCGGGCACAGCCCCAGGAACAACAACACCAGCCACTGCACATCGGTGCTTGGCAGATGCTGGGCATTGCCGAACAGCAGGAACGCGGGCAGCACCACCATCAGCGCGCCCAGGTAGAAGTAGCCGAAACGCTTGTAATGCGGCAGGTCACTGGGGTGCCGGGCAACCAGGTGGCGGTACAGCACCTGCCCGGCGGCATAGGTGAAGTTGGCCAGTTGCAGCAGCAGGAAACCGACGAAGAACTCACCGCTGATGGTGTCGAAGCGGATCACCGCAGCGCCGGCCACCGCCACCAGGCCGCCAGCAGCGCCCAAGGGTTGAAGCGGCGGTTCAAGGCATCCTCGATCAACGTCACATGCAGCGGCGTGAGGATGGTGAACAGCAGCACTTCGGGCACGGTCAGCACGCGGAAGCTCAGGTACAGGCAGACGTAGGTGATGCCGTATTGCAGCGCGCCGATCAGCAGCATCGAGCGCATGAAGCGCGGCTCGACCTGGCGCCAGCGGGTCAGTGGCAAGAACACCAGGCCCGCCAGCACCACCCTGGCCAGCACCGCAAAATAACTGTCGACGTGCCCGGCCAGGTACTCGCCGATCAGGCTGAAGGAAAACGCCTGGATCAGCGCGACGATAATCAGGTAGCCCATGGTTGCCTCTCGTGGATCAAGGCGGCGACCTTAGCGGGTTGCGGCCAATCTGTTCAACCATACGGAGTGTGCGGGCAGGCGCTTGGTCCATGTATTGAGGTGGCGCGTAAATCGAGCGCCGCCCGCGGCGCATCGCGAGCAAGGCTCGCTCCTACGTTTGTTTACGGCCAGTAACGCCTGTGACAGGCGCGCGCGACCGCCTTGTTTGTTTGACTCGATATCACGCCATGCTCCAAAGCGCCCGCGCGCAAATTCCACAGACATAACTGGCCCGAAACAAACGTAGGAGCGAGCCTTGCTCGCGATGCGCCGCGCGGGCGGCGCTCGATCTCACGAACGATGAAAATCCCATGACGAGCACAAAAAAGCCCGGCCATCGAGGCCGGGCAGGTACACCCAAAGGAGCAACAAAGGTGTCAGGGTTGGGAATTCGGTACGGCTCAGGCCACCGCAGCCAGCTTGGCCTTGGCCTGGTTGACGCCCTTCTCGTGGAAGTCACCGCTCATGTTCAGGCCTTCGGCATGGATGAAGGTCACGTCATGGATACCGATGAAGGCCATCACCTGGCGCAGGTACGGTTCCTGATGGTCGCTGGTGGCGCCGGCATGGATGCCGCCACGGGCAGTCAGGACGATGGCGCGCTTGCCGGTCAGCAGGCCTTGCGGGCCGGTCGGGGTGTACTTGAAGGTGATACCGGCGCGCAGCACATGGTCCAGCCAGGCTTTGAGCGTGCTGGGGATGGTGAAGTTGTACATCGGCGCGGCCATCACCAGCACGTCAGCGGCCAGCAACTCATCGGTCAGCTCGTTGGAACGGGCCAGCGCCTCCAGTTCGGCGGCACTGCGCTGCTCTTCGGGCTTCATCCAGCCACCGAGCAGGTTGGCATCCAGGTGCGGCACCGGGGTTACGGCCAGGTCACGTACGGTGATGTCATCGGCAGGGTGAGCAGCCTGCCATTGCTGGATGAAGTCGCGGGTCAGTTGACGGGAAACGGAATCCTGCTGGCGGGCGCTGCTTTCGATGATCAGTACGCGGGACATGGGGTGCCTCCATCGGCAAAAAGGGTTGCGATTCGATGGAGGTGAGATTAAGGCTTGACCTATCGATAAAAAAGCGTAAAAAGTGGGTGCAATCTATCGAACAATCAGTTTTATTGTGCTTTGCAGTCCAACGCAATGCGCAGTTTCACGATCTGCCGGTTGAATTTGGCGGTGACGTCCACGCCTTTTCCGGCCGGCACATTCACCCGACGCACCCGTGGCGCTTCCGGGCCATTGCGAAACGTCACCTTGCACGCCGCCGGTACCTGCCCATAGTTGTTCAGGGTGATGGCGCCAATGTCGTAGTCCGTGGCGTAGGTGGTGTAGTCGAGCTTGACCCCAGTCAGCTGCTTCTCCACATCAATGGGGTAAGCCATGGCCCCGAGGGGCAGGCACATCAATAAAGCCGCACAACATTTCTTCATGGGCGCTCTTGAAAGAGCGCAGCTTAGGACAACAGGAGCCAAAGATGAAAGCGCCGCGCGTGACCCTGGATCAGTGGCGAACCCTGCAAGCAGTGGTCGACCACGGCGGGTTTGCCCAGGCTGCCGAAGCCCTGCACCGCTCGCAGTCGTCGGTGAGCTACACCGTGGCGCGCATGCAGGAACAACTGGGCGTGCCCCTGCTGCGCATCGATGGGCGCAAGGCGGTGCTGACCGAAGCCGGTAACGTGCTGCTGCGGCGCTCCCGCCACCTGGTCAAGCAAGCCAGCCAGCTCGAAGACCTGGCCCATCACATGGAACAGGGCTGGGAGGCCGAGGTACGAGTGGTGGTCGACGCTGCCTACCCCAGCGCCCGCCTGGTGCGCGCCCTGGCCGCGTTCATGCCGCAGAGCCGAGGGTGCCGCGTGCGTCTGCGCGAAGAAGTGCTGTCCGGTGTCGAGGAAGTGATGCATGAAGGCATTGCCGACCTCGCCATCAGCAGCTATAGCATCGGCGGTTACCTGGGCACCGAATTGAGCGCAGTAGAGTTCATCGCCGTCGCCCACCCCGAGCACAGCCTGCATCGCCTGGGACGGGAAATCACCTTCCAGGACCTGGAAAGCCAGCTGCAGGTGGTGATCCGCGACTCCGGGCGGTCCCAGCCACGCGATGTCGGCTGGCTGGGTGCCGAGCAGCGCTGGACCGTCGGCAGCCTGGGCACCGCCACCACCTTCGTCAGCAGCGGCCTGGGCTTTGCCTGGCTGCCCCGGCACATGATCGAGCGCGAACTGCGTGAAGGCGTGCTCAAGCCATTGCCGCTGGATCAGGGTGGCAGCCGCCATCCACTGTTCTACCTTTATTCGAGCAAAGAGAAGACCTTGGGCCCGGCCACGCAGATTCTCATCGAATTGCTGCGCAACTTCGACACCGCGCCACTGGACGTGCCCTTCGCAGCCCCCGCAAGCCTGAGAGGACCGCGCCCATGGCCTATTTCGAACACGAAGGATGCTCACTGCATTACGAGGAATATGGCCAGGGCGAACCCCTGGTGTTGCTGCACGGGCTGGGGTCGAGCAGCCAGGACTGGGAACTGCAGGTGCCGGCGCTGAGCCATCACTACCGGGTGATCGTCATGGACATCCGCGGCCACGGCCGCTCCGACAAGCCCGCAACGGTTACCAGATCGCCACCTTCAGCGCCGACCTGCTGGCCCTGCTCGAACACTTGAAGACCGGGCCGGTGCACTTCGTCGGCCTGTCCATGGGCGGCATGGTCGGGTTCCAGTTCGCCGTCGACCATCCGCAATGGTTGCGCAGCCTGTGCATCGTCAACAGTGCCCCCGAGGTCAAGCGCCGCACCCGCAGTGACTGGGTCTGGTGGCTGAAGCGCTGGGGCCTGGCGCGCATCCTCAGCGTCGAAACGGTCGGCAAGGGCCTGGCCGAGCGGCTGTTCCCCAAACCCCAGCAAACCGAGCTGCGCCACAAAATGGCCCAACGCTGGGGCGCGCAACGACAAACGCGCCTACCTCAAGAGTTTCGACGCCATCGTCGACTGGGGCGTGCAGGAACGCATCGGGCAGATCCACTGTCCTACCCTGGTGATCGCCGCTGACCACGATTACACCCCGATACAACTGAAAGAGCGCTATGTCGCCCTGATGCCCCTGGCAAAGCTGGTAGTCATCGAAGATTCCCGGCACGCTACACCTCGATCAACCCGAGGTCTTCAACCAGACCCTGCTGCAGTTCCTTGCAGCCGCCTCCACCTCTCAAGGATCTTTGAGCCCATGCTGAAAAAACTCCTGCTCACCGCCTGCTCGGTCGCGTTCGCCACCAGCGTCATGGCGTCCGACAAGACCCCTCACGTGTTGCTGGACACCAGCTTCGGTCAGGTCGAAATCGAGCTCAATGCCGAGAAGGCGCCGATCAGTACCAAGAACTTCCTCGAGTACGTCGACAGCGGCTTCTACAACAACACCATCTTCCACCGCGTGATCCCGGGCTTCATGGTCCAGGGCGGCGGCTTCACCGACCAGATGGTGCAAAAGAGCACCCGCGACCCGATCCGCAACGAAGCAGGCAACGGCCTGCAGAACACCCGCGGCACCCTGTCGATGGCTCGCACCTCTGACCCGAACTCGGCCACCAGCCAGTTCTTCATCAACGTGGCCGACAACGATTTCCTGAACCCCGGCCGTGACCGCGGCTATGCGGTGTTCGGCAAAGTCACCAAGGGCATGGAGGTGGTCGACCAGATCGTCAACTCGCCTACCACCATCAAAAAAGGCATGCGCGATGTACCGGCCGACCCGGTGTACATCAAGTCCGCCAAACGCATCGACTGACCGCAGGCTTCACAGGGACGTGAAACCGCCTGAGGGTCGGATGGAACAGGAGTGCCGTCACCCATGCTGTACCGCCGTTTCGAGCAACTGATCGATATATTCCGCGACGCGCCCACCGAAGCGCCTCCCAGCCAGGTCTGGCCGTTCTACCTGTATTACCTGCGCCAGGTATGGCCGAGCTTCCTTGCCCTGCTGGTGGTCGGCCTGGTCGCCTCGGTGATCGAAGTGGCCATGTTCAGCTACCTGAGCCGTATCATCGACCTCGCCCAAGGCACCGCCAATGCCAACTTCTTCAGCGAGCACAGTGGCGAGCTGATCTGGATGCTGGTGGTGATTCTGTTGTTGCGGCCGCTGTTCTTCGGCCTGC
The DNA here is from genome assembly GCF_034387475.1 of Pseudomonas sp. Teo4. NCBI lineage: Bacteria > Pseudomonadati > Pseudomonadota > Gammaproteobacteria > Pseudomonadales > Pseudomonadaceae > Pseudomonas > Pseudomonas sp. Teo4. The sequence goes on from NZ_JAXCIL010000001.1 coordinate 3,387,208, forward strand.
ACGACCTGCTGGTGCATCAAACCATCAACCCCGGCATGACCAGCCTGATCCGCTGGCAAAACCACACCTACGTGCTCAAGCAGAGCCTGAACTTCTTCCAGAGCGACTTCGCCGGGCGCATCGCCCAACGCATCATGCAGACCGGTAACTCGCTGCGCGACTCGGCGGTGCAGGCGGTGGACGCCCTGTGGCATGTACTCATCTACGCCATCAGCTCACTGGTGCTGTTCGCCGAGGCCGACTGGCGCCTGATGCTGCCGTTGCTGGCCTGGATCGCCTGCTACATCGCCGCGCTGTGTTACTTCGTGCCACGGGTCAAGGAGCGCTCGGTGATCTCTTCCGACGCCCGTTCCAAACTGATGGGGCGCATCGTTGACGGCTACACCAACATCGCCACCCTGAAACTGTTCGCCCACACCGACTTCGAGCAGCAGTACGCCCGCGAAGCGATCCGCGAGCAGACCGAGAAAACCCAGTTGGCTTCCCGCGTGATCACCAGCATGGATATCGTCATCACCAGCCTCAACGGCCTGCTGGTGGTGACCACCACTGGCCTGGCACTGTGGCTGTGGAGCCAGTCGCTGATCACCGTCGGCGCCATTGCATTGGCCACGGCCTGGTGATTCGCATCGTCAACATGTCGGGCTGGATCATGTGGGTGGTCAACGGCATCTTCGAGAACATCGGCATGGTCCAGGACGGCCTGCAGACCATCGCCCAGCCGGTAACCGTCACCGACAAACCCAACGCGCCTGCGCTGAAGGTCAGCCGCGGCGCCGTGCGCTTCGATGACGTGGACTTCCACCATGGCAAGGCCCGCAATGTGATCGAAGGCTTGAACCTGGACATTCGGCCGGGCGAAAAGATCGGTCTGATCGGCCCATCCGGGGCGGGCAAATCCACCCTGGTCAATCTGTTGCTACGCCTCTATGACGTACAGGGCGGGCGCATTCTCATCGACGGCCAGGATATCGCCGAGGTGAGCCAGGCCAGCCTGCGCGCACAAATCGGCATGATCACCCAGGACACTTCGCTGTTGCACCGCTCGATCCGCGAAAACCTGCTGTATGGCCGCCCCGACGCCAGTGAGCTGGCATTGCGCGAAGCGGTGCGCCGCGCCCGTGCCGACGAGTTCATTCCACAGCTGTCGGACGCCCAGGGCCGCACCGGCTTCGACGCCCATGTGGGTGAGCGTGGGGTCAAGCTCTCGGGCGGCCAACGTCAGCGTATTGCCATTGCCCGGGTACTGCTGAAGAACGCCCCCATCCTGGTCATGGACGAGGCGACTTCGGCGCTGGACTCAGAGGTCGAGGCGGCGATTCAGGAAAGCCTGGAAACCCTGATGCAAGGCAAGACCGTGATCGCCATTGCCCACCGGCTATCGACCATTGCGCGGATGGACCGGCTGGTGGTGCTGGACAAGGGGCACATTGTCGAAAGTGGCAGCCACAGTGAATTGCTGGAGCAGCAGGGGTTGTATGCGCGGCTTTGGCATCACCAGACCGGAGGGTTTGTCGGGGTCGATTAACACCTCTTCGCGGGTAAACCCGCTCCCACAGGTACGCCACAGTTTTTGAAAGCTGTGGTGTACCTGTGGGAGCGGGTTTACCCGCGAAGAGGCCGGCACAGACAACACCTCAATCAATCCCGCCGATACGGCAACATCCCCCGCGCCTCTTCGGCATAAGCCCTCACCCCCCCCGCTCCTGCCCCAGGAAATCCTCCACCGCCCGCCGCAACCCCGGGTGCAGCAGGTAATGCCACGACCGCGTCAACACAGGCTCGAAGCCCCGAATCAGCTTGTGCTCCCCCTGCGCCCCCGCATCGAATCGCTGCAGCCCCTGGGCGATGGCAAAGTCCATGCCCTGGTAGAAACAGGTCTCGAAATGCAGCCGGTCGAACTCATCCAGGCAGCCCCAGTAACGGCCGAACAGACTGTCACCACCGACCAGGCTCAACGCCATGGCCACGTCGCGCCCGCCCTGACGGGCCATGACCACCTGCACAGACTCCGGCATCCGCGCCGCCAGCAGGCTGAAGAACTCCCGGGTAAGGTAAGGCGCACGCCGACGCACCGCGTAGGTATTGGCATAGCAGCGGTAGACGAAGTCCCATCGCGCCTCGTCGAGCTCATCGCCCCGATACCACTGAAAATCGATGCCCTGCCCGGCCACCTGTTCACGCTCCTTGCGCATCTGCTTGCGCTTGCGTGAACTCAAGGTGTCGAGAAAGTCCTGGAAATCCCGATAGCCCTGGTTGCGCCAGTGGAACTGGCAACCCAGGCGCTCCATCCAGCCCGGCAAGCTGGCGATCTGCTCATCCAGCGCGGGCTCGGTGAAGTTGATGTGCGCTCCGGACAAACCGCCTTTGCCCAGGTACTCCGGCAGTGCCTGGAGCAACAGCAGGCCATCGGCAGGCTCGGCGGCAAGCAAGCGTGGGCCGCTCACCGGGCTGAACGGCACGCCGCCGAGCAGTTTGGGGTAATAGGCAATCCCCGCGCGTTCACAGGCATCCGCCCAACCATGGTCGAACACGTACTCACCGAACGAATGCCACTTGCGGTAGGCCGGCAACAACGCCCGCACCTGGCCATCACGCTCCAGCACCAGGTGCTCGGCGGCCCAACCGGTGGCGGGTGCGACACTGGCGCTGTCTTCCATCGAGCTTAAAAACGCATGGCGCAGGAAGGGTTGGCCGGCTGGCACCAAAGCGTCCCAGGTGGCTGCCGGCATGTCACGCAAATGGGCAAGGCTGTAGAGGCTGGTCACGGTGTCGACTCTCGGTTAGAGGGGGCCAGTATCCCGGAAAGCTGCATTGTCACTCAAATGACGAATACACCCGCATATCCTTTCATTCTCAATTACTTAACAGCAGTGCCACTAATTAGACATTAATCTGTCATTCGCCCCCGCAATACTTGCGCCTGTTTTCCGGAACCCCAGAACCTGTCTATTCAGGCCCTTTCCGAAGACATGCCAACATAGGGGCGGCGCAGAGCCTCCCCATTTTTTTCAGTAGGGAGAACCTTATGCGTCTTGTTTCTACACTTACCGGAGTGAGCCTCACCGGCATGATGCTGGCTCTGAGTACTCCGGCCAGTGCTGCTGTCGACGCCAAGCTGCTCGAAATGCTCCGCGCCAATGGCTCGATCAACCAGGCGCAGTACAACGAACTGCAGGGCGACCTGGCAAAGGAAACCAAGGAAAAGGCCGACCAGAAAGCTCAGTCCGACCGCCTGAGTTCTTTCGAAGTGCAAAAAGTGGCATGGGCCGCCAAGACCCAGATCAAGGGTGACGTGCGCGTTCGCTACGAAGACGTCAACGTCGACGACCCGAACAGCAGCAGCGGCAACCAGGACCGCCAGCGCGTTCGTGCTCGCGTTGGCTTCTACAGCGAGATCAACCCGCAAGTCGACGCAGGCGTACGTATCGCCACCGGCAGCAGCGCTGACCGCCGCTCCACCAACCAGAGCTTCGACAACTACTTCGACAAGAAGTCGCTGTGGGTCGACCAGGCTTACCTCGACTGGCACCCGACCGGCGTGCCGAACCTGCACCTGATCGGCGGCAAGATGCAGCAGCCTTGGGTGAGCATGGGCGACATCATCTGGGACAGCGACATCAACCCGGAAGGCTTCGCAGCCACCTACAAGACCGACCTGGGCGGCGCCGAAGTGTTCGCCAGCGCCGGTCAGTACACCCTCAAGGACAACGTCGACGGCGACGGCGTGCAGTACAAGCACGATGCCCAGGTGTACCACGGCCAGTTGGGTACCAAGTTCGCGCCGGTCGATGCCCTCAAAGTCACCGTGGGTGCGAGCATCTACGGCTATGACAACGACAAGGAAGCAGCCATCCTTCAGTCGTTCGGCAACACCACCAACGAGTTCAACCTGGTTGAAGGCTTTGGTCAGATCGACTTCACCGGCTTCGCCATCCCGCTGTCGGCCTACGGCCAGTACGTGAAGAACACCGAGAGCACCGACGGCGAAGACCAGGCCTGGCTGGCCGGTCTGAAAACCAAGCTCGGCGCCTGGAGCCTGGACTACAACTACCGCGATGTGCAGCGTAACGCCGTGGTCAGCCTGTTCACCGACTCCGACTTCGGCAACGGCTTCACTGGCTCGCGTGGCCACAAGTTCAAGGTCGGTTACGAAATCGACAAGAACTTCTCGCTGGGCGCTACCTACCTGATGGCCAAGACCGACCTGTCGCAGCTGCCGAACAGCGATGCTGACGTCGACACCCTGCAGGTCGACCTGGAAGCCAAGTTCTAAGCGATCGCTTCACCGCTTCACTCCAAGGCGGGAAATGCTGACCCCATCCAGCATTTCCCGCCTTTTTCATGCCTGCCAGAAAGCATCCGGCCTCTTCGCGGGTAAACCCGCGAAGAGGCCGAAGCAGACAGCAGAACAGTCAGCGCTTGCGCAGAATCACACTACCAATCGAATACCCAGCACCGAACGAACTCAGCACCCCCAGCGACCCCTTGGCCAAGTCGTCCTGGTACAGGTGGAAGGCAATTACCGACCCCGCCGAACTGGTGTTGGCATAACGGTCCAGAATCACTGGTGCGTCTTCTTCAGCCACCTCACGCCCCAGCAGTTTCTTGACGATCAGGTGGTTCATGCTGAGGTTGGCCTGGTGCAGCCAGAAGCGCTTCACATCGCTCGGCTGCAGACCGTTTTCCTCAAGGTGATTACCCACCAGCTCGGCCACCTTGGGGCACACCTCGCGGAACACCTTGCGGCCTTCCTGGATGAACAGCTTGTCGGCAGCGCCCTCGCCTTCTTCCGCCGCGCGGTTGAGGAAGCCGAAGTTGTTGCGGATGTTGTTGGAGAACTCGGTCCACAACTTGCTGCTGACAATCTCGAACTGGTGCTTGGAAGTAGCCTGGTCGGCACGCTCGATCAGAACCGCCGTGGCGGCGTCGCCGAAAATGAAGTGGCTGTCGCGGTCGCGGAAGTTCAAGTGGCCCGTGCAGACCTCCGGGTTGACCATCAGCACCGCACGGGCCTGGCCCAGTTGCACGCTGTTGGCGGCGGTCTGGATACCGAAGGTGGCCGAGGAGCAGGCCACGTTCATGTCGAAGGCAAAGCCCTGAATGCCCAGCGCCTGCTGCACTTCGATGGCGATGGCCGGGTACGGGCGCTGCAGGTTGGAGCAGGCGACGATCACCCCGTCGACGTCCGCCGCTGTACGGCCGGCGCGTTCCAGGGCCTGGCGCGCAGCAGCCACGGCCATTTCGCAGAGGACCGACGGCTCGTCATTGGTGCGTTCCGGCAGGCGTGGCTTCATGCGCTGCGGGTCGAGAATGCCGGCCTTGTCCATGACGAAACGGCTTTTGATGCCCGAGGCCTTTTCGATGAAAGCAGCATCGGAAAGTGGTGCTGCCTCGACTTCACCACGCTCGATGGCCGCCGCGTTTTCGAGGTTGAACTGCTGCGCCCAGGTGTTGAAAGACGCCACCAGTTCTTCGTTGGAGATGCTCTGGGCCGGGGTATACAGGCCGGTGCCGCTGATCACGACGTTATGCACGGTCGTTCCTCTGGTCAAAGGCCATCGCCACGGGGCGCTGGCTGGGAATATGACAGAATAATGGCACTTTAGTACCAATTTAACGGCGAGGGCTGCGCCCTCGATCGCGGATAAATCAGCTCCTACAGGACGATACAATCCCTGTAGGAGCGGATTCATCCGCGATGGGCCGCGACGCGGCCCAAAATTGCATCAATATTGCCACATCTACGGAAGTTTAGCCCTCTACCTGGCTCCACTGTTTGCTCAATCGTTTGTCGGAAATCGGCACTTTTGTACCCAGTTGCTGGGCAAACAGCGACACCCGATACTCTTCCAGCCACCAGCGGTACAGGGTCAGTTGCTCGTCACGCTTGCCCTCCTGGGCATGCTTGTCGGCGCGCGCCTTGTACTGGCCCACAGGTTGCCCAGCTCGCTGCTCCAGACCCGATCCTTCTGTACCTGGGAACCCAGCTTTTCAAGACGCAGTTCCACCGCCTTGAGGTAGCGTGGCAGCTCCTTGAACCAGGCGCCCGGCGTCTCGCGCACGAACCCTGGATACACCAGGTTGCTCAGTTGTTGCTTGATGTCGTTGAGCGCCACTGCCTGGCTCAGGTCGATCTTGCCCTTGAACCGCTTCTGCAAGCCGTGCCACAGCTTCAGCACTTCCAAGGTCTGGCGCGCCAGCCGCTCGGCATGTTCGGCCCAACTGCCACGCTTGCGTTCGGCCAGCCCAGCCAGGGCTGCGCCATCGCGGGCAGCGTGGCCTCGCCGTCGAGAATGCAACTGTCGAGGCTGGCCAGCAGAATGTCCTCCACCAACGCTTCGATGCGGCCCAGCTCGCGGTACAGCAAGCCTAGCTCGGTCATACCCGGCAGCTTGCCGCGCAGGAACTTGGCCGGCTCCGCCAGTTGTTGCAGCAGTAGCCGCTGCAAGGCACGTCGGTGTTGGAACTCAGCCTCGGCCAGGGTCGAGAAGCGCCCCTCACGCACGGTGCCGCCCTCTTCGACCAGCGCCGGGTAAACCGTCATCGAAAGCCCGGCAATCTTCTGCTGGGCTGTCTGGGCCACTTCGCTGAAGGCCTTGGCTTGCACTGGTTGCTCGGCTTTCTCGTTGCGTGGCACGGCCAGCGCTGCCTGGCTGGCGGCGGCAAAACGCGCCGTCAGCTCGGCCAGGTCTCGGCCCTCGCCGAGGAATTTGCCTTGGCCATCGACCACTTCGATGTTCATGCGCAGGTGCCCTTCGACCAGGCGCACGGACTCTTCCCAGGCCTCGTCGGGTACCCGCGCGCCCGTCATGCGCAACAACTCCTGGCCCAGCGCCTGGGGCAGCGCGCCCTGGCCGAAGCTCATGCGCGCCAGCGATGCCTTGACGAAGTCGGGTACCGGCACGAAGTTCTTGCGCAGGGCCTTGGGCAGGTTACGCACCAGCGCCACGCACTTGGCTTCCAGCAAGCCCGGCACCAGCCACTCGAGGCGCTCGCCCGGCAAGCTCGGCAGCAACGGCGCCGGAACCCGCACGGTAACGCCATCGCGCGGGTGGCCTGGCTCGAAGTGGTAGCTCAACGGCAAGCGCAAATCACCCACCTGCAGGCTGTCGGGGTACTGCGCCGCGGTGACTTCGCTGGCCTCGCGGGCCAGCACGTCTTCCTCGCGCATGATCAGCAGGTTGGCGTCCTTCTGGCTACCCATGCGGTACCAGCTGTCGAAGGTCGCGGTCTGGTGGATTTCCGCCGGCAGGCGCGCTTCGTAGAAGGCGTAGAGGGTTTCTTCATCGGCCAGGATGTCACGACGGCGGGCCTTGGCCTCCAACTCGTCGAGCTGTTCAAGCAGGCGTTTGTTGGCCGACAGGCATTTGGCCCGTGACTGGATCTCGCCACCAACCAGCGCTTCGCGGATGAACAATTCACGTGAAGTGACCGGGTCGATCGGGCCGAAATGCACCGGGCGACGCCCCACCAGAATCAACCCATACAAAGTGATCTGCTCGTAGGCCACCACTTGCCCGCGCTTTTTCTCCCAGTGCGGTTCGAAGTGGTTCTTCTTGACCAGGTGCGTGGCCAACGGCTCGATCCAGTCGGGCTCGATCTTGGCCACCATGCGCGCATACAGCTTGGTGGTTTCCACCAGCTCGGCGGCCATCACCCACTGCGGTCGCTTGCGGCCAAGCCCCGAAGACGGGTGGACCCAGAAGCGCCGCTGCCGGGCCCTTGGTAGTCGCCCTCCTCGGTCTTGTGGCCGATCTGGCTGAGCAACCCGCTGAGAATGGCCTTGTGCATCCGCTGGTAATCGGATGGGTCCTTGTTCACCGCCAACTGCAGCTCGCGGCAGATCAGCGCCAGCTGGCGATGGGCATCGCGCCATTCACGCAGGCGCAGGTAATTCAGGAAATTCTTCCGGCACCAGTTGCGCAGCGGGTTGGCCGTCAGCGCCTGGCGTTGCTCCTCGAAACCACGCCACAGGTTGACCAGGGCAGCGAAGTCGGAGTCGACATCCTTCCATTGGGCATGGGCCTGGTCGGCGGCCTGCTGGCGCTCGGGCGGGCGCTCGCGGGGGTCCTGCACCGACAGCGCACTGGCGACGATCAGCACTTCCTGCAGGCTGCCCTGACGGGCGCCTTCAAGCAGCATGCGGCCCAGGCGCGGGTCGATCGGCAGGCGCGCCAGCTGACGTCCCAGGGGGTCAGCTGGTTCTCGCGGTTGACCGCCGACAGCTCCTGCAACAGGTTGAAGCCGTCGCTGATGGCCTTGCCATCCGGCGGCTCGATGAACGGGAAAGCATCGATGGCACCCAGGCGCAGGTGCAGCATCTGCAGGATGACCGCGGCCAGGTTGGTGCGCAGAATCTCCGGGTCGGTGAACGCTGGCCGGCCGTTGAAGTCCTCTTCGCTGTAAAGGCGCACGCAAATGCCCGGCTCGACACGCCCGCATCGCCCCTTGCGCTGGTTGGCGCTGGCCTGGGACACCGCCTCGATCGGCAGGCGCTGGACCTTGGCGCGGTAGCTGTAGCGGCTGATGCGGGCGGTACCGGTATCGATCACGTAGCGGATACCCGGTACCGTCAACGATGTTTCGGCAACGTTGGTAGCCAGCACCACCCGGCGCCCGGTGTGCGGCTGGAAAATTCGCTGCTGCTCGGCTGGGGACAGGCGGGCATACAGCGGCAGAATCTCGGTGTGGCGCAGTTGGGCCTTGCGCAGGATTTCAGCGGCATCGCGAATTTCCCGCTCGCCGGGCAGGAACACCAGCACATCACCTGGGCCTTTGCCGACGCTGCGCTCATGCTGGGCCAGCTCATCGAGGGTGGCGAGAATCGCCTGGTCGACCGTGAGGTCGTCTTCGACCTGGTTGCCTTCTTCGTCCTGCTCGCTGGTCAATGGCCGGTACCAGGTTTCCACCGGGTAGGTCCGGCCCGACACCTCGATGATCGGCGCGCCATCGAAGTGCTTCGAGAAGCGCTCCAGGTCGATGGTCGCCGAGGTGATGATCAACTTCAGGTCGGGACGGCGGTGCAGCAGCGTCTTGAGGTAGCCGAGCAGAAAGTCGATGTTCAGGCTGCGTTCGTGGGCCTCGTCGACGATGATCGTGTCATAGCGTTCGAGGAAGCGGTCGTGCTGGGTCTCGGCCAGCAGGATACCGTCGGTCATCAGCTTGACCAGGGTGTTGCTGTCGCTCTGGTCTTCAAAGCGTACCTGGTAGCCCACCAGCCCGCCCAACGGCGTACCCAGTTCCTCTGCCACCCGTGCAGCAACGCTGCGCGCGGCGATTCGCCGGGGCTGGGTATGGGCGATCAGGCCATGGCTGCCACGGCCCAGTTCCAGGCAAATCTTCGGCAATTGGGTGGTCTTGCCCGAGCCGGTCTCACCTGCAATCACCAGCACCTGGTTTTCGGCCAGGGCTTTCTTGATTTCGTCGCGCTTGGCGGCAATGGGCAGGCTGTCGTCGTAGCGAATGTGCGGCACGCTCTGTTGGCGCGCGGTGACCTGGGCGCAGGATGCCTGGACCTTTTCCACCCATTGAGCCAGCTTGGCTTCGTCAGGGCGCTTGCGCAGCTCATGGATCTGCCGCCGCAGGCGATGGCGGTCGGCGATCATGGCGTGGTCGAGGTTTTTCAGCAATTGGTCGATGGCGTGGTCTGTCATGGGGCTTTTTAATCGTGCAGGTGAGCCTGCTTTTTCATGATCGGCATGCGAAGAGGCGAGATTGTCGCAGATTTATAGGTTCTTTGCTGTCTGTGCCGGCCCTTTCGCGGGTAAACCCGCTCCCACAGGCTGGAGCACCTGTGGGAGCGGGTTTACCCGCGAAAGGGCCAGCGGCCATAGCCAGAATGTTTAGCCAAACACAACGTGAAGGTTGCCATTCACTGCTTTAATCAACCTTACGCCACATGTGAGTATCAAAGGCATGACTCCCGTCCAGCCCCTCGCCCCACCGTCGTCCCGCCCTTCGCTGCCGAAGGCCAGGACCTGTGCCGGTGAAAATCCGCTGGTCCACATCATCCTCGCCTTCTGGCCCTGTGGCATTGCCGACACGCGCGCCCACCGGACACTTCGCTCAAGCCTTTGTGACCAAACCCGGCCGCCTTCCGGCCGTTTGACTCAACTTGACCGCCTGCTTGCGCGGCGGTCCTGTGCGCCCATGAGCGAAACCATCATGCACTTTGCAAACCCAGAGCAGGCCAGCCGCTTCCTGGCTGAAAACCCCGATGTCGAGCTGTTCGAACTGTTCATCCTCGACGCCAATGGCGTACCCCGAGGCAAGCTGCTGCACCGCGATGAACTGCTGGCGGTGTACGCCAGCGGACGCCCGCTGCCCAGCACCATCCTTGGCCTGACCCTCAACGGCGACGACGTGGAAAACTCGGGCCTGGTGTGGGATGTCGGTGACATCGACTGCCGCGCCTACCCGTTGGACGGCTCGCTGGTGCGCCTGCCCTGGCGCCGCGTACCGACCGCGGCGGTGCAGGTGAGCATGCACCCCACCGAGGGCCTGCCCGCCAGCGTTGCCGACCCACGTCATGTGCTGCTGCGCACCATCGATGCACTCAAGGCCGACGGCTACCACCCGGTGATGGCTTGCGAGCTGGAGTTCTACCTGCTTGACCAACAACGCGATGCCCAGGGCCGCCCACAACCGGCGCTGGACAATGACGGTGGCCGACCACGCACCACTCAGGTCTACGGCCTGCGCGAACTGGAACAGATCGAGCCGTTTCTGGCCGACTTGTATGCCGCCTGCAAGGCCCAAGGCATTCCGGCACGCACGGCGATTTCCGAGTATGCCCCCGGCCAGGTGGAAATCACCCTGGAACACGGTGACGCGCTCACTGCCATGGACCAGGCCGTGCGCTACAAGCGCCTGGTCAAGGGCGTGGCTCACGCTCATGGCATGCAGGCCTGTTTCATGGCCAAACCGTTCGCCAAACTGGCCGGCACCGGCATGCACATGCACCTGAGCCTCGCCGACAGTGCCGGCAACAACCTGTTCGCCAGCGACGACAAGGCCGGCACGCCCCTGCTGCGTCAGGCCGTGGCCGGCATGTTGCGTCACCTGCGCGAATCGTTGCTGCTGTTCTGCCCCAACGCCAACTCGTTCCGCCGTTTCCAGGCCAACAGCTATGCCCCGCTGGCCCCTACCTGGGGCGTGGACAACCGCACCGTTAGCCTGCGCGTACCCGGCGGCCCGGCCAACAGTCGGCATATCGAACATCGCATCTGCGGCGCCGATGCCAACCCGTACCTGGCAGCGGCGGCCATCCTGGCTGCCACCCACTACGGCATTCGCGAACAGCTGGACCCTGGCGCGCCGGTCGAAGGCAACGGCTATGCCCAGGCCACCGAGCACTTGCCCACCGACTGGCTGACCGCGCTGGAAAGCCTGGAGCACTCGGACTGGGCTCGCGAAGCGCTGGGCGAGGCATTCCTCGGTGTCTACCTGAAGGTCAAACGCGCCGAATACCGTCAGTTCATGGCCGAAGTCAGCGAACAGGACTGGCGCTGGTACCTGCACCAGGCCTGAGCCCGCCCCTATTGAAGAACAAGGAACACCCATGAACGCAGCAGTGAAAAACGGGCCGGCCCAACGTGCGCCCTCCTATTACAGCGCCACGCTGAACGACCACGCGCAGTACCCGACCCTCAAAGGCACCGTGGAGGTCGACGTGGCCATCATCGGTGGTGGCTTCACCGGTGTCGCCACCGCCGTGGAACTGGCCGAACGCGGCCTGAAGGTAGCCATCGTCGAGACCAACCGCATTGGCTGGGGCGCCAGCGGGCGCAACGGCGGCCAGGTCACCGGCAGCTTGTCTGGCGACGAGGCCATGCGCACGCAAATGCGCAACCGCCTGGGCAGTGACGTCGACGACTTCATCTGCACTTGCGCTGGCGCGGTCACCAGATCATCGAGCAACGCGTCGAGCGCTACGGTATCGATTGTGATCTCAAGCGCGGCCACCTGCATGCCGCCATGAAGCCCTCGCACATGGATGAGCTGCGCGGATTCCAGGCCGAGGCCCAGCGCCGTGGCATGGGTGACCAGGTGCAACTGCTCGACCGTGAAGCCGTGGCCCAGCACCTGCAAAGCCCGTTGTACCTGGGCGCGCTGAAGAACCTTCGCAACCTGCACCTGCATCCGCTCAACCTGTGCCTGGGCGAAGCCCGTGCCGCCCACAGCCTGGGCGCACTGATTTTCGAGAACTCCGAGGTGCTGGAGATCGTCCATGGCCCGCGCCCGGCGGTGGTCACCGCTCAAGGGCGAATCGAAGCGCGTCAGGTGATGCTGGCCGGCGACGTGTACCACAAGCTGGAAAAACGCCAACTCAAGGGCAAGATCTTTCCGGCCATGGGCGGCATCGTCACCACCGCGCCACTGGGCGAACTGGCCGAGCAGATCAACCCGCAGGACCTGGCGGTGTATGACTGCCGTTTCGTCCTCGACTACTACCGCCTGACTGCCGACAAGCGCCTGCTGTTCGGCGGTGGCGCCAATTATTCAGGCAAGGATTCGCGCGACATCGAAGGCGAACTGCGCCCGTGCATCGAGCGCACCTTCCCGGCACTCAAGGGCATTCCGATCGAGTTCCAGTGGAGCTGCGCCATGGGCATCGTGGTCAACCGCATTCCGCAGCTGGGCAAGCTTTCGGACAATGTCTGGTACTGCCAGGGCTATTCCGGGCATGGCATCGCCACCAGCCACATCATGGGCGAGATCATGGCCGAGGCATTGACCGGGACGCTGGAGAAGTTCGACACCTTTGCCGCGTGCAAGCACATCAAGGTGCCGATGGGGGATCTGCTGGGGAATCCGCTGTTGGCGGCGGGGATGTGGTATTACCAGATGCTTGAAAAATTGCGTTGATGCATTCGCGGGTAAACCCGCTCCCACAGGTAATAAACGATCCTGTGGGAGCGGGTTTACCCGCGAAGAGGCCAGTGAAGTCGATCAGGCGATCTTCTTCAGCCCTTGTTTCTTCAACTCTTCATCGCGCAGCTCGCGGCGCAGAATCTTGCCCACGTTGGTGGTCGGCAGCGCATCGCGGAACTCGATGTAGCGCGGTACCTTGTAGCCGGTGACGTTGGCGCGCATGTGCTCCATCACCTGCTCCTTGGTCAGGGTCATGCCCGGCTTGACCACGATGAACACCTTGATTACCTCGCCCGACTTCTCGTCCGGCACGCCGATGGCCGCGCACTGCAGAACACCCGGCAAACCAGCAAGCACGTCTTCCAGCTCGTTGGGGTACACGTTGAAGCCCGAGACCAGGATCATGTCCTTCTTGCGGTCGACGATGCGCATGTAGCCATCTTGCTGGATCAACGCGATGTCACCGGTCTTCAGCCAGCCTTCGCTGTCGAGAATCTCGGCGGTAGCGTCTTCACGCTGCCAGTAGCCCTTCATCACCTGCGGGCCCTTGACGCACAGTTCGCCCACTTCACCCAGCGGCAATTCCTGGCCGTTGTCGTCGATGACCTTGCACAGGGTCGACGGCACCGGAATACCGATGGTGCCAACCTGGTTGGCCTCGGAGGGGTTGACCGCCGCCACCGGGCTGGTCTCGGTCATGCCGTAGCCTTCGCAGATGGCACAGCCGGTCACGGTTTTCCAGCGCTCGGCCACACTCAACTGCAGGGCCATGCCGCCCGACAGGGTGATCTTCAGCGCCGAGAAGTCCAAGGCACGAAACGCCTCGTTGTTGCACAGGGCAACGAACAGGGTGTTCAGGCCCACGAAGCCACTGAACTTCCACTTGCCCAGTTCCTTGACCATGGCTGGCAGGTCACGCGGGTTGCTGATCAGCACGTTGTGGTTGCCGATCAGCATCATGGCCATGCAATGGAAGGTAAAGGCATAGATGTGGTACAGCGGCAGCGGGGTGATGAGGATCTCGCAGCCTTCGTGCAGGTTCGAGCCCATCAGCGCGCGGCACTGCAGCATGTTGGCCACCAGGTTGCGGTGGGTCAGCATCGCCCCCTTGGCCACGCCGGTGGTGCCGCCGGTGTATTGCAGCACGGCCACATCGTTGGGTTGCGGGTTGGCCTCGGTAACCGGCTGGCCCTTGCCCAGTGCCAGGGTGTCGTTGAAGCGCACGGCGCGCGGCAGGTTGTAGGCCGGCACCATCTTCTTCACGTACTTGATCACACTGTTGATCAGCAGGCGCTTGAGCGGTGGCAGCAGGTCGGCCACCTCGGTCACGATGACGTGCTTGACCTGGGTCTTGGGCACGACCTTCTCGGCCAGGTGGGCCATGTTGGCCAGGCACACCAGCGCTTTGGCACCTGAGTCGTTGAACTGGTGCTCCATTTCGCGTGCGGTGTACAACGGGTTGGTGTTGACCACGATCAGGCCGGCACGCATGGCGCCGAACACCGCCACCGGATACTGCAGGACGTTGGGCAACTGCACGGCAATGCGATCACCCGGTTTCAAGTCGGTGTGCTGCTGCAACCAGGCGGCAAAAGCGCCCGACAGGGCATACAGCTCGCCGTAGGTGATGGTCTTGCCCAGGTTGCTAAAGGCCGGTTTGTCTGCAAAGCGTTGGCAGGATTGCTTCAGCACCGCCTGGATGTTGGGGAATTCGTCAGGATTGATTTCCGCCGTAACACCGGCTGGGTACTTATCCTTCCAAAAATTTTCGATCATGGAAGCCCACTCCTTCAGCAACAGCGAAGTTCATTCACGCGTAGATGCGTTTATTATTGATATGGGATGACGGCCCATTGCAAACCGAATCATCTGAAAGCGCGCCGAGAGTAACAGCTTTAAATGGGGTCGCCTAGAGCCGAAATCGGCCTTGATGGTCACAAAAATGACTCAATGAACGATACAGGTCATTTTTAGAGTATTTAACCAAAATGTCGCAAATCGGGCCTGAGTTTGCATGCTAGAGCGGTTTTGAAGCATTCGCGGGTAAACCCGCTCCCACAACGACCCCACTGTATATGAGTGTTGTCGACTAACTGTGGGAGCGGGTTTACCCGCGAAGATGGCGACTCGGTATTACGCTATGTCACGCAGCTCGCGCCGCAGGATCTTGCCCACCGGGGTCATCGGCAGCGATTCGCGCAGCACGATGTGCTTGGGCACCTTGTAGCCAGTGAAGTTGGCCTTGCAGTACGCCTTCAGCTCATCGACGCTCAGCCCGTTTTCCCGCGGCACCACGAACAGC
The DNA here is from genome assembly GCF_034387475.1 of Pseudomonas sp. Teo4. Classification (NCBI taxonomy): domain Bacteria; kingdom Pseudomonadati; phylum Pseudomonadota; class Gammaproteobacteria; order Pseudomonadales; family Pseudomonadaceae; genus Pseudomonas; species Pseudomonas sp. Teo4. Next base: position 3,402,386 of record NZ_JAXCIL010000001.1, read on the forward strand.
TTCACCGCCTCCCCCGAACGCTCGTCCGGCACGCCGATGGCTGCGCAGTTGGCCACCTGCGGGTGCCCCATGATCACGTCTTCGATCTCGTTGGGGTACACATTGAAGCCCGAGACGATGATCATGTCCTTCTTGCGGTCGACGATGCGGGTGAAGCCATCCCGATCATCACGGCAATGTCGCCGGTCTTGAACCAGCCGTCCGCATCCAGGGACTGGGCGGTTGCCTCAGGTTGTTGCCAGTAGCCCTTCATCACCTGCGGCCCCTTGATGCACAGCTCGCCCCGCTCACCCAGCGCCAGCTCGTTGCCGTCGTCGTCGATCACCTTGAATGCCGTGCCCGCCACCGGGATACCCACGGTGCCCAGGCGCGCCATCTGGCCATAAGGGTTGGTGCTGGCGACCGGGGAGGTTTCAGTCAGGCCATAGCCTTCGACGATGCGGCAGCCGGTGAGGCTTTCCCAACGCTCGGCAGTGGCCTTGACCAGCGCCGTGCCGCCGGAGTTGGTGACCTTCAGTGCAGAGAAATCCAGATTCTTGAACCCAGGGTGATCCATCAACGCCACGAACAGCGTGTTCAGCCCCAGCAGTGCCGAGAAACGCCACTTGCCCAGTTCCTTGATGAAACCCGGAATATCACGCGGGTTGGTGATGAGCACGTTGTGGTTACCGGTGACCATCATGCACATGCAGTTCGCGGTGAATGCATAGATGTGGTACAGCGGCAGCGGCGCGATCATCACCTCCTGCCCATCCTTGATCAACCGTTGCCCGTCCGGCCCGTGCTGGGAGAAACACGCCAGCACCTGAAGCATGTTGGCCACCAGGTTGCCGTGGGTCAGCATCGCCCCCTTGGCCAACCCGGTGGTACCGCCGGTGTACTGCAGCACGGCGATATCGCCCAGGCCCTGCTCCACGGGTTTGTGGGTCAGGTCGCGCCCCTGGCGCAGCACCTGCTTGAACGACACGGCCTGGGGCAACTGGAAGGCGGGCACCATCTTCTTCAGCTTGTCGACCACGGTGTTGATCAGCCAGCCCTTGGCCGCGGGCAGCAGGTCGCCCATCTTCGCCTCGATCAGGTACTCGATGCCGGTGTCGGGCAGCACCTCCTGCACACGCTTGCCGAACATGTTCAGGTACACCAACGCACGGGCGCCGGAATCCTTGAACTGGTGGCGCATCTCGCGCTCGGTGTAGAGCGGGTTGGTGTTGACCACGATCAGGCCAGCGCGCAGCGCTCCGAACACGGCGATGGGGTACTGCAACACATTGGGCATCTGTACGGCGATGCGGTCACCCGGCTGCAGGTCAGTGCTTTGCTGAAGCCAGGCGGCAAAGGCTGCCGAGTGCCGTTCCAGTTCGGCGTAGGTCAGGGTCACGCCCAAGTTGCTGAACGCCGGGCGGTCGGCGAAGCGCTTGCACGAGCGCTCGAACACTTCGACGACGGAGCGGTAGGCATTGATGTCGATGGTGGAAGGCGCCCGCGGGGCGCTTGTCATTCCAGAAGTCGGCTTGCATTTATTATTGTTCCTCTGCCTGGACCCACAATGTGGCGCGTTGTCCTTTAGTCCCTTGTCCCTTTCGCCTGACGGTGAAAAGGCGTTGATCCGACGTTAACAGGTAAGTCCAAGGTGGCATACACGCCAAGTGCCGCCATTAACATTGTGAATCTTATTTGTGCCCTTCCTGCAATCTGGCCGGTTGTGCATACACTGTGCTCTGACCCACGCGCAAAGGATTCGCCATGCCTTACGACGCCTTCTGGCTTCCCGCCAGCGAGCATTGCAGCCTGTACGTGCACCAGTGGTTGCCGGCCACACCGGTGAAGGCGGCGGTGTTGCTGGTGCATGGCATGGCCGAGCACGCTGGCCGTTACCAGCGCCTGGGCCAAGCCCTGAGCAACGCAGGTTTCGCGCTGTTCGCCCCAGACTTGCGGGGCCATGGTCGTACTGCCGAAGGAGGTAGCCTTGGCCTGTTTGCCAAGCAGCATGGCTGGAATGCCATACTCAACGACCTGGGCCTGCTGGCCCAGCACATCGGCCAGCAATTCCCCGGCACGCCGCTGTTCCTGCTGGGACACAGCATGGGCAGCTACATTGCCCAGTCATACCTGGTGCACCACAGTGCCAGCCTGCAGGGGGCGATCCTCAGCGGCTCCAACTTCCAGCCTGTGGCGCTGTATCGCGCAGCGCGCCTGATTGCCCGCCTGGAGGCTTGGCGCCAGGGGCCGATGGGCAAGAGCGCGCTGATCGACTGGCTGTCGTTCGGCTCGTTCAACAAGGCATTCAAACCCAACCGCACGGCCTTCGACTGGCTCAGCCGCGACCCATCGGAAGTCGACCTGTATGTGAACGACCCGCTGTGCGGCTTCCGTTGCACGAACCAGCTGTGGCTTGACCTGCTGCAAGGCCTGGCGCAAATCAGCCAGGCGAAGCACCTGGCGCAGATCGACCCGAACCTGCCGATACTGGTCATGGGCGGCGAATGTGATCCGGTGAGTGCCGGCAAGCGTCTCACCCATCTGGCCGACGCCCTGCGCGCGACTGGCAATCGCCATGTACAATTGCGCGTCTATGCCCAGGCGCGGCACGAAGTACTCAATGAAACCAATCGTGACGAGGTCACCGCCGATGTTCTCGGCTGGCTGGAACAAGCGCTGGCCCTTGGCCGCCCTGCTCGCAGTGAATGATTGCCGCCTCGTCCGCCCATTAAGGAAGCCCCGATGACCCAGGTCACCAACACGCCTTACGAAGCCTTGAAGTCGGCCAGAAGGCCAGCTACGAAAAGTCCGTGGAAGAACGCGACATCCAGCTGTTCGCCGCGATGTCCGGTGACCACAACCCGGTGCACCTGGATGCCGAGTTCGCTGCCAAGAGCATGTTCCGCGAGCGTATCGCCCACGGCATGTTCAGCGGTGCCCTGATCAGCGCTGCGGTGGCCTGCACCCTGCCAGGCCCCGGCACTATCTATCTGGGCCAGAAGATGAGCTTCCAGAAACCGGTGAAGATCGGCGACACCCTGACCGTACGCCTGGAAATTCTCGAGAAACTGCCGAAGTTCAAGGTGCGCATCGCCACCAACGTGTACAACCAGAACGATGAACTGGTCGTCGAGGGCGAGGCCGAGATCCTGGCGCCACGCAAGCAGCAGACCGTTGAACTGGTGTCGCCGCCTAACTTCGTGGCGAGCTGATCGGGCAAGCCCGCACTGGCCCTATCGCCGGCGAGCCGGCTCCCACACTGACCGCGTCGACCTCGAGATCAACGCTGTACCTGTGGGAACCGGCTTGCGGCGATAGGGCCAGCAGCGTCATCCCCCAAGCGCGCGCAGCCGACCTTCTATATGCCGCCGCTCCGGCGCCTGCCGGGTCAGCTCCAGCGCTCGCTTCCAGGCCACACGCGCCTGCTCCACATTCCCCAACTGATGATGCAGCTCAGCTCTAGCCGCATGCGCCAGGTGGTAATCCTGCAACTCCCCGGCAGCCAGCACCGCCTCTACCGCCCGTAATCCGGCCTCGGCCCATCGCGCTTGGCCAGCGCCACCGCCCGATTGAGCGCGACCACGGGCGATGGCCAATGCCGCAACAACTCATCATAAAGCCCGACAATCTCAGCCCAGTCGGTCTGCCCGGCCGTCGTGGCTTCGGCATGCACCGCAGCAATCGCAGCCTGCAAGGTATAAGCGCCGAACGCCCGGCTGCGCAGCGCCTGACGTACCAGCGCGCAGCCTTCAGCGATCTGTTCATGGTTCCACAGGCTACGGTCCTGTTGCTCCAGCAACACCAGATTGCCCTGCGCATCACTTCGCGCCCGCAGCCTTGACGCCTGCAACAGCATCAAGGCCAACAGGCCGATCACTTCCGGCTCGGGCAGCAGCTCAACCAGCAGTCGGCCCAAGCGGATGGCCTCATCGGTCAGCTCCTGCTGCACAAGGGCCTCGCCGAATGACGCCGAATACCCTTCGTTGAACACCAGGTAGATCACCCGCAGCACACTTTCCAGGCGCTCTGGCAACTCGTTCAGCTCCGGCACCAGGTAAGGGATGCCAGCATCGCGGATCTTCGCCTTGGCGCGCACGATGCGCTGGGCGATGGTCGCCGGGCTCAACAGGAAGGCCCGGGCAATCTGCTCGGTGGTCAGGTCGCACACTTCACGCAGGGTCAAAGGCACCTGCGCATCCGCAGCCAGTGCCGGGTGGCAACAGGTGAAGATCAGCCGCAGGCGGTCATCGGCCAGCAGTTCTTCTTCGCTCGGGTCCTGGCCCTGTCCTTCGATGAGCATGATCAGGTCTGCCTGGGAGCGGTCGAATCGGGCACGTCGGCGCAAGGCGTCGATGGCCTTGAAGCGGCCGGTCGACACCAGCCACGCCCGCGGATTATCAGGAATGCCCGCCTGCTGCCAACGTTCGACGGCAATGAAGAAGGCTTCATGCATGGCCTCCTCGGCCAAGTCGAAATCCCCAAGCAAACGAATCAGGGTGGCCAGAATGCGCCGTGAATCGCGACGGTACACCGCCTCGACTTCGGCACGTACCTGCGCAACGCCGGCCATCAGTCCGGCATCCGCTGAGTCACCACCTCCACCAGGCGATCCAGGCTTTCTCCCCAGCCCTGATGGAAGCCCATTTCTTCATGGGCCCGACTATCGGCGGCACTCCAGTGCCAGGCGCGTGCGGTATAGCGGGTTTTGCCCTGCTCCTCGTCAAAGGTCACGACGGCCGTCATGAACGCCTTGTCCGACGGTACCCAACCGGGGCCGAAGGCATCGGTGAACACCAGGCGCCGGGGAGCGGCAATTTCAAGGAACACGCCCTGGGTAGGGAACTCACTGCCGTCGGGCGCGCGCATGAGGGTGCGGAACAGGCCGCCCACCCACAGCTGCATCTCGCATTCGGGGGTGGTCATGCCATGGGGTCCCCACCACTGCATCAGCCATTCAGGTTCGGTCCAGGCTCGGAACACTTTGGCAGGCGGCGCATCGATCAGGCGGCTGATGGACAGTTCATGTTTCGCTTCTGCAGAGGGTGCCAGCGTCATTCTTGTTGTTCTCCGCTCAGGTCAGGGTTGCAGATCACGCACCGGCCGAACTTCCACGCTGCCGACCCGTGCCGCCGGTATGCCCTTGGCAATATTCAAGGCTTCGTTCAAGTCCCGGGCATCTACCAGGTAAAAGCCGGCCAGTTGCTCCTTGGTTTCGGCGAACGGCCCATCGGTGAGGCTCATGCGGCCACCCCGCATGCGCACCGTGGTGGCGGTCTGCACCGGCTTGAGCGCCTCGGCCGCCAGCATGCGCCCCGAGTTTTGCAATGACTGTGCGTAAGCCATGCATTCGGCGTCTTCCGGGCTGTCGGGCAGGCTGTGCAGCAGCCCTTCGTCACAATAGACCAGGCACAGGTATTTCATGGTCGCCTCCAGGGCATTGAAACAGTGCGTTTGGCGATATCGGCTCAAGGCTTGAGATCGAACAGTGCTTTTTGCGTTTCCATGTCGAACGGCGCCGACCAGTGCTCGTGAATGACTTGCCATTGCCCGGCGCGGCGGCGGTAGCCGACTGTGGCGCGCATGAAGCCGCACTGGCTTTCGTCATCCGACGGGCCGCAACGGTTGAGCCAGTGGGCCAGGCCCAGGTCGCCATCTGCGTGGACGGTGAGTTGGGCAAGCTCGAAAATCATCGGCCCGGTGCAGAACCCCATGCACATTTCCCAATGCGCCCGGTAGGCGGCCTTGCCCTTGAACTGCAGTTCCTTGATGGCGTCGAAGGCGACGATATCGTCGGCATAGGGCGCGGCGATGCCATCCAGGTCGCGATCACGTACGGCCTGCATCCAGGTATCGATGAGTTGACGGATTTCGGTTTCGGCTGCGCTGTTCATCGGCGAACTCCTGCGCTCGGTCATGAGCAGTTTGGCGCAGGTGTGTCCTGCGCCCTCACCTCTTGGTCGAACGGTAGCCGGGGAAATCGACAGGCCGATGAAATTATTTGCGTTGCAACGGCACCCAGATTTCCATGGCCGCATCCGGGTGCGCCGGGTCGAAACCTGCCGGATAGCGCTCGAACAAGGCCGCGTCGGCCTGCTGCAGGCCTGACTGAGCCAACCAGGCAAACAGGCCTTGGAAGGTGCCCTTCAATTCCTGCAGGCTGCCGCGATGTTCGAACACTGCGTAGTGTTGCGGTGCCAGCTGCAACGTCGTGAACCCTTCGGGGAGCGCCCGGGTGGCGCTCACCTCGACCGCCGCCAGGTAGTCGAAACCACCACGCTCGTCGGGGTGATAGCACACACCGTAGCTGTCTTGCCCAAACAACCACGGCGCATCGCCACCGTGATCGACGAAACGCTGCCACAACAGTGGCAACCCACTCAGGTTGCTCAGGTTGAAACGTTCGCACAAACCCGCGAGTGTCAGCGCTCGGCCATCCTCGTAGCGTGCGGGGGAATCGGCAGTGTGCTCATGTCCGTCGCCTCATTGATTAAGCCCAACCAGGCATTGCCTGGCCTGCACTGGTTCGATAGCGTAGCGCAGATCAGCCCACCAGATTTTGACCCATGCCCCTGACCTGCGAAGCCCTGCATGTGTGCCCCCAGCTCGAACTTTCGTGGGTGCGTGCCGCAGGTGGCGCCAGCTTTGCCCGGCATACCCACGATGAGTATGTACTGGGTGCGAACCTGAGTGGGCACGAACGCATCTGGCTGGACGGACGCGAACTGGACGTGCTGCCCGGCCAGGTAACGCTCTACAACCCCTTGGCCGTGCAAGGCTCGGCCTTCGGCGCGGAGCCTGTCGAATACATCAGCGTGCATTTGTCGGCCGAAGCGCTGTGCCAGGTGATCGACCAGGAAAACCTGCGCTCCACCCGGCAGGCACCCAGCTTCGAGCAAGGCGTGTTGCAACACCGGGGCTGTTCAAGGCGCTGGCAGAGCTGGCCGCGCCTCTGCGCACGATCAGGAGCAGGCGCAACTGCTGCTGTTCGCACAGTTGCTCGAACAATCGTCAGTGCGCCCCGGCGAGCAGGCGCCTGCCATCGACCGTAGCGTCGCCTATATGCGTGCCCATCTTGGACAGCGTTTGCAACTGGAGCAGTTGGCGAGCATTGCCGGCCTGAGCAAGTACCACTACGTGCGCTGCTTCAAGAAAGCCACCGGACTAGGCCCGTTGCAGTACCACATGCAACTGCGTCTGATCGAAGCCCGCCAACGTCTGCGGCTGGGCCTGCATCCCCAGGATGTGGCATTGGGTCTGGGCTTCTACGACCAGAGCCACTTCATCACGGCCTTCCGCCGCGTCCACGGCGTCACCCCGCACCAGTATTCGACCGTTTACAAAGGCGGGCTTGCCAGAATGAATTCGCGGTAGCCGGAAACGACCACATATACCGCGAAATAACAGAAAATCGCCGCCGACAGCAGGTAGGACCAGGTCAGCAAGCGGTCACCCAGCAAGCGCCCGCCATGGCTGGCGATACCACACAGGGACAGGCACCAGACCAGCCCGGCCGCGAAGAAACCACCGAGGAACAGCCCGGCTTCGACCAGGCTACCGCCCCCGGAGCGGGAGATCAGCACCCCGCCAACTGCCGCGAACCACAGAATGGCGCTGGGCGACGACATGGCCAGAAAGATCCCCGCAGGAATTCCCGCCACCCCGACTCCACCACCACCTGCCCTCGCGCCTCCATGTGCCCGCCTCGCCAGGCCGCCAGCAGCATTTTCAACGCGAACCACACCAGCATCGCCGAGCCACCCAGCCACAGGACCCAGCGCACGGCTTCGAACTGCAGCAGAACGGTCATCCCGGCCAACGCCGCCACCGCGTAGAGCAGGTCACCCACACAGGTGCCAAGGCCCAGCCAGAAGCCTTGAAGAAAACCACGCTGCATGGCCAGGGTGATCATGGCGATGTTGGCCACGCCGATGTCCAGGCACAGGGACAGGCTGAGGAGAAAACCGTTGGAAAAAGGCATCGAGGGCTCGGCTACACGTTGAAGACAAGCGCCATTTCAGCACGCACGAGTGCGCGCTGTATTGGAAGTAATTGCGCTTGGTCAGGCCAATGTCGCTTGCTCGAACACTTCGTCAGCCCACTGGTTCAAGCTCTTGCCTGCGGCACGCGCAGCAACACTCGCAGCCGCGTGAACCTCTGGCCGTATACGCAGCATGACCTTGCCGGAAGCGGGCTTCTCCGGACTGATACCCTGCTCTGCACAATCGGCCAGGTAATCGTCCAGAGCCTCGCGAAACGCTTCATGCAACTCGGGAACGGAGCTTGCGTGAAAACTGATGATGTCTCGGATGCCGAGCACGCGGCCGACAAAGATGTCGTCACGCTCATCGTATTCGATACGGGCGGCATAACCCTTGTAACGCATGCAACTCATAGGCTGACTCCTGCCCGCAAGAGAAATTCGCGGGCCTCTTCTATCTGATACCGCTTGGCTTCCTTACCTGGGTGCGGTCGATGGCATCTCCAGAGTTGCCCACGAAGCACGAGCTTGACCCTGGAACCCTGCCGCTCGTGCACTTGCCCTCCGAGATAAAGCACCAAGGCCTCGATCTCGGAGAAAGCCAATGACGCCGTGGTGGGCGTTCTGAAAATTGCTTCGCTGATCTTGCGGTATCGAGTGTTCATCGAAAGATGCTATCAAAATAAGATAGCACTTTTTCCCCGACTTTCATTCAAGATCTTTCACCCCCGCAAAACCTCCGCATACCGCTCACGATCCACATTAGCCCCACTCAACACCACCGCCACACGCTTGCCAGCCTGCTTGCCACGCTCCTGCATGAGCGCTGCCAACGCCGCAGCCCCAGCGCCTTCAGCCGTGTTGTGGGTAGTTTCGTGATACAGGCGCATGGCTTCGGCGATTTCGCTGTCGTCCACCCGCACGATACGGGCCGCGTGCTCGCGCACCAGGGCGAAGGCATCGGCATGGGGCACCCGGCAGGCCATGCCATCGGCGAAGGTCTCGGCGGTGGCCGTAGTGACGATGCGTCCTTGCTCGAAGCTCTGCGCATAAGCATCCGCCGCACTGGAAACCACACCCACGATTTCAGTGTTCAAGCCCAGCAGATTGCGCGCCTGGATCAGCCCGCAAATGCCCGAGCCCATGCCGATCGGCACATACACGCAGTCCAGTTCTTGCACGGCCTCGAACAGCTCCAGGGCGTAGGTCGCCACCCCACGCACCAGCTCAGGGTGGAACGAGGGCACCATGGTGTAGCCCAGCTCGGCGGCCATTCGCCCGGCCTCTTCACGGGCCACGTCAAAGTCCACGCCATACTCGACCAGCTCGGCGCCCAGCGCACGCATGGCAGCGTTCTTCTCCCGGGAGTTGCCTTGCGGCACCACGATCACCAATGGCAGGCCGGCCTGACGTGCCGCCAAGGCCATGCTCTGGCCATGGTTGCCACGGGTCGCAGTGACCAGGCCACGGGGTGGCGTGCCGCCCTCCAGCAATGAGCGCACATACACCAGCCCGCCGCGTACCTTGAAGGCCCCGGTGGGCGCATGATTCTCGTGCTTGACCCACACCTGGCAGCCCAGCCGCGCAGCCAGCAATGGCCAGGCATGCTGCGGGGTGGCGGGTACGTGCTGGTGAACGAATGCGGCGGCTTCACGCAAGGCGGTAAGGTCGAACATGGCGGTCATCCTTCATGGGCAAGAGGTTGATCCGATCCTATGTGCCGGGCATTGTATGGGTAAATCCTTATATTGCATGGGCAGCAATTTCATGTGGATACCCGAACTCGTCGACGACGGCCGGCCACGCTACCTGGCGCTGGTGGACGCCATCGCCAGCGCCATCGAATGTGGAACACTCAAGGTCGGCGACCGCCTGCCACCCCAGCGTCGCCTGGCCTGGAAGCTGGGGTTGAACCCCAGCACCACGCAGCAAGCCTACCGCGAGGCCGCCGCCCGTCATCTGGTGGCTGGCGAAGTCGGGCGTGGCACCTATGTGCTGGCCGGTAGCCAGGAAGCAACGCTGTTTCGCCTCAAGCAGCATGACCCGCTGGACGCACTGATCGACCTGTCGACCAACGTGCCAGTGGTCGACCCCGCCACCCCAGATCTGCACGTTAGCCTGCAGGCCCTGCTGACACAGGGGCAGAGTCACCTGCTCGATCATTACCTGGGCCCGCAACAGTTGCTGCTGGGCAGGCTCCAGGGCGCCCGCTGGCTGGCCAATCGCGGCCTGGCGTTGGCGGCGGACGATTTGTTGATGTGCGCAGGCGCCCAGCAGGCGCTCACCTTGCTGCTGCAGTCGTTCTGCCAGAACGGCGAGCCGGTCATGCTCGAGGCACTGACCGCCCCCGGCATCAAGGCGGCCTGCCGACAGCTGCGCCTGCCGGTGCACGGTGTGGCGCTGGACGACCAGGGCCTGCGACCGGATGAGCTGGACCGGGTTGCCCGTGCCAGCGGTGCACGGGTGCTGGTCACCACCCCGACCCTGCACAACCCCACTGGCGCCTTCATGGACGACACTCGCCGCCGGGCAATTGCCGAAGTGGTTGAACGCCTTGGACTGCTGGTGATCGAGGATGATGTCTACGGCGCCCTCAGCGACCGCGCGCCTCTCTACCCCTTGTTGGGCGAGCACGGCGTGTTGATCAGCAGCTTGTCCAAGACTGTGGCCGCCGGGCTGAGGCTCGGCTGGATCGTGGCCAGCCCACGCCTGCTGGAGCAGGTCGATCCTTACTCCAAGGCCAGCCATTGGTCGGTTTCACCGTTGAACCTGCAGGTTGCCTGCCAGTGGATCGAAGACGGTACTGCGGCGCGGCGGCTGGCCTGGCAGCGCGCGGAAGTCGGCGAACGCTGGCGCCTGGCGCGCAAGGTGCTTGGAGGTGCGTTGTGCAACGCCAGCGAACCCGCGCCCCATGCCTGGGTGGCCGCCTCGCGAGGTGCTGACAAGGTGGTGGCGGAATGTCGGGCGCAACGTGTAGAAATCGTGCCGGCGAGTGTTTTCGCCGTGGGCGCGAGCGAGGAGCAAGCGGTGCGTATCAGCCTGTCGGCGGCGGGCAGCCGAGCCGAGCTGATGAAGGGCTTGGAGGTCGTGCGTCGGGTGCTGTCAGCTTGATGGATCAAAGCCGCCCCCGCAGCCCTGTTTCGGTCTGCAGGAGCGGGTTTACCCGTGAAGGGTCAGACAATCAGCCTTGCTGGCAGCCCTCGCCCATGGCGCGGTACTGAATGGTATGCACCTGCCCTGGTGGTCTTCATAGGTCATGGTCGCAGGTACCACTTCGCAGACATTGGGGATGGTCGACAGGTTGATCACCCGTTTGATGTCCAGGTTCATGGAGTAGTCGTACTGCTGGGCCACAGGCTCGGTGGAGACAGGTTTGGCCTCGTCTGCGAGGGCGAGCGAGGACATACCGACCAATGCAAGAATCAGTAATGGTTTCATGTGGGTTGGCCTTTAAAGCAATCAAGCTGATCGATTGACTTCAATATGCCGTCAATGGCGCGGAGAAGTTGTCATCTTGAAGGAAGATGACACGAAGTACCGATCCCGCTTCGTCGTACTGCTGGGGGGATGTTTGAAAGTCTACTCCCGCCTTTGAATAGTTGAACCCCAAAGTCGGACATTCACCCTTGCGGGATTTGCAACAATCTGCGACAAAATCGCCCCAAGATACTGGCCTAGAGCCTCTCCCGCATGTTTTTCCATATCAACGTCGAACTTGTATGAAAATACTGCCTGTACCGGCCTCATCGCCGGCAAGCCGGCTCCTACAGGTGGTCGACGCGGTCCATGTGGGAGCCGGCTTGCCGGCGATGAGGCCAGCACAGACAACCCATTACTCGGATCAAGCATGTCCACGCTGCACTGCACCCAACTGAACACTGTCGAGCGCCGCCTGCTCGACCACTTCTACCGCCAGCACGGCTCACGCATGCGCGCCGCCAGCGAGGGAGAACTGTGGGTAGCACGGCGCAACGAGATCATTGCAGGCCTGAGCCTGTCCGCCATCGAAAACGGCCACTGGCTCACGGGGCTGTTCGTCGCCCCTGAGCAGCGCAACCAGGGCGTGGCGGGGCAATTGATAGAAGCCGCTTTGGCTGAAAGGCGCGGCCCTGTCTGGCTGTTCTGCCACCCCGACCTGACTCCCTTCTACCAGCGCCTGGCATTCGAAACCGCCGAACAGCTACCCGAAGCCCTCGCCGCTCGCCTGGCGCGCTACCAGCGCAACAAACGCCTGGTGGCACTGGTACGCGATCAGTCGTCGCTGGCATCCAGCCCGGGAACAGCACCTCGGTGAATCCGAACTTGGCGAAATCCTGAATGCGCGAGGGGTACAGCCGCCCGATCAGGTGATCGCACTCATGCTGCACCACCCGGGCATGGAACCCGTCGGCGAAGCGGTTGATCGGGTTGCCCTGGGGTCGATACCTTCGTAGCGGATGTGCTTGTAGCGCGGCACCACCCCGCGCAGGCCGGGCACTGACAGGCAACCCTCCCAGCCGTCCTCGATCTCGGTGGACATGGGCGTGATCACCGGGTTGAGCAGAATGGTCTGCGGAACGGGCTCGGCATCCGGGTAGCGCTCGCTGCGCTCGAACCCGAAGATGACCAGTTGCAGGTCGATGCCGATCTGCGGTGCGGCCAGGCCTACACCGCCCACATGGGCCATGGTTTCGAACATGTCGTCGATCAGTTGCTGCAGTTCGGCGCTGCCGATCAGGTCGTCAGGCACCGGAGGGGCGATGCGCAGCAAGCGCTCGTCGCCCATCTTCAGAATCTCGCGGATCATCGGGGTGTCGGCTCGGAAGGTTGAGGCTCGGTAGGAATCGGGTGCTCATGGCCAAGCACTGTCAGCGTCTCCCTGGATTTCTTGCCGTCGAAATCTTTTTCACCAGGGTTCTTGCCTTCGGACGACATGTGCTCGATCACTGCATTCATTTCCGCCCCCAGCAACAGCACGGCGGCGGAAATATAGAAATACAGCAACAGCACGATGATTGCACCAATGCTGCCGTACATCGCGTTGTAGTCCGCGAAGGTCTTCACGTAGTAACCAAAGGCCAGAGACGCGATGATCCACACCACCACGGCCAGCACCGAACCCGGCGTGATGAAGCGAAACTTCTGCTTCACATCTGGCATGACGTAATAGATCAACGCTACCGCCACCATCATCAGGATGATGATCGCCGGCCAACGCAGGATGGTCCACACCGTGACGATCACCTCCTGCATGCCGACCTGGGAGGCGATCCACTCCATGACCTGCGGCCCCAGCACCATCAATGCTGCTGCAGCCAGCAACATGCCAGCGATGCCCACGGTGTAGATGATCGACAGCGGAATGCGCTTCCACACTGGCCGGCCTTCGGGCACATCGTAGGCGGCGTTCATCGCGCTCATCATCAAGCGCACACCCGCCGAGGCGGTCCACAGCGCGATCACGATACCCACTGAAAGCAAGCCACCCTTGGATTGCTGCAACTGGTCGATCACCGGGTTGACCTGCTCCAGGGCCTGCGGCGGCAGTACCAGTTCCGATTGCAGGCGCAGCCAGGAGAAGAAGTCCGGCAGGTGCAGAAAACCGATCAAGGCAATCAGAAACAGCAGGAAAGGGAACAGCGAAAACAGCATCTGGTAGGCCAACGCCGAGGCATAGGTGGACATCTCGTCATCGAGAAATTCGCTGACGGTGCGCACCAGCACGCGGTGCAGGGGCAGGCCGCGCAGGTCGGGGAAAATCATAGCGTCTCCTTTCGCCGCTTGATCAGTACAACAGAGAAGTCTAATAGACCACGCAACCGATGTACTGCTCCCTGCCGACTTTCAGAAAAAGCGACCGCCCTGTGGGAGCGGACAACACCGTTCCCACAGTCGGCACGAAACAATCAATCAGGGCTTTTTCACTGCATCCTTGATGTCACCCTTGATCTGCTGCGCCTCGCCTTTCAGTTCCTGGGCGCGCCCTTCGGCGCGCAGCTTCTCGTTATCGGTCGCCTTGCCGATGCCTTGCTTGACGTTGCCCATGGCCTCGTTGGCCAGACCTTTGACTTTGTCTTTGGTGCCGCTCATGGCAAATCTCCTGCAAGTTCAGACACGTGAACCGTGTCGACAGTCGGTTGACCGGGGCCTTCGCCAAGAGTTTCACTGGATTTGCCCACGGCATGCCGGGCGGTAAAGCAGGGCGAATACCGCACCGAATTGGCCGCAACGCTCTGCGCAGCGCCCCACCTCTCCCCTAGAATCACCTGCAAAGGGCAGCCCGAAGCAGGCTGCCTTCGATAAGAACAATCGTTACCGGAAACCCGCACCATGCGTTTGATGCCCGTGCTCGCAGCCTTGCTGCCCTGCTCCCCCTGCCCGCTCTTGCCGCCGCACCGGCCAGCAGCGAAACCCTGCGCGTCGACCATTATGCCGACGACGGCCAACCCGGCAGCCTGCGCTGGGCGATCGAGACCAGCAACCAGAACCCTGGCCACTACCGCATCGACATCGCCGCGGTGGGCAAACCGCCCTATGTGATCCGTCCGACCCGCGCCCTGCCGGAAATCAAGGGCCCGGTGCGCATCACCGGCCTGTCGTGGGCCCGCGACGGCCAGTACATCGCCATCGACGGCTCCGGCTATATCAAGGACCAGGGCGTGCACACCTGCCCCGGCGCGCTGCCAGGGCAATACGGCACCAATGTGCGCACCACCACCAACCCTGGGCTGGTGCTGCGTGACACTCAAGGCGTGCACCTGAGCGGCCTGGAAGTGCGCAACTTCTGCATCGGCATTCTGGTCAACCGCGCCAGTGGCAACGTCATCGAAGACAACCGCATCGTGGCCAACAAAGGCGGCGCCGGGATCATGCTCACCGGCGACGACGGGGCCGGCAACCCGACCGCCACCACCACGGTCAACAACAAGGTGCTGCGCAACCAGTTGATCGACAACGGCGACGGCCTGGAGCTCACCCGTGGCGCGGCGTTCAACCTGGTGGCCGACAACCTGTTCCGCTCCACTGCGGCCAACCCGGAGCCCTCTCAAGGCATCGAGATTCTGCTGGGCAACGACAACAGCGTGGTACGCAACCGCTTCGAGAACTACTCCGACGGGCTGCAGATCAACTGGGGCAAGCGCAACTACCTGGGGCCAACACCTTCACCGGCAACTCCAACGGCGTCAGCGTCACCGGCGAAGGCAATATCCTCGATGGCAACCTGATTCACGGCAACCGCATCGGCGTGGCCTTGCGCCCGGAGCCTGATGTCACCGCCACGCGCCTCACCGCCAACCGTATCTGGGGCAACAGCCAGGACATTCGCCGCTGCGAGGCCGGCGGCTCCTGCGTGCCCGACCAGCGCACCGGCGCCATCGTCTTTGGTGTGCCAGCACAGGCCCATGCGCTGTACGTGGGGTCACGCGGGGTGGGTGCGGATTTGGCGAAGAAAGACCAGGCCATCATCTGTGATGGCAACGGCGAACCAAGCCGTGCCAGCCGTTGCCCAACCATAACCAGCAGGCGCCCCGGCTGATTGCGCTGCAGGGTGAGGTATTGCAGGGTGAGGTGACAGGGCCGGCATCCAGCCTGTTGCGGGTCGAATTGTTTGGTAATGCCGAAGGCAACGGAACCGAGGCGGAGCAGTATCTGGGTGAAGTGCTGGTGAACAGTGACCAGGACGGCAAGGCGAAATTTGCCCAGACGCTGGAAAACGCCGGGCAATTGCGCAGTTTTACCGCGACAGTCACCACCGCTGATGGCGCAACGTCTGAGTTGAGCCAACCACTTCATCGCTGAACCCATCGGCCCCATCGCCGGCAAGCCGGCTCCCACAGGTCACTGCAGTACCTGTGGGAGCCGGCTTGCCGGCGATAGGGGCAACAAACCTTGCCCCGTTACCGGCCACCCCTCACAATGCAGGCCTTATCAAGCGTCAACCCGCAGGAACCTGCATGAAACTCGACAAACCCGCCGCCATCGCTCGACGCAACGAAGCACTGGCCAACCCGGTGCTCAACAGCACCAATACCCTGTTCGCCATCCTCGACCGCAAACGCAACCTGTGGTGGTTCGAGGTGCCGGTGGCGCTGCTGCGCAAAGGCCAGCCCGACTGGGTCAACCTGCTGCTGCACACCCCGGAAAGCGACGAGTTGCAGCACCTGAAGGTGCCCACCAACTTCCTGCGTGCCCATCAAGAGCAAATGGAAGTGCGCAACCCGGGCAAGCGCCGCTCGACCATCAGCCTGGCCCTTAGCGCCGACCGCGATTCACTGCTGCGCGATACCCGTCCGGGCGGCGAGCATCTGGACTTCAAGGCCTTCGTCCAGGCCTGATCAGGCCCGCTCGATGCGATCGTCATGGATGACGATCCGGCCTTGCTTGAACAACGCACCAATGGCCTTCTTGAAGTTGCCCTTGCTGACGTTGAACAGCTGGCTGATCACTTCCGGGGTGCTCTTGTCGCACACCGCCAGTACCCCGCCCTCCGCCTCCAGGCGCGCCATGATCTGCTCTTGCAGGTTATCGCCCAGCGCCTTGCCGACCGGCTGCAGGCTCAAGGCGATCTTGCCGTCGTGGCGAATTTCCTTGATGAAGCCTTCCACATGCATGCCCGAACGCAGGAACTTGAACACCTCGTTCTTGTGGATCAGGCCCCAGTGGCGGTTGTTGATGATGGCCTTGAAGCCCATGGGCGTTTCCCCGGCCACCAGCAGCTCGACCGGCTGGCCAACGGAGTAATCCGCCGGGGTGCGGTCCAGGTAGCGGTCCAGGCGCGCGGTGGCGGTGATGCGGCGGGTGCGCTTGTCCAGGTAGGCATGCACCACGCAGTAGTCACCGATCTTCAGTGGCCGAGACTCTTCCGAGTAAGGCATCAGCAGGTCCTTGGAAAGGCCCCAATCGAAGAAGATGCCGGCATTGTTGATGTCCTTGACCTTGAGGCTGGCGAACCCACCCACCTGCAATTTGGGCTTCTCGGTGGTGGCGATCAGCTGATCTTCGCTATCCAGATAGATGAACACGTTGAGCCAGTCGTCGACTTCGGTCGGCGTGTCCTTGGGAATGTAACGCCTGGGCAGCAGGATTTCGCCGTCGGCACCGCCGTCCAGGTACAGGCCGAATTCCACGTGTTTCACGATTTGCAAACTGTTGTAACGCCCAAGCAGAGCCATTTCCGATGTTCCTCAAGACAAGGCGGCTATTCTACACCTGAAGCCACGGCGCTGCCCGACCACTGATTCAATCGTCGGAACCGCCGTGAACCCTTTACGTCTACCGACTGGCCAACCCCTGCAAGGACTCGCCCATGCATGTTCGCCTGCTCAAAACCTTGCTCATTGCCATAGGCGTCGCCCTGGCCCTGGTGGCGTGCAACCGGATCGACCTGGCCTACCGCAACCTCGACCGTTTGGTGCCGTGGTCGCTGACCGACTACCTGGACATGAACGGCGACCAGAAGGCCTTGCTGGATGAACGCCTCAAGCAGCACCTGGCGTGGCACTGCAAGACCCAACTGCCCGGTTACCTCGACTGGCTCGACCGGGTGCGCACGATGGTCGCCGAAGACCAGGTAACCGACCAGACCCTGCAGCAGCGCACCGATGAAGCACGCCAGGCCATTGGTCGGGTGGCCAAGGAAATCACCCCATCGGCCACCGAACTGCTGCGGGCATGAGCGACGCCCAGGTGGCTGAAATGCGCGAGGCTTTTCGCGAGGACATCAGCGAACGCCAGAAAAGTACGTGGATACCCCCTGGAACAACAGATCAAGCGGCGCACCGAGCGCATGGAAAAGCGCCTGACGCCCTGGTTCGGCGAACTGAACACAGCTCAGCGCCAGCGCATCAAGGCCTGGTCCCAGTCGTTGGGCGACCAGAACCGCGAATGGATCACCAACCGCGCCCACTGGCAGCAGCAACTGATGCTGGCCATGAACCAGCGCAACGACGCCAGCTTCGAACCCCGTCTGGCGCAGCTGCTGCAACGCAAGGAGAGCCTGTGGACAGCGGATTACCGCATCGCCTACCAGAACACCGAACAGCAGGCGCGCAGCCTGTTGGTGGACATGATGCACCTGAGCACGCCCGCCCAGCGCACATTCCTGCAGCAACGTCTGGCTGAAGTGCGCACCGATTTCAGCGAACTCAAATGCCTGCGTAGCCCGTGACGGCCTCATCGCCGGCAAGCCGGCTCCCACATTTACTGCGCCGATCTTGAGATCACTGCACTACCTGTGGGAGCCGGCTTGCCGACGATGAGGCCAGTACAGACCATCCAACTCACCGCCCCTTGCGCCGATACGGAAACACATCGATCACCTTCCCTTCCCGGATAGCCGCCTGCAGTCCCTTCCAGTAATCGGCGTCATACAGCTCCCCATGCAAGCGACTGAACAGCCGCCGCTGGCCGATATCGGCGAACAGAAATGGCGGAAATTCTTCGGGAAACACATCGTGCGGCCCAATGGAGTACCACGGCTCGCCCGACATCTCGTCCTCCGGGTAGCGCGGTGGCGGGATGTGGCGGAAATTCACCTCGGTGAGGAAACTGATCTCGTCATAGTCGTAGAACACCACGCGCCCGTGGCGGGTCACTCCAAAGTTCTTCAACAACATGTCGCCCGGGAAGATATTCGCCGCCGCCAGTTGCTTGATGGCCAGGCCGTAGTCCTCCAGCGCCTCCAGCACCTGTGCTTCGCTGGCCTGCTCCAGATACAGGTTGAGCGGCGTCATGCGCCGCTCGGTCCAACAGTGGCGAATCAGCACCGTGTCGCCCTCAAGGGCCACGGTCGAGGGCGCCACTTCCAGTAACTCAGCCAGGCAATCGGCTTCGAACTTGGCCTTGGGAAAGCGAAAATCGGCGAATTCCTGGGTATCGGCCATACGCCCCACCCGGTCGACGCTCTTCACCAGGCGGTACTTGTCGATCACCGTCGCACGGTCGACGGTCTTGGACGGCGAGAAGCGGTCCTTGATGATCTTGAACACCGTGTTGAACCCCGGCAGGGTGAACACGCTCATGACCATGCCACGCACACCAGGGGCCATGATGAAACGATCGTCACTGCCGGCCAGGTGGTTGATCAGCGCTCGATAGAACTCCGACTTGCCGTGCTTGTAGAAGCCGATGGAGGTGTACAGCTCGGCGATGTGCTTGCCCGGCAGAATACGCTTGAGAAAGTTGACGAACTCCGCTGGCACCGGCACATCGACCATGAAGTAAGAGCGAGTGAAGGAAAAGATGATCGACACCTCGGCCTCATCGGTAATCAAGGCATCCGCTTCGATGCCGTGGCCTTCGCGGTGCAGCAAGGGGATCACCAGCGGCCACTGCTCGTCCAGCGTGTGCAGGCGGCCCACCAGGTAGGCGCCCTTGTTGCGGTACAGCACCGGCGAGAACAGTTCCACGGCCAGGGCCGGGTCCTTGCATACCCAGTCCGGCAGGCTTTCGCGCAGTTGCTCTTCCAGGCGCGCAAGGTCGCCTTCCAGATCACCGTAAGATACATCGAACGGGTAATCGGCCAGGATACCCCGCAGCAGCCCCTTGAGGCCGCCGTCTGCCGCGTAGGTACGGGTTTGCGCGGCCCGCTCATGGCTGCGCATCGAAGGTCGGGTGGTGTGGATGAACATGCAACCATCGCTGATCTGGTCATGGCTGAACAGGCTGCAGAACAGCGAGTTGTACCAGGTTTCCGACAGTTCATCGTCCAGGCGCGGGTCGATCAGGCTGATGTAAGCGCTTTTGACCAAGGGCCACTGCCCCACTTCCAGCAGCACCTCTTCATCGAAGCCGTCGCGCAACCAACCGTTGACCTCACCGACTTTCTGCTCGTACAGGTTGATGCGTGCGGCAGCGGCCAGCTGAATATCCTGCCAGCGCGCCTGCTCGAAGCGCTCGCGGGCCCCGAGGGTGATGCGGCGAAAGTGTTCGCGGTAATCGTCGAAGCCATCGAGGATCATGCGGGCGATTCGTTGGCCGGCCAGTGCTGGGTCATGCGCGACACCTGGGTGCGGGTTGAGATAGACAGCTTAGACGCCGGGGAATTTGTGGTGCCTGCCTTGGCCTCATCGCCGGCAAGCCGGCTCCCACATGGACCGCACCGGCCTCGAGACCAGCGCAGTACCTGTGGGAGCCGGCTTGCCGGCGATGAGGCCAAAGCAGATTTACACCGCAAGAAAGCACAAGAAACACCCCGCCCCCTGACGTACACTCGCGCCCTGCCTTGTATCCGGAGATTGCTGTGAGCCCCATCGCCCTAGCCCGCCTGCTGACCCTTGCCGCCGTCTGGGGGCGAGCTTCCTGTTCATGCGCATCATCGCGCCGGAACTGGGTACCGTACCCACCGCATTCTTCCGGTCTCGATCGCCGGCCTCGGGCTGATCGCCATCCTCGCCGTGGCCCGCGTACGCTGGAATTTCGAGGGCAAACTGGGGGCCTGCCTGGTGCTGGGCATGATCAACTCTGGCATCCCGGCCACCTTCTATTCGGTCGCCGCGCAGGTTCTGCCCGCCGGCTATTCAGCCATTTTCAACGCCACCACACCGCTGATGGGCGTCCTGATCGGTGCCCTGTGTTTCCGCGAACCGATGACTCTGCCCAAGCTGTGCGGCATCTTCCTTGGCCTGTTCGGTGTCGGCATTCTCAGCGGCGCCGGCCCCGTGGCCCTGGACCTGGCCCTGCTGCAAGGCGCCTGGCATGCCTGGCGGCCACCACCTGCTATGGCTTTGCCGGCTTCCTGGCACGACGCTGGATCAGCGGGCTGGACAGCCGCCTCTCGGCGTTGGGCAGCATGCTTGGCGCCACCTTGATGATGACGCCGCTGTTCGCCTGGAGCGCACTGACCCAGCCGCCTGCCAGCTGGGGCGGTTGGCAGGTGTGGTTGTCGCTGCTGGGGTTGGGCCTGGTGTGCACGGCCTTCGCCTACATCCTGTACTTCCGTCTGCTTGCGGAGATCGGGCCGGTCAAGGCCAGTACCGTGACCTTTCTGATTCCTGTGTTCGGGGTGCTGTGGGGTGCCTGGCTGCTGGAGGAGTCGCTGTCCATGGGGCACCTGTATGGCGGGTTGCTGATTGGTGTGGCGCTGTGGCTGGTGCTCAGGCCTTCGCGTAACGCTTAGCTGCCAATCGCCGGCAAGCCGGCTCCCACAGGTACGCCACCGCTCTCAAGGCAATTAGATAACCTGTGGGAGCCGGCTTGCCGGCGATGAATCCACCTCTGTTTCACCTGTAAAACCCACCCCTCTCCCGTTACCCCAAAATGCCCAACTCCCACGCACGCGCCCTCCTTCGTGCGCGGTTGCTGGGCATTTTCGTGCCATATAAAAAACCTTGTTTCATATATAAAACAACTCAAAACCACCTACATATTCGTAACTTAATAATAAATAAGGCTTTTCTGATTATTTAACAGAAATGACACAACTGGCATTGTTCATGCACTAAACGGCGTATCACCTATAAAACAGACCAGAGAACACTCCCATGGCTGTGAAAGAGATGTACGCAATCGCCCCGCAGTGGAATGCACCACACCCCAAGGACAACCCGGCGCCAACGGAAATCGAGTTCCGCAATGTCGGCAAGGCCTTCCCCGCCAAAGGGCAGACCGAAGCGCCGTTCGCCATCCGCGGCGTGAACTTCCAGATCCGTCGCGGTGAAGTGGTTTCGATCATCGGCCCTTCCGGCTGCGGCAAGAGCACCATCCTCAACATGGGTTCCGGCCTGTACAAGCCAACCGAAGGTGAAGTGCTGGTCAGCGGCGAACGGGTCAACGGCCCGGTGGGCAAGGTCGCCTTCATGTTGCAGAAGGACTTGCTGATGCCCTGGCGCAGCATCCGCCGCAATGTCGAACTGGGCCTGGAAATCCAGGGCATGCCGGCCGCCGAACGCAAAGCCATCGCCGAGGATCTGCTCACGCGTTGCCACCTGCAAGGCTTTGCCGACCACTACCCGTTCCAGCTGTCCGGTGGCATGCGCCAACGCGCCGCCCTGGCCCGCACCCTGGCCATCCAGCCGGAAGTGCTATTCCTCGACGAACCGTTCTCGGCCCTCGACGCCCAGACCAAGATGATCCTTCAGCAAGACCTGGCGCGGATGCTGTTCGAAGAGAAAAAGACCGCGCTGTTCATCACCCATGACCTGGTCGAGGCCATCGCCCTGTCAGATCGCCTGCTGGTGATGAGCGCCCGCCCCGGCACGATCATCGAAGAAATCGAAATCGACCTGCCGCACCGCGACAACCCGCTGGAGCGCCGCAAGCTTCCGGAAATCGGCCCGTTGGCAGGCCGTTTGATGGAACTGCTGAAAGTCGGCGAAGACCACGACCTGCACTGACCGACGCCTCACTCACCACTTGGGAGTTAGCATGTTCACCACTACCTTCAAGCGCGTCGCGCACGCAGCTTTGGCCGCACTCGCCCTGAACCTGGCCGCACAGGCCCAGGCCGAACCGACCAAGGTCACCTACCTGCTGCCTGCGCCCCCAGCCTGCCGGCCTTCGCGCCGTGGATCATCGCCAAGGAAAAAGGCTACTACCAGGCCCAGGACCTGGACCTGACCTTCATCGCCGCCAAGGGCGGGGTCGATGTGGCCAAGCAGATTGGCGCCGGCAACGCGCTGGTCGGCGGCGCCATCGGCGACACCCCGATCATCGTCCGCCCCAACGGCATTCCGGTGCGCGCGGTGGCCGTGCTTGGCGGCGGTGGCGTGACCATGATCGCCACCAATGCCGACGAGAACATCCAGTCGATCAAGCAGCTCAAGGGCAAGACCCTGACCGTGATGTCCTACTCCGACACCACCTACTACGCCCTGCTCGCCTCGCTGCGCAAGGCCGGGCTGAGCAAGGACGACGTCGACATCCAGGCCGCCGGCCCTCGGGCGTGTGGCAGCTGTTCTCGGCCAACAAGGCCCAGGCCATGGCCGGGGTGCCAGACTGGGTGGTCAACGCCGAGGACGCCGGCCTGAAGTACGCGCTGATCCCCGCGACCAAGTGTTCGAGAGCATGGCCCAGGCGATTCTGGCCTCCGACGACGCCATCGAACATCACCCGCAAATCGTCCGTGGCGTGGTCCAGGCCACCCTGCGCGGCCTCAAGGACATCATCGACGACCCCAAGGCCGCCGCCGCCAGCTTCGCCCGTGCGGTACCGGCCTACGCCGGCAAGGAAGCCTCGCTGGAGAAAACCCTGCGCCTGTACGTGGAATACGTCTA
Organism: Pseudomonas sp. Teo4; assembly: GCF_034387475.1. NCBI lineage: Bacteria > Pseudomonadati > Pseudomonadota > Gammaproteobacteria > Pseudomonadales > Pseudomonadaceae > Pseudomonas > Pseudomonas sp. Teo4. Next base: position 3,425,534 of record NZ_JAXCIL010000001.1, read on the forward strand.
CGCCGGCCAGCCGGTGCCGGACGCATCGACCCGGCGCGCCTGGATGCGGTGCGCAAGTTCTATGTCAGCGAAGGCATCGTCCCCCGCGAACCCAAGCTCGACGACCTGTACAGCAACCAGTTCATCGAAACCACGACCGCGGCCAGTGATGGCCGGCAATCACAAGGTAACGCCCGATGAGAAACCTCAATCCGTCCGTAGCCGGCAGCGTCGGTCTGCTGGTCCTGTTCCTGGTGCTCTGGCAATGGGGCCCGGGGCTGGTCGGCATGCCCGAGTTCGTCATGCCGCAACTGAGCCGCGTCGCCCAGGAAAGCCTGCTGATGTGGCAGTCCGGCAACCTGTTGGAGCACACCCTGATCACCGCCTTCGAGATCATCGTCGGCTTCGCCCTCGGCGCCCTGCTGGGTGTGGCCATCGGCGTGTCGCTGGGCCTGTCGCCGTCGGCCGAGGCCATGCTGTCGCCGTACATCCTGGCCCTGCAGATCGCGCCCAAGGTGGCCTTCGCGCCGCTGTTCGTGATGTGGCTGGGTTACACCATCTACCCGAAGATCCTCATCGCCATCCTGATCGTGTTCTTCCCGGTGATGATCAACGTGCTCTCGGCCATCCGCACCGTCGACCCAGACATGATCAACCTGGTGCGCACCATGAACGCCAGCCGCTGGCAGATCTTCCGCCTGGTGGAGTTCCCCTCGGCCATGGCCGCACTGTTCTCCGGCCTGCGCATCGCCTCGACCCTGGCGGTGATCGGCGTGACCGTCGGTGAGCTGGTCGGCGGCAACCAGGGCCTGGGCTTCCTGCTGGTGGACGCCGAAGGCCAGGGCAACACCGCGGGCGTGTTCGTGGCCATCGTCATGCTCACGCTGATCGGCGTAATCGCTTACGGCGCGGTGGTCTGGGCCGAGAAGCGGGTTCTGCACTACCTCCCCAAAGCCATGCTGAGTACTCAATGATGAGCGCATTCAACAACCTGCTCGAAGGCCGCCGCGTGCTGGTCACTGGTGGTGCCCGCGGCCTGGGCTACGCCTTCGCCCAGGCCATCGCCCAGGCCGGCGCCCGGGTGGTGATCGCCGATGTGCTGGCCGGCCGCGTGCAACAGGCCGCCTGCGAACTGAGCGGCATGGGCCTTGATGTGAGCGGCGTGTCCCTCGACCTGGCCAACCCCGAGTCGATCGACGCCTGCATGGAGCGCACCGTCAAGCGCCTGGGCGGCCTCGACGGCCTGGTCAACAACGCCTCGATCACCAACTCCGGCGGCAAGAGCTGCGAAGAACTGGACATCGAAACCTGGGACCAGGTCATGCAGGTCAACGTGCGCGGCACCTGGCTGATGACCCGCGCCGCCCTGCCCGCCCTGCGCGAAAGCGGCCGTGGCGCGATCATCAACCTCGCCTCCGACACACCGCTGTGGGGGCGCCGAACCTGCTGGCCTATGTGGCCAGCAAGGGCGCAGTGATCGCCATGACCCGCAGCCTGGCCCGCGAGCTGGGCAACGCCAACATCACCGTCAACGCCATCGCCCCCGGCCTGGTGCTGGTCGAAGCCACCGCCTACGTGCCCGAGGCCGCCACCGCCTGTACACCGAACAACGGGCCATCCAGCGCCCGCAACTGCCCGACGACGTCAGTGGCGCGGTGCTGTTCGCCCTGTCCGACCTGTCGCGCTTCATCACTGGACAAACCCTGCCGGTCAACGGCGGGTTCGTCATGCCTTGAGCCAAGGAGACCAATCATGACTGACCTTTCCCAACAGCAAGACGCCCCGAAAAGCTGGGACCGCCCCGCCGACGCCGACCTCGCCAGCTGGATGCAGACCCGCATCGCCCGCTACGAGACCCGCCGCTACGACTGGGATGCGCTGAAGTTCCAGGCCGACTACGACCCCAAGTTCCGCCGCGCGCAGATGCGCTACGTGGGCACCGGCGGCACCGGTGTAAGCAGCGACATGAACACCATTCCGTCGGAGCACTTCACTTTCTCCACCATGGTCATCCCGGCCGGCCACGAAGGCCCGCCCCACCTGCACACCGACGTCGAGGAAGTGTTCTTCGTGCTGCGCGGCAAGCTCAAGGTGATCATCGAGAAGGACGGCGAGCGTTTCGAAACCGTGCTCACCGACCGCGACCTGATTTCAGTACCGCCAGGGGTGTACCGCGAAGAGATCAACATCGGCGATGAAGACGCGCTGATGTGCGTGATGCTCGGCGCCAAGAAGCCGGTGACCCGACCTACCCGCCAGCGCACCCGCTGGCCTCGATCAAGCGCGGGTAAGCCGATGATGCCGCTCACGCCTACCACCACCCTGCTCGATCAGCGTTTCGCCGAGCGCCTGCTGCGCCTGGACGGCGGCCAATTGGCCGTGCGCCAGGCCGGCAGCGGCGAGGCCGTGGTGCTGCTGCATGGCATTGGCTCGGGCGCCGCCAGCTGGCTGCAGGTGGCCATGGGCTTGAGCGAGCGGGCCGGGTGATTGCCTGGGATGCGCCGGGTTACGGCCAGTCCACGCCCTTGCCGATGGCCGCGCCTGATGCGCAGGACTATGCCGGGCGCCTGTTGCAACTGCTGGATGCCTTGGGCATCGAGCGCTGCGTGCTGGTCGGCCATTCCCTTGGGGCACTGACCGCCAGCGCCTTCGCCCTGGCGCATCCGCAGCGGGTCAGCCGCCTGGTGCTGATCAGCCCGGCGCGCGGTTACGGCGCTGCGCCCGACCAGGGCCAGGCAGTGCGCGCCAAGCGCCTGCACAGCCTGGAGCAGTTGGGCATCGAACAGATGGCCAGCGAACGCAGCGCGCACTTGCTGTCCGCAAACGCCAGCGCCGAGGCATTGGCCTGGGTGCGCTGGAACATGGCGCGGCTACAACCCCACGGTTACCGCCAGGCCATCGAACTGCTGTGCGGCGATTACCTGCTGCGTTACGCGCCCCAAGCGGTCACCTGCGAGGTGCATTGCGGCAGCGCCGACAGCATCACCCTTGCCGAGGATTGCGCGGCCCTGGCCAACGCCCTGGCTGCGCCGTTCCACCTGATTGCCGGCGTCGGCCATGCCTGCGCCATCGAACAACCTGACACGGTGACGGCCTGCTGGCCCGCGCCCTGGACGCCTCTCTGACAGGTAGCGTGCTATGAACGAAATGGATCCGTTGAAGGAAAACCAGGACAAGTACATTGTCCGGGTCTGGAGCGCGGCCTGCTCCTGCTGTGCGAATTCAGCCGGCAGAACCGTACCCTGACCGCCCCGAGCTGGCCCGGCGCCTGTCGCTGCCGCGCTCGACCATCTTCCGCCTGCTGACCACCCTGGAAACCATGGGCTTCGTCACCCGCAGCGGCAACGAATACCGCCTCGGCATGTCGGTGCTGCGCCTGGGCTTCGAGTACCTGGCCTCGCTGGAACTCACCGAACTTGGCCAGCCGTTGCTGGCGCGGCTGTGCGACCACCTCAACTACCCGAGCAACCTGGTGGGTGCGCGATGGCCGCTCGATCGTCTACGTGGCCAAGGTCTCGCCACCCTCGGTGTTCTCCAGCGCGGTCACCGTCGGCACCCGCCTGCCGGCCCATGCCACCGTGCTGGGGCGCATCCTGCTGGCCGACCTGAGCCTGGCCGAGCTGCGCGAGCTGTACCCCGAAGAACACCTGGAGCAGTACTCGCCGTGCACGCCGAAAACCGTGCTGGAGCTGTTCAACCTGGTGCAAGCCGACCGCATGCGCGGTTATGTCAGTGGTGAAGGCTTCTTCGAGTCGACCATCTCCACGGTGGCGGCGCCGGTGCGCGATGCCAGCGGCCAGGTGGTCGCCGCCCTGGGCCTGACCATCCCCACGGTACAAATCGGCCACGTCAATTTCGACAACCTGCTCGGCCAGGTGCGCGGCAGCGCCGATGAACTGTCGCGCCTGCTCAACTACCGGCCCGGCAGCGGCCACGTCACCGCGCTGATGAGGGACTGAGATGAACCCCTATCAACTTCAAGGCAGCACCGTGATCGTCACCGGCGGTTCGTCCGGCATCGGCTACGCCTGCGTCGAACTGTTGCTCGAAGCCGGCGCCCAGGTGGCCTTCTGCGGCCGCAACGAAGACCGCCTGCGCGGCGCCGAGGCGCGCCTGCGCGAACGCTTCCCCGAAGCCCGCCTGCTGGCCCAGGTGTGCGATGTGCTCGACGCCAGCTCCGTGCAGGCCTTCGCCGCCACCAGCCTGGCTGCCCTGGGCCCGGCCCAGGTGCTGGTCAACAACGCCGGCCAAGGCCGAGTGTCGACCTTCGCCGACACCACCGACGAGGCCTGGAACGAAGAGCTGCAGCTCAAGTTCTTCTCGGTCATCAACCCGGTGCGCGCGTTCATGGCGCAGCTGCAAGGCCAGCCGAACGCCTCGATCGTCTGCGTCAATTCGCTGCTGGCCAGCCAGCCCGAACCGCATATGGTCGCCACCTCCGCCGCCCGCGCCGGGCTGAAGAACCTGGTGCGCTCGATGGCCTTCGAATTCGCCGAACACGGCATCCGGGTCAACGGCATCCTCATCGGCCTGGTCGAGTCCGGGCAATGGCGGCGCCGCTTCGAGGCCCGCGAAGAACGCGAGCTGGACTGGTCGCAATGGACCGCGCAGCTGGCACAACGCAAGCAAATTCCTGGGCCGCCTTGGCCTGCCGAAGGAAGCGGCGCAGGCCATCCTGTTCCTCGCCTCGCCCCTGTCGGCCTACACCACTGGCAGTCATATCGATGTATCCGGAGGCCTGTCCCGCCATGCGTAACGAAAACACCGTCACCGTCGGTGCCGTCATCACCGCGTTCCTCGAACAATGCGACGTCAAGGCCGCATTCGGGGTGATCTCGATCCACAACATGCCGATCCTCGATGCCTTCGCCGTGCGCGGCAACATCCGTTTCGTCATGGCGCGCGGCGAAGCCGGGGCCACCAACATGGCCGATGCCTACGCCCGCAGCATTGGCGGCCTGGGCGTATGCCTGACCTCCACCGGCACCGCAGCCGGCAATGCCGCCGCCGGGGCCATGGTCGAGGCACTGACCGCCGGCACGCCGCTGCTGCACATCACCGGGCAGATCGAAACGCCGTACCTGGACCAGGAGCTGGCCTACATCCACGAAGCTCGCGACCAGCTGACCATGCTCAAGGCAGTGTCCAAGGCCGCCTTCCGCGTACGCAGCGTGGAGACCGCGCTGAGCACCCTGAAGCTGGCCGTGCAGACGGCCCTCACCGCACCGACCGGGCCGGTGAGTGTCGAGATCCCGATCGATATCCAGTCGGCGTTCATCCCCATGCCGACCGACCTGTCGCCGCTGCCGATTCCGGTGGCCGCGCCTGCCGCCGAAGCCCTCGACCTGGTCGCCGAGCGCCTGGCCAGTGCTACGCGTCCGCTGCTGTGGCTCGGCGGCGGTGCCCGCCATGCCGGGGCGCAGGTCAAGCGTCTGCTGGACATGGGCGTCGGGGTGATCACCTCGACCCAGGGCCGTGGCGTGGTCAACGAAGACGACGAGCGCTGCCTGGGCGCGTTCTCGCAGAACAAGCTGGTCGAAGGCTTCATGCAGACCTGCGACGCACTGGTGGTGGCCGGCTCGCGTCTGCGCAGCAACGAAACCTTCAAGTACGCCCTGAAGCTGCCGCGCACCACCCTGCGTATCGACGTCAACCCGGCCATCGAAGGCCGCAGCTACCCCAGCGACCTGTTCATCTGCGGTGACGCAGCCCTGGCCCTGGAAGGCCTCGCCGACCGCCTGCAAGGCCGCCTGAACATCGACCCGAACTTCATCGACGAGCTAAAGGCCGTGCGCCGAGGCCCGCCAGCAACTGGTGGCCGACCTGGGCCCTTACTCGGCCATGGTCGAACAGTTGCAGGCCCAGACCGGGCGCAACTTCACCTGGGTGCGCGACGTGACCCTGTCCAACAGCATCTGGGGCAACCGCCTGCTCAACCTGTACCACCCGCTGTCCGGCGTGCACGCCCTGGGTGGTGGCATCGGCCAGGGCCTGGCGATGGGCATTGGCGCGGCGGTGGCCGCCGCTGAAACCGCGCCGGGGCGCAAAGTATTCGCCCTGGCCGGTGACGGCGGCTTCATCCTCAACCTGGGCGAACTGGCAACCTTGGTTCAGGAAAAAGCCAATGTGGTCATCCTGCTGATGAACGACCAGCGTTACGGCGTGATCCGCAACATCCAGGACGCCATCTACGGCGCCCGTCACGCCTACGTCGAACTGCACACCCCCGACTACAGCAAGCTCGCTGAATCCCTCGGCCTGCGCCACGGCCTGGTCAAGGACCTCAAGGATTTCGGCAGCGTACTCGGTGGCGCCCTGGAGGCCAACGGCCCGTTCCTGCTGGAAGTGGACATGCTCAGCGTCGGCGGTTTCGCCACCCGCTTCGCCGGCCCGCCCAACAGCGAAACCAAGGCGCAGAAGGCCACGGCCTGAGGACCTCGTCATGCTCAACATCACCATGATCGGTTGCGGCGCCATTGGCGTCAGCGTGCTCGAACTGCTGGAGAAAGACCCGCAGTTGCACGTCGACGCGGTGATCGCCTCGGCCGGCTCCGAAGACCTGGTGCGCCAACGCCTGGCCTGCTTCCGTGAGCCGCCGCAGGTGCTCACGGCGCTGCCGGCCGACGCCCGTCCCGACCTGCTGGTCGAATGCGCCGGCCATAAAGCCATCGAAGAGCACGTGCTGCCCGCACTGGAGCGCGGCATCGCCTGCCTGGTGGTCTCGGTCGGCGCACTGTCCGAACCCGGCCTGGTCGAGCGCCTGGAGGCAGCTGCGGCGCGGGGTAATACCCGCATCGAGCTGCTGCCCGGCGCCATCGGCGGCATCGATGCGCTGTCGGCGGCCAAGGTCGGCGGCCTGGACACCGTCGACTACATCGGCCGCAAACCGGCGCGGGCGTGGAAGAACACGCCGGCCGAGCAGGTCTGCGAACTGGACACCCTGCGCGAGCCAACGGTGATCTTCCAGGGCAGCGCCCGCGAGGCGGCGCAGCTGTACCCGAAAAACGCCAACGTCGCCGCCACGCTGTCGCTGGCCGGCATCGGCCTGGACCGCACCCGGGTGACGCTGATCGCCGACCCGCTGAGCGAAGAAAACGTCCACCACTTCGAGGCCCGTGGCGCCTTCGGCGGCTTCGAGATGAGCCTGCGTGGCAAGCCGCTGCAGGCCAACCCGAAAACCTCGGCGCTGACCGTGTACAGCGTGGTCCGCGCCTTGGGCAACCACGCCCACGCCATTTCCATCTAGGGACTGTCAATGACACTGGAACAGACCTTACCCATCTGCATCGCCGGCACTTGGCGCCAGGGCGGCGGCGAACGCTACGCCACCTGCTACCCCGCCACCGGTGAACCGGTGGCCTGGCTCAACGCCGCCAGCCTGGACGACGTCGAAGCCGCCGTGCAGGGCGCGCACCAGGCCTTCCTGCACAGCGGCTGGGCCAGCGCAAGCCGCACGAACGCGCAGCAGTGCTGTACCGCATCGCCGGGCTGATTCGCGAACGCGCCGAAGAACTGGCGCAGTTGCAACGCCAGGACAACGGCAAGCCGATCGCCGAGACCCGTGCCCTGGTCGCCAGCGCCGCCGGCACTTTCCAATTTTTCGCCGCGGCCTGCGAAACCCTGGAAGAAACCATCACCCCGTCACGCGGCGACTTCGTCAGCATGAGCGTGTACGAGCCGATGGGCGTGGTGGCGGCGATCACACCATGGAACTCGCCGATTGCCAGCGAAGCGCAGAAAGTCGCCCCAGCCTTGGCCGGTGGCAACGCCGTGGTGATCAAGCCGGCGGAAATCACCCCGCTGCTGGCCCTGCAACTGGCACGTATCTGCGAGGACGCCGGGCTGCCCAAGGGCCTGATCAGCGTACTGCCGGGCAAGGGCTCGCTGCTGGGCGATGCCCTCACCCGTCACCCGCTGGTCAAGCGTGTGTCGTTCACCGGAGGCACCCGCACCGGCAAGCACATCGCCCATATCGCCGCCGACAAGATGATGCCAGTGTCGCTGGAACTGGGCGGCAAATCGCCGACCATCGTGCTCGACGACGCCGACCTCGACCACGCCGTGGCCGGGGTGCTGTACGGCATATTCAGCTCCTCGGGCGAAGCCTGCATCGCAGGCTCCAGGCTGTTCGTCGCCCACGCCCTGTACGAGCCGTTCATGGCCCGCCTGACCGCCGCCGCCGCGCAACTGCGCGTGGGCGACCCGGCCGACGAGCGCACGCAGATGGGCCCGCTGATCAGCGCCGCCCACCGCGAATCGGTGGAGCGTTACGTGGCCTGGGCCTTGCCGAAGGTGGCCGCCTGCGCCTGGGTGGCGAGCGCCCCAGTGGCGGGCTGTTCGACCAAGGCTATTTCTACCCGCCGACCATCCTTGAAGGCTTGGGCAACCACCAGCAGGTCTGCCAGGAAGAAATCTTCGGCCCGGTGCTGGTGGCCATGCCGTTCGACAGCGAAGAGCAACTGCTCGAACAGGCCAACGACAGCCTGTACGCCCTCGCCGCTGGCATCTGGAGCCGTGACTACAAGCGCGCCTGGGCGCTGGGCCGCAAGCTTCAGGCCGGCACGGTGTGGATCAACACCTACAAGCAGTTCTCCATTTCGACCCCGTTCGGCGGCTGGCGCGACAGCGGCCTGGGCCGCGAAAAGGGCCGCCTGGGCATCCTGCAGTACATGGAACAGAAAAGCCTCTACTGGGGCATGAACGATCAACCGCTGGCCTGGGCCGGCGTGGAGGCAGGGCAATGAGCGTACTGGGCATCGACGAAGTCACCTACGGCGTGGAAGACCTCGCCACCTGCGCGCGCTTCTTCGCCGACTGGGGCCTGACCCAGGTCAGCGAACAAGCCGACGAGGTGATCTTCGAAACCCTCAATGGCTGCCGCGTGGTGCTCGCCGCCATCGACAAGCCCGGCCTGCCGCCGGCCATCGAGCCGGGCTCGACCGTGCGCGAGGTGGTCTGGGGCGTGGAAAGCCAGGCGGACCTTGCGCTGTACAGCCAGCGCATCGCCAACGACCGGGCTTCGTGGAAGGCAACGGCCGCATCGGCTGCACCGACCCCAACGGCCTGGCGATCCGCCTGCAGGTGACCCGCAAGCGTCCGCTGGACATCGAGTGCAGTGGCCACAACACCTGGCAGACCAAGGGCCGCATCAACAAGCCGGCGCCGGTCTACGACCGTGCCACGCCCATCGAGGTGGGCCACGTGGTGTTCTTCGTCAAGGACGTCAACGCCTGTGAAGCCTTCTACCACGAGCGCTTCGGCTTCCAGGCCTCGGACCGCTACCCCAACCGCGCGGCGCCTTCCTGCGCACCGCCGAGGAAGGTGGCCATCACGACCTGTTCATGCTGCAGCTGCCAGCGCCGCGTGCGGGCCTGAACCATGTGGCGTTCACCGTGCGCGACCTGCACGAAGTGTTCGGCGGCGGCATGCACATTTCCCGCTGCGGCTGGGCCACCGAAATCGGCCCAGGCCGCCACCCGTGTGTCGTCGGCGTTCTTCTGGTACTTCAAGAACCCGGCCGGCGCCTTGGTGGAGTACTACGCCGACGAAGACCAGCTGACCGGCGAGTGGCAACCGCGCGAATTCGAACCCGGCCCGACGGTATTCGCCGAGTGGGCCATTGCCGGCGGCATCGACGGCAATACCCGGCGCCAGCAACACGCCGAAGCGCCACAAGGCAAATTCCTCACCGACAAGCCAAAGAACAATTGAGGTGCATTTCATGAGCACGACCGAGGTTTACCTGCAGCCGCACCAGGCGCGCAAACGCCCCAACACGCCGTTCGAGGACCTGCTCGGCGACTCCATCGAGCGCGCCTACGGCAACGGCGTGAGCGAACTGGGCGAGTTGCTCGCCCACCTCAACCTGGCCGGCCCGCCCTGCCCGCTGACCAGCGGCGAGTGGACCGAAGAGGCTTTCAAGACCCTGATGGCACGGCTGGGCGAGTGACCCGCTGGAGGTAGAACAAGATGAACATGCACGTAACCGTCGACCCTGTTGAACAACACCTGGCCAATGGCCTGAAAGACCTCTGGTTCCCGGTTCTACCGTCGGAACTGCTGGGCGAGAAGCCGGTCTCGATTCGCCGCCTGGGCTACAAGATCGCCCTGTGGCGCGACAACGATGGCAGCGTCCACGCCCTCGAAGACCACTGTCCGCACCGCGGCGCGCCGCTGTCCCAGGGGCCGGTGCTGGGTGACCGCCTGCAGTGCCCGTACCACGGCGTGGAAGTACGCTGCGACGGCACCGTGACCAAGGTGCCCGGCAGCCCCGGCTGCAAGCTCGAAGGCAGCCGCCCGACGCGGATGTTCCATACCCGCGAGGCTGCTGGCGCGATCTTCCTGTTCAACGCCACCGACCCGCACTTGGAGACGCCGCCAGAGCTGGTGCTGCCCGAGCAATTGACCTCGCCCGAGTGGAGCAGCTTCCTCTGCTACACCGAGTGGAAAGGTGACTATCGCTACGTACTCGACAATGTCATGGACCCGATGCACGGCACCTACCTGCACAAGATGTCCCACTCCATGAGCGAAGGCGAAGCCACCGCCAAGTTCGTCACCCGCGACACCGAGCAGGGCTTCTTCTTCGAGAAGGAAGGCCAGCGCGGGGTGAACTTCGACTGGACCGAGTTCCTCGACAACGGCTGCCACTGGCTGCGCCTGGAAATCCCTTACCCGAAAACCGGCGGCCCCGGCGGCAACTTCACCATCATCGGCAGCTACACCCCCAGCAGCCGTGCCCTGTCCGCTGTGTTCCACTGGCGCGCGCGGCCGCTGACCGGCTGGCAGCGCGACACCTGGCGCTTCCTCTACAAGAACCGTCTGGAAGCGCGCCACTGGGCGGTGCTGGAACAGGACCGGGTGTTGCTGGAGTTCATGGAGTTCGACGCCAACCAGCGCGAGAACCTGTACCAGCACGACCTCGGCGTGGTGCGCCTGCGCCGTTACCTGAAGAGCAAGGCCAAGGAACAGCTGGCCCTGATCGAAACCAAGCAACTGGGCTGAGGTGACCGATGTCCAACTCCTCCACCATCAATGCGCTGGTGCACACCCTGCGCCATGAAGCCGAGGGCATCATCAGCGTCGAACTGCGCCCTTGGGGCGACACGGTGTTCGCGCCGTTCGAGGCTGGCTCGCACATCGACCTGCACCTGCCCAACGGCCTGGTGCGCAGCTATTCGCTGCTCAATGCGCCAAGCGATCAGGGCCGCTACGTGGTCGGCATTCTGCGTGACCGCGCAAGCCGTGGCGGTTCGCGCTATGTCCACGAGCAATTGCGGGTGGGCACGCAGCTGCAGATCTCGCAACCGCGTAACAACTTCGCCCTGGACACCTACGCCAGCCACAGCGTGCTGGTGGCGGGCGGTATCGGCATCACGCCGATCTACTGCATGTTCCGCCAACTGCTGGCCCTCGGCAGGTCGGCCGAGCTGATCTACTGCGCCCGCTCGCGCAAAGAGGCGGCATTGCTGGAGGACATCGCCGGGCTTGGGGCGAAGGTGGTCTACCACTTCAACGATGAAAAGGGATGCCTGCCGGACCTCGCGGGCTACCTGGCCGGGCGCCCGACGGATACGCACTTCTATTGCTGCGGGCCGACGCCGATGCTCGACGCATTCGAACAGGCGTGCGAGAGCTTGGGTTACCCCCATGCCCACATCGAACGTTTTACCGCCGCCGAAGTGGCGCCGTCCGAGGATGCCCAGGACAGTTACAGCGTCGAGCTGAGCCGGTCGGGCAAGACGGTCAGCGTCGAGCCTGGGTTGAATCTGCTGGATGTGCTGCTCGAAGCCGGGTGCGATATCGAGTACAGCTGCCGTGAAGGGGTGTGCGGCTCGTGCGAAACGCGGGTGCTGGAGGGCGATATCGACCATCGCGACGGCGTATTGACCAAGGCCGAGCGCGCGGCCAACGGCTCGATGATGGTGTGTGTGTCAGGGTGCAAGAGCCGACGGCTGGTGCTCGACCTTTGAATTGAATGAGTTGCTTACGCGTATCTTTGACCGGTCTTTGAGGCCGGTTTTTTTGGCCGGGATTCATGCCGCTTGTTATGGCCTCTTCGCGGGTAAACCCGCTCCCACAGGCCAAAATTGACACAAGCACGTCACACTGGGGTGCACTTGCGCACTATCGATGGGCATATCCGTAACCAAACTTACAACCGGTTTCAGATAGGGAACAAACTCAAGCGTTTCAAATATAAATAATTGTTTTACATAGACTTTTAACCAAAAATAAATACTGGCACAAAACCTGCTCTTATCCCTGCGTAAAACAACATATCACCCATAAAACAAAAAACCCGCAACTAAGGGCGACGCTCCTTATTGCCTGCGGAAAACCACCCAACCTTGCAGGGCATGGCATGAACAAATATGTGATAAGCCTCGGTCTCATTCTCGGCAGTTGCGCAAGTTTCGCCTCGGAACCCGGCCCCGCCGCTCCCGACCAGCCGCCGACAGCCAAAAAGCCCTTCCCGCACATCGCCTGGCGCAGCGACGATGGGCAGAGCAGCCTCGACATCGGCGGCGCTCTGCGCGTCAACTACCGCGACGAACACTGGGACACCACAGAGAACAACGGCCGCTTCCTGTTCGACACCTTCCGCCTGGACGTCCAGGCCAGCCATCGCCAATTGTTCAGCGACGTCGGCTACTGGTTCCAGGATGACGGCAAACGCTCCATCGACCGTGGCTTCGTCGGCTACCGCTTCAGCCCACAAGCCAACCTGCAACTGGGTGCGCCGTTCAAACCCTTTGGCCTGGAGCCCTACCCGCAATTTGGCTGGAGCTACCACATTCCATTTTTCATGGGCTACGGCGTCAGTGCCGGAACAGGCCTGAAGTACAGCTACAAGGACGCACAGTGGGACCTGCAATTGGGCTACTTCCCGCGCATGCTGCCTTCAAGCCTGCGTTACTCGCCAGAGGTCGGGCGCTACGCCGACCTGAACGACAACGCCGTGCCCTTCACCCAGTCGCGCCAGGACAACGAAAAGCGCCACCAGCTCAACGCACGGGTGGCCCGCACTTTCAGCGGTGAAGGCTGGAAAACCGAACTTGGCGCCTCGCTGGCCGCGGCCGAGCTGCACAACGCTGCCACCGACGATGATGGTGACTACTGGGCAGGCGGCGTACATGCCCTGTTCAATCGCGGGCCATGGACGGTGACAGGTCAGGCAATCCGTTATGAATTCAACCCGAAGAACCCGGACGGGGTCAGCGACGATGTAATTCTGATGGGAGGCAATGGCCTTACCCCGGCTTACCTGATTGCCTCGAAGGCGACCATCGGCGCGGTGAACGTCGGCTATGACGTGTTCACACCGAACCTTGGGCAGTTGAAGAAGATCAAGTTCTACACCGACTACAGCCGGATGATGAAGGACAAAAGCGGCTGGGACGATTCGCAGATGTTCACCGTCGGCGCCCAGTTCCTGGCCATGCCGATCATGGCCTGGGTCGACCTGACCTGGGCACGCAATGCCAACCCCTTCGGCGGCGCGGAGAACGGCACGGGGTGGACCAGCACCAGTTCGGTGGGCAGCAATGACTGGTATTACCGGACCAACATCAACATCGGCTATTACTTCTGAAGCGTTCGGCCCTATCGCCGCGGTTCGTCGCCACGACAAGCCGCGGCGATAGGGCCGGTGCAGACAACCTCGGCAAAGGGCATTACGATAAGCCGCCCTCAAGAAACCTGAACCCCGACCATGTCCTCCGACCACAAGATCGTGCTCTGGCCCTGGAGCAGGACGCCCAAGGCTACCCACCCGCATCGGTCGAAGGCCTCTGGGTCACACGCAGCGCCATCGGCTACCAGGTCGACAGTATCCCCTTCTATGCCTACGGCATTGCCCCCGGTGACCTCATCAGCATCCACCAGGACGGCGAGCGGGTCTGGTTCGACACGCTGTTGCACAGCGGTGGCGCCACGGTGTTTCGCGTATTGGCCAAGGCACCCGACACGCTGGAGCAAGTACGCACGGCGCTTGAGGAATTCGGCTGTACCTGCGAAACCCAGCAGGCCACGAAGATGCTGGCGGTTCACGTCCCGCCCAGCCAGACGCTGGACACCCTGCTCTACTACCTGCTGACCCAACGCCAGGCCGGCACCCTGGACTTCGAAGAAGGCGTGCTGCGACACGCCATCCCCGAAGAATTCCGCTGAAATCAGGCCTCGGCCAGGCGTGCTGAAGGCTTGCGGAACACGAACAGCAAACCAACGACGATCAGCCCCATGCCCAACAGACTCAACGGTGCCAGGCGGTTACCGAAAAACAGGAAGTCCATCACCGCGGTTACCGCAGGCACCAGGTAGAACAGGCTGGTGACGTTGACCAGGTTGCCCCGGGCAATCAGCCGGTACAGCAGCAAGGTGGCCAGCAACGACACCACCAACCCCATCCACAGCAGCGCACCGATGAAGCCACCGCTCCACTCCACATGCAGCGTTTGCAGTGGTGCGAACAGCGCGCACATGGCAAAGCCGGCCAGGTACTGCAACGGCAAGGTGCCCATGGGGTTGTCGGTGATGCGCTTCTGCAGGATCGAACCGAGGGTCATGCTGGCTAGCGCCAGCAAGGCGAACAGCATGCCGGCCAGCGACACCCGCCCAGGTTGATGCCCTGGAATACCACCATCACCAACCCGCCAAGCCCCAAGCCCAGACCGAACAGCCGGCTCCAGGAACGCTGGCGTTCCATCAGCACGACGGTGAGGATCGGTTGCACGCCCATCACCGTGGCCATTACGCCTGGGGTGACATGGGTATTGAGCGCCAGCAGGTAGAAGATCTGGTAGGCGCCAAGCAGCACGCAACCGGTGCCCAGGGCGCGCAGCACCGCAACACGGCCTTGCGGCCAGCGCAGGCCGAGCAACGGGCTGATCAGCAGCAGGCCAACCAACGCCAGAGCCGAGCGCAGCAGTAAAGGCAAAGGGGCTGGCGTGGGCCAGGCCAAGTTTGGAAACGATTGCGCCGCTGCTCCACAGCAGGACGAACAGGCTGGTCGTGGCCGCCGAGGCCACGGATGCTTTGGAAAAGACAGACATGTATTGCCACCTGTAATCGGGCAGAAAAGCCGAACGGAAGGCGTGTGCTTCAGCGAGGGAAGTAGCCGACCGTGTTCAGTAGGTTGCGTGTGCGAAGGATACGGCCAGAAGCCGATCAGCCCAGCACGACCACGCAGCGAGGCGGAGCTACGCCGCCAACGACGCCACTGACAGGTGGTGGGTAATGACTGATCATGACCGGCTGCTGACTGCCACGCACGACCATGCCCGCGACTGGCGCGATGGCAAAGCATGTGGTGGAAGGGATGGCTGGCATGATCGGGACTTCGAGAAAGTGAGTGCCTGGACTATAGCGGTGGATGCTTCGCGGGTAAACCCGCTCCCACAGTTTTTTGCACCGCCTTCAAGCGCTAAGCAAAACCTGTGGGAGCCGGTTTGTCGTGGCGACGAACCGCGACGATTGGGCTGGACTGCTTTAGAACAACCAGCGATACAGCAGATAAGCCACCACCACCGCCAGCACCGGCCGCAGGATGCGGTAGGCCTTGGGGTTGGCGCGCTTGAACTGCTTCACGTGGCTGCTGATCTTGTTGCTGAAGCGCTTGCTCCAGGCATACGCCTGATTGATGCCGCCCACACGTTCGTCATCGGTGTTCTGTGGCGCGGTGGCGCGGCCGAGGAAGGCGCTGACCTTGCGGTTGATGCGGGTCATCAGCGGGCTGCTCAGCGGACGCTCGATGTCGCAGAACAGGATCACGCGGGTCACGTCTGTTTCATTCTTGACCCAGTGCACGTAGGTTTCATCGAACATCACGTCTTCACCGTCGCGCCAGGCGTACACCTGACCATCGACGTAGATGCGGCAGTTATCGGAGTTGGGCGTGGACAGCCCCAGGTGATAACGCAAAGAGCCAGCGAAGGGGTCGCGGTGCGGGTTGAGGTGGCTGCCACCGGGCAACAGGGCAAACATCGCGCCTTTGACGTTGGGAATACGGCTGACCAGTTCGACGGTCTTGGGGCACAGAGCCTCGGCCGACGGCAGCGGTTTGTCGTACCACTTCAGGTAAAAGCGCTTCCAGCCCTTCTTGAAGAACGACCCGAAACCGGCGTCGTTGTCTTTCTCGGCGGCGCGAATGTAGCCCTCGTCGAACAGGCGCATGGCCTCTTCACGGATTTCCTGCCAGTTATCCTTGAGCACATCCAGCTCAGGGAAGCGTGTACGGTCCAGGTACGGCTTGGACGGCACGCCAGAAAACAGGTACATCAGCGCGTTATAAGGGGCGAACAGCGCCGAATGGTTGACGAACTGGCGCAACACCGGCAACCGCGCCTTGCCCCGCAGGTGCACGAACAGCACGCTGCCGAAGAACACCAACAGTACACCTGCCTTGGCGACGAAGGAAAAGGTCATGCAACACTCCTTGCTGAGCAGCAGGCCAGCGCTGCCTGATGCTGACGAAAATCATCCGGCCATCATAAACCGATCCCGCGCCGGTAAAAATAACCGGAACGGGATGGCTGTATTAAAGATTTTGTAATAAACCGGGTCGCCGAGTGTTGCCCAGGGTCAGCTTACTGCTGGTTTTCCTGCTCGCTGAACATGTCGCTGAACAGCATGCTCGACAGGTAGCGCTCGCCGGAATCCGGCAGGATCACCACGATGGTCTTGCCCTGCATTTCCGGTTTTTCGGCCAGGCGCACCGCTGCCGCCATCGCCGCGCCGCAAGAGATACCGCAAAGAATGCCCTCTTCCTGCATCAGGCGGATGGCCATGGCCTTGGATTCTTCATCGGTGACGGTCTCGACCTGGTCGACGATCGACAGGTCGAGGTTTTTCGGCACGAAGCCTGCACCGATACCCTGGATCTTGTGCGGGCTGGGCTTGAGTTCCTCGCCGGCCAGGGTCTGGGTGATCAGTGGCGAAACCACAGGCTCGACGGCCACCGACAAGATCGACTTGCCCTGGGTGTGCTTGATGTAGCGCGACACACCGGTAATGGTGCCGCCGGTACCGACGCCCGCCACCAGCACGTCGATCGCGCCGTCGGTGTCGTTCCAGATCTCCGGGCCAGTGGTCTTCTCGTGGATCGCCGGGTTGGCCGGGTTGTCGAACTGGCCAGGCAGGAAGTACTGGGCCGGGTCGGAGGCGACGATTTCATTGGCTTTCTCGATCGCACCCTTCATGCCTTTGGCAGGCTCGGTGAGTACCAGTTCGGCACCGAGGGCCTTGAGCACCTTGCGCCGCTCCAGGCTCATCGAAGCCGGCATGGTCAGGATCAGCTTGTAGCCACGGGCCGCGGCAACGAAGGCCAGGCCGATGCCGGTGTTGCCCGACGTCGGTTCGACGATGGTCATGCCCGGCTTGAGCTTGCCGCTGCTCTCGGCGTCCCAGACCATGTTCGCGCCGATACGGCATTTCACCGAATAGCCCGGGTTTCGCCCTTCGATCTTGGCCAGGATGGTCACCCCACGCGGGGCGATGCGGTTGATCTGCACCAGCGGCGTGTTGCCGATGGAATGGGCGTTGTCTGCGTAGATACGGCTCATGGCAGGGTCCTTGAACATGAAAGGAGCAGGGAAAGCTTCAAGGGTAAGCCTGCCCCGGTGGCCAGTAAAGCCTGCGAGCCCTCCGGTAACGTTATGAGCACAGGGCGCCTGATTCCGACCGAACATTAGCGCGACGCATCATTCAGAGACTGAATGCCCGGTCTGCGTTTCCAGCTGCCTGGGGGCGGGTTATAGTCGCTGGCAAATGACAAACATGTGTAGTTCGGGCTGGCCGCTTCGCGGGTAAACACGCTCCCACAGCTACAGCACAGCTCTCAAGGGCTGTGATGACCCAGTGGGAGCAGGTTTACCCGCGAAAAGGCTGGCACTGACACCCACCGAGGATCGGTTCATGAAGTTCGAAGGCACCCGCGACTACGTCGCCACAGACGACCTGAAACTGGCAGTCAACGCAGCCATCACCCTGGAGCGCCCACTGCTGGTCAAAGGTGAGCCGGGTACCGGCAAGACCATGCTCGCCGAGCAGCTCGCCGCGTCCTTCGGCGCCCGCCTGATCACCTGGCACATCAAGTCCACCACCAAGGCCCATCAGGGCCTGTACGAGTACGACGCGGTCAGCCGCCTGCGCGACTCGCAGCTGGGCGTGGACAAGGTCCATGACGTGCGCAACTACCTGAAGAAGGGCAAGTTGTGGGGAGGCCTTCGAGGCCGAAGAGCGGGTGATCCTGCTGATCGATGAAATCGACAAGGCCGACATCGAGTTCCCCAACGACCTGTTGCAAGAACTCGACAAGATGGAGTTCTACGTCTACGAAATCGACGAGACCATCAAGGCCAAGCAGCGCCCGATCATCATCATCACCTCCAACAACGAAAAAGAGCTGCCCGACGCCTTCCTGCGCCGCTGCTTCTTCCACTACATCGCCTTCCCCGACCGTGACACGCTGCAGCAGATCGTCGACGTGCACTACCCAAACATCAGCCAGTCGCTGGTCAGCGAAGCGCTGGACGTGTTCTTCGACGTGCGCAAGGTACCGGGCCTGAAGAAAAAGCCGTCCACCTCCGAGCTGGTCGACTGGCTCAAGCTGCTGATGGCCGACAACATCGGCGAAGCGGTGCTGCGCGAGCGCGACCCGACCAAGGCCATCCCGCCGCTGGCCGGTGCATTGGTGAAAAACGAGCAGGACGTGCAACTGCTGGAGCGCCTGGCCTTCATGAGCCGGCGCGGCAACCGCTGACAGGAGCCGGCCATGCTGCTCAACCTGTTCAACGAAATGCGCGCGGCCA
This sequence comes from Pseudomonas sp. Teo4, assembly GCF_034387475.1. Classification (NCBI taxonomy): domain Bacteria; kingdom Pseudomonadati; phylum Pseudomonadota; class Gammaproteobacteria; order Pseudomonadales; family Pseudomonadaceae; genus Pseudomonas; species Pseudomonas sp. Teo4. Next base: position 3,444,322 of record NZ_JAXCIL010000001.1, read on the forward strand.
AGGTGCCGGTGTCAGTGCGCGAATTGCTCGACCTGCACCAGGCGCTGCAAAAGCGCGTGGTGTTCGCCGACATGGACGAGTTCTACTTCCTCGCCGGGCCATCCTGGTGAAGGACGAGCGCCACTTCGACAAGTTCGACCGGGCGTTCTCGGCCTACTTCAAGGGCCTGGAAAACCTCGACCGGCACCTTGAGGCACTGATCCCCGAAGATTGGCTACGCAAGGAATTCGAGCGTTCGCTCACCGATGAGGAACGGGCGCAGATCCAGTCATTGGGCGGCCTGGACAAGCTGATCGAAGAATTCAAGAAGCGCCTCGAAGAGCAGAAAGAACGCCATGCCGGCGGCAACAAGTGGATCGGCACCGGCGGCACCAGCCCGTTCGGCTCGGGTGGTTTCAACCCCGAAGGCATTCGCGTGGGCGAGGCTGGCAAGCGCCAGGGCAAGGCGGTGAAGGTGTGGGACCAGCGCGAGTACAAGAACCTCGACGACCAGGTCGAACTCGGCACCCGCAACATCAAGCTCGCCCTGCGCCGCCTGCGCAAATTCGCCCGTGAAGGCGCCGCCGAAGAGCTGGACATCGACGGCACCATCGACCACACCGCCCGCGATGCAGGGCTGTTGAACATCCAGATGCGCCCCGAGCGGCGCAACACGGTGAAGCTGCTGTTGCTGTTCGACATTGGCGGTTCGATGGATGCCCACGTCAAAGTCTGCGAAGAGTTGTTCTCGGCCTGCAAGACCGAGTTCAAGCACCTGGAGTATTACTACTTCCACAACTTCGTGTACGAGTCGGTGTGGAAGAACAACCTGCGCCGCACTTCGGAACGCTTCTCCACCTTCGACCTGCTGCACAAGTACGGCGATGACTACAAGGTGATATTCGTCGGCGATGCGGCGATGGCGCCCTACGAGATCACCCAGCCGGGTGGCAGTGTGGAGCACTGGAACGAAGAAGCCGGGTATGTGTGGATGCAGCGGTTCATGGAGAAGTTCAAGAAGATCATCTGGATCAATCCGTATCCGAAGCAGGCTTGGGACTACACGGCGTCAACGCATCTGGTGCGGGATTTGATCGAGGACAAGATGTATCCGCTGACCTTGCAGGGGTTGGAGGATGGGATGAAGTATCTGTCCAAGTAATTTGGGGGCTGTACCGGCCCTATCGCCGGCGAGCCGGCTCCCACAGGTATCTCACACGACCTACAGGAGCCGGCTTAACGGCGATAGGGCCAGCCGCCTCACTCCCAGCGGCGCAGATACGCTTGCTGCTCCCGCCAGGCCTCATCCTGCACCACCGCCCTGAACCGCACCGCAGCCCCCGGCATGCACTGCGCCAGCTGCGCCAACGCCAGCGGCGTCAACGCCCCCAGCCGCGGATACCCACCAATGGTCTGCCGGTCATTGAGCAATACGATTGGCTGCCCGTCCGGCGGCACCTGCACCGCACCCAGCGGAATCCCTCGGAAATCATCGGAGCGCCCTGGTACACCAATTGCGGCCCCAGCAAGCGAATCCCCATGCGGTCGGCGCGACTGTCCAGGGTCCAATCCGAATTGAACGCCTCGAACAGGCTGGTACCGCTGAAATCACCGATCTGCGCGCCCATCACCAGGTCGAGCACTGGCTTTTCCAGATAGCGCGCACGCATCGTCTCAGGCACCTCGCGCAACTCGGGCGAGGCATCGGCGAACGCCAGCATCTGCCCTTTGCCCAGCGCCATCCCGCGCCCATCGAGCCCCCCAGCTCTTCGCGCACAACCGTGGCGCTGCTGCCCAGAACAGCCTCGGCCTGAACCCCACCCGGCACCGCCAGGTAGGCACGCACGCCTTGCTTTGGTTGCCTGAGGGTCAAGCGCTGCCCCTTGGCCACGATGAACGAGCGCCAAGGGGCCACGGGTTGCTCATCAATCCGCGCATCCAGGTCAGCGCCCGCCAACGCCAACACGCAATCCTGCTCGGCCAGCACGCTGAACCCGCCCAACGCTACTTCGACAACAGGAGCGCCCAGCGGGTTACCCAGTAGCCAGTTGGCCCAGTGCATCGCCACCCAATCCAGCGCCCCGCCCTGGGTCACGCCCAGGTGCCGCACGCCAAAGCGCCCAGCGTCCTGCACCTGGCACAGCGCGGTGCTGGCTTCGATCCTCAATTGCTTCATGCCTGTGCCTCCAGCGGGCTGTCATCACCGCCCAACGCCACGAACTCGGCGTGGGAAACCGCCACGAAGCGCACCCGGTCGCCCGGTTGCAGCAAGCTGTAGCCCTCGCGTTCACGGTCGAACAAGCGTACCGGGGTGCGCCCGATCAGGTTCCAGCCACCTGGCGAAACCGCTGGGTACGCCGCCGTCTGGCGCTCGGCGATACCGACACTGCCTGCGGCAACGCGCTTGCGTGGGGTGCTCAGGCGTGGCGATGCCAGCCGTTCGTCCACCAACCCCATGAAGCCGAAACCGGGGGCAAAACCAAGGGCGAACACCGGGTACTCGCGCTCGCAGTGCAGGCGAATCACTTCGTCCTCGGACAGGCCGGCACGGGCTGCCAGAACCGGAAGTTCGGGCCGACGCTGGCGTGGTACCACACCGGGATTTCATGACGACGACCACTGTTGCCCACATCCGGCTGCAAACCTTCCAGCGCCTGCTTGATCAACACCCTCGCCTGTGCTGGCGCCAAATCATGCTGCACCATCAGCGTGGTATAGGACGGCACCAAATCCACCAGGCGCTCACCGAAAGCTGCGCGCAGCCGCTGGCTGGCCGCCAGGATCCACGGCATGTTGGCTTCGTCGATGGTGTCGAACAGGCGCACCATCAGGCTGTCGATGGCCACTACCTCGATGCGCACCTTCATGCTCGCTCCAGCGCATCGAGGGCCTGGCGAATCTGCCGCACGGCGGCCACGGAACTGTCGTTGTCACCGTGCACACACAGGGTGCTGGCGTTCAGGCGCACAGCGCTGCCATCGTTGGCCACCAGAGCCTCACCACGGGCCAGGCGCAAGGCCTGTTCGAGCACCAGCGCCGGGTCATGATGCACGGCCCCCGGCAAGCGGCGGGAAACAAGATGCCCGCTGGCGGTATAGGCGCGGTCCGCGAAGGCCTCGAACCACAGCGGCACACCGATTTCATCACCCAGCGCCTGAGCCGCGCTGTCATCGGCGGTGGCCATGAGCATCACTGGCAAATTCGCGTCATAGGCCGCCACGGCTTCAAGCACGGTACGCAGCTTGAGCGGGTCGGCCATCATGTCGTTGTACAGCGCGCCATGGGGCTTCACGTACGCCACCCGGCCGCCCAGCACCTTGCAGATGCCGTCCAGCGCACCGATCTGGTAATGCAGCAGGTCACGGATTTCCTCGCTGCTGCAGGCCATCGAGCGGCGGCCGAAACCGACCAGGTCGGGGTAAGCCGGGTGGGCGCCAATGGTCACGCCATGCTCCAGCGCCATGGCCACGGTACGGCGCATGATGCTCGGGTCACCGGCGTGGTAACCGCAGGCGATGTTGGCACAGTCGATGTAAGGCATCACTTCGGCGTCCAGGCCCATGCGCCAGCTGCCGAAACTCTCGCCCATGTCGCAGTTCAGTAGCAGGCTTTTCACCTTGCGTGCTCCCGTTTCGATGTTCATATGCCTACCTTAACGTGCCTGAAGCTGTTTGCCGCGGGTTTCCGGCAGGCTCAGCGCCGCCAGAATCACCACGCCGTACGACACGGCGGAAAACACGCCAATCCCCAGCCCCAACGGCACCTTCTGGCCAAGCACGCCGATCATCAGCGGGAACAGCTCGGTGAGAAACGCTCCCATGCCACTGAAGATGCCCGAGGCGAAGAAGCCCAGTGGAAAGCCCAGCCACAGCATCACGCCATCGCTGACCTGCATTTGCGTGTACAGCAGCACGATCACGAACGAACCCACGGCGAACAGGATGAAGTTCTTCTTGCGCCCCAGCAGGTCGGAAAGGTACGCACTGACCACGTAACCCACGTACGAGCCGACAATCACCATGGCCAGGTAGCCACCGGTGCCCAGCACGCTCAGGCCACGCTCGTTCTTGAGGAAGGTTGGCAGCCACGAGGTGATGGCGTAATAGCCGCCCAGTGCACCGGTGCAACAAGGAGGCGCGCACGGTAGTCCAGAGCAGGCCGGGGGCGAAGATCTCGTAGAACTGCGCGGGGCCTCGGTTTTCTCTTCGGCCTTGGCCTGGCGATAGACCTCCGGGTCCTTGACCAGACGACGAACGAAGATCACGAACACCGCCGGCACCAGGCCCAGCAGGAACAGCGCCCGCCAGGCCTGTTCCGCTGGCAGCCAGGAGAACAGCAGCGCATACAGAATCGCCGTCAGGCCCAGCCGATGGCCCAGCCCGATTGCACCATGCCCACCGCCTTGCCGCGGTCCTGGGCGCGGATCACTTCGCCGATCAGCACCGCGCCGGCGGTCCATTCGCCGCCGAAACCGAAGCCCATCAAAGTGCGGGCAATCAACAGTTGTTCGTAGTTCTGGGCGAAGCCGCAGAGGAAGGTGAAGAAAGCGAACCACAGCACCGTCAGTTGCAAGGTGCGCACGCGACCGATGCGGTCGGAGAGGATGCCGGCGATCCAGCCGCCGATGGCCGAGGCGATCAGGGTGCTGGTATGAATCAGCCCGGCTTCGGCGGTGCTGATGCCCCACATCAGGATCAGCGTGGGGATGACGAAGCTGAGCATCTGCGTGTCCATGCCATCCAGGCCATAGCCGATCTTGCAGCTCCAGAAGGTGCGTCGTTGCTGTTTGTCGATGTCGCGGTACCAGGCGAATGGCCCGGTCGAAGGTGGGGAAGACACCTGCTGCACGCCGGATGGGTTCATGCTTGCCTCGGCTTGTTGGTATTGTTTTATGGGCGACGTCTGGCGTCGCGGCCTGGCATCCATGTTCAGAGGCCGCGCGGCTTGAGTCCAACGAGAAAAACCGCCGGTCTGGAACAAGAAAAACTGATCATGAACCTCCGTTTCCTCGAAACTTTCGTCTGGGTGGCGCGGCTCAAGAGCTTCCGCCTGACTGCGGACAAGCTGTTCACCACCCAGGCGTCGGTCTCCAGCCGTATCGCCGCGCTGGAGGCAGACCTGGGAGTGAAACTGCTGCTGCGCGACTCGCGGGGCGTCAGCCTCACGCCGGAGGGCAGCAAGGTGCTGGAATACGCCGAGCGCATGCTCGACACCGCCAAGGCGATGAAGCAGTCGCTGGACAGCGACCGGGCCAAGGTTGGGCGCATCCGCGTCGGGGTGATGGACACGGTGATTCATACCTGGATGAGCGCGCTGGTGGCCGAGTTGACCGAGCGCTATCCACAGGTGGAAATCGAGCTGGTGGCCGACACCGCGCTGAACCTGCGCGAGCAGCTGCAAAAAGGCTTTCTCGACGTGATTCTGCAGACCGACCTGCTGCGCGAACAGTCGATCCGCAGCCTGGACCTTGCCCGCTACCCGATGGGCTGGGTGGTGGCCGCAGGCTCCAGCCACCACCGCGACTATGCTTCGCTTGCCGAGCTGGGGCGCGAACGTATCGTCACGTTTTCCAAGAACTCGCGACCGCACCAAGAAGTGCTCAGCCTGCTGCAAGGCGCCGGTTGCGACATGCCACGGCTGAACTGCGTGAACTCGGTGGCGGCGATTACCCGGCTGCTACGTGATGGATTCGGCATTGGTGCGCTGCCGCCGGCGTTGGTGGAAGCGGAGCTGGGCCGTGGCGAGCTGGTGTTGATCGAAGGGCTGCAGCCGCCGCCGAGCCTGGAACTGGTGGTGGCGTGGCAGACCGGGGTGGCGTTGGTCGATGAGGTGGTTGGGGTATGCAGGCAGGTGCTGGAGGGGTATGCGCGGGAAGTGGGGGAACAGCGGATTGTGTTGGTTTCGTAGGTGTTTGCCGCAACATCTGCAGCGGTTTTGAGATCGAGCGCCGCCCGCGCGGCGCATCGCGAGCAAAGCTCGCTCCTACGTTTGTTTCGGGCCAATTATTCCTGCGAGATTCGTGCGCGACCGCTCTTGGTGCATGGCGCGTTATCGCTTCGTACAAACAAGGCGGTCGCGCGCGCCTGTCACAGGCGTTATTGGCCGTAAAACAAACGTAGGAGCGAGCCTTGCTCGCGATGCGCCGCGCGGGCGGCGCTCGACCCCACGGGCCGCGCAAAATTTGAGGCAAGCGCTCTCAGCGCCAGCTCTCTTTGACCACCTTGCGCCGCCCACCCAGAATCACCCAGCCAACCAGCACCAGCAGACTCTCGACCACGAACGCCAGCACGAACCGGCCCCGATCCCCCAGCCGATGGCTTCAGGCACCAGCAAAATCTGGTAGCTGTACCCCTTGAGCGTCTCTTCGCGCAGCTGCGGCTCCGGCTGCACCAGCACATGCCAGGTGCGGCTCACCCACGAGCCTTGCAGCGCCTGCCATTCGTCCTCGAACAGCTGATTGCGGATCAGCAGGCTTTCGATGCTGTTGGCATCGCTGTTGAACACCGGGTCATCGCTGCTGCGATAGTGCTTGAGCAACGCCTGCAGATCGCCGTTGAAGAACCGCTCGGCCGTCTGCTTGAAACCGTCGAGCGCCTGGCGCGACTCGAACAGGTGCGCCTCGACCCGCTGGCTGTAGTCCTTGACCAGCCCCGGAACCTGGATACCGGCCAACAGGCCGAAGGTGAACAGTAACAACCGCAGGTAACTTCTGAACATGCAGCGTCCTTAGCTCTGGCCGTGCGAAACGCACTCTCCGTGCCGCCACAGCGCCCACTGACCCGGCTCGTAACGGTGCCAGGTCTCGTTCTCGGTGAGGGCTTCGGTGGCGATCACCGTGACCACGTCGTTCGGGGTGGTTTCGGTATGAAAATCGACGATCAGGTCGACATCCTTCAGCCGTGCGGCGCCAAAAGGCGCGCGACGGGTAATGTGAACCAACTTGGTCGAGCAGAAGCAGAACAGCCAGTCACCGTCGCTGAGCAGGCAGTTGAACACGCCTTTGCCCCGGTAGCCGGCACAGGCTTCGACCAGTACCGGCAGCAACTGTTCCACCGCCACCGGCTCTGGGAAGGCCGCACGGACCCGGTTGAGCAGGTCGCAGAAAGCCGCTTCGCTGTCGGTGTCGCCCACCGGCCGGTAGAACGTCGCCTCCCCCTTGAATTCGCCCAACTGGCCGTTGTGCGCGAAGCACCAGTTGCGGCCCCACATTTCACGGACGAACGGATGGGTGTTGGACAGGCAGACCCGGCCGACGTTGGCCTGGCGGATGTGGCCGATGACCACTTCGCTCTTGATCGGGTAACGCTGCACCAGGTTGGCGACTTCCGACTCGCTGCTCGCCGCCGGGTCCTGGAACAGGCGCAGGCCACGGCCTTCGTAAAAGCCGATGCCCCAGCCGTCACGGTGTGGGCCGGTACGCCCGCCACGCTGCATCAGGCCGGTGAAGCTGAAGACGATGTCGGTGGGGACGTTGGCACTCATGCCCAGCAGTTCACACATGCTCGTCGCTCCGTTTACAAGCGGGGTTCTACGCGGCCACGACCGGTCGGCGGGGCGGGCGGCGGGTCATTGCGGTAACGGTCACGGCGGTCGGCACCGAAGGCAGACTCGGACGCGACCTGCTCATCTTCGGCCGCCTGACGCTTGGCGGCGGCTTCGGCGTTCTCGCGGCGCTCGCGGGCGCGCTTTTCCAGCGGCCAGCGCAACAGCACGAACAGTGCGTAAAGGGCAAAGGCAATCATGCCGTACATGGCGAAATCGGACACCGCACGCCAGGCGTTGTTACCCACCTTGAAGGCGACGTCCAGGGCAGTGATGGCGATGGCCGGGCGAAGCTTTCCTTGACCGGGTCGACGATGGTCGGGGTCAGCAGCAGCACCGCCAGGATCACCCGCAGCGGTTCACGCAGCCAGCGCCACATCCAGCCGGTGAGTTTGAAGCCCACCAGCAGGCAGCCCAGGGCGGCAAGGGCGTAGAGGCCCCAGGCGAGGGTATAGTCGTTCTCGGTCATGGTGATCGTGCAAGCCAGGCAAAGAGATGCCTATGATAAACACTTTTCAGGGCGCAGACAGCGTCTCCATGCCCCAGCCTTATCGCCGGCAAGCCGGCTCCCACATGATCACCACTGCACTCGAGACCTGTGCAGTACCTGTAGGAGCTGGCTTGCCGGCGATGAGGCCAGTGCAGGCAGCCCCAGCCAAGAGATCTCCAATGCTCAATAAGCCCCAACCGCCCATCGCCCACACCGACGACACCACCGACCCGTACGCCTGGCTGCAACAACGCGACACCCCCGAGGTGCTCGCCTACCTGCAAGCGGAAAATGCCTACCAGGAGGCCTGCCTGGCCGACCAGGCGCCCCTGCGCGAACAGCTGTTCGAGGAGATCAAGGGCCGCATACTGGAAACCGACCTGTCGCTGCCCTCGCCGTGGGGCCCATACCTGTACTACACCCGCACCACCGCAGGCGACGAGTACCCGCGCCACTACCGCTGCCCACGCCCGGCGGACGACTCCAATACCGTCGATGAAAGCCGTGAGCAGCTGCTGCTCGACCCCAACGCATTGGCCAATGGCGGTTTCCTGTCGCTCGGTGCGTTCAACGTCAGCCCCGACCACCGGTTGCTGGCCTACAGCCTCGACACCAGTGGCGACGAAATCTACACCCTGTACGTCAAGGACCTGGACAGCAACGACGTCACCACCCTGCCCTTCGACGACTGCGACGGCAGCATGACCTGGGCCAACGACAGCCAGACGCTGTTCTTCGCCGAGCTGGACGACACCCACCGCCCCTGGCGCCTGCGTCGTCACACCCTGGGCGAGGCCTCGGCGCAAACAGTGTTCGAAGAACCCGACGGCCGTTTCTTCCTGCACTGCTACCGTTCCAGCTCCGAACTGCAACTGGTGCTGCTGCTCAATAGCAAGACCACCAGCGAGGCCTGGGTGCTCGACGCCAGCACGCCACAGGCCGCATTCACCTGCCTGGCGCCGCGGGAGGAAGACCACGAATACTTCCCCGACCACGGCCAACTCGACGGTGAGTGGCGCTGGTTCATTCGCACCAACCAGGACGGCATCAATTTCGCCCTCTACCAAGCCCCGGCCGATCAGGTACCGACCCGCCAGCAATGGCAGGTGCTGGTGCCCCACCGCGATGACATCATGCTCGAAGGCCTGAGCCTCAACGCAAGCGCCTGAGCCTGAGCCTGCGTGAAGGCGGCCTGCCGATCATCGAAGTTCGCCCACAAGGCCTTGCGCACTACCGGGTCGAACTGCCCGACGCCGCTTACAGCCTGTATGTGCAGGACAGCCTGGAGTTCGCCAGCACACGCATCCGCCTGCGCTACGAGGCCCTCAACCGCCCGGCCCAGGTACGCCAGCTGGTGCTGGCCACTGGCGCCCAGGAAGTGCTCAAGCAGACCCCGGTGCTAGGCCCGTTCGATGCCGACGATTATGTTAGCCAGCGCCTGTGGGCCACCGCCCAGGACGGCACCCGCGTGCCGATCAGCCTGGTGCGTCGCCGTGACGATCTGGGCAAGGTCGTGCCGCTGTACCTGTATGGCTATGGCGCTATGGCGAAAGCCTCGACCCGTGGTTCTCCCACGCCCGCCTGAGCCTGCTGGAGCGCGGCGTAGCCTTCGCCATCGCCCACGTACGGGGCGGCGGCGAGTTGGGCGAAGCCTGGTACCGTGCGGGCAAGCAGGAACACAAGCAGAACACCTTCAACGACTTCATCGCCTGCGCCGAGCACCTGATCAGCGAAGGCGTAACCGCCTCCGATCGCCTGGCCATCAGTGGTGGCAGCGCCGGTGGGCTGTTGATGGGCGCGGTGCTCAACCTGCGCCCGGAGCTGTTCCGTTGCGCCATTGCCGAGGTGCCGTTCGTCGACGTGCTCAACACCATGCTCGACCCCGACCTGCCGCTGACCGTCACCGAGTACGACGAATGGGGCAACCCCGAAGAGCCCGAGGTGTACGAGCGGATCAAGGCCTACGCCCCTTACGAAAACGTGAAGGCCCAGGCCTACCCGGCCATGCTGGTGGTCGCGGGCTATAACGACAGCCGCGTGCAGTACTGGGAAGCCGCCAAGTGGGTGGCACGCCTGCGCACACGCAAGACCGACGACAACCTGCTGTTGCTCAAGACCGAAATGGGCGCCGGCCATGGCGGCATGAGCGGGCGCTACCAGGGCTGCGTGACGTGGCTCTGGAGTATGCGTTCGTGTTCAATGAGCTGAGCGTGGTGTAAATCGCGTTTTTTGTTGTCATACCCAGCGCGGCGCACCTGAAGGCCCTATCGCCGGCAAGCCGGTTCCTACGGGCTGGGGTGCGCCCACACGCTCTTGGACAACAGCCGCGAAGAAGAACAATACATGCCCGACCAGACTCTCCTGAACGCCGAAATCCGCGACATGCTCATGGACTGCGGCCTGTTCGATACCCTGCAGCTCAGCGACTTCCAGGCCGCTGCTGGCTATTTCAGCCTGGCCGCCATCGGCGAAGGCCAGACCATCTTCAATGAAGGCGATGCTGGCACCTTCATGTGCATCCTGCATCAGGGCGTGGTCTCGGTACGCAAGACCGACGGCAATGGCACCCAGGTCGAAATCGCTACCCTGCGCAAAGGCCGGGCCTTTGGTGAAATGGCCGTGCTCGACGGCGAACGTCGCTCGGCCAGTTGCATCGCCGCCAGCGACTGTCAGCTGCTGACTGACCCTGGGCAAGGACTCGCTGGAAAAGATGCTGAACGAAGCACCACGCATCGCCGCACGGATCATCCGCGCACTGGCCGTGGCCCTGTCGAAACGTCTGCGCATGCAGGATGGCCAGCGCCTGGCACTCTAATCGTCCTCAGGCAATGGCTTTGCCGGCTCCTGACGCAGCCCTGGCAAAGGCTGGTCCTTGGGCGGCCCCGGCACTGGCATCGGCGGCAACAACGGCGCACCAGGCTGGCTGTCATAGGCTTTGGGTGGCGAACTTGGGGTGATCTGCGGGTAGGGCGTTGGCGTCGGCGTGCCTGGTGCCCCGGGTACGGGCGTGTTGATGCGCGGTGGCGTACCCGCAGCTTCGACTGTCGGCACAAGGGCCAGCAGCAGCGCGGTGAGGATCGCATGTAGCATCTGCAACCTCCGGTCGGGAACCTTCCTACAGGCTACGCCTTCCTGGCGGTTTTTGCCTGTCCGCCCGCCCCACAAGCGCGCTAGACTCAACGGTATAACCGTCATTTGCCTGATTACAACAAAGGAAACACCATGAGCTCGGCCTCCACTTCCGCCGCCACCGCCCGCCTCGACCGCATCCTGGCCGACGCCAAGCGCGATAAAGAGATGGGCTACCGCGACAAGGCCCTGAAAATGTACCCGCACGTGTGTGGCCGCTGCGCCCGCGAGTTCTCGGGCAAGCGCCTGAGCGAACTGACCGTGCACCACCGCGACCACAACCACGACAACAACCCCCAGGACGGCTCTAACTGGGAGCTGCTGTGCCTGTACTGCCACGACAACGAGCACTCGCGCTACACCGACCAGCAGTATTTCAGCGAAGGTTCGACCAGTACGCCGAGCATCGCCAAGGCCACCCACAACCCGTTCGCCGGGCTGGCGGGCATGCTCAAGAAAGACTGAACGTCGTTTCGCCCCCGTTACCGCCGGGTAGCCGTATAATCGCGCTTTTTCTGCGAAGGGCCCCGGCACGTGGCAAACAAACGGTACAGCTGCATCGGCCTGTTCAATCCCAAGTCAGCGGAGAACGTAGGTTCGGTGATGCGCGCGGCGGGTTGCTACGGCGTCAACTCGGTGTTCTACACCGGCAAGCGTTATGAACGCGCACGTGACTTCGTCACCGACACCAAGCGTGTGCACTACGACATTCCATTGATTGGCATCGATGACCTGCAGCGCATCATTCCGCTGGGCTGCACGCCGGTGGCCGTGGAGCTGGTCGAAGGCGCCCGCCCGCTGCCCGAATACACCCACCCAGACCGCGCCATCTACATCTTCGGCCCGGAAGACGGCAGCCTGAGTGCCGATGTGCGGGCGTGGTGTGAAGAGACCATCTACATCCCGACCGAGGGCTGCATGAACCTGGCTGCGACGGTGAACGTGGTGCTGTATGACCGGTTGGCCAAGGGGTTGAATACCCGCTCAGGGCCCAAGTTCAAATAAAAAGCCGCCTTGGCGGTGGCTGTACCGGCCCTATCGCCGGCAAGCCGGCTCCCACAGTCTGTCATGAACCTGTGGGAGCCGGCTTGCCGGCGATAGGGCCAGCACTGACACAACCAAAGCGGCCAGGTGCCGAACTCCGTCAGAACAGCACCGGTCTTGCTCTTGCGATCAAATCACGAAGCGTTGATCCAGATGGTCTTCAGCTCCGTGTACTGATCATGGGCCCAGATGGACTTGTCGCGCCCACCGAAGCCGGACTCCTTGTAGCCACCAAACGGCGTCGAGGCATCGCCCTCGCCGAAGCAGTTGACCGTCACCACGCCAGCGCGAATCTCACGCGACAGACGCAGCGCATTGCGCAGGCTGCCGGTGTAGGCCGAAGCAGCCAGGCCATAGATGGTGTCGTTGGCCAGCTCGATGGCCTCATCGATGGTCTCGAAGCTGGTCACGCTCAGCACCGGCCCGAAAATTTCCTCGATGAACAGCTTGTTGTCACGGCCCACGTTGTCGACGATGGTCGGCTGCACGAACACGCCGTCCTCGGTCTCGCCACCCTGGACGATACTGAGCTTCTGCACCGCGGCGTATTCCAGGTACGACTTGACCTTCTCGAAGTGCGACTTGCTGACCATGGCGCCCAGGCGGTTTCCGGGTCCAGCGGGTCGCCCAGCTTCCAGTCCTTCAGGTGCTTGGCGATCAGGCCGAGCAGCTCGTCTTTCACGTCCTTGTGCACGATCAGGCGCGAGGAAGCCGAGCAGTTCTCGCCCATGTTCCAGAACGCACCGGCGGTGACGAACTGGGCCACTTCGTCGAGGTCTTCGCAGTCGTTCATGACCACGGCCGGGTTCTTGCCACCCAGCTCCAGGACGATGCGCTTCAAGTTGGACTCGGCGGCGTACTTCAGGAACAACCGACCGGTGTCGGTGGAACCGGTGAAGCTGACCATCGGGATGTCCATGTGGCGGCCGATGGCCTCGCCTACTTCACGGCCACCGCCAGGCACCAGGTTGAACACACCGGCAGGCACACCCGCCTGGTGGGCCAGCTCGGCCACGCGCAGGGCGCTGAGGGTAGTTTCCTTGGCCGGCTTGACCACGATCGAGCAACCGGCGGCCAGCGACGGGGCGATCTTCCAGGCCAGCATCAGCAGCGGGAAGTTCCACGGCAGCACCAGGCCAACCACGCCAATGGCTTCACGCACCACCATGGTCACGGCAGCGTTGCCGGTGGGGGCGGTGTTGTCGTAGATCTTGTCGATCAGCTCGGCGTGCCAGCGAATGGTGTGGATGGTCTCTGGCACATCGACGTTCTGGCATTCGCTGACCGGCTTGCCGCTGTCCAGGCTTTCCAGCACGGCCAGTTCATGGGCGTTGTCTTCCAGCAACTGAGCGAACTTCAGCAGGATGTGCTTGCGCTCACCCGGCTGCAGCTTGGACCACGAACCGTCTTCGAACACACGCTTGGCGGCCGCCACGGCAACGTTGACGTCATTGACGTCGCAGGCGGCGACATCAGCGAGGTGCTGGCCGGTGGCCGGGTTGGTGGTGACGAACGTCTTGCCCGAGATGGCATCGCGGAACTCACCGTCGATGAACGCTTTGGTGCGCAGTTGCAGTTCGGCGGCGATGGCCGCGTATTGTGCCTTGCTCAGCAATTCAGCCATTTCATGCACCTCCGGTGATCTGGGCGATGTTGCGCTTGAGTTCGGTAACCACGCGTTGCAGCTCCTGCTTCTCGGCCGCATCCAGGTCGTACAGCGGCTTGCGCACGCCGCCGGTGCTCAGGCCGTTCAGCGCGACGCCGTACTTGATCGACTGTACGAACTTGCCGCCTTCGAGGAAGTCCATCAGCGGCATCATGGCGCCCATGATCTTGCGGCCTTTGTCGAAGTCCTTCTCGATCACGCAGGCCTCGTAGAGGGCCACGTGCTCACGCGGGATGAAGTTGGAGCCGGCGCAGACCCAGCTTTTGGCGCCCCAGGCAAAGAACTCCAGGGCCTGGTCGTCCCAGCCGCACGACAGCTGGATGTTCGGACGCTGGGTGGCCAGGCGGTGCAGCTGGTTCATGTCACCGGAGCTTTCCTTGATGGCAACGATGTTCTTCACATCGGCGACGGCATCGAAGAATTCCTCACCCATGCTCACACTCATGCGGCCTGGGTAGTTGTAGAGCATGATCGGCAGGCCAGCGGCGGCGTCGACGGCTTTGACGTGCAGGGCGATTTCCTGCTGGGTCGGCAGCGCGTAAGGCGGGGTGCCCACCAGCAGTGCGTCGGCCTTGATTTCCTTGGCGTGCTGGGCGAAGGCCACGGCGTCTTCGGTGCGGATGCCACCGGTGCCGATGATCAGCGGCAGGCGGCCGTTCAGCACGTCCTTGGCCTGGGCGGCCAGATCGATGCGCTCTTGGGTGGTGTGGGCGTAGTACTCACCGGTGGAGCCACCGATGATCACGCCATGGATCTTCGACTCGACCAGATATTCCAGGACCTCGGCGAACGCCGCCTTGTCGATCGAGCCGTCCGCAGCCAGCGGGGTGACTGCCGGGGTGTAGATGCCTTCGAATTTCACGGTAGGTTCTCCAGTGCGTTGATCAGTGTTGTAAAGGCCGCACCGGAACGACAGTGCGGCAGGTTGTCATTCAATTCAGCCCAGCGACGCGGCCTGCTGCAGGTTCAGCGAGCGGGTTTCCGGCGCCAGCGCGAGGGAGAACGCCAGGCCGACGAAGGTCACCGCCGCGGCGGCGTACATGGTGAAAGCGATGCCGTAGCTATCGAGGGCCATGGGCACCAGCCAGGTGCCGATGGCCGCGCCGACGCGCGACAGCGAAGTGCCGACGCCCACGGCGCCTGCGCGAATTTCAGTGGGGAACAGCTCGTTCGGGTAAACCAGTTGCAGTACCTGGGCGCCGCCGATAAACAAAGCATAGGCGCCGAACAGAACCAGAATCAGCACCTCGGCGCCGTCGTGGAAGGTGGCCAGGGCCAACAGGGCCAGGCCCGACCAGAAGAAGCTGTGCAGCAGCATGCTGCGCCGGCCCATGCTGTTGATCAGGCGGGTGGCGATGATGCAGCCGACCACGAACAGGAAGGTGATCGCCACCGAGCCGAACGACGCCCAGTCGCCCTTGAGGTTGAGCGCGCCCAGCACCTTCGGGGCAAAGGCATACACCGCGAACACCGGAATCACCGAGCACGACCAGAACATGGCGACGAACAGCATGCGTTTGCCATAGCCCGAGTGCAGAAGGCTCAGGAACGAGAGTTTCTTCTGCTTGGGTTCCTCAGGCAGGTTGCGCAGCGAGAAGCCGTTGCCGTACACCTGCTTGATGACCGCCTCGGCTTCGCTTGCCCGGCCTTTGCTAAGCAACCAACGAGGCGACTCGGGGTGCCGACACGCAGCAGGAACAACACCAGGCCGATGATTGCCGGGCTGGCCAGCACCAGGCGCCAGGACTCGTCGCCACCATGGCGCAGGATCAGATCACCGATCACATAAGCGAACGCAGCCCCTGCAAACCACAGGATGGTCAGGGTCGCCAGGCGCGGGCCACGGTTCTTCTTCGGCAAGAACTCGACCAGCAGCGAAGTGGCCACCGGGTACTCGATGCCCACGGCAATACCAATGATGAAGCGCAGCACGAACAGCATGAGCGCCGATTCCACCCAGAACTGGCTGATCGAGGCCAGCATGAACAGTACGGGGCCGACGAAGAACACCCGCTTGCGGCCGAAGCGGTCGGTCAACCAACCACCGAGGAAGCCACCGAAGAAGATACCGATCAACGCCGAGGCGGCGATCATGCCCTGCCAGAAACTGCTCAGACTCAGGCCGGCGGCCATCTGCACCAGGGCCACGCCGATGATGCTAAGCACATAGCCATCGACGAACGAACCACCGCCAGAGCGGATGGTCAGCAACTGGTGAAAGCGATTGAGCGGTACATCTTCAATTGAAATATTCGGAGTTGTCATTATTGTTCCTGCTACTTCTGTTCATGCACGTGTTCAAGGCGAGCGCATCCGCGAAACTGAAAACCGCATTCAGCTCCGTTTGATCGGACTACCCATCTCGATCATGGATTTTGGGCAAAGCGAGCCCGTGCCGGATAACCAGGACCCGGCCGTTAAAGGGGTAATACCTAACTCATTGAACGATCAGCTTTCTTTTCCGGCGCGGTATTGCCCCACATCAGATTCAGGTTCAAGCCCAGTGAAACCAGGGGCTGCGGCGGGTTGGCGCAAGGCCCCGGCGCATTGAGCAGGAAGTCGATCAACTCGTTCTTCTCGCCGGCCAGCCAGTCGGCCAGCAACTTGCCGGTTACCGTACCGCGGGTGACACCAAGACCGTTGCAGCACAGTGCACCAAATACATTCGGCGCCAACTTGCCAAAGAAGCCCATGTGGTTGCGCGACAATGCCAGCGCGCCACCCCAGGTATATTCGAAGTTCACATCCGGCAACATCGGGAAGCGTCGGGCGAACGAATCGCGATGGCGTTCGACGAAACGTTCCAGGTATTTACGATTGCTTCGCCCGTCCGGGTTGTAACTGAAACTGTTGCGCACCAGCAGACGGTTATCCACGGTGCGGCGCAGCGTGGTGCCGAACGGGTCGGCCGGGATCACGCCCCAGTAGGGCTTGCCGCCCAGACGCGCCTGCTCTTCCTCGGTCAGCGGCCGGGTGATGCTGCCGTAGGTGAACACTGGCAACATGCGGCCCTTGAGGAAGCCGAAGCTCATGCCGAAGGCGTTGGTGGTGAGAATGAGCTTGTCCGCGGTAATCGAGCCATTGGCGTGGCGCAGTACCACCTTGTCGCCGTATTCGACGTCAGTGATCGGGGTGTTTTCGTACAGCGATACGTTGCTCGGCAGGCTGTCGGCCAGGCCCTTGACCAGCGCCGAGGGTTGCAGCAGCGCGGTGCCGGGGGTGAACAGGCCCTTACGGTAGAAGTGCGTGCCGATATGCTCGGGCAGGTCGCGCCCCTCGATGACTTCATAGGGTTGGCCAAGCTTGTCCAGGCCACGGCGGTAGGCGTCCAGCACGGCGATACCACGGTCCTCGACGGCGGCCTGGTACTTGCCGCAGTGGCGGAACTGGCATTCGATGCCGTGGCGGTCGATCAGCTCCTTGAGGAACGACTGGCCACCGAGGTTGAGCTTGAGCACGGTCTTGGCGATGTCGATATCGCCAATGTAGTCCTCGGCCCCGATGTCATGGGGCAGGTCGATGGCAAAGCCTGCGTTGCGCCCTGAGGTGCCGAAACCGACCTCCTGGGCTTCGATCAGCACGATCTCGTCGTCAGGGAAGTTCGTTGCCAGCTGACGCGCGGCAGCCAACCCGGTGAAACCGGCACCCACCACCACCCAGCGAGCCTTGCTGTTGCCACTGTGGGCCGGTCGTGGCGTACGACCCTTGCTCAGGTGGTACCAACCACAGGTGGCGTCATCGGCAGGTAACGAACTAATTCTTGTCATCTCACTAACCTGGATCTTGTTGTTGACGAGCGTTCGACGCCAGTGGCGACGACCTGGAACTTCATATTTCGATAGGTACATCCAGCCCCTTGCGGGGCGGCATATTCGGCCATGCGACGGCGGGACAGCTCGAAGTGCTCGCGCACCAGTTGCCCGGCGGCCTGCGCATCGCGCCGCTCGATAGCCTGAATCATCTGGTCGTGCTGCTCGCAGGCGACTTCGAGGTCGCGCTGCATGTCATCGGTGGTCGGATGACGGTAGAAAATCTTGCCCAGGCGGGTGTGGTCGATCAGCAGGCGACGCAGGCTGGGCAACAGGTAGTCGTTGTGCGCCATCTTGCCGATTTCCAGATGGAAGGCATCGTTGTGAAGCACACGGTTTTCCACGTCACGCTCTTCGATGGCGCGGCGGAACAGCGCCTGGATGCCCTTGAGCGCCTCGATTTCGGCTTCGCTGGCATTGAGCGCCGCCAGCTGCGTGGTGGCGACATAGACCAGTGGCGCGGCCACGAAGAAGCTGTGCAGCGACTCATGGTTCATCGCCGCCACCCGTGGTGCGCGGTTGGCTTCCAGCTCGATGTAGCCTTCGGCGGCAATCTGGCGCAGCAGCTCACGTACCGGCGGGCGCGACAGGCCGAACTCGTCGCTCAGGGCCAGTTCGTCGACCACCGCGCCCGGCGCCAGCTCCATGCTGAGGATCCGGCGGCGCAGCGCGTCGGCCAGCACCGCCTTGCGGTCTTGGGGCACTTCGGCGCTGATCGGTTGGACGGTGGCTTTCATGGCGGCCTTCTTGGTTGTCATAGCGCTGTGTCTACTATTTGTATAACGACTATAGGGCACTGTTAGATAATATGTCTACAGCAA
Organism: Pseudomonas sp. Teo4; assembly: GCF_034387475.1. Taxonomy (NCBI): domain Bacteria; kingdom Pseudomonadati; phylum Pseudomonadota; class Gammaproteobacteria; order Pseudomonadales; family Pseudomonadaceae; genus Pseudomonas; species Pseudomonas sp. Teo4. Next base: position 3,462,802 of record NZ_JAXCIL010000001.1, read on the forward strand.
TTCAGATAAACGGCTGAATCTCTACAGCCCTTGATTTACGGGGCTTTCAGAACGTTCACGGGAGAGATTAAACACGCTGCAGGCTGCATTGCCAAACCGGACAGGAAATTCGCCAGACAAGACACAACCGCTGAAAACACGATTGGGGCCGCTGCGCGGCCCATCGCAGGCTTCGCCAGCTCCCACGGAGAGGGTGCATATCTGAAGGTGTGCACTTCTCGTGGGAGCTGGCGGAGCCTGCGATGGCTGCGCAGCGGCCCCAAATGTCTTAACTGACTGACATCCACCCGCAGGTGGCCTTCATTCGTTCACCCAACAACCCTCAAATCAAGCAGCCGCCAACGCCTCCCGACGCTCATGCCGCCTGCTGCTCATCACACCCAACACCAAAATCCCCCGGCCAACGCCAAAGTCAGCGACACCTCCATCCGGTGCTGCGGCATCACGAACATCGTTCCCAGGGCAAACACGATGAAGCCGATCACCGCCCAGGTCAGCCACGGGTACAGCCACATCCGGAAGGCAATCTCGACATTCTGCCGCTGCAGCAGGGCACGCATGCGCAGTTGCGAGATGGCGATTGCCAGGTACACCAGCAGGGCGATGGATCCGGAGCTGGCGAGCAGGAAGGCGAACACTTCGGCCGGTGCAAAATAGTTGACGACGGTCGCCAGCATGCCGATCAGCGTGCTGCCGATCACCGCGGCGCGTGGCACGCCAACCTTGGATGTACGCTGGATGAAGCCTGGGGCATCGCCGCGTTTGCTCAGCGAGTAGAGCATCCGCGAAGAAATGTAGATCGACGAGTTCAGGCAGCTGGCCACCGCCACCAGCACCACCATGTCCACCAGCAACTTGGCGTAGGGAATGTGCATGATCTCCAGCGCACGCTGGTAGGAACCTTGCACCGGCAGCAGTGGGTCGTTCCACGGCACCACCGAGATGATCACGAAGATCGACAGCAGGTAGAACACGCTGATGCGCCAGATCACCGAGCGGGTGGCCTTGGCGATGTTGCGGGCCGGGTCCTTCGACTCCGAGGCCGCGATGGTCACCGCCTCCGTGCCCAGGTAGCTGAACATGGTGGTGAGCAATGCGCCGATGATGGCGGTCCAGCCGTTTGGCATGAAACCGCCCTGCTCCGCCAGCAGACGCTGCAGGCCACTGACCTCACGCCCCGGCAAGCCCCCGCCAGGGCAAAGGCGCCCAGTGCGATGAAGGCCACGATGGCGATGACCTTGAGCATGGCGAACCAGAACTCGAACTCGCCGTACTTGGCCACGCTGAACAGGTTGGTGGCGGTCAGCAGCACGGTCATGCTCAGGGCGAACAGCCAGGCATCGACCTGCGGGAACCAGTTGTTGAGCACCACGCCCGCGGCAATGGCTTCGATGGGAATCACCAGCACCCAGAACCACCAGTACAGCCAGCCGATGGTGAACCCGGCCCAGCGCCCGATGGCGCGGTCGGCATAGGTGGAGAACGAGCCGGTATCGGGGCTGGCCACCGCCATTTCCCCAAGCATGCGCATCACCAGCACCACCAGGGCGCCCGCCAGGGCATAGGCGACGATGGCGGCAGGGCCGGCGGCGGCGATTGCGTGGCCGGAGCCGACGAACAGCCCGGCACCGATCACACCAGCGATAGAGAGCATGGTCACGTGGCGTTGCTTGAAGCCTTGCGCCAGCTGATTGCTGGCGCCACTCGCGCTTGTCATTGTCATCCTGATCCCTGCTTTTGTTTTCTTTGTGGGGACGTGAAGCTCCTGGGTCGAAACCCAGCGTGGATGAGCTTCGCGCCTGGCCAAGGTAATGCAGCAGGGGGCGGGTTAGTTGCCCCAACCCGCCACGCAGTTGACCAGACATGACATTGAAACAGCGCAGAAGCCGCATGCTAGAGAGACTGCAGAGGTTTCATCGCCTGCAAGTCGGCGTCTACAGGTACGACGGTGACCTCAAAGACAACACGGTCCATGTGGGAGCCGGCTTGCCGGCGATGCAGCCGACGCGGAGCATGGCACCGGCTTCGCCGGTGATCGCCGGCAAGCCGGCTCCCACAGGTTAACTGCGGGCTCAAAGAGCGGTGTGTTTATCCAGTGTCAGTGGCCCGAGGCCAGAACCTTGCTCTGCAACACTTCGGACCGACGCCCCAGCACGTTCTCGCTGATCTGCACGAATTCCTCGGTGCTGACGCTCGGCAAGCGCATCAACGCCCGGGCCACGTCATCGAGCGAGCGCTTGGCCTGGGTGTGCAGACGAACTTCCTTGTCCAGCGCCTGCAGCAACAACACGCCACGCGCCACCTGGGCCGGGCTTGCATGTTCACCGGCAAGGTGGGTGACCTTGGCGGCCTGCTTGTGCAAACGCGCCTGCCAGGCCTGGTAGCGGTCATCGCTCACACCACCCGCCCGGCGCAGCAACTCGCTGGCGTAGTAGTCGGTGAGGCTTTCGCCGACCCAGTCACTGTCTTCATGGCCATGGATCTGGGCGAACAACTGCACCAGTTCACGCAATAACGGGCTGCTGCCGTTCTCGCCAACCATCGGCCTGGCGCTATGCAGGTACAACGAACCATGGGCCGCCATGGCCCCGCGCCACATGCCGTCACGGGCGCCTACCAGCAGCAGCTTGGGCGGATTACGCGGAAACACCGCCTGCAACTGCGGCCAGACGAATGTCAGCAGCGTCAGGTTATCCATACGGCGCATGCCCTGCCCCACCGGAGCGGCGACGGTGACCTCGGTGTCGCCCAGGCGCGCACGACGGCTGCCCAGGTTGCCCGCCAGCATCCAGCCGGTGGGGCGGTCGAACAATCGCGACACGTTGTCGATACGGAACTTGTCCTTGCCGATGCGCGGCCATGCCGTTTCCACGCTTTTCCACCCGGCAGGCAGGTCGAACGCCAGGCGCGCCACCAGTTCGGTGCCGTCCTGCTGGTCAAGGCGCGCTGGCGGCACCAGCTGGTCGCCCAGGAACAACGCCCAGTGCGGGGTCATGCGCGAGGAATGCACACCGCTGCGCAGTGTCTGGTCCAGTTGTACGCGGTAGCTGAGGCTGGTCTTGCCCGCCGCCGGGTGCCAGACACCCCGCTCGCCCTGCTGCTGCCACTGGCCATCGGCCTGAAAGCCGCTGTAGACGCCGGCCTTGCCCAGGTCGAAGTCCAGCGTGCGCACCGCAACGCCATCGCCCAGGGTCAGGCGCACTTCAGCCTGGCCCTGTTCGGGCAGCAGGCGCACCTGGTAATCCAGGTCAACCTTCTTGGCCCAGGCCGGGGCACAGGCTACCAAGCCCAGAAGCAACAACAGCTGACAACGCATACAGACACTCCTTGTTTCCCAGTGGCGACTGGGGCGCGGCTCAGCCGGCGCGGAAAATCAGGTGGTCTTCCCAGTCGTCTTCGTCCACATCATGCTCGCTGAGCATACGCCCGGACTGGGAAATGCGCTGTTCGTGAACTTGTTTGCGGTCACCGCACACCAGATGGTGCCAGGCGGGCAGGTCCTTGCCCTCGCTGACCAGGCGGTAGCCACAGGTGGTCGGCAGCCACTTGAACTGGTCCGCCTTGCCCGGGGTGAGCTGGATGCAGTCCGGCACATGGTCGAAGCGGTTGGGGTAGTCGCTGCACTGGCACGTGTCGAGGTCCAGCAACTTGCAGGCGATGCGGGTGTAGTAGACGCTGTTGTCGTCCTCGTCCTCGAGCTTTTGCAGGCAGCACAAGCCGCAGCCGTCGCAGAGCGATTCCCACTCCTGCGGGTCGAGTTGTTCGAGGGTCTTGCGCCGCCAGAACGGCGCGCTGTCAGCAATCATCACACGGGTTTCCTGCAGTCATCTTGAGTCCGCGGCGCGCGGCGGCGCCAGTCTAGAGCCCTGGCCTTCGGCAAAGCCAGACCGCTTGTCAGTGGCGACGGGAGGCAGTAGCGTGCGGTTTTTCCCGTCCACTTGCAGGAGCAGCCATGAGCGCCAACCCTCGCATCGCCGATTACGCCATCAACGAGCAGTTCATCAACCGCTGGTCGCCCCGTGCCTTCACCGCCGAGCCGATCAGCGAGGAAACCCTGCTGAGCTTCCTTGAGGCCGCACGCTGGGCGCCTTCGGCCTACAACTCGCAGCCGTGGCGCTTCCTCTACGCGCGCCGCGACACGCCGAACTGGGAGCGCTACCTGAGCCTGCTGGTGCCCTTCAACCGCAGTTGGGCGCAACAGGCCTCGGCGCTGGTGCTGGTCATCTCCAAGACCACCTTCACCGCCCCAGGCGCCAGCGAGGAAACCCCGGCGCTGTGGCACACCTTCGACACCGGCTCCGCTTGGGGTCACCTGGCCCTGCAGGCCAGCATCAGCGGCTGGCATACCCATGGCATGGCCGGGTTCGATCAGGAACTGGCGCGTCAGGAGCTGAAAATTCCTGATGGCTACGTGCTGCATGCCATGGTGGCCATCGGCAAACTGGGCGACAAGGCCAGCCTGGCTGAAGCCCTGCAGGCCCGCGAAGTGCCAAGCCCGCGCCGGCCGCTGAGCGAGTTGGCGGCTGAGGGGGATTTCAGCCTGTAAGTAGTTTGGCTGGCTTTTCCGGCCCTATCGCCGGCAAGCCGGCTCCCACAGCATTGCGGGAAACAAACCCTGTGGGAGCCGGCTTGCCGGCGATGAGGCCGGTAGAGTCACAGAAATTCAGTACCCTCGCGCAAAATCCACTTCGCCACGCAACTCCTGCCCCGCCCCGTACCCCGCACATTCTCGACAAACAACCGCACCATCGCCGCCGGCGAAGTCGGTGCCGAACTGTGCCCGGTCAGCAGCAACCCCCAGGCCGTCCAGAACGGATGCCGCTGGGGCAACGGCTCCTGCCGGCATACATCGATCACTGCACCTGCCAAATGCCCCTGCTTCAGCGCCTCGACCAGGTCGGCATCGACCACCGCCGCGCCACGCCCGGCATTGATGAACAGCGCACTGGGCTTGAACTGCTGGAACAGCGCCGCATCGTAGATATCATGGGTAGCGGGAGTATCCGGCAGCAGGTTGAGCACGTAGTCGACCTGCCCGACCAGCCGCGACAGCTCCGCAAGGCCTGCTACCTCGACGAACGGTGCCTGCTCGCGGGCACTGCTGGCAACGCCGTACAGCGTCACCCCGAACGGCTGGAGAAACTCCGCCACGCACTGGCCAATGTCGCCAGTACCGACAATCAGCACCTTGCGCCCTTCCAGGGAGCGCCCCGGACGGTCATCCCAACGCCGCTCGACCTGGCTGACCAGGCGCGACAGTACTTCACGCTCATGCACCAGCATGTACGTCAGCATGTATTCGGCCATCACCTGACCAAAGATACCCACCGCCCGGGTCAAGCGGTAATCACGCGGCAACCCCTGGGCCAGCAACGGGGTGATTCCGGCCCAGGTCGACTGCATCCAGTCAGGCTTGTGGCCCTGGCGCAGCAGGCTGGCAAGCAAGTCGGGCTGTCCCAACCATACCGGGCACTCTGGTGCCTGGCGTGCCAGCTCGGCGGAATCGCCGCTGGTCAGGATTTCCAGGTCCGGGGCCAACTCACCCAGCAGGCGGGCGTAAGTGGCATGATCCTGTTCAGCGATCAGAACGCGCATCGACGTGACAACCTTGGCAGATAACGACAGCGGCCCGACATGCGGGCCGCCTGGCAAAAGTGAGGGACCGCGCCTGGCTCAGGCGGGGTCGTTACGGCGCAGCAGTTCTTCTGGCAGGTGCTCGATGTAGTCGTCATCCGGCGGCGGCATCTGCAGGTGGTAACCCTGGTTATCGAGGTTTTCCAGCACCTTGGCGATGTCCTCGCGGGCCAGTTTGCGCTCGGGGTCAGCACCAGGTCGAACGCGTGCTTGGGGGTGCCGAAGAACGGCAGCAGGCCTTCGGGCACACGCTCCAGGCCGTCGGCCTTGAGCACATACAGGTACATTTCGTTCTTGCGGGGCTCTTGTAGATCGAGCAAATACGTTTCATCGGGTCTCTCCGGCGCCCGCCAGGTCGTCCAGCAGGGCCTGGCCCATGCGCTCGCGACGCCAGCCGCGCAGCGAATCGGGCAGTTGATAGGGGCCGTTGGGGTAGCCGCTCTTGAGCAGCGCTTCCAAGGTCTTCTTGCGCAGCATCAGTTCCGGCGCGATGCCCAGCCGTTCACCTTCAGCCTGGCCGACGGCGCGCAGGCGCTTGAGAATACCGGCCGCTTCGATCGGCAGTGGCTCAGGCAACGCCTGCGGCCACTGCTCCTTGGGCAGGCTGGCAGCACGCTTGATCAGCTGGATCAGAAACTCGCCGTCCTGACGAATGGTGCGCGGGTGCATCTCGTCGATCTTGGCCAGGCCTGACAGGCTGTCCGGCTGGCTCTTGGCCATAGGCCACAGCGAGTGTTCCTTGAGGATACGATTGCGCGGCACATCGCGGCTACGCGCCTCACGCTCGCGCCAGGCACAGAGTTCACGCAACACTGCCAATTGCTGGGGCGACAGCTTCCAGGCCAGCTTGACGTCACGGTACAGGGTTTCGGGCTCGACTTCACGGCGCAGCTGGGCCACCAGCTCGGCACCGTCTTCCAGCACCCAGGCGTATTTGTCATCGGACAGCCGCGGACGCAAGGCAGCGAACAGCTCGGCCAGGTGCACGGCATCCTCGGCGGCATAGCTCACCTGGGTTTCCGACAGCGGCCGCTGCAACCAGTCGGATCGGGTTTCGCCCTTGGGCAGCTCGATATTCAGCACTTCCTGGACCAGGCGCGAATAGCCCATGGAGAAGCCCAGGTTCAGGTAACCACCGGCCAACTGGGTGTCGAACAGCGGCTGCGGCAGCTTGCCGGTCAGTCGCAACAGCACCTCCAGGTCTTCGCTGCAGGCGTGCAGCACCTTGACCACCGCGCTGTCGTCGAGCAGATCGGCAAAGGGTTGCCAGTTGCCGATCAGCAGCGGGTCGATCAAAAACGCTCGTTGCCCATCACCGACCTGAACCAGGCCAGCCTTGGGGTAAAGGTGTCGACCCGCATGAACTCGGTGTCGAGCGCGACGAAGGGCAGTTCGCGCCAGCGCAGGCAGTGTTCGGCCAGGGTCTGGTCGTCACGGATCCAGTGAATTTCGATGGCCACAAGGCTCTCCCACTAACAATGGCGCGCAGTATATACGGCGCGGGCACTGCTGGTGAAACCTGCGCCATCCTTGGAAAAGATAGACGGCCCTGTCGCTGGCGACAGAAGCCAACACCGACCGGCTCAGCGCTTGGCCGCCAGCCAAGGCCGGCAACTGGCGAACATGTCCAGCGACTGCTTGTAAACCTCGGTATGCACCTGCAGCAGGCCAAGCATCGAGTGGAACAGGTTGTCCTGCGACAGTGGCGCATCGCTGAGCTTGGCCAGGCAGTCGTTGTCGATGCCGAAGTCTTCGCGGTAGCTGTCGGAGAACCAGGTCAGCAGCGGCACATGCTTCTGTTGGTCCGGCGCCATCATGTAGGGCGTGCCGTGCAGGTACAGGTTGAATTCGCCCAGGACTCGCCATGGTCGGACAGGTAGATCATCGCGGTATCGACCTTGTCCTGCTTGCTGCGCAGGGTGTCGATCAACGAAGCCAGTACCTTGTCGGTGTAGGCAAGGGTGTTGTCATAACCGTTGATGATTTCCTGCTGGCTGCACTGGTTCAGCGCATTGCTCTGGCACACCGGCGTGAAGCGTTGGCTGCCCGCCGGGTAGCGCTTGTAGTACTCCGGCCCATGGCTGCCCATCTGGTGCAGTACCAACACGGTGTCCTTGTCGAGGTTGTCGATCAGTTCACCCAGGCCTTGCAGGAGTATCTCGTCGTGGCATTCGTCATTGGCGCACAGCGCCGGGTCCTTCAGGTTGCTGACATCGACGAACTGCACGCGGTCGCAGGTACCTTTGCAGCCCGACTGGTTGTCGCGCCACTGCACGGCCAGGCCGGCACGCTGGAGAATGTCCAGCAGCCCCTCGCGGTTCTTGGCCACCCGTGCGTCGTAGTCCTTGCGCCCCATGCCAGAGAACATGCAGGGCACCGACACGGCAGTTTCGGTGCCGCAGGAATGCACATCGGAAAACGCCACCAGGCCCTGCTCCTTGGCAAGGTTCGGCGTGGTGTCGCGGTCATAGCCGAGCACGCCGAAGTTCTCTGCCCGCGCACTTTCGCCCACCACCAACACGGTCAGCGACTTGCGCTCGTGGTGCTGCCAGGCCGCATCGCGGCGGGCATCTTCGCCATAACTCTGGAAAGGCCGCGCGGCGGTGCCGACGCGCTCGCTGACATAACCAATGGAGGCGCCCACGATGTTGCTGGGGGTGAGCATCAGGCGCAGTTCGTGGTGGTTGCGAAACAGCGATGACAAGCCTTGGTAGTTGACCAGAGCCACCGAACCCAGGGCCACGACACAGGCGCCACTGACTACCAGTTTGCCAAGCAGTTCGCGGTGCCAGGCGCGGTAGGCGATGGGCGCTTTCCACAACAGGACCGAAGGCAATACGCCCAGCAACAGCAAGTAAAGGGCGAACTTCAGCGAGAGCAGGTCACGCACTTCGGTAACGTTGGTCTCGGCAATATTACGGAACATGCCCGAATCAATAAGCACACCATATTGATTCATGAAATAGGCGACACCGGCGCCACTCATGAACAACAGGATCAATATCGGTTTTAATACATAACGGAAAGCAAATAGCGTCAGTATTAGATTAAAGGCGAACAACATCAGCATGGCGAATGCCAGGCCGAGCCAAAGCCCTGTCATGCCCGGCGGAAGAATTTGCTGCAGGTGCTGCCAGAGGAAGGCATTGAAGCCAATCAACAGGTAAAGGCTGGCCAGCAGCGTAACCCATTCGGTCCGCAGGGATTTGAAGTTGAGCATCGGCGTTCGCAATCAAGAGTGATTATCACCCAAGGGTCAAAAGACACCTTGGTAAAGTTGGCGAAACTCTAGAAAGCAAACCATCAATTTTTTGTGAAAAAGACGCCAACAAATTCGTGAGCCGGCGTCTTTTTTGGATTAAATGAAGTTCATTCAGCTGCCATTCAGCCCGGCAGGTAAAGTTTGGCGTACGGCGCACGGTCGATGTCCAGCACCTCCACGCACAGCTGCAGGTCCAGGCCTGGGCGTTCCAGAATGGCTTCACGCAGCACGTCCAGCAGGCTGGCGGACAGTTGTGACTTTACTTCGGGCGAACGTCCGTCAAGGATGGCCAGCCGCACATGGGCGAAGGCGCGCTCGCCTGTCCCGGTGCCCACGCGGTAGTGGGCGAAGGCCTGGGCACGGCTTTTGATGTCCCGTTCATCGGCAAATTGGCCGCTGCCGACCAGGGCATGGTTGAGGCGCAGCAACAGCGTATCGACATTCAGTTCGCGCAGGTTGTCGCTGTATTCCAGGTTCAGATGAGGCATGGCGCAGGTTCCGGTTCGCCGAAGGGATGCGACAGCCTACCCCAGTCCCCTACCCGCGCAAAGGCGGCTATCCTCAAAGGTCAGGACCTTACCGACAACCCCGATCGAGGTGAAGAAATGCCAGTTCCGCACGATCTGCTCGCTGACCTGCACGTATCCGCCGACCAGTTCCAGGCACTCATCGACAAGGACCAGGAGCTCCACAAGCTGCACAAGGAATACAACGCCAAGGACAAGGAAGTGCTGGTCGCCGAAGGCAACGCCAGTGGCGATGAGGCCGTCAATCGCCTACGCAAGGAGCGCCTGCTGATCAAGGACAAGATCGAACGGATCATTCATCCGCCCAAATCCTGATTGATCGCCAGATTTTCATTGAATTCACCGGCCTTTTCGCGGGTAAACCCGCTCCCACATTGACTCTGCAGAACCTGTGGGAGCGGGTTTACCCGCGAAGAGGCCGGTAACCCTCACACGCCAGCAGAAGCCTTGAGCGCCGTATCCAGGTCCTCGATCAGATCGCGGTAATCCTCGATCCCCACCGACAGGCGCAACAGGCTTTCACTGATCCCCATCGCGTCCTTCTGCTCCGGGCTCAACGAGTTGTGCGACATGCTCCAGGAGTGGTTGATCATGCTTTCGACCCCGCCCAGCGAATCGGCCAGAACAAAGATCCGCAGTGCTTCCACCAGACGATTGAGCGCCGCCCGGTCGCCGCCCTTGATCTTCATCGCCACCACCGCACCGCCAGCGCGCATCTGGCGCTTGCACAGCTCATGCTGCGGGTGGCTTTCCAGGCCTGGGTAGTACACTTTCTCGATCTGCGGATGGCTTTCGAGGAAGCGCGCCACCTGCAGCGCATTGGCGCACTGGCGCTCCATGCGCACATCGAGGGTCTTGAGCCCCGCAGGGCCAGGTAGCAGTCGAACGGCCCCTGGATTGCGCCAACCGCCATGCTGATCTTGCGCAGGCGCGCCAGCAGATCTTCGTTGGCGGCCACTACCACGCCACCCGTGAGGTCGGAATGGCCACCGATGTACTTGCTCGCCGAGTGCATAACCAGGTCGACGCCGAGGGTGATCGGGCGCTGGTTCCAGGGCGAGCAGAAGGTGTTGTCGATGCAGGTGAGGATGCCGCGTGAACGGGCCAGGTCGCACACGGCTTTGATGTCAACCAGGTGCAGCAACGGGTTGGTGGGCGACTCGATCCAGATCAGCTGGGTCTCGGGACGAATCGCCTGCGCCACGGCGTCCAGGTCGTTGAGGTCGACATAGGTGGTGGTCAGCCCGGAGGTACGCCCGCGGTAGTCCTCCAGAATCCGGAAGGTGCCGCCATAGACACCGTTCATCACCACCACGTGGGCGTCCTTGGGCAGCAGCTCGAGCACCGTGGCGGTGGCGTTCACACCGGAGGCACAGGCCACAGCGCCGACGCCCTCTTCCAGGGCGGCAACACAGGTTTCATAGGCATGCCGCGTCGGGTTGCCTACGCGGCTGTAGGCGTACTCGGGGTTATCGTCCAGGCTGCGCTTGATGTACGAACTGGCGGTGTAGATCGGCGGGAAGATCGCATTGTCGGCGACACTGAACTGCTCACCGGCGTGGATGGTGCGGGTGGCGAAATTACGCGGCTTGTCGGACATGGTGGGGGCCATTTGCTGAAAGGGGGCAGGTTGAAGAGCGCCACTATCTCACACCCATGCAAGGTGCTCCTATAGCGGTATTTTTTGCTAGATCAGGCTAATCTCGGAGAATATTTTTCTCTGCAGGCCGCCAGACACCTATGGACAGTTTCGACCAGCACATCCTGACCCTCCTCCAGCGCGACGCCTCGATTTCCCTCAAGGACCTGGCCGAAGCCGTCAACCTTTCCACCACACCCTGCTGGAAACGGGTCAAGCGTCTGGAGGAAGAAGGCTACATCATCGGCCGCGTTGCGCTACTCGACCCGGAACGCCTGGGTTTGGGCCTGACCGTGTTCGTCCAGCTCAAGACCCAGCGCGCCATGACAGTGCGTGGCTGGAGCAGTTCGCCACGACGGTGAAGGGTTTCGAAGAGGTCATGGAGTTCTACCGGATGTCCGGCGACTGGGACTACATGCTGCGCGTGGTGGTGGGGGATATTGCGGCGTATGACCGCTTCTACAAGAAACTGATCACCAGTACCGATGGGCTTTCCAATATCACGTCGAGTTTTGCCATGGAGCAAATGAAGTACACCACGGCGTATCCGGTGCATCGTTCGTGATGGTCTTGGTCAGTGCTGGCCTCATCGCTGGCAAGCCAGCTCCCACAGGTACTGCAGTGATCTCAAGAACTGCGCGGTCCAAGTGGGAGCCGGCTTGCCGGCGATGCAGGCAACGCGGTGCATGGCACCGGCTACGCCGGTGATCGCCGGCAAGCCGGCTCCTACAAGGACCGCGAGGATCCGACATAGCTGCAGATTGGGCCCGCCTTGATCAGTCCGCTGTCTGCACAGCCCCGATCAGGTTGCCGGCCTTGGCCTTCTCCAGGCGAATGGCGACGAACTTGGAAGTTGGCGTGTATGTGCCTTCGCCGTAACTCTCCAGCGGCACCAGCGGGTTGGTCTCGGGGTAGTAGGCCGCCGCTTGCCCCTCGGGCACGTCGTAAGCCACCAACCGGAACCCCGATACCCGACGCTCGCGGCCATCCTCCCACAGCGACACCATGTCCACGTGCTCTCCCGGCTCGAAGCCAAGGCGGCGAATGTCGGCCTCGTTGACGAACACCACCTCGCGCAGCCCGAACACGCCGCGGTAGCGGTCATCCAGGCCGTACAGCGTGGTGTTGTACTGGTCATGGGAGCGCAGGGTCTGCAGGATCAGGTCCGGCTTGTCGCCACGGGCCAATACCTGGGCGTTGACCAAGTGTTCAGGCAACTGGCTGGCACTGAAGCGCGCCTTGCCGGTGGCGGTGCGCCAGTTGCGCTCGGCGGCGCTGTTGCCCAGGTGGAAGCCACCCGGATGCTGCAGGCGCTCGTTGAAATTGGCAAAGCCGGGAATCACGTCGGCGATCAGGCTGCGAATACGGCTGTAGTCGGCGATGGCGTATTCCCAATCGATGGGCTTGTTGCCAAGGGTGGCCTTGGCCATGCCGGCAATGATGGCCGGCTCCGAACGCAGGTGGGGTGAACGTGGGCGCAGTTGGCCGTTGGAGATGTGCACCATGCTGAAGGTGTCTTCCACGGTCACGCCTTGCGGGCCGGTGGCCTGCAGGTCGATCTCGGTGCGCCCCAGGCACGGCAGAATCAGCGCATCGCGGCCGGTGACCAGGTGCGAGCGGTTGAGCTTGGTGGAAATCTGCACGGTCAGCGCGCAGTTGCGCAGGGCGGCGTGGGTGCGCGGGGTGTCCGGTGTGGCCTGGGCAAAGTTGCCGCCTAGCGCCACGAAGACCTTGGCCCGGCCCTCTTCCATCGCCTTGATCGCCAGCACCGCGTTGTGCCCATGGTTACGCGGGACACGGAACTGAAAGCGTTTTTCCAGCGCATCGAGCAGAGCGTCCTTTGGTTTCTCGTCGATGCCCATGGTGCGGTCGCCCTGCACGTTGCTGTGGCCACGTACCGGCGACAGGCCTGCGCCTGGCTTGCCGACGTTGCCGCGCAGCAGTTGCAGGTTGACGATTTCCTGCACCGTGGGCACCGAGTGACGGTGCTGGGTGACACCCATGGCCCAGCACATGATCACGCGCTCAGCCTTGCGGTACATGCGCGCCGCCAGCTCGATCTCGGCCAGGGTCAGGCCCGACTGCTCGACGATGTGTTCCCAGGTGGTGGCATCCACCGCTTCCAGGTAGGCGTCGACACCACTGGTGTGCTCGGCAATGAAGGCATGGTCGAACACCGCCGGCTCGCCTTTGGCCTGGGCTTCGCGCTCCCATTGCAACAGGAACTTGGCGATACCGCGCATGGCCGCCATGTCGCCACCCAGGGCTGGGCGGAAATAGGCGGTGTTGGTGGGTTCGGAGCCATTGCTGAGCATCTCGAACGGGTGTTGCGGGTGCTGGAAGCGCTCCAGGCCGCGCTCCTTGAGCGGGTTGAAACACACCACCTGGGCACCGCGTTTCACCGCTTCGCGCAGCGGTTCGAGCATGCGCGGGTGGTTGGTGCCAGGGTTCTGGCCAATGACGAAGATCGCATCGGCCAGCTCCAGGTCATGGAACACCACCGTGCCCTTGCCCACCCCGAGGGTGCCGGACATGCCCGCGCCGCTGGCCTCGTGGCACATGTTCGAGCAGTCGGGGAAGTTGTTGGTGCCGTAGGCACGGACGAACAGCTGGTAGAGGAATGCCGCCTCGTTGCTGGCCCGGCCGGAGGTGTAGAACTCGGCCTCGTCGGGTGAATCGAGCGCTTGCAGGTGCTCGGCAACCAGGGCAAAAGCGTCTTCCCAAGTGGTTTCCACGTAGTGATCGGTGGCAGCGTCATAACGCATCGGGTGGGTCAGGCGGCCCTGAAATTCGAGCCAGTAATCGGTCTGTTCGGCCAGGGCGCTGACGCTGTACTTGGCGAAGAATGCCGGGTCGACCGAACGGCCGGTGGCTTCCCAGTTCACCGCCTTGGCGCCGTTCTCGCAGAACTTGACCATGTCGCTTTCCGGCGATTCGCCCCACGCGCACCCGGGGCAGTCGAAACCGCCGTTCTGGTTGGTCTTGAGCATGGCCCGCAGGTTCTTGAAGGCGTTTTCGCTGCCGAGCCAGCTCTTGGTCACGCTTTTGAGCGCGCCCCAGCCGGCGGCTGGGCCTTTGTAGTCCCTGATGTGTTCGTCTTGGCTCATGCGGTGGATCCTCACGCGGGGCATTCGAAAAAGGCCGCCAAGTCGATGTGCCTGGCGTTTTCTCAAGCCTATGGAGCCTGCCCCAAGGCCGTCCAATCGAAATACCTTACGGCACGATAAGCACGCTCGATCATGCCCTACAGCCCTTGCCTGGCGGGGCCTGCAGCCGCGATAGAGGGTATTTATCAATTGGTCGGAGAAAGCAATTTGACGGGGGTGCCGGCAGGTTATAGCTTGAACCTGACACGCGGCGTTCATGCCGCCCCCAACCCATTCGAGCGCAAACGTGGAACAGAACAGCCGGCCCTGATCGACGGCTTCAACCGGAAAATCGACTACCTGCGGATGTCGGTCACGGACCGTTGCGACTTCCGTTGCGTGTACTGCATGGCCGAAGACATGCAGTTCCTGCCGCGCCAGCAGATTCTCAGCCTCGAAGAACTGTTCCAGGTGGCCGAGCGCTTCGTCGCGCTGGGTACCCGCAAGATCCGCCTGACTGGCGGCGAGCCTCTGGTTCGCCAAGGCATCGTCGAGCTGTGCGGGCGCATCGCCGCCCTGCCCGGCCTGCGTGAACTGTGCCTGACCAGCAACGGCTCGCAGCTCGGGCGACTGGCCCAACCGCTGTTCGACTCCGGCGTCTCGCGCCTGAACATCAGCCTCGACAGCTTGAAGGCAGAGCGTTTCAAACAGCTGACCCGCACGGGCGACCTGAGCCAGGTCATCGCCGGCATCGACGCCGCCCGCAGCGCGGGTTTTCGCCGGACCAAACTGAACTGCGTGGTGCTCAAAGGCCGCAACGATGATGAGCTGGTCGACCTGGTGCGCTTTGCCATCGACCGCGAGCTGGACATCACCTTCATCGAAGAAATGCCCTGGGTGTGATCAGCGAACATGAGCGGGGCGAATCGTTCTGCTCCAGCGACGAGGTGCGGGAACGCCTGGCCGAGCATTTCACCCTGGTCGAGTCCACCGAATCGTCCAAAGGCCCGGCACGCTACTGGCGCCTGGCCGAGGCACCGCTCAGCCGGGTCGGCTTCATTTCGCCGCACAGCCACAACTTCTGTGCCACCTGCAACCGCGTGCGCCTGACCGTCGAAGGCCGTTTGCTGCTGTGCCTGGGCAATGAACACTCGGTGGACCTCAAGCAAGTGCTGCGGGCCCACCCAGGCAACGCCGAGCGCCTGGAAAAAGCCATCCGCGATTCGCTGCACCTCAAGCCGTACCGCCATCACTTCGAAGTGGGTGGCGAAGTACAGATCCTGCGTTTCATGAACATGACCGGCGGCTGACCAGCCGCCTCTGGACTTCCATGATCGTCCATTCCCGCCCCGATGTACTACGCGTGCTGTTCACCCTCAAAGGCTCGATCGTCAAACGCATCGCCCTGCGTTGCCTGATGGTCACCTTGCTGGCTGCCCTGATCGTGCTGATCGAACATCGCTACCCGGCCTTCTTCTACCCGGTCAGCGCCACCCCTTCACCCTGCTCGGCCTGTCGTTGTCGATCTTCGCGAGCTTTCGCAACAACGCCTGCTACGACCGCTGGTGGGAAGGGCGCAAGGCCTGGGGCAAGCTGATCATCGAGACCCGCTCGTTCGTGCGTGAAAGTGTGGTGATCCACGACGAGCAGTTGCGCAACCAGGTGCTACGCAGCCTGTGTGGCTTCGCCCATGCGCTCAATGCCAAGCTGCGCAACGAAGACGACCTTGCCGCGGCCCGGCCTTGGCTGGCCGACTTGCAAGGAATCAGCCCGCACAACGTTTGCGACAGCATCCTGCGCCAGGTCGGCGCGCAATGCTCACGGCTGGCCGAACAGCAAGGCATCAGCGAGTGGCGCTACACCTTGCTGGAGCAGCGGCTGGCGGGGCTGTCGGAGGTTCAGGCCACCTGTGAGCGGATCAAGGGCACGCCGTTGCCGTTCCCCTATACCCTGCTGCTGCACCGCACCATCTACATCTTCTGCCTGCTGCTGCCGTTTGCCCTGGCAGAGCCGCTGGGCTGGCTGGCACCGCTGTTCACCACCATCGTCGGTTACACCTTCTTTGGCCTGGATGCGATCGGCAACGAACTGGAAGACCCGTTCGGACGCGATGAGAACGACCTGCCCACCGATGCCATGGTGCGCACCATCGAACGGGATGTGCTGGCAGGGTTGGGGTGGAGCCACTGCCACCGGCGTTGCAGCCGGTGGAGCATGTGTTGAGCTGAGGTGGGCACGCGAGGTGTACGGCTTGTTTTTTTGGGCGAAAATCGAGCGCGCCGCGCGGGCGGCGCTCGATTTCACAGGCGTCAAAATCCTACCGACAGGCACACCCCACACAACTCACCCGCGGCTTTCACACGCCCCGATCGGCTTCAGGTGTGGCACGAAATTGCACGGTCGATGCCGAGCGTCGAGTTGCTCGACCAGAATCCCTTCCCAGGCCGTGCGACAAGCTCCAGTCGAACCAGGCAGGCAGCACACCAGCGTGCCATTGGCCAAGCCGGCCAGTGCCCGGCTCTGGACGGTGGAAGTACCGATATCGAGGATCGACAACGCACGGAACAACTCGCCAAAGCCATCGATGCGTTTGTCCAGCAGGCATTCCACCGCTTCAGGCGTGCTGTCGCGCCCGGTGAAACCGGTGCCACCGGTGATCAGCACCACCTGCACGTTGTCATCGGCGATCCAGGTGGCGACCTGGGCGCGGATCTTGTACAGGTCGTCCTTGAGCAGCGACCGCGCCACCAGGCGATGGCCCATCTGCACCGAACGGCTGGCCAGCAGCTCGCCGGAGGTATCGTTGTCGTAGGTGCGGGTGTCGCTGACAGTCAGCACGGCGATGTTGAGCGGTACGAAGACCGCGTCGGGTTTGACGCTCACGGTGGTGCTCCTCGAATGGCATTGTGGTCACGCTAGAGCCATGACCGAGGGGCGTCCAATCGATATGGCGAACGGGTTAATCGACAGAGTCTATCGGTGCCTGTACCGGCCTTATCGCCGGCAAGCCGGCTCCCACATGGACCGCGACCATCTTGAGATCGCTGCAGGGCCTGTGGGAGCCGGCTTGCCGGCGATAGGCCCCAACTGGTGCAGCACCGCCCCAGTGATCGGAGCCGTCCCAATACCATCAAACAATGGCCAGCCAAGACTTGGTTAAGGTCAACTTACTCAGCACACCAGGCCGCACCATGGACATCAAGCAACTCAAATTCCTCATCGCCCTCGACCAGACCCGCCATTTCGGCCAGGCCGCGGCGCTGTGCCATATCACCCAGCCCACGCTGTCCATGCGCCTGCGCAACCTGGAAGACGAGCTGGACCTGGTGCTGGTCAAGCGTGGCCAGCGCTTCGAAGGTTTCACCGAGGCCGGCGAGCGCATTCTGGCCTGGGCGCGTACCCTGCTCGCCGCCCACGACGGCCTGCAGGCCGAGGCCGCCAGTTGCCGTGGCCAGGTGGTCGGCAGCCTGCGCCTGGGCACTGTGCCGCTGGCCAGTTTCAACCCAATGCACTTGTTGATGCCGCTGCGCGCCAAGTACCCGGAACTGCACTTTCAACTGAGTTCGCTCAGCTCCGAGCAGATCATCGATGGTCTGAGCCGCAACCAGCTCGACCTGGGCATCTGCTACCTGGACCAGGTCAACGCCAGCTTCTTCGACGTGATCGAACTGGGCACCACCACCATGGGCCTGCTGCATGACACGCGCTTTTTCCAGTTCGACACCCCACAACTGCGCTGGGACGAGCTGGCCGACATCCCACTGGGCCTGCTGAGCAAAGGCATCACTACCGCCAGTCGCTGGACCTGAGTTTCCGCAGCCGTGGCCTGGAGCCGCTGGCCGTGCTGGAAAGCGACTCCAGCTTCCAGCTGGTGCAGGCGATCACCGCCGGGGTGTGCTGCGCGGTGATGCCGCTGGACTGTGGGCTGGAAGAGCTCAGCGCACACATGCGCATCATTCCAGTGGCCGACGCCAGCATCCACAGCCCGGTCGGCCTGCTGCTACGGCGCAGCGAGCCGCGCTCGGCCATTGCCGAGCAATGTTTCGACGAAGCCCGCGCCCTGTTTCAACCTTCCTGAACCGCCGTCGCCTGGCGGTATTGTCTGGGTGTGAAGCCGGTCAGTTGCTTGAACTGTCGGCTGAACGCGCTGTGGTCGGTATACCCACATTGCAAGGCCACCTCGGTGATCGGCAAATCGCTGTGCAGAAGGCGATGGGCGTGTTCCAGACGTGCCTTGTGAATCATCTGCCGCGGCGTGAGGTGGAACACCCGCTTGCAGTAACGCTCCAGCTGCGCCACCGAGATACCCGCGATACGGGTCAGTTCGCCCATGCTGATGGGCTGGTGGAAATGCCGGCGAATGTGCTCATCCACAGCGGCCAGGCGTTGGTAGGCGGGGTGCGTGTCGGCGGCTGACTGCAAGTCGACCGAGATACCCACCAGGCCGATGATCGCCCCTTCAGGGTTGTACAGCGGACGTTTGTGAGTCAGGCACCAGCCCGGTTCGCGGCTGCCGTACAGGTGCAGTTCCAGTTGGTCTTCCAGCACCAGTCCATGCTCCAGCACTCGGCGGTCCTGTTCGGTGTAGCCGGGGCCCAGCTGCGCGGGGAACACCTCGGCGCTGGTCTTGCCCAGCAACGGCTGCAACTGCTTGAGGCCGCAGCGCTGGACCAGGTGCGGTTGGCCAGCACGTAGCGGGCCTGGGGGTCCTTGATGAAGATCGCGGCGTTGGGGATGACGTCGAGCATCGGTAGCAGCAAAGCGACACCCGCAAGCAAGGCTTCCAGAGTTGCAGGACGGTTTTGGTCAAGCGATTGGTATAGCGTTGCCAGGGGATTGTTTGTCATCTGACGCTCTTGCCTGAAGCGACTGGCCTCTTCGCGGGTAAACCCGCTCCCACAGAGACCACGTGGAGTCTGAAGTCAAAGGATAACCTGTGGGAGCGGGTTTACCCGCGAAGAGGAGGCAGAAACCACCACACCTCTACAGCCCCCACCCGATAGGGCCTTCAGCCTATCTGGTCACCTCACCGCCCGACCAGCCTTTTTCCAAACTGTGCCGATTTCGTCACCCACCCTGCAGAAAACCATCAAGAACCAACCCCCTCCCCGGTTCACTCTATGCCCCACGCAAGCCGCCCCACACCTACAAGAGCGCGGCCAAAAAGCCGCACATCGTGACATCAGACCTGCCTATCCAATAACCAACAAAAAGGCGAACCCATGTCAGGCAAATTCAAGAAACAGTTGTCATTGCTGGACCTCACCTTCATCGGCCTTGGGGCCATCTTCGGCTCCGGGTGGCTGTTCGCCGCCAGCCATGTTTCGGCCATCGCCGGCCCCGCCGGTATCCTCTCCTGGTTCCTCGGTGGCTTCGCCGTGCTGCTACTGGGCATCGTCTATTGCGAACTCGGCGCCGCCCTGCCCCGCGCCGGTGGCGTGGTGCGCTACCCGGTGTACTCCCATGGCCCGTTGCTTGGCTACCTGATGGGCTTCATCACCCTGATCGCGTTCTCCAGCCTGGTGGCCATCGAAGTGGTCGCTTCGCGTCAGTATGCGGCAGCCTGGTTTCCCGAACTCACCAAGGCTGGTTCCAGCGACCCGACAATCCTCGGCTGGCTGGTGCAGTTTGGCCTCTTGTGCGTGTTCTTCCTGCTCAACTATCGCAGCGTGAAGACCTTCGCCAAGGCCAACAACCTGGTCAGCGTATTCAAGTTCATCGTGCCGTTGCTGGTGATCGGCGTGCTGTTCACCTTCTTCAAGCCGGCCAACTTCGAGGTCCAGGCTTCGCCCCGTTCGGAATGTCGGGCGTGGAAATGGCGGTCTCGGCCGGTGGCATCATCTTCGCCTACCTGGGCCTGACACCGATCATCTCGGTGGCCAGCGAGGTGAAGAACCCACAGCGCACCATTCCTATCGCGCTGATCTTGTCGGTGCTGCTGTCCACCGCGATCTACGTGCTGCTGCAACTGGCCTTCCTGGGCAGCGTGCCGACCGAGATGCTGGCCAACGGCTGGGCCGGCGTAACCAAGGAACTGGCCCTGCCCTACCGTGACATCGCGCTGGCCCTGGGCGTGGGCTGGCTAGCCTACCTGGTAGTGGCCGATGCCGTGATCTCGCCAAGCGGCTGCGGCAACATCTACATGAACGCCACCCGCGCGTGGTGTACGGCTGGGCGCAGACCGGCACCTTCTTCAAGGTCTTCACCCGCATCGACGAGCAGTCCGGCATCCCGCGCCCTGCGCTGTGGCTGACCTTTGCTCTGTCGGTGTTCTGGACGCTGCCATTCCCGTCCTGGGAAGCGCTGATCAACGTGGTGTCGGCCGCCCTGGTGCTGAGCTACGCCGTGCCCCGGTCACCGTCGCCGCCCTGCGCCGCAACGCCCCGGACATGCCGCGCCCGTTCCGGGTCAAGGGCATGGGCGTACTCGGCCCACTGTCGTTCATCATCGCCGCACTGATCGTGTACTGGTCGGGCTGGAACACCGTGTCGTGGCTGCTGGCCCTGCAAATCGTGATGTTCGTGCTGTACCTGCTGTGCGGCCGCTTCGTCCCCACCCAACACCTTTCGCTGGGCCAACAGGTGCGCTCGTCCGCCTGGCTGATCGGCTTCTACGCCGTGACCATCCTGCTGTCCTGGCTCGGTAGCTTCGGCGGCCTGGGCGTCATCGGGCATCCGTTCGACACCGTGGTCGTCGCTGCCTGCGCCTTGGGCATCTACTACTGGGGCGCCGCGACCGGCGTGCCGGCCCACCTGGTGCGCCTGGATGGTGATGACGAAAGCGAGGCTTTCACCGAGTCGACTGGCCTCATCGCCGGCAAGCCGGCTCCCACACCTACAGCGGTGAGCCACTAAGCGCAGGCTTGCCGGTGATAACGCCGCGACAGCCTCCCAAGCCATACGTTGAATACTCAATGGACCCGAACATGAAACACATCCATGTCATCGACTCCCACACCGGCGGCGAACCGACCCGCCTTGTGATCAAAGGCTTCCCCTTGCTCAATGGTCGCAGCATGGCCGAGCAACGCGACGAGCTGCGTGAGCTGCATGACCACTGGCGCCGCGCCTGCCTGCTGGAGCCACGCGGCAACGATGTGCTGGTGGGCGCGCTGTACTGCGAGCCAGTGTCGGCGGACGCCACCTGCGGGGTGATCTTCTTCAACAATGCCGGTTACCTGAACATGTGTGGCCACGGCACCATCGGCCTGGTCGCTTCGCTGCAGCACCTGGGGTTGATCGAACCCGGCGTGCACAAGATCGACACCCCGGTCGGCCAGGTCAGCGCCACGCTGCATGACGATGGCGCCGTGACCGTCGGCAACGTGCCAGCCTACCGCTTCCGCCAGCACGTCGCGGTCGATGTACCGGGCCATGGCGTGGTGCATGGCGATATTGCCTGGGGTGGCAACTGGTTCTTCCTGGTGTCCGAGCACGGCCAGCGCATCGAGCTGAACAACGTCGAAGCCCTCACCGACTACACCTGGGCCATGCTCAAGGCCCTGGAGGCCCAGGGCATCACCGGTGAAAACGACGCGCCCATCGACCACGTCGAGCTGTTCGCCGCCGACGAAAACGCCGACAGCCGCAACTTCGTGATGTGCCCCGGCAAGGCCTACGACCGCTCGCCCTGCGGCACCGGCACCAGCGCCAAGCTGGCCTGCCTGGCCGCTGACGGCAAGCTCGCCGAAGGCCAGACCTGGACCCAGGCAAGCATCACCGGCAGCCAGTTCCAGGGCCGATTCGAACGTGAGGGCGAGCGCATCCGCCCGTTCATCACCGGTCGCGCCCACATGACCGCCGACGCCACCCTGTTGATTGACGAACAAGACCCTTTCGCCTGGGGCATCTGACCTGCCTTCGGCACCTTCCCTCGACACCTGAATACTGCAAGGAGTGACACCCATGACCGACAACATCTTCACCGGCTGCATGCCTGCTTTGATGACCCCCTGCACCGCCGAGCGCAAACCCGACTTCGACGCGCTGGTGCGCAAGGGCCACGAGCTGATCGAAGCCGGCATGAGCGCCGTGGTGTACTGCGGCTCGATGGGCGACTGGCCGCTGCTGACCGAGGCCGAGCGCCAGGAAGGCGTGGCGCGCCTGGTGGCCGCTGGTATCCCGACCATCGTCGGCACCGGCGCGGTGAACACCCGCGAAGCCGTTTCGCATGCGGCCCACGCCGCCAAGGTCGGTGCCGCCGGCCTGATGGTTATCCCTCGGGTGCTGTCCCGTGGCGCCTCGCTGATCGCCCAGAAGCACCATTTCTCGGCCATTCTGCAGGCCGCGCCGAAACTGCCGGCGGTAATCTACAACAGCCCCTACTACGGCTTCGCCACCCGCGCCGACCTGTTCTTCGAACTGCGCCGCGAGTACCCGAACCTGATCGGCTTCAAGGAGTTCGGTGGTGGCGCCGACCTGCGCTACGCCGCTGAGCACATCACCTCCAAGGACGACGACGTGACCTTGATGGTCGGTGTCGACACCCAGGTGGTGCATGGCTTCGTCAACTGCAACGCCACCGGCGCCATCACCGGTATCGGCAATGCCCTGCCCCGTGAAGTGCTGCACCTGGTGAGCCTGAGCAAGCAGGCCGCCAAGGGCGATGCCAAGGCCGTCGCCTGGCCCGCGAGCTGGAGTCGGCGCTGGCGGTGCTGTCGTCGTTCGATGAAGGGTGCGACCTGGTGCTGTACTACAAGCACCTGATGGTGCTCAACGGCGACAGCGAATACACCCTGCACTTCAACGAGACCGACGTGCTCACCGACGCCCAGCGCAACTACGCCGAACAGCAATACGCGCTGTTCCGCCAGTGGTACGCCAACTGGTCGGCCGAACAGAACGTCGCCTGATTAGCGGGGCGCAGCGCGCCCCCAAGCTCTGAACCTGATTCCCAAGGAGGCCCCATGCCCCTGACAGGCAACCTGCTGATTGGCCAACGCGCCGTCACCGGCAGCCGCGAAGCGATCCGCGCCATCGACCCTGCCACTAACCAAACGCTCGAACCGGCCTACGCCGGTGGCACTGGCGAGCATGTGGCCCAAGCCTGCGCACTGGCCTGGGCGGCGTTCGATGCCTATCGCGAAACCACACTGGAACAACGCGCCCGCTTTCTTGAAACCATCGCCGAACAGATCGAAGCACTGGGTGATGCCCTGATCGACCGCGCCGTCGCCGAAACGGGCTTGCCCAAGGCGCGTATCCAGGGTGAGCGCGGTCGTACCTGCACCCAGCTGCGCACCTTTGCCCGCGTCGTGCGTGCGGGTGAATGGCTGGACGTGCGCGTCGACAACGCCCTGCCCACGCGTCAGCCATTGCCACGCCCTGACTTGCGTCAGCGCCAGGTGGCCCTGGGACCGGTGGCGGTATTTGGCGCCAGCAACTTCCCCTTGGCCTTCTCCGTTGCCGGTGGCGACACCGCCTCTGCGCTGGCAGCCGGCTGCCCGGTAGTGGTCAAGGCCCACAGCGCCCACCCCGGCACCAGCGAATTGGTCGGCCAGGCCGTGGCCCGCGCTGTAGAACAATGCGCCTTGCCCGAAGGTGTGTTCTCGCTGCTGTACGGCTCGGGGCGTGAAGTCGGTATCGCTCTGGTCAGCGACCCACGCATCAAGGCCGTCGGTTTTACCGGTTCACGCAGCGGTGGCATTGCCTTGTGCCAAGCCGCTCAAGCTCGCCCGGAACCTATCCCGGTGTACGCGGAAATGAGTTCGATCAACCCGGTATTCCTGTTCGATGCCGCGCTGCAAGCCCGTGGCCAGGCACTGGCGCAAGGCTTCGTCGCTTCGTTGACCCAAGGCGCCGGCCAGTTCTGCACCAACCCTGGCCTGGTGATTGCCCGCCAGGGGCCGGCACTGCAAAGTTTCATCACGGCGGCCAGCGAGCAGGTACAGCGCGCAGCAGCGCAGACCATGCTGACCCCCGGCATCTTCAGTGCCTATGAAGCCGGTGTCGGTGCACTGGCCGAGAACGCCAACGCCCATGTCGCCGCCAGCGGCCAGGCTCAACAAGGGCCAAATCAGTGCCAGGCCCAGCTGTTCGTCACCCAGGCCAACGCATTCCTCACCGACCCGGCATTGCAGGCCGAAGTGTTCGGCGCCGCCTCGCTGGTGGTCGCCTGCGAAAGCGACGAGCAGATCCGCCAGGTCGCCGAGCACCTGGAAGGCCAATTGACCGCAACCCTGCATATGGATGAGGCCGACCTGCAGAGCGCTCGCGCCCTGCTGCCGACCCTGGAACGCAAGGCGGGGCGCATTCTGGTCAATGGCTGGCCGACCGGGGTCGAGGTGTGCGACGCGATGGTCCATGGCGGGCCGTTCCCTGCCACCTCCGATGCCCGTTCCACCTCGGTGGGTACCGCGGCCATCCAGCGCTTCCTGCGCCCGGTGTGCTACCAGGACTTCCCGGACGCCTTGCTGCCCGAAGCACTCAGGCACGGTAACCCCTTGCAGCTGCGCCGGCTGCTCGACGGCAAGCGAGAAGGCTAGATCATGGTCGACGCCCTCTCCTCTGCTGATACCGACATCGCCGTGGTTGGCGCTGGCATCGTCGGCGTCGCCTGTGCCTTGCAACTGGCTCGCCAGGGCCGCCGGGTGCTGCTGATCGACCGCCAGGAACCTGGCTACGGCGCCTCTTACGGCAATGCCGGGCACCTGGCGACCGAGCAGGTGTTCCCCATCGCCGACCTGTCGATTCTCAAGCGTCTGCCACGCATGCTGCTGGACCCGATGGGCCCTTTGCGGCTGGACTGGAAGTACCTGCCCAAGGCCTTGCCCTGGTTCACCCGCTTGCTGCTCAACCTGCGCCCTGCGCCTTTCCAGCGCAGCGTGGCAGGTATCCGGGCGTTGAATGAAGCCAGCCTGGGTGCATGGCAACGGTTGTTGACGTCGATCGAGCGCAGCCATCTGCTCAGGAGGACGGCTCGCTGCTGGTGTTCGAACGACCGGAATCGCGACAGGCGCTCGATGCCTTGCAGGCGCGCATGCGTCAGCAGGCCGTGCCGGTCGAGCACTGGTCCGGCCACGCGGTACAGGCAGCAGCGCCGCAATTGAACCCGCAGATTCAGGGCGGTTTGTTCTTCCCGCGCACCGGGCATTTCCTCGACCCTTACCGCGTGGTCGCTGAATTGCTCGATGCCGCTCAAGCCTGTGGCGTGCGGTTCGCCCGGCATGAGGTCGTGGGTGCAAGACTGGACGCTCAGGGCGTGATCTTGGCCACTGGTCAGGGCCAAGTGAAAGCGCGTCAGGTACTGGTTGCCTGTGGGGCTCATTCGGCGAAGCTCACCACCGCGCTGACCGGCAAACCGGTGCCGCTGGACACCGAGCGCGGCTATCACCTGATGCTGCCTGGCGAACATCAGCGCTTGCCGTTCGCGGTCACCTCACTGGAGCGCAAGTTCATCATGACGCCCATGGCCGATGGCCTGCGCCTGGCTGGCACGGTGGAGTTCGCCGGGCTCGATGCGCCACCGAGCATGCAACGCGCCTGGCAGTTGCACCACTTGAGCAAGGGGTTGTTCCGGCGTGACCTCAGTGCTGAGGGGCAACGCCATGGATGGGCTTTCGACCGTCACTACCGGACTCGTTGCCGGTTATCGACCGGGTATGCGAAGGACGGGTGTTGCTGGCGTTCGGGCATCAGCATCTGGGGCTGACCCAGGCGGCGGTGACGGCGGAGTGGGTGGCGAAAATGCTGGCGGGCAACAGTGGACCGCAGATGGGGGCTTATCGGTTGGATCGGTTCTGATACACCGCCGACACGGACAATGTGGTGTATGGCACCGGCTTTGCCGGTGATCGCCGGCAAGCCGGCTCCTACAAGCGAGTGCGTAGCACTCCAGGAGTTGACTTGCTGGCGATCGAGCTGCAGAGCTGCCCCTCAGCGATAGCGCTCGAGCCAGTGCGCATAGGGCGCCGGCAAGGTCCACGAGGCTTTATCGACGCCCAGCTCCTTGGCCGCGAAATACGACCAGTGCGGGTCTGCCAAATGAGCACGCCCCACCGATACCAGGTCCAGCTGATCAGCCTTCAGCGCCCCTTCCGCCA
Organism: Pseudomonas sp. Teo4; assembly: GCF_034387475.1. Taxonomy (NCBI): domain Bacteria; kingdom Pseudomonadati; phylum Pseudomonadota; class Gammaproteobacteria; order Pseudomonadales; family Pseudomonadaceae; genus Pseudomonas; species Pseudomonas sp. Teo4. Next base: position 3,488,990 of record NZ_JAXCIL010000001.1, read on the forward strand.
ACTGCGGGGTACCGAAGCCCCACGCAGAAGTTACCGGCAGACCGGCCTCGCGGCGCACACGCTCGGCAATCGGCCCCATGAAGGCGGGCCCCCATGGGATGTTGGTTTCGGGAATGGTGAAACCGACGCTGACACTCAGCAGGTCCAACCCGCCAGCCTTGAAACGACGCGCCAACTCGATCGATTCCTCAAGGGTCTGCTCGTCCCGGCCGTCATATTCCAGCACGCCGAAACGGGCGGTCAGCGGCAGGTGCTCAGGCCATACTTCACGCACGGCGGCGAGGGTTTCCAGCAGGAAGCGGCTGCGGTTCTCGAAGCTGCCGCCATAGGCATCGGTGCGTTGGTTGGAGTGCTCGGAGAAGAAGCTCTGGCCCAGATAACCATGGGCAAAGTGCAGTTCGATCCATTCGAACCCGGCATCACGGGCACGGCGGGCGGCATCGACGAAGTCCTGCTTGACCCGGGCGATGTCGTCGAGGGTCATGGCACGCGGCACTTTCGGCAGGTGGGCACCGAAGGCGATGGCCGACGGGGCGATGGTTTCCCAGCCGCGGGCGTCGTCGGCGGTAATGTGGTCATCGCCTCCCACGGGCGGTTGGCGCTGGCCTTGCGCCCGGCATGGGCGATCTGGATGCCCGGCACCGAGCCTGCGGCTTTGATCGCCTTCACCACCGGGACGAAAGCCTCGGCATGGGCATCGCTCCAGATACCCGCGCAACCGGGGGTGATACGCCCTTCCGGCGACACCGCGGTAGCCTCGACCACCAGCAGGCCGGCACCACCACGGGCAAGGCCTGCCAGGTGAACGTGGTGCCAATCGTTGATCATGCCGTCCTCGGCCATGTACTGGCACATAGGCGGAATGGCGATGCGGTTACGCAGGGTGACGTCCTTGAGGGTATAGGGTTCGAACAACGCAGACATGGGAACACTCCGAAGGGGAACGATATTTACGATAGTTCGATCATATTCGAACTATGGCAATTTGTGAAACCCCCGTTATCATGGCGACCATGCGAGCCTACAAACATCCCAACCCCGAAGACCTGATTCTGGAACGCGTGCTCTACGCCCTGAGCGACCCTGTGCGTCTGGAAATCGTGCGCCATCTGGCCGGCGTGGCCGAAGCCAGTTGCGGCGAACTGGACGGTGGTCGGCCAAAATCGAGCATGTCCCACCACTTCCGGTTTTGCGGGATGCGGGGCTGGTGCACACGCGTAACGTTGGCACCACGCATATGAATTCGCTACGCAGCGAAATGCTCGATGAGCGGTTTCCCGGTTTGCTGGCGTGCATCCTGCGGCAGATGTAGCTGGCGCCGGCCTCTTCGCGGGTAAACCCGCTCCCACAGGGCCTTCACATCATTGAAGATTGTGAAGATCCTGTGGGAGCGGGTTTACCCGCGAAGAGGCCGCTTCAGAGCACTTCAATCCTGCTCCTTGCGCAGGCCAAAACGACACACCTGCCCCCGCGCAACATGCACTCCAGGTGGCTCACCTCGCCTCCACCCAGTGCCCCGATCAACGCCAGGTCCAGCTCACACACCACCGGATGCGCCTTGGCCAGGTGGTGGAACACGCAGTTGTGCGCAACGATCTGCGGCTCGCCGGATGAGCGAAAGAACACTTCGGCTTCATAGCCGGCAGTGTTCATGTGCTGGACGATCCGCGCCTCATCGACCACTTGGTGCTCCAAATCCGCCGCCAGCTTGCGCCCCAACTGGCGCATCAGCGCCAGCAAGGCGTCCTGCCCCATCAGCCCGGCGACTTCACCAATCAGCAGGTTGGCCAGCAGCGGATACTGCCGAGGGAACAACTCCCGTCCGTGGTCGGTAAGCTGATGCAGCTGCTCCGGGCGCCGCCCGGTTGGCCGGGTGGCGCCGCGCTGAACCAGGCCGTCGCGTTCCAGCGAAGCCAGGTGCTGGCGTACCGCCGTGCGGGTGACCGCCAGGGCCTGCGCAAGGTCATCGATGCTCATGCCTGCGGGCTGATGCAGCAACGCATGGAGCAGGTCCTGCTGGGTACGACCGAGTCCTTCAAGCATCAGAATTTGTCCGGGAACTGTTTGACCAGCGCGGCCGTCAAGGCATCGGCCAGCGCCAGGATGTGCTCACGCATCATCGACCAGGTACGCGCTTCACCGGCATAGTCGCCAGCAGCGAGTTGGTCGATTTGCGCCACATGATGCCCGCCATGGGCACTGAGCATCGTGATCAGCGTTGCTTCCGGCAAATTCGGATTGGCCTTGGCCAGGAATGCGGCAATCGCCTTGGCGTTGGTGGTCAACTCGTCGACAGCGGCCTGCTGGCCCTTCTTGTCCTTGGCCACGGTGGCATCGCTGTAGTGCTTGATGGCCCCCAGTGCCCGCCCAACAGCTTGAACAGCTGGTCGGCCGCCACCTGGCCGTACAACGGGGCGATGCTGTTGGCAATGCGGGTGGCATTGCTGACCACTTCATTTCCGGCAACTTCGGCTTGCTTGGCATTGCCAGCCTGATTGGCGACCGCGTAGTTGCGGACCCAGAACACATGCTCGACCCAAAGGTCACGCAGGGCAAGGCGTGTGGTCAATGCGGCTGATTCGGCGGGTTTGGCGGTGGGAGTGGAGTAGCTTTGGCTCCATGCCGGCTGGGCGCACAGGGCGAGCAGCAGTAAGGCAGCAATCTTGATGTTCATGACGGCACCCTCCTGGAGGGGATCGACTGACAAGATTAATTTAAGCATCAAAATATGTTTTTATTCTAGGTGATAGGGAATTCCGATCAGTGGCGATGCGCGTCCGCGCAAGCAGAATGGGGCTTGCCTTGGGTTTTGTAGTGGTGCGCAGATCGAGCGCCGCCCGCGGCGCATCGCGAGCAAGGCTCGCTCCTACGTTTGTTTCGGGCCAGTTATGTCTGTGGAATTTGCGCGCGGGCGCTTTGGAGCATGGCGTGATATCGAGTCAAACAAACAAGGCGGTCGCGCGAGCCTGTCACAGGCGTTATTGGCCGTAAACAAACGTAGGAGCGAGCCTTGCTCGCGATGCGCCGCGCGGGCGGCGCTCGATCTCGAAAACGCCGAAAATGCCATGGCGAACCCTTCCAACCCCATAAAAAAAACCACGAGGTCTCCCCCGTGGTTTTTCGATCACAACACAGTCGCTTACAGCGCCATATCGTTCTCAGGCTTGCTTTCCAGCGGTTGGCTCACGCCAGTGCTGGTACCGACGCTCTGGTCGATCACCGGAGGCTTCTCCAGCTGCAGCACTTCAGCGGTGTAGTTCCACTCTTTCTGAGTGGCCGCCGCCGAATCGTTCAGCTTGGTGCCGTAGCTCGGGATGATTTCCTTGATCTTGGCCTGCCACTCAGGGGTCGCGACCTTCTCCTTGAACACGGTTTCCAGCACGTGCAGCATGATCGGCGCGGCAGTCGAAGCACCTGGCGAGGCACCCAGCAGGCCGGCGATGGTACGGTCTTGCGAGGCAACCACTTCGGTACCCAGCTTCAGCACGCCGCCTTGGGCTTCGTCACGCTTGATGATCTGCACACGCTGACCGGCCTGCCACAGCTTCCAGTCTTCCTTCTTGGCGTTCGGGAAGTAGGTGCGCAGGGCTTCGAAGCGGTCATCGTCAGACTGCATCAGCTGGCCAGCGAGGTATTCCACCAGCGGGTACTGGTCGATACCGACCTTGGCCATCGGCCACACGTTGTGGGTGGTGGTGCTGCTCAGCAGGTCCAGGTACGAGCCGTTCTTCAGGAACTTGGTCGAGAAGGTGGCGAATGGCCCGAACAGGATCACGCGCTTGCCGTCCAGCACGCGGGTGTCCAGGTGCGGAACCGACATGGGTGGTGCGCCGGTCGAGGCAATGCCGTAGGCCTTGGCCATGTGCTGCATGGCGACGGTCGGGTTCTCGGTGACCAGGAACGAGCCACCCACCGGGAAGCCTGCGTATTCCTTGGCTTCAGGAATGCCCGACTTCTGCAGCAGCTTCAGCGCGCCGCCGCCGGCACCGATGAACAGGAACTTGGCGTCGGTGGCCGACTCGGTACCGTCCTTCAGGTTCTTGTACTCGACGTGCCACGAGCCGTCTTCGTTGCGGGTGATGTCCTGTACTTCGCTGGACAGTTTCAGGTCGAACTTGTCCTGGGTCTTCAGGTGGCCGACGAACTGGCGGGTGATTTCGCCGAAGTTGACGTCGGTGCCGATCGGGGTCCAGGTCACGGCCAGCTTCTGGTTCGGGTCGCGGCCTTCCATCATCAGCGGGACCCACTTGGCGATCTGCGCGTGGTCCTCGGAATACTGCATCGGACGGAACAGCGGGCTCGCCTGCAGCGCGTCATAGCGCTTTTTCAGGAACTTGATGTTGTCGTCGCCCCACACGAAGCTCATGTGCGGCGTGGTGTTGATGAACGAGTGCGGGTTCTTCAACACGCCCTGGCGTACCTGCCAGGCCCAGAACTGACGGGAGATCTGGAACGATTCGTTGATTTCGATGGCCTTGGAGATGTTGACGTTGCCGTCTTTGTCTTCCGGGGTGTAGTTCAGCTCGGCCAGCGCAGAGTGGCCGGTACCGGCGTTGTTCCAGCCGTTGGAGCTTTCTTCGGCGACGCCGTCCAGGCGCTCGACCATCTCCATCGACCAGCTTGGCTCCAGCTCGTGCAGCCACACGGCCAGGGTGGAGCTCATGATGCCGCCGCCAACGAGCAGCACATCGACTTTCTTGGTTTCTGCGGCGTGCGCCTGCATGAAGCTTGCGGCGACAGCCAGACCCAGCAAGGTCTTGCCAGCTTTCTTGAACATTGATCAATTCCAGTCAGTAGAACGGAGGGGGGGCCTGTGGCTGGCCCAGAGGTTTCCGTGTTCTTCAGCGCAGGCTTGTTGTGATCATTGTTCAGCAGCCAGAGAACCAAGAAACGATCCAGCCTTTTGTCGAATTGACCGACAAAGCTGAATCGTTTCGCTGATTGTATCTTAAATGCCAGCACAAACAAATTGGCGCCCGGAACGTCAAGGCGACGGGTTGTCCCAGCGGCAGGTTGTCACGCCTGCATCTGCCGGATGCGCTTCTTGTCGATCTTGCCGACGCTGGTCTTGGGAATTTCGGCCACGAACTCGATCTGCCGTGGAATAGCCCACTTGTTGATCTGGCCGCGCTCGACGAACTGCTGCAAGTGCGCCACCAGCCCCTGCGGGTCAAGGCTGGTGCCCGGCGTGCACACCACCATCGCCATCGGCCGCTCGCCCCATTGCGCATCGGGCACGCCCACCACCGCCACGGCATCCACAGCAGCATGCTGGCTGATCAGGTTTTCCAGGGCCAACGAGCTGATCCACTCGCCACCGGTCTTGATCACGTCCTTGATCCGGTCCTTGATTTCGAGCACGCCCTGGCGGTCGATCGAGCCCATGTCACCGGTATGCAGCCAGCCACCCTGCCAAAGCTCGGCGCCCATCTGCGGCTCGTGCAGGTACCCCTGCGTCAGCCAGGGTGCCCGCACCACGATCTCCCCCAGCGACTCGCCATCGTGCGGCACATCGCAACCGTTGGCGTCGACGATGCGCACATCGACCATGCCCACAGGCGTGCCGGTCTTGATACGCAGAGCGATCTGTTCATCCATCGGCAAGGCCAGGTCGTCGTCGCGCAGGTGGGTGAGCGTCAGCAGCGGGCAGGTTTCCGACATGCCGTAGCCACAGTGAATCAGCATGCCGCGCTCACTGGCCTGCCGGGCCAGGCCGTGGGTCAGTGCGCTGCCGCCGAGCAGCATCTTCCAGCCGCTCAAGTCGGTACGCTGGCCTTCGTCACTGGCCAGCATCATTTGCAAGATGGTCGGCACACAGTGAGAGAAGGTCACGCCCTCCTCACGGAACAACCGCACCAGCTTGTCCGGCTCGTAGCGCCCTGGGTACACCTGCTTCACACCAAGCATGGTCGCCACGTACGGCACACCCCAGGCATGCACGTGGAACATCGGCGTGATTGGCATGTACACATCGTTGGAACGCAGCAGCGGCTGGCCTTCGTAAGCGGCAAAGGTGCCCAGCTCGTTGAGGGTGTGCAGCACCAGCTGGCGATGCGAGAAATACACGCCCTTGGGGTTGCCGGTTGTGCCGGTGGTGTAGAACAGCGTCGCCACCGAGTGCTCGTCGAAGTCATCGAAGTCGGCCTGGCTGGAGGCATTGCCCAACTGCGTTTCATACTCGCCCAGCACTGGCAATGTGGTGCTCGAGGGTTCGCCGTCGGTGAGCTGCAGGTAACCTTTGACCGTGGTCAGCTGGCCGTGGATCTGCTCCAGCAACGGCAGAAAGTCGTCATGCACCAGCACCAGGTCATCCTGGGCATGGTTCATGGTGTACAGCACCTGCTCGGCCGACAGACGAATATTCACCGTATGCAGCACCGCACCGAGCATGGGCACGGCGAAGAAGCACTCCAGCGCTCGGTGGCTGTCCCAGTCCATCAAAGCCACGGTATCGCCCGGCTTGACCCCGGCCGCGCGCAGCACGTTGGCCAGGCGCTGCACGCGCTCATTGAGCGTGCGGTAGCTGTAGCGCAGCTTGTCGGCATAGACAATCTGCTGGTCAGGCTGGTGACGCACGCCGGTCATCAGCAGTCGCTTGATCAGCAAGGGGTAGGCGTAGGCGCCGTCTGCCGGTGGCATTATTTTTGTGGTGGCCATGTAGGGTCGTTCCCGGTTTCAGTATTCGATGGAATGCGTTGTGCGCCTAGGCCGCCTCACGGGCCTGGGGCACAGGCGCATGTGGCTCGGCGCTGGCAGTCACCGTGTTCTTGCTGGGCAGCAGGAAATACGACAGCGCCGGAATCAGGATCAGTGCCCCCAGCATGTTCCACAGGAACATGAAGGTCAGCAGGATGCCCATGTCGGCCTGGAACTTGATGGGCGACCAGGCCCAGCCCACCACGCCCGCCGCCAAGGTGATGCCAACCAGGCCCACCACCCGACCGGTGAACGCCACCGCGTTCTGGTAAGCCTCGGCCAGCGAACGTCCCTGGCGCTGGTAATGCAGCTGCACGCTGAGCAGGTACAACGCGTAGTCCACGCCGATGCCTACGCCCAGGGCGATCACCGGCAAGGTCGCGACCTTCACGCCAATGCCCATGACTACCATCAGCGCCTCGCACAGTACCGAGGTCAGCACCAGCGGCAGCAACGCCACCACGGTGGCCCGCCAGCTGCGGAAGGTGAACAGGCAGAACACGGTCACCGCCAGGTACACGAACAGCAGCATGGTGCGGTTGGCGTCACGGACCACGATGTTGGTGGCGGCTTCGATCCCGGCATTACCGGCTGCCAGCAGGAATTGGCGGTCCGGGCTGCTGTTGTCACGGGCAAAGCGCTCGGCGATGGCGACGACATCGTCCAGCGTCTGGGCCTTGTGGTCTTTCAGGAAGGCAATGACCGGCATCATCGAGCAGTCATTGTTGAACAGTTCCGGTGCGTTGACCGAGGCCTGCTGCGCGGCGTAGTTGAGCATGTCCTGGTTGCGCTGCAGGCTGTTCATCTTGGGGTTGCCCTCGAATGAACCTGCAGTGATCTGGCGCACCGCATTGACCAGCGACACGGTGGTCTGCACGCCTGGATACTGCTGCATCTCCCAGGCCAGGCGATCGGCCAGCATCAGGGTCTGGTAGTTCAGGCAACCTTCCGGGGCAGTCTTGATCATTACCGCGAACTGGTCGCTGGACAGCGCGTAGTGTTGGGTGATGTAGGCATTGTCGCGGTTGTAACGTGAGTCAGCGCGCAATTCGGGGGCGCCGCTGTCCAGGTCGCCGATTTTCAGCTGCAGGCTGACCATGAAACCGACCACGCCCAGCATGGTGGCCGCCAGCACGGCACCGGTGGCCCACTTGCGCGTGGTGAAGCGGTCGAGCAAGTCCCACAGTTTGCCAAAGCCACGGTGCTCGGCGGCCCGCGAGTCGATGCGCAGCGCGCGCTCGGCCGCCTTGCGCCCTACCCCCACATACGACAACGCCACCGGAATCAGCAGCAGCGATGTGAAGATCAGCACCGCGACACCGATACTGGCGGTAATGGCCAGGTCCTGGATCACCGGAATGTCGATCAGCATCAGCACCGCGAACCCCACGGCGTCGGCCAGCAGCGCCGTGACACCGGCCACGAACAGACGGCGGAAGGTGTAGCGAGCAGCGACCAGCTTGTGGGTGCCACGGCCGATGTCCTGGAGGATGCCGTTCATTTTCTGCGCCGCGTGGGAAACGCCGATGGCGAAAATCAGGAACGGCACCAGGATCGAATAGGGGTCGATGGCGTAGCCCAACCAACCGACGATACCCAGCTGCCACACCACGGCGGCCAGCGAGCAGAACACCACCAGCAAGGTACTGCGCACGCAACGGGTATAGAGGAAGATGATCACCAACGAGGTGACCACGGCCAGGGCAAAGAACAGCATCACCTGAATCAGCCCGTCGATCAGGTCGCCCATCAGCTTGGCGAAACCAATCACCCGAACCTTGTACTTGCCGCTGCCCTCCTTGCCTTCAACACGCGCCTTGCTGTCGCCAGCGAACTCATACTTGTCGCGCAGTTGCTGTTCAAGCATCTGCGAAAACTGCCGGTAGTCGATGCCCTGGCCGCTGGCCAGATCGCGCTCCAGCAACGGCACCACCAGCATGCTCGACTTGAAATCGGTGGCCACCAGGCTGCCGACGATGCCGGCGCGGCCGATGTTCTGGCGCAGTTGCTCAAGGTCGGCTGGCCGGCCCTGGTAGTCATCGGGCATGACCGTGCCGCCCTGGAAGCCTTCCTCGGTGACTTCGGTCCAACGCACCCCGGGACTCCACAACGACTTCATCCACGCCCGGTCCACACCTTGGGCCAGGAACAGCTCATCGTTGACCTGCTTGAGCACTTCAAGGTACTCGGGGTCGAAGATGTCGCCCTGGGTGTTTTCCACCACCACCCGTACCGTGTTGCCCAGCCCACGCAGGGACTTGCGGTTCTCCAGGTAGTTCTGGATGTACGGCTGGCTCTGCGGAATCATCTTCTCGAAGCTTGGGCGCAGCTCAAGGCGGGTCAGCGCCACATAGCCCAGCACCAGGGTGACCAGCACCATGAACACCATGAACAGTGGGCGGTGGTTGAACACCAGGCGCTCCAGCAGGTTGCCCGAGCGGTGGTCGAAGTCGCGCAGGTCGCGGATCACCGGCATGGTGTCTTGCTTGATGTTGGCCATCACGGAGTTCTCTTTGCGATTTTTTATGGGTCTTGTCGTGCAGGCAGTACCCGCACGCCGCGTTCGCCGACCAGCACATTGCCATCGGCCAGGCCCTGCACCGCGCCGGCCACCGGGGCCAGTGGCGCAGTGGCCTGCAAGGTGAAACCAGCGCCACCGTCATGGCTGCGCAAGGCATGGCCGGCCTGGCTGAACAGCCAGATGTCACCGCTGGCATCCTGGCTGGCAGCGGTGATGCTCAGGGGCAGGCCGGTGTCCACCTTGGCCCAGCTCTGGCCGCCATCGGTGCTGCGTGCCACATGCCCGCGCAGGCCGTAGGCAAGTACCGCGTGGGGGGTCGCCAGCACACCGAACCAGGTGCCCTGGTAAGGGCTTGGCAAGGCCGTGAAGCGTTGCTGCCCGGCACTCCACTTGAGCAACAGGCCTTGCTCGCCAGCGATGTACACCGCATCGTCGGCGGTGGCGATGCTGGTCAGGTGCAGGCCCTGCGGGTTGTCGGTCTGGGCCTGCATCGGCACCCAGCTGCGCCCGCCGTCATCCGTGCGCAGAATCAGGTTGAACACGCCCACCGCATACCCATGCAAGGCATCGGTAAAGGCCACATCGAGCAGGGGCTTGTCCGCGCCCTCCTCCACCAGCCGCTGGCCTTCGGCTACCCATGTCGACCACTGCGCATCGCCCGGTTCGGCCAAGGCCCGCGCCTGATAGTGCGCCAGCACCAGGGCACCGATCTGGCGGCCATCAAGCTGTTTTTCCCAACTGGCACCGGCATCGCGGCTGTGCAACACCACACCGTCGTTGCCCACCGCCCAACCTTCGCTGGCGGTGGGAAACACCACGGCATTGAGGTCGGCACTCACCGGCACCTTGGCCTGTTGCCAATCGCGCCCCTGGTTATCGGAAAACACCACGTGGCCGCGCGCCCCGACGGCGACCAAGCGCGCCCCGGCTCGCGTCACGTCGCGCAACGGGCCGGTGGCTGCCAGCGCACTGGGCTTGGCCGGCAGGTCCAGCACGTCGACATACTCTGCCGCGACCGCCACACCGTGCCCGCAGGCCAACGCCAGCGCCAGCGCCAACGGCGCATATTTGTTGAATGGAACCATGCCCTGTCCTCTTGCACGGAACACCGGGCAGCCTCAAGACGCTGCCCGGCGCAGGCCTCTTGGGGTCAACGAATACCGGCGCCAGCCAGTGCCTCGGGCGACCACTGTGCCTTCGACAAAGGCGCGATGTACTCGATGCCGCCGTGGGGGCCGATCAGGCCGTTGATGTTGTAGCTGCCGCCCACCAGGTCGTAGACCACATGCGGGTTGTTGTTGGGCGTCTGCACGTCGTAGCTCTGGGTGAAGAAGCTGTACGAGCCGCGATACAGCTGGCCACGGGCGTCGTACTGGTCGGAAGCCAGGGCGAACCAGCTGTCCTCGTCCAGGTAGAAGCGGCGCTTGGCGTAGATGTGGCGGGCGTTGCCCTTGAGAGTGCCCTCAACCACCCATACGCGGTGCTTCTCCCAGCGCACCTGGTCGGAAGCCAAGTGTTTCGGGGTGGTCAGCACCTTGGGGTCCTTGATGTAGGTCAGCCGGTAGGTGTTGTAGGGCACATACATCTCCTGCTTGCCCACCAGGTGCCAGTCGTAGCGGTCCAGCGCGCCGTTGAACACGTAGATGTCATCGAAGGTGCCGGAGCCTGCAGTGCCTGGGTTCGGCGTGTCGTACGCCAGGTTCGGCGCCAGCTTCACCCGACGCTGCCCCGGCAGGTATTGCCAGGCACGGCGCTCCTGCACCAACGGGTTGGCGGCGTCCTTGATCATCATCGACTCACCAGCACGGCGCGCCGGGCCTTCGTAATACAGCTTGGTCTGGAAGTAGATGTCCTTGGCGTCGATGACCTTGTTCAGGTCTTCGTAGATCGGGTAGCCGTTGAAGGCCAGGCCCGTGGTGGCCAAGGCCGCTACACCCGCTGCGTCGACGTTCCAGGAGTCGTACTTGGCCTTCTGTGCCACGCCCTGGTAGCGCAGCAGGTGGTTCCACATGGCTTCGGCGCCGTTCTGCGGAATCGGGAACGGCACACCCGGCAGCACATTCTCGATGGCCATGCCGTTTTCCAGCGACTTGGCGGCACTGGCGTTCTTCAGGGTGTTGTCCAGCAGCACCTTGGGCAGCGCTGCGGTGCGGTGGGTGGGGTACACCTCGATGCGGAAGGTGGGGAAGCGCTTGGCCAGTTCCACGGTCGTCGCAGTCAGTTGGCCCTTGTACTGATCAACGTTCTTGCCATCGATCACCAGCAGCGGTTTTTCATTGGGGAAAGGGTCTGGGCGCAAACTGTCGCCGGTCTTGAAGCCGGCCGGCGGGGTGGTCAGACCGCCCTGGTAGGCCGGGATCGAACCATCGGCGTTCGCGGCCTTTTCGGCCCCCACCAGGGTCAGGTCCTTGCCCAGGCGGGAAACGTCCTGGGTGGAGGCGGCCGCGTGGGCATGGCTGGCCATGGCGGCCACCAGCGAGGCAGCCAGCAGGCTGTTCAGGTAGTTCATCGCGATTCTCCGCTTGTTGTTGTAATCAGGAATCAGAAGGTGGTCTTGAACGATGCGGTGAGCATGCCGCGGTCCTTGAGCAGCGGTGCCAGGCCCGCTTGGGAGGTGATCTGCCCAGGAATGCACTGGTAGCGCCCGTTGACACCGGGGGTGTTGTTGTCGGTACCGGTTTCGCAGGTATCGAACTTGCCGAAGGAGTCGACGTACTTCAGGTCGAACTTGTACTTCTGGTAGACGTCGGCGGCGATGCCCACCGAGTAGCTGCCGGAGTCTTCGTTGCCGCCCAGCTGGATCGCCGAGTTGCCCTTCAGGCCCACGTTGTAGGAAAGCGGCATCGACAGGTCGACACCGGGCAGGGCCTGGTACCAGGTGGGCGTGAAGTTGACGGCCAGGGTGTAGGCATTGGTGGTGGCCTTGTCGACACCGCGGTAGCTGGAGTCGCCCTTGTAGGTGTGCTCGGCCTTGTCGACGCTGACCAGGTGGGTCATGGCGCCTTCCACCGCCAGCGATGAGGCGTCCCACAGCGGCGTGTCGCCAAAGGTCACCAGGCCGTTGAGCACTACGTGGAAAGTCTTGCCGCGTGCCAGCCCCGTTTCACCATTGCCGGGCACGGCGCCGATCAGGTTGGTGCCGCCCGCAGTGCCGGCCAGCGCGTCGTACAGCGGCCCGTTGATAGTGCTGAAGTTGCTGATCAGCGGCATGTTCTCGCGGTAGTTGAGGTCAAGTCCGACGCTCACCGGGCCGACGTTCTTGGCCAGGCTGATGCCATAGATGTCGATGTCGTCGGCATACGCGGCCATGTAGCTGGAGCCTGCCAGGCTGCCGTTGTGCAGGTTGGGGGCGTTGATCAGCACTGCCGGGGTCGGGTCGGAGGTGTTGCGGTAGTAAAAGCCCAGGGTGCCGTCGAGCCATTCGGGGCTCCACTTCACCATCAGCCCGTAGTCGCCCGAGTTGTGCGGGCGAATATCGTGGCCTCGGGGCGCGCCGTAAAACGCACCCGCGCCGCCCACGGCATTAGGCACCGGCAGCCAGAAGATTTCGCCGCCATCGCCGAGCATGTCATAGGCGCCCATGTAGGTCCCGCCTTCGGGCAGACGCGAGTTCTCGAACTCGAAGAAGTACTGGGCGGCGATGGTCAGCTCAGGGTTGACGGTGAAGCTCAGCGACAGCTGCTTGCGCGGAAGGAACAGCTCCTTGGTTTCGGTGCCCGGCACGTTGTACAGCTTGGCCAGATCCAGGGCCGACTGGCCGTAGTTGATGCCGTTAGCCGCGTTGAACAGCGTTTCGCCCCAGTACACCGAGTGCCAGCCGAGTTTGCCGCTGAGCATCGACTCGTCGCCGACTTCGGTGTTGTAGAACACGAAGGCATCCAGCACTTCGCCGGACGGGCCGTTGTAATAGCGGTCGGTGTAACGGCTCAAGCCATGGCGCTGCGAGGCCCCGCCTGCCAGTACGGTTCCGGCGGGCAAACCACCTGCCGGGCGGGCAAGCACCAGGTTGCCGGCATTGCCCTGCTGGCCGGGGAACGGGTTGGAATTGGAGCCGACGTTGTCGTAGGCGTGGTCGTACCAGCTGGCGGCACTGACGCGCATGCCCATGGTGTCCTGGTACACCACATCCAGTTCAGTCAGCAGGTCGACCCGTTGAGTGACCGCGCTGCCGACACTGAAGTTCTTGTCGCCGTCGTTGAGGTTGGCGGTACGGCCGATCTTGGCATTTTCGCCTTCCACGCGCTGGCCATAGCTGAGCTTGGCGGTGTTGTCGAAGCGCACACGCCAGTCGGGGTCGGCGATGTCCAGTTGAAACGCCTGGGTAGCCGGAGCAGCGGCAACCAGTATTGCCGTGGCCAGCAGGCTACGGGGGCAAGTGCAGAAGAGAACGTTCTTATTGTTGTTCATGCGATGTCTCTGCTTAGGGTGAACCAGGCCCAGGTGGCCGCCTGGCGCTACGGCTTAACGATCGAGTTGCTGGATAAGCTCCTCGGCGAACGGCCACGGGCCAAAGCCCGAGGCGGGGTTGAGATGGCCGACAGCGCCCAGCTCGACCAGCTCGCTGCCCCACTGCGCCGCCATGCGGGCGACAGCGGTTGCGCTGGCAAGGTGGTCGTTGCTGCTGGCGGCAACGATGCTGGGAAACGGCAGCGGCCGGGTTGGCAGCGGTGCCCAGCCGTTCTCGCGCAGGGATTCGGGGGTCGGGTAGCCCTGTGGCCAGTTGGCTTCGAGGTCAGGTGGAGCAGCGAGCAAGGCGCCTTTGATGGCGTGTTGGTGACGTGCGGCCCAGTGCGCAACCATCAATACGCCGGCACTGTGCGCCACCAGAATCACCGGCCCCTGAATAGCCGACAGTTCGCGCTGGATGGCCTCGACTCGGGCCGCGCAATTGAGCTTGTCGGTTTCCAGTGGTGGCACGCTGCGCACCTTGGCCAAACGTGCCTGCAACAGGGTTTGCCAGTGCTCAGGCACATGGTCACGCAGGCCAGGCACGATCAGCACGGTTGCGGTGGTTTGCAGTTTTTCCACGTCAGGCCCCTTGGTCTGGATTGGTCGGTCGCTTGCCGACTGCTTGGGGCCAACAGTAAAGAAGCGCACTGCCAGGCGCTTTACATTGGGCGTCACGCACTTTTCATTTGATGACAGCACCACGACAGGGGTTGCCGTATACGGCAAGGACTGGATCAATGGTGCGGTAAACGGCTTTGCATCCCATGACACAAGCGCTATAAGTGACTACCCGCCAACGTAGCGGAGCGCCTTTCAAGAACGCGTGGAAAACAACAAGATGACCGTCCTCGCCCGTGCTGCCAGCCTGACCAATTTTCTGGAAGTCACCCGCCATTTGGGCCTTAACGGCCATGGCCTGCTGGCCCAGGCGGGCTTGAGCGCCTCGCTGCTCGATGCCCCTGACCAACGCATACCTGTTGCGGCGGCCATTACCGTGCTGGAAGAGTCGGCGCGCCTGAGCGGCTGCGAAACCTTCGGCCTGCGCATGGCCGAGTTGCGCCAGTTATCTGACTTTGGCGAGGTGAGTTTGCTGCTGAGCCACCAACGCACCTTGCGCGATGCGTTGCAGGTGATCGTGCAGTACCGTCACCTGCTGAACAATGCGTTGGCGATTCATATCGAAGAGTCGAGCAAGACGGTGATCATTCGCCAGGAGGTGATCCTCGACCAGCCCATGCACAGCCGTCAGGCGATCGAGCTGGCGATTGGTGTGATGCACCGGTTCTGTTCGGCGTTGCTGGGGGCGCACTGGCACCCGATCAGCGCCAACTTCACCCATGCGGCGCCGGCGGACTTGGCGATTCACAGGCGGATCTTCGGCTGCAAGCTGGAGTTCAACAGTGACTTCAACGGTATCGTCTGCCCTTCGGCTGACCTTGACGCGGCCAACCCGCTGGCCAACGAGGCCATGGCGCGGATTGCCCAACGGTATCTGGATACGCTGCACAGCCAGGGCAATCTGCCGTTGGTGCTTGAGGTGCGCAAGGCGATCTTTCTGCTGATGCCGATGGGGCGGGCGACCATCGAGCACATTGCCCAGACGCAGGGGATGAACGTACGGACGTTGCAGCGGCGGCTGGAAGAAGGTGGGGTGACGTTCAGTGACCTGATCAATGGTGTGCGGCGGGACTTGGTGTTGCGGTATCTGGAAAGTCCTGGGTACTCGTTGGGGCGGATTGCCGACATGCTGGGGTATTCGATGCCCAGTTCGTTTACCCGGTGGTTCATCAACCAGTTTGGTCAGCCGCCGGCGAGTTGGCGTGCGCAGCACGCGAAAGCGCTGTCGTAAGCGCAACACTGTTCTGCCTGCCTGCCTGCCTGCTCTGCTCTGTTTTTGATCTTGCTCCTAAGCGCGCGATAGTCCAGGCGCCACAAACTGCGACTTCAGGAGGCCGAGTGGAGGTCTTGCGGAGGGAGGTGACGGGCATGGACGCCCGTCAAGCGCTGCGGCCCAGGATGGGCCGTACAGCGCGGTCCTCCCGGGAGCAAGACCGGAGCGAGGGAACCCCGGAGCGTAGCGTAGGGGCCGGATGTAGGAGCCAGACTTTTTTGGTTACTTTTTGGGGCGTTTGCCAAAAAGTGACCCGCTGTAAGAGCGGAAAGGTGATTAAGCGTCACCTTGGCAAATGGATATGCTCACCAACTTTAAAACCCACTAAAAACCAAACGGCGGCATTTAAACAGTGTGAATATCCATTTGCCATGGAGGCGCTCATTCACCTTTTCGCCTTTACGGCGACCTACTTTTGCTCTTGGGCAAAAGTAGGCAAAAACCGCTCGCTCCTACATCCGGCCCCTACGCTGCGCTCCGGGGTCCCCTCGCTCCGGTCTTGCTCCCGGGAGGACCGCGCTGTACGGCCCATCCTGGGCCGCAGCGCTTGACGGGCATCCATGCCCGTCACCTCCCTCCGCAAGACCTCCACTCGGCCTACTGACGTCGCAATTTGTGGCGCCTGAACTAGCGCGCACTAGAAGCAAAAGCAAACACAAGAGCAAGAGCGAGCGCGGAGCTGAGCCTGTTAATTAACTGCTGGTCAGGGGAGTACGATAAATACTTGATCGCCCCTCTCTCAACTTGATAGCAACCCACTTTGATTGCCGTCGAGTTAAGCAAATACCCCGTCTCCAGATTGAACCGCAAACCATGCGCCCGACACTGGATCACACGCCCTTGCAACTGCCCACCACACAATGACGCCCCCTGATGCGGACACCCATCGTCAATGGCATGCAACCGCCCATCGATATTGAACAACGCCAGGCTCTTGTCCTCGAACTCGAACAATGCACGCCCACCACAGCTCGGCAGTTTTTCGGCTGGAACAGCAACACGCCGCATCATGCCCCCACCCCCGCCGACCGCGCCAACGCCGCCCGCAACGCCCCCAGCAATACCTCCGGCGACTGCGCCCCCGACAGGTACAAATGCTGGTCGAACACAAAACACGGCACACCATTGGCCGCCATCCCCGCCCCGGCATTGATGAAGGGGCTACCATCCCCCAACAGCACATCAGCCAGCGCTTCCGACGGCAAACCACAACCCTGCGCAATGTCCAGCAGAGTGGCGCGATCACCTATGTCTTCGCCCCTGTGGAAGTAAGCCGCAAACAACCGCTCCAGCAGCGCCTCGACCTGCTGCGCCGAACCCACCCGCGCAGCACGCTGCAACAACCGGTGGGCATCAGCGCTGTTGGGCATGCGCGCAATGGTGCCAAAGTCGATCGCCTCCCCCACCAGGCTCGCCGCCTCTCGCACCTGCCGCTGGCGCTGCAGCACCGCTTGCTCACTGCCCAGCCGACGCCGGTAGAACTCAGCGAACGGCACGCCTCCAGCAGGCAGTTCAGGCAACAGTTGCACCCCCTGCCACGTCAAGCTCACCTCCACATCCGGCTGCTCTTCCCGCAACCGCTCAAGCGCACGCTGCAATTGGCGCTTGCCAATCAAACACCAGGGGCAGACGAAATCGAAGAACACTTCCACCGACAACAAACGCTTCACGAACGAGCCTCCAGCACACCATTGGCAGCCTTCACATCACCACCACCAAGCGCCAGCCGCGCCATGTCCCGGTGGTAATGGCGCTTGGCAAAAATGAACACCGCCGCAGCGCCAATGCTGATCAGCGGCACCAGTTGAAACGCAGCCTGCAAACCGATCAGGTCCGAAACCTTGCCGGTAATCAGTGGCCCGGTAGCCAGCCCCAGCAGGTTGTTGGCCAAGGTCAGCGTGGCGAACGCCGTGCCATGCACCGAGTAATGGGTCAGGTTGGCGACCATGGCGCTGGACGGGCCGTTGGTGCCCGCCGCGATCATCATGCCCAGGCAAATCAGCACCAGTTGCACCGGCCCCGTCGGTAACGCGAAGGCCACCGACAACAACAGGCAACTGCCTAGGCAATAACCAATGGCCAGGCTGATCTTGCGGTCCGGGCAATGACGCCCCAGGCGGTCGCACAGCATGCCGCACAGCACGATGCCCACACCGCTGCAGAGCACGATGACCGCAGCCACGGCGCCGGCCTGTTCAGTGGTCATCGCGTAATAACGGTTCAGGTAGCTGGGCATCCACACGATCACCGTGCCACCCACGAACAACTGCAAGCCACTGCCGACATAGGCGCTGATCACCGAGCGGCTCGAATACAACGTGCGCAGCGGGCGGAGGGCCTTTTGCGCGGCCTTGTCGGCCTGCTCGGCCAGCCGCTTGGGCGCAATGCGCGCCTCGCGCACAACAATCGGGTACAGCACCGCCAGCAGCAGGCCAAAAAACGCCATGCCAGCAAACGCCCAGCGCCAACCGAAATGGTGCGCCATCACCCCGCCCAGGCCCATGCCCAGCACCGAGCCGAACATGCCACCGGCCATGAACGAACCAGCCAGCGTCGCGCGCATCTCCCGCGGGAACACCGACACCACCACGGCAATGCCGACACTGCCGTAGGCCGCCTCGCCCACACCCACCAGGAAACGTGCAATGAACATCTCCTGGTAGTTCTCCGCCAAACCACAACCCAACGTGGCCAGGCTCCACAACACCGCCATCAGGGTCAGGCTCTTCACCCGTCCGTAACGGTCGGCCAGCAACGACAGCGGAAAAGTCAGCAACCCCACCATCAACGCGACGATACCGCTGAGCAGCCCGAGCTGGCTGTCGCTCAGGGCCCATTCGCTTTTGAGCAGGGGGAACACGGCATTGAGCACTTGCCGTGACATGTAGTCGGAGATCAACAGACCAAAGGTCAGAGCGAAGACGATCCAGGCATAGCGACGCGGGATGCCAAGCGAAGTGTCTTCACCGGCCTGGGCGGATGTGGCGTGGTAGGCGGCCATGCTGCCTCCTTGGGAATCTGGCGTAGGTTGTTTTTGTTGTTATCGGTAAAGCCAAAATCTGTGCTGCGCATGCTGTCCTCATCGCCGGCAAGCCGGCTTGCCGGCGATGGGGCCGGTCAGCCGTCACGCACGCTGCGGTACGCCCTTCTGCCCGGAACGGCGGTTGGGCGCCATGCCGTTGGCCAGCAAGGTTTGCTCGACGGTGTCGTACTGCTCGCCGATGCGGTAGATCGCCCGGGCCTCTTTGCCAGTGGCCACTTCACGGCCCAGTTCATGGGCCACACGCACGGTCTGCTGAATCTGCTGCACCGAAGTGAACGGCTTGCCGTGCTGGTCGATGATGGTGTCTTCGATACCGCAACGTGGGTGCAGGCCCATGGCGAGCGCCATGGTGTTGAACGGCAGCACGTTCTTGAGCAGCGATTCGGCAGTCAAGGTGCAGCCATCCGGCGCGCGGTGCACAAAGTTGAAGAAGTTGAACGGGTTCGGGCCGTCGAAGCCGCCGCCGATGCCGATCCAGGTCAGGTTGAGCGGGCCCTTGTAGACGCCCTTGCGCACCAGGCGCTCGAGGGTTTCCAGCGCGTGCATGCCGGTCAGCTGGAAGTGCGGCTGGATATTGCTGGCCTGCAAGCGGCGCAGGTGCTCCTCGACCCAGGCCGGGCCTGCCGGCACGGTCATTTCGCTGTAGGCCGCCTGAATGGCCGGGTTGGCCAGCGAGGTGCCTTCCAGGTATTCCGGGTACAGCAGCTCCATGATGTTCATCTGGGTGGTGTTGATCGCCACCGTCACCTGGTCCGGCTTGGGGGTGAGCTCGGCCAGCATGTGGCGGGTGTCGTCGCTCAGCCATTTGGCTGCTTCACCCTCGCCTTCCGGGGCGAAGGAAATCGAACCGCCCACCTGGATGATCATGTCCGGCACTGCTTCGCGCACGCCAGCAATCAGCTCGTTGAACTTGGACAGGCGCTTGGAACCTGTGCCATCGAGTTCACGTACATGCAGGTGCAGGACAGTGGCACCGGCCTCGTAGCAGTCGACCGCTTTTTGCACCTGCTCGTCCATGGTCACCGGGATGTCTTGCGGGAAGTCCTCGGGCATCCACTCCGGGCCGTAAGGCGCCACGGTGATGACGACTTTCTCCATGTTTTCCGGGTGCAACGAATCGTCGAAGAATTGCATGTCAGGGTCCTCGTTCTTGTTGTGGCCTGCACGGCTCAGAAAGTCTTGTCGCCAATGATTCCGGCGCGTTCCATCTTGCGGTGGCAGGCGGGGTAATCCATCACGGCGTAATGCTGGGTGCTGCGGTTGTCCCAAATGGCGATGCTGTTGGGCTTCCAGCGCCAGCGCACCTGGTATTCGGGGATGTACACCTGGCTCACCAGGTAGCGCAGCAGGTCGGCGGCACCGGGGTTGGCGTCCTGGCCGAAGCGCACCCGCTGCGGGGTGTGGTAGTTGCTGAAGTGGGTGACGAAGGCATTGACGAACAGCACCTGCTCGCCGGTTTCCGGGTGGGTGCGCACTACCGGGTGTTCGGCGTCCGGGTACTGGGCCTTGAGCGCCAGGCGCTTGTCGATGGGCATGGCCGCACCGAAGCTGGCCTCGATGCTGTGACGGGCGCGCAGGCCTTCGATCTTCTGTTTCACCTCGGCTGGCAGCTTTTCGTAGGCCAGCACCATGTTGGCCCACATGGTGTCGCCGCCCACCGGTGGGCACTCCACACAGCGCAGCACGCAGCCCAGAGGCGGTGCTTCGCGCCAGGTGGCATCGGTGTGCCAGGCGTTTTCGTAGCGGTCCACGGGCTGGTCGGGGCGCTTGTAGATCTGCACCAGGCCTGGGTGGTCCGGGTCGCTGCCCGCCACCGGATGGTCTTCCAACTCGCCAAAGCGGCGGGCGAAGGCCACATGCTCGGCACGGCTGATGTCCTGGTCGCGCAGGAACAACACCCGGTGCTTGAGCAGCTGGGCACGGATTTCGGCGAACAGGCCGTCATCATGAATCGCGTCGGCCAGTTTGACGCCCGTCAACTCGGCACCGATGGCGCAGGTCAGTTGTTCGACTTGCATGGCACAGCCCTCAGATGACGAAGATCGACGAGCCAGTGGTCTTGCGCGATTCCAGATCACGGTGAGCCTGGACCGCATCGCGCAGGGCATAGTGCTGGTTGATTTCGATCTTGATCCGGCCGCTGCTGACGTGGTCGAACAGCTCGCCTGCCAGGGCCGCCTTCTCGGCCGGGTCGGCGATATAGTCGGCCAGCGCCGGACGGGTCAGGTGCAGCGAGCCCTTCATCGCCAGGATCTGCGGGTTGAACGGTTCGATGGCGCCGGAGGCGGTGCCTACGCACACCATCAGACCACGGCGCTTGAGCGAGTCCAGCGAAGACATGAAGGTGGTGCGGCCAACACTGTCGAAGACCACGTTCACGCCCACGCCATCGGTCAGCTCACGCACGCGCTGAGCAACGTTTTCATGGCTGTAGTTGATGGTGTGGTCACAGCCATGGGCGCGAGCCACATCGGCCTTGGCGTCGGTCGACACGGTACCGATCACGGTCAGGCCCAGCAGCTTGGCCCACTGCGACACGATCAGCCCCACTCCGCCGGCCGCCGCGTGCAGCAAAATGCTGTCACCGGGCTTGAAGTCGTAGATGCGGCGCATCAGGTACGAAGCCGTCAGCCCGCGCATGGTCATGGCCGCAGCGGTTTCGAAGGCGATGGTTTCCGGCAGTTTGATCAGCGGCGCCGCCGGGATCAGACGCTCGGTGCTGTAGGCGCCCAGGGTGTTGAGAAAGCCGGTGTAGGTGACCCGGTCGCCCACCGCAACATGGGTGACGCCTTCGCCCACCGCCTGCACCACGCCCGAGGCTTCCACGCCCATGCCGTTGGCCAGGGGGATCGGGTAGGTGCCGTTACGGAAGTAGGTATCGGCATAGTTCAGGCCGACCGCGACGTGACGCAGGCGCACCTGGCCAGGGCCGGGCTCCCCCACTTCGACGTCTTCGTAACGCAGGACCTCAGGCCCTCCGGTTTCGTAAAAGCGAACTGCTTTGGCCATGCCAATCTCCCCGATCTGTTGTTCTTATGTGCGCCATGGCGCTGGTGTAGGGCGAATTTAGGCCGTTGCGTCGGGCGGCGCTTCTCATCGGACGACAGCCGCTTTTCATTTCATGACAGCGGCTGTCGAAACCGCTGATCAGTAGGCCGAGAGGCCACCGTCCACGGCGATGGCCTGGCCGGTCATGTAGCTGTTGTCGCGGGCACACAGCATCAACATCACCGCAACGATTTCATCGGGCGTGCCCAGGCGCTTCATCGGCGAGCCTTGGGCGAGAAAGCCTTGCTGCTCGGCCACTTCACTGTCGGTGACCATGGGCGTAGCGCTGTAGAACGGGCACACGGCGTTGATGCGAATGCCCTGGCGGGCGTACTCCACCGCCGCGGTTCGCGTCAGCCCCACCACTGCGTGCTTGGCGGCAGCGTAGGCCGCGAGCTTGGGCGCCCCGCCCAGGCCGGCCATGGAGGCGACATTGAGAATGACCCCACCGCCCTGGGCCAGCATCTGCCTGATCTGCTGCTGCATGCCAAAGAACACGCCCTTGGCATTCACGGCGAAGCTCTGCTCCAGTTCGTGTTCGGTGGTGTCGATGAAGCGCTTCATCGGCGTGAGGATTCCGGCGTTGTTGACGCCCACATCGAGGCGGCCAAACACCTTCACCGCCGCCTCGACCAATGCCTTGACCTGCGCCTCGCAGGTCACGTCGCAAGGCTGGGCAAGCACCTGGGTGCCGGTTGCCCGCAACGCCATGGCAACCTGCTCGAGCTCGGCACTGTCACGGTCGCCCAGCACCAGCTTGGCACCCAGGCCGGCAAGGCGTTTGGCCAACAGCGCGCCAAAACCACTGGCGGCGCCCGTGATCATCACCACCTGATCACGATATGAGTCGACATTCATGCCTGCGCCCCCGCTGCGGCCCGGGCAAGAATCTTCTTCGCCAGGCTCATGCGGTGCACTTCGTTCGGGCCATCGTAAATGCGGAAACTGCGGGCATCGCGGAAGATCCGCTCGACAACCGATTCCCCGGTCACCCCTTGCCCACCCAACACCTGCACGCAGCGGTCGATCACCCGCCAGATACCCTCCGAGCTGAGCACCTTGGCCATGCTCGACTCGAAGTTGCCGCGCTCGCCCTGGTCCAGCACCCAGGCGCAATGCCAGATGGCCAGGCGCGTGGTGTGCAGGTCCATTTCGTTGTCGGCCAGCATGAAGCCCACCCCCTGGTGCTCGCCCAAAGCCTTGCCGAACGACACCCGGCGGTTGGCGTAGGCGCACGCCTCGTCATGGGCCCGGCGGGCCTGGCCGAGCCAGCGCATGCAGTGGGTGAGGCGCGCCGGGGCCAGGCGCACCTGGGCGTACCGAAAGCCCTTGCCGAGCTCGCCCAGCACATCGCTGGCCGGCACCCGCAGGTTGTCGAAACGCAGCACCGCGTGGCCACCGGCGAAGCAGCTGTCGAGCGAGCCCATCATGCGTTCGAGGATGAACCCTGGGCGGTCGGTGTCGGTGAGGAACATGGTCGCGCTGCCGTCCTCCATGCGCGCCATGATGATCGCCAGCTGCGCGCCTTCGGCCCCAGTGATGAACCACTTCTGGCCGTTGATCACGTAGTCGTCACCGTCGCGTACGGCCGTGGTGGTGAGCATCGACGGGTCGGAACCGGCCCCCGGGCTTGGCTCGGTCATGGCGAAACATGAGCGAATGCGCCCCTGTACCAGCGGCAGCAACCAGCGGTCTTTCTGGGCCGGGGTCGCAACTTGTTCCAACAGGTGAATGTTGCCTTCGTCCGGCGCGTGAATGTTGAGGGCCACCGGGCCCAGCGGCGAGTAGCCGGCCTCCTCGAACACGATGGCCTTTTCGATGTGGCTCAGGCCCAGCCCACCCATCTCGCGCGAGGCGTGGGGTGTCAGCAGGCCTTCGGCACGGGCCAGCGCCAGCAGCTCCTGACGCAGTTCGGAAGAAGGCCCATGGGCGGTCTGGCGCGGGTCCTGTTCAAACGGAATGACGACCTCGGCGACAAAACGACGAACCTTGGCTTGCAGTTCAAGCAGTTCGGAAGGCAGAGCGAAGTGCATGGTGGGAAGTCCTTAGTTGGCAATGAGGAAAGTCAGGCGCGCAGGCGATGCGGGTCGATGGCGCTGAACAGGTGTTCCATGACGGTCTGCTGGATCGCAGCCTTGCTCGGGTCGTAGGGGGTGAAGTTGTGCGTTCGGATAATCGCCCGCACCACCTGCGTACCGCGCATGTCGACGTCGACGATGTTGAGGCAGGCGTGGTCCTGCTCGAACGCAGCCAGGCCACGCAGCCCTGCACCGCTGGCCCAGGCCAGGAGAATGCGGTTGACGGCGTCGTGGGTGACCAGCAACAGCGACGACCAGTCGGGTTCGGCCAGCAGTTGCTGGAAGCCCTCCAGCACGCGCTGCTCGAAGGCGACCCAAGGCTCGCCCCGCAAGAAGGCGGCACCGGCCAGGTGGGCGCACTGGTAGGCTTCGGTCACCTCCTGCTGCAGGCATTCATGGGGGATCTCACGCAGCCGGCCAGCACGGACCTCACGCAGTTGGCTGCACTGTTCGACCCTCAGCGGCCGTTCACCCAGCACGTGGTCCAGGGTTTGCCGGGTGCGGGGGTAGTCCGAACACACTGCACGGTCGAACGGCGTGTCGGCCAATACCTTGCCCAGCACCTGCGCTTGCCATGCGCCGGTTTCCGAAAGGGGCACGCTGCGCGGGTCCAGCGGGCGGCCGGTGGCGTCGAAATAGCTGACATGGCCATGGCGAACCAGATAACAACGGCGACGACGCAAGGGCTCAGTCATGGGCGAGTACCTTGGGGTTGCTGATGCTCAGTTGCGCACGGTTGACCTTGTGCAGCGCCGGCCACAGGCGCGCCGGGTCGAACGCGCCCTGGCGGATTTGGCGGGCCAACTCGCCACGGGCTTGCTCCAGGCTCAATTCAAGTGGGTCTGGCAGCGCCAGCAGCTCGGCCAGCACATGCCGCTCAAGCTCAATGCAGGCCGGCCCCTGTTCAATTTCGCGGCTGGCCATGAGCATCGCGCTGGCGACCATGCGCGCCTCGTAATGCAGCGTCCCCGGCATGGCAGGCAGCAGTTGCGTAAGCAGCACTTCACGTGCCGTGGCCAGCAGGTCGCAGGCATCGGGTGCGTTCATAGGTGTTCTCCACGGGTGAGCAGCAGGATTTCCTGTTCCAGTTCGGCCACCATGCGCCCAGTCAGCGCCAGCTCCAGCGAACGTTGCTGGCCAGACACATGGCGCTCGGCTTGCTGCAAGGCGATCACCGCCCAGCGCAGGTGGGCCATGACCTGCCAGAAGGCCAGCGACTCACCGTCAAGCTCCAGGGCTGACACACTGTGGTAGCCCGCCAGCATGTCCTCCAGCCGACCGATGCCACCTGCTTCCAGGTCCGGGCGACTGAAACGCCAGCAGCGCGCGGTGAACCAGCCGAGGTCCTCGCGTGGGTCGCCCCAGCCGGCGAATTCCCAGTCCAGTACGCCGGTCAGCTCACTGCCGTCGACCAGGTAATTGCCGGTGCGGTAGTCGCGGTGGATCAGCCGCGGTGGCAAGGGTGTCGGCCTGTTCTCTTCACACCAGCGCAAGCCCCACTCCAGCACCGGGTGGGCGCCCGGCAACGCATCGAGAAAACGGCGGTACTGCTCGATACTGGCGAGCGCGGGGTCTGCTGCTGGCTGGGGCAAGAACGCCAGTGCCGGTTGCGGAGGGATCACGCGATGCAGGCGCGCCAGGTTGGCCCCCAACTGTTCGCACAGGTTGGGGCGCCCCTCGGGCAGGTTGGGCGCGCGGGTCAGGTGGTGGCCGCTGGCGGTACCGCCGAGGGCCTGCATGATGAAGAATTCGCGGCCAATCACGCTGCGGTCAAGGCACAGCCACAGCGGCTCGGGCACCTTCACACCAGCCTGATGGGCGATGCTCAGCACCGCGAACTCCTGCTCACGGCTCATGCTCGCGGCCACCACCGATGCCGCGTCGGTGCGCAGTACCCAGCGTTGTGGTGTGTGGTTTACACGCCCCTGCAGCAGCCAGTTCTCCTGGATGGCACCGCCGGACAGGCGCTCGCTGTGCTCGATGACGACGGGCTGGTCCAGTAACTGCGACAACCAGGCGGACAACGCCTGCTGGATCTGCTGTGGGTGAAGAAGGCTTGCCATGGGGTTTCGATCTCACTCGTTCGCACTTGGCCAGTGCATAGGCAAGATCACTGCCAGCGTTTGAATTAATTATTTTTATTCAATAAAAACAAAGAATTACGAGATAATAGCGGTGCTGGCGCAGCCGGTGTCGTGGCAAATCTGAACGCGGTGAAAGCAAGGCTGAAAGACGCACGTCAGAAATGAAATGCCGGTGCCCTGCCTCAAGCTTCCTCGACAACAGTGCCCCTCTCTCGGCTAGGATGGCAGCACTACAAGAACGACAGTCCAAGGCCGCCATGGACCTCCCACTGCTCAAGCTCAACCAGCTACGCCCCCCCGCCGAGCCCGCCAAGGCACTGGTGCGCACACGCCTGCTGCAACAACTTGCCAGCGTCCAGGAACAAGGTGCCGTCACACTGCTGCAAGCCCCTTTGGGCTATGGCAAAAGCACCCTGCTGGCCCAGTTCGCCCGCAGCCTGACCGGCGCCACTGCCTGGCTGCGCCTGACCCCAGCCGAGAACCAGCCGCTCAGCCTGCTGCTGCACTTGCACGCGGCCCTGCGACTGCCTGCCAGCCAGCGCAACAGCTCACAGCCCGAACCGTTGTGGAGCCAGATCGTCGCCGACCTGGAAGCACGCCACGAACCCTTGACCCTGCTGCTGGACGACCTGCACCTGCTCAGCGCCCCCAACGCCTGGCAGTACCTCGACACGCTGCTGCATTTCCCGCCTGCAGCCTTGCGCCTTGTGGCCGCCAGCGAAGGCCCGCCGCGCCTGCCGCTGGCCCACCTGCGCCGAGATGGGCGCCTGCAGGTACTGGACACCCGTGAGCTGGCGCTGGACAGCGAAGAAACCCGCCAACTGGCCAGCCGTAGCGACGTGCCATTGGGCACCGACGCGCTGTACCAGTTGCGCGCGGGCAGCGAAGGCTGGATCAGCGGCGTCTTGTTCTGGTTCCAGGCCTACCGCCAGGCGCAGTACAGCAGCGGCCAACTACCCGACGACTTGCGCCCGATCACCCGCCAGGCTTACGCCGATGCCCGCCAGTTTCTGGAAGAAGAGCGCCTGCGCAAGCTTACCCCCGGCCTGCTGCAGTTTCTCGAACGTACCGCCGTCGCCCAGGTGTTCGATGCCGACCTGGCCGGCGAACTGAGCGCCACCCACGATGCCCGCGACGCCCTGCGCCAGTTGCAGCGCCTGGACTTGTTCGTCAATGCACGCCCCGGCGAGCCTACCGAATACCGTTACCACCCAGCCCTGCGTAACGGCCTCTACCAGCGCCTGGAACAACGCGACCCGCAGCACCTGCGCCAGTTGCATCGTCAGGCCGCCGATTGGCTGCTGGCGCGGCGGCGCTACACCGAGGCGATCTACCAGTTCGGCCGCGCCCGCGACCTGGACGCCGTGCTCAATGCCGTCGACCAGCACGCCTTCGAGCTGTTGCGCGAGGGCAAGGTCAATGTTCTGGTCGATGTGCTCGACGAAGTGGCCGGGCATGCCGGCAGCGACAGTTTTACCCTGGCCGTCACCGAAGCCTCCACGGTCATGGTGACCAACGATATCGCCCAGGCCAGCCAGTGCATCCGCAGGCTGCAGCGCCTGCAACGGCGCCAGCCACACCCCAAGCACCCCGAGCGGGTGCAGCAGACCGTGATGTTTCTGCGCAGCCGCCTGGCCTACCTGGGCGGCAACCTCAGCCACAGCCTGGCCATCGCCGCACAGGCGCTGCAGCGTTTCGCGCAACACAACGCAGCGCGCTCGGTGCTGTATTTCGACCGCGCCAGCTGCCTGTTCGCCCTCGGCCAACTGCCCCAGGCGTACAGCGAGGCCGAACGCGCTTTGCACGAGCTGCAAGGTTTTGGCCTGAGCGGCTACACCAACCTGCTGCACCTGCTGCTGGCCCAGATCGACCTTGCCCAAGGCAACAGCGAAGCGGCCTGGCGGCGCCTGCACGGCATGGCAGAAACGCCAGCGGCGGGCAGCTCCGGGCGTTTTTATGAGCTGTTCCGTCACCTGGGCAAGGGCCTGGCCCTGCTGCAGGCCAACCAGCTCAGCCAGGCTCGGCAATGCCTGGCCCAGGCCGAACTGTTGGCCATGGGCTTTCCCCACAGCGCCGCCTTGCCCTGGGTGTTCCACCACCAGGCCTGTCTGCACTGGGCGCTCGGCGAAACCGCGCTGGCCAAGGCACGCTGGGAAGAAGTGCGCCGCCTGGCCCGCCAGTACCGGCTGTTCACCCTCTACCGCCAGGCAGGCGCATGGCTGGCGCGCCTGGCCGTGCGTGAAAACGACCAGGATTACCTGCTCGACTGGCTCGGCCAGTGGCACTGGTGCGCACGCCAGTACGGCGATGAGTTGATGCCCGAGGAATGGCTGGCCTATGCCTGGGTGCAGCGCCATTTGGGCCAACACACCAAGGCCCAACAGATTCAGGCAACGCTCAAGGACCAGGCGCTGGCGCAGGACAACCACCGTCTGCTGCTCGATACACTGCTGCTCGAAGCCGGGCTCGCCCACGACCGTAAAGACCGCGACCAGGCCTTGCATAGCCTTGAACACGCGTTGCAGCTTTCCGACCGGCACGACTTTGGCCAGTTGTTGCAGTACGAGGGTGACACCCATCTGGAAGGCCTGCGCCAGTTGTTGCTTCAACCTGTACGCGAACAGCTTGGCTTGCAGGCGCCAGCGCCCTCACGCGAACGCCTCAACGCACTGTTCCGTCCGTTGCTGGCCGGCAAGGACCCGGCCGATTCAGCGCTGATCGTGCCGTTGTCTCGACGCGAGCTGGACGTTCTGCAACGCATGGCCCGCGGCCAGACCAACCAGCAGATTGCCGATGCACTGTTCATCAGCCACAGCACGGTCAAGACCCACATCAACAACCTGTTCCGCAAACTCGACGTCGCCGACCGAGACAGTGCCCTGTGCTCGGCCAAGGAACTGCAACTGCTGGACTGACCTCCACCGGGGGCCAGGCGCCATTTCCACCCCCCAATCCACCGGGGGGTTGGACGCCTGCCCCAGGGGCTGCCTGTTACAACATGCCGAAACCCCTCACCCAGGAATTCGGCATGCCCAGCTACAACGCCCCGCTGCGCGATATCGCCTTCGTTGCGCATGAACTGCTCGACCTGAGCAGTCACTACCAGCACCTCAGCGGCTGCGAAGCCGTCGATGCCGCCACCTTCGATGCCATCGTCGAAGAAGGCGCCAAGTTCGCGGAACAAGAGCTGGCCCCGCTCAATGCCGTGGGCGACCAGCACGGCTGCCAGTGGCATGACGGCAAGGTCACCACCCCGCCCGGTTTTGCCGAAGCATTCGAGCGTTATGCCGCCAACGGCTGGCTGGGCCTGGACAAGCACCCGGCCTTCGGCGGCCAGGGTTTGCCCCCTTCGCTGGGCTTCGTCAACTACGAGATGGTCTGCAGCGCCAACCATGCCTGGGGCATGTACGGCAACCTCACCGGCGGCGCCATCAGCACCCTCAGCGAACATGCCGACGAAGCCCTGCAGCAGCGATTTCTGCCACCGATGATCGCCGGTCGCTGGGGCGGCACCATGTGCCTGACCGAGGCCCACTGCGGCTCGGACCTGGGCCTGCTGCGCACCAGTGCTCACCCCGGGGCCAATGGCAGCTACCGCATCAGCGGCAGCAAGATGTTCATCTCGGCCGGCGACCACGACCTGACCGAAAACATCGTGCATCTGGTACTGGCGCGCATCGAGGGTGCGCCAGCGGGGGTCAAGGGCATCTCGCTGTTCGCGGTGCCGAAGATCCAGGTCGATGCCGATGGCAAGCTGGGCGCACCCAACGGCGTGAGCTGCGGCTCGATCGAACACAAGATGGGCATCCACGGCAATGCCACTTGCGTGCTCAACTTCGACAGTGCCTGCGGCTACCTGCTGGGTGAGGCCAACCGTGGCCTGAACGCCATGTTCACCTACATCAACGAGTCGCGCCTGGCGGTTTCGCAGCAGGCCCAGGCCCACGCCGAAGCCTCGTTCCAGGGCGCCCTGGCCTATGCCCGGGAGCGCGTGCAGATGCGCGCCACCCCACGCCTTAAAGCGGACCAACCCGCCGACCCGATCATCGGCCATGCCGATGTGCGGCGCATTCTGCTGACACAAAAAGCCTTCGCTGAAGGCGGGCGCATGCTCACCTACACCTGTGCCCAGGGTGTCGACCTGCTGCACCACGGCGCCACGCCAGGCGCACGTCAGGCTGCGGCCCGCCGCCTGGCGCTGCTGACGCCCATCGCCAAAGGGTTCCTGACCGAAACCGGCATCGAGGCGGCGCAGTTGGGTATCCAGGTGTTCGGCGGCCACGGCTACATCCGCGAATGGGGCATGGAGCAGATTGCCCGTGATGTACGCATCACCGCCATCTACGAGGGCACCAACACCATTCAGGGCCTCGACCTGCTGACCCGCAAAGTATTCGCCGATGGAGGCGAGGCGCTGGCCGAACTGCTGGGTGAAATCGAAAACTTCACCCGCGACACCGTCGTCCCCGTCGAACTGGTCAAGGCACTGCAGCAGCGCGTAACGGCCTGGCGCGAGGTCAGCGACTGGCTGCGCGAAACTGGCGGCGAGGATGCCAACCTGGTCGGCGCCAGCGCCTTCGATTACCTGATGCTCAGCGGCTACACGCTGATCGGCTACTTCTGGCTGCGTGCCGCCGACCTGGCCGAGCGTGCGCTGGCAGAAGGCAGCACCGAGGTAGCGTTCTATCAGGGCAAGCGTGAAACCGCACGCTTCTACCTGCAGCGCCTGCTACCCCGCGCCGACCTGCATCACACGCTGATCCGCAGTGGTAGCCAGAACCTGATGGCCATCAGCGACGCCGCCTTCGCTCGCTGACGTTTCCCTGCAAGCCCGCTGCCCTCTTCCGGGTAGCGGAATCTTTAGGTGGCGTCGGGTTGCTCCTCACCGCCACCTCGTTTTGCCCTAGCCCCACCCGAATTCAGTAAAAGAGGGTTCCCATGACGCAGTTGATCGACTACCGCCGCGACCACGAACTGGCCCTGATCGGCCTCTGCCACGCGCCCGTCAATGCCTTGGGCCATGCCCTGCGCCAGGCCCTGGCCGCCGCCTGTTCACAAGCGGCCAAAGACCCGAGCGTGAAGGCCATCATCCTTCACGGCCAGCAACTTCCCTTCAGTGCCGGTGCCGACATCGCCGAGTTCGGCAGCCCGCTCACCTGGCAAGAACCTGCCTTGCCGCAACTGCTGGTCGAGCTGGCAGGCATCGACAAACCCATGATCGCAGCCATTGACGGCGTTGCCCTCGGCGGTGGCCTGGAGCTGGCCCTGGCCTGTCGCTACCGCATCGCGCGCGTGGACGCCCGATTGGGCCTGCCGGAAGTGCGCCTGGGGCTGATCCCCGGTGCCGGTGGCACCCAGCGCCTGCCACGGTTGATCGGCGTTGAGCCGGCTCTGGAGATGATGCTCAGCGGCGACCCGATCGCCGCACGACAGGGGCATGGCCTGGGTTTGGTCGATGAACTGGTCGAGCGGGATCAGGACCTGCTTGTCCAAGCCTGCGCCTTTGCGCGCGCCATACTGGCCGAGCCAACTGCAACAGATGCAGAACGCCCACCGCTCAGCGAAGGGTTGCCCAAGGACTTCTTCCAACAACGTGAAGCCCAACTGTCCGCCCGCAAGCCAGGCCAGCTGGCCCCGCAACTGGTGTTGTCGGCCGTGCGTGCCGCCTGCGAACTGCCTCTGCCACGGGGGCTGGCACTGGAACAATTGTTGTTCCGTCGGGCGCTGGACAACCCCCAGGCCACCGCGCTGCGCCACCAGTTCTTCGCCGAGCGCGAGGCCCTGAGAATTCCTGGCATCGACGCCTCGACACCGCTGCGCACCATTGCCCGCGTGGCCGTGATCGGCGCTGGCACCATGGGTGCCGGCACCGCCATGAACTTCATCAACGCAGGTCTGCCGGTCACCCTGCTGGAGCTCAAGCCCGAAGCACTGGACCGTGGCCTTGCGCATATCCGCAAGCTGTACGAAGGCAGCGTCAAACGCGGCAAGCTGGCCCCGGCACAACTTGAACAGCGCATGGCCCTGTTGCAGGGCACGCTCGACTACGCCGACCTCGCCGAGGCCGACCTGGTGATCGAAGCCGTGTTCGAAAACCTGGCCATCAAGCAGAACGTGTTCCGCACCCTCGACAAGGTGTGCAAGCCCGGTGCGATTCTGGCCAGCAACACCTCGACCCTGGATGTCGACCTGATCGCCGCCTGCACCCGTCGCCCACAGGATGTGGTCGGCCTGCACTTCTTCAGCCCGGCCAACGTCATGCGCCTGCTCGAAGTGGTGCGCGGCCGGGCCACCGCAGCAGACGTGCTGGCCACCACGCTGAAGATCGCCAAGCGCATCGGCAAACTGCCAGTGGTGTCCGGCGTGTGCTTCGGTTTCATCGGCAACCGTATGCTCGAACCCTATGCCCGCGAGGCCCATCGCCTGGTGCTCGAGGGCGCGACGCCCGCGCAGGTGGACAAGGTGCTGACCGACCTGGGCCTGGCCATGGGCGTGTTCGCCATGTATGACCTGGCCGGCATCGATATCGGCTACCTGGTGCGTGAAGCGCGCCGCAAGGAAATTGCCCATGACCCGAGTTATTTCCGCCTGGCAGACGCGCTCTACAGCCTGGGCCGCCACGGCCAGAAAACCGGGCGCGGGTTCTACCGCTACGAAGGCCGAGAACGCCTCGAAGACCCCGAAGTCATGCAGATCGCCGAGCGCCTGGCCGCTGAACTGGGCATCACCCGGCGCAGCATCAGCGACGAAGAAATCCACGACCGCTGCCTGTTCATGCTGATCAACGAAGGCCTGCAACTGCTCGACGAAGGCATAGCCCTGCGCAGCGGCGACGTCGACCTGGTGTGGACCAACGGCTACGGCTTCCCGGCCTGGCGTGGAGGCCCGCTGCACTATGCCCGGCATCTGGGCCTGGACCGGGTGCTGGCCGGCATCGAACAGCACCGTGAACGCCTTGGTGACTACGGCCAGATGTGGCTGCAGCCCGCCGCGCTGCTCACGCGCATGGCCAATTCCGGCAAAACCCGCACTCAGCCCGCCTGACCGAGGAACCCGTCATGAAAGAAGCTGTGATTCTCTCCACCGCCCGCACGCCCATCGGCAAGGCCTTTCGCGGTGGCCTGAACAACATCCATTCGCCCAGCCTGGCCGCCCACGCAATCAAGGCCGCCGTGGAACGCGCCGGTATCGAAGCCGATGAAATCGAAGATCTGGTGATGGGCACCGCCATGCCGTCCGGCACCGCCGGCTGGAACCTGGGGCGCATGAGCGCCCTGGCCGCCGGCCTGCCCGTGTCGGTCAGCGGCCAGACCCTCGACCGCCAGTGCGCCTCAGGCCTGATGGCCATCGCCACCGCCGCCAAGCAGATCATCGTCGATGGCATGCAGGCCACCATCGGTGCCGGCCACGAGAACATCAGCGCGGTGCAAACGCGCAACCTGGAATGGGCGCTCGCCGAACAGGACAGTCAGGTGATCCGGCATGCCGCACACGCCTACATGCCCATGCTGCACACCGCCGAGCATGTCGCCAGGCGCTATGGCATCAGCCGCGAGGCACAAGATGCCTACGCCCTGCAGTCCCAGCAGCGCACCGCCGCCGCGCAGATGGCCGGCCTGTTCGAAACCGAGATCGTGCCAATTACCACCCAACAGGCGGTCACCGATAAGCAGACTGGCGAAGTCAGCTACCGCCGCGTGAGCTTGAGCCTGGACGAAGGCAACCGCCCGAAAACCATCTTGGACGACCTCACCCGCCTGCAACCGGTGGTTGAAGGCGGCTGCGTCACCGCCGGCAACGCCAGCCAGCTGTCCGATGGCGCCAGCGCCTGCGTGCTGATGGACGCGCGCCTGGCCGAGCAGCGCAACCTCAGGCCGCTGGGCCTGTATCGCGGCATTGCCGTGGCCGGCCTGGCCCCGGAGGAAATGGGCATTGGCCCGGTGTATGCCGTGCCCAAGCTGCTCAAGCAGCACGGCCTGAAGGTGGACGACATTGGCCTTTGGGAGCTCAACGAAGCCTTCGCCTGCCAGGTGCTGTACTGCCGCGACCGCCTGCACATCGACCCGGCGCGGCTGAACGTCAACGGCGGCGCCATCGCCATCGGCCACCCGTACGGCATGAGCGGCGCGCGGATGGTTGGCCATGCCCTGCTCGAAGGCAAGCGCCGTGGCGTGAAGTACGTGGTGGTGACCATGTGCGTGGGCGGCGGCATGGGTGCCGCTGGTTTGTTCGAAGTGCTGTGAGTTTTTCGGCTGCTAGCGCTCATCGCGCAGCAAACCTTAGTAAGGCCGCCGCTAACCCGTGGGAGCTGGCGAAGCCTGCGATCGAGGGCACAGCCCTCGCACAAACCGATATTGGGGGCCGCTTTGCGGCCCATCGCAGGCTTCGCCAGCTCCCACAGATCTCCCACAGATCTTTTGGCGACCTTTGCACCTGACAAGGACCCAACCATGCTCGACAACACCTTCTCCCTGACCGGCAAAACCGTCCTGGTCACCGGCGCCTCCAGCGGCCTGGGGGCCCACTTCGCCCGCCTGGCCCACGCTGCCGGCGCCCGCGTGGTGCTGGGTGCCCGGCGTATCGAACGCCTATTGCACCTGGCCGAAGAACTCCAGGCCAATGGCGGCCAAGCCCTGGCCGTGGCCCTGGACGTCACCCAGCGCGACAGCATCGAAATGGCCTTCGACCACGCCGAAGCCTGCTTTGGCGTGATCGACGTGGTCATCAACAATGCCGGCATCGGCGACCCCGGCCGTTTTCTGGAACTGACTCCGGCCGACTGGCAACGCATGCTCGCCACCAACCTCGACGGCGTGTTCCACGTCGCCCAGTGCGCCGGCCAGCGCCTGGTCAAGGCCGGCCGCCCAGGCAGCATCATCAACATCGCCTCGATCCTTGGCTTGCGCGTGGGCAGCGGCCTGAGCCATTACTGCACGGCCAAGGCCGGCGTGGTGCAGTTGACCAAAGCCATGGCGCTGGAACTGGCCCGCCACCGCATTCGCGTCAATGCCATCGCCCCCGGTTACTTCAAGACCGAGATGAACGATGCCTACTTCGACAGCGACAGTGGCCAGCGCTACATCGAGCAGCAGGTGCCCATGCGCCGCCTGGGGCAGTTGAACGAGCTGGACGGGCCAGTGCTGTTGCTGGCCAGCGAAGCCGGTGCCTTCATGACCGGCAGCGTGCTGGCGGTCGATGGCGGGCATCTGGTCAACCCGCTGTAGCGCAGGAGCAGCCCATGCCAGCCGAGCCAACCCTGCCACGCGTC
This sequence comes from Pseudomonas sp. Teo4, assembly GCF_034387475.1. Taxonomy (NCBI): domain Bacteria; kingdom Pseudomonadati; phylum Pseudomonadota; class Gammaproteobacteria; order Pseudomonadales; family Pseudomonadaceae; genus Pseudomonas; species Pseudomonas sp. Teo4. The sequence continues at coordinate 3,524,068 of NZ_JAXCIL010000001.1, forward strand.
GTCGCGCTGATCACCCACTTGCATCAGCCACGTGGTCGCAGCCGTGTGGCCCGCTTGTTCGAACAGGTGAGCGCCGATTACAAAGGCCGCGCACGCATCGAGATCATCGAAACCACCCTGGCCCGCCTGCTGCCACAGGCGCAGGCGCTGGAGCGCCAGCAGCAGGCGGACATCATCCTCTGCTCGGGCGCCAGCGCAGAGTATTTGCGCCAGCGCCTGTCGACGACAGTGGTGGCGATGCACATGGGCGAGCAAGACCTGATCCGGGCGCTGGACCAGGCCAGCACGCAAACGCACCAGGTGGGCGTTCTGAGCTTCGGCCAGGGCCATCCGGAACTGCAGGCCATGCAGTCGCTGTTCAGCCTGGCCATACGCGAGCGCACCTACACCAACCTGGAACACGCCCGCGAACAAGTCGGGCGTTTGGTGGAGGACGGTTACCGGGTGATCATCGGTTCCTCGACCATCGCCCAACTGGCCGACGCCGCGGGCGCTCAGGGCCTGCTGGCGCTGGACACCGACAGCGTGCGCCGTAGCCTCGACCACGCCCTGTCGGTGTGCCAGCGCCGCAAGCCAGGCCACTCGCTCCGTTTCACCGCCCGCTACCGATTCGAGCAGATCCTCGGCGAAGCGCCCGCCATGCGCGCCACCGTGCGTCTGGCGCAGCGCTATGCGAGCACCGACGCCACGGTGTTGATCACAGGCGAAAGCGGCACCGGCAAAGAGCTGCTCGCGCAAAGCCTGCACAACGCCAGTCCCCGCCAGGCGGCGCCGTTCGTGGCAATCAACTGCGCCGCCTTCCCCGAGTCGCTGCTGGAAAGCGAACTGTTCGGCTATGAAGACGGGGCCTTCACCGGTTCACGCAAGGGCGGCAAGCCCGGCCTGATCGAACTGGCCCACACCGGCACCTTGTTTCTCGATGAAATCGGCGACATGCCCCTGCCCCTGCAAACCCGCTTGCTGCGCGTGTTGCAGGAGCGTGAAGTGCTGCGCCTGGGGGCCTGCGAACCCACCCCGGTGGACATCCGCATCGTCGCCGCCACCCACTGCGACCTGCGCACGCGCATGGCCGAAAAGCAGTTTCGCGAAGACCTCTATTACCGCCTGAACATCCTGCACCTGGCTGTGCCGCCCCTGCGCGAGCGGGTACAGGACATCCTCCCGCTGTTCAGTGCCATGACGGCACACCACGGCTTGCCCGCCCTCAGCGCCGAGCAACTACAACCCTTGCTGCCCCACCTGCTGCGTCATCGCTGGCCGGGCAATGTGCGCGAGTTGCAGAACATCGCCGAACGGGCCGCCATCGCGCTGCCTGTGCTGGAAGGTGAAGACAGTGGCGGGCTTGCCAGACTGTTCCCGGAGTTTTTCCAGCAAGGCCAAACCGAGCAAACACTTGCGCCCCCCGACAACCTGCGCAGCCTGGGCAAGGCCGCCGAAGCAGCCCACGCGCGCCAGGTAGTGGAAACCTGCCAGGGCGACCTGGACGAAGCCGCGCGCTGCCTGGGGGTGAGCCGCAGTACGCTGTGGCGACGCTTGCGCAGCGGCAAGATGGAGTATGCTGGCAGACCCCAGACTGCCTGAACCGAGGTCTCCCCCATGCTTGGCGTCACCGACTACGGCGCATTCGTGATTGCGTTCATCGTCCTGCTGGCCATCCCAGGCCCCGGCAACTTTGCCCTGATCACCGCCACCGGCAAGGGCGGCATCAAGGCGGGGCTGGCCGCCACCTGTGGGGTGATTTTCGGTGACCAGGTGCTGCTGTGGCTGGCAGTGGCGGGCGTTGCCACATTGCTGGCGACGTACCCGGCGGCCTTCCATGTGGTGCAGTGGGCAGGCGCGATGTACCTGGCTTACCTGGGGCTGCGCATGCTGCTGAGCAAACCCGGTGACGCGCCCCGGGCGAGCCGCATGGACAACGGCCACTACCTGCGCCAGACCATGATGATCACCCTGCTCAACCCCAAGGCGATCATGTTCTACATGGCGTTTTTCCCGCTGTTCATCGACCCGGTCAAACACCAGGGCCTGGTTACCTTTGGCTTTCTGGCGGCAACCGTGGCGGCGGTGACCTTCCTGTATGGGCTGATTGCCGTGGTGCTGACCCATCTGCTGGCCGAGCGTATGCGGGCCAACCCGCGCATGACGAACCTGTTCGAGCGGTTGGCGGGGGCTTGCCTGGTGGGGTTCGGCATCAAGTTGGCGGCGATGCGCTGAAATGATGAACACCGGCCTCTTTCAGGCCCCATCCTCGTGCTCATCCTGAGGGGCTGACTGACGGGCGCATTCCCGTAGCCAGTTCATGAACACCTGCAGCCGCTTGGGCACGGTCCCCAGCGGCGGGTGAACCAGGTAATAGTCGTAGTGGCCTGAGCGGCTGAAATCGGCAAGCGGCAGAACCAGTTCACCGCTGTCCACCCGCTTCTGCACCAGTTGCTGGCGGCCAATCGCGATGCCGACGTGGTTCATGGCGGCGGTCACACTGAGGTCGGAGCGGTCGAAGGTGAGGCTACGTTCGGGCAGTGCCGCCAGCAGGTTGTGTTGCTCCGCCCAGAGCGTCCACTCGGCATCGAAAGCGGCATGGTCCCAGGCCAGGGAGTCATGCAGCAGGGTGCAGTGCTTCAGGTTCTGCGGGTTCTCCTGCAGACGATGGCGGCGCGCATACTCAGGGCTGCATACCGGGGCCATACGTTCGCGCATCAAGCGCTGGCTCACCAGCCCCGGAAACTCACCATTGGCGTAGTACAGCGCCAGGTCGATCTTGCGGGTGCGAAAGTCGACATTGTCATTGCCTACCCGCAGGTCCAATGCCACCAGGGGGTAACGCTCGACAAACTCCGCCAGCCTCGGAACCAGCCAGCATTGGGCGATGGAAGGCCTTACGTAGATCGCCAGGGAGCCCGCGATGTCGGCTTGCGACGATTGCTCGAGCGCTTCGGACAACTCGCCCATCGCATGCTGCAGGATTTCAAAGATCCGCTCGCCTTCATCGGTGAGGCAAACCTGCCGGGTAAGGCGCTGGAACAGCTTCATGTCCAGCGCGGCTTCCAGCCGGCTTATACGGTGGTTTACAGCGCTGGCGGTCAAGCACAGTTCCTGCGCCGCACGGGCGAAACTCAGGTGGCGCGCGGCAACCAGAAAGGTGTGAAGATTGGCGAACTGGCTGCTGTTGAGCCTGGAACTGATACGCGGAGGCAGGTTGAGCACGGCAGGTTCCCTCAAACATCCGAAGGATGCGGCAGGAGAATTATCCTGCCACATCCGATTTTGCGCATGAATCAGCGATAGCCTGTCGTGCCCGCGCCACTCAGGGCGCTATCACCCCTTGGCCAGCAGTTCACGCCCCTTGGCCAGGTAAGCGTCCATCTCATCGGCCGGCACCATGTTGCCGCCTGTCGCCCAGACCAGATGAGTGGCTTGTGCCATGGCCTCGCTGCCCAGGCCCACACGCGCCAGGTAGTCTTGTTGGTCGGCAAGCACCCTGGCAATGCCGGGCACACCGGCGAGCGCGGAAGGTTCGAGGCGCTGCCCTTCACTGCGTTCCATCAGGGCCAGCAGGCTGTACATTTCTTCGTCGCTGACGGTGTAGAAACCCTCTAGCGAGCGCTGCATGGCCTTGCCGACAAAACCAGAAGCGCGCCCCACCGCCAGGCCATCGGCGGCCGTCACGTTGTCGATACCGAAGTCCTGCACGCTCACTTCATCGTGCAGCCCGGTATAGACGCCCAGCATCATGCAGGGCGAGTGCGTGGGTTCGGCGAAGATGCAGTGGACGTGGTCACCGAAGGCCAGTTTCAGGCCAAAGGCCACACCGCCCGGGGCTCCGCCCACGCCGCAAGGCAGGTAGACGAACAACGGGTGTTGCGCGTCGCAGGTGATGTTGGCAGCCGCCAGTTGCTGTTTCAGGCGCTCGCCCGCCACCGAGTAGCCGAGGAACAGGTTCACCGAGTTTTCATCGTCGACGAAATGGCAGGTGGCGTCGGCCTGCGCCTGTTGGCGGCCTTGTGCAACCGCCACGCTGTAGTCGGAGGCGTACTCGACCACGGTCACGCCGTGAGAACGCAACTTGTCCTTCTTCCATTGCCGCGCATCCGCCGACATGTGCACGGTGACCTGAAAGCCCAGTGCAGCGCCCATGATGCCGATGGACATGCCCAGGTTGCCCGTCGAACCCACGGCGATCTTGTACTGGCCAAAAAAGGCTCGTGCCTTGTCGCTGTCCAGCAGCGCGTAGTCGTCTTCGAGGGTCAGCAGGTTCGCGGCCAAGGCCAGGTCTTCGGCATGCTTGAGCACTTCATAGATACCGCCGCGCGCCTTGATGGAGCCGGAAATCGGCAGATGGCTGTCGCGCTTGAGCCACAGCGCCCCAGGCAATGCCTGGCCGTAGCGCTCAGCAAGCGCTTGCTGCAGTTGCGGCACAGGCACGATGTCCGATTCGATGATGCCGCCACTGCTTTGCGTCTCCACGAACACACGCTGCAGGTACGGCGCAAAACGCGTCAGCCGTGCGCTGGCATCGGCCACATCGGCGGCCGTCAGCCCCACATCGCCCAGCGCCTGCGCGGCAGGCGCCACGCCAGGGTTGAACCAGGTGGTTTCCTGCAGCGCGACCAGGTCGCGAATCAACGGATGGCTGGCGTACCAGTTTTCAAGTGTCTTGCCCAGAATCATGGCGGGGTCCCTTTGAACAATCAGGCTGAAATACGGGTTGAATCAAACGAACTGCGCCAGCAACAGGGTCAGCCCCAGCGCAATCAATGAAGCCAGTACAGTGGCCGAGGTGAATTTCTTCAACGCATCGGCGAGTGAAACGCCCAGGTACTCCTTGACCACCCAGAAGGCCGAGTCTGTGACGTGGGTCCAGCCAATGGCGCCGGCACCAATGGCAATGCAGATGATTTCCTTGCTCACGGTGGGGTGAGCACCCAGCATCGGCATCACCATACCTGCGGCGCTGATCATTGCCACCGTCGCCGAACCGACGGCGAAGTGCATCAAGCCAGCCACCAGCCAGGCCAGAACGATGGGGTTCATGTTCAATTGGGTCAGCGAGGCGGACAGCGCGTTACCCACGCCGCTGTCGACCAGGATGCCATTGAAGGCCCCACCGGCGCCGATGATCAGCAGAATGCTGGCCAGTGGCGGAAAGCTTTTTTGCGTGTGCGCGAGCAGGTCCGGCATGCGCAAGCCGCGGCGCAACCCCAGTGCCCAGTAGGCGAACAGCACTGCAATCGACAGGGCGATCAGCGGCGTGCCGAGGAACGACACCAGGCTCAGCAGCCCGGACTCATGGGGCAGCCCGGCGGCAAAGCTTTTCCCGACCATCAGTACCAGTGGCAACAGGATGGTCAGCAGGGTCACGCCAAGGCCGGGCAAGTCGCGGGGCGCGTTGTCGACGCCGTGTTCTTCGAGGAACGCGGCTTGAGTGTCTGGCGCTTCACGCTTGCACACCAGCTTGATCCACAGCGGCCCGGCAACGATGGCCGTCGGCAGCGCGACCATCAGGCCGTACAGGATGACCTTGCCCACATCGGCGCCAAGCATCCCGGTGATCGCCATGGCGGCAGGGTGCGGTGGCAGCATGCAATGCACGGCCATCAGCGACACGGCCAGCGGCACGCCCAGGTACAGGAGGTTGATCCGGGTTTCTTTGGCGACCACATAAACCAACGGAATCAGCAGCACGAAACCCACTTCGAAGAATACCGGGATGCCGGCGATGAAGCCCACGAGCATCATGGCCCATGAGGCGCGTTCCTTACCCAGGGCGCGCAATAGCGTCTGGGCGATGCGCTCGGCGCCACCGGACTCTTCCAGCATCTTGCCGAGGATGCCGCCCAGGCCGATGACGGTTGCCAGGAAGCCGAGCGTGCCGCCAACGCCTTTTTCATAGGACGCGGCCATGTCGGCCAGGGGCATGCCGGAACCGATGCCCACCACGAGGCTGGCGGCCGTCAGGGCCAGGAACGCGTGGACACGCACTTTGACGATGAGGAAAACAATCAGAAGGATGGCGCAAAACAGCACCAGCAAGAGGGTGGGACCACTGTGCATACAATCTCCGGAAAAGCGCTTTTATTGTTGAAATCGGTGATCGGGATCACTCGGCTTTCCGGCATTAGAGGGCGTGACGCAGGGGGCTGACAAAGGATGGTTTTTCAGGGGATGGGTGATGTGGGGTCATCTGTGGAGGGACCGTTGATTTGAACAATTGTTCTTCACGGAATCGTGGGGAAGAGGGCCTGACTTGAGTTTTGAGGGGGGGCGTAAATCGAGCGCCGCCCGCGCGGCGCATCGCGAGCAAGGCTCGCTCCTACGTTTGTTTCGGGCCAATTATTCCTGTGAGAATTGTGCGCGAACGCTCTTGGCGCATGGCGCGATATCGAGTTGTACAAACAAAGCGGTCGCGCGCGCCTGCCACAGGCGTTACTGGCCCGAAACAAACGTAGGAGCGAGCCTTGCTCGCGATGCGCCGCGCGGGCGGCGCTCGATCTCGAAAACGCCAAAAATGTCATGGCGAACCCTAACAATCCCCCTGACGGCCGCTTTTCAGCCCCATTTCCTACATTCCTGCCTCAGATTTTTCCCATTCCTTGTAGTCCATTTCCGAATCATACTGCTGCCCCTGCCAAACCATTGCGACTCTCTGGATTGGGCTCTAGTCTCGGCCAGTCGTTACTCATTCAACGACCGGCTTTGACAGGCTGACCGACTCAAGAATTTGTTGCAGCGCTTCATGGCAGCTGTGCATGGGGCACCTTCGTGTGCGCCGGGTTCCTTGGGTCACCGGTCTGTCAACCCATGTACGGCTGCCTCCATTCGTTTGACAGCGGTGCCAGGCAGCTCCACCTGACTCAAGGAGTTTTCATGCGCAAGATGGTCCCCGATCCACCCCACCCTTTCGAACTGCAAGACACCCTGATCAAAACCTCGGAGTACGTGCTCTGCGCCCTGTCCGTGGCCCAGCAATCCGTGCAACTGAAACCCACATCGCCCAGCTCCGTCGTAATGCAGGCCGTCATCCACGAGATGGAAGCGGTACAAGCGCTGGTCGAGTCGGCATTGCTGCAATTGCAGATGCAAGCCCATTTACCGGCAGAGCCACGAACGCTGCACTAGAGCCGAAGCAATGCGCTTCCTGCGAAAGCAGAAAACATGCTCAAGGCCACCACTAACCCGTGGGAGCTGGCGAAGCCTGCGATGGGCCGCGCAGCGGACCCTATAGCGGTTTTTGCGAGGGCTGCGCCATCGATCGCAGGCTACGCCAGCTCCCACGAAACCTTCTTAAAATCAGCTTGTTAGCTGTTGTGGGTTTACCCACGAAAGGGCCGGCCCAGGCAGCTAAAGAGTCAGGGAGATTGGACAATGTCCACACAGCACAGCAACCCCCGCACCACAGTAGGCAAAACCCGCTTCTACCAAGGCGAAGGCCAAACCCAACCGCTGTTTCGCATCGAGCCCGATATCCCCTGCGAATACGCCCGGGAACAGGCATCCGAACTGATGGGCTATGTGAGAGACATGACGCTGGCCGGCGTGATGGAGCGCGATGAGAAGCTCATCTGGGCCTCGCATTACTTGAGCGCCATGGCCAAGGCGCTGTTGGACGATGCCGAGTTGGGGATGATGAAACATTAAGGCTGCAAAACGAAAAAGCCCCTGAAAACTCATCGCTTTCAGGGACTTCGTCTACTAAATGTATGGCGAAGGGATAGAAACTTAACCCCCCGGGGGGTGGGTAGGTCATTGGAAGGTTGCTCAATTCCCGCCCCGAGGAAAAAGACGAGCGCCTGCAGCAGTGCACCTCGCTAGCCACCGGGTGGATAAAGCTAAAGCCAGCCTGTTAAGTTTCAACCTTGCGCATAATTGAAAATGGCCAACGCGGTGAGCAGCACAATGTGGATGCCTAACAGACTCACCAGCAGTCGTCTCATGTGCGGCGGGAAGCGTTTAACTTCATCGATGTCAATCAACCCCCTGCGCACAAAGATTTTCGGTACAGCCAGCACCATGGAGATCAACCCCGTGCGCATGACCTTGCCCAATAAACCTGCATGTTGAAATGTATTTTTATTGCCGGTCACGAAGATGCAACTCGTAAGAAACGACTCAAAGCGCTCAGTGTATTTATAGGCTATGTAACACTGCACGACCATCGCCAGCATCATGGGGGCAATGATCAGCAACGCAATCAACCCAGGGTGAACTTCATTCACTCCGATACCTCGCTGTATAAAAAGTCACCCACCATCTCGCCTCCCTTGCTCCCGAAATCACCGAACACCTTACCGCCCACGGCACCACCGACGACAGCACAAGCGAGTGCTCCGGGGCCGCCCGTACTGACCCCCAGAACAACGGCACAAACACCAGTACCTGCCATACCGCCCAAATACCCCCCGGCGCTGCCACCCGCCAGGCTCCCCATCAACATCGAGCTTTCAACATATTTGGCACGTCGACACTGGTCTTCTCGGCCCGTCGTGCAGGCTTTATGAATCGCTAGGCCTGTGGATGCCACATCCAGCGCAGTACCGAAATACGTGCCTTTCTTGACCAGATTTGATGCTCTGGCAACACCTGACACCTTGTCGGCATAGCCCGCGATTTCACCGTGATGCAAATAACTTCGCGTCGAAATGCCCAATGCCTGTTTTATCTTCCCCTGGTTACGTAAGCCTGAGCCGTATGCGGCAACATTCCCCAACTGCTGTTCGAGTTTCATGAACAAGGTGGTGCGCTTTGCGTAGAACGCATCGCGCGCACTAAGGGTGCCAGAACCAAGGTAGTCGCGATGCAGTTTTTCGATATCTTCAAGGGTGGCCTTGATAGTGCTCAAATGCTTGCTCCACCCCTCGCTGGCCGCACCAGCCCCCATTGAGGCGTTGGCCAGCACACTTTGCAGTAAATCGAAGTGTTCCAGAAAAAAATCATCCGCCTCCACCCCGCTGCTCAACAGTTCAGTGTGAACCTGAGCAGCCTTGGACATCAGGAATGCTTCGTGGCTGGTGCAAGAAGGTGTATCGGGGTCCCCCACGATTACCAACTCCCCGGCCATGACCACGCTGTTGGCAATGTGCGCGTTCAGGACATCGAACTTGCCTCTGGCGTGTCCAGTAACCGGTGTACTGGCCTTCAAAGACTGGTAAGACTGGGTCTTGGCGTTGATGAAGCTGCGTGCATCAGACATTGCCTTACCTCACGCGTGCTTCTTGTTGTTGATGCGGTCCCAGCCCCCCGTCACATTGCCGCCACCACTGCCATCGGAACGTTTCTGACGGGTGTAGGTGGTCTTAATACGCCCGTAGTTCAACTGAACAACTTCGATGGGCACACCAGAACTAGCGTTTTGCGAGTAGTCGGCAATGATCACCTCTTCCAAGACAATCTCGTAGTACTTGAGCTTGTCGCTGCCAGCCCGGCACAACGCCAGCTTCACTTCCTTGAGGTGCTGGCCCGCACAACTGGCTTCCAGCAGTTTGCAACTGGCACTGTCGAGATATTTGGTGAAGGTGAAGTTGCTAAGGGTCGTACGACCTGATGTTGCCCCGCCGGATGAGCTCGCGGTGGCAGATGTGCTTTGATTGACACCAAAGTTGTAGCTCGTGATCTCGATCCAGTTGGTGTACTGCTCATCCAGCGCTTCACCAGCAATATCGTCGATTTTAATGTAGGCGTCGAAGGCCATACTTACCGCTCCTTGGTAATGGTTGGGTTACATCCTGATGAAAACGTGTGACACTTTTTTCAACAAGATGTTCCCTGGCACGTTCGAGCGGCCCAGCGCCTATGGCCAGATATTGCTCCCCACCGGGTAGTTGCCGATGGGCACAGGGCACGGCCCCAATGTTCGGTTAGCGCCTCAGCGCTAGCCCAACATTTAAGGTGGTAATCGAGGGTTCTGGTTGTGGCTGAGCCATTGGGGACCAAATCACGCTGGGCCAACATTTCGAACTGACCGTCAGGCCACTGAAATCCAAAGCTATCAACTGAATGCTCAGCAAAGCGGCGTATAACGAAAAAGCCCCTGAAAACTCATCGTTTTCAGGGGCTTCGTCTACCACATGTATGGCGGAGAGATAGGGATTTGAACCCTAGGTACTGTTGCCAGTACAACGGATTTCGAATCCGTCCCGTTCGACCACTCCGGCATCTCTCCAATGCCGCGCATCATACCAGCGAATTCTGAAAACGCAAACCTTTATTTGCAAAAAAATCGCGTGGTATCAGGCGCTTGCGTGAACGTGCGCCTTACAGCGGCACGCCCAGGCGCTTGGCAACTTCTTCGTAGGCTTCGATCACGTCGCCCAGACCCTGGCGGAAGCGGTCCTTGTCCATCTTCTTGCGGGTTTCTTTGTCCCACAGACGGCAGCCGTCCGGGCTGAACTCGTCACCCAGGACGATCTGGCCGTGGAACACGCCGAACTCCAGCTTGAAGTCGACCAGCAGCAGGCCGGCGTCGTCGAACAGCTTGTTCAGCACTTCGTTGACCTTCAGCGACAGCTTCTTCATTTCTGCCAGCTGCTCGGCGGTGCCCCAGCCGAAGGCAACGACGTGGGATTCGTTGATGAAGGGGTCGCCCTTCTCGTCGTTCTTCAGGAACAGCTCGAAAGTGGACGGCTCGAGCTTGATGCCCTCTTCCACGCCCAGGCGCTTGACCAGGCTGCCAGCGGCATAGTTACGCACTACGCACTCGACCGGGATCATGTCCAGCTTCTTCACCAGGCACTCGTTGTCGCCCAGCAGCTTGTCGAACTGGGTCGGCACGCCGGCTTCTTCCAGTTTCTGCATGATGAAGGCGTTGAACTTGTTGTTCACCATGCCTTTGCGGTCGAGCTGTTCGATACGCTTGCCGTCGAACGCCGAGGTGTCGTTACGGAACAGCAGGATCAAGCGGTCGGCGTCGTCGGTCTTGTAAACCGATTTGGCTTTGCCGCGGTAGAGTTCTTCGCGTTTTTCCATGATGGAGGGCTCCGCTTGCTTGAGTGGTTGGGCTAGGCGATTTCGCGCCAGTCGAGCCCGTGTTCCTGATTCGCCACCTGGAGCCAGTCCGGGTCGCACCCAAGGGTGTCGACAAAGCACTGGCGGGCCAGTTGTGGCAGGTTGTTCTTGCTGCTGAGGTGGGCCAGCACCAGGTGTTGCAGGTGCTGCCAGCCCAGCTCGGCCACCAGGTTTGCGGCCTGGTGGTTGTTCAAATGTCCTTGGCTACCGCCGACCCGCAATTTCAGAAACTGCGGGTAATGGCCGCGAGCGAGCAGGTCGCGGCAATGGTTGGCCTCGATCAGCAGTGCATCCAGGCCTTGGTAACGCTCGACCAGGTGCATGTCGTACGAGCCCAGGTCGGTCAGCATGCCGAAACGTCGGCGACCGTCACTGAACACGTACTGCAACGGTTCGTATGCATCGTGCTCGACCCGCACAGCGTTCACTTCCAGGCTGCCAATGCGCAAGGTGTCGCCACAGGCAAGAAAACCGGCGACCTCCACCGGCTTGCGCAAACCGCGCAATGTGCCTTGGCTGAGGTAGACCGGTACATTGTAGCGCCGTGACAGCAAGCCCACCCCATGCACGTGGTCGGCATGTTCGTGGGTCACCAGCACCGCGCTCAGTTGCTGCGCCGACACCCCGAGCAGCGCCAGGCGCCGCTCGGTTTCGCGCAGGGAAAAGCCGCAATCGACCAGGATGAAGGTGTCACCACTGGCGATCAGCGTGCCGTTTCCCTGGCTGCCGCTTCCGAGTACCGCGAAGCGCACTTAGCCCAGGTGGTCCTGAATGGCGCTCAACACGCGGCGGGCGACATCGGCCGGGGCCACGGTGTTGATGTTCTTCTCGACCGTGACCTGCACGCTTTCGCCAACCTTGCTCAGGCGCACCTGATAACGCTCGGCGCGGGCTTCACGCTCTTCCTTGGTCGGTTCGCTGCCGAACATACGGCTGAAGAAGCCAGGCTCGTTCTGCTTGTCTTCAGGCTTTTCCGACAGGTTGATGTAGTACAGGCCCAGGCTGCGGTTGATGTCCTCGACACGCCACTCGCCACCCTGCTCCAGGGCACGGCCTACGCTGGACCAAGCGCGGTCCAGGTCGGCGCCCAGGTACAGCACCGGGTTGCCGCTGCCGTCTTCGCTCAGGCTGACGCGGCTCGGGGCGTCGAAGTCGCGGGCGGCCAGCAGCGACACCGAACCGCCTTTCTCGGCGCTGCGGTTCATGCTGGCCAGCATTTCGTCGACCAGCAGGGCATCGGCCCCGGTGTTGCTGGAGGTGGACGGGAAATCAGGCTCGGCGGTGCTGCCGGCCGGGCGCTCGACGCTGACGATGTACACCTCGGAGGTGTTGCGCTGCACGCCGGGTTCCATGCGCACGCGAACACGCACTTCGCTGTCGCCGCTGCTGGCGGTGCTCGCCAGGCGCTGGCCCAGCGAGGCGGACAGTTCGTCGAAACGCTGCCAGGTGGTGTTGAACTCACCGGTCTGCGGGCGTTCTTCGGCGATGCGGAAGCCGTTGTCCTCGAAGAACTGGCGGGCCACTGGCCACACTTCGGCAGGCGAATGCTGGGCCAGCACCCAACGGCTGTTGCCGCTGCGTTGCAGGCTGTAGTCATTGGCCTCGGCAGCCGCGGTCAGCGGTTGCGGGCGTGGCACCTCGAACTCGCTAGTGGCGCGGTCGTCGGCAACGTTACGGGGGATCGGCAACAGCGGGTCAAGGCGCTTGACGTTGCTGGCGTCCGGCGGCAGCTGCATCGGCGCGGTCGGGTGCGCTTGCAGGTAATCGCTGCCGCGGTCGCGGAAATAGCCATCCTCGCCCCACAACCAGCCACAACCACTGGTGCTGGAAATGATCAGGGCGAGCGTGGAAAGACCAGCCAGTCGCTTCATGCGGTGTACTTCCTCGATTAAACCAGTACGCCGGACTGGCGCAAGGCAGTACGGACTTTTTCGTGACAGCCTTCGCTCAGCCAGGTCAGCGGCAGGCGGATGCCCTTGTGCATCAGGCCCATTTCCACCAGCGCCCACTTCACAGGGATCGGGTTGGCTTCGCAGAACAGGTCTTTGTGCAACGGCATGAGTTTTTCGTTGATCGCGCGGGCCTTCTCGGCATTGCCCTCAAGGGCGGCCTCGCACATATCGGCCATTTCGCGCGGGGCGACGTTGGCGGTAACGGAGATGTTGCCCTTTCCGCCCATCAGGATCAGCTCGACAGCGGTCGGGTCGTCGCCGGACATGACGATGAAGTCCTTGTCGACGCCGTCGAGGATGGCCTTGGCGCGCTGCAGGTCGCCGGTGGCTTCCTTGATGCCGATGATGTTCGGCACTTTCGACAGGCGGATCACGGTCTCGGCCTGCATGTCGCAGGAGGTGCGGCCGGGTACGTTGTAGAGGATCTGCGGAATGTCGACGGCTTCGGCGATGTGCTTGAAGTGCTGGTACAGGCCTTCCTGGGTCGGCTTGTTGTAGTACGGCACTACCAGCAGGCAGGCGTCGGCGCCAGCGTTCTTGGCGTTCTGGGTCAGGTGCACGGCTTCGGCGGTGGAGTTCGCACCGGTACCGGCGATGACCGGAATCGGGTTTTTGCTGTGCTTGACGCGCTCGACCACGTGCTTGATGACCAGGATGTGTTCTTCGACATCCAGGGTCGCGGACTCACCGGTGGTACCGACGGCGACGATCGCATGGGTGCCGTTTTCCAGGTGGAAGTCTACAAGTTTGTCGAGGCTGCCCCAATCAAGACGCCCTTGTGCATCCATGGGTGTGACCAATGCCACCATACTGCCCGCAATCATGTAACTGCTCCTGCCGGAAAAAGAGAGCGGTAATGGTACTGGGGGCATCGGCCTTGCACAAGCGAAGCAGGCGGGCGGAGCATTCCCCTTCGCGCCGGTTTTCGCTACCCTTGATCCTTTGATCGGTGCAGCGCGGCCCGCCGGGCCGTCGACCTTGCTCCCCGCCAGCGTCCACGTCCTCGCATGCGAGCCCCGGGCACTGCCGACAGGAGGCTTTCGCCCGTCCTGTGCCGACCGCTCATCGCTTTAGGAATGCTGCATGTCCACCCCCACCGTCCGCGAACAATTTCTTGTCATCAGTGCCTTGGGGCCCAACCCCATGGAGCTGGCCAATGTCCTTAGCCGCGCCGCCTTCGAAAACCGCTGCGCGGTGGTCACTTCGCGCCTGAGCCGCCATGGCGAGACCAGTGCCCTGATCCTGCAGGTCGGTGGCAGCTGGGACGCCCTGGCGCGCCTCGAGGCCATGCTGCCGAGCCTGGGCAAGAAACACGGCCTGACTCTGGATGTGGTGCGTAGCGCCGATCAGGAAGTGCGCCCGCAGGCCTTGCCGTACGTGGCCTACATCAGTGCCGCCTACCGCCCGGACATCATCAGCGAGCTGTGCCAGTTCTTCCTCGACCACCGCGTCGAGCTGGAAAGCCTGACCTGCGACACCTACCTGGCGCCGCAGACCGGCAGCAGCATGCTCAACGCCCAGTTCACCGTGATTCTGCCGGCCGGCACCCAGATCAGCTGGCTGCGCGACCAGTTCCTCGACTTCGCCGATGCCCTGAACCTGGATGCACTGATCGAGCCTTGGCGCCCACAGAACCCCATGTAAGGAAGCTCCCATGGCTGTAGCACTCGACCAACCCGTCGCCGATTTCCAGGCCCAGGCCACCAGCGGCCAGGCCGTGAACCTTGCCGAACTCAAGGGCCGTCAGGTGGTGCTGTACTTCTATCCGAAGGACAGCACCCCGGGCTGCACCACCGAAGGCCAGGGTTTCCGTGACCAGCACGCGGCCTTCGAGGCTGCCAACACCGTAGTGTTCGGCGTTTCGCGCGATGGCATCAAGTCCCATGAGAACTTCAAGGCCAAGCAGGGCTTCCCGTTCGAGCTGATCAGCGACAAGGACGAGGCACTGTGCCAGCTGTTCGACGTGATCAAGCTGAAGAAGCTGTATGGCAAGGAGTACATGGGCGTGGACCGTAGCACCTTCCTGATCGACAAGGACGGTGTACTGCGCCAGGAATGGCGTGGGGTGAAGGTGCCGGGGCATGTGGATGCCGTGCTGGCGGCGGCTCAGGCTTTGAGCAAGGCTTGAGATTGATGGGGGCTGCTTTGCAGCCCTTTCGCGACACAAGGCCGCTCCCACAGGATCAACCCGATTGCTGTGGGAGCGGCCTTGTGTCGCGAAAGGGCCGCAAAGCGGCCCCAACCCTTACAGCATCGGCGAAACACTCGCCTCCTGCCTCGGCCAGGCATCCAGCACGGCCTTGATCAGCGTCGCCAACGGGATCGCGAAGAAGATCCCCCAAAACCCCCACAACCCGCCGAACAGCAACACCGCGCAAATGATCGCCACCGGGTGCAGGCTCACCGCCTCGGAGAACAGCAGCGGCACCAGCACGTTGCCATCGAGCGCCTGAATGATCGCGTACACCGTCATCAAGTAAATGAACTGGTCGCCCCAACCCCATTGGAACAGCGCAATCAGTGTCACCGGCACGGTCACCACCACCGCCCCCACGTAGGGCACCACCACCGACAACCCCACCAGCAGCGCCAGCAGTGCGGCGTAATTGAGCCCCAGGCTGATGAAGGCGATATAGGTGGCAATGCCGCAGATCAGGATTTCGATGCCCTTGCCGCGAATGTAGTTGGCAATTTGCCGGTTCATTTCGCTGCCAACCCGGTTGAGCAGCGTTCGCTGGCGTGGCAGGTAACCGCTGACCCAGCGGCCGATCAACTCGCGGTCCTTGAGGAAGAAGAACACCAGAATCGGTACCAGCACCAGGTAGATCATGGCGTTGACCAGCAACGGCAGGCTGGACAGCGAGAAGGTCAGCGCCCACTGGCCAAACTTGCCGATTTCGCCACGCACCGACTCGATGGCATGCAGCACCTGCTCGTCCGACACCAGGTGCGGGTAGCGCTCAGGCAACAGCAACAGCAGCGACTGCCATTTGCCCAGCATTCCCGGCAACTCGTTGAACAGGGTGATCAACTGGTGCCAGAGCAACGGCACCAGCACCAGCAGGAACACCGCCAGCGCCCCCATGAACAGGGCGAACACCACACTCACCGCCACCCCCGTCGGCACCCGCAGGCGCTCCAGGGCATTGACCAGCCCCTGCATCAGAAAGGCCAGCACCAGGCCCGCCAGCACCGGCGCCAGCATGCCACCGAGGGTCAGTACCGCGGTGAAGGCCAGGAATAGCAGGACCGCCAGCACCACCGCTTCCTCATCGGAGAAGTAGCGCTGCATCCAGTCACGAAGCACTTTGAACATTGACGATCCTTGGAAGAACTCAGGCCTTTTTCAGCCAGTAGGTATAAGTACCGGCTTCGGCCGTTTCACGTAGCAGCGTATGACCGGCCAACTGCGCGAAAGTGCGAAAGTCGCGCTGGGAACCTGCATCGGTGGCAATCACCTTGAGCACCGCACCGCTGGCCAGCCGATTGAGCTCCATCTTGGCCTTGAGCAGCGGCAGAGGGCAGTTCAGCCCACTGGCGTCCAGTTCGGCGTCACAGGTTAAGGTGTCACTCATCGCAGGCGTCTCCAAGGCTTTGTCAGGCAGGTTGGCTAGGATACCGCCACTGGTCGCCAACGTGTGAGCGGGCTACAGTAGGGGCTTTGATCCGACGCGAGCTTCGTGCATGAATCTACTGCGCCCTACCCTGCTGACGCTGGCCTGCCTGATGGCCCTCCCCGGCCATGCCGACGACCTGCCGTCACTGGGCGACGCCAGTTCCGCAATCGTCTCGCCGCAGCAGGAGCACCAGCTTGGCCGGGCCTGGCTGAGCCTGCTGCGCGGCAACGTCAACCAGCTGAACGACCCGCAACTCAAGGACTACGTCGAAACCAGCGTGTACCGCCTGGCCGAGACCAGCCAACTGCAGGACCGGCGCCTCGAGTTCATCCTCATCGATAGCCGCGAGCTCAACGCCTTCGCGGCCCCTGGCGGCATTGTCGGGGTCAACGGTGGGCTGTTCCTCAACGCCCAGAGCGAAGGCGAGTATGCCTCGGTACTGGCGCACGAACTGGCGCACTTGTCCCAGCGCCACTTTGCCCGTGGCGTCGAAGCCCAGCAGCGCATGCAGCTGCCGATGATGGCTGCGCTGCTGGCCGGTATCGTGCTGGCTGCAGGTGGCGGCGGCGATGCCGGTATCGGCGTGATTGCCGGCACCCAGGCAGCGGCCATCCAGGAGCAGCGGCGCTTCTCGCGACAGAACGAGCAGGAAGCCGACCGCATTGGTATCCAGAACCTTGAGAAGGCAGGCTATGACCCGCGCAACATGCCTTCGATGTTCGAGCGCCTGGCGCGTCAGTACCGCTACGACGCCAAGCCACCAGAATTCCTCCTGACTCACCCGGTGACCGAGTCGCGTATCGCCGACACCCGCAACCGCGCCGAGCAGGCGCCCAAAGGCGGCGTGGAAGACAGCCTGCGCTACCAGCTGATCCGCGCCCGGGTGGCGTTGACCTATGAGGGCACACCGGGCCTGGCGGCCAAGCGTTTCCGCGCCCAGCTCGACGAAAACCCGAACATGGACGCCGCCCGCTACGGCCTGGCCTTGGCCCAGATCAAAGGTGGCCAGCTCAACGAAGCGCGGGAAAACCTCAAGCCACTGCTGGCCAAGGCGCCCAACGACATCACCTACAACCTGGCGCAGATCGACCTGGACATCACCAACAACCGCCTGGCCGATGCCATGCAGCGGGTGGAGCGGATGCGCGGCCTGTACCCAGGCAATTACCCGTTGAAACAGGTACGCGCCGATCTGCTGGTCAAGCAAGGCAAGCCGGCCGAGGCGGAGAAGGTATTGGATGATCTGCTCAAAAGCCGCCCGGATGACCCAGACGTGTGGTACGACGTGGCCGAAGTGCGCGGCTTGTCTGGCAATACCATTGGCTTGCATCGGGCCCGTGCCGAGTATTTCACCCTGGTGGGCGATTTCGACCAGGCCATTCAGCAGCTCGATTACGCCAAGCGCCGCGCAGGTAGCAACTTCCCGTTGGCGTCGCAGATTGACCAGCGCCAGCGCGAGGTGATGGAGCAGCAGCGGATGGTCAAGGACATGATGGGGCGTTAAAGGGGGCTGCTATGCAGCCCATCGCCGGCAAGCCGGTTCCTACAGGTATTGCAGCCCTTCAGGGCTAGACGGCACCTGTGGGAGCCGGCTTGCCGGCGATTGTCCCTCAGGCGTTACCGGACAGCTTCAGACGCGCCGCTTGAGTGAAGTCCAGCATCCGGTTCAGCGGCTTGATCGCCTTTGGCACCAGCGCCGGGTCCACGAAGATTTCATTGCTGCCGTTGCGCAGACAGTCCAGCACCCGCTCCAGGGTGTTCATGGCCATCCACGGGCAATGCGCGCAGCTACGGCACGCGGCACCGTTACCGGCGGTGGGCGCTTCGACGAACTCTTTGTCCGGGCACAGCTGCTTCATCTTGTAGAAGATGCCGCGGTCGGTGGCGACGATGAAGGTCTTGTTCGGCAGGGTCTGCGCAGCCTTGATCAACTGGCTGGTGGAGCCCACCGCATCGGCCAGCTCGATCACCGACTCCGGCGATTCCGGGTGAACCAGAATGGCGGCGTCCGGGTACAACGCCTTCATGTCGGCCAGCTGACGCGACTTGAACTCTTCGTGGACGATGCAGGCACCGTCCCACAGCAGCATGTCGGCACCGGTCTGCTTCTGGATGTACCGCCCC
The DNA here is from genome assembly GCF_034387475.1 of Pseudomonas sp. Teo4. Taxonomy (NCBI): domain Bacteria; kingdom Pseudomonadati; phylum Pseudomonadota; class Gammaproteobacteria; order Pseudomonadales; family Pseudomonadaceae; genus Pseudomonas; species Pseudomonas sp. Teo4. The sequence goes on from NZ_JAXCIL010000001.1 coordinate 3,542,759, forward strand.
AGATGCTGGTCCGGCCCCCAGATGATGGTTTCACCGTTGTCCATCAGGCTTTCGACGATTTCCAGCGCACAGCTGGACGTCACCACCCAGTCGGCACGCGCCTTCACGGCGGCGGAGGTGTTAGCGTACACCACCACGGTGCGCTCGGGGTGCTGGTCGCAAAAGGCGGAGAATTCCTCAACCGGGCAACCCAGGTCGAGCGAGCAGGTCGCTTCCAGGGTCGGCATCAGCACGCGCTTTTCCGGCGTGAGGATCTTGGCCGTCTCGCCCATGAAGCGCACGCCAGCGACAATCACGGTTTCGGCCGGATGGTTCTTGCCAAAGCGGGCCATTTCCAGGGAGTCGGACACGCAGCCACCGGTCTCTTCGGCCAGCGCCTGGATGACCGGGTCGCAGTAGTAATGGGCAACCAGAACAGCGTTCTGGGCCTTGAGCTCGGCAGCGATGGCCGCACGGTATTCGGCCTCCTGCTCGGCTGTCAGCGGGTTGGGCTGCTTGGCGTCAAGATGGGCCTGAACCAACAGGCGTTCGGAAATCTGGGTCATGATCGCTGGACCTGCAGGCGCGCATGCGCGTCATATCGAGTGTATCACCCGGCCCTGACAGATCGGCTAGGGGTGCCGGACGGCTGGCATGCCGCCACGGCCCTCTGCGGGCGCGGATTATTATCGGACGCCGAAGGCTACAGACAATCAAGGGAATTCAAAAGCGGTTTTTGTGTTACCTGCACTGGCATATCGCAGGCTGCGCCAGCTCCCACGGGGTTACCACAGCCCTGAAGCACTGTAGGTAATCCGTGGGAGCTGGCGAAGCCTGCGATGAGGCCGGCAGCAATAACCCAGTGAGAGGGTTCAGCCCTGAGGCTGCATCGCCGCGAAGTGCGCTGCCAGAATCATGGCGAACTCTTCAACGGTCATCTTCTTGCCGTTGAAGTCGACCATGCCATCGGCGTAGTGCAGGCTCGACACCACGTCGGTCCCTTGCACAGTGGCCATGCCGCTCTCCAGTGCCATCATGCCCAGCATTTCGCCGGCCTGACTGGACTGCATGGCGATGGCCTGGGCGTCGGTCTGGCCGTCGAGCAGCGCCTGCAGGGTAGCCAGGTCACCGACCATCGGCTTGGACAGCGACAGTTTGCTCTTCACCTCGGTAATCAACTGCTTGCCCAACTGGTCGGGCGGCAGGTCGAACGAGGCCGGCTTGGCGAAATCCATCGACAGGCTGAAACGGCTCTCGCCATTGGCGGTCTTGAACGACAGGTTCTCCAGGGCCACCTGTGGCTTGGAAGCCAGCAACTGCTGCACATCGCCCTGGAACTTGGCCTTTTCCGCCTCGTCCATCTCAATCACCGGCAGCGCCTGGCCGGCAGCCGCCGCCTGCTGGAATTCAGGCATGTGCGCCTGGTACCACTTCGACAGCGCCTGCATGGCCGGGGCATTGAACGACTTTAGGCTGACCGCCATTTGCGCGCTGCCTACCGCACGGCCATCCCAGGTGATGTCCTGCAGCTTGTAGTCGACGCGCCCACCGATGGTGTCCGGGCCATCCAGGGCCTGCACGGCTTTCTGTTCAAAGCCCTTGAGCAGCAACACTTGCTGTTTCGGCCCCAAGGTAGCCTTGGCTTCGGCCAGCAACATATCGAAATTGCCGACGTAGATCGCGTCGTGCTCAGTGGCCGCAAGGTTGCCATCGACGGTCAGGCCCTTGAGTTCGAACGTGGCGGGCGGGTGATCGTCGCCTACCAGCTTCATCTCGAAACGCTCGGCAGTGCCGTGGAACTTCGATGCCTTGCCTTCCTGGTCACCACTGATCGCCAGGCGCATGCCGGAGAAATCCAGGGTGGAGCCGTTTTCTTCAGTCACTTTGACCGGTGCCAGGAGGATGTCGCCCTGCACACTGCCGTCAAAGCCGATGCTGGTTTGCGAGGTCAGGGGCGCTTTGTCCCCCGCCGCGGCGTACCAGGCCTCGGTAAAATCGTCTTTGTCCAGCGCACTGTTGCTGGCCGCCATGACTGGCAGCAGCTTGAACGCTTTTACCCGCGACCATGGAAACGGGCCATGCTCGATATGGTCGGTGACGCCCAGCTCGAAATTGACGGTCTCGCCATTGGAGAGGTGAATATCCTTGGCCTTGACGCGATAGTGCGCGGTGCTGCTGAAAAAGTGCTGCTCAAGCGAGGCCACTTCGACAGTCATGCTACCACCTAGGCCAATCAGGGCTTTTTGCACCTGTACGTTGGCCCGTTCGACGGAGCGCTCCAGCTCCGCTGGCAATTGCTTGCCGGTGTACCAGGCGCCTGCGGTGGTTGCGACGGCGATGGCGATAGCCAGGCCGGAAAGAATGCCTACTGATTTCTTCATGAATAGAACCGATTGATGTCCATATGGGCGTGCACGCAACCAAGCGCCGCGTGGCTGCGAAAGAATATCACCGCCACCCTCCCGTGGTGATGGCCAAGCGGGAGAAATCCCGTTTTTAGGAAACGCCTGACTGCGAAAATAGCAACGTCCTATTCGTCAATTTTTTCGAACATCGCAATTGATCAAAACCGCAAAAAAACGCGCAAAAAGCGAACAAACAGGGCTTTTGATCGATAAATATTTCAATTTCGTAACATCTTGTCATGTTTAACTTGACACCCACCCCGCCCATCGTTTTTTATTTTTCCCACCTTGCCCAGCGCCCGATCCACCAAGAAGAAAAGTCGCGCCGTGATCATGCCTTTCCGCACCAACCCGCACGCACCACCGTCCTAGCTCCAGGACTCGCCACACCCGACACCGGCGCCCGTCCGCGCCTATTCCTGCTCCACACAATAAAGGTGAACAACATGGAGCCCACCCGCTCGCCCTTGCCGCACGCGCAGCACGCCACGCCCGCCGTCCACGCTCAGCCGCAGGAGCCATGCCAGCATGCAGACTGACCACAGCGCCTCCGGCAGCCACCAGTTCCGCAAGTCCCTGCGTCTCTGGCACGTCGTGATCATCGGCCTCGCCTACCTGACGCCGATGACCGTATTCGACACCTTCGGCATCGTCTCGGGCATTACCTCCGGGCATGTACCTAGCGCCTACCTCCTCGCCTTGTTGGGCGTGCTGTTCACCGCCGTCAGCTACGGAACCCTGGTAAAACGCTTCCCACAATCGGGCTCGGCGTACACCTACACCCAACGCGCCATCAACCCACACGTGGGCTTCCTGGTGGGCTGGTCGTCGCTGCTGGACTACCTGCTGCTGCCCATGGTCAATGCCTTGCTGGCCAAGCTGTACCTGTCGGCGATGTTCCCCGAGGTACCGGAATGGATGTGGGTGGCGGGCTTCGTCAGCCTGATCAGCCTGATCAACATGCGCAGCATCAACCTGGTAGCGCACTTCAACCTGCTGTTCGTGTTGGTGCAACTGGCGATCATGTCGGTGTTCGTCTACCTCTGCGTGCGCGGCTTGAATCAGGGCGAAGGCGTGGGCACCGTCTGGAGCCTGACACCGTTCACCGACCCTCAGACTCAGTTCAGCGCCCTGGCGGCCGGCGCGACCATCCTGTGCTTCTCGTTCCTGGGCTTCGACGCGGTTACTTGCCTGTCCGAAGAAACCAAAGAGCCTGGCAAGATCATCCCTCGGGCGATCTTCCTTACCGCGCTGATTGGTGGCGTGGTGTTCATCTCCGTTTCGTACTTCATGCAAGCTTATTTCCCGAGCAATGCGCGCTTCCATGACCCGGAAGCGGCCCTGCCGGAAATTGCCCTGTATGTCGGCGGCAAGCTGTTCCAGTCGATCTTCATCGCCTGCACCGTGATCAACACCATCGCCTCGGGCCTGGCCTCGCAGACCAGCGTATCGCGCCTGCTGTACGTCATGGGCCGCGACAACGTGATCCCGAGCAGCGTGTTCGCCCGCCTGCACCCACGCTACAAGACCCCGGTGGTCAACATTGCCGTGGTTGGCCTGATCTCGCTGTCGGCGATCTTCTTCGACCTGGTCACCGCGACGTCGATCATCAACTTCGGCGCCCTGGTCGCGTTCAGCTTCGTCAACCTGTCGGTGATCAGCCACTGCTACCTGCGCGAAGGCAACCGCCAGGGGCTGGCGAACCAGATGAAGTACCTGGTCATGCCAACCATCGGCTTCTGCATCATCGCCAAGCTCTGGCTCGACCTGAACGGGCATTCGCTCCTGTTCGGCGGCATCTGGGCGTTGCTCGGCCTGCTGCACCTGGCCTGGCTGACCAAGGCCTTCCGGGTTGCGCCACCGAACTACATCGCTGAATGACGCTTGCCACCGACAACGCCCGCGCCTGACCGCGGGCGTTGCCATTGAACGAAAAGGAAAGCACCCATGCCGCTGCGCCGCCTCTCCATCCAGTGGAAGATCACCCTGCTCGCCGGCCTGTGTTTGCTGGCAGTCGTCGCCCTGCTGGTCTCGACCTCGCTGACCCAAGCCCGACGCAGCGCGGCGCTGGTCAACCAGGCCAATACCGAGCTGCTGGACCACAGTGCGCGCCTGCGCCTGCAGGCCCACGCCGAGACCCAGGCCTTGCGCATCCAGCGCTACTTCATGGACGCCTACCAGTACGGCAATGGCTTCGCCCGCCTGGTGCAGGCGCTCAAGGCACGAGGGGACGCCGACCTGCGCGCCAGCCTCACCCAGCATGCCAAAACCGCACTGGCGGCAAACCCCGATCTGTTCGGCCTGTACCTGGTGTTCCTGCCCAATGCCTTGGATAACCAGGACGGCCAGCACATCGCGCGCAGCAGCGAAGGCAGCAACGAATCCGGTCGATTCTCGCTGTACTGGTCGCAGCCACGCCCAGGCGCCCTGGAACTGGAGGCCATGCCGGAGTCGATGCTGGCAGACACCACGCTGGGCGTCGCCGGCTTCCCCAGCAACCGCTGGCTGACCTGCCCCCTGGAAACAGCCAAGCCCTGCGTGCTCGACCCCTACTTCGACGAGGTCAACGGCCGCCAGGTGCTGATGACCAGTATCGCCCTGCCGCTACTGGAAAACGGCAAGGTGGTCGGCGTGGTCGGCGTGGACATCGGTCTGGACAACCTTCAGCAACTGGCCCTCGATGGCCGCAAGGAGCTGTTTGACGGCCAAGGCCAGGTCAGCATCGTCAGCCCGGCCGGCCTGCAAGCTGGTAACAGCCGCGACAGCAGCCAGCTTTCCAAACCCTTGAGCCAGACGCCTGCCGACGGCCTGCTGCGGATTGCCCGAAGCTTTGCCCCCATCCCCAACGCGGCGCCTTGGCAGGTCATGCTGGAGCTGCCCGAGGCGGTACTGCAAGCACCGGCAGTGGACCTGAATCAGCGCCTGGACGGGCACAACCAAAGCGCCAACCTCACCAGCCTGCTGATCGGCCTGGGCGCTGCTGTGGTCGGCCTGCTGTTGGTGTGGCTGACCGCCCGCGGCGTTACCCGGCCGATTCTGGCCGTGGCGGCGCGCCTTGAGGACATCGCCAGCGGCGAAGGCGACCTGACCCGTCGCCTGGACTATGCCCGTCAGGACGAACTGGGCCAGCTTACCGGCTGGTTCAACCGCTTCCTCGACAAGCTTCAACCGGTGATCGCTCAGGTCAAGGGCTCGCTGCAAGAGGCTCGCGGCACTGCCGACCAGTCTGCCGCCATTGCCAGCCAGACCAGTGACGGCATGCAACAGCAACAGCGGGAAATCGAGCAGGTAGCCACCGCCGCCAACGAGATGAGCGCCACCGCGCAGGACGTTGCCCATAACGCCGCCCAGGCGGCGCAAGCGGCACGGGGCGCCGACCAGGCCAGCCGTGAAGGCCTGCAACTGATTGCCAGCACGCGTCAGACCATCGACCAGCTGGCCGCCGACATGGACGCGGCGATGCACGAAGCGCGCACCCTGGAGAGCCGTAGCGAGCAGATCGGGTCGGTGCTGGAGGTGATCCGCGCCATTGCCGAGCAGACCAACCTGCTGGCACTCAACGCAGCCATCGAAGCAGCCCGCGCGGGTGAAGCCGGCCGCGGCTTTGCGGTGGTGGCTGACGAAGTGCGCAGCCTGGCGCAACGCACCCAGGTGTCGGTGGAAGAGATCCGCCAGGTGATCGAAGGCCTGCAGCAAGGCACCCAGGATGTGGTGGGTGCCATGCACGAAGGCCAGCGCCAGGCCAAGGACAGCGCCACGCGCATGGAGCAGGCGCTACCGGCGCTGCAGCGCATTGGTGAAGCGGTGGCCGTGATCAGCGACATGAACCTGCAGATCGCTTCGGCCGCCGAGGAGCAAAGCGCGGTGGCTGAAGAGGTGAACCGTAACGTTGCGGGTATTCGCGACGTTACCGAGTCGTTGTCGGGTCAGGCCGACGAGTCGGCACGGATCAGCCAGGCGCTGAACCGGCTGGCCAACCAGCAGCAGGCGCTGATGGAACAATTTCGCGTTTGATCAATACTGGCCCTATCGCCGGCAAGCCGGCTCCCACAGGTGCAGCGCTGTACCTGTGGGAGCCGGCTTGCCGGCGATAGGGCCATCACAGTCGAGCTCAACTCATGGAAACACCCAACAAAACCCCATTCTTCGACCTGGCCAGTGAACAGGGCCTGCTGCGCGCCTCGATCGCCGTCACCCTGTTCATCGCCACCATCGGCATCGCTTTCGGTGTGGCCTCAGGCTCGTTCTCGATCGTCTTCGACGGTGTCTATTCGCTGGTCGACGCCAGCATGAGCGGACTGTCACTGGTGGTGGTCAAGTTGATCACCTCGCACACCACCTCACTGAACATGTCGCGCAAGCTGCGCGAGCGCTTCACCATGGGCTTCTGGCACCTGGAGCCCATGGTGCTGGCGCTCAATGGCATTCTGCTGTGCAGCGTGGCGATCTATGCGTTGATCAACGCCGTGCTCAGCCTGCTCGAGGGCGGGCGCCACCTGGAGTTCGGCATCGCGATCGTCTACGCGCTGGTCACCGTGGCTGCCTGCGTGGCCATCGCCGTGATCGAGTCCCGCGCCAACCGCAAGCTGGGTTCGGACTTCGTGCGCATGGATGTCAAAGGCTGGATCATGTCAGCCAGCATCACTGCGGCGCTGCTGATCGCCTTCTGCTTCGGTTACGCCGTGCAGGGCACGGCCTGGGAGTGGATGTCGCCCTACATCGACCCGGCAGTGCTGGGCCTGGTCTGCCTGGTGATCATTCCGCTGCCTGTGTCGGTGATACGCCAGGCCTTCGCCGAAATTTTCCTGGTTACGCCAAGCGACCTGAAGCTGCATGTCGATGAGGTGGCCAAGAACTTCGTTGCCCTTCATGGGCTGCAGTCCTACCGCGCCTACGTCGCCAAGGTCGGCCGCTCACGCGAAATCGAACTGTTCTTCATCGTGCCGCCGGGCATGGCTGCGAAAACCATTGCCGAGTGGGATGCGTGGCGCGACGAGGTGGGCAATGCCATAGGCGGCGAAGGGCCGGATCGCTGGCTGACGGTAGTGTTTACCGGGGACAAGGAGTGGGCGGAATAACGGGCCGCCTTGCACCCAATCGTCGGCATGCTGCTGGCGATTTGGCCGGAAAATTCAACGGTAAAACGACAAAGCCCGCGACCATTTCTGATCGCGGGCTTTGACTTACTGCATATGGTGGGTCGTGTAGGATTCGAACCTACGACCAATTGGTTAAAAGCCAACTGCTCTACCAACTGAGCTAACGACCCGTTGGATGGCGCGTATAATACTGATTTCTAACGAGAAATCAACACCCCATCGCAAAAAACTTTAAAAATATCGAGTCGGATCCTGTACACCGGCCGACTTGAAGCCTTCGGCACGCAGACGGCAGCTATCACACTTGCCACAGGCACGGCCCTCATCGTCAGCCTGATAGCAGGAAACGGTCAGGCTGTAATCCACGCCACGGGCGATACCCGCCTGGACGATCTGCGCCTTGCTCATGTTCTGCAGCGGCGCCTGGATGCGGAAGCCCTGCCCCTCTACGCCCGCCTTGGTGGCGAGGTTGGCCATGCGCTCGAACGCCTCGACGAACTCGGGACGGCAATCGGGATAGCCGGAATAGTCCACGGCGTTCACACCGATAAAGATATCGCGGGCTTCCAGCACTTCGGCCCAACCCAGCGCCAAGGACAGGAACACCGTGTTGCGTGCCGGTACATAAGTCACCGGAATGCCCTCACCTGGCGTTTCCGGCACATCGATGCTGCTGTCGGTCAGGGCCGAACCACCGATACCGTCAAGGTTGAGGCCGATCACCTTGTGCTCGACCACACCCAGGTCACGCGCCACTCGCGCAGCGGCATTCAGCTCGGCACGATGGCGCTGACCGTAGTCGAAGCTCATGGTATAGCAGCTGTAGCCTTGGGCCTTGGCCATGGCGACCACCGTGGCCGAATCCAGGCCACCGGACAGCAGAATTACCGCGCGTTTCTCAGTCATGTACTGCTACTCCTTCAATCAACGTCCGGGTTCGTCGTTCCACAGCAGCTTGTGTAGCTGCATCTGGAAACGCACGGGCAGGTTGTCGGCGACGATCCAATCCGCCAGGTCGGTGGCGCTCACCTGATGATGGCTTGGCGAGAACAGCACTTCACCCGCACGCTCGGCAAGGTTGTACTGGATCAGCTTCGACACTGCCCAGTCGTAGTCCTCGCGGGAACAGATGACGAACTTGACCTGGTCGTTGCGGGTCAGTTGCTCGATGTTCTCGTAGCGGTTGCGGTGAGACTCCTCGGAGCCTGGGGTCTTGAGGTCGACAACCCGGCTGACGCGGGTATCGGTGCCAGCGATGTCCAGGGCACCACTGGTCTCCAAGGAGACCTCATAGCCGGCATCGCACAGGCGCTGCAGCAGCGGCAAGGCGTTTGGCTGGGCCAATGGCTCGCCACCGGTTACACATACGTAACGCGGCTTGAAACCGGCCACCTGCTCAAGAATGTCGTCAAGGGTGCGGACAGTGCCACCACTGAAAGCATAGGCACTGTCGCAGTACTGACAGCGCAGGGGGCAACCGGTGAGGCGCACGAATACCGTGGGCAGCCCAGCCGTTCGCGTTTCACCCTGCAACGAGTAAAAGACTTCGGTGATGCGTAATGTGTCTTGCATGATCGCCACGGGCGTGACAGCTAAACAGGCTGTCCGCCTCCGTCAGGCACTGACGCGGACTCGACATGGCGTTATCCGCAGCAGCGTGTTTACGAAAAAAGGGCAGTGATTCTAACGAAGAACCGGGCAATTAGTCCAGAAGCCTTGATTTTATTGGGCTTGAGCCGTTTGTCAGTTCGTCGCGGCACGTCCGGTGCACAGGGCTTGTGCCCCTTGATAGCAGATAGCCGCTATGGTTTGATCAGGCCCCGACCTTACAACGCATGGGACGCACAATGAGCAAGGCAGAAGAACTGGCGAAAGCAATGCAGGCGAAGCAGACGCAAGCAGTCGATCAAGAGCAACAGGTAAAGACCTCCATCGCACGCTGGATCACCGATGTGCAGGAACTGCTCCTTGATATCGAGCGCTGGATTGATCCGCTGGCAAAGGCCGGTCTTAAGGTAACACGGCAGATGACGCATAAAAGTGAGTCACCACTTGATAAGCCGGTTAGTTACAACATTGAACGAATTCAACTGCAGTTCAACGGTAAGACAATCACCTTTGATCCCATGGCCAGATTCATCTTCGGCGGCAAGGGTCGAATCGACATTAGGGCCGACAAACAAGAGCTTATCCTGATCCGCTCCGCATCTGATGACACGGAAGACCAATGGGGCATCTGGTCAAAACCGGTACGCGGCGCAGTACGTCCCGATGTGATTCCTTTTGATGAGGACTACGTGCTCGACCTGATCCAAAAGACATTCAATCTATGATCAAGGGCGCCGATGGCGCCCATTCATTATCTGATGGAATCAGCATAAGCATTGAGCCCACCGCCGTGCACGACGCGGCGGCTCCGGTCCAGAGAGCTGTTGCCCACGGCAGCCTCCTGGAATCGGTGTGGCGTCCGGGCCAGGCGCTCGCTCACTTCACCCTGCAACTGCTCCAGGGCATCCGGGCTCAGTGCCACGAGTACACTGTGCGGCAGGACAACACGGCCCCCTTGGGTTTCGGCCTCACGGTAGAGGACGGCGCCACGGGTGCCCACCTTCACCAGCGACGTACCGGCACGGAATGCCAGGTCAGCGGCGGCCAGGCCAGCGCCAGGCAAGGTGGCCGGGATGATCTCGATCCCCGCCAGCGCTACCAGCACCTCAAGGTCGGTCAGCACCAGTTCAGCGGGATCAACGCCAGCGGCAAGGAGCACCATAAGGCCACGCCCAGCGGCCATGACAGGCAGATCGGCAGCACCAGCGGTGTTCAGCTTCTCGCGGGCTACGAGGTCCAGGGCGGTCGCCGCCATGGTCTTGTTACCAGCGGCAGCGGCATCCTGCACCAAGTCATCACCGAGGACTTCGCGAACGCTCAGCACGGCCAGCAGGTCGGCCAGCCAGGTCTGGATAGCCTCGGCCTGGCAGGCAGCGTGAGCGTCACTGGAGCGCAGATACTGTTCCTGCTGGCCACGGTATTGCACCATGGCGGAATCGTGGTCCAGGGCGGCGGGCAGGTCAGCCAGTGGCATACCCGAGCGGGCGGCTTGAGCGAGCACAGCACCCAACTCACGGGCTACGTCATCAGCGCCAGTACGCTTGCCTTCGGCTCGGGCCGGATCAATGAAGCGCTCAGCCATACGGCTGAGTCCGGCTTTCACGTCGGCATAGTTGCTGGGGACAGCGGGCGCGGTCAGCTCCGGCACCTCCAGGCGGTCCAGTGTAATGGCCGTGCGCAATGCGCCCAGCAGAGCCTGGGTGCGCGGGGATACGGTTGCGTTGATTACTGGCTTGTTGGTCTTGGTCATTTGTGGTCTCCGGTACGTGTTCGTCTACGTGGTTTGAATCGAGGTCGCTAATGCAGCAGGTCAGGTGTTAATGCCGAGCGAGGAGCCTGGGCGCTGGCGGCGAGTGTTAGCAGCGTTGCCCCCGGCCACCACCTCCAGGGTGTACTGCTCTACCGCTGCGCCGGTTGGGACCGATTGCGCAGCTTCGCGGGCTTGCCTAAGTTGGAAGGCCTGGGCCTGGAGGTCGGCTAGGTCCGCGTCAGTCAAGCCACGTTGCCGCCGGGCCTGGGCCGGTGCCCTGGCAGCTTCTGCCTCGGGTGTTTCCTGTAGCTGTGGGATGCCAAATAGCTGGTGGATCATGCGGCCACCGCTGGCGAGCGCTTCCATCTGCCGCGCTGGTTGATGTCGTTGCCCTCAAGCTGGAGCTGGGCCCGTGTGCAAAGCAGCCAGGCGATTGCCTGGGCCTTCTCCCCGAACGGGAACTCCTTTTGATGCAGCACGCCGTTACGCTGGACGTGGGCAACCCAGCACAAGCGGCGGGTAAGCGACAGGCCGCGTACTTTCTCTTGCGTCATCATGCCGAGGGCGACGGCCAGCGCCTTGTGGTTGAGGGTCATGCTGGCGGTAGGGTCGTCCTTGACGATGCGGTCGTATCTGGTAGCCATAGTGGTTCTCCTTTGGAATGGCGCCCACAGCCGCGCCTGAGCGTCTTTGGCTCATCGGCTGGGCGGTGGGGTAGGTTCTTGGTGGGTGCGCTGGAGCGCGCTGTGCGGGCCTGTGGCGGGCCTTGGTGGGTGGTCAGTTATGAGGCAGTGGCGGGAGTACGGCGGGTACAAAGGAGTACATGTACCCCCCTTAAAACTCGGTTTTGTGTAGAATTAAAAGACTACTAGCAGCCCTTGTTTTGGCGCTTGAGGTACACCTTCACAGTGTTCAACTTCTGGCCCGTGGCTTGTGCAATGGCTGACGGGCCTTGCCCTTCCGAACGCATGCGACGGGCTACGGTATGCCAATGCTCGCCAGCTTCGACAATCTCCAACCGCTTATTGGTTGCGGCCTGCTCGGCCACAAGGCTAGCCGTGGCCTTGGCGACTTCACGGCGTACCTGTTCCGTCAGCTTCTCGGCGTTGATGTAATGCGCCGCTACATTCTTGAGGCAACCGGACAGAGTTCCACGGTGCATGGCTGATACCTCCAATGCCGATTCGTCGATGGTGCGCAGTACCGTGTGCCCGGCCAGGCTTTGCAGCGCCTTAGCATTCTGGCTATCGTTGCGCAGGCTGCGCACCTTGTTGACGTACTCGACGCCCTTGCCTCGGTTGCGCAGATAGCGAGTACCGCTGGGTGCCCTGCCCAGGGCGATATCATCCAAGCCTTCGAGAATGCACAGGTCGGTATCCTTCTGGCTGAGCCAGTGAGCCTTGCGACCATGCTGCCGCGCCAACTCCCGAGCCTCCTCCTTGTGCCGCTGGTGCATCTTGAATCGTTCTTGCTGGAAGGTGTTCTGCGGGGCGGTATACGAGCCGGTTGCCAGGTACAGCGCCTTGACTTGCTCGACAGCGCTTGACAGCGCCTGGCCATCCAAGCCGGGGTTCGCCTGGCGCACGAGGCGCACGGCGTACAGGTAGTCGAAGGGCTGCACGTCTGGCTGTACCTCAGCGCCAGCCTGGCCGCGTTGTTTCAACTCTTCTAGGTTTGTGGTCATGGTTCCTCCAGTCGAAGGCGCCAGGCCGTCGGTCAAGTAGTGGGATCGGTAATGCCGTACTCTGCGAGCAAGGCGGCACGGTCGGCGGGTTCATTTTGTGTTGGGGGTGCAGGGGTTGCAGGCGACGTGCGCTTCTCGGCGAACTGCGCCCGCAGTTTCTCTAGCTCGGCGGCGCTGTCGTCAGCACGGGCAGCCTTTGCCGCTTCGATAAGCTTGAGCAGGGATACGGACGCACTGATGGTCGCCGCATCTACGGGGTAGCCCCCTTCCTTCGCATCCTTGTAGCGTTGTTGAGTACCGTCAATAGTGGACGCCAGTAGCTCCAGGCCCAGCCGGTCAAGGTTGATCTTGCGTGGTCGAGCCATCAGCAGCCCCCGCGCTCATTCAACGCATCAAGCAATCGCGCCTCTGTCCAGGCATGCCGCCCTTGCTGTTCACGGTCCAGCATTCGCCAAGCGTTGAACGCCTGGGAGCCGGGGCAGTATTCGCGGATGTGGGTTCCGGGGAGGTATCGAGCTTGAAGACCGGCACGCCGGATGAGCGCTGCAATGGCATTCATCAGGCTACTACGTGGCACCTCGGGGAACGCCTCGCGGAGCACTGTAGTGGTGATTGGTTTCGGTGCAGGAAGGGCATAGTTAAGCCGCATAAAGCGGATGATTCGGGCAGCCGTGAGCGCTGGCCTGCCCTGCAACTGAGAGCTGTGGGTCATGGTCACTCCAATGGGATCAGGTAACAGTGTGCGTGAAGTCGAAAGCGTTCCCGCCCAGAGATTCAAGGTCTCCAGACAGGTAGTGTTTCGATGTGTACGGGAAGTATTCGGGCAGGCCTGGGTGTACCAGATGCCAGGGAAACTGGGCCGGATAGTCCACGCCCTTGCAGGTCTGCGCAGACAGCGACGGTGTTCGATGCGGGAAGTAAAAAGCACGGCGCCCACTTGGGGTGGCAGGCGCCGCGAATCACGTAGGTGTAACGTACAGCACCGGTCGAGATAGATTGACAGGTGTCTAACTATCTCTGGTGTATGGAACATTTACAAAATCTATCAAAGAACAAAACCTAATAGCCTTATGGAGTTGGTAATATCTGGCGGGCATTTAGCCCAGGAAGGGCCAGTAGAGGCCGCCAGGCGCGAGTCCTGCGCGGATTGGGCCGTGAGTGCAGGACCGCGACAACTGGCCCTGCAGCCGCTCCCAGGGCCTAGAAACGACAACGCCCAGGCTGCATGCCCAGGCGTTGTAGTCATACGGGCGAGGCTGCCTCAGGCGCTGGCTGTGCGCTCCCGCTTGACCCGCTGGACGGTGTTAGTCGAGCAGTCGAGCAGGTCAGCGATACCGCGCACCGACTTGCCGTCGTCCAACAACTGCGTGATTCGGCGGTGCAGGTCGGTATCCACCTGGCGCCCCTTATAAGCACCAGCCGACTTTGCTTTCTCGATGCCCTGCGCCTGCCGACGGCGCCGGTCCTCATAATCCTTTCTGGCGACTGCCGCCAGCATATCCAGCAGCATCGTATTGATAGCCGCCAGCATACGGCCTGTGAAGTCGTCGCCAGCCTTCGCCTGGTGCATCGCTTGATGCGAGGTCGGCAGGTCCAAGGCAACGACAAGCACACCTTTCGCCTGGAGGGTGGCCCGCAGAGCTGCCCAGTCAGCCTCATTCAATCGCGCCAATCGGTCTACCTGCTCGACCAGCAGAATGTCGCCAGGCTCGCTATCTGCCAACAAGCGGAACAGCTCCGGGCGCTGCAACGTGGCGCCGGATTCGTTCTCTACGTAGTAACCCGCAATGCGGTGGCCATGCTGCTGGGCGAACTCTCGCAACTGTTCCTTGGCGCGGCTGGCGTCCTGCTCGGCAGTAGAGGCACGGAGGTAAGCACGAATCATCATGATAGTCGCCCTGTAGCGGTTTGGATGTAGCGACTATATGTGTAGCGTTTAGATACGTCAAACAACAATATCGCTACACCAACACTTGATTGATGAACGGTAGCGCTTGAGGCATACCAATAACGCTACACAAAAAGGCGCAGCCAAAACATCTAGCCGCGCCATGAGGCTTTACTTCTTCTTAGGCGGAGACTTTGGCTTAGGCTTGTCAGTTTCCTTCACCGACTCCCGAGGATTGCGTTTAGCTTTGTCCTCGGTGATGTATTCACCAGTTACCGCATCACGATATCTCGTAGGCATATCAGCTCCTTGATAGCTCATCGCCACATGGCGACCCTTTCAAGGTAGCCCAGACAGCGGTGGGCGCAATCGATTCCCGGCAGTCGCCTGGCCAGCAGCGCACCAAGCCCCTACGGGGGATTCTGCACGTGATCGGGTCAGACCCTCCCCTCGCACGACTACAACAAATTTAGGCCGCTGGGCTTTCGAGCAACTGGCGCACCTTGTCCAATAGCTCCCGCTGGTCCTTCAACGCAGACTTGCCACCATAGATGCTGGTCATGCTCTGTTTACCAACGTGCCCAAGGATTGCCCCGGCTTCATGCTCAGAGGCACCGGCATGCCGCATCAGGTCAGCCACTGTATGCCGAACGCCATACAACGTGTAACCGGCAGGCAGGCGACGCCCCAACAGGTCATGCAATCGACGGACACGTTGCTCAGTCCTACGGCCCAGGTCGGCAGCCTCTCCCCTTTCGGCCAGCACCAGCCGGAACAGCCGGGCGTCATCGGCATGCACCGGGAGGTCACGGCGGCTGGCATCAGTCTTCCTACCGGATAACCCTGCCTGGAACACCAGTTCCTTACCGCCCATGATGTCCTCCCGCACCGTCAATGCCTCCGGTCCCTCCCGCAGTAGTTCAGACGGGCGCAAGCCGTACCGGGCCAGGATGAGCAACGCCGCACAGTCCACCTCGGGTGCCGTGTCCTGCATGTTCTGGATACAAGCCTTGAGCATTGCAACGGGGATCGGCTGGCGGGCCTCCTTCCTGGCGCCAGCACCGGAACGAATCGTCTTGGCTGTGGCATCGAGCTTCGGCAGCTTGATCCCCTCCCACCCAGGCATGCAGCGAAGTACGGCCAGAATGGCATTGGTGCTGGTATTGAGTGACGACGCTTTCATGCCCTGCTCAAGGCGCCGTTGGCCATAGTCGAGAATGCTTTGGACCTGCTCCGCTGGGGTGGCTGGCCAACGTAGGGCGTCCCGGCACAGCGTCTGCACCTGCTGTCCACGTCGGGGTGTAGCCTGGGCCAGGTACTTATCCAAGGTCCGCTGAAACTCGGCGGCGGTGGTCTGCCCATGCCGCGCCCGTTGAGCAGGGATTGCAGGTACAGAGTGCTCTGGAACAGGAGCAATAGAAGGCACAGCGTTAGCTGGCTCAGGCGTTGAGGGCTGCCCTAGCGTGGGCACCTCGCCCCTCTCCAGGGCCTCCAGGGCGCGCAGGGCGGCCAATGCCTCCATCGGGCTGTAGTCAGCCGCGCCGGGATGCTTCCCGTCGGCAATCGCCTGTAGTGCGGCCTTGCGCCATTCAAGCTCTGCCGCCCAGGTCGGGGCCTGCCGCTGGCTCGGTTCAAGGGCTTCGACAGCCGACCGGGTAGCATCGTCTACAACGGCCCGCAGACGCTCTAGGATGCGCTCTGCCGTTACCGCTGGGACATCCCCGCCAAGGGCCTGCATCGCCCCTGTACCGCCACCGCAGGCGCTCCCTGCCAGGGCTTCGGCGCAGGTACGGTCGAAGTCAACCGACACCACACGGGCAAGCTGTAGCGCTTCCTTGCGGTCGCTGGTGCCAAGCGCCTTTCGGAACTCGGTACGGCCCACAATGCTGGCAACTTCGACAGGGAAGCGGCGGCGGTAGATGAACCGCCCGTCTCGCTTCATCAGATGATCCGACATGGCGCAACTCCTGGTAGTGGGTCACGTGCACCGGTCATGCGCCCCGGTGAAATGGCCCTCTAAACGGCTGTTGTGCCCCGGTCAACCCAGGGCTGCAAGGCCCGCAGAATGCGGCCTGCGCCATAATCCGGCAAGGAGTTTGTGCACCATCCCTCTAACGAAAAAACCCGCGACAGGCGCGGGTTTCTTTCAAATGATGCAGCTTAGAGCTTCTGCAGGTCACGCTGAGCCAGTTGCGCGGCGGACGTGCCAGGGTACTGGGTGATGACTTGCTGCAGGATGCCCTTGACCTTGTCGGTGTGGCCCATGCGGCGCTCGACGTCAGCCAGTTTGTACAGCGAATCCGGCACCTTGCTGTGCTTGGGGTACTTCTGACCCACCTGGGCGAAGGCCTGGCTGGCACCTTGCAGGTCGCCCTTGGCCAGGTTGACCTCACCAAGCCAATACTGGGCATTGCCGGCGTACTGGCTGTTGGGGTACTTGCGCAGGAAGGCACCGAAGGCTTGTGCGGCCTTGTCGAAGTCCTTCTGCTTGATCAGGTCGAAAGCAGCATCGTAGTAGAGCTTCTCTTTCGCCGGATCGCCCGGCTCGCTGCTGGCGGCCGGTTGTTGTGCAGCAACGCCAGCGGCGCCAGCTGCAGCATCGACGGCAGCACCAGGTGCACCGCCGGTAGAAGAATTGTCAGGGGTCGCGGCAGGCGCGGCACCACTGTTGATGCGACGGTCCAGATCCTGGTAACGCTCCAGGTTTTCCTGCTTCATGCGGGCTACATCGTTCTGCAACTCTTCGATGATGCCCTGCTGGCGGGAGAGCTGGTCCTGCATCTGTTGCAGCTGCATGAACAGCTGGCCCTGTGCAGAGGCAGGGGTTGAAGCCCCTGCCCCGGCATAGGCGCCGCTCGTGCCATAACCCGAAGGTGGGTAAGCACCTGCGTTGTCATCTACCACAGGAACCTCAGCCCAGGCCGCGAGCGGCAGGCTGAGTGCGAGGACGGTTACTACACGGCGGCACATACGCATAAGAACTTACTTACGCAGTTCTACGCGACGGTTCTGAGCCCAGGACTGCTCGTCGTTGCCGGTGGCAACTGGACGCTCTTCGCCGTAGGAAACCAGTTCCAGCTGAGCAGGGGAAACACCCTGCAGAACCAGGTAGCGCTGAACGGCCTTGGCACGACGCTCACCCAGAGCCATGTTGTACTCGCGGGTGCCGCGCTCGTCGGTGTTGCCTTCCAGAACAACGCGGTTGCCGTTGGCTTTCAGGTCCTTGGCGTGAACGTCCAGGGCGCGCATGGCTTCTGGCTTCAGATCCGAGCTGTCGTATTCGAAGTAGAAGGTGGTGATTGCGCGCAGGGCAGCTTCTTCGCTCAGGGAGCCGTCGACAGCGCCAGTGTTGGCACCGTAGCCAGCGTTCGGGTCAACAGCGCCTTCACCAGCGTTGTCACCGCCCTTCGAGGAGCAACCTACAGCTACGGCCATGGCCAGAGCCAGCGCAGCAAATTTACCAAACTTCAGCATTTCCATCGTGAAACTCCTAATGAAACCCCAGTGTGTTAAGCAAAAGTATTACGCCGCAATCAGTTCAGGTAAGGGGACCAGGACGGTTCTCTGACTTCGCCTTGAGCGGTAGGAAGTGGGAGCCTCACGCGGCCATTAAGCGACACGAGCATCAAGACTCCCCGGCCCTGCTGGCGGGTGGCGTAGATTAGCATGGTGCCGTTTGGCGCAACAGTGGGAGACTCATCAAGACTTGTTTCCGAGAGAATCTTTACACTTCCACGTTGCAGGTCTTGTGCAGCCACTTTGAAGTTGGTGAAGCCCTGCTGACGATGAATCATGACCAGGGTCTTTTCATCCGCCGAAAGTTTCGGGTTGGCGTTGTAGTTACCCACGAAAGTTACGCGCTCAGCACCACCACCACCGACCGACTGCTTGTAGATCTGCGGTTTGCCGCCACGGTCGGAGGTGAAGTACAGGGTGTTGCCGTCTTTACCCCAGAACGGTTCGGTATTGATGCCTGGGCCGGCAGTGACGCGGCTGATCTGGCGCGAGGCGACGTTCATCACGTAGATGTCCGGGTTGCCATCCTTCGACAGAACGAACGCCAGGCGGGAGCCATCCGGCGACCAGGCCGGCGCACCGTTCAGGCCTTCGAAGTTGGTCACCTGCTCGCGGCGGCCGGTATCGATGTTCTGCACGAAGATGCGCGGGCGCTTCTGCTCGAACGAAACATAGGCGATACGCTTGCCATCCGGCGCGAAGCGCGGCGACAGGATCGGCTCACGCGACTGCAGCAGGGTCACTGCACGGGCACCGTCGTAGTCCGAACGCTGCAGCGTGTAGCGAGTGTTGTTGGCCGAGAAACGCTCAGCGGTCACGTACAGCATGCGGGTAGAGAACGCACCCTTGATGCCGGTAAGTTTCTCGAACGACTGGTCGGCAATGTAGTGCGCCATGTCGCGCAGCTGGTCAGTGCTGCCTGCCACGCTGCCGGTCAGCACTTGCTGTTCGGTGGCGACGTTGAACAGTGCGTACTGCACCTGCAGGCGACCGCCCGACGGCACGATGCTACCGACCATCACGTACTGGGCACCCAGCGCTTTCCAGTCACGGAAGATGACTTCGCTGCCCTGGGTAGGCTGGCTGATCATGTTCTGACGCGGAATCGGCGAGTAGTAGCCCGAGTTGCGCAGGTCGTTACCGATGATATCGGCCATGTCTTCTGGCAGCACACTGCCACCCTGCAGACCGAACGGCACTACCGCGATGGGCGTGGCCCGATCGCTGCCGCTGGTGACCAGGATGTTCTTTTCCTCTGCCATGGCCATACCAGCCACGCAGCAGAGCATGACCAGCATTCCTCGAAGGAGTTTAATCACAACGCTAGATCCTCAGGTGTAAATGTCATCTTGAACGAACGATAACGGTTGAAATCGCTCGGCTTCATACCCTGCATCTCGGTCAAACGACCAATGTTCTTCACTGCTGCCACCGCCGAACTGTCGAACGGACCGTCGCCACTGGACTTGATCACGTTGACACCGGTGATGGTGCCGTCCGGCAACATGTTGACCTGCAGGGTCACCGTCATGCCCTTTCGCGCGGAAGGCGGACGAGCCCAACCCTCGGCCGCGCGCAGACGGATCAGGTCGTCGAAGTCGCCGGCCACCTGGTCACCCTGCTCGTCGGCCAGGGCCTGCTGCCGCTCGGTGGTGTCGGACAACAGCTCGGCCAGTGCCTGAGCTTTCTTGTCTTCCGCTGCCTTGCGAGCCGCTTCCTGTGCCTTCTTCTTCTGGGCATCTGCCGCGGCCTTTTTCTTGGCCTCTTCAGCTGCCTTCTTCTTCGCTTCCTCGGCCACCGCTTTCTTCTTGGCGTCCTCGGCTGCTTTCTTCTTCGCCTCTTCGGCCGCCTTTTTCTTGGCGTCCTCGGCGGCTTGTTTCTTGGCTTCTTCCTCGGCCTGTTTCTTGGCCTCTTCCTCAGCCTTCTTCTTGGCGATGTCAGCCTGCTGCTTCTCAGCGGCCTTCTTCGCTTCCTCAGCCTTCTTCGACTCGGCGGCTTTCTTGGCCTCAGCGGCTTTGGCCGCTTCCTCGGCCTTCTTCGCTTCGGCGGCTTCGCGGGCCTCCTCGGCCTTTTGAGCGGCGTCGGCTTTCTTTTGTTCCGCAGCCTTCACGGCTTCCTGTTCAACCTTCTTCTGTTCCAGCTGCTCGACTTCGGTCTGGCGCGACGCGGTCTTCTTGGCTTCCCCGGCAATCTTCTGATTGGTCTGGGTGGTCGCCTGGCTCTTGGACTTGAGCTGATACAGCGTCGCCTGGACGATCGGCTTGGAAGGCGGCAGCTCAGGCGTCATCGCAAAACTGACGAACAGCATGGCAAACACCAGCACATGCAGGCCGATGGCCCAGACACTGGGCCAGAAGTAGCTTTCCGAGGCGGATGGCTCTCGCTGCTGCATCAGGGCGCCTCGGTAATCAGGCCAACGTTACCGACACCGGCCTTCTGCAACCCGCCCATGGCGCCCATGACGGCGCCGTAGTCGACAGCCTTGTCGCCACGAATGAAGACCTGGGTCTGTTTGCCCTGGTCGCGACCGGCGGCGATGATCTTAGTCACCGCGCTGGTCATTTCCGGCAAGGTCATGGCCTTGTCCATCTGCTTGTCGGTATCGACTTCACTGCCGAGGTTCCAGTAATAGGTTTTGTCGGCCTTGATGGAGATGGTCAGGACCTGGACGTTGTTGTCCTGCGGCAAGGCTTCACTGGAAACCTTGGGCAGATCGACCTTCACGCCCTGGTTGAGCATGGGGGCCGTCACCATGAAGATGACCAGCAGCACCAGCATCACGTCGATGTAGGGCACCACGTTCATCTCGGCGACCGGCTTGCGTTTGTGGCGAACTCGGGCCATGGGCTTCTACCTGATTACTCTTCGCTGGTGTGCACTTTGCGGTGCAGGATCGCCTGGAACTCGTCGGCGAAGGTGTAGTAACGGCCGATCAGCACTTCGCTGCGGGCAGCGAATCGGTTGTAGGCGATAACCGCTGGAATCGCTGCGAACAGGCCGATCGCGGTGGCGATCAGGGCCTCGGCGATACCCGGGGCAACGGTGGCCAGGGTCGCTTGCTGGGCACTGGCCAGGCCGCGGAAGGAGTTCATGATGCCCCATACGGTACCGAACAGGCCGATGTACGGGCTGGTGGAACCGACGGTGGCCAGGAACGGCAGGCTCTGCTCGAGTTTTTCTTCCTCACGGGAGATGGCGACGCGCATGGCACGACCGACACCTTCCATGACCGCGTCCGGGTCGACACCCGGCTGCTGGCGCAGACGCGAGAACTCTTTGAAGCCGGCACGGAAGACCTGCTCGACACCCGAGTCCGGGTCAGGGTTGCTGCCAGCCTGACGGTACAGCTTGGACAGGTCGATACCCGACCAGAAACGCTCCTCGAAGGCGTCCAGCGCACGACGACCGGCACGCAGCATGGTGCTGCGCTGGAAGATCATGATCCATGAAGTGACCGAGGCAGCCACCAGGGCCAGCATGACCAGCTGCACCACGATACTGGCATTGCTGACCAGACTCCACATGGAGGTATGGTCGACGACGTTAGCTTCCACGCTTATTCTCCTGCATTCGATTGAGTACCCGTGCCGTCCGCCAGGAAGGCGTCACGCAGCTCTGGGGGTATGGCCCGGGGTTTGAAAGTGTCGGCGCGCACGGCGGCCACCAGAAACTGCCCTTCGCAGAGCAGCGTTTCATCCTTTTCCCGCCAGACCTGCTGCACGAAACGCAGGCTGGCGCGATTGAGTTCAAGTACTTGCGCGGTGACCCGGAGTTCGTCATCCAAGCGCGCCGGCGCGTGATAGCGCGCTTCGCTGGAGTGGACCACGAACAGGAGGTTTTCCCCGGCCAGCTGCGCCTGAGAAAAGCCCAGGTGGCGCAACCGTTCAGTGCGCGCACGCTCCATGAATTTCAGGTAATTGACGTAATACACCACGCCACCGGCATCGGTATCCTCGTAATAGACGCGACAACGGTGTGCGAACGGTTCCAGGCCATTTTGCGCGCGCATACTCTAGTGCTTACTCCTCAGCTTGCCAATCCGCTGTGGCAACTGTTTTTTCTTCATTAATGTCTTATTGCCAGCAAGCCTGCGGCATGCCAGCGGTAGGACCACGAAAAGCCGGTTTTGATCTGTCATTCATCGGCTGGTGCGGAAAAGTCCGCTCCCTCCCCCAGCCTTCCGGGCACATTCAGGCCGAAATGCAGGTAGGCATGTCGGGTGACCACACGCCCGCGAGGGGTGCGCATGATGTAGCCCTGTTGGATCAGGTAAGGCTCAAGCACGTCCTCGATGGTATGGCGCTCTTCGCTGATGGCCGCCGCGAGGTTGTCCACGCCCACCGGGCCACCGTCGAACTTCTCGATCATGGTCAGCAGCAAACGACGGTCGGAATGGTCGAAACCACGCTCGTCGACATCCAGCAGGTTCAATGCCATGTCAGCCACGGCCTTGGTGATCTGCCCCTTGCCACGCACTTCGGCGTAGTCACGCACCCGGCGCAGCAGGCGGTTGGCGATTCGCGGGGTGCCGCGGGCGCGCCGGGCAATTTCGAAGGCGCCCTGGTCTTCTATCGAAAGGCCCAGGATATTGGCCGACCGGCTGACGATGGTTGCCAGGTCTTGGTTGTTGTAGAACTCCAGACGCTGGACGATACCGAAACGGTCACGCAACGGGTTGGTGAGCATCCCGGCGCGGGTGGTGGCGCCCACCAGGGTGAACGGCGGCAGATCGAGCTTGATCGAGCGGGCGGCGGGCCCCTCGCCGATCATGATGTCGAGCTGGAAGTCTTCCATGGCCGGGTACAACACTTCTTCGACTACCGGCGAAAGCCGGTGAATTTCGTCGATGAACAGCACGTCATGGGGCTCAAGGTTGGTCAGCATGGCCGCCAGGTCGCCTGGCCGCTCGAGAATCGGGCCCGAGGTGCTCTTGACCGACACCCCCATCTCTTGGGCGATGATGTTGGCCAAAGTGGTCTTGCCCAGCCCGGGCGGGCCGAAGATCAGGGTATGGTCAAGCGACTCGTTGCGACCGCGCGCAGCCTGGATGAACAGGGCCATCTGCTCGCGCACGACGGGCTGGCCGATGTATTCGTCCAGGCGTAACGGTCGAATCGCACGGTCCTGGACTTCTTCACGGTCGCGGCCACTGGCGGCGATCAAGCGGTCGGCTTCGATCACTTGGTAATCATCCCTTTAAGACTGCGGCGGATCAGTTCTTCGCTGCTCAGGCCAGCCTTGTCCTTGATGGCGGATACGGCCTTGCTCGCCTCCTGAGGCTTGTAGCCCAGGGAAACCAGCGCGCTGACCGCATCGGCCTCGGCACTGGATGCACCGCTGACCGGCACCGGGCCATCGGACACCAAGGTGAACATGGCCGGCGAGGTTTCCCAGGCCTTGAAGCGGTCCTTGAGCTCGACCAGCAAACGCTCGGCGGTTTTCTTGCCGACGCCGGGCACGCGCACCAGAGCGGAAGCGTCCTGAGCCTGGACACAACGCACCAGCTCATCGACCTCAAGGCCGGACATCAAGGCCAACGCCAGCTTCGGCCCTACGCCATTGAGGCGGATAAGTTCGCGAAACAGCTCGCGCTCGCGCTTTTCATGAAACCCGTACAGCAGATGCGCATCTTCGCGCACCACCAGATGGGTGTGCACGGTCACCGGCTCGCCCACCTTGGGCAGACGGTACAGCGTGGTCATTGGCACTTCCAGCTCATAGCCCACGCCATTGACGTCGATAATCAGGTGCGGCGGCTGTTTTTCCGCCAGGGTGCCACGCAAACGTCCAATCACGTTCCGATCCTTCCTCTCGGGGAGCCGATCAAAGACCGCTCAACCCTATCAGCAAAAGCAGCGGGTGAACGTTTCACCCGAGCAAAATGTGTATCAGCGCATGAAGCGCTTACAGACGCAAGCGTCCACCACGCCGCCGAGCCGTAGCCAGACCGTGGGGCACCAGGCTGGAGCGGGTATGGGCATGGCATAAGGCAATGGCCAGGGCGTCGGAAGCATCGATCTGCGGTTTTTGAGTCAGCTTGAGCAGGTGCATGACCATCATCCTCACCTGCTCCTTGTTGGCACCACCGGTACCGGCCACGGCCTGCTTGACCTGGGTGGCGCTGTACTCGGCGATTTCCAGGCCTGCCTCGGCGGCAGCGACGATCGCCGCGCCACGGGCCTGGCCGAGCTTAAGCGCAGAGTCGGCATTACGCGCCATGAACACCCGCTCGATGCCCATGGTCACCGGGCCATGCTGGCTGATGATTTCGCTTACGCCACGAAAGACGATCTGCAAACGCTCATGCAGCTCGCCACTGCCTGTGCGGATGCAGCCCGACGCCACGTACTCGCAACCACGCGCGGTTTGGCGTACCACGCCATAACCGGTGATGCGCGAGCCTGGGTCGATACCAAGAATCAGAGTCATAACACCTGCAGAGCTTTACAATTTTCACCGACCTATTCGCGGGCAAGCCCGCTCCCACATGGGTCGCACGGACACTGTGGGAGCGGGCTTGCCCGCGAATAGGCCCTCAAGGCCAAAGCAGGAACCTTAGCCAAGTTTCTCCATGATCTCGTCAGAAATCTCGGCGTTGGAATAGACGTTCTGCACGTCATCCAGGTCCTCGAGCATGTCGATCAGCTTCAGCACCTTCTCAGCGCCATCCTGGTCCAGTTCGGCACTGGTGGTCGGCTGCATGACGATTTCAGCGTCCGCGGCCTTGAAGCCAGCTTCTTCCAGGGCATTACGCACGGCATAGAAGCTGTTGAACGAGGTAAACACATCGAACGAACCATCTTCGTTGGCCACGACGTCATCGGCATCGGCCTCCATGGCCGCTTCCATGAGCGAATCTTCGTCAATACCCGGAGCAAAGCTGATTTGCCCCTTGCGCTCGAACAGGTAGGCCACCGAACCGTCGGTACCCAGGTTACCGCCACATTTGGTGAAGGCATGGCGTACGGCCGCTGCGGTACGGTTGCGGTTGTCGGTCATGGCTTCGACCATGATGGCCACACCGCCCGGGCCGTAACCTTCGTAGCTCAGCTCTTCGACGTTATCGTTTTCGTTGGTACCCGCACCGCGGGCAACCGCCCGATCGATGATGTCGCGGCTCATGTTGGCGCCCAACGCCTTGTCCAGCGCCAGACGCAGGCGTGGGTTGGAGGCCGGATCAGGCCCGCCTTGCTTGGCGGCGACCGTCAACTCGCGGATCCACTTGGTGAAGATCTTGCCTCTCTTGGCATCCTGGCGCTCTTTGCGGTGCTTGATGTTCGCCCACTTGGAATGACCAGCCATATCGACTCCAAAATCCTTGAAACAGAAACAAGTTCCGCCCCGTAGGGCGGAACGCGTGAGATCTTGCGCCGAAGCGCATGGGCGCAACCTTGCGGGTGCGCCCGCGGCCCGCTTACTCGACCTTGGTCTGCTCGCGCAGACGAATGTGCAGCTCGCGCAGGGCCTTGGCGTCGACCATGCCAGGGGCCTGGGTCATGACGCACGCGGCGCTCTGGGTTTTCGGGAAGGCGATCACTTCACGGATCGACTGGGCGCCGGTCATCAGCATGACCAGACGATCCAGACCAAAGGCCAGGCCGCCGTGTGGCGGAGCACCGAACTTCAGGGCGTCGAGCAGGAAGCCGAACTTCTCTTCCTGTTCTGCAGCCTCGATGCCCAGCAGGCGGAACACCGCCTGTTGCATCTCTTTGCGGTGGATACGAATAGAACCGCCACCCAGTTCGGTACCGTTGAGGACCATGTCGTAGGCACGGGACAGGGCCGTGGCCGGGTTGGCCTCGAGCTCTTCCGGGGTGCACTTCGGCGCGGTGAACGGGTGGTGCAATGCGGTGAAGCTGCCGTCTTCGTTCTCTTCGAACATCGGGAAGTCGACCACCCACATCGGTGCCCACTCACAGGTCAGCAGCTCGAAGTCGTGACCCAGGCGGATACGCAGCGCGCCCAGGGCTTCGCTGACGACCTTGAACTTGTCGGCACCGAAGAACACGATGTCGCCGTCAACCGCGCCAACGCGATCGAGGATGTTGTTCAGGTTGGCCTCAGGAATGTTCTTGACGATCGGCGACTGCAGACCTTCGACGCCCTTCGCACGCTCGTTGACCTTGATGTACGCCAGGCCCTTGGCACCGTAGATGCCAACGAACTTGGTGTACTCGTCGATCTTGCTGCGCGGCATGCTGGCACCGCCCGGCAGGCGCAGCGCGGTCACGCGGCACTTCGGATCGTTGGCCGGGCCGGCGAAGACCTTGAAGTCGACGTCTTTCAGCTGGTCGGCAACGTCAACCAGTTCCAGCGGAATACGCAGGTCCGGCTTGTCGGAACCGTAGCGACGCATGGCCTCTTCGAAGGTCATGTGCGGGAACTCGCCGAACTCCAGGTCCAGCACTTCCTTGAACAGCTTGCGGATCATGCTCTCGGTGAGGCCCATGATCTCGGCTTCGTTCAGGAAGCTGGTTTCGATGTCGATCTGGGTGAATTCCGGCTGACGGTCGGCACGCAGGTCCTCGTCACGGAAGCACTTGGCGATCTGGTAGTAGCGGTCGAAACCGGCCACCATCAGCAGCTGCTTGAACAGCTGCGGCGACTGCGGCAGGGCAAAGAAGCTGCCAGCGTGGGTACGGCTAGGTACCAGGTAGTCGCGCGCGCCTTCCGGAGTGGCACGGGTGAGGATCGGCGTCTCGACGTCGAGGAAGCCGTTCTCGTCGAGGAAGCGACGGATGCTGCTGGTGATGCGCGAACGCAGGCGCAGCTTGTCGGCCATTTCCGGACGACGCAGGTCGATGAAGCGGTAACGCAGGCGGGTTTCTTCGCCCACGTCGGAGTATTCGTTCAACGGGAACGGCGGGGTTTCCGCTTCGTTAAGCACGTTGAGCTGGTAGCCGAGGATCTCGATGGCGCCGGACGCCATGTTGGCGTTCACCGCACCTTCCGGACGCTTGCGCACCTTGCCGGTGATCTGCACGACGTACTCGCTGCGCACACGGTCGGCAGCGGCGAAGGTTTCGGCGCGATCCGGGTCGAACACGACCTGGGCCATGCCTTCGCGGTCACGGATATCGAGGAAGATCACCCCGCCGTGGTCGCGGCGACGATGGACCCAGCCGCAAAGGGTGACTTCCTGGCCGTCCAGGCTCTCGTTCAGTTGGCCGCAATAATGGCTGCGCATCATGATGGTGGTTTCGCTTCTCGTGATTCGTGTATTCGGTGGAGGCCTTGGCCGCCCAGAGGGCTAATACTGCAAGACCCGACTACTGCAATTCAACTCAGTCGGCCTTGTCGCCGCCTGCCAGATTCTTTTTTGCCCCGGTCTTGAAGTCGGTTTCGTACCAACCGTTACCGCTCAGGCGAAAGCCGGGTACCGACAGCAGCTTCTTCAACGCTGGCGCCTGGCACGCCGGGCAATCGGTCAGCGGCGCGGCGCTGATCTTCTGCAACACTTCCATCCGGTGATCGCAGGATGCACATTGATAGTCATACAGGGGCATGGGTGTCTCTCGTCAACCACAACGCAGGCTGCCGGGGCAGCAAAAAGCGGGATTATATATGGTTAACAGGCGCTGCGCAGCCCGCCCGGCGATCAGCGTACGTTGGGCGGCTCAAGCAGCCAGGCGACACAGATCACCCGAATCAGGCCACTGAAGTTCCTGACACCGCCCTGACGCAGGTGCACTTCGCGGTCAACGTACGACAGCACGGCACTCACCGAACAGCCATTGGCCTCGGCAATACGCTCAAGGATACGCCAGTAGACAGCCTCGAGGCGCAAGCAGGTGGAAAATCCGTTGAGCCGCACCGAACGTGATACCGGCCTGACCTGCAACATGTCGAAATCGGCCTTGAACGGGTCAACGCACTGCCTCCCCGGCCACCGCCCCTGATTACCCCCTCGCTTTATCACTTGCGTCACATCTTGCATCGGGCCACTCCACCGTCACGGGAACTCACCCGCAATGAAGCCCGTGACATCTGGCGCAGAGCAGCGGCAAGGGTTTCCCGTCAAAACGAAAAAGCCCGGCTGTGCATGACACAACCGGGCCTGGGTAACGCTCCGACGCAGAAAAGCGACTATTTGCCGTCCAACAAAACCCGCAGCATCCAGGCAGTTTTCTCGTGCACCTGCATGCGCTGGGTCAACAGATCGGCGGTTGGCTCGTCACTGACTTTGTCCACGACCGGGAAGATGCTGCGCGCTGTGCGCACCACCGCCTCCTGCCCCTGCACCAGCTGTCGGATCATCTCGTCCGCCGCAGGCACCCCTTCCTCCTCCTTGATCGAGGAATGTCGAGCATAAAAGGCATAGGAACCCGGCGCCGGGAAGCCCAAGGCGCGAATTCGCTCGGCGATCGAGTCGACGGCCAGCGCCAACTCGTTGTACTGCTCCTCGAACATCAGATGCAGGGTACGGAAGGACGGCCCAGTGACGTTCCAGTGAAAGTTATGGGTTTTCAGATACAACACGTAGGTATCGGACAACAGGCGGGAAAGCCCTTCGACGATGGATTTACGATCTTCTTCAGAGATACCGATATCGATTGCCATGAAGTTCCCCTTTCCATAATGGCTTGATGAACAAGCGGGCCCGACACACTGTACCAACACTTCGCACAACCCGCATGTGACGCACGGCAATGGATCGGTGGCAACCGCCCGCGGTTTGAGAAGCCCCCGCCTTTGCTGTTAAATAGGCACCGTGCCACCCGTGCGGACTGTCATTGCCGGGTGCATAGGCTGGCCTGCCACGTGTTCGCGCTTTACACCTCATGCGCACCGTGCCGCCAGCTCTTCCTGTGATCGGCCTTATCAACTGTGAGCCAAACCATGTTCAAGATCGTCCATCTGGTGACGGGCGTAGCGGCTTTGCTGCTGTCGCTCATACCCGGCCTGAAAACCGATGCAACACCTTTCCTGCAACAACCCGACGCTGTCTACCTCGCCCTGCTCGGCCTGCTCAACCTGCTGCTCGCCCCGGTCGTGCCGCTGTACTACCGAGGTGCTCGCCAGCAATTGCAACACCTGGCGTGCGCCCTGCTGGTGGTCGCCGTGGTCCTGCAGACCCTGACGCTGCTGGCACGCCCGGAAATGGGCAACCTGGCCGCCCTGGTCTGCGCGGCACTGGCCGTCGCCCTGCACCTGGCCGCCGGCTTCGCCCGCAGCGGCCGAAAAAGCCGCAACACCCAGCAAGCACCCCAGGATGGCGGCAAGCGCGATACCGGCACCGTCAAGTGGTTCAATACCTCGAAGGGGTTTGGCTTCATCTCCCGCGACTCGGGTGACGATATTTTCGTGCACTTTCGCGCCATTCGCGGCGAAGGCCACCGCATTCTGGTCGAAGGCCAGCGCGTGGAATTCTCGGTGATGCACCGCGACAAAGGCCTGCAGGCCGAAGATGTGGTCGCGGTCACCCGCCGCTGACCAAACACGGCCCTGGCGCAAGTCCAGGGCCGTTCTGCTTCAATAGTGTGGCGGCGGCGCTTCTTCACCTTCGCTGCCATACTGCCCGACCATTTCCTCGTAGCGCTTGAGCAGCTCGGCCATCTGCAATTGCAGGCGTTCGATCACCCGCCCCTGCTCGACCACCACATCATTCAGCGCCTGGATAGTGTCATCCTGGAAAGCCTGACGGGTTTCCAGTTCGATGATGCGCGACTCTGCCAACATGTCAGGCCTCCTGATATCGGTCATCGAGCCGTGCACGCAGGCGCTGACGAATGGCATCGAGTTGGTCGGGGGTGTACTCGAGCGCAGGCACCTTGCCCCACACTGGCGCTGGCCAGGCCGCATCGCCATGTTGACGCACGATGACATGCATGTGCAGCTGGCTGACCACGTTACCCAACGTGGCGACGTTCATCTTGTCGGCAGCGAACTCACCCTTGAGCATTTCGGCCAGATAGGTGGTTTCCGTCCACAGCTGGGCCTGGTCTTCCTGACTCAAATCGAACAGCTCGCTCACCCCTACGCGCCTGGGCACCAATATGAACCAGGGATAATTGGCATCCTTGCTCAGCAGCACGCGGGACAGTGGAAAGTCCCCCAGCACCAGGGAATCCTGCTGCAAACGCGAATCCAGGACGAACACGGCAAACCTCCTAAGAAAACAGCCCCGTCGAATGCGGGAAAACCTGCGCAAGGATACCCTGCTTCGCCCCTCACGACATGCAACAGCTTGAATCGCGCCCACTTTCAGCTCACGTGAACGCTGCCCTTGCACGCATGCGGTAACACCGCGCTACTTTTCGCACCAAAATGATGCCAAAAACGTGAATGCCACCACACTTCCCCCACGCAAACGACTCAACTTGAACAATTGCCGGTAACACATTGACTTTTCAGGCAGCTTTTAAAAAATAGCCAACGGCCTTTTGTGGCACACCATCAGACACTTTTCACCCCGTGTTTGCGGGGCTTTCCCTCCCCCGGCACGAGGTTTTGTGAAAAATTCATGAAACGTTGCGAATTTTGAGCACGGTTGTTGCATTCCTTTCACGCCAAGTCGGCACGACACCTGCATTGACCAGGTGGACGCGACAAATAACAACAGCGGCATTGGAGGCACCAGGGAGTTTCTCGGACCGGGCTTTCTTATTACAGATTGGTTACGGCGACAGGAACAGCGCTGGCGTTATACGCCTCACTTGGGGAGGCGTGATTTGCGACATGGAAATACCTAAAAGCGACATGGGCATAAAGTTACCGAAAGGATGTTTATTCCCATATCGCCAACAACAGTCAGCGTGCTATACATTTTCGCCGACATAACAAGAAAGAGCTGTCCCATATAACTAAAAAACTTGGGCACAGCGGTACTCTTCCTAAAAACCAAAGGAGCAAATCACGATGCGCGTGATGAAGTGGAGCATGATCGCCCTGGCCGTTGCGGCAGGGACCTCGCAGTTGGCAGTAGCTTCCTCGCAAGACGAGTCCAAGGGCTTCATTGAAGATAGCTCGCTGACCGTCAAAATGCGTAACCTGTACTTCAGCCGTGACTATCGCAGCCAAGAAACGGCCGCCAACCGCGCCGCTGGCGTTCGCCACGACCAACGTGAATGGGGCCAAGGCTTCATCGGTACCTTCGAGTCGGGCTTCACCCAAGGCACCATCGGTGTTGGTGTCGACGCCATCGGCCTGCTCGGCCTGAAACTCGACAGCGGCCGCGGCTACGCAGGCACTGGCCTGTTCCCTACCGGCTCGGACGGTCGTTCGCAAGATGATTACTCCGAAGGCGGCGGCGCCATCAAGTTCCGTGTCTCCGACACCGTACTGAAAGTCGGCGACCAGTTCACCGCACTGCCAGTCTTCGCCACCGACGACAGCCGCCTGCTGCCAGAAGTTGCCGAAGGTGCATTGATCACCAGCAACGAAATCAAGGGCCTGACCCTGCACGCCGGTCGCTTCACCGGCATCAACGCCCAGGACCAGACCGATAGCGACAGCCTGCACCTGAAGTCGGCAAACGTCTTCGGTGGCACCTACGCCTTCACCGACAATCTGAGCACTAGCCTCTACTACTCGAAAGTAGAAGACTACTGGCGCAAATACTACGCCAACGTCAACTGGGCGCTGCCGATCTCCGACAAGCAAGGTCTGGTATTCGATTTCAACATCTACGACACCAAGAGCGAAGGCAGCAATGCTCGCGCCGCGTTCGATGGCGACAAACTCGATAACCGCGCATACAGCCTGTCGGGTGCATACAACATTGGCGCCCACACCTTCACCGTTGCTTATCAGAAAGTGTCCGGTGACGGTGAATACGCTTACGGCGTAGACGGTGGCGGCACCATCTTCCTGGCCAACTCCATCGCCCGTTCCGACTTCAACGCCGAAGACGAGAAGTCCTGGCAGCTGCGTTACGACCTGAACTTCGCCGAGTTCGGCGTGCCAGGCCTGACCTTCATGACGCGTTACGTCCGCGGTACCGACGCCAACGTCAACGGCATCACCGACGGCAAAGAGTGGGAACGCGACGTCGACATCAAGTACGTCCTGCAGGAAGGCCCGGCCAAAGACCTGAGCTTCCGCGTTCGTCAGGCCACCTACCGCTCCGGAGATTCGGTCTACTCCGACTCGCTGGACGAACTGCGTCTGATCGTCGAGTACCCGCTGAGCATCCTGTAAGCCTGGCTTATAGTGCCCCGCACCTGAAAAAGCCCGGCAAATACGCCGGGCTTTTTCTTGGCTGACAATCGTCACGCCCTGGGGCATCCTGTACGCCTTCGTTTCGCCCCCGTACAATGCGGGGTCATTTCAATGTCTTAGGCAATCGACACGGCCCACCATGCGCACCAGTCAATATTTGCTCGCCACCCAGAAAGAAACCCCTGCCGATGCAGTGGTCATCAGCCACCAGCTCATGCTGCGCGCCGGCATGATCCGCAAACTGGCCTCCGGCCTGTACACCTGGCTGCCGATGGGCCTGCGGGTAATGCGCAAGGTCGAAGCCGTGGTTCGCGAAGAGATGAATGCCGCCGGCGCCCTGGAAGTGCTGATGCCCAGCATCCAGCCCGCCGAACTGTGGCAGGAGTCCGGCCGCTGGGAGCAATACGGCCCCGAGCTGCTGCGCCTGAAAGACCGCCACCAACGCGACTTCTGCGTGGGCCCGACCCACGAAGAGGTCATCACCGACCTGGCACGCAACGAGCTGTCCAGCTATAAACAGCTGCCACTCAACATGTACCAGATCCAGACCAAGTTCCGTGACGAGATCCGCCCGCGCTTCGGCTTGATGCGCGGCCGCGAGTTCATCATGAAGGACGCCTATTCCTTCCATGCCGACCAGGCTTCCCTGCAGGAAACCTACGACCGCATGCACCAGGCGTACACCAACGTATTCACCCGCCTGGGCCTGGACTTCCGTCCAGTGCAAGCCGATACCGGCTCGATCGGCGGCAGCTACTCCCATGAATTCCATGTACTGGCCGAGTCCGGTGAAGACGACGTGATCTTCAGCGACAGCTCCGACTACGCGGCCAACATCGAGAAGGCCGAGGCGATCCCGCGCGAAACCGTGCGCCCTGCGCCGACTGAAGAACTGCGCCTGGTCGACACCCCGAACGCCAAGACCATCGCCGAGCTGGTGGAAAACTTCGGCCTGCCGATCGAGAAGACCGTCAAGACCCTGATCGTACGCGGCGCCGAAGAAGGCAAGCTGGTCGCCCTGGTTGTCCGTGGCGACCACGAGCTGAACGAAATCAAGGCCGCCAAGCTGGAACAGGTCGCCGACCCGCTGGTCATGGCCACCGACGCCGACCTGCGCGCGGCCATTGGTGCTGGCGCTGGCTCCCTCGGCCCGCTGAACCTGCCGCTGGAGTGCGTCATCGACCGCTCGGTCGCCCTGATGAGCGACTTTGGCATCGGTGCCAACATCGACGACAAACACTACTTCGGCGTGAACTGGGAGCGTGACCTGCCGGTCCCTCAGGTAGCCGACCTGCGCAACGTCGTCGAAGGCGACCCAAGCCCGGATGGCCAGGGCACCCTGGTGATCAAGCGCGGCATCGAAGTCGGCCACATCTTCCAGCTCGGCACCAAGTACAGCGAAGCGCTGAAGTGCCAGGTACTGGGCGAGAACGGCAAGCCGGTCACCTTGTCCATGGGCTGCTACGGTATCGGTGTATCGCGCGTGGTCGCTGCTGCCATCGAGCAGAGCTATGACGACAAAGGCATCATCTGGAACGACGCCCTGGCACCGTTCCAGATCGCCCTGGTTCCGCTGCGCTATGAAACCGACGTGGTACGCGAGGCCACCGACAAGCTGTACGCCGAACTGACCGCCGCCGGCTTCGAAGTGCTGCTGGACGACCGCGACAAGAAGACCAGCCCCGGCATCAAGTTCGCCGACATGGAGCTGATCGGCATTCCGCACCGCATCGTCGTCAGCGATCGTGGCCTGGCCGAAGGCAACCTGGAGTACAAGCACCGCACCGAGCAAGAAGCACAGGCACTGCCGCTCAATGAAGTGCTGGCCTTCCTGCAGGCCCGCGTTCGCCGCTGATAACCAATGCACGAGTGATCATGTCCAAGCGAAGTACCTTTACCCTGGGGGGCGCCGCACTTTGCGGCGCCCTGCTCGTCAGCGGCTGCGCCAACCAGATGTCTCAGCGCAGCGAGCATGAGGAGCGCGTCGAGCGCAAACTGCTCGAACACAGTCTGCAGATCGATGTCGGCGAACCGAAGGTGATGGAGCTTCCGCAACGGCGCGTACGCGTCAATGAGCAGAAGCGTTTCGAAGTCACCGAGTTCGAAGTCACCCGTCGCTACGACCGCTACACCCCCTACCAGCCCTGGCGGGAAATCTACGAGATTCCGCTGGGTGCGGTAGCCGTGGTGGCTGGAGTCGGCGCCAACGTGGTCAACGTCTTCGCCTTGGGCAACCTGCCGGACAGCGTCACCCACGACTGGCTCGACTACGGCGTGGCCGGTATCAACCCGTTCATGAACGTGCAGTCCAATGGTCGCGCCCAGCAGAACCTTGCGGGCATCAGCGAAGTGCAGAAGGGCAAACGCGAGGAGTTCACCAGCATGCCCTGGAGCGAACGCCTGGTGGAGGTGAAAGCCGGTAAGCAAACCCACGAGCTGACCACCGACAGAAGCGGCGTACTGCGCCTGAATCTGCTGGACAGCCCGTTCTCCGAGCAGAACCTCAACCACGTCGGCACCCTGCACCTGCATGTGGCCGATGAAGAGAACGCCGTGCGTGGCGATGCCAGCCTGCTGGTCAGCGCCACGCTGCGCAATAAGCTGCTCGAAGCCCATGAGCTGATCTTCGACGACCTGGAAGACGATGACGTCGGCCAGTGGGTACACCGGGTCAAGCGCCTTTCGGAGCTGGGCCTGGAAGAAGAAGCCAGTGAAATGGAGCAGAGCCTGATCGAGTTGACCCGCAACGATCCGGAGCTGCAACAGGAGTTCCTGCAGGCATTGACCAAGGCCACCGGCCGGTTGGTCGCCGACCCTGGCGTGCAGTAACTAAATGAAGGGCCGCTGTGCGGCCCTTTTCATTGCCCCGGAAAAAGCTCCAACTGCTCATGGGCGCCGCGCAAGTCCCGCAACCTCACTCCAACCCCCAGCAAGCGCACCGGCTTCCCTCCCCGGGCAAAAGCCTGGCTCAGCAACTGTCGATAGCTCTCCAGATCCCTCCCCGCCCCCGCCTGCTCCAGAGTGGTCTGGCTGAAGTCATGGAACTTGACCTTGACGAAGGGTTTGTCCGGGCGATAGCTGCTGTCCATCCGGGCAATTCGCTCATTCAAGCTGGCCAGCAGTTCAGGTAGACGCTCCAGGCAACTGGCCAGGTCCGGCAGGTCGGTATCGTAAGTGTTCTCTACACTGACCGACTGCCTTCGACTGTCGTTGTGCACGGCCCGTTCATCGACCCCTCGCGCCAGCCCCCACAATCGCTCGCCGAAACTGCCGAATTCGCGCACCAGCGCCAGGCGCGGCCACTCACGCAGCTGCTCACAGGTTTCAATACCCAGCCTCGCCAGCTTATCCGCCGTGACCTTCCCAACTCCGTGCAGCCTGGCGACCGGCAAGACCGCGACGAAAGCCTCCACCTCATCGGGCGTGATCACGAACAGCCCGTTGGGCTTGCGCCAGTCGCTGGCAATCTTGGCCAGAAACTTGTTTGGCGCCACGCCCGCCGACACCGTGATGTGCAGGGTGCGGGCGACCCGTCGGCGGATATCTTCGGCAATCCGCGTGGCACTCCCGGAGAACCACTGGCTGTCGCTGACATCCAGATAGGCCTCGTCCAGCGACAACGGCTCGATCAGTTCGGTGTAGTCACGAAAGATGGCGTGAATCTCCCGTGATGCCTCGCGGTAGGCTTCAAAGCGCGGCTTGACGATCAACAGGTCAGGACACAGCTTGAGCGCATGCCGGGAGGACATGGCCGAGCGTACGCCATAGGCACGAGCCTCATAGTTGCAAGTGGCGATAACCCCCCGCTGCTCGGGCTGGCCACCCACCGCCATGGGGCGACCTGCCAGGCGCGGGTCGTCACGCATCTCGATTGCGGCATAAAAGCAATCGCAGTCGATGTGAATGATCTTGCGCTGAGACATGGCCTACCGTCGGCACTGTAAATTCATACAGATAGTACCGTAAGCCACCCTTCTGGAGACAGCC
Organism: Pseudomonas sp. Teo4; assembly: GCF_034387475.1. Taxonomy (NCBI): domain Bacteria; kingdom Pseudomonadati; phylum Pseudomonadota; class Gammaproteobacteria; order Pseudomonadales; family Pseudomonadaceae; genus Pseudomonas; species Pseudomonas sp. Teo4. The sequence goes on from NZ_JAXCIL010000001.1 coordinate 3,578,835, forward strand.
TGCAGGCGAAGACGCACGACAATCGGCCTGAAACCCACGCCAAACCTGAGCTGCGGACTAATTGCTATCGCTAAGAGATTGAACAAAAACGGTTTTTTTCACGAAACAGCTTGACATAGGGAAGCAAATCCGTAGAATTCGATCTCACAGGCGCGGGATGGAGCAGCCTGGTAGCTCGTCGGGCTCATAACCCGAAGGTCGTCGGTTCAAATCCGGCTCCCGCAACCAGATTCGAGAAAAGGCCACTGTTAACGCAGTGGCCTTTTTCTTTTGCCCATGGAAAATGACGCAGAAGAAAAGTGACGAAAATCAATGCTTAATGCTTGACCGGCACCCTTAAAGCTGTATAGTGCGCACCACTGACGCGGGATGGAGCAGCTTGGTAGCTCGTCGGGCTCATAACCCGAAGGTCGTCGGTTCAAATCCGGCTCCCGCAACCAGATTCGATAAAAGGCCACTGTTAACGCAGTGGCCTTTTTCTTTTGCCCTGGAAAATGGCGCAGAAGAAAAGTGTCGAGAAATCAATACCTAACGCTTGACAGCCGCCCTTGAAGCTGTAGAATCCGCACCACTGACGCGGGATGGAGCAGCCTGGTAGCTCGTCGGGCTCATAACCCGAAGGTCGTCGGTTCAAATCCGGCTCCCGCAACCATATTCGTCAGAACAAACCCCGCCTGTTTAACAGCAGCGCGGGGTTTGTTGCATTCGCCCCCCAAGAAATCCCTGGCCCTCCCCCTCTACGCCAGGACACGCCTTTTGGATGAACTATCTTTAACCCTCTCGGACGGCTAAAAGCGACGCCGCCCGGAGTAATATCTGGATACGTTTTCCAAAGGGACTTTCTCTTGGCCGCACCTTCCGCCCACCTCGCGCTGCATGCACGGGGTACCCCATGACTTCCCACAACCCTGAGCCCCAGGCACCGATCGCCTCGACCCTGCCCAGCGCCGCACAGCGCCTGACGTGGCTGGAGCGCATAAGCCGCTATCGTCAGCCCATCGGCCTGGCGGTAACCTTGCTGCTGTTCGCCATGGGCCTGATCGCCTGCCGCCACCTGCTGAGCGAGCTGGACATCTACGCCTTGCACGACGCCATGCTCAGCGTGCCGGCCAGTGCCTTGCTCGGCGCCTTTCTGGCCACAGTGGCTGGCTTCGTGATACTGCTCGGATACGAGTGGTCAGCCAGCCGTTACGCGGCCGTGAAACTCCCGGCACGCACCCTGGCGCTGGGCGGGTTCAGTGCATTTGCGATCGGCAATGCCATTGGCCTGTCGATACTCTCTGGTGGTTCGGTGCGCTACCGCTTGTACGCCCGCCAGGGTCTGGGCGCCGCTGAAGTCGCGCGGATGACGGTGTTCGCCAGCCTCTCCCTGGGTTGTGCGCTGCCGCCCCTGGCGGCACTGGCAACCTTGAGCGACCTTTCCGCCGCAGCCACCGCACTAAGTCTGCCACCTGCGCTATTGGCAGGCATTGCCATAGCCGTGCTGGTCGCATCCGCCGTTCTGGTGATCGGGCTGTACCGCCGGCGCCAGGCCGAACAACCCTTCGTCGATAATTTGCTGGTGCAGGTCGGACGCCGCACACTGCGTCTGCCTGGGGCCCGTCTGACGCTGCTGCAACTGCTGATCACCGCCCTGGACGTCGCCGCCGCAGCGACCGTGCTTTACCTCTTGCTACCGGAAGCACCACCGTTTGGCGCCTTCTTGCTGGTCTACCTGCTGGCCTTGGCAGCCGGCGTGCTCAGCCACGTACCGGGGGGTGTCGGGGTCTTCGAAGCCATTCTGCTGGCGGCCTTTGCCGACCAACTGGGCGCCGCACCGCTGGCAGCGGCGCTGCTCCTGTACCGACTGATCTATGTCGTGCTGCCGTTGTTGCTGGCATGCGTACTGCTGCTGGCCAATGAAGCCCGGCGCTTGCTGTTCGCCCAGCAGGCAATCAAAGCCGCCTCCGGGCTGGCGGCGCCGATCCTGGCGATTCTGGTGTTTCTCTCCGGCGTGGTGCTGCTGTTTTCTGGCGCCACACCGGAAATCGACACCCGCCTCGAACACATGGGCTTTCTGGTCCCCCACCGGCTCATCGACGCCTCGCACTTCGGCGCCAGCCTGATTGGCGTCCTCTGCCTGCTGCTGGCCCAAGGCTTGCGCCGCCGGCTGTCGGCAGCCTGGCTGCTGACCACCGTGCTGCTGCTAGTCGGCGCCCTGCTATCACTGCTCAAGGGCTTCGACTGGGAAGAGGCAAGCCTGCTGACCACCACTGCCGCACTGCTGGCGTTGTTCCGGCGCTCGTTCTACCGACCCAGCCGCCTGCTGGAACTACCGTTCTCGCCTATCTACCTGGTGGCCAGCGCCTGTGTGGTCGGCGCATCGGTTTGGCTGCTGCTGTTCGCTTATCAGGATGTACCCTACAGCCATCAACTGTGGTGGCAGTTCACCCTCGACGCCGATGCGCCACGCGGTCTGCGAGCCGCGATGGGCAGCGCGGTATTGCTGGTAATCGTATCCCTGACCTGGCTGCTGCGTACCGCCCGGCCGGTAATCCACTTGCCCGACGATGATGAACTGCAGCGCGCCAACCAGATTCTGCTGGCTTCCGACCAACCCGATGGCGGTCTGGCCCTGACCGGCGACAAGGCGCTGCTGTTCCACCCAAGCGACAAGGCCTTCCTTATGTACGCCCGCCGTGGCCGAAGCCTGGTGGCCCTGTACGACCCAATCGGCCCGGCGCAGGAGCGTGCCGAGATGATCTGGCAGTTCCGCGACCTGTGCGACCTTCACCACGCCCGCCCGGTGTTCTACCAGGTACGTGCGGAGAACCTGCCGTTCTACATGGATATCGGCCTGACCGCGCTCAAGCTCGGCGAGGAGGCCAGGGTCGACCTGCGCCGCTTCGACCTCGAAGCCAAGGGCAAGGAAATGAAAGACCTGCGCTACACCTGGAACCGCGGGGGCCGGGATGGCCTGAGCCTGGAGATCCATGAGCCTGGGCAAGCGCCCCTGGCCGAACTGAAGGAGATTTCCGACGCCTGGCTCGGTGGCAAGAACGTGCGCGAGAAAGGCTTCTCGCTCGGGCGGTTCAGCCCCGAGTACCTGCAACATTTCCGCATCGCCCTGATTCGCTTCCAGGGTCGGCCGGTAGCCTTCGCCAACCTGCTGGAAACCCACAGCAACGAACTGGCCAGCCTCGACCTGATGCGCGCACACCCAGAAGCGCCGAAGCTGACCATGGAATTCATGATGATCGGCCTGATCCTCCATTACAAAAGCCACGACTACTCACGTTTCAGCCTGGGAATGGTGCCGCTTTCCGGCCTGCAACCCCGTCGTGGCGCCCCACTGACACAGCGCTTGGGCTCGATGGTGTTCCGGCGCGGCGAGCAGCTTTACAACTTCCAGGGGCTGCGCCGCTTCAAGGATAAATTCCAACCGGACTGGGAACCTCGTTACATGGCCGTGCCGGCCGGGCTCGACCCGCTGGTGGCACTGGCTGACACTGCCGCCCTGATTGCCGGCGGCCTGACTGGATTGGTGAAACGTTGATGATCCGACGCTATTGGCTGTACGTACTGATTCCCTTGCTGCTGGCCGCACTGTGCGGCGCAGTGGCCTTCTGGCTATGGACCCGCCCGGCGCCCGAGGCACGCCTGGAACAACTGACCCTCAACGGCACCAGCATCACCCGCGTCACCCCTGGTGTTCACGCCAAGGCCAGGGTCGCCATCGGCGTGCCCCAGGACCAGGCCCTCACCGACAAACAGCTGCTGGACCTGAGCCAGGCCGGCGAAGCCCAGCTGGTGCAGGTGATTCTGCCTCCGAGCGATTGCGGCAAACAGCAACAGGCCCTGGACCAGGCCTTGAGCCAACTGTCCGACAAGCCGACCCTGGTCGCCGGCATCGGCCCAGGTGCCGCCCAGGCCTGGCGCTGGCTGGCCAGCCAGAGCGACGACAAGGCCCGGGCCATCTCCGTCGACTTCAGCCTGGAACAACCGGGCTGCCCCACTGCCCTGCCGAAGGCAGCCGCCCACGGCCACTGGAACGTGGCCTGGAACGACAACCCGGATGACGCCAGCGCCGCGTTCGTGCGCGACCAGGCCAATGCCGAGACCAGCATCAGCGACTATGACATCCACCTGCCGCAGGTACTCAAGGCCCAGTTGACCCAGGCCCTGGTAGGCCATGACGGCAACGCCCTGGCTATTCCTGTGGTGGAAGTGCCTGCTGGCCAGACCACCGATACCGTTACCCTGTTCCTCTCTGGCGATGGCGGCTGGCGCGACCTCGACCGCGACGTGGCGGGTGAAATGGCCAAGCTCGGCTACCCCGTGGTCGGCATCGACACGCTGCGTTACTACTGGCAGCACAAGACTCCGGAACAAAGTGCCGCCGACCTGTCCGAACTGATGCAGCACTACCGTCAGAAATGGGGCACCAAGCGCTTCGTACTGACCGGTTATTCGTTCGGTGCAGATGTGCTGCCAGCCATCTACAACCGCCTGCCTGTCGAAGACCAGCAGCGCATCGATGCCGTGATGCTGCTGGCGTTCGCCCGTAGTGGCAGCTTCGAGATCGAGGTGGAAGGCTGGCTGGGCAAGGAAGGCCAGGAAGCGCCGACCGGGCCGGAAATGGCCAAGTTGCCGGCGTCCAAGGTGGTCTGCGTGTATGGCGTGGAGGAAACCGACGAAAGCGGTTGCACCGACAAGACCGCTGTGGGGGAGCGCCTGAAACTGCCAGGCGGCCACCACTTCGATGAGAACTACCCGGCACTGGCCAAGCGTTTGATTGGCGAGATTGAAACGCGCCAGGGGAAGTCCAGCGTGGCTGAACAGAACTGAGGTTCAGCCAGGGCCGCACCGCGGCCCGCCGCTGCGGCAAGCCAGCTTCCAAAGGTACAACGGTGATCTCAAGATCGGTGAGGTCCTTGCGGGCAACTGTCTTGTGATGCCTGTTCTGGCCTCATCGCCGGCAAGCCGGCTCCCACATGGACCTCGCCAATCCTGAGATCACTGCTGTACCTGTAGGAGTCGGCTTGCCGGCGATGAGGCCGGCACAGGCAGCACAAGACAGTTGCTCCATGGACCGCGACAACCTTGAGTTCACCGCAGTACCTGTGGGAGCCGGCTTGCCGGCGATAAGGCCGGTACAGGCCCCTTCAAATCTCGACCTGGGTCCCCAGCTCGATCACCCGGTTCAACGGCAAGTTGAAGAACCGCAGGTTACCGTTGGCATTCTTCAGCAAGAACGCGAACAAGTTACCCCTCCAACGCGACATCCCCTCCAGGCGCGAAGCAATCACCGTCTCACGGCTGAGGAAGTAGGTCGTGCGCATCGGGCTGAAGTCCAGCTCGTCCAGATGGCACAACTTCAGCGCTTCAGGCACGTCCGGCTCGTCCATGAAGCCGAAATGCAGCAACACGCGGAAGAAGCCATCACCGTAGGCCTCCACCTCGAAACGCTCCTGTTCCGGTACCCGCGGCCGGTCTTCGCTGACCACGGTCAGCAGCACCACCTGGCTGTGCAGCACCTGGTTGTGCAACATGTTGTGCAGCAGCGCATGGGGCACCGCGTCCGCCCGCGCAGTCAGGAACACTGCTGTGCCTTCGACACGATGCGGGGGCTGTACACGAATACTGCTGATGAAGATCGGCAACGGTAGTGCGCCTTCATCGATACGCTCGACCAGAATCTGCTTGCCACGCTTCCAAGTGCTCATCAACAGCAGCAGCACGCCACCGGCCAACACTGGGAAGGCCCCACCTTGAAAGACTTTGGGCACGTTAGCGGCGAAGAACAGGCCGTCAACGAAGAGGAAGCCCAGCAGGATCGGCACCGCCAGCAGCGGCGACCACTTCCACAACAGCAACATGACCGCCGCCACCAGTATGGTGGTCATCAGCATGGTCCCGGTCACGGCCACACCGTAGGCCGCAGCCAGGGCGCCAGACGACTCGAAACCGATCACCAGCAGCACCACCGCAGCCATCAACGTCCAGTTCACCGCGCCGATGTAGATCTGCCCCTGTTCATCGCTGGAAGTGTGCTGGATCTGCATGCGTGGGATATAACCCAGCTGGATGGCCTGACGGGTCAGGGAGAACGCCCCTGAAATCACCGCTTGCGAGGCAATCACCGTGGCCATCGTAGCCAAGCCGACCATCGGCAGCAGCGCCCAACTTGGCGCCAGCAGGTAGAACGGGTTGCGTGCGGCATCGGGGTTCTGCAGCAGGATCGCGCCCTGGCCAAAGTAATTGAGCACCAGCGCTGGCAGCACCAGTGCGAACCAGGCACGGGCGATCGGCTTGCGGCCAAAATGGCCCATGTCGGCGTACAACGCCTCGGCACCGGTCAGCGCCAGCACCACCGCCCCCAGAATGGCCACTCCCATGCCGGGGTGGACAACGAAAAAGTTCACTGCCCACGCCGGGTTGAACGCTCTCATTACTTCCGGACTTTGCGCAATGCCATGCACGCCCAGTGCCGCCAGGGCGAGGAACCAGACGACCATTATCGGCCCGAACAATTTACCAATCTTGTCGGTACCGTGCTTCTGCACCAGGAACAGTGCCACCAGCACCACCAGGGATATTGGCACCACCCAATGGTCGATGCCTTCGAATGCCAGCCCCATACCCTCCACCGCCGACAATACCGAAATCGCCGGGGTGATCATGCTGTCACCGTAGAACAGCGAAGTGCCGATCAGGCCGCAGATCACGATCAAGGTACGCAAGCGCGGATAGTCCGCTGTGGCCCGCCGCGCCAGTGATATCAGTGCCATGGTGCCACCCTCGCCCTGGTTGTCGGCGCGCAGGATAAACATCACGTACTTGAACGACACCACCCACAACAACGACCAGAGGATCAGCGACAGGATCCCCAATACGCCATCATGGTTCACCGGCACCCCGTATCCACCGGAGAACACCTCTTTGAGTGTGTACAACGGGCTGGTACCGATATCGCCATAGACCACCCCAACAGCTGCCACGAGCAGGCCCAACGACCGGGCCGCGCCCTGTTTCTCGCCGTGCCCGCTTTCGGCATGACTGCTTGCCTGAACCATCGACCACTCCCGCAGACGGCCCCGAAGGCCGATAGAATTCACCCCCACGCCAGGGTATTGCAGAAACCCGGACGTAATGGCGCGAAGCATAGCGCAGCGTTCGTCGTATTTCTGCTGGTCAAGCGACCTTGCGCTCGCTAGAATTGCGCACTTTTTGATCAGAGGCGCCAAAAACGCCCACCTGGATCGCCCCGCCACAGGCTGGGGTGGCCTGTTTCAATACCGAGGTTAGCCATGTCCACCACTCCCGCCACGCCGAAGGTCGGCTTTGTTTCCCTGGGTTGCCCCAAGGCCCTGGTCGATTCCGAGCGCATCCTGACCCAACTGCGCATGGAAGGTTATGAAGTCGTGCCCACCTACGAGGACGCCGACGTAGTGGTGGTCAACACCTGCGGCTTCATCGACAGCGCCAAGGCCGAGTCGCTTGAAGTGATCGGCGAAGCGATCAAGGAAAACGGCAAGGTCATCGTCACCGGCTGCATGGGTGTCGACGAAGGCAACATCCGCGACGTGCACCCGAGCGTGCTGTCGGTCACCGGCCCGCAGCAGTACGAGCAGGTGGTCAACGCCGTGCACGAAGTAGTGCCGCCGCGCCAGGACCACAACCCGCTGATCGACCTGGTACCGCCGCAGGGGGTCAAGCTGACCCCGCGTCACTACGCCTACCTGAAGATTTCCGAAGGCTGCAACCACAGCTGCAGCTTCTGCATCATTCCATCGATGCGCGGCAAGCTGGTCAGCCGCCCGGTGGGTGAAGTGCTGAGCGAGGCCGAGCGCCTGGTCAAGGCCGGCGTCAAGGAGATCCTGGTGATTTCCCAGGACACCAGCGCCTACGGCGTCGACGTCAAGTACAAGACCGACTTCTGGAACGGTCGCCCGGTCAAGACCCGCATGCTCGAGCTGTGCGAAGCCCTGAGCAGCCTGGGCGCCTGGGTGCGTCTGCACTACGTCTACCCGTACCCGAACGTCGACGACGTCATCCCGCTGATGGCTGCTGGCAAGATCCTGCCGTACCTGGACATCCCGTTCCAGCACGCCAGCCCCAAGGTACTCAAGTCGATGAAGCGCCCGGCCTTCGAAGATCGCACCCTGGCGCGCATCAAGAACTGGCGCGAACAGTGCCCCGAGCTGGTAATCCGCTCGACCTTCATCGTCGGCTTCCCAGGCGAAACCGAAGAGGACTTCCAGTACCTGCTGGACTGGCTGACCGAGGCCCAGCTCGACCGCGTAGGCTGCTTCCAGTACTCGCCTGTCGAAGGCGCCCCGGCCAACGACCTGGGCCTGGAAGAAGTGCCGGATGACGTCAAGCAGGAGCGCTGGGACCGCTTCATGGCCCACCAGCAGGCAATCAGTGCAGCACGCCTGCAACTGCGCATCGGCAAGGAAATCGAAGTGCTGATCGATGAAGTCGAAGAGCAAGGTTCGGTTGGCCGCAGCTTCTTCGATGCACCGGAAATCGACGGCAGCGTGTTCATCGACGGCGACCACGGCTTCAAGCCGGGCGACAAGGTTCGTTGCCGCGTGGTCGACGCCGACGAGTACGACATGTGGGCAGAGCCCATCTAAGGCATGGCCACCGAAAATACCCCGCCCACTGGCGGGGTATTTTTTTGCATCTATGGTGATCTCAATGGCCTTTGAGGATACCCGCGATGCCGCTGGCAATGACGCTCCACACACCACGTTTGAACGACTACCCCGAACTGGTCCAGGTCTGGGAAGCCTCTGTTCGCGCCACTCACGACTTTCTGCCTGAGCACTACATCCTGCTGTTGCGTGAACATGTCCTGCACCGCTACCTCGATGCTGTGATGCTGATCTGCTGCAAAGACAAGCACCAGCGCATTCTTGGATTTGCCGGCGTGGCCAATGGGCAGGTCGACATGCTGTTCGTCGCACCCGAAAGCCGAGGCATGGGCGTCGGCAAGCGGCTGCTGCACTACGCCATCGACGAGCTGAATGCCGAGCGTCTGGATGTCAACGAGCAGAACCCGCAGGCCTTGGGTTTCTACCTGCACGAAGGGTTTGAAGTCATCGGACGCTCGGAAACCGACGGGCTGGGGCAGCCTTACCCGCTGCTGCACATGAGGCTGATTCGTACAACGTCCTAAGACAAGCGACGACCATTGCGTGCGATGCTTCCGAAAAGGCGGAATTGACATAGATTCCCATCATCTGGCGTGCACAGGCAGGTACAATGGTCGCCTTTCCCCGTTTTTGCGAATTACAGCCATGTCTGAACCCGTCCGCCTGTCCAAACGCCTGATCGAGCAACTCGGCTGCTCACGCCGCGAAGCCGAGCTGTATATCGAAGGTGGCTGGGTCACGGTCGATGGCGTGGTGGTCGAGCAGCCCCAATTCAAGGTCGACAGCCAGCGCATCGAACTGCTGCCCGGAGCACGCGCCGAGGCGCTGGAGCCGGTCACCCTGTTGATGAACCAGCCGGCCAATGTCGACAGCGAAACCGCGCGCGCCAGCATGAACATGGGCAACCTCAGCGAAGCCCACCGCGAAGGTGTGCGCCCCTTGCACGGGCACTTTTCCCGGCTCTCCTGCATCGCACCACTCGAGCGGGGTGCCAGCGGCCTGCAGGTATTCACCCAGGACTGGCGGGCAACCCGCAAAATCGACGCCGACCTGCGTCGCATGGAACAGGAATACATCATCGAAGTTCGCGGCGAGACCACGCCACAGGCGCTGGAACGCCTGGCCCGTGGCGCCACGCGCAATGACCGGGAGCTACCCAAGGCCAAGGCCAGCTGGCAGAACGAGACCCACCTGCGCATGGCCCTGAAGAACCCGCAACCAGGGCAGATCGCCGAACTGTGCGCCTACCTGCGCCTGGAGGTGCTCGGCATGCGCCGCATCCGCCTGGGCGGCGTGTCCATGGGCAAACTACCACTGGGCCAATGGCGCTATCTGGCCGGTACCGAACGTTTCTAAGCAATGCGCCGCGCCTTGGCGTGGCTTTGAACAGGATTTAGCAACAATGAACCACAACGACGTCCTGCGCAGCCTGCGCTACATGCTCAAGGTGAACGACGCCAAGATGGTCGAGATCATCGGGCTGTCTGGCCTCGAAGTGCACCCGGTGGTACTCGCCACCTACCTGAAGAAAGAGGACGAGGCAGGCTTCGTGCGTTGCCCCGAGCGGGTCATGGCACATTTCCTCGACGGCCTGGTGATCTACCGTCGCGGCAAGGACGACAGCCGCCCACCGCTGCCAGTCGAGCTGCCCGTGACCAACAACACCGTCCTCAAGAAGCTGCGGGTGGCCTTCGAGCTCAAGGAAGAAGACCTGCACGCGATCCTCAAGTCGGTCAACTTCCCAGTGTCCAAACCTGAACTCAGCGCCCTGTTCCGCAAGGTCGGCCATGACAACTACCGCCCTTGCGGCGACCAGTTGCTGCGCAACTTCCTCAAGGGCCTGACCCTGCGCGTGCGCGGCTGAGTGGCCATGCAACATACGGTTTCGCCCGTTGGCATCGTGCGCTCCTGCTTCAAGGAGAAGTTCGCGATTCCCCGCCAACCCCGCCTGGCACCCGCGGCGAGGGGCGTTCTCGAGCTGCTGCCACCCTACGATCAAGGCGAGGCAGTGGCAGGCCTGGAACAGGTAAGCCATGTCTGGTTGCTATTCCTGTTCCACCAGGCGCTGGAGGACAAGCCCCGCCTGAAAGTGCGCCCACCCCGCCTCGGCGGCAACAAAAGCATGGGCGTGTTCGCCACCCGTGCTACCCACCGGCCCAATGGCATCGGCCAGTCGGTGGTTCGTCTGGAAGCCGTGGAGCCAGGGCGCCTGCTGCTGTCGGGAATCGACCTGCTCGATGGCACACCTGTGCTGGACATCAAACCCTATGTGCCCTACGCCGACAGCATTGCCGAGGCGCAGAACCTGATGGCTGGCGATGCGCCTGAGGCCATCGACGTGAGCTGGAGCGACAGTGCGTTGCGCCAGGCCAGGGAGCATGCTTTGCGCTTGGGAGAGCCTCTGGTCGAGCTGATAGAGCAGTGCCTCGGGCAGGACCCACGGCCAGCGTATCAGGTACCGCCGCCGGAACGGGTGTATGGGGTAAAGTTCTGGGATGTGCAGGTCAGGTGGCAGTATCCGCAGCCGGATGTGATCCGGGTGCAGGAGGTTGTGCTGGACTGCTGAATACTAGCCCAGGCCAATGGGGCAGCTCTGCGCCCCTATCGCCGGCAAGCCGGCTCCCACAGGGGCCGTGCAGACCTTCAGAACACCGCAGAACCTGGGGGAGCTGGCTTGCCGGCTATAGGGCCAGTGAAATTCTCAGGCATAAAAAAACGCAGGCCAAGGCCTGCGTTTTTCGTTCCAGCGTACGCCTTACTTCTCGACGAAGGCACGCTCGATCAGGTAGTCACCTGGCTCACGCATACGCGCGGAGATCTTCAGGCCGAAGCTGTCCAGCACTTCGCTGGTCTCGTCGAGCATGCTCGGGCTGCCGCAGATCATCGCGCGGTCGTCCTGCGGGTTGATCGGTGGCAGACCGATGTCGCTGAACAGCTTGCCGCTGCGCATCAGGTCGGTCAGGCGGCCCTGGTTCTCGAACGGTTCACGGGTAACGGTCGGGTAGTAGATCAGCTTGTCACGAACCGCTTCACCGAAGAACTCGTTCTGCGGCAGGTGCTCGGTGATGAACTCGCGGTAAGCCACTTCGTTCACGTAACGCACGCCGTGGACCAGAATCACTTTCTCGAAGCGCTCGTAGGTTTCCGGGTCCTGAATGACGCTCATGAACGGCGCCAGGCCAGTGCCGGTGCTCAGCAGGTACAGGTGCTTGCCTGGGTTCAGGTCATCGAGTACCAGGGTGCCGGTAGGCTTCTTGCTGATGATGATCTCGTCGCCTTCCTTCAGGTGCTGCAGTTGGGAGGTCAGCGGACCATCCGGCACCTTGATGCTGAAGAACTCCAGATGCTCTTCCCAGTTCGGCGAAGCGATGGAATAGGCGCGCATGAGCGGACGGCCGCTGTCCTGTTGCAGGCCGATCATCACGAACTGACCGTTCTCGAAGCGCAGGCCCGGGTCACGGGTGCACTTGAAGCTGAACAGGGTGTCGTTCCAGTGGTGCACACTGAGGACACGTTCGTGGTTCATGTTGCTCATCTAAGGGGCTCCTGAAGAAAAACGCAGCGCGCGCAAGGCGTACAGTTGCGCGATAGTTTAGGGGCAGCGACAATATCTGTTAACTGAATTATCAAGATATGTGTTATCGGTTATATCGATATGCGATTCACACTACGTCAGCTACAGGTCTTCGTCGCCGTCGCTCAGCACCAAAGCGTGTCGCGCGCTGCGAGCTTGCTTGCGCTATCGCAATCAGCTGCCAGTACCTCGATCACTGAACTGGAGCGTCAATCCAGTTGCCAGTTGTTCGACCGTGCCGGCAAGCGCCTGAGCCTCAATGCCTTGGGCCACCAGCTTTTACCCCAGGCTGTCGCTCTGCTCGACCAAGCCAAGGAGATCGAAGACCTGCTCAATGGCAAGTCCGGTTTTGGCTCTCTGGCTGTCGGCGCGACGCTCACCATCGGCAACTACCTGGCAACCTTGCTGATCGGCAGCTTCATGCAGGTGCACCCAGAGAGCCAGGTAAAACTGCACGTGCAGAACACTGCGCATATCGTGCAACAGGTTGCCCATTACGAAATTGATCTGGGTCTAATCGAAGGTGACTGCAACCACCCGGACCTCGAAGTGCAGCCCTGGGTCGAGGATGAACTGGTGGTGTTCTGCGCCCCCCAACACCCACTGGCCAAGCTTGGCCGCGCAGATGTCCAGACGCTCTCGCAGGAAGCCTGGATTCTCCGCGAACAGGGCTCCGGCACCCGGCTGACGTTCGACCAAGCCATGCGCCATCACCGCGCCAACCTGAACATTCGCCTAGAGCTTGAGCACACCGAGGCGATCAAACGTGCCGTGGAGTCGGGGCTGGGCATCGGTTGCATCTCACGCCTGGCGCTGCGCGACGCATTTCGTCGAGGAAGCCTGGTGCCGGTGGAAACCCCCGAGCTGGACTTGATGCGCCAGTTCTACTTCATCTGGCACAAGCAGAAATACCAGACCTCGGCCATGCGCGAGTTTCTCGAACTGTGCCGCAATTTCACCGCAGGCTTTACCCGCAGCGACGAAATCGTCCTGCCGCCGATCGCTTAAAGCAGAATCACACCCCAGACCACCGCCACCATGGTCAGCGCTACCAGTTGTGCGGCGCTGCCCATGTCCTTGGCGTTCTTCGACAAGGGGTGGCGCTCCAGCGAGATACGGTCGATCGCAGCTTCCACCGCCGAGTTGAACAACTCGACGATCAAGCCCAACAGGCAGACCGCAATCATGATTGCCCGCTCTGCACGAGTAACCGGCAGCCAGAAAGCGATCGGAATCAACAGCACATTGAGCAGTACCAACTGGCGGAACGCAGCCTCGCCCTTGAACGCGGTGCGCAGGCCATCGAGCGAGTAACCGGCAGCATTGACGATACGTTTGAGGCCAGTCTGGCCTTTGAATGGCGACATAAGTGTCACTTCACCGTTAAAAGGCCAGCAGGCTAGCCGAGCAGGAGTCAAAAAAGCGTGAAGCAGCAGGCGATTAGCTAGCCGCAACTGATTCCAGTTGTTGCAACAGCAATGCAGCCTGGGTTCGAGTACGCACGCCCAGTTTACGGAAGATCGCCGTGACGTGGGCCTTGATGGTGGCCTCGGACACATTCAGCTCGTAGGCGATCTGCTTGTTCAGCAACCCTTCGCAGACCATGGTCAATACGCGGAACTGCTGCGGGGTCAGGCTGGCCAGACCTTCACTTGCGGCCTTGGCTTCGGCAGAGACATCGACCTTTTCGAACGCTTGCGGCGGCCACCAGACATCACCGTCGAGCACTTTCTGCACAGCTTCCTGGATCTTGCTCAGCTCGCTGGACTTGGGAATGAAACCACTGGCGCCGAATTCTCTGGACTTCACCACCACGGCCGCTTCTTCCTGGGCCGAAACCATCACCACTGGAATTTGCGGGTACTGGCCGCGCAGCAGCACCAGGCCGGAGAAGCCGTAAGCACCGGGCATGTTCAGGTCCAGCAGGACCAAATCCCAGTCGGCTTTTTCGCTGAGGCGGGTTTCCAGTTCGGCGATGCTCGCTACTTCTACCAGGCGTACGTCCGGGCCCAGGCCCAGCGTTACCGCCTGGCGCAGAGCGCTGCGAAACAGCGGGTGGTCATCGGCAATCAGGATTTCGTAAGTGGCCATCGATCTATGGATCCTGTTCTGTGCCAGGCGCATGCGGGGTAAGGGAGCGCCCGGCGGGGAATCGGCGCCAAGGATGCCGAGCGCGGTCGGGGGTGGTCAAGCCAAACACCCTGCCGCCTCGCCCACCCTGGCTGCCAGCTCCGTCATTATGAACCATCGGGGCACTGTTGCCCCTTGGACTATAGGAAGGTATGCAAACGCTGATGGGTGTCATCCTGCTCATCCAGCGGCAGGCGACGCTTTCCGCTCAGGTAATGCAGACTGAACACGTCCAGGTAGGCGTCCAGGGCCTGGGAGGCCTGGCTGTCACCCGCGAGCTCCAGGCACATGGCCGCCACTTCGGCGGTACAGAAATGATCGTCACGCTTGGAGCGGCGCAGGCGATAGCGCGACATCTGCTCGGCCTGAAGGCTCAGGACCGGGAAGCGATCAAGGTAGGGGCTCTTGCGAAACATCTTGCGTGCTTCGGTCCAGGTGGCATCGAGCAGAATGAACAGCGGGCGCTTGCCCGGTTCTCGCACGACTTCGCTGACCACACGCTCTTGCGCCACGAATTCGCCTGGAAACACGATGTAGGGCTGCCATTGCGGGTCTTCGAGCAGCGCCAACAGACGGTCGTCAACCGATGTGCGCAACCAGCCAAACGCGGACGTGTCTTCGATCAGGTCGGCGATCAGCCAACCGGTATTGGTCGGTTTCAGTGGCTCGGTATCGTGCATCAGCAGGCACACGCCAGAGTCGGCGTCGACCCGAGGCTTCCAGGCGCACAGGCAGTGGGTGGCGATCACCCGGCAGTCGGGACACCGCTCGGCACGTGAACCACGGGCGATGAAGGGTTTGTTGCTGCGTGCCAGGCGTTCGGCGCGCAGGCGCGCTACCGCATGGCTCATGCTGGCAGGCCTTTGGACAGGTTGGAAATGAACACTGCAACGACTCGGCGAAAACAAAGCGCCAGTCTACCAGAGCAGGTGCCATTTGCCGTGCAGGTATGCCGGCCGCTCCCTTATAATCGACGTTTTGGCGCCCTAAATATTACCGGCAAAGACGCGGGTTACAGGGAACGCCACCTGCCGGCGCAGGTCAAAGCGCCAGTCATCGAACCAGGAGAGATTCATGCTGCGTCTTATTGTCCCGACCCTGAGCCTGTTGCTCACCCTGCCCCTGGCTGCCCAGGCGGCGTCCAAGCAGGAGTTCGAGCTGAACAAGCTGCTGCAGAAGGTCGCCAAGGAAAGCAGCGTAGGCACACCTCGCGCCATCAACGAAGACATCCTCGATCAGGGTTACACCGTCGAAGGCAAGGCGCTGGTCAACCACCTAAGCGTGCGCGCCGAACACGCCGCACGCATGCAGGAAAACCCGGCGCAAGTGCGCAGCCAGCTGGGTGACAGCGTGTGCCGCAACAGCGGCTACCGCAATCTGATGTCCAAGGGCGCGGTGATGGTGTATCGCTTCACGGTCTACAAGACCAACCAACCCGTCATGGACCAGGCATTCGACGCCGCCAGCTGCTCCGCCGGAAACAAGAAGAAGTAATCAGACGACCCGTTCACCCTGTGCGCGCTGCGGTTCATCGTCGGCGCGCATTTCCGCCAGCAGCGCCTGCAAGTAGCGTGACTGGCACTCCAGCGTCGCCAACCTGCGACGGCACTCCGTCTCCAGGCTTACATGGTGATCCTGCGCCGCATTTTCCAGCTGCTGATAGAGCTGGGAGTCCACCTCGATAACCAAGCGATGCATACCGCCACCTCCTGCATCGACACGATTCGCTTTCCCAGTTAACCAAACCCTCACCGCCATTGGCCATGTGCCGACGAATGGCCAGTGCGCGCCTTCCAGCAGGAACGAGCGCGAGGGTCTAGATTGATAGCGAGGGTTCTGAAATCAACTAGATGGATTGATTGCCACTGCACCACGGCCTTGAAGGCCTACTGCAATGCTCGGGATGCACACTCGAGCCACAGCAGCCAGCGACACACGCAGTGTCGCGACCGAGCCACGCCATCGGCCCGGTCAGGGGTTTTGCTGCAGAAGGAGACGTTGAATGCCTTACCAACCGAACGAGCTCTTGTCCAAACACTTCAGGGACAGCGGCATCGACCTGAACAAGATCGACGAACAACTGCAACTGGTCGCCCCCGACAGCCCCAACATGCCCTTGTATCGCGACATGATGTTGACCGTCCTGCGCATGGCCCACGATGACACTGATCGCTGGAGCGCCAAGATCACCCTGCAAGCCCTGCGCGAACTGGACCATTCCTTCCGTACCCTTCAACACTACAAAGGCCGCCGCAAGGTCACGGTGTTCGGCTCGGCCCGCACACCGCTGGAACACCCGATGTACGCGCTGGCTCGCGAGCTCGGTGCTACCTTGGCCCGTTCCGACATGATGGTCATCACCGGCGCGGGAGGCGGCATCATGGCCGCAGCCCACGAGGGCGCTGGCAGTGAACACAGCCTGGGCTTCAACATCACCCTCCCGTTCGAGCAGCACGCCAACGCCACAGTGGGCGGCACCGACAAGCTGCTGCCATTCCACTTCTTCTTCATTCGCAAACTGTTCTTCGTCAAGGAAGCCGACGCCCTGGTGCTGTGCCCAGGTGGCTTCGGTACGCTGGATGAAGCACTTGAAGTGCTGACCTTGATCCAGACCGGAAAGAGCCCACTGGTTCCGGTGGTGCTGCTTGACTCGCCAGGTGGCAGTTTCTGGCACGATGCCCTGGACTTCTTTAGTCGCCAGCTGGAAGAGAACCGCTACATTCTGCCCAGCGACCTGAAGCTACTCCGGCTTGTCCACTCTGCCGACGAAGCGGTGGAAGAAATCAACCAGTTCTACAGCAACTACCACTCCAGCCGCTGGCTGAAGAATCAGTTCGTGATTCGCATGCATCATGCGCTGAGCGATGCCGCGCTGTATGAAATCCAGGAGGGGTTCGCCGATCTGCGCCTGAGTGGCAAGTATCACCAACATCCCGACAGTGGTACTGAACACGAGCCAGGCAAATTCAGCCATTTGACGCGGCTGAGCTTCGCCTTCAACGGCCGCGACCAGGGCCGCCTGCGCGAGCTGGTGGACTTTATCAATCTGCCGGAAAACTGGGCCAAGCCTGAGCCGATGCACACGACCCAACGGGCCAGGGAGGCCTTGAAGGTAAGCTGAAAAATTTGGTGATGTGTTGTGGCAATGGGCGTCATCGCCGGCAAGCCGGCTCCCACATGGACCGCGTCGACCTCGATATCAACGCATTACCTGTAGGAGCCGGCTTGCCGTGGCGACGAACCGCGGCGATGAGGCCGGTACAGGCAGCACAAGACAGTTGCTCAGTAATCGTCCAACCCGCGTCCGCTCAGCAGTCGGCCGATCATCTCCATGGAGAAACCACGGTAGGCAAGAAATCGGGTCTGCTGTGCACGGCTGCGAGGGTCGTGGGGTAGTTGCCCGGCAAACTTGCGCTGCCAGACATCCTGCAATCGCTCCGACCAATTCACTTCGCTATCGCGCAGTGCCTGGTCGATGTCGCTGCGGTCCAAGCCACGCTGGCCTAGCTCCTCACGAATACGTGCGGGGCCATAACCAGAGTTGGAACGGTATCGGATGAAACTTTCGAGATAGCGGGCTTCACTGAGCAGCCCCTCTTCAGCGAGTCGATCGAGTGCAGGCTCGATCAGTTCATCCGGTGCGCCGCGCTGACGCAGCTTGCGCGTCAGCTCGACACGACCGTGCTCGCGACGCGCGAGCAGGTCCATGGCTGTCCGCCGAACGGCGACGGGAGTGTCGAGTACGACGGACATAGGGCCAATCAATAACCGGCGTCGGCGTCAGCCATATCGTCGGCATCGGCTTCAGCGGCCGCGGCCTTGCCAGCGGCGGCAACAGCACCTGCATTCAGCAGTTTCTCGCGAATCAGCTTCTCGATCTCGGCGCCAACGGCCGGGTTCTCTTGCAGGAACTTGGCGGCGTTAGCCTTGCCCTGGCCAATCTTGTTGCCCTGGTAGCTGTACCAGGCACCGGATTTTTCCACCAGGCCTTGGGAAACGCCCAGGTCGATGATTTCACCGTTGCGGTAGATACCCTTGCCGTAAAGGATCTGGAATTCGGCCTGACGGAATGGAGGCGAGACCTTGTTCTTGACGATCTTGACGCGGGTTTCGCTACCGACCACCTCATCGCCTTCCTTGACCGCGCCAGTACGACGGATGTCCAGGCGCACAGAAGCGTAGAACTTCAGGGCGTTACCACCCGTGGTGGTTTCCGGGCTACCGAACATCACACCGATCTTCATACGGATCTGGTTGATGAAGATGACCAGGCAGTTGGCATTCTTGATGTTACCGGTAATTTTACGCAGGGCCTGGGACATCAGGCGGGCTTGCAAGCCCACGTGCATGTCGCCCATTTCGCCTTCGATTTCAGCCTTCGGTACCAGGGCTGCAACGGAGTCGACGATGATCACGTCAACGGCATTGGAGCGCACCAGCATGTCGGTGATTTCCAGAGCCTGTTCGCCGGTGTCCGGCTGCGAGACCAGCAGGTCGTCGACATTGACGCCCAGCTTGCCAGCGTATTCAGGGTCAAGGGCGTGTTCGGCGTCGACGAAGGCGCAGGTGGCGCCGTTCTTCTGGGCTTCGGCGATGACCGACAGGGTCAGGGTAGTCTTACCCGACGATTCCGGACCGTAGATTTCGACGATACGGCCTTTTGGCAGGCCGCCGATGCCAAGGGCGATGTCCAGACCCAGGGAGCCGGTGGAGATAGCGGGGATGGCCTGACGCTCATGGTCGCCCATACGCATGACCGCGCCCTTGCCGAATTGGCGTTCGATTTGACCCAGGGCCGCAGCCAAGGCGCGCTTCTTGTTGTCGTCCATTGAAATCCTCACGTGATCGACCGGCCCTGACGGCCCGAATAACTGTATAAGTAGCCAGTATTATTCCACAGGGATTCGCTTGAGCAAACCCCTGTCGTCGATTTAGTCGCCGCCAAGCTGTAACAAGCCGTCTAACGCGGCGATCACCGTTTGTCGGCGCACCGCTTCACGGTCGCCATCGAAGTGTCGGTGCTCGCTGCGCACATGCTCGCCATCGGCCCAGGCCAACCAAACGGTACCCACCGGCTTGGCGACGGAACCCCCATCAGGCCCGGCAACGCCGCTGACCGCGACCGCGAAGCGCGCCCCGCTGGCAGCCTGCGCACCACGAACCATGGCTTCGACCACTTCCCGGCTGACGGCACCAACCTGGGTGAACAAGGCTTCGGGCACATCCAACTGACGGGTTTTCTGGGCATTGGAATAAGTCACGTAGCCCGCCTCGAACCAGGCCGAACTGCCCGGCACACGGGTGATGGCCTCGGCAATGCCGCCGCCGGTGCAGGACTCGGCAGTGGTGACCTGAGCGCCGAAGCGTCGCAGGTGCTCGCCCAGGCGTGTGGAAAGCGTGGTAATTGGGTCCATGAAGGGTTCCTCGACAAGACTGGCCACAACCCTAGCACCCGTGCGCGCCGAACGGGACCCCAAAGCCCTTCGCCAACATCAGGGCGCGCCTGCATCTCGAAGAAAAAGCCTGTACCATTGCCCGTTTCACAATCGCCAACCAGATCACCCCGCTGTAAGGCCCTGAATGTCTGATCTTTCCGCACACACCCCGATGATGCAGCAGTACTGGAAGCTGAAAAACCAGCACCCGGACCAGCTGATGTTCTACCGCATGGGCGACTTTTACGAGATCTTCTACGAAGACGCGAAAAAAGCCGCAAAACTGCTGGATATCACCCTGACCGCGCGTGGTCAGTCGGCGGGCCAGTCGATCCCCATGTGCGGGATTCCCTTCCACTCGGCCGAGGGCTACCTGGCCAAGCTGGTCAAGCTCGGCGAGTCGGTAGTGATCTGCGAGCAGATCGGCGACCCAGCCACCAGCAAGGGCCCGGTCGAGCGCCAAGTAGTGCGGATCATCACCCCCGGCACCGTCAGTGACGAGGCCCTGCTCGACGAGCGCCGCGACAACCTGATCGCCGCCCTGCTGGGTGACGAGCGCCTGTTCGGCCTGGCGGTGCTGGATATCACCAGCGGCAACTTCACCGTCCAGGAAATCAAGGGCTGGGAGAACCTGCTGGCCGAGCTCGAACGCATCAACCCGGTTGAGTTGCTGTTCCCCGATGACTGGCCACAGGGCCTGCCAGCGGAGAAACGCCCAGGCGCCCGACGCCGTGCACCGTGGGACTTCGACCGGGAGTCGGCACGCAAGAGCCTGTGCCAGCAGTTCGCGACCAAGGACCTCAAAGGGTTCGGCTGCGACAAACTGACCCTGGCCATCGGCGCGGCCGGCTGCCTGCTGACCTACGCCAAGGAAACCCAGCGCACCACCCTGCCCCACCTGCGCAGCCTGCGTCACGAGCGCATGGATGACACGGTGATCCTCGACGGCGCCAGCCGCCGCAACCTGGAGCTGGACATCAACCTGGCAGGTGGGCGTGACAACACCCTGCAGTCGGTGATCGACCGCTGCCAGACCGCCATGGCCAGCCGCCTGCTGACCCGCTGGCTGAACCGCCCCCTGCGCGACCTCAAGGTGCTGCAGGCACGCCAGGACTCGATCCGCTGCCTGCTTGACGGCTACCGCTTCGAAAAGCTGCAGCCGCAGCTGAAGGAAATTGGCGATATCGAGCGGATTCTTGCCCGTATCGGCTTGCGTAACGCCCGCCCACGCGACCTGGCACGGCTGCGCGATGCCCTCGGTGCCCTGCCCGAGCTGCAAAACGCCATGGCCGAGCTGGAAGCGCCGCATCTGGCGCGCCTGGCTGTCATCACCGGCACCTACCCGGAGCTGGCGAGCCTGCTGGAGCGTGCGATCATCGACAACCCGCCAGCGGTCATCCGCGACGGCGGCGTGCTCAAGACCGGCTACGACAACGAGCTGGACGAGCTGCTGGCAATAAGCGAGAACGCCGGCCAGTTCCTCATCGACCTCGAAGCCCGCGAGAAGGCGCGCACCGGCCTGGCCAACCTGAAGGTCGGCTACAACCGCGTGCATGGCTACTACATCGAGTTGCCGACCAAGCAGGCCGAGCAGGCCCCGGGCGACTACATCCGCCGCCAGACTCTCAAGGGCGCAGAGCGCTTCATCACTCCGGAGCTCAAGGCCTTCGAGGACAAGGCGCTGTCGGCCAAGAGCCGCGCCCTCGCCCGCGAGAAGATGCTTTACGACGCCCTGCTCGAAACCCTGATCGGCCACTTGGCACCGCTGCAAGACAGCGCCGCAGCGCTGGCCGAACTGGATGTGCTGAGCAACCTCGCCGAGCGTGCGCTCAACCTTGACCTCAACTGCCCAAGCTTCGTCGACGAGCCTTGCCTGCGCATCGACCAGGGCCGTCACCCAGTGGTCGAGCAGGTGCTGACCACACCGTTCGTGGCCAATGACCTGAGCCTGGACAACAGCACCCGCATGCTGATCATCACCGGCCCGAACATGGGTGGTAAATCCACCTACATGCGCCAGACCGCACTGATCGTGCTGATGGCGCACATCGGCAGCTTCGTGCCTGCAGCGCGTTGCGAGCTGTCGCTGGTCGACCGCATTTTCACCCGTATCGGCTCCAGCGATGACCTGGCCGGTGGCCGCTCGACATTCATGGTCGAGATGAGCGAAACCGCGAACATTCTGCACAATGCCACCGACCGCAGCCTGGTGCTGATGGACGAAGTCGGCCGCGGCACCAGCACCTTCGACGGCCTGTCGCTGGCCTGGGCAGCTGCCGAGCGCTTGGCGCAACTGCGTGCCTACACCCTGTTCGCCACACACTACTTCGAACTGACCGTGCTGCCGGAAAGCGAGCCTTTGGTGGCCAACGTGCACCTGAACGCCACCGAGCACAACGAGCGCATCGTCTTCCTGCACCATGTGCTGCCCGGCCCGGCCAGCCAAAGCTACGGCCTGGCCGTTGCGCAACTGGCTGGCGTACCAGGCCCGGTCATCCAGCGCGCCCGCGAACACCTGGGGCGTCTGGAAACCGCAAGCCTGCCCCACGAGCCGCCAGTGGTGAAGAAAGCCAAGGACGAACCGCACGTTCCGCACCAGAGCGATCTGTTTGCCAGCCTGCCACACCCAGCCATCGAGAAGCTGGGCAAGCTGGACCTGGACGAGATGACGCCTCGCCAAGCTATCGAAACGCTATATCAACTAAAGAACCTGTTATAACGGCGCCCACAACAAGCTGGTAGAATCCGCCGCGGTTTGCTGGTGCTGCAGGTTATTAGCCTGGCCTGCAGCCAAACACCCGCAAACCGCGCGGCCCCGAGAGGAAGGGCCGCCGCCGTCGCCTGAGGAGAGAACTAGAAATGACCTTCGTCGTCACCGACAACTGCATCAAATGCAAATACACCGACTGCGTGGAAGTCTGTCCGGTGGACTGCTTCTACGAAGGCCCGAACTTCCTGGTCATTCACCCGGACGAGTGCATCGACTGCGCTCTGTGCGAGCCTGAGTGCCCTGCGCAAGCGATTTTCTCGGAAGACGAGATTCCCGCGGGCATGGAAAACTTCATCGAGCTGAACGCCGAGCTGGCAGAGATTTGGCCCAATATCACCGAGCGTAAGGACGCCCTGCCAGACGCTGAAGAGTGGGATGGCAAAACCGGCAAGATTGCCGATCTGGAGCGTTGATCGCAGCCAGACAAGAAAAAGGCCCGAAAGGGCCTTTTTTCATTTTCAGCAGGCAAAAAAAGGGGCGGTTTGACCCGCCCACATTTTTTCCGTAGTCCCTGCTTGTCCCAAACATCATCCTGATGAAATCGCTTCTTGCGATGTCCCTGGCCTTCATCCTGAAAGCCTGTGCATGTCCCTGTGCACAGTTCGAATACTAGCGATTTGAGCCGGGCGAGCAACCGCGAAACCTCACAAGATATTGCGGGGGACACATTTCCTCACAGCCGAATAAACTATGTTTTTCAAGGAGTTAGAAAAAGGCAGGCGCTGGAAACGACATTAATTTACTGAGACTTCCATAGATAGCTTACAAAACAAGTAAGCAAAGGCTTACACGTGATGTTACTGGGCTAGCGCGGTACATATTGCTTGGACAGGGCCTTTTGCAGTGCGTGTGCTGGCAGGGGCTGCGCAGCAGCCCAATCTCTGGCAAGCCAGCTCCCACAGATGGCATCTCCCATACCAGTGGGAGTCCCGTCTGCGAGCGATCAGGCCCCACAAGTCAAACAAAAACGCCCCGAGGTCATCGGGGCGTTTTGCAATGCAGCCTTGGCTACTGGAACAACGACTCGCTGGATAGGCCGTTCTTCTCAAGGATCTCGCGCAGACGCTTGAGCCCCTCCACCTGGATCTGCCGCACACGCTCACGGGTCAGGCCGATCTCCAGACCCACATCTTCCAGGGTGCTGCTCTCATGACCACGCAGACCAAAGCGGCGTACCACCACCTCACGCTGCTTGTCGGTAAGCTCGCCCAACCACTGATCGATGCTCTGCGACAGGTCGTCATCCTGCAGCAGCTCGCACGGATCGGTTGGCCGATCATCGGTCAGCGTATCGAGCAGGGTCTTGTCCGAATCCGGCCCGAGGGAAACGTCCACCGAGGAAACCCGTTCGTTGAGGCCGAGCATGCGCTTGACCTCGGCAACCGGCTTCTCCAGCAGGGTGGCGATTTCTTCGGGTGACGGTTCGTGGTCAAGCTTCTGGGTCAGCTCCCGCGCGGCGCGCAGGTAGACGTTGAGCTCCTTGACCACGTGGATCGGCAGGCGAATGGTGCGGGTCTGGTTCATGATCGCCCGCTCGATGGTCTGGCGAATCCACCAGGTCGCGTAAGTCGAGAAGCGGAATCCGCGCTCAGGGTCGAACTTCTCGACCGCGCGAATCAGCCCCAGGTTGCCCTCCTCGATCAGGTCGAGCAGCGACAGCCCACGATTGACATAGCGACGGGCGATCTTCACAACCAAGCGCAGGTTGCTTTCGATCATGCGTTTACGGCCAGCGGGATCGCCCTTTTGCGACAGGCGCGCAAAGTGCACTTCCTCTTCTGGCGAAAGCAGAGGCGAGAATCCTATCTCGTTCAGATACAGCTGGGTGGCATCGAGCGCCCGGCTGTAATCGATGTACTTGTGTTGCTTGAGCGTAGAGCCTGATTTGGCCCTGGTCCGAACCGAAGGTACAGCAGGTTCGTCTGACACCACATCCGTTTCCAAAACGATGCCCGTCTCCATCAGGAGGACGTCATCGTCGATGTCAAACTCCGGCGCTTCTTTATTGAGAGCCATTGTTATAGTCCTTTGCTGAGTTCGAACTCAGACTCGAGCGGCACCTGTTTCCCTGGCAGCGCTGGAGCCTGTCCCCTCTACATCACAGGAACAGGCCGGGTACAACGATCAACGGCGTGGCAGGAACTGGAGAGGATCGACGGGTTTGCCCTGGCGGCGAATCTCGAAATGCAGCTTCACCCGATCAGTGCCCGTGGACCCCATTTCAGCAATCGACTGCCCTGCCTTGACCTGCTGCCCCTCCCGAACCAAAAGCCTGCGGTTGTGACCGTAGGCACTGACGTAGGTATCGCTGTGCTTGATGATGATCAGCTCGCCGTAGCCCCTCAAGCCACTGCCGGCGTAGACCACCGAACCATCAGCTGCAGCAAAAACAGGCTGTCCCAAATCACCGGCGATATCAATGCCTTTATTCAAACTACCGTTTGAAGCAAATTTACCAATCAAGACACCGTTCGCCGGCCAGGTCCAACCGCCCACGGCGCGCTCTGCGGCAGGCACGGTAGTGACTACCGGCGCCGGAGTTGCGGGCGTTGAGGTCGCCGGTTTGCTACTGCTGGCAGGCGGCGTGGCGGTGCTGCCAACGGGGCGGCGAATCACCGTTGTCTTGCTCGAAGACGATGGGTTGGAAACCACGGTGGTACTGCTGCTGGAGCCGCTGCTGAAACGTATCGCCTGGCCGGGACGGATGGTATAGGGCGCCGAGATGCCGTTACGTGCCGCCAGCTCCTTGTAGTCCCAGCCGTAGCGGAAAGCGATGGAGAACAGCGTATCGCCGGGCTTGACGATGTACTGGCCCGAGGTCACCGCCGGTCGCTTGGGTGCCGTGGTGTTGCGGTCGACCACCCGTGCGCCGCTCGAGCCGGTGCTCGAACACCCGGTCAGCAGGCTGCCCATGGCCAGTGCGATCACCAGAAGCTTCAAACCCGACCGATCCCTGCGCTGCTGAACGACTGTGTGACCCACCCGCGCTCCCCTCATGGTGCCGTAAACGATAAGACGAAATGAAATGCAATATTGTTGCAATTATAACTGAGCCCGTCCGCCTTGGGAGGGCTCAGCACAGCCTGAGATGCAACTCGGCCGCACCGCAGATAGACAGGGCGCTACGGCAAGAATTCGACGCCCGCGCAAATATTCCGTACGGCTCAGGCCAACGGGCCATTCAGCAGAGGCACGAAGCGCACCGCCCCCAGTACGCGGCGGGAGAAACCATGCTCTTCACGGACGATCAGCATCAGTTGCTGCACCTCGCCTGCCGGGCCCACGGGTATCACCATGCGACCGCCAGGCGCCAATTGATCGAGCAGCGCCTGCGGGACTTCCGGCGCCACGGCAGTGACGATGATGCCATTGTAGGGCGCCAAGGCCTGCCAGCCTTCGCAGCCATCGCCCCAGCGAAATACCACGTTGCGCAGGTTGAGCTCGACCAGGCGCTCTTTGGCGCGGTCCTGCAGAACCTTGATCCGCTCCACCGAAAACACCCGCTCGACCAACTGGGCCAGAATCGCCGTCTGATAACCCGACCCAGTGCCAATCTCCAGCACTTTGTCCAGTGGGCCAGCCTCCAGCAGCAGCTCACTCATGTGCGCCACCATGAACGGCTGCGAGATCGTCTGGTTGTGCCCGATCGGCAACGCAGTGTCTTCATAGGCGCGATGTGCCAAGGCCTCATCGACGAACAGGTGGCGCGGCGTACGACGGATGGCGTCGAGCACCTTGGTGTTCGATACGCCTTCCTCGCACAGACGCTGGATCAGCCGTTCCCGGGTACGCTGGGAAGTCATGCCGATGCCGCGGCGCAGCAGATCGTCGTGTTCGCGCATCAGAGTACGCCCTCCAGCCAGCCATCGAAGCGCTCGAAGGCATCGTTGAAGGTACGGTCCAACTGCAGTGGCGTAATCGACACGTAGCCTTGCATCACCGCATGGAAGTCGGTACCCGGCCCGCCATCCTCGGCATCGCCAGCCACGGCAATCCAGTAGCCTTCCTTGCCACGAGGGTTCACCACCTTGGTAGGCGCAGCCGCCCGCGCCCGATGACCGAGACGGGTGAGCTGAATGCCACGGATATGCTCCAGCGGCAAGTTGGGAATATTGATGTTGAGCACCGTGCGAGGTGGCAGCTCGAGGCGCGACTGTGCCTCCACCAGCCGACGTGCGATGTACGCCGCAGCCGGCAGGTTGTCGGTCTGGCGCGACAGCAGCGAAAACGCCAGCGACGTCCCGCCGAGGAAGCGGCCTTCGAGCGCTGCGGCAACCGTGCCGGAGTACAGCACGTCGTCCCCCAGGTTGGCGCCCAGGTTGATACCGGAAACGACCATGTCTGGTGTTTGCGGCAGCAACCCGTTCAACCCAAGGTGCACACAGTCGGTTGGCGTGCCGTTGAGGCTGATGAAGCCATTGGCCAGGGTTTGCGGGTGCAATGGCCGGTCGAGCGTCAGCGAGCTGCTGGCGCCGCTCTTGTCTTGCTCCGGGGCGATCACCACACACTCGGCGTAATCCGCCAGCGCAGCATGCAGCGCAGCAATGCCCGGGGCGGTAACACCGTCATCATTTGAAATCAGAATACGCATGGGCTGTCCGTCTGCCCTCCCGGCACCAGATCGACGATTTCGCGCACCACCACGGTGGCGAAGCATCCGGCCGGAAGGACGAATTCCAGTTGCAGGATATCAGGCTCGGGATAATGCCACGACAAGCCGCCAATAGGGAGCCGCAGGATACGTCGTTCGTGACTCATTCCCGCTTGTGCCAGCCATTGGCAAAGTGCCATGTGCTGCCCGGCGATAGCCGACTCCAATTCAGAGGTCGCGCCCGCGGCGGGCGACGGGCCTTCACCCCACATAGGGCCGGTAGGATGCAAGTCGAGAATGGCCAGTCGAGGATCGGAACATTCCTGCTCGCCTGCCGGAAAGAAACTACGGCTGTCGGTGAACGCCAACAGATCGCCAACCTGCGCACGCTGCCAACTGCCATCGGCAACACGGGCCGCCAGCACTTGGTTGAAGACGTAACTGCGCGCCGCCGACAGCAGCCGAGAGCGCACATTGCGCTGTTCCGGTAGCGCCTTGCGTTGCGCCCAGTCCTGGGCGTCATGCACATTGCCGCCGCCGTGACCAAAACGTTGCGTGCCGAAGTAGTTGGGTACGCCTTGCTGCTTGAGCTGCTCCAGCCTTGCATCCAGCGCCTGGTGGTCTGCCGCCAGTGCAGTCAGACGCAAGGTGAAGCCGTTGGCGGAATGGGCACCACGCTGCAACTTGCGCTGGTGGCGTACCTGCTTGAGCACACGCAGCGTGTCGTCTTCGGCGCGGGACAGGTCAGGGTCGGCCTTGCCCGGCAGGTGCAGGCTGAACCACTGGCGTGTCAGCGCCTGACGGTCCTTGAGGCCGGCATAGCTGATGGCACGAACCGGCACGCCGGCCGCGCGTGCCAGGCGACGGGCAGCCTCTTCGGTATTGAGGTCACGCTTTTCAACCCATAGCCACAGGTGCTCGCCCTGACCGGACAGCGGGATGTCCAGCACTTCGTCCACCTGGAAGTCTTCGGCTACCGCCTTGAGCACTGCGGTGCCCAGAGATTGGCCCGATGCACGCGGGCCGAGCAGGTCTTGTTCGATCATGCTGGCAGCAACAGGGCAACCGAATGCACGGCGATACCCTCCTCACGGCCGGTGAAGCCCAATTTTTCGGTGGTGGTGGCCTTGACGTTGACCTGGTCGAGTTCGACTTGCAGGTCCTCGGCGATCAGCAGGCGCATGGTTTCAATGTGCGGCGCCATTTTCGGTGCCTGGGCCACGATGGTGGCGTCGACATTGCCGACTTTCCAGCCCTTGGCCAGCACGATGCCGACCACATGGCGCAGCAGAGCGCGGCTGTCGGCGCCCTTGAATTGAGGGTCGGTGTCGGGGAAATGCTTGCCGATGTCACCCAGCGCTGCCGCGCCAAGCAAGGCATCGCTCAGCGCGTGCAGCAGCACGTCACCGTCGGAATGGGCCAGCAGGCCGTATTTGTGGGGGATACGCACCCCGCCCAGGGTAATGAAATCACCGTCGCAAAAACGGTGCACATCGTAGCCGTGGCCAATACGCATAGAAAAACGCCCTGTTTGAGTCAGGGCGTGATTCTACCTGCTTTACTGGCGATTAGGCTGGGTATTGCGGCCGCTACGCGCCCGATCGCCGGCAAGCCGACTCCCACATGGACTCCGACGACCTTGAGATCACCGCAGTACCTGTAGGAGCCGGCTTGCCGGCGATCAGGCCAACACCGCTGCTACGCCCGTCCCAACGCCAGTGCGTGATGGCGCAGGTGTTCATCGATGAAGCTGGCGATGAAGTAGTAGCTATGGTCATAGCCCGGCTGCAGCCGCAAGGTCAGCTCATGCCCCCCCTTGCGCGCCGACTGCTCCAGTGCCTCAGGTTTGAGCTGCTTCTCGAGGAAGTCATCCCGGTCGCCCTGGTCCACCAGCAAAGGCGGACACTCACCGGACGGCGTCTCGGCCAGCAGCACACTGGCATCCCACTCGCGCCAGCGTGCACGGTCGTCACCCAGGTAACGGCTGAAGGCCTTCTCGCCCCACGGGCAATCCATTGGATTGCTGATGGGCGAAAACGCCGATACCGAGCGGTAGCGCCCCGGGTTGCGCAATGCGCAGACCAAGGCACCGTGCCCACCCATGGAGTGGCCGCTGATGCTGCGCTGGTCGGAGGCTGGGAAATGCGCCTCGATCAGCGCCGGCAACTCCTCGACCACGTAATCATGCATACGGTAGTGCTTGGCCCAAGGTTGCTGGGTGGCATTGAGGTAGAAGCCAGCACCGAGGCCGAAGTCCCAGGCGCCATCGGGGTCGCCGGGCACCTGCTCGCCACGCGGACTGGTGTCCGGGGCGACGATGATCAGGCCAAGCTCGGCGGCCAGGCGCTGGGCGCCGGCCTTTTGCATGAAGTTCTCATCGGTGCAGGTCAGGCCGCTCAGCCAGTAGAGCACCGGCAGCTTCTCGCCTTGTTCAGCCTGCGGCGGCAGGTACACGGCGAACACCATGTCACAGCCCAGCACCTTGGAGTGATGCCGGTAACGCTTGTGCCAGCCGCCGAAGCTTTTCTGGCAGGAGATGTTATCCAGGCTCATGACTGACCTCAGAAGTGGATCACGCTGCGGATGCTCTTGCCTTCATGCATCAGGTCGAAGGCCTTGTTGATGTCCTCCAGACCCATGGTGTGAGTGATGAAGGTATCCAGCGGGATCTCGCCTTTTTCGGACATTTCGACGTAGCTTGGCAGCTCGCTGCGACCGCGCACGCCGCCGAACGCCGAACCGCGCCAGACGCGACCGGTCACCAGCTGGAACGGACGGGTGGCGATTTCCTGGCCTGCGCCAGCCACACCGATGATGACCGACTCGCCCCAGCCCTTGTGGCAGCACTCCAGGGCCGCACGCATCAACTGCACGTTACCGATGCATTCGAACGAGAAGTCCACACCACCATCGGTGAGGTCGACGATTACTTCCTGGATCGGGCGATCGTAATCTTTCGGGTTGACGCAGTCGGTTGCACCCAACTGGCGGGCGATTTCGAACTTGGCCGGATTGATGTCGATGGCGATGATGCGCGAAGCCTTGGCCTTGACTGCACCAATGACCGCCGAAAGACCGATGCCGCCCAAGCCGAAGATGGCCACGGTGTCACCTGGCTTGACCTTGGCGGTGTTGAGCACAGCACCGATACCGGTGGTGACGCCACAGCCCAGCAGGCAGACCTTTTCCAGCGGAGCTTCTTTCTGGATCTTGGCTACGGAAATTTCCGGCAGCACGGTGTACTCGGAGAAGGTCGAGGTTCCCATGTAGTGGAACAGTTGCTGGCCTTTGTACGAGAAGCGGGTGGTGCCGTCAGGCATCAGGCCCTTGCCCTGGGTGGCACGGATGGCCTGGCACAGGTTGGTCTTGCCGGAGCGGCAGAATTTGCACTGGCCGCACTCGGGGGTGTACAGCGGGATGACATGGTCACCGACGGCCACCGAGGTGACACCCTCGCCGATGGCCTCGACGATCGCGCCGCCTTCATGGCCGAGGATCGACGGGAAGATGCCTTCCGGGTCGGCACCGGACAGGGTATAGGCGTCGGTGTGGCAGACACCGCTGGCGACTACGCGCAGCAACACTTCGCCCGCCTTGGGCATGGCCACGTCGACTTCGACGATTTCCAGGGGTTTCTTGGCTTCGAAGGCTACAGCAGCACGGGACTTGATCATCATAGGTCTCCTGACGAGGTGTCGATTCAGCTTCTCAGTGTAATTCAGGCCTATTTGATTAATAATCCAGGCAAAGACAAAACATTATTGCTGTACAGGGATAATCAATGAGCAGTCGCTGGGAAGGCATCGACGAGTTCGTCGCCGTGGCCGAGTCAGGCCAGTTCACCGCGGC
Source organism: Pseudomonas sp. Teo4 (assembly GCF_034387475.1). Lineage (NCBI taxonomy): Bacteria > Pseudomonadati > Pseudomonadota > Gammaproteobacteria > Pseudomonadales > Pseudomonadaceae > Pseudomonas > Pseudomonas sp. Teo4. The sequence goes on from NZ_JAXCIL010000001.1 coordinate 3,609,826, forward strand.
GGCGGAACGGCTGGGGGTGTCGTCGTCGCACATCAGCCGGCAAATCGCCCGTCTGGAAGAGCGCCTGCAGACGCGCCTGCTGTATCGCAGTACCCGCCGAGTGACGTTGAGCGAAGCAGGCCAGACATTCCTGCAGCACTGTCAGCGCTTGCAGGACGGCCGCGAGGAAGCGTTGCGAGCCATGGGTGACCTGGCCAGCGAACCGAAAGGGTTGTTGCGCATGACTTGTGCGGTGGCCTACGGCGAGCGCTTTATCGTGCCGTTGGTCACCCGCTTCATGGCGTTGTATCCGCAATTGCGGGTCGAGGTGGAGCTGAGCAATCGGACGCTGGACCTGGTGCACGAGGGAATGGACCTGGCGATTCGGCTGGGGCGTCTTCAGGACTCGCGACTGGTCGCCGCTCGCCTGGCGCCACGGCGCATGTACCTGTGTGCTTCGCCGGCTTATCTGGAGCGTTATGGTCGACCGCATAGCCTGTCGGAGTTGGCGCGGCACAACTGCCTGATCGGCAGCTCAGACCTTTGGGCGCTGCAGCAGGATGGTCGGGAAATCAGCCAGCGGGTGCAGGGGAATTGGCGGTGCAACAGTGGCCAGGCGGTGCTGGATGCTGCGCTACAGGGGATGGGGTTGTGCCAGTTGCCGGATTATTACGTGCTGGAACATCTTAAGAGCGGGGCGTTGGTCTCACTGTTGGAGGCGCATCAGCCGCCTAATACAGCGGTTTGGGCGTTGTATCCGCAGCAGCGACATCTTTCTCCGAAGGTGAGGCGGCTTGTAGATTTCTTGAAAGCCGGGCTTTCGCAACTACCGGAATATCGCTAGACACCATTCCACTTACTTACAGACCCTGTCTTGCTCTTTGCTCTTTGCTCTTTGCTCTTTGCTCTTTGCTCTTTGCTCTTTGCTCTTTGCTCTTTGCTCTTTGCTCTTTGCTCTTTGCTCTTTGCTCTTTGCTCTTTGCTCTTTGCTCTGTTTTAGCTTCTAAGCGCGCGATAGACCAGACACCACCAATTGCGACTTCAGGAGGCCGAGTGGAGGTCTTGCGGAGGGAGGTGACGGGCATGGATGCCCGTCAAGCGCTGCGGCCCAGGATGGGCCGTACAGCGCGGTCCTCCCGGGAGCAAGACCGGAGCGAGGGAACCCCGGAGCGAAGCGTAGGGGCCGGATGTAGGAGCCAGCCTTTTTTGGTTACTTTTTGGGGCGTTTGCCAAAAAGTGACCCGCTGTAAGAGCGGAAAGGTGATTAGGCGTCACCTTGGCAAATGGATATTCTCACAAGCTTTAAAACCCACTAAACTAAAAAACTAAAAACTAAAAACCAAGCGGCGGCATTTAAACAGCGTGAATATCCATTTGCCATGGAGGCGCTTATTCACCTTTTCGCCTTTACGGCGACCTACTTTTGCTCTTGGGCAAAAGTAGGCAAAAACCGCTCGCTCCTACATCCGGCCCCTACGCTACGCTCCGGGGTCCCCTCGCTCCGGTCTTGCTCCCAGGAGGACCGCGCTGTACGGCCCATCCTGGGCCGCAGCGCTTGACGGGCATCCATGCCCGTCACCTCCCTCCGCAAGACCTCCACTCGGCCTCCTGAAGTCGCAATTTGCTGCGTCTGAACTATCGCGCGCTAGAAGCAAAAGCAGAGCGAGAGCGAGAGCGAGAGCGAGAGCAGTTAGATTCTGCTTGACCAGCGCTGACGCAACCACTCCAGATCTTCCGGGCGAGTCACCTTGATATTGTCACTACGCCCCTCGATCAACCGCGGCGCCTGACCAGACCACTCAATGGCGGACGCCTCATCAGTCACCACCACATCGGAAACAAGGCACTCGGCTAAAGCCCGATGCAACACCCCAAGGCGAAACATCTGCGGCGTATAGGCCTGCCAGATGGTGCTGCGATCCACGGTAGCGCTGACGCGACCATTGGCATCGGCCCGCTTGAGCGTGTCACGCGCCGGCACCGCCAACAAACCACCTACAGGGTCATCAGCCAACTCAGACAACAGGCGGTCCAGATCGGAACGCGCCAGGTTCGGCCGCGCCGCATCATGCACCAGCACCCAATCGTCGTCCGCCGCCCCCTGGGCATGCAGCAACAACAAAGCGTTCAGCACCGAGTCGGCGCGCTCGCGCCCACCCGCCGCGCGCTGGATGCGCGAATCGCTGGCGCAGCGCAGGTTCGGCCAGTAAGGGTCATCGGTAGCAATGCTTACCACCACACCCTTGAGCGTCGGATGGCCAAGAAAACAGTCGAGGCTAAGCTCGAGAATCGTCTGCCCGGCCAGTTCCAAGTACTGCTTGGGACGGTCGGCAGCCATGCGGGCACCCACACCCGCAGCAGGAATCACGGCCCAGAAGGCCGGTAGCGTATCAGTCATTTTTGCGGCAGCTGGAAGAGGGTTTCGCCCTCTTTGACCATTCCCAATTCATGACGAGCCCGTTCTTCGACGGTCTCCATACCTTTCTTCAACTCCAGGACCTCCGCGTCGAGCACGCGGTTACGCTCGAGCAATCGCTCGTTCTCTGCGTGCTGCTCGGCGATCTGCTGCTTGAGCTCGGCCACTTGCGCCAGGCTGCCATTACCAACCCAGAGGCGGTATTGCAGGCCACCGAGCAGCAGGAGCAGGACGAGGAACAACCAATAGGGACTGCGCATCAAGGTATCCAGGGTTAAAAAGACGCCGCACACGGGCTCCGAATAGCACGAAGCCTGGCCGAGGCCAGGCTTCGTCGACAGAAACCCGTTGGAAGCGTCAGAACTTTCAGTAGGAAAGGTCCGACAGCCTCGGCTGCTGTCTTTTTACCATCTCTTGCTTAACCGCGAAACTCGGCACGGCCACGGTAAACCGCTTTGGCGCCCAGTTGCTCTTCGATACGCAGCAGTTGGTTGTACTTCGAAACGCGGTCGGAACGGCACAGCGAACCGGTCTTGATCTGACCAGCAGCGGTACCAACGGCCAGGTCGGCGATGGTCGAATCTTCGGTTTCACCGGAACGGTGCGAAATGACCGCGGTGTAACCAGCCGCCTTGGCCATCTGGATGGCTTCCAGGGTTTCGGTCAGCGAACCGATCTGGTTGAACTTGATCAGGATCGAGTTACCGATACCCTTCTCGATACCTTCTTTCAGGATCTTGGTGTTGGTCACAAACAGGTCGTCGCCAACCAGCTGAACCTTGGCACCGATCTTGTCGGTCAGGATTTTCCAGCCAGCCCAGTCGGACTCGTCCAGGCCGTCTTCGATCGAGATGATCGGGAAGCGCTCGGTCAGGCCTTTCAGGTACTCGGCGAAGCCTTCGGCGTCGAACGACTTGCCTTCGCCAGACAGGTTGTACTTGCCGTCTTCGTAGAACTCGGAAGCCGCGCAGTCCAGTGCCAGGGTCACGTCGGTGCCCAGCTTGTAGCCAGCCTTCTCGACCGCTTCGGCGATAGCAGCCAGAGCGTCTTCGTTGGAAGCCAGGTTCGGCGCGAAGCCGCCTTCGTCACCTACAGCGGTGTTCAGGCCACGGGCCTTGAGCACGGCTTTGAGGTGGTGGAAGATCTCGGTGCCCATGCGCAGGCCGTCGGAGAAGGTCTTGGCGCCAACCGGCTGAACCATGAACTCCTGGATGTCGACGTTGTTGTCGGCGTGCTCGCCGCCGTTGATGATGTTCATCATCGGAACCGGCATGGAGTACTGGCCTGGGGTGCCGTTCAGGTTGGCGATGTGCGCGTACAGCGGCAGGTCCAGGTCCTGGGCAGCGGCCTTGGCGGCAGCCAGGGACACAGCCAGGATGGCGTTGGCGCCCAGCTTGGCCTTGTTCTCGGTACCGTCCAGTTCGATCATGGCGCGGTCCAGGGCCTTCTGGTCAGCCGGGTCCTTGCCCAGCAGCAGGTCGCGGATCGGGCCGTTGATGTTGGCGACGGCCTTCAGCACGCCCTTGCCCAGGTAACGGCTCTTGTCGCCATCACGCAGCTCCAGCGCTTCGCGCGAGCCGGTGGAAGCACCGGACGGCGCGCAAGCGCTGCCGATGATGCCGTTGTCGAGCAGTACATCGGCTTCCACGGTGGGGTTGCCACGCGAGTCGAGAACTTCACGACCTTTGATGTCGACGATCTTTGCCATTGTTGTAAGCACTCCAGAATTGACGAAAACAACGCAGCTTAAGGAAATCCTTGCACTTCACCCGGTGGGGCACAGCAGGCAGACCGGGAGAAAGCGCTCCCTGACCAAACGGTCAGGGAGAGAACGGGCGGTACTTTACCCGAGAAATGAGCTTTACGCGGTTTCTACCGTCGGAAAACTTTTCACCAGGTCGTCCAGTTGCTTGAGCTGAGCCAGGAACGGCTCCAGCTTGTCCAGGCGCAGGGCGCAAGGACCATCGCACTTGGCGTTGTCCGGGTCGGGGTGGGCTTCGAGGAACAGCCCCGCCAGGCCCTGGCTCATGCCGGCCTTGGCCAGGTCGGTGACCTGGGCGCGACGGCCACCGGCGGAGTCGGCGCGGCCACCCGGCATCTGCAGGGCGTGGGTCACGTCGAAGAACACCGGGTACTCGAACTGCTTCATGATGCCGAAGCCGAGCATGTCCACGACCAGGTTGTTGTAGCCGAAGCTCGAACCACGCTCGCACAGAATGAGCTGGTCGTTGCCGGCCTCAACGCACTTGTTGAGGATGTGCTTCATTTCCTGCGGCGCGAGGAACTGGGCCTTCTTGATGTTGATCACCGCGCCAGTCTTGGCCATCGCCACGACCAGATCGGTCTGGCGCGACAGGAAGGCTGGCAGCTGGATGATGTCACATACCTTGGCAACCGGTTCGCACTGGTACGGCTCGTGCACGTCGGTGATCACCGGCACGTTGAAGGTCTGCTTGATCTCCTCGAAGATCTTCAGGCCTTCCTCCATGCCAGGGCCACGGAACGATGTCACCGACGAACGGTTGGCCTTGTCGAAGCTGGCCTTGAACACGTACGGGATACCGAGCTTCTCGGTCACCCGCACGTACTCTTCGCAGACCTTCAGGGCCAGATCACGAGACTCGAGCACGTTCATGCCGCCGAACAGAACGAACGGCTTGTCGTTGGCGATCTCGATGTTACCGACGCGAATGATCTTCTGGGTCATGGATCAGGCCTTGTTCTTCTGTGCCAGGGCTGCCTTGACGAAACCACTGAACAGCGGGTGGCCGTCGCGCGGGGTGGAGGTGAACTCCGGGTGGAACTGGCAGGCCACGAACCATGGGTGATCCTTGGACTCGACCACTTCCACCAGCGCGCCATCTTCGGAGCGACCGGAAACCACCAGGCCGGCGTCGACCAGCTGCGGCAGCAGGTTGTTGTTGACCTCGTAGCGGTGGCGATGACGCTCGGTGATGATGTCCTTGCCGTAGCAGTCGTGCACCTTGGAGCCGGCAGCCAGTTGGCAGTCCTGTGCGCCCAGGCGCATGGTGCCGCCCAGGTCAGAGGCTTCGGTACGGGTTTCGACCGCGCCGGTGGCATCGGCCCACTCGGTGATCAGGCCGACCACCGGGTGACCGCTGTTACGGTCGAACTCGGTGGAGTTGGCGTCTTTCCAGCCCATAACGTTACGGGCGAACTCGATCACGGCAACCTGCATGCCCAGGCAGATACCCAGGTATGGCACCTTGTTTTCGCGGGCGTATTGTACCGCGGTGATCTTGCCTTCCACGCCGCGCAGGCCGAAACCGCCAGGAACCAGGATGGCGTCAGCGCCTTCCAGCAGGCTGGTGCCTTGGTTCTCGATGTCTTCGGAGTCGATGTAGCGCAGGTTGACCTTGGTGCGGTTGGTGATGCCGGCGTGGCTCATCGCTTCGATCAGCGACTTGTACGCGTCCAGCAGCTCCATGTACTTGCCGACCATGGCGATGGTGACTTCTTTTTCCGGGTTCAGCTTGGCATCGACAACCTTGTCCCATTCGGACAGGTCGGCGCTGTTGCACTGAAGGCCGAAACGCTCGACGACGAAGTCGTCCAGACCCTGTGCGTGCAGCACGCCCGGGATCTTGTAGATGGTGTCGACGTCTTCCAGAGAGATGACCGCACGCTCTTCAACGTTGGTGAACAGCGCGATCTTGCGGCGCGACGAAGCATCGACCGGGTGGTCGGAACGGCAGATCAGCACGTCCGGCTGCAGGCCGATGGAGCGCAGCTCCTTGACCGAGTGCTGGGTCGGCTTGGTCTTGGTCTCGCCAGCGGTGGCGATGTACGGCACCAGGGTCAGGTGCATCAGCATGGCGCGCTTGGAGCCCACTTCGACGCGCAGCTGGCGGATAGCCTCGAGGAACGGCTGCGACTCGATGTCACCGACGGTACCGCCGATTTCCACCAGGGCCACGTCGGCATCGCCGGCACCCTTGATGATGCGACGCTTGATTTCGTCGGTGATGTGCGGGATGACCTGGATGGTCGCACCCAGGTAATCACCACGACGCTCCTTGCGCAGTACGTGCTCGTAGATGCGGCCGGTGGTGAAGTTGTTGTTCTGGGTCATGGTGGTGCGGATGAACCGCTCGTAGTGGCCCAGGTCGAGGTCAGTCTCGGCGCCGTCGTGGGTGACGAATACTTCACCGTGCTGGAACGGGCTCATGGTGCCAGGATCGACGTTGATGTACGGATCCAGCTTGAGCATGGTGACCTTCAGGCCCCGCGCTTCCAGGATGGCCGCCAGGGAAGCCGAGGCAATGCCTTTCCCCAATGAAGAAACAACACCGCCCGTGACGAATATGTAGCGCGTCATGAAAAACCCTAGAAGTCTGCGTTAAGGCGGCCAGCGCCGCCGGAGAAAGCGAAGGAAGGCCGAAGCCCCCGATCACCTGCGTCAATCACAGTGCATCTCGAAAAACTGCCGCGTCTGTACAGACCAGGGGTATCCCCGGCATGGAGCTCGCTCGTCATTTCCAGAATCAGCCCAGCAAAAAACTGCTTGGTAATCGGCAACTCCTGTGTTTTCGCGGAACCCACAGAAGCTGTATCAAGAAGGGAGGGTAGTCTACCCGAATGTACCCTTCAGCTCAAACCTTGTGCGTTCGTCGGAGGTAGCCAGTGAAGCTGGCAATCCGCCTGCGCCAGCTCGGGCAGGTTGGCCACCGCCAGCAAGCGCTCGCCACGGTACAGCAGCGGTAGGCGTGGGCGCACGAAATGCGGAACCTGCAACTCGTTCAGCAGGCGCTTGAGGTCGCGCCGCCCGCGGCCGGGAATGTCCAGCACCTCGCCGCCCTGACGATAAGCGATGCGCAGATTGTCTGCGGGTTCTGTTGCAAGCAGACGAACGCAGCCATTGCCCGGCAACGTCAACGCGCTGTCGGGAGCCGCCCAGGCGAGCCCGGCGCCAGGCATCTGCAGCCAATCGCCACTCAACCACCAGATGCGGCCATGGCTGCGCATCAGCCGACCATCGGCAAGTCGCCAGATCGGCTGCGCATCCGCAGCCGCGTCACGCAACCCTTCCCACCCCGCCCAGTGCCGGCTATCGGGCAGCCGGGTTCGTCGGCCGAGCCAATACTGCAGCGCGTTGCGCTGACGCGCAGGCGACAACGTGATGAGCGCGGCCAGATCGAGTGAATCCAATGCAAGCCAAGGGAGTACTGCCCCGGCTTGTGCCTTGGCCAAGTCGTCTTGAGCCAACTCATCGAGCAACCCCTGCGCCTCGCTCAGATGCTCGGCGCAGCGCGCCATGTTCGCGCTGGCTTGCGGCCAACGTTGCTGCAAAAGGGGGAACACCTCGCCGCGCAGGTAATTGCGGTCGAAGTCCGTATCGGTGTTCGAGGGGTCCTCGATCCATTCAAGTCGGTGGGCTTGGGCGTAGTCGTGCAATTGCTGGCGCGATGTGGCCAGTAACGGCCTGACCAGGCAGCCCTGCCCCAACGGTCGCTGCTCGGGCATCGCGGCCAAGCCACGCAGGCCGGCGCCGCGCAACAGGCGGAAAAGCAGGGTCTCGGCCTGGTCTTCGCGATGCTGGCCGGTAAACAGGATTTCGCCAGGGCCAAGCACTTGCTTGAATGCCGTGTAGCGGGCATCGCGAGCAGCCTGTTCGAGGCTCGCACCGGGTGCGACCTGGACGTGGATGATGGTCAGCTCGATGCCCAGCCGTTCACAGACGCTGCGGCAATGCGCTGGCCAGGAATCGGCGGCGGGTTGCAAGCCGTGATGGATGTGGATGGCATGCAGCGGAGGCGTTGCGTGGTGGCGGGCGTAATCGGCCAGCAGGTGCAGAAGGACAGTGGAGTCGAGACCGCCGGAGAAGGCGATGTGCCAGGCGGGGGCGTTGAGCCAGGGGGTGAGGTTGATCATGAGGGCCTCACACGTTCAAAAATCGCCGGGGCCGCTTTGCGTCCCAATCGCCGGCAAGCCGGCTCCCACAACGTTCGCGTCGCCGCAAATACCTGTGGGAGCCGGCTTGCCGGCGATTGGGCCGCAAGGCGGCCCCAGGGTCGATCAGAGACCGTAGCTCATCAGGCGCTCGTAACGGCGCGCCAGCAGTGCGTCATTGTCGAGCTTGCCGAGCATGTCCAGCTGCTGGACCAGGTCGGCACGGATGCTTTCGGACATCTTTGCAGGGTCACGGTGGGCGCCGCCGAGCGGCTCCTGGATGACCTTGTCGACGATGTTCAGGCTCTTCAGGCGCTCGGCGGTGACGCCCATGGCCTCGGCCGCGTCGGCCGCACGGTCGGCGGTCTTCCACAGAATCGAAGCGCAGCCTTCCGGCGAAATCACCGAGTAGGTGGAATACTGCAGCATGTTCAGCTGGTCGCACACGCCAATGGCCAGTGCGCCGCCGGAACCACCTTCACCAATCACGGTGGCGATGATCGGCGTTTTCAGGCGCGCCATGACACGCAGGTTCCAGGCGATGGCTTCGCTCTGGTTACGCTCTTCAGCGTCGATACCTGGGTAAGCACCCGGGGTGTCGATGAAAGTCAGGATCGGCATCTTGAAGCGTTCGGCCATTTCCATCAGGCGGCAGGCCTTGCGGTAGCCTTCCGGACGCGGCATGCCGAAGTTGCGGCGCACCTTCTCACGCACTTCGCGACCTTTCTGATGGCCGATGACCATCACCGGCTTGCCATCCAGACGCGCAGTACCACCAACGATGGCGGCGTCATCGGAGAAGTGACGGTCACCGTGCAGCTCTTCGAACTCGGTGAAGATGTGCTCGAGGTAGTCCAGGGTGTAAGGACGACGCGGGTGACGGGCCAGGCGGGCGATCTGCCAGCTGGTCAGGTTGCCGAAGATGCTTTCGGTCAGGGTGTTGCTCTTGTCTTGCAGACGGGCAATTTCATCGCTGATGTTCAGCGAGTTGTCGTTACCCACCAGGCGCAGCCCTTCGATCTTGGCTTGCAGGTCGGCAATCGGCTGTTCGAAATCGAGAAAGTTCGGGTTCATAGGCATCCGTCTTGGGTCTACGGCCAGGCGGCCGGCCGGTTGATCCGTTTGGCGCCCTACCTTAAGGGATCGGGCGCATTCAGGTCGAGATTAAAATTTTGTCGGTTCAACGATATTGCAGGAAGACGTTCTCACGCCCGAACTGGTCACGCAGTGCTTGAATCAAGCCATCGGCCGGGTCGATCGCCCACTCGTCGGCGAACTGCAGCATAGCCTTGGCGTCGCTGCCGGTGTATTCGAGGGTGATCGGGCAACCACCGCGATGACGGGTGATCAGCTCGCCCAGCCACTTCAGTCGGTCACCCTTGAGCGCGTCATGAGCGACCTTCAGGCGCAGGCTTTCGGCCAGTTTGGTGCGTGCATCCTCCATGGTCATCACTTGCTTGACCCTCAGGCGCAAGCCGCCAGAAAAGTCGTCGTTACTGACCTCGCCTTCCACCACCACCATGGCATCGGCCTGCAGCAGCGACTGGGCCGCCATGAAGGCGTCGGCAAACAGCGAGGCCTCGATACGCCCTGAACGGTCATCCAGGGTGACGAAGCCCATCTTGTCGCCCTTCTTGTTCTTCATCACACGCAAAGCAACGATCATGCCGGCGATGGTCTGGGAATCGCGCGACGGCTTGAGGTCGATGATGCGCTGACGGGCGAAACGACGGATCTCGCTTTCGTATTCGTCGATCGGGTGGCCGGTAAGGTACAGGCCCAAGGTGTCCTTCTCGCCTTTGAGGCGCTCCTTGAGTGTCAGCTCACGCACCTTGCGGTGGTTGGCATAGACATCGGAGTCCTCTTCGACGAACAACCCGCCAAACAGGTCGACGTGGCCGCTGTCGGCGGTGCGGGCCGTCTGCTCGGCGGACTTGATGGCCTCTTCCAGCGCGGCCAGCAAGGTCGCGCGGTTGCGGTCGATGTTGGCCTGGTAGGCCTTGATTTCGTCGTGGAAGTGCGGACCGAGGCGATCCAGCGCACCACTGCGGATCAGCGCATCCAGGGTACGTTTGTTGACACGCTTGAGGTCAACACGTTCACAGAAGTCGAACAGGTCCTTGAACGGCCCACCCTGGGCACGCGCTTCGACGATGGCCTCCACCGGCCCCTCGCCCACACCCTTGATCGCCCCCAAACCATAGACGATGCGGCCATCGTCGTTGACCGTGAACTTGAAGTCGGAGCTGTTCACGTCCGGCGCGTCGAGGCGCAGCTTCATGCTGCGCACTTCCTCGATCAGCACGACCACCTTGTCGGTGTTGTGCATATCCGCCGACAGCACCGCAGCCATGAATGGCGCCGGGAAGTGGGTTTTCAACCAGGCAGTCTGATACGAGACCAGGCCGTAGGCGGCGGAGTGGGATTTGTTGAAGCCGTAACCTGCGAACTTCTCTACAAGGTCGAAGATGTTACCCGCAAGATCCCCATCAATGCCGTTATTGGCGCAACCTTCGATGAAACCGCCACGCTGCTTGGCCATTTCCTCCGGTTTTTTCTTACCCATGGCTCGACGCAGCATGTCGGCGCCGCCGAGGGTATAGCCGGCCATGACCTGGGCAATCTGCATCACCTGTTCCTGATACAGGATGATGCCGTAGGTGGGCGCCAGTACCGGCTGCAGGCCATCGTACTGGTAGTCCGGGTGCGGGTAGGCCAGCTCGGCGCGGCCGTGCTTACGGTTGATGAAGTCATCCACCATGCCTGATTGCAGCGGGCCCGGACGGAACAGGGCCACCAGTGCGATCAGGTCTTCCAGGCAGTCGGGCTTGAGCTTCTTGATCAGCTCCTTCATGCCCCGGGATTCAAGCTGGAACACGGCCGTGGTCTCGGCCTTCTGCAGCAGCTCGTAGGTCTTCTTGTCATCGAGCGGGATGAAGTCGATGTTGACGTCCGGCAGGTTCTTCTTGGCCTGCTCGCGGTTGATCGTCTCCATCGCCCACTTGATGATGGTCAGCGTGCGCAGGCCGAGGAAGTCGAACTTGACCAGGCCGGCAGCCTCGACGTCGTCCTTGTCGAACTGGGTCACCAGGCCGCCGCCCTCTTCGTCACAGGCGATCGGCGAGAAGTCGGTCAGCTTGGTTGGTGCAATCACCACACCGCCGGCGTGCTTACCGGTACCGCGGGTGACGCCTTCCAGCTTCAGGGCCATGTCCCAGATCTCGCGGCCATCCTCGTCGGTCTTGAGGAAGTCGCGCAGGATCTCTTCCTGCTCGTAGGCCTTTTCGAGGGTCATGCCGACTTCGAAGGGGATCATCTTCGACAGACGGTCGGCCAGGCCGTAGGACTTGCCTTGCACCCGCGCCACGTCGCGCACCACCGCCTTCGCGGCCATGGTGCCAAAGGTGATGATCTGGCTGACCGCATTGCGCCCGTAGGCATCGGCCACGTACTCGATCACCCGGTCACGGCCATCCATGCAGAAGTCGACGTCGAAGTCGGGCATGGATACACGTTCAGGGTTGAGGAAACGCTCGAACAGCAGGTCGTAGGCCAGCGGGTCGAGGTCGGTGATCTTCAGCACATAAGCCACCAGCGAACCGGCACCCGAACCCCGGCCCGGGCCGACCGGCACGCCGTTGTTCTTCGCCCACTTGATGAAGTCCATAACAATCAGGAAGTAACCGGGGAAGCCCATCTGGATGATGATATCCAGCTCGAACTTCAGGCGGTCCAGGTAAACCTGACGCTTTTCTTCATAGTTGGGCGTGGTCTCCTTCGGCCAGAGCACCGCCAGACGCTCCTCAAGGCCTTCATGGGAGACATGGCGCAGGTAGTCGTCGATGCCCATGCCGTTGGGCGTGGGGAAGTCGGGCAGGAAGTGCTTGCCCAACTGTACCTGGATGTTGCAGCGCTTGGCGATCTCGACAGTGTTGGCGATGGCGTCGGGCAGGTCGCTGAACAGCTCGGCCATTTCCTCCGCACTTTTGAGGTATTGCTGATCGCTGTAGGCGCGAGGACGACGCGGGTCATCCAGGGTCCAACCCTCGCCAATGCAAACGCGAGTCTCGTGGGCGTCGAAGTCGGACTGTTTGATGAAACGCACGTCGTTGGTCGCCACCAGCGGCGCGCCCAGTTTGTCGGCCAGGGCCACGGCGGCGTGCACGTATTCTTCGTCACCGGCGCGGTTGGTACGCTGCACCTCGACATAGAAACGGTCGGGGAACATGGCCATCCAGTCGCGCATCAGCGCCTCGGCCTCATCGCTGCGACCTGCCAGCAGGGCCGCACCGATATCCCCCTCCTTGCCGGCGGACAAGGCAATCAGGCCTTCGCTTGCCGGGGCGATCCATTCACGCTGGAGAATCACCAGGCCATTGCGCTGGCCATCGGTCCAGCCGCGCGAGATCAATTCGGTGAGGTTGCGGTAGCCCTTTGGGCTCATGACCAGGAAGCAGATACGCGACAGCGGTGCTTCAGGGTCGGCGCCGGCCAACCACAGGTCGGCACCGCAGATCGGCTTGACCCCGGCACCCATGGCGGTCTTGTAGAACTTGACCAGCGAGCACATGTTGCTTTGGTCGGTGATCGCCACTGCGGGCATGTTCATCCCGGCCAGTGCCTTGGCCAGCGGCTTGATCCGCACCAGGCCGTCTACCAGCGAGAATTCGGAGTGGACGCGCAGGTGAACGAAGGGAACCGACATGGATGATCCTGTAGCAGTGCTTAACGACAAGGGCGGGATTGTAGCGTAATTGTTCAATGAGTTTGGGGCCGCTGTGTGCCCCTTCGCGGGTAAACCCGCTCCCACAGGATACGACGCCGCCCTTGACGACGGTGTGGGAGCGGGTTTACCCGCGAAGGGCCACACAGCGGCCCCAACACATCAGATCAAGGAATCGGTAACGCCTTCACGCGCTTCCCAGGCGGCCCGCACCGGCCCGAAGGAGCGCCGATGAATGGGCGTAGGCCCAAGGCGCGCCAGTGCTTCAAGGTGCACTGGGGTCGGATAGCCCTTGTGCCCGCCAATGCCATAACCCGGGTACATCAGCTCGAAAGCGCTCATTTCCCGGTCACGGGTAACCTTGGCCAGGATCGACGCAGCCGCAATGGCCGGCACCTTGCTGTCGCCCTTGATCACCGGCGCGGCAGGTACCGCCAGCTTCGGGCAGCGGTTGCCGTCGATCAGCGCGAGCTTGGGCGTGACACTCAAACCCTCGACCGCACGCTGCATGGCCAGCATGGTGGCCTGAAGAATGTTCAGACGGTCGATTTCCTCGACTTCGGCGCGGGCGATGCAGAAGCTCAGGGCTTTTTCGCAGATTTCATCGAACAGCGCTTCGCGCTTGGCTTCGGTAAGCTTTTTCGAATCGTTCAAGCCCAGAATCGGGCGCTGCGGGTCGAGAATCACCGCTGCGGTCACGACCGCGCCGCACAGTGGCCCGCGACCGACCTCGTCGACGCCCGCGACCAGGTCCTCGACCAGGTTGAAATCCAGTCCGATCTGCATGTCAGCGGTCCTTGAGCAAAGCTAGCACCGCTTCGGCCGCCTGATTGGAGGCGTCGCGGCGCAGGATGCGGTGAATCTCGTCGAAACCTTCAGTCTGCCGGCTGCCGTCGGCCACCAACGGCGCCAAGGCTTGCGCCAGGGCCTCACTGGTAGCCGCGTCCTGCAGCAGCTCAGGCACCAACTCGCGCTGGGCGAGCAGGTTTGGCAACGACACGTAGGGGCTCTTCACCAAGCGCTTGAGAATCCAGAAGGTCAACGGCGCCAGACGATAGGCCACCACCATCGGGCGCTTGTAGAGAAGCGCCTCAAGAGTGGCGGTACCCGAGGCAATCAGCACCGCATCGCAAGCGGCCAAAGCCTGATGCGACTGACCATCCAGCAGGGTCAGCGGCAGATCACGGCCTTCGAGCATCTGCTCGACCTGGGCGCGACGCGTGGCATTGGCACATGGCAGCACGAAGCGCACACCTGGTATGCGCTCGCGCAATAGCTGAGCGGTATCGAGGAACAACGCGCCCAGGCGACCCACTTCGCCACCTCGGCTGCCGGGCATCAACGCTACCAGCGGGCCGTCAGGCAGGCCAAGGGAGGTGCGCGCGGCCTGTCGATCGGCCTCGAGCGGGATGGTGTCAGCCAGCGGGTGACCAACGAACCGCACCGGTACGCCCTGCTCTTCGTAAAAGCGCGCCTCGAAGGGCAGCAGCGTCAGCATCAGGTCACAGCCTTCGCGGATCTTCAGCACACGCTTCTGCCGCCAGGCCCAGACCGAAGGGCTGACGTAGTGCACGGTCTTGATACCCGCCTGGCGCAGCTTCAACTCGATGTTGAGGGTGAAGTCAGGGGCGTCGATGCCGATGAACACATCCGGTTTCTCGGCGATCAGCGTCTGGATCAGCACCTTGCGCCGCTTGAGCAGTTCGCGCAGGCGCCCGAGCACCTCGACCAACCCCATGACCGCCAGACGCTCCATGGGGAAGTAGGACTGCAGGCCTTCGGCCTCCATCAGCGGGCCGCCCACACCGATGAAGCGAACCTCTGGGTGGCGCGCCTTGAGGGCGCGCATCAGGCCGGAGCCGAGAATGTCGCCGCTGGCCTCACCCGCGACCAAGGCTACACAAAGCTGCGCCATGTCAGCGGGTGATGCCGCGAGCGGAGTTCAGGATCGACTGACGGAACAGCTCGACCTCAGGGTGTTGCCCAGCCAGTTCATCCAGTTCCTTGACCGCTTCTTCGACGGTCAGACCCTGACGATAAACGACCTTGTAGGCACGGCGCAGCGCGTGGATGACCTCGTCGCTGAAGCCACGTCGACGCATCCCTTCGAAGTTCATGCTGCGGGCTTCTGCAGGGCTGCCGAACACCGTGACAAACGCCGGTACGTCCTTGCCGATAGCCGTACCCATACCGGAAAACGCGTGGGCGCCGATGTGGCAGTACTGGTGCACCAGGGTGTAGCCCGACAGGATCGCCCAGTCCCCCACGTGCACATGGCCCGCCAACGCGGTGTTGTTGACCAGGATGCAATGGTTGCCGATGACACTGTCATGCCCGATATGGGCATAGGCCATGATCAGGTTGTGATCGCCCAGGGTGGTTTCCGAACGGTCCTGCACGGTACCCCGGTGGATGGTTACACCTTCACGGATCACATTGTGATCACCGATTACCAGACGAGTTGGCTCACCCTTGTACTTGAGGTCAGGGGTGTCTTCGCCAATCGAGGAAAACTGGTAGATACGGTTGTGCTTGCCAATACGGGTTGGCCCTTTGACCACCACGTGCGGACCAATGACGGTACCCTCCCCGATTTCGACATCGGGGCCGATGATCGACCAAGGGCCGACTTCGACGCCCTCGGCCAGCTTGGCCGACGGGTCGATGATCGCCCGAGGATCAATCGAATTCATAGGGAACGTTCCGCACAGGTGATCTCGGCCGAGCAGACCGGCTTGCCGTCAACCAGCGCACGGCACTCGAACTTCCAGATCATGCTCTTGCGGCTGAGGAACTTGGCCTCGAGCACCAGTTGGTCACCCGGCAATACCGGCTGACGGAAACGCAGTTTGTCGGAACCGACGAAATAGTACAGCGTGCCATCGGCCGGCTTGGCGTCGAGCATCTTGAAACCGAGAATACCGGCCGCCTGGGCCATGGCCTCGATGATCAAAACGCCCGGCATGATCGGATGCGCCGGGAAATGGCCATTGAAAAACGGCTCGTTGATGCTGACATTCTTGTAGGCACGAATGCTCTGGGCCTCGAAGTCCAGATCCGTCACACGGTCCACCAGCAGGAACGGGTAACGGTGAGGCAGGTATTCGCGAATCTCGTTGATGTCCATCATTTCGGGGGGAAGCCTGTAATAAGAATAGGGAGCGCAGGTGCTGACCACACGCTCCTTTTGCAAATCCAAAGAGGAGCCAGCTAGCGACTGTTCACGCTCGCTCAGGAAATGGTATCAGCCTTCTGATGCCGGCTGATCACCTGAGGTCACGGTATCGACACGTTTTTCCAGCTGCTGGAGACGCTTGGACATGTCGTCCAGCTGGCGGATACGCGCCGCACTCTTACGCCAGTCAGCCAACGGCTGCATGGCTGTGCCGGAAGAATAGGCGCCCGGTTCAGTGATCGAACGGGTAACCATGGTCATTCCAGACACGAATACGTTGTCGCATACATCGATGTGGCCGACCATGCCGACCCCACCTGCGATGGTGCAGTGCTTGCCGATGCGCGTGCTGCCGGAAATCCCGACACAGGCCGCCATGGCCGTGTGTTCGCCGATCTGCACGTTGTGGGCGATCTGGATCTGGTTGTCGAGCTTGACCCCATCGGCGATGCGCGTGTCAGACAGCGCACCACGGTCGACCGCAGTGTTGACACCAATTTCGACGTCATCACCGATGGTGACA
Source organism: Pseudomonas sp. Teo4 (assembly GCF_034387475.1). Classification (NCBI taxonomy): domain Bacteria; kingdom Pseudomonadati; phylum Pseudomonadota; class Gammaproteobacteria; order Pseudomonadales; family Pseudomonadaceae; genus Pseudomonas; species Pseudomonas sp. Teo4. Next base: position 3,626,552 of record NZ_JAXCIL010000001.1, read on the forward strand.
CCGCCAATCTGGGCAATCTTGCGCCAAACACCCTTCTCGTTGGCGAAACCGAAGCCTTCACCACCGATCACGGCGCCGGACTGAATGACCACACGCTTGCCAATGGTCACATCGTGGTACAGGGTGACGCGAGGCGCCAGCCAGCCACCCTCACCCACCACGCACCGTGCACCGATGACGCAATGCGCGCCAATGCTGACATTGGCACCAATGCGTGCGCCACTCTCGATGACCACAAATGGCCCGATACTGGCACTGACATCCACCTGAGCGTCCTCGGCCACCACGGCGCTGGGATGAATTCCCGCCTCAGCCTTGGGTTTGGGATCGAACAGGTGGGAAATGCGGGCGTAGGCCAGATACGGGTCGGGTACGATCAAGGCGTTACCGGCAAAACCTTCGGCGTCCGCAGCCTTCAGCAACACCGCTGCAGCCTGGCTGTTATCCAGGTATTTGCGGTATTGCGGATTGGCAAGGAAGCTCAATTGACCGGGGCCGGCCTCCTGCAAGGTGGCCAGTCCGGTAATCTGCAGCGCCTCGGGCCCCTTGAGGGTCGCCCCGAGCGCTTCGGCCAATTGGCCGAGCGTCATGGTTTCGGTCATATCAACGGGCTTGGTTCATACGCTCGATGACTTGGCGGGTGATGTCGTACTGAGGTTTGACATCGATGACCGCGCCACGCTCCAGAACCAGGTCGTAGCCGCCCTTCTTGATCACTTCCTCGACGGCACCGTCCAGCTTCGGCTTGAGCTGCTTGAGCATGTCGCGGTCAGCAACGGCCTTGGCTTCGTTCAGTTCCTTGGACTGGAACTGGAAGTCACGGGCTTTTTGCTTGAATTCGAGCTCCAGGCGCTCACGCTCCTGCTGCTGCATCTTGTCGCCGCCCTTGATCAGACGGTCCTGGATGCCTTTGGCGCTGCTTTCCAGGGACTTGAGCTTGGTCAGCTGCGGGCCGAACTTCTTCTCGGCATCGACCGCGTACTTCTTGGCGGCATCGGATTCGAGCAGGGCCATCTGATAGTTCAGCACGGCAACCTTCATTTCGGCGAAAGCCGGGGTGGCGACCAGCGCCGCGGCCAATACGGCCAGTTGAGTCAACTTACGCACGATGCACTCCTGGATAAACCGTTGTCGTTAAGCAAGGGCCGACCTTAGAAGGTCTGGCCCAGAGAGAATTGGAACACCTGGGTATCGGCATCGTCCGGCTTCTTGACCGGCATTGCCAGGCTGAAGCTCAACGGGCCCAGGGCAGTGATCCAGGTGACACCCAGACCGACCGAGCTGGCCAAGCCGGAGAAGCCAACCTTCTCGCAGTCAGGCTTGCTGCCGCAGTTGGTGTCGAACACGTTACCCACGTCCCAGAACACGGAGGTGCGCAGCGAACGCTGGTCCTTGACGAACGGCAGCGGGAACAGCAACTCGACACCACCTTGTACCAGCACGTTGCCACCGAACGGCAGCGGGTCTTGGTCCGGGTCCTTCAAAGTGCCCGGATTGGTACCGTCGCTCGGCGTGCTGCGCGGGCCGAGGCTGCTGTCTTTGAAGCCACGAACGGAGTTGAAGCCACCCGCGTAGTAGTTCTCGTAGAACGGCAGGCCGGAAGTGCCACCGAATCCATCACCATAGCCCAATTCGGTGTGCAGGCGCAGGGTGTAGTCGTTGGTGATCGGCTTGAACAGCTGGCCACGGTAGTCGAGCTTGTAGAACGACAGGTCGCTGCCCGGAATGGTGGATTCCAGGGTCAGGCTCTGGGAGTGACCACGGGTAGCCAGCACACCTTTGTTCAGGGTCGATTCGGACCAGCCAATCGAGGCCTTGAAGTTCAGGAAGTTGTCGCCTTCCTGCTCGAGGAAGTCGAAGATCTCGTCGACGGTGTAGCGACCGGTCTTGATCTTGTCCTGCTGTACGGTCAAGCCGTAGGTCAGGCGCGAGGTTTCGCTGATCGGGTAGCCGAGGCTGACACCGGCACCCAGGCTGTCGACCGCATAGCTGGCCACGTCGACATCGAGGTCGTCGTAGTCGGTGCTGCGGTAGAAGGCGTTGTAACCCAGGCTGACGCCATCGGCAGTGAAGTAGGGGTCAACGAAGCCGAAGTTGTAGCGGGTCTGGTATTCCGAACGGGTCAGGCCGATGGACACCTTGTTACCGGTACCCAGGAAGTTGGTCTGGCTGATCGAGCCACCGAGGATCAGACCGGCGCTCTGGGCGAAACCGACGCTGGCGGTGATCGAACCGGAAGCTTGTTCTTCGACGCTGTAGTTGACGTCGACCTGGTCGTCGGTGCCAGGCACCGGTGGAGTCTCGACGTTTACTTCCTTGAAGAAGCCCAGACGCTCCAGACGGGTCTTGGACTGGTCGATCAGGTAGGTCGACGCCCAGCCGCCTTCCATCTGGCGCATTTCGCGACGCAGCACTTCGTCTTCGGTCTTGGTGTTGCCGCGATAGTTGATGCGGTTGACGTAGGCGCGCTTGCCCGGGTCGACCACGAACATGATGTCCACGGTGTGGTCTTCGTCGTGCGGCTGCGGCACGCCGTTGACGTTGGCGAAGGTGTAGCCCTCGTTACCCAGACGGCGGGTGATCAGGTCGGAAGTGGTGGTCATGACCTTGCGCGAGAACACCTGGCCCGGCTGC